>CALDUY010000027.1 GCA_937923405.1 uncultured Gemmataceae bacterium | reverse complement strand
GCCCTCCGTGATGGTCAGCCCTCCGTGTGAGATTTACGACGACGGCGTCAGCAACGTCAGCAAGCGATCCAGAAACAACGCCTGATCCTGGTGCATGATCTGTCGCGCCCGTTCGATCGACACGAAGCAGACCTGATCGACCTCCCAGGAGGCGCAGCGAGGCGAACATGCCTCCGGGGCGGGGCCGGCGAAGCAGTAGACTCGCTTCTTGCTCCGGGTGTAGTCGATGAATCCTAGATCGACCAGTTCGCCTTCAACTTGAATGCCGGTCTCTTCCCAGGTTTCGCGTCGGGCGGCCTGTTCCGGCGTTTCGTTGGAGTCGATGATGCCTTTGGGAATGCCCCAAGGAGCGCGACGGTTGAACGTCCCCGAAGGATGCACCAATAGCACTTCCCAACCGTCACCGCCACGTCGATAGAGCAAGGTTCCAGACGATTGCTTCATGGAACAGCCACCTGTGCCAAAATTCGATCAAGAAGCGTTTCCGAGGTCAACTCCTCGGCTTCGGCTTCGTAGGTCAAGGTCACTCGATGCCGCAGCACGTCCAGAGCGACGGCCTTGACATCCTCGGGCGTGACGAAAGGTCGGCCCTGCAACAGGGCGTTTGCCTTGGCCGCCCGCGCCAGATAGATCGTCGCCCGTGGACTGGCTCCCAGCTGAATATATGCCGACAGATCCGCTCGTCCCTCGCTGGGCCGGCGGGTAGCGTGGACCAGGTCCACAATGTAGCGCTTGATCCGCTCATCAAGGTAGACAGCATCAACTACTTTTCGCAGCTCGAATATCTCCGATGGCTCGAGTACCGGCTCGACGAACAAGGCCGGCTCGATCGCCGACATCCGATCAAGGATGCGCAACTCCTCGTCCTTGCTGGGATAGTCGAGTTTGACCTTGAGCATGAAGCGATCGACCTGAGCTTCGGGCAAGGGATAGGTGCCTTCCTGTTCGATCGGATTCTGCGTCGCGAGGACGAGGAACGGCTCGGCGAGAACGAAGCTCGTGTCACCGATCGTCACCTGTCGCTCAGCCATCGCTTCGAGCAGGGCCGATTGCACCTTAGCCGGCGCGCGATTGATCTCGTCGGCCAACACCAGGTTAGCGAAGATTGGTCCTTTCTTGACGGAGAATTCGCCTGAACGCGGATGATAAATCTGCGTGCCGATCACATCGGCGGGCAACAGATCGGGCGTGAATTGAATCCGCTGGAAGCTCAGCCGCAGCGTTCGAGCCAGGGTCCGCACGGTCAAGGTCTTGGCCAGTCCCGGCACGCCCTCGAGCAGGACGTGTCCGCCGGTGAGCAACCCCACGAGCAGCCGTTCCAGCAGTAACGTCTGACCGACGACAACCCGGCTGATCTGGACGTAGACCGGCTGCAATCGCTCTCGGGCGGCTTCGACAACTCGTGTCTGTTCGGACAGGTCGGCCATTGGTTCGATCCATCATTACGACTAACATATCCTAGCACAGCGCGCCGGTTTGCCCAACTTCTGCTTTCACGAGGTCCATCATGCTGCGATTCCTAGTCTGCTTGCTCGTCCTGACTCTGACGGTGGCTCCCGTTGGTGCCGCTCAGCAGCCCGCCAAAAAGATTGAGCCGAAATCAGTAGTGGACCTCTGGCAGGCGGCTTACTTCGAGGGGTTGAAAGTCGGCCACACGCACCGCTTGGTCACTCAGACTGGCGAGGGCGATCAGCTCCGCTATCGCACGACGCATGCTATGCACCTGGTCATCAAGCGGTATGGCGGCGTGGTGCCCATCACCCTCGAACAGACCTGCGTGGAAACCGCCGACGGCAAGGTGCTGGAACTGGGACTGACCCAGACCATCGGCATGCCGCCCAAGCAGAAGATCGTCGGTCAGGTTGCCGACGGCGCGATTACCTTGACGGTATCCCTGGACGACAAGGTACAGGGGACGCGCAAGCTGCCGTTCCCCGAGGAGTGTCTGGGGCTATACGCTCAAGAGACGATCTTCCAGCGCAAGAAATCCAAGCCGAGCGACAAGCTGAGCCTGACCAGTTTTGAGCTGGCCTTCATGGGGCCGTTGACGATTCGCGCTGAGGTCAAGGATAAGGAAAAAGTCGATCAATTGCTGATGAAAAAGGACAAGGAAGGCAAACTGCTCATCAGTCGCGAGCCGGCGGTTCTGTTGCGTGTGGAGACGACCCCCGACGCGGTCCTGGTGGGGGAGACACGGGTGCAGCTACCGTCGAAGACCATCTGGCTAGATAGCAAAATGATGCCGGTTCGCGAACAGTTCGAGATGCCCGGCCTGGGAGTGGTCACCCTGTACAAGACCACGCGCGAGGCGGCGCTGAAAGAAGGTGTCGCTCCCGATCGCTTGCCCGACTTCGGCTTGAACATCAACATCCCGGTCCGACAGACGCTGGATGAACCGTACAAGACGCAAACAGCGGTCTATCGCGTCACCTGGAAGGAAAAACTCGATCGAGTCTTCGCCGAGGATGCCCGGCAGACGATTCGCAACGCCACCGACAAGAGTCTCGAACTGGTCGTGACGGCCCAGCGCGGACCCGGCACGAATGACAACGCCATGTCACCAGGGCAGGAGTACCTGACCAGCAACCAGTTCATCGACAGCGACGATGCCCGCATCCGTGCCCTGGCCCGAGCCATTACCCGCAAGGAGAACGACCCGTGGAAGAAGGCACTGCTGTTGGAGAAATGGGTTCATGACAACATGAAAGTTTCCACCTCAGTGGGCTTTCCTAATGCCTCGAAGATCGCCAACGATCTGGAGGGCGACTGCCGCCAGCACGCGCTGTTGCTGGCTGCTTTGTGTCGGGCCCAGAGCATCCCGTCTCGGACGGCGATCGGACTGATCTACGTTCGCGAGCCGGGCAAGAGTCCCTACTTCGGCTTCCACATGTGGACGGAAGTCTGGGTGCGCGGCAAATGGACGGCCTTGGACGCGGTGCTAGGACAGGGCGGCGTCGGAGCCACCCATCTGAAGATGGCCGATCAAAGCTGGGACAAGGTCGAGACTCTCGCCCCGTTGTTGCCCATCTCGCAGGTACTGGGCAAACTGCAAATCGACATCGTCTCAGCCAAGTGATGCCTCGTGGCGGCTAGCGTTCGGGCGGTGACTCAATAAAATCGTCGAACTCCCAGACGGTCATGGCTCCGATGCCACGGACGGCAGCGTCGCGCGGCCAACCCCGACACCAGGGACGAATCGCCTCCCAGGCCGCCTCGGACAGGGTGATCGCTCCTGGGCGGCTGAGGCTTTGCATGCGAGCGGCGATGTTCACCGTCGATCCCCAGAGATCGAAGGAGTACTGGTACTCTCCTAGAGTACCGGCCACCACCGGCCCGACGTGAATGCCGACACGCACTTGCCAGTTCGCTGGGCCGTTACGGATATCCTCTAGTAGATCGACGGCACAGCGTAGTAGTTGCAGCACGGGGTTATTCACCGGACGCAGCAGCCCCGACACCATCAGGAAGGCGTCGCCGATCGTCTTGATCTTCTGCACCCGATGCTTGTGAGCTACCTTCTCGAAGCGATCGACGTACCACTCCAGCTGACCGACAATTTTTTCGGGCTGTGCCGCGTGTTGATCACAGTAACTGGTAAAGCCAACCACGTCGATAAAGCAAACACCTACTTTGTCATGGCGTCGCGGTTGAATGACGCCGTCGCGCTTCAATTCCTCGACCACTTCAGGAGGGAAAATCGCATTCAACAGTCGATCGATCTGCTGTAAGTGTTGGATCTCGCGATCACGGAGTTGTTTTTTTTCCAGGCAGGCATTGAGTCGAGCCTGCAACAGCATCTCATTGAGCGGGCGAATCAGGTAGTCTTCTGCTCCGCGAGCGATGCAGGTGATGACACTATCGATGCGGTCCAGGGCCGACACCATCAACACGGGAATATGTCGCAGGGTGTCATGAGCCTTGAGATGCTCCAGCACGGCGAAACCGTCCATCTCGGGCATCATCACATCGAGCAGAACCAGATCAAACTGCTCGGTCTGAACCAGGTTGAGGGCGTCTTGGCCACGCTCGGCCACACGCACCGTATGTCCCAGTTGCTCAAGCATCTCCTGAAGATGCTCGCGATTTTCGGGGTTGTCATCGACGACGAGTAGTCGGCCTCGTTCGGGGGTAGGCGGAGACCAACTGGGCAACAATGGCGCGGCAGAGCGAATGAGCGTGTTAGCGGCGGACGGCTTGGCTCCGTCCAGGACGCTCAACGTCTGTCGAGCGGCGGCGACCAGTTCGCGGAGCGACTCTGGCGTTCGGCTCAGGCCCAGCTGCTTGCCTCGGCGCAGCCAGAGATCGCCATAGTTGATGATGGCTCCCAGATGGCCGCGCAGATCGTGGCGAACTTTCGAGTCGTTTAGATCGAGTTGGCGTTGCAGAACCAAGTCAGCGAACAGTTCGGCTCGTCGAACCATCAATTGCCCCGAAGAGAGGAACCGTTCCAGCATATCGGGCGTCAGGTCGTCACATAGGCGATGCGACGCTTCTCGCAGCGCGCGAGTAGATAGCTCGAGTTCGTCCCATGACGTGCAAGGCATGGTTCAGCGTTGAAGTAGGGTTTCCATCTTGGCCATCAAGCGATCGAAATCAATCGGCTTGGTCTCATACTCGTCGGCCCCAGCGGCGAGAGCGTTTTTGCGATCCTCTTGACCAGCTGCCGCGGTCAGGGCGATCACCGGAATCCCCCGTGTGACCGGATCCGCTTTCAACCGTTGGGTTGCCTCGTAGCCATCCATCAACGGTAGGCCGACATCCATAAGGATCAACTGCGGAGCATCGAGTCTGGCTCGTTCCAGCGCTTCCACTCCCGTGGTAGCGCAGACGATTTCATGCTCGTACAGTTCCAGGGTCAACTGGACCATTTCACGGATCATCGCATCATCTTCAACGAGTAAGATCCGAGCCACTCGCGGACACTCCCAGAGTCGATCCCTCAGATTGGCGGCCCCGTGATCATTGCGGCAGCCCTTTTCTGGTAGTTATAGCAGTTGCTGCCGCTCTTGCCTGTCTGTCTCGGACGCAACTGCTCCAAAAGTTGCTCAGTTGCTAGAATGTTCATGTCGGGGTACCTGCCTCTATTTGTGAGAGTCTATGTCGCATCCTACCGCTAACTCCTCTTCGTTTTGGCCGATCTATCTTCTCGTAGGTTGTGTGCTAGTCGTGGTCGTTGCCCTCAGTTCCGATCCTCTGTCCAATCTCATGGATCGCCGACCGGGACCAGGGAATACCGGCATGTCGCCGGAGCAGATTCAGGCCGCTCGCCATCAGCTGAATGACGACACCCTGGTGATCGGCGTGGTCGTCGATGGCCAGCCGCGTGCCTATCCGCTGCGGAATTTGATTCGTCCCGATCAGCACATCGTCAACGAACTGTTCGGCACGACGGCAGTGAGCGTGACCTACTGCGATCTGGATGACTGCGTGCGGATCTTCACGGCCAAGGAGCAACAGCACCTATTGGACCTCCGCATCACCGGCCCCGATGCTCGACGTCCCCGCAAGATGGTGCTGCAACTAAATGAGCAACGCTATTGGCAAGACACCGGCGAATCGCTGGAAGCGGGACAGCCAGTCCTGCCGCTGAAGACCATGTTCTACGAACGCACGACTCTGGGCAACTGGCGTACTCAGTATCCCAACACCGAAGTGTTCACTGGAGAGACCAGGCAAATCGCCGAGTAACTCCGGCCCCGATTGCGAGGTAGACTATGCCC
Organism: uncultured Gemmataceae bacterium; assembly: GCA_937923405.1. Taxonomy (GTDB): domain Bacteria; phylum Planctomycetota; class Planctomycetia; order Gemmatales; family Gemmataceae; genus CALDUY01. Next base: position 151,076 of record CALDUY010000027.1, on the reverse strand, counting down.
TTGCTGGGCGCTCATCTATCGATTGCTGGCGGTCCGCATCTGGCTTTGCTAGAAGCGAGGCGGTTGGGGTGCGACACGGTGCAGGTTTTCACCAAAGCTCCCAATCAGTGGTCGGCCAAGCCGATCGACGAGGCCCAGGCCAGTCTGTTTCGCCGAACCCTGCGGGAAACCGGTCTGCGTCTGCCGATTGCCCATGACGGCTACCTCATTAACCTGGCTTCTCCCGACGAGACGCTGTACCAGCGTTCGCTGTCGGCCTTTCTCGACGAAATGCACCGCGCCGAGCAACTGGGGCTGCGCTATCTGGTCATGCATCCCGGGGCACACCTCGAAGACAGCGAAGAAGCCGGATTGCAGCGCGTGGCTCGGGCTTTAGATGAGATCCATTCACGATGTTCTAACTATCGTATTCGCATCCTGATCGAAACAACAGCGGGGCAAGGCACCACGCTGGGCCATCGCTTCGAGCAGCTGGCGCGGCTGCTAGAGTTGGTTGCCGCTCCACGTCGGCTGGGCATCTGCTTCGACACCTGCCACGTCTTCGCCGCTGGCTACGACCTGACCACCGCCAAGGAATATGACGCGACGATGCGGCACTTCGACCGGATCGTCGGTCTGAAGCGAATTCGCGTCTTTCACCTCAACGACAGCGTCAAGGGCCTGGGCAGCCGTGTCGATCGCCACGCTCATCTGGGGCGAGGGCAACTGGGGCTGGAAGCGTTTCGCCAGCTGCTGACCGATCCACGCTTCACCGAGTTGCCAATGATTCTGGAGACGCCCAAGGAAGACGGTGACAACAAGTGCATGGACGAGGTGAACCTGGCCACGCTACGCCGTCTCCTCGCCGAGGCCAGCGCGTAGGGGCACTTCTTGGTCGAGGCGGTACTCCTCGACTTATGAGGACTCCCAAATGCAGGCGAGTGCCGAGCTGTCGAGTAGAGGCCAGCGCGATCCTTGGGAATTACTACCTGAATCGAGGATGACTCGCTATCCTAGGTGGACGTCTGGTCGCTTTGTCAAAGGAGTCGTATCCTCGTGGCGAGGAGGTACGATATGCAGGGCAAGGTCGCGCTGATCACCGGGGCGTCGTCGGGAATCGGTCGAGCCGTGGCGGTGCGGCTCGCTGGGCTGGGCGTGCGCATAGCCTTGGCGGCGCGGACGGAGGCCACTCTACGCGAAGTCGCCGACGAGATCCAGCATGACGGCGGACACGCTCTGATTGTGCCCACGGACGTTACCGAGGCCGAGGCTTGTCGCCGCGCCGTCGAACGCACGGTGGAGCAGTTCGGCCAACTCGATATCCTCCTCTGCTCGGCTGGGGTGTCGATGCGAGCGGCGTTCGAGCAAACCTCGCTTGAGGCGATCGAGCGGGTGATGCGGATTAACTTTCTGGGCACCCTTTACCCAACCTGGCACGCCATTCCGCACGTCAAGACAACGCGCGGCTCTCTGGTCGCGGTGTCGAGTCTGGTCGGCAGGCGCGGTACCCCCACCTACGCCGTCTACGGTGCGAGCAAATTTGCCGTCCAGGGACTGTACGAGAGTTTGCGCGTCGAGCTGGCCGAGCATGGAGTGCATGTCGGCATCGTTTCTCCGGGCCATGTCGCCACGCCCTTACGCCAGCGGGTGCTGGGTCCGGACGGTCAGCCCTGGACCACGCCGCCGCCCGTGCCCTTTCGCGTTTGGCCGGTCGAACGTGTCGTGGATCGTCTGGTGCGGCTGTTACAACGTCGCCAAGCCGAGGCGTTGATTCCTGGATTCGTCAAACCGATGCTGGGGCTAGAGCAATTCCTCGGCCCGTGGCTGGGCGACTGGATCATCGCCCGCCAGTTCCGTCGGCATCCGCTGCCGCCTCATGACAAGGAAAGGAAACCAACCTAAGTTCGAGTAGTGATGGGATGAGCTTCACGTATTGGGCTTGATGCGATATAATTCACACGATGGAAGTAAAGTCGGTGATCTTCTGATTGTAAACGCAAAAGAGAAGAAAGCTAGAAAATTGGGATGACTTCGCCTGCATCACGAGTAGCTAGCGAGGCAACAATCGTACCTACCGAGTAAGAAATAAACCGAACGGATCCATCCGCGAAGGCAAAATTAGCACCACCAGAATGAAGGCTCCAAAAATGACCATAATGGCAATCCGTTAAAGTGTTCCCGGGGCGTAATGGGATTGGAATTGGAGGAAATTGACAGCCGTTCTTGATGCTGCCGGGAAGAATCGGATCATCAGCTCCAAGGATTTGCGACAAAGGGCATATCGTGTGACCTTCTAATGAGTACCAACCACTGAAAGTGCCATCAGGCTGAGGCGGACGTTCTCCAATCATAATCGTGGTAGAAGTGCCATCCGAAACTTGGGAAATTTTGACATGCTGATTAATAAGGAAAATCCCATCAAATGAGTGACGAGACGATCCAGCTATACCCATGTAAGAAGTGTGAGCCCAGGTTGCATGAATTTCTGGATACCTGCTAATGCGGCGTGATTCTGCAGGACACAGAAACTCAGGAACAATGGTTTGACATAACATAGCATGAGGTGATGTATATCCACGAGGATCGTTCTGATACGCGGTTTGAGCTAGTACTGCTAAGGAATGCATTTCGATGTAAGGTAATATGCTAGTATGCCAGGACATTCCAGGGAAATAATCAACAGCATTTGGAGTTCTTGGGTAAGAACAACCAGGTGGAAAATGATGATGAGTGTCATGATACATATGAATCGCCATGGCAAGTTGTCGCAGTTGAGATGCACATGACACACGGGCAACTGTATGTCGTGTATGTTGAACTGCAACAAGAATTAATGCGAGCAAAATCGAACAGATTGCCATAACAATAAATAGCTCGATCAATGAATAGGCAAGCCTGGATTGAGAAAATTGCATTCTGTGTTTCATAACTCTACCCAATCCCCAAATAAAATTAAATAAAATTATCAAAAACAATCGCTTGCACAACCATGAATGACATAGTGCCGCCCTGTAACATCCAGGCGAAAATCAATTATCTGTTCAAACGAGTATGTCTCGCAAGTTCCAGTTGGCATACCAGTAAATCCAAATTAACAATCTAGCAGCAGTATTAAGTTTTTATGGTTATTTGCAACTGTATTTAGTTACGACTACAGAATCATAAGCAACCGCGGAACCCGGAAGAATTGCTTCTACGAATTGACTGGTAGGAGGTGGCAGAATATCGCAAGGGCAAGCACGGTTACATGTTTCTGTACGATTAAGAATAATGTTAACAGAAGTAGGCGAGCATTGACCGAGTTTATCCGACAATTGCGGTTTACATCTGTAACTGCTTTGATTCGAACAATAGAAGCAAGATTTTTCGTCGTCTGTGTAAAAATAACAGTGTGTATCTGAATCACAGGCTTTAAATGCATTCCGTTCTCGGCATTCATTGTCACAATTTGGCTTATCATTACTAACTTGCGCGTCAGCGCGTTGATCAACGGCCATGGCTGCAATAGCAACCGACAAGCAAAGAACGCATAATCCAGCCAGTTTGAAGTATAGAGGTTTCATCACAATTCCTCCCCAAAAAAGTATAGCCACGTAACACCTAACTGAAGTAATCTAGATAGCTGATTTTCTTAGTCAATATGGTCCTTGTTCAGAACGACGAACCCCCAGGGTAACACTCTACGCCGCAAAGCGAGACCCGGCGTCGGCCGCAAATGGTTGCTAACATATAGGTTACGTCATGCCTCTGCAAGTCCTCTGTACAGCAAAGTGTTACCCTGCTTTGAACTATGCCTCAATATGTTCCGATAATCAATAACACGTAGCACGCCAGAGCACCCCACGAGCGATAATGTGTCATGCTGCTCATCTGGGTTCTTTCGTAGTATTTCTGACTCTGAACCTGACGATGAGCGAGATAATGAGACCTACCAAGCATATCGCGAGAAAGATTCCAAAATAATGAGCCAACTTCCACGATTCACGATAATATTTCTTATAAGGCAATTCTTCAGCAGACCGTGAAAGCAAGAGATAGCTGCCATCAGGTTGTACGCGATAATAATTATCCTCTTTGGCGACAAAAACTCGAGTGCCAACAGGAAATTGGATGTCAAAATGGTTTGCTGGTAACGCTTTGTTGATAGTTCTTGACAGCACCTTACACTCGGTCTGTCGAATTAATTTGCCATCCATTGAATAGTAATGTTCAATCCATGAATCAGGAAACAACATGCCGGATTGTTCGTCTCTAACAAACGAAATGTCAATTTGCTCAACGATTTTATTCTGGCGAATAAGAGTTATCCGTGAAACAGCATAATCAAAATGCGGGATGATGTATAATGATCTTTTGAGATTGCGGTCTAATTGAGCAACGTATTCCAGGCAATTATTGCCATTTATTCGCTGCTGAATGCCCGTTGGTTTAAATGAATGTATCGTTGGGGATACAAAATGTCTATTTAATCCCCTAGAGAATAGTGTAATCGGTTGATAAAAATACTCAAACAGATTTGTCGAAGAACTGCTCCTGATGCTTCCGCTAGGTTGAGGGTCAGTCCCTCTTCCTTTGGGATAGAATGATCGCGATTCATTTGTATTCGATACTGCAATTTTTTCGATTGGGACGAATATGCTGCTTTCCGCATGCCACGCCGAGTGATTGGATTCGATGCGAAGCAAGTTGTCATCTTGAATCACTATCCGATTGGTTGATTCAATGGACACATTGTTTCGCAGAATCTGATCAGATTTGACCGCCATTGGAATTGAGCTTCCTTTTGGTCGATACTCTTTGACTAAAAATGTTACATCTATCGATTTCAGTCTAGACTGTCTCTGGCTAGTCGATTTAAAAAATGGATCACTTTCTGTCAATGACTGAGCTTGGGCTGAAACAATATAAACAATGCAATTCTGAACAAGCAGGACAATAGTAACAATGATGCGTTTGTAATGACTAAAATCAAAACGAGTAGTATTGCTTGATGGTAACACGCTCTACCTCCCTACTATTGAATATGAATTTAAATTGCGGTAGCATCACAAACAAGCACCTCGCTAACTTTACTCATCACCACAGTCCAATTATTTCCCAAAGTGCGTTAGACCGATCGAAACGACTTCATCCACCCCATCTTCACATTCAACTTCCAGCTAAATGCGACTTGATTGATCTCCCGGTCTTGTCACGCGCCAATCTATAATCTATACGATATTCAACTTTATCTTCCGATACGTTTATCCTCTCAACAAAGAGGTGATCACCTTCTACTTTCACATTCCTAGGAATCAATTTGCCATTGGTTCTTGAACGAATATAAAATGAATCAATAATCCGTGACCCAATGGGTCGTATTCCAAATGCCATACTCTCGGGCACCACTTCTGCATCCGGCAATATTTTGCAAATTACGTCCAGTTGAGTAGGTGGTAAATCCCTGCCATTCACCCAGGGTGTTAACTCAACGCTTGTTCTTGTTAATCCTTCAGGGAACGCTGTTTTGGGGCTTATTTGAACAACATACCCTCGATCAATCACCTCGGATTTATCCACTTTTACATCGATATGCGTTGATGCTGATGTGGCAACCAGATTGTCAAGTCCAACGAGGTCTGTAATATGAATCGATATCGACTTGGGAGGCTGCGATAACCGTGAAACTGGCTCAAATTCGATCTGATTTGTTTTGAGTGCAATCGCGGATCGTACCTGAGCGGATATTCGCCATTCGATGCGGTTGTCCGGTTTTTCCTTCATTAACGGGTAAACCGAAACATTGAATCTGGACCACTCCCCCCCCCCCATTAAAGATCTTCTGCATCCGTATTTTGAAATCTTCGTGGTATTTTGGTGATAAATTTAATTCGAGACTGATTTCTCGCGATTCCCTCGATGGAATTCTCAATTGCGAAGGTGAGATATTCACGCAGCCACATGAAGTGATAAATTTTTCAATCTCAACTTCGCGATCACTATTGTTAAATATGGGAAGAATTAATTCATATCTTGCAGCTTCCCATACTTGCCCCAGTGAGAGTAAGGAAGGAGGAACGTGCAATTCAACTCTATTACTGGTCGCATCTCGCCGTTCTTCCAATCGGTATGGGGCACCCGCAGGATAAAAGAGCAAGGCAGCGGTCATACATGCCATTATGAACCATACTGCTTTCCATCTATCTATTCTTGTTTTTGTAAGCATGGTTAAGCCCCTTGATCCCGAATCGATAACAATCTTTGATAATCACTCTAGCTTTTTACGCGAGATTCCTTGATACTGTCTCACTTTAATTCTTCTTTTTCAAATCGTCAAGATTTTTCTACTTTGAATATTTTAATTGTTTTTTAATAATTTCTTAATCGCTCGATAAATGATATTATAAAGATCTTGTATATAATTAGTATTGTCTTGCCAATGTTGGAATGCGATCATCTTCACGGGTTTGTGTATCGGGCAACCGCCGACTTCGCGAAAGCCAGTCGTTCTGTCGGTGACGATCTGGATGGACCGATCGTCACCGTCACGCAGAACTAACACACCGAGGAATGAGGCCGAGTATCGCGAGTCGTGGGGCACTAGATTCTTTGGGGATGGGAATACAAATACGCTACTAACGTGCTCGCTCTGATCGGTTCAGTGTAGTAGCGAGATAGCTACCTGAACGCACCGGATAACATCGGATCCGAACCGGTTGCATTTCGCGGAAGCCAGGCCGGGCTTGACGCAGCGTCGTCGGCTTGCGACCATTCGCTCTACTTCGCCGACCGCTGCGTCCTGGAGTGTTCTCGCATGATGCGTTGCGCTGCACTGGCAAGCTGCCTGCTGGTTCTTGCACTCGTCTGGGGGCAATCGGGGTTTCGTCCCGCTCCCGCTGTGGTGATCGAGGCCGAGGATTTCCTCGTCGAGGACGGCTGGAAGGTCGTCCGCAACGGCGAGGGCAACTACATGGTCGATCTGGTCGGCTTCAATCACATTTCCGGCGAGCGGCTGCTGTCGTTGCCTGCCGAGGTAAAGTCCGGCACGGCGAACGCGGTCGTGGACATCCCTGAGGCCGGCTCCTATCGATTGTGGGTGCGCTACGAGTATCCGCCGTTCACGGACGCCCGGTTCCGCGTCGTCGTCGAACAGAACGGCAAGCAACTGCTCGATCAACTGATGGGCACCAAGGACAGCGTTCGCTACGCTGCCTTCTCGGGCAAATATGAGGCGAAGGCACAACACGATCCACCCTGGGGACCGGAAGGGTTGCTCGAAGAGGTGGTCACCATTGCCGCTCTCAAAAAGGGCAAGGCGACGCTAAAACTACTCGGCGTCGAGCAGCCGCAGGAGCCTGGACGGTCGGCGAACCGCAACATTGATCTGCTCTACCTGACGCGCGACGTGGGCGACAGCTGGATCAAGCATTACTCGCAGCGAACCAGTGCTTATCCGATTCTCGATGCGGTGCGTGATGCCATCGGGCCGCGCTGGGAGGCGCGGTTCACCAATCGCGGCACGAAGAATGCCTCTTTCCGTGTCTCGCATGTCTACAATCGGATTCCCTGGAGCCATTCCGACCCCGCCGAGGTGGGCGATCTCGCCCCGGGCAGCAGCAGCGACTGGCTGGGGCTAGGCGGCCAGGATACGACCCACTTCGGCGCGGTGCAGTTTCTCAGCACGGGCGAGCCGTTCGAGCTCGAGCTTCGCCCCGTGGGAGCGACGACGGTGACGCGGAAGCTGGCCGGTCCCTCGCCATTGCGGGTCTATTTGCCGCCCTATCCCAACAAAGGCGAGGAGCCAACCACTCCCGAGGAGGCGATCGATCGCATTTTGGCGGAGTTGAAGAAGCATCCCGCACCGGGGAAAAACCCGACATTGCCGCTCTGTCATGGGGGATGGATGCCGCTCGGTCAGGATAACGCCTATGGCCGCAAGTATGCCGAACTGTACGTCGCTCTGGGCTTTCGTGGCATGCACCCGGCCAACAGTGGCCCCGTCCAGCGAAAGAATCTCGAAGCCCTGGGGCTGAAGCCGAGCCGCTCCTGGATGGTGACCAGTTACCGCCATCCGCCGACCCGCGCTAACATCGATCGCGCCAAGGGTCAGTTGCTCCGCGATGGTCTGCTCGATCAACTCCGCTTCTTTGACTATGGCGACGAGATTCACTTCTCCGAATGGATCGACATGCTCTTGGCGGAGGATCTGGCCAAGGACAAGCGCCTGAAGCCCAGCGAGGCGCTATCGCAGCGCTGGATCGCCTGGTTAAAGAAACATCGAGCCGATCGACCGCTGAAGGACTACTGGCTGCCTGAGTGGGGCGTGGTCGGCACGACCCCGTTGCGACCTGACAGCAGCGCCAACGCGGCGGTAAAGAATCCGCGACTGTACGTGGATTCGCTGCTGTTTTACGAAGACATCGCCATCGAGTTCGCCGCTCAGGGCGTCAAGGAGGTCCGCGCCGCCCTGGGAGAGGAGGTGCTATGCGGGGCCAACTACTCGTGTCATCCGTTCTACTATCCGCAGACGACGATGTACATTAAGTGGTTTCGTCGCGGGGCCGCCGACCTAGGCCGACACAGCGAGTATTTCTGGCAGTTGGCTCAGCTAGGACCGATGGTCAACGGTTACATTAGCGAACATTTCCGCTCGGGAATGAGGGAAAATCCGCGAGCGATACTGCGTCAGTACAACATGCCGCATGCACCCGGCAACACCGACGCCAACTTTCAGCGCTCGGCGTTCACGCACCTGGCTCACGGCGCGACCATGCTCGACTTCTTCGGCATCGGCCTGAATGAAACCTTTACCGAGAACCACATCGACCACCGTGCTGTTAGCCGTTATCGTGCCCTGCGCGATGTGACCCACTGCGTCGGCTTCGTCGAGGATCTCTTGCCACAGGCCCGGGCGGTGCCATCGTCGGTGGCTCTGCTCGTTAGCGAAAGCACCGAGCGTTGGGACTTCGCCGCCATCGCTCTGGATCGCGCCGGCCACGCCGTTTTTGGGCCGAAGTTCCGTCAGACTCGGCTGCACTTCCATTTAGAGCGATTAGGGATCTGGAAAGCGCTCACTTTTCTGGGCTATTCCCCGGATCTGGTCACCGAAGAGGACGTACTCGCGGGCAAACTGAGCGACAAGAAAGTGCTGATCGTCGTGGGCGATCACTGGCCGCGCGAGTTAGTACCGGCCCTGAAAACCTGGGTCGAAGCTGGCGGCGTACTGCTGGGCACCGCCGCCTCGGGCCAGAAAGACAGTTATGGCGAACCGATGACCGACTGGCACCAACTGGCGGGGTTGAAGCGAGTGACGACCCGGCAGCGCGAGACGTTCCTACGCCCCCGGCAGGAACTAGCCTTTCTGGAACCGCTGGATCGCCTTGCCGGTCGCGGGCCGTGGATGCCGATTCTGGCGACCCAGGAACGGATCGAGCCGAGCGACGACGTGGAGATCCGAGCGCGGTTCGCCTCGGACAACAGCCCGGCTTATGTGGCACGCCGACTGGGCAAGGGCAAGATCTACTACCTTGCGGGGCATCCGGGGCTAGCCTACCTGTGGTTGCTGGCCCGACCGCCACGCGTCCCTGATCGAGGACCGAACACTCACGCTCTGCCGGGGCCGCTCGACCCCGCAGTGTTCCACCTGCCAGGCGCGGACATCGCCGAGGCCGCCGGTCCACCGCGGCTGTCGGTCTCCGGTACCGTGGATGCACGCTTACTGGAGGCCCCGACCGGTTACGTCCTGCCGCTGGCCAACTATGCTCCTGGGCCGCTCAAGTCCGTGGAACTGGTGCTGCGCGACCTGCCGACGATTCGCCGGGTCGCCAGCGCCTATCACGGCGAGCTGACCTTCACGGCCCAGGACAAGACGCTTCGGGTTACATTGCCGAGTTTGACCTACGGCGACGTACTGCGACTGGACAAATAACCCGCCAGCGTAGAGGCAAGATCGAGGAACTTCTGCACGGCTGTCGGCGTTCGCTCAGACAGAGGCAACGGTCCGGGTGCGGCGGGTCGTGCCTTGCTGCTCAGACTGAGCACGCATCTCTTCCAGGATATTGGAGCGAATCTCCAAAAAAGCGGCGGCAAACTTCGGGTCGAACTGCTTGCCCGCCTGCCGCTCTATTTCGCTGAAGGCGATTTCCGGATCCATGCCTTTGCGATAGGGACGATCCTGGGTCATCGCGTCGAAGGCGTCGGCCAAGGCCACGATACGCGCCAAGGGAGAAATTCCCTCGCCGCTGAGTCGGTCTGGGTAGCCCATGCCATCCCAGCGTTCGTGGTGCGAGCGGACAATCGGTACGATTGGTTTGAGATCCGGAATGGTCTGAACGATTTCGGCTCCCTTGATCGTGTGCGTTTTCATAATCTCGAACTCTTCTGGCGTTAGCCGATCCGGCTTGCGCAGAATAGCATCGTCGATACCGATCTTACCAATGTCATGCAGCGGCGTACCGATCTGCAACAGTTCGAGTTGATCCTCGGGCAGGTTCAAATGCTCCGCCAGCTTAATGGAGTACTGCTGGACACGGTAGGTGTGGTTGCCAGTACACTCGTCGCGCAGTTCGACCGCCTGGGCCAGAATGGTGATGGTATTGAGAAACAGATCGCGCTGTTTGCGGAGCAGTTGAGCGCACTCGATGCCGGCGGAAACGTTGGCGGCAATGGCATCGGCGAGGTTGAGATCCTCCGCAGTGAAGGGCCGTTGCAGTGGACCGCGATCCAGATGCAGCACGCCCAGGGACTTACGCGGCGTTCGCAGCAGCACGCACAGCACCGAGTTCATGGTTCCCTCGGCGATGCTGCGAGCCATTGCCAGTTCCGGATCTTCTTCAATGCGGTGGCAGAGGATCGATTCCCCGCGACTGAAGCAGCGTTGAGCCAGGCTTTGGCTGAACTGGAATCGGCCCGGATCGCCACGACCGTTCATCGCCGGGCGACCGTTGACGTTGCCGGTACGAATGGCTTTGATCTTCAGTCGACCGTCTTGCGGATCGAGCAGGACGATCGCTCCCCGCTGGGCTTCCAGCACCTGAACGGCATCGTCGAGAATCGACTGTAGGAGATCCTCTTCTTTGGCGATGTGAACCAGATGATGGCCGGCTCGTACCAGGGCTTTGAGTTGCTCGACGGGACGTATCCCCTGACGAGTGTCGTAGGCCAGACCTTCCATTGCCTCGTGCCAGCTGCGCGAGTTGACTTCGCTGACCCGCATGTCGGGCAACGGCGATCCTGGATCGCTGTCCGGTTCGCCATCAGAAACCGCTTCGACGACCACCGCCACTTCGCCGAATTGGAGCAGATCCTTAGCGCGAAGCGGCCATTGGCCGTTGCCCAGTCGTACTCCGTTGAGTCGTGTGCCATTCGTGCTGCCCAGGTCGCGAACTCGCCAACCTCGATCGGTGGCTCGTACTTCGGCGTGATACCGACTTACGGAGCTATCGTCGATGACGACTTCCAACGCTTCTAGTCGTCCAACACGAAGTAGATCAGCGGCTTCCCACAAACGGCCTTTGAGCGGGCCATTCATGCCTCGTAGCCGGATGGACCTCTTCATCTGACTTCCCTTCTCGCAAGGCTAGATCGCGACATTGCTGATCTGTTGAGGCCATGACATCCGGTAACAAGTATAGCTTGCAGAATTATAGGATGGCGAGCGGATTACCAGAAAAGTCGTCAGGATTCTTTTACTCGTTCCTCACGGCACCTGGCCCAACAACGTCGCTTTTCTCCTTGTGCTCCAGCAACCAACAAGATTAAGGTGACAATCAGTATACTTCTCGAACATGCATCCGAACTAGAGAATCAGGCAGGCAATCGTCCCTAGAGTTACCTCGCTGTACTTTCGATAACCTCATGAAACTGCTGGACTTAGGGCTGCTAGAGGGAGAGCAGGCAACGCGATCGCATGGCGGTGGGACTCCAACGGTGGGAGGACATCTCTAGCAAAGTTTACGCGATTTGCAGCAACGTTGAAGAGGAGAGTTGTCCGATTCGAGCGACGACTTTTCCCAGCGGCGAGCGCTCGCCCTCCGTGATTCCGCCAATCGCCCGTGAACCCTCGAACGGCGCTGGAAGATCACCTGACGCCGGGCAAGTAACGCCTCTTGACGAACGGTGAGCAACATCTATGATAGATGGGTCAAGCCGAAGTGGCGGAATTGGCAGACGCGCCAGCTTCAGGAGCTGGTTCCCGTCAAGGGAGTGGAGGTTCAAGTCCTCTCTTCGGCACTCGTGACTAGCCTAGTCCATAGTCGACAACTGTTACCTGGAGAACAACTTAGGACTTGGCTCTTCACCGCATCATTCCCCGAATACTCCATCGATTGTTGTCCTAGATTGGCCCCACTTCTGCTACTCTAGAAAACAATATTCAGGCACCGAACAACCGATCCCTAATTCTGGATGCATTTCATCCTCTCTGGATAGGTTCTACCCGTGACGACTCACTTGAAATCCTCAACGGCCAGCAGCAGCTCCGTGACTGGATAGGTGGTGGTTATTCGCGAAAACTCAATCGAGATACCGGCGACTAACGGACATGCCTCTCGCCAACCACTGCCGGGCACCGGCCAGCCAGCCAACACCTTTCGTTGCGAGAACCACAGAGTGACGCCGCGCTCCTCCTGGCGTTCCCAGTGTTTGCGAGGTAGCGTGCGGCCTGTGCTGAACCACAACTCCAACCGTTCCACACTCTGTCGAAGCTGAAGGGGACCAATGCGAAGCTCGCTACCAACAACCGGATACCTCCCCTCGGACCAGTTGCTTGTTTTAGCAATCCCGCGCAGCGGCAAGCCGCCATAATTCCAGGAGCTCTCCAGGACAGTGATGCGGCCAGTTTTAATCGCTCATGCTAGAAACACGACGATTGAACAAAGGTTTGTCTTTAACTTTAACGCCCATGCAAAAACCAAAACGCAAACAAAAACCACCTCGAACAGGATCGTACTCGATTTTCACGGAAGCCATCGTCATTCCCCCTCGCAATATGTCATTGCCTCAACAAATCGCCGAAAATTGGTTTGATTGCCAACTAAAAGCATAACGCATTTGCGATAAAACCTTTCGGAGAAGTGGTTTGAAGTAATCGCTATATTGGGGTAGTTATTGTAGCTAGTTAGCAGCACAGATTGCAAGCTTGGTAGGCGTTTCGTTCCTAGCACCCGCCTTAGGCGCGAGCCGAACCCCGGATGGTCAGCCGTCTGGCTGGGTCTGGGTATACGACGTCGGGTTCAGCAGAGAAGGCCGCCGCAACCACAACGAGAACTGTACCAATGGCAAAGGTTCGAAGCATGATACCCTCATAGTTCGACCAATCCAAAATCCTGATCCGAGTAAGTTCGCAATGCAACGAGTCTCATCGGCCAGCGACACACAACTCAGGCGATCACGGGCCATTTGAACGTGGAACGGAGCGGCACACGCCGACCGGTGGCCTGCGATTCGTTGGTGGCTTGAATGATCTCCAAAACGTGTAGGGCGTGTTCGGGAGTGATGAGCAGGTCTTTGCCCGTGGCCAAGCTCTCGGCGGCCAGAGATGCGCCCATTTGCCAGACAAAATTTCCTTTATCTGTAGCGTGTCGCTTGAGGACGGGTTCGCTTCGCGTGGCCAGATCCACGCCGTGCGGATCCCAGTCGTAGCCGACCAGCCCCAGGTACCCAGACGTTCCGTAGATCGAGATCGTGTGTCGCTGCTCTTTGCTGCCGTCGTGGCCGTGCGGGTTGAAGTAGTTGAACCCGGACTGAACGTGAGACAGCAACCCGTTGCTGTGGTCCATCAGCACCATCGCGTTGTCCTCGGCGACGACTTTGATCTCGCCCTTGCCGCGAATCTTCCGCGTCGGAGTGAGGACGCTGGTCATGGCCGTGACGGCTTTGGCCGGGCCGAGCACACCAGTCAACGTGGTCAGGTTGTAGACCGCCAGATCCGGCAAACTGCCGCCCCCTTTCTCGTAGAAGAAGGCAGCCCAATCCGGCCCTGTGTGGCCGTACTCAGCGTGTGCCGCCGCCAGCTTCCCTAGCTTACCGCTGGCCACCACCTTGGCCATGAAGGCGAACTGCGGGCTGACCACCATCGCCGGCGCACCCCAGATACGCACGCCCTTTTTGCGAGCCGCGGCGACGAGTTCCTGCCCGGCCTGCAGGGAGTTGGCCATCGGCTTCTCGCTCCAAACATGCTTGCCTGCTTCGATAGCTTGTCGATTCAGATGCTCGTGCTCCTGCATGTCGGTGAGGTTGACGAGCAAGTCGAAGGCGGCCCCGGCCAGCATCTGCTTAACGTGCGGGTAATGATGGGGAATGCCAAAGCGTTCGGCCTGAGCTTTGGCCCGCTCGGGGCGGATGTCGCAGGTGCTGACCAGCTCGACATAAGGACACTTGGCCAGGTGCGGCAAGTACTGGTGCGATACGCTGCCGCACCCGATCACGCCGACGCGCACCTTGAGCGGTTCAGCCGCACCGACCACTGCCGTCAGCGTGGCCACGGCTGCCGCGGTGGCGTCGCGGGTCAGGAACTCCCGGCGGTTCGTCTGGGGGGAAGGCATCATAAGGTCTCTTCTCCTGAAGGTCGACGAGGAGGATCACGTTGGCTGCGAGGTGACATATAAACCACAGTCACCCTGTCAACCGGTCTACACCTTGGGCTGTAGTGTGGTTCTCGCTGGACGCGACGTTCTGGGTACAATGGACCATACGTGTAGGCTCATCGAGTAGGGGCATGGTGTGACGCTGGGTCGCCCGATGCGGAAGGAGAAGTTGGCGATGATTCGGCTCTGGCTCGTTCTTGGGGTGATGCTGACACAGACGCTGGGAGTGGCGGCAGAGACGGTCGGCTCGCCCCCGAAGCGGAAACGCTCCAATCTGGAACGGTTGAAACTAGCCCGGCTCGCCGCCGTGCATGCCGACGTGCAGAAACTCCAGGCTCGGCGACGTCAACTACCGCCCTTGCCCGGTTGGAACGATTATCGCTGCATCCTGCACGCCCACGCCGAGGACTCCAGCCACACCGGCGGCACACTGCCAGAGATGCTCGCTGATGCCAAAAAAGCCCAGGTCCATGCTATCTTGCTCAGCGATCACTTTCGCCCGCCGCGCGACTTCATCGACGGACGCTGGCGCGGGCTGAAGGAAGGTGTACTGTTTATCCCCGGCTCCGAGACGCATGGGTTTTTGATCTATCCGGAAAAGTCGATTCTGCACCGCATGGAGTTGCAGGGCCGCGATTTCATCGACACCGTCACCGTGGGCGAGGGGCTGATCTTTCTCTCGCACATCGAGGAACGACGTGGGCATCCTCTCGACGGATTGACGGGATTGGAGATCTACAATCGCCACTATGATGCCAAGCAAGACAAGGCCACGCTCCTCGCCCTGGGGTTGATGCTGACTGATCCCAAGCAGGTCGCCGAGTTGGAGGAGGCTGTTCGCCGCTATCCCGATGAGTTGCTCGCCTTTCAGTGCGACTATCCGACAGTTTATCTCGACAAGTGGGACGAGGGGACGAAGCAGCGTCGACTCACGGGCATTGCCGCCAACGATTGCCATCATAATCAGGTGCTGCTGGTCAAAATGGTCGATGAACAAACAGTGCTGGTCGGCACCAACGTTGACGAGGACAAACAGATGCGCAAGCTGACCGCGACCTTTCGACCGGGAATTCGCCAGATGACCCAGGGAAAGAAGCCCGGCGACCTTCTCGTCAAGCTAGATATCGATCCGTATTATCGCTCATTCCGGAACGTCAGCACACACGTTCTGGCGGAGCGGCTCGACGAAAAGACGCTGCGGACCGCGCTGAAAGCCGGTCGGGCCTACGTCGCGCACGATTGGATGTGCGATGCCACTGGGTTTCGCTTCCTGGCCCGCGAGGAGAGCGGTAAGGTGGTCGGGCTGCTGGGCGATGAGGTGAAACTGCCGACGAGCGGTCTGACCCTGGAAGCGGCCTTGCCGATACCGGCGTTTCTGCGCCTGCTGCGACATGGCGTCGAGGTGGCCCGGGTGCAAGAAAGCCGCCACTGGAGCTATACGGTCAAAGAGCCTGGCGTCTATCGTCTGGAAGCCTGGCTGGAACTGGATGGCGAACTTCGTCCGTGGATCTTCGCCAACCCCATCTACTTGCGCTGAGGTGGCACTGACAGTTCACCAGCTTCGCGACCATGCACTCTGGAGAATCGTTCTGTGCGACCCTCCAGAGCGCCCGCCTCTGCTCAGCGCCAGTTCAGGACACGGAAGATGCCCTCACGCCGTTTCACCCGTTCCGGCAGCGACAGTAGACGTTCGCGATACAGACTCAGCAGCAAGCCTAGTCCGAACAGCGTGCCACCGCCAACGATGATGAAGATGGCTAAGGTGTTCAATCGACTCCAGGGGACGAACAGCAGCAGCGTGACAAAGTACAGCAGCGTCGACAGCGCACCGATAATCGTCGTCGCTCGCAACTGGAACAAAATGCCCGTGGTCAACAGCACAATACTGGCGAGGAAGAAGCCGAGTTCGTTGGGCCAGAGGAACCGATCGGAAGCACGATCGACCAGCGAGGCGATGGCCAAGGGTATGGTCACTAGCAGGCTTCCCAGAAACAGGCTGATGCTGACCAGATCGCTCTCCTTGTCCTGCTCCTGATACCAGCCAAAGTGACCAGCGATGAGCAGAGCCAGTCCAGCGACAACGCTGACGACTTCGAGTTTTTGCAAGGGCGAAAGTGTGGTCAGCAAGTGAACAATCACTCCAAAGCCGGCCAACATGCCGCCACCCACCGAAGCCACGACGTACCAGCGCCGCCAACCAGGATGCCGGGTCAAGTAGACGGCTATCAGGCTGAGCAGCGACAGACAGGCCGTCAAGCCGACGTAACTCCACGGCGGCGCGCTGGGCAGGAAGCGACTCGGAGCCAGAAAGGCGGTGGCAATCAGCGATAACGAGAGCAGGCAATTGCCAGACTGGAAGGTAGCGTCGGCCAGCTGGGGCGTGCCCACCTTCTCTACCACGGAGAAGCGATAGACGAGCAAGCCGATCAGTCCCAGCACGGCGAAGACCAGAAGGTAGATCTCAACGCCGACGCCAAAGTAGACCATCAACTGCCAGGCCGAAGCGGTGGCCGCCGTCGCCATCAGATGCACGCCGAAGGCTTGTCGGTGCAGCCAGGCCGCTAATCCGTAGAAACAGGCCACCTCGGCGAAGAACAGCGCCACCGAGAGGTTGATCAACGAGCGTTCCTTCAGGGTGGTGAAGCCTTCCACAACCGAAGCCAGACTGCCGATAAGCATGACCACGGTGGCGGCGTGACCGACCCACAAGAGCGGGCGAGAAGTCGGCGACTCGCTTCCATACCAATACGACGTGACCAGGTAGACGATTGGGATCAACATCAGAATCGGCGCGTGTTGCTCCCAGTCACCCAGGTTCAATACCGCCAGCAGGGCGGCAGCCCCAGTGAGCGTGGCGGCTCCCGTGGCGAAGAAGTACACCGCGGCCAAACCGGGCTTGCGTTCGCCGTAGAGATAGGCCCCGATCCGGCACGTGATCGCGGTGATCGCCATGCCCAGAATGTACGTCCAGGTGAGCGATTCGGTAGCCCAGACACCGCGCAAGTTTGTGCTGACCGCTCGCAAGTAGATCATCCCGCCGAGGAACACGGCCAACAGCGGCAGGGCCACGCCCAGCACGGGGAACGACCGCGTGTACGGGCTGTCCTTGGCTAACATGGTCTGGAGTAGGTTGAGCAGCAACCCGCCAACCGACAGCGCGATGATGAGCGTATCGATGCCAAGTTCGAGTTGCAGGATCTCCAGCAAAATTATCAGCGCCCACAACATCAAAACAGCGGCCAGATGAACGTAGTAGCCGACCTTGCGGACGACGAGATCGGAGTAGACGTAAGCATAGGTGCCGGCAAGAACCAGCAGCAGCGACAGCCAACGCAACTCGCCGACCATCGGCGAGGGGGTCGCCTGGTTGGCCTCAAACAGGGGACGAAAAATCGGCTGATAGAGCCAGGAGCCGGCGACGAACGCGCCGAGCAAGAGCAACAGTCCGCCGGCGAGTTGAGCATGGCCAGACCAGAAGTAGGCCAGTCCAAAGCGCCGTCGGGTGAAGGGCTCCTCCCCTTCCGGCAGAAACGCTCTCTCAATGTGGATCGACAACAACCCCAGTCCCACCAGCAGCGAGGAAGGAGCGGCAATCTGCCAGAAGAACTCCGGCGACGGCGGCCAGCTGGCCAGAATCAATAGCGCCGCCAGGGTCACGCCGCCACTCTGCACGTAGACGAATAATTCGTCACGCAGCACCAAGGCCGACGCCAGATAGAACAGACTCATGACCACGCCGGCGACCCAGAGGTGCCCCTCGACGGTCAGCAAATCGTTCTCGTGGTAATACCAGAGGTTGAGCGGCATCACCAGACAGGCAAGCAAGGTCAGCGCGCGACCGGCCGTCTGATAGCGTGTGTTCAGCACGAGATACCAGCCGCTCAACATCGCCGCGAGGTTCGCTCCTCCCAGAGCCGAGGCAGCGACGTAGGGATCCTCGAACACGTTGTTGACCCAGAGCAGAATTACCAGGCCAACCACCATGAGCAGTCCGCCGATTATCAGCAGGTATTGAATGTTGTGGGGATCGAGCAGAATTTCCAAGAAGGTCCGCTTGGGCACGGGCAGAGGCGGCGGCTTGCGTTCCACACGCGGTTGTGCCGCACTTTCCTCGTCGTCCTCCTCCACGGGCAAGGCGTCGGCGATCTCTTCCCCGGGATTGAGCCGACGGGCCAGGGCCATCCGATGTTGCCGTACCTCGTCTTGCAGAGTGTGTTGTTGACTCAGCGTGAATAAGTTGCGACGAGTAAGTCGGTGGATTTCCTCGTGCAGAAAGCACCAGTAGCGTAACAATTTGGCGTTGGCTGATTCTCCCACGACCGGCGCGGGCAACCCAGTCGCGGGAGGCTCCGCCCCCGACGATGCTTGGGCGCTCCAATGGGCCTTACGCCGCGCGTACGAGTCAGTCAGCTGCTGAAGCTGCCAGGCACTGATGAGCTTCCGATTCGCCCAGTTGATGAATCGCTGTTTCGCGAACTCTAGCGCCTCTAGGAGGTCGTCCCAACGCTCCCTGGTCGATTTCAGGACGGAAGACATACTTGCTCCTGGGATTGGTGGAAAGGGAATCTGTTTGTGTCTGGGAATACCATGAATGGCACCAATCCAGATCGCTTGTCACGCGAGTTTTTCGCCGTCCCAACCTTCTGGCTACCTCGGCAGTCGCGAGCCGTACCCCCCTCGAACGCCGACCTACTCCGCTTTATGCTTTTGTTCAGTCGCCCCAACGTGTTACTATGACCTCGGCCACTCGTCTTCTGCTCGAACTCTCTACGCTTCAAGGAATCCTGCCATGCTTCGTTTCAACCTGTCGATCTCGGTTCTGTTGCTGCTCGTCGTGGTTCTGTCTGCCGACGAGGACAAGCTGTTTTCCGGTCCGCAGGTCGGCGAAAAGTTGCCGCCATTCACCGTGCGTGGCGTCTACGACGACGACGCCGGCAAGGAGTTGGACTTCGTCAAGCAGGCCAAGGGCAAGCCGCTCGTGTTGGTGTTCATTCATGACTTCAACCGTCCGTCGGCGATGCTGACTCGACTGTTGATGAACTACACCGCCTCGCGGGCCAAGGACGGACTCGCCTCCGGGATAGTCTGGTTGACCGACGATGCCACCGAGGCGGAGAACATGCTCAAGCGGGTTCGACATGCCATGCCCAAGGCACCGATTGGCATTTCGCCCGATGGCAAGGAAGGACCGGGCAGCTATGGTCTGAATCGCAACGTCACGCTGACGATCCTGGTGGCCAAGGACAACAAGGTGACAGCGAACTTCGCCCTAGTGCAGCCCAGCGTCCAGGCCGATTTGCCCAAGGTGCTGGAAGCGGTCGTCCAGGTAGCAGGCGGCAAGGCCCCGCGCGTCGAAGAGTTGCTGGAAAAGGAACAGATGCAACCGCCGGTGCGAAAGGCGAAGGAACCGGACGTCCGACTCACCGGGATGCTGCGGTCGATGATTCAGAAGACCGCGAAGGAAGCCGCCGTCGAAAAGACGGCCAAGCAGATCGAGGAGTACGTGAAAACCAACGAGGAAGCACGCAAGGAACTCGGACGCATTGCTCAGGCTGTGGTTAATGGCGGCAAGCTGGAGAACTACGGCACGGCCAAGGCTCAGGAATATCTCAAGAAGTGGGCCAAGGACTACGGCAACCCAGCCGAACGTCCCGCCACGCGGAAACAGGAGAAGCCATGAACCTATCCGGGCTGCTGGTCGCGGTGGTTGGATTCTCTTCGGGGACGGTGCCGCACTTCGACAGTGAGATTCTTCCCGTGCTGACGCGAGCCGGCTGCAATACCGGCGCATGCCACGGGGCGGCCTTGGGGCGGGGCGGCTTCCGACTGTCGCTGCTGGGCGGGGATCCCGCTGCTGATCACGAAGCAATTGTCTATGAATTAGAGGGCCGAAGGATTAATTTCGTTCACCCTGAAGAGAGTCTGTTGCTGGCCAAGCCGACCGGCGAGTTGGCTCACAAGGGCGGACTTCGCATCGAGCCGGGTAGCGACAGTGCCCAGCGCCTGGTGCAGTGGATCGCTGCCGGCGCTCCGCGCGGCCAGCTACGGAAGTTGATTCACTTCGAGGTTCAGCCCGAGGCTCGCGTGATTGAGAAAGTCGGCAGCACCGTGCCGCTGCGAGCCATGGCGCGCTTCGATCACGGCAAGATCGAGGATGTCACGCCCTGGACGGTCTTCACGGCAAGCGATCCGTCGGCAATCGAGATCGACGACCGGGACACGGCAACGATTCGCCGCCGTGGTCAGCATGTCGTCCTCGCGCGCTTTCTCGATCGAATCGTGCCGATTCGCCTGACTGTGCCCTTGACGGAAACGCCGGTCGATCTCTCGCGTGAGCCGAGGAGCAACTTCATCGACGACGAGATCTACCGCACGCTGGAAGTGCTGCGAGTGCCCGTTTCGCCGAGGGCCGACGATGTCGCCTTCTTGCGTCGCGTTCGGCTCGATCTGACCGGTCGTTTGCCCAGCCCCGAGGAGGTCGAGACGTTCCTCGACGAGCGTTCGCCGAGCAAACGCGCCAGGCTGATCGATCGCCTGCTGGCCAGCGAGGAGTTCGTCGAATACTGGACCTATCGTTACGCCCAGTGGTTGCGGCTGCGAACGCTGCCGGCGGAGGCCGAGGCGACGTGGGCGTTTCACGGCTGGATCCGCCAACAGGTGCAGCAGCGAACGGGAGTCGATCGCCTGGCACGGACGCTACTGACGGCGGTGGGCGACAGTCATCGGGAGGGACCAGCGAACTTCGCGCGGCTGGCAGCCGATGCCCGTGGTCAGGCCGAGCTGGTCGGCAGCGTGTTTCTCGGCGTGCGGTTCCAATGTGCCAACTGCCACAATCATCCGCTGGATCGCTGGACCCAGGACGACTACCACGGACTGGCTGCTGTCTTCGCTCGACTGGAACGCGGCCGGACAGTGCGTGTCGGCGCACGGGGAGCAGTGACCAATCCGCGCACCGGAGAGCCGGCCTTGCCACGGATTCCTGGTAGCGAATATCTCCAAGCCGACCGCGACCAGCGAAAACACTTCGCCGACTGGTTGACGGCGCGCGACAACCCGTTCTTCGCCCGAGCAATGGTCAATCGGCTGTGGAAGGCGATGTTCGGTCGCGGACTGGTCGAACCCGAGGACGATCTGCGCGACACCAACCCGGCCACGCATCCGGCCTTGTTGAATCGCCTCGCCGCAGACTTCGTGGAGCACGGCTACGACATCCAACACACGCTGCGGTTGATCGCGCGAAGCGAAACCTATGGTCGAGCCGCAACAACGACTCCGGCTAACGCGACGGACGATCGCTTCTACTCGCACGCCTACCGTCGTTCCCTGCCGCCGGAGGTGTTGGCCGACGCCTTGGCCGACGTCACCGATGTGGCCGACCGCTATGGCGACTTGCCACTGGGTACACGAGCCGTGGCCCTGGTCGATCCCCGGACACCGGCTCCGGCTCTGGACATTCTCGGTCGTTGTGGTCGAGAGATAGGCTGCGACGCGGCGAGCCGAGGTGGCGGTCTGGCTGCCAAGCTACATCAGCTCAACGGCGAGCTGATCAACCGCAAGGTCGCCGATCCGAACGGCCGGCTGCATCGCTGGATCCGCGCGGGCAAGAGCAACGATGATATTATCGAGTCTTTTTATCGTTTAGCGCTCAGCCGGCGACCGACCGACGCGGAGCGGAAGCACTGGCGGACGCAACTCGACGGAGCAACAGCCGCGTCCCGCGTCGAACTGTTGGAAGATTTCCTCTGGGCGCTGCTCAACTCGTCGGATTTTCTTATGAACCACTAAATGGATCGACAAAATGAAAAATAGATCCGCTCACCGCAGTGATGGAGCAACCCGTCGCGATCTTCTGCGAGTGGGCACGCTGTCGGCGCTGAGCTTGTCGCTGGGTGACTGGTTCGGCCTCCGCGCCGCTGCTCCGACGCCTCGGCCTGGCAAGGCCAAGTCGTGCATTCTCATCTGGCTCGATGGCGGACCGAGTCATCTGGAAACGTTCGATCTCAAACCCGACGCTCCCAGCGAGGTGCGCGGACCGTTTCGCCCGATCGCCACCAACGTGACCGGCGTGCGGCTCTGTGAGTTGATGCCAAACCTCGCCCGAGTGGCCGACAAGCTCGCCCTCGTTCGCTCGGTGACATCGCCGCTGGGCGAGCATGCCATCGCCAACAGCTATCTGCTGACGGGGTACAAACCGACGCCGGTCCTAGACTATCCCAGCTTTGGAGCCGTCGTCAGCCAGCAGCGCGGCGGCAAACCGACCTTGCCGGCCTACGTCGCGGTGCCGACGTACAAGCCGACAGCTGGTTCGGGGTTTCTTGGAGCGGCTCATCAACCTTTCGCCGTGGACAGCGACCCCGCTCGACCCGATTTTCGCGTGCGCGATCTGGACTTCTACCCCGGCGTCCAGTTCGGACGGATGAAGCGTCGTCGCGCCTTCCTCGACCAACTCGATCGCTTCCAACGCACAGCAGAAGAAGCCTCCGTCGATCCGGGCTTCGAGCAGGCCTATCGTCTGATTACCTCACCGCAGGCCAAGCAGGCGTTCGATCTGTCGCGCGAGAAACCCGAGGTGCGTGCCCGCTATGGTCCGCGCACTGTTGGGCAAAGCTGTCTGCTGGCGCGACGCCTGGTCGAACGCGGCGTGTCGTTCGTCAGCGTCCACAACCCCGACTGGGACACCCACAACAACTTGTTGCTCAACCTTAAGGAAGGCTACGCTGGCGCGAAGGTCGGCGTCGGACTGATTCCCTCGCTGGATCTGGCGTTGTCGGCGCTGCTGACCGACCTGAGCGAGCGCGGCCTGCTCGACGAGACGCTGGTCGTGGTCATGGGCGAGTTTGGCCGAACGCCGAAGTTGAACACCTCCGCTGGGCGCGATCATTGGCCACGCGTCTTTAGCGTGGTGCTGGCCGGCGGCGGCGTCCGTGGCGGACAAGTGATCGGGGCCAGCGACCGCATCGGCGAAAGCCCCACCGACCGTCCAGTGACTCCATCGGACCTGGCGCGAACCATCTACACACTCTTGGGTGTCGATCCATCGCGGGAGCTGCACACGCCGGATGGCCGACCCGTGCCAATCAACCAGGATGGCAAGTTGATCGAGGAGTTGCTGGCATGAGTCTGGGTCTGTTGGCGACGTTAGCCTGGCTGGCGGGAGCTACTGACGCGGTTCAGCCGCCGATCACGGCGTTGGCTTTCGCGCCGAACGGCAAGGAAGTCGTGGTCGGCTCCCAGGCCGGCATCGAGGTGCGCGGTTGGCCAAAACTGGAACGGCTTCGTCGGCTGCCGACGGAACTGGCCCACGTCCACGATCTCGCCTTTGCGCCGGATGGCAAGCGGCTGCTGGCTGTGGGCGGCGCACCAGCCCGGCGCGGCACGTTGGAACTGTACCGCTGGCCCGAGGGTACGCTGCTGAAGCGAGTGCATGCCAGCAAGGATCTGCTGTTGGCGGCGGCTTGGCGTGAGGACTCGTCTGCTTTGGTCGTGACCGGGGCCGACGGTCTTGTTCGACTGTATGAGCCGGACCAGCTCGCCAAGCCGAGGCTGTTAGAGGGGCACTCGCGCGGCGTATTGGCGGCGATGTTTCTGCCCGGCGGCAAGGAACTGGTCAGCGCCGGACTCGACGAGACTTTGCGCGTCTGGGACGTGGAGCGGGGGCAGGTCACGCGGACCTTGTCCAACCACACCCGGCCCGTGTTGGGACTGGCAGTGCGGCCCGGCACGGCGAAGCCTGCCCAACTCGCCTCGATCGGCGAAGATCGCACCGTGCGATTGTGGCAGCCGAGCATCGGGCGACTGATGCGCTTCGCTCGACTGCCCACAGTTCCGCTGGCCGTTGCTTGGAGTCCCGACGGGCAGACGCTGCTGGTGGCCAGCAAGGACGGTCGCTTGCGCAGTCTGCAGGCGGACACCCTGGAGACGCTCACCGACACCGACGGCCTCGACGGTTGGGCCTACAGCCTGGCCATCGCCTCGGACGGATCCGTGCTGCTGGGCGGCCCCGGCGGCCAAATCGCTATAAAAAATATCCAAAATATGACTAAATAATTCATTCGGGTTAGCGAATTTTTCTGCAAGAGAAGAATTCTCAGTAGATGCTCGACAATCGTCAACCTCAAACGAATAGTAACAAAAAAGATCTCTTCTCTGAGGAGTACCGCCCGTGACTTATGATCTGACGATCGGCACGAACGACTTCGCGGAAAACCCCGAGCCGCGCGTCCCCTGTGTTCTGTTGTTGGATGTCTCTGGATCGATGAACGGGCCGCCCATTCGTCAACTCAACGATGGCATTGTGGCGTTCAAGGACGCAGTGGCTGCGGACATGCTGGCCAGCAAACGAGTTGAGGTAGCCGTAATCACGTTCGGCGGGCAAGTCTGCGTGTTTACTCCGTTCACAACGGTGGCGGCATTTCAGCCCACTCGGCTTGAGGCCTCTGGCGACACGCCAATGGGAGCGGCCATACTTCGTGCCCTCGATGAGGTTAAGGCTCGGAAGGAAGAGTATAAACGCAACGGCATTGCTTACTACCGTCCGTGGATTTTCATGATTACGGATGGGGGGCCGACTGACTCCTGGAAGCAGGCTGCGGAAGAGGTGGCTCGTGGCGAGCAGAACAAAGAGTTTCTATTCCTAGCTGTCGCGGTCCAGGGAGCCAACCTCGAGATCTTGAACCAGATTGCCCCAGGAGGTGTACGCCAGTTGCAGGGCCTGGAATTCCGCGAGCTATTTTTGTGGCTGTCGGCTTCGATGAGGTCGGTCTCGCACTCCACAATGGGAACCGCCATCAAGCTACCTCCAACGGACAAATGGGCGGTAATCTGACATGTGGCGTGCCTTGGCTGCCAGCGTAACGGGCACCTCACACCGCCAGCGTGGCCAGCCGTGCCAGGATGCAGTCTTCTGGGGGCAAAGGGATGGGGTCTTCGTCGCAGCCTGTGCCGATGGCGCGGGGTCCGCAGCTCAGGCCGAAGCCGGTGCGAAACTTCTCTGTCAAGCCGTTGTCGTCCTGGCCCTGGAGGACATCCGCCTCGGGGTGACGCTCACTGAGGCACGGTTGTGCCGCTGGGTGAACCAAGCACAAGCGCGCCTGTGTCTAAAATCGTGTCGGCAGAACCTCCCGCTTCGTGAATATGCCTGTACGCTGCTGATGGCAGTGCTGACCGACAGGGGGGGGCTGGTTTGCCCAGCTGGGGGATGGAGCGATGGTCGTTCATCACAACGAGAGCTGGCATCCAATCTTCTGGCCACAGTCTGGCGAATACGCCAATCAGACCTGGTTTATCACCGAGCCTAACTTCGAGGAGGCTCTGTTGCTCGATGTCGTTGAGGGACCGATCGATCGCCTGGCCATGTTCACTGATGGACTGCAACGCCTGGCCCTGCATGAAGCGACCCGTTCGGTTCACGCGCCTTTTTTCATTCCGTTGTTTGACCGACTAGCCAGCGTCTCGGACGCCGCTTTGTTGGAACAGCCGCTACGCAAATGGCTCGATTCGGAGGCCATTAACCAACGCACAGACGATGACAAGACCTTGCTTCTCACCATGAGGGCCAGCCCATGTGCCAGCTAGCTTCGTTGGTTAATCAACACGGCAAACCCGTTCAACTAGGACCAGAAATCGGTCGAGGGGGAGAAGGTACGGTCTATCAAGTACAGGATGACGTAAACTGTGTCGCTAAGGTGTACAACCAGCCTGCCAACAGGGCAATTGAAGCGAAACTGACTGCCTTGGTGAATCTGGCTAGCCCGGAATTACTGCGGGTGGCGGCACTTCCGACGAGCCTGCTGTACGAAAACAACCGCTGCGTTGGCTTGTTAATGCCACTAGTGTCGCTGGCTAACTTCCACCCGATCCACAACCTTTACAGTCCGGCGCAACGCCGGAAGTCTTTCCCGACGGCAACATGGGAGAACCTGTTCCGCACCGCCCGCAACTGTGCCGCGGCGTTTGAACGTCTGCACAACGCTGGGATTGTCGTCGGTGATGTCAACCACTCGAACTTGCTTGTCGCAGAGAATGCTGACGTTCGGCTGATCGATTGCGATTCGTTCCAGGTGCGGGTCGCTGGTCGAACCATTCGTTGCCCCGTCGGAGTGCCGGAGTACACTCCGCCGGAATTGCAAGGGAACCGATTCGACCAATTCGACCGTGAGCCGAACCATGATAATTTCGGCCTGGCGGTACTGTTGTTTCAACTACTGTTCATGGGCCGCCACCCATTTGCGGGAGTCTATACTGGTTCGGGCGACATGCCGTTAGAACGGGCAATCCGCGAGCATCGCTTTGCCTACGGTCGGTCAGCGCACGCCAGGCTCATGCAGCCACCCCCACATACGCTGCCGCTGGAAGCAGTAACGCCAAGATTGGCCGAACTCTTCACGCGGGCTTTCTCCGCTGAAGGAGCCAGAGGAAATCGACCGACCGCCAAAGATTGGAAAACCGCTTTCGACGCCACCATGGCGTTTCAGACCTGCAGCTCGGACGCCGGCCACGTCTACCTCAGGGCGATCTCGGCCTGCCCTTGGTGCGAGCTGATGCGCCAAGGCTGTCGCAACCTTTTCCTTGGCGTTACCCTACACCAGCCGACAGCAATCGAGCCGCCCACGTCGGAGGTCGAAGAGATCTGGCAGCGGATTGCCAGTTATGCTCTGCCGTCGCGAACATTTCAAGTTCCGTCCGTCCCCAGACCGCTGCCAACTCCCTTACCGGAAGGAGTACCATCTCATAGGCCGAAATTAGAACTGGTTCCTTTATCACCAGCACACTGGGCGAAAATCGCCGCTTTAGTAGTCGTAGTTGTTTTAGTAGTCGTAGATGTTTTCTGGTCGAGTGTATTTCCGATTCTGCTTTTTTCTTTGATGATCGCTTCCGTGGTTGCTGGGTTGGTTCTCTGGAAGTGGCGTGAGCATCGTGTAGAAGCAAATCATCGTTATGAGAACGAGTTGGAAAACCGACGGAAGAAATTAGCGAATGTCAAAAACCAACTCATCGCTGTTCAAAGCGACTTTAACCAACAGTCTAACGAGTTTAAAACTCAGCTTGATCAGCTTAAAAATCAGCTAGGAGAGGTACATCAAACCTACAACTCCTTGCCGGATCAACATCATCAGGAGCGAGTCGAACTCGAGCGTCAAGCCTGGCAGATGCAGCTGGAGGAATTTCTCCGAGAAATGCTTCTAGCAGATGCCAACATCGAGCAGATCGGCCCAACACGCAAGGCCTCTTTGGCCTCCTTCGGCATCGAGACCGCTGCCGATCTGACCGAACAAAACATTAACAGGGTCCCAGGCTTCGGGCCGCGCCTGGTCGAACGCTTGTTACAGTGGCGCGAATCGAGAGCCAGGGAGTTCCGCTTTGATCCCAACCGAGGCGTACCAATATCCACGTTACAGGAATTGGCAAGAAGGTATAAACTCCTACGTCAAGATGCCGCCGATCGCCTCCGACGAGGAGACATTGAGCTGGCTAATCTTGTTAACGGCGCGAACAATTATCTGAATAGTCTCTCTAGGAACGTTCTCCGTTTAGCTTATGAATTAGCCCAAGCCCAAGCGGATCTGGATCTGATGTCCTAACGATTTCATCCAGGGTTCTCATCTGATTGCGCCAATCGGTTCCTACTCAGGGAACGCGGTGGCGTCTCGCTAGCGCGTCTTTGCTTCGTTGCGAGACAAGCTCGATCGCTCACGGTATACTACGGAGAACACGCCCACGACCTGCCTACCATCCGTGACCTTCTCGGTGATCCGCTTATGAGAATGCTCCTTCTCCGCTTTGCCGTTGTGGTTGTTGCCTGTGTTTTGCCACTGGTTGTCCTGTTCGTCGGTCGGGGACAAACCACTGCTCAGCCCGCGACGTTCACCCTGCAACCGGGCGATCGCATCAGCATTCTGGGTAACACCCTCGCCGAGCGCATGCAGCACGATGGCTGGCTGGAAGCGTATCTGGTCACGCGCTTTCCTCGCCATGATTTGTCGATCCGCAATCTAGGTTTTTCCGGCGACGAATTGACGATCCGGTTGCGCTCGGCAGATTTCGGTTCGCCCGACGACTGGCTGAGCAAGCATAAAACCGACGTGATCTTCGCCTTTTTCGGCTACAACGAGTCGTTCGGCGACACGCAAGGACTGCCGAAGTTCAAGGCCGACCTGGACAACTTCATCAGCCGCACCCTGTCACGTCGCTACAACGGCAAATCCGCGCCGCGACTGGTATTGTTCTCCCCCATCGCTCATGAGAAGCTAGAGGATCCCAACCTGCCTGATCCGTCGGAAAACAACCGCCGACTGACTCTTTACACGCAGGCAATGAGCGAAGTCGCCGCCAAGCACAAAGTCCCATTTGTCGATCTTTATACTCCGACTAAGGCGCTCTACGCGCGGCAGAAGGGACCATTCACGATCAATGGCATTCACCTGAACGAGCGTGGCAACCGGGAGGTGGCCGGTTTCATCGACACCGCCTTGTTCGGCCAGCTCGCCACGCCACGCGACGAGAAACTCCTGGAACAAGTGCGCCAGGCCGTGGTGCAAAAGAACTTCACCTGGTTCCAGCGCTACCGCACGACCGACGGCTACTCAATCTACGGCGGACGTGCCGACCTGCGTTTCGTGCGCGGCCAGACCAACCGTGAAGTGGCTCAGCGGGAGATGGAAATTCTCGACGTGATGACTGCCAACCGCGACCAGTTTATCTGGGGCGTGGCCAAGGGAGAGAACCCCAGCCTGGATGACTCCAACACGCCGCCGTTCCTCCCCGTGGAGACAAACAAGCCCGGTCCGCTGCCCGGCGGCAAACACGTCTTTTTAGATCCGGAAAAGGCCATTGAAAAAATGACCGTGGCCAAGGGGATGAAGGTCAACCTCTTTGCCTCGGAAAAGGAGTGGCCCGAGTTGGTTAATCCCGTGCAGATGTCCTGGGATCCCCAGGGCCGACTCTGGGTCGCCGTCTGGCCGACCTATCCGCATTGGAAGCCCAAGGAGCCGATGAACGACAAGCTCTTGATCTTTGAAGACACCAACGGCGACGGCAAGGCCGACCAATGCACTGTCTTCGCCGACGGTCTGCACTGTCCGACTGGGTTCGAGTTCTACAACGGCGGTGTGCTGCTGGCGCAGTGTCCTGATCTGTGGTTCCTCAAGGACAGTAACGGCGACGGCAAGGCCGATGTCCGCCAGCGTGTTCTCCATGGGCTGGACTCAGCCGACACCCACCATGCCTCGAACAGTTTCACGCTGGATCCCGGCGGAGCGCTGTACTTCCAAGAAGGCACCTTCCACCATACGCAGGTGGAGACGCCGTGGGGGCCGCCGGTCCGCTGTGCCAACGCCGGTGTGTTCCGCTACGAACCACGGACGCAAAAGTTCAGCGTCTACGTCAGCTTCGGCTTCGCCAATCCGCATGGCCACGTCTTCGATCGCTGGGGCCGCGACGTGGTGATCGATGGGACCGGCTCCAACCCCTACGATGCCGCCTTGTTCTCCGGCCATCTGCCCTACCCGCTGAAACACAATCGCCCGCCGCAGGTCTGGCAACCCAAGACCCGCCCCTGCCCGGGCATGGAGGTTCTCTCCAGCCGTCACTTCCCCCAGGAGATGCAAAACGATTTGCTCGTCGCCAACGTGATCGGTTTCCTCGGCATCCTCCGCTACAAGATCGAGGAAGACGGGGCCAGTTTCGTCGGTCGTGAGCAGGAACCGATTCTCTCCTCCACCGATCCGAATTTCCGTCCTTCCGACCTGAAAATCGGTCCCGACGGCGCGTTGTACTTCCTCGACTGGCACAATCCGATCATCGGCCACATGCAACACAATCTCCGTGATCCCAGCCGCGATCGCGAACATGGCCGCATCTATCGCGTCAGCTGTCCAGATCGACCGCTGCTCAAGCCTGCAACTATTGCGAGTCAACCGATTGACAAACTCCTTGATTTGATGCGTGAACCGGAAGACCGGGTTCGCTATCGTGCCCGGATCGAGCTGTCGTCGCGACCGACCAGCGAGGTGTTACCCGTGCTGAAGCAGTGGACGGCGGCCCTGAAGCCAACGGAGGCGTCCTACGAGCCTCTGTTGCTGGAAGCGTTGTGGCTGCATCAGGCAGTCAACGTGGTCGATGCCGAGTTGCTGACCAAGGTGCTAGCGTGCAAGGATCACCGGGCACGGGCAGCGGCAACTCGGGTGCTGGGCTACTGGCGTGATCGGGTGCCCAACGCCCTGGAGCTGCTGCTCAATCTGGCGGTGGATGCGCATCCACGCGTCCGTCTCGAAGCTGTGCGAGCCGCCAGTTTCTTCACCGAACCAGAAGCCATCGAAGTGGTACTGGTCGCCTCGGAGAAGCCCAGCGATAAGTATCTCGACTTCGTACGAGGCGAGACCATGCGGGCACTGGATCCGTTCGTTAAAAAGGCTATTGCAGAGGGTAAAAAGCTGAAATTTACCACTCCGATAGGAGCGCGGTACTTCCTGCGAGCAGTCTCGACAGACGATCTGCTGAAGATGGAACGCACGCAGGGCGTGTACCTGGAACTGTTGTTCCGCAAAGGGATTCGCGACGAGTTCCGCCGTGAGGCCCTCGCCGGATTGGCTCGGCTGGAAAAAAAGGATGAGCTGAGTGTGTTATTGCAAACCCTCCGAGACCAAGATCGGCAGCCAGCCCGCGCCGAGGACGACGAGAGCGTGACGTTCGATCTGGTGCGGCTGTTGACGAGCAAACCGCAAGCCGAGCTGCTCCACGTGCGAGCCGACCTGGAGACGTTGGCGAAGTCGGCACGGCACCAGCTGACGCGCGAGTTGGGCTATGTCGCCCTGATTGCCGCCGACGGCAACGCCGATCGCGCCTGGACACTGGCCCTGACCTCGACCGCGGCGATGGATGATTTTGTGCAGGCTGTGCCGCTGATTCGCGATCCAGGGTTGCGGGCCTCGCTCTATCCCAAGATCGTGGCCTTGCTCGACGGGTTGCCGACTCAGCTGGGCAAGTCGCAACTGGAGGCTCAGCCGATCAAAGGTCGCTACGTTCGTGTGGAGCTACCGGGCCGACAGCGCACCCTGACACTAGCCGAGGTGCAGGTCTTTTCCGACGGGGTCAACGTTGCTCGCAAGGGCAAGGCGTCGCAGCACAGCACCGCACACGGCGGCGAGGCCAGTCGCGGCATCGATGGCAACACCAGCGGCGAGTATGGCGAGGGCGGACAAACGCACACCCGCGAAGGGGTCAACAACCCCTGGTGGGAAGTCGATCTGGGGGCCGAGGTGCCCATTCACTCGATCGTTGTTTGGAACCGTACCGATGGCGAGTTAGGCAGTCGGTTGCGGAACTTCACGCTCAAGGTGTTGGACGGCAGTCGGCGAACCGTGTTTGAACGAGTGAAGAACCCCGCACCGGAGGTCAAGGTCGAATTCACCCTGTCGAAACTGTCGCCGGCTCGGCAGCTGCGGCGTGCGGCCATGCAAGCCTTGCCGACGCTGCGCGGTCAAGAGACCGAGGCCATCCAGGCGTTGGTCCGCTTTGTTGGCGACGATACCGACCGCCCCTTCGCCGTGCGTGCGCTGCAACGCTTCACCAGCCGCGATTGGCCCGTCGATCAGATCAAGCCCGTCGTCGACAAAATCGTGCAGTATGTTCGCAGCGTTCCTCAACGCGAGCGGACTCAAGATGCCGTCGTCGAGGCCTTGCAATTAGCCGACAGCCTGGCGGGGCAACTGCCGCTTGAGGAAGCCCGACGGATTCGCAAAGAACTGGGCGATCTCGGCGTCCGGGTGATCCGCCTGGGCACCGTCGTCGAGCAGATGATCTACGACCAGGAACGACTCGTCGTGCAGGCGGGTAAACCGTTCGAGATTCTCTTCGAGAACACCGACACGATGCCGCATAACCTGGTGTTTATCACGCCTGGCTCACTGGAGGAGATCGGCGAACTGGCCGAACGCACCGCCACCCAGCCCGGAGCGATTGAACGCGGCTACGTTCCTCAGTCCAGCAAGGTACTGCTGGCCAGCAAGCTGATCCAACCACGGCAGTCGCAACGGCTGGCGTGGACAGCTCCGACGAAGCCCGGCGTCTATCCGTATGTCTGCACCTACCCCGGCCACTGGCGACGGATGCACGGCGCGCTGTACGTCGTCGCCGACCTGGAGGCGTTCCAGGCCAATCCAGAGGAGTATCTCCAGAAGAATCCCCTGGTGATCGCCGACGAACTGTTGAAGTTCAATCGCCCGCGCAAAGAATGGAAGCTGGAGGAGCTCGAATCCTTCGTCCAGACTCTCTCGGGTCGATCGTTCGCCAACGGCAAATCAATGTTCACAGTCGGCACCTGCATCTCGTGCCACAAGTTCGGCGGTGCTGGTCAGGAGTACGGTCCCGATCTAACTAAAATGGATCCAAAATGGGGTAATAAGGAGATCCTGCAACACATCCTCGAACCGTCGCTGAAAATCGACGACAAGTACCGCACCTGGACGCTGCAACTGAGTTCCGGCAAGTCGATCACCGGGATGATTCTGGAGGAGACGCCGACCGAGATCAAGTTGATCGAGAATCCGCTGGCTGTTGGCTCCAAGCCGTTGGTCATCGCCAAGAGCGACATCGACGCCCGGGAGAAGTCGCCCAACAGCCTGATGCCTAAGGGGCTGCTGGACAAACTGACGCGCGAGGAGATTTTGGATCTGCTGGCCTACGTCGTTTCGAGAGCCGATCCACGTCACAAGGTGTTCCAGGGCGGCCACGACCACGACCACGGCCACGGTCACAAACATTGAGTCGAACGCCAGGTCCGCGCCGATACCACAACCGGCGCGGATTCGTCCGTGGGAAGGCATCCTTCCTCGGACCATGCAGACGAACCAGCCAAGAACGATCCATCAAGGATCTTTCTTAGCTTGATTTGGAGTTTCTGGAAGGGGTCGGTGCGACTACTTTATAGCCGCTTGCCGAAGTTCTGGCAGAAGAAATAGGTACCGTTGGCGTTCTTCCACGCGCTGACGCCGATCTCGGTGACATCAGCGGACAGAATGTTTGCCCGGTGTCCCGGAGAATTCATCCAGGCCTGCACTACCGCCCTGGCGCTGGTGTAGCCGTAAGCGATATTCTCTCTGACTGAAGAGTACTCGTAGCCGACGTAGTCCATCCTGCTGGTCATCGTCGGCAACCGAGTGCCGTACAGCGTGTGCTGGTGGGCAGCAGCGTTGCCAATTGCATCGCTGCGAGACGCCATGTTGTAGGCGTGCCAGTCGGCGGCATTATACAGCAGGCCGTTGAATTGCAGCGGCTGCAATCCGCGGCTAGTACGCTCGATGTTGGTCAGCCGGATGATTTCCCGCTCGATTGAGGTCATGTCCGACTCCGCCATCGCCCGCGACGGTGAACCAGAGAAAACCCGGTTGTTGCCGGCACCACCATTCACCACGTCGCTGCCGAGGCCTCCGTAAATTTCGTCGTTCCCGCCGCGACCGTACAACTTGTCGTTGCCGCTGCCGCCGTAGATCTCATCGATGCCGCTGCCCCCATAGATGGTGTCTGAGCCTTGGCCGCCGAATAGGCGTGTCCATTTGGTGATCGACTCGCTGATGGTGATGGTGTCATTACCAGCCTCGCCGAGTACGACAATCCTGTTCACCGATGAAGCCGAGAACGTCCTGCCCGCTGCGGTGATCGTATTGCCGCTCTGGTTGATGTTGATGACGTCATTCTTGACCGTACCATGCACCGTCAAGATCCCATTATTCAGGCTTGCAGTGACAACCGTGGGAACGCCACCTCCAGACAGGGCATAGCGATCTTCCAACCCCTCGACGCGGAGATTGGTCGCGCGGCGGCCCCGGCTAGCCTGCTGGCCGCGACTAGCGAACCAGTTCATGATGCTACTGAGGAACATTGGGCACTCCTGCTTCTGGATTAGGTTGGTCATCCCATTGGGCTTTACACACATACAAGCGAACGCTGTCCCGTAAACCGGACAAATTTTTGCAAAATTTTTCGTCCCAACGTTCGCCCGCCGCCGAGTGAATCCCTGCAAGCCGGGAGTGCATCAACCTAAAAGAGACTCCGCGCATCTACAATTTTCCCACGCTAGAAAGAAGCTGGCCTCCCTGGCTACTGCTGACACTACTCTTGCTCTCGATCGGAGCCAATGCAAGCGTGCTAGCTGTTTTTACGACGGCTTCGGCCCACGAAAACCGGTCTGCTCTCCGGGCCATGCCAGACAGGCCTGCTCAAAAAGCGTGTTTAAGGATCTGTTTTATCTTGATCTGGAGTTCCTTCCCTAAGGGGTTCAGCAACCACTTCTGTCCTTGCGGCCAACGCGACTGACAAATCCTCATGTCTGACGTAAAGGCGACCCGCTCGCCACGCTTCAGCCTGAGCCGCCGCCAGCACTCCCAGCACTTCCGGACTGAGACGACGGCACCTTCCTCGACTTTTAGCCGATCGGGGCCACCAACCACACGGATCGGCCAACCCCGCCCGAA
Source organism: uncultured Gemmataceae bacterium (assembly GCA_937923405.1). GTDB lineage: Bacteria > Planctomycetota > Planctomycetia > Gemmatales > Gemmataceae > CALDUY01. Next base: position 116,065 of record CALDUY010000027.1, on the reverse strand, counting down.
GGTGGTCGAGACCGACGGCTGGGTACCCCGCCGCGTCGGCTGCCTGCCAAGCGGCAGAAACCGCGTTTACTGCCCGGTCGGTGTAGCCGGCAAAGCTGAGCCGTAGCAGTGGAAGCACCGAACGCCAGAGCAACCCCACGCCCTCCGCCGCCGAACAATTAAGCTCGCCTGCCGGGCCGCCTACAACGGCATGGTGTCGCGCGAAACCAGAACGGCGGCCGGGTCAGGTGCAACGCTTTGTTCGACCAGGCTCAGTCGTGTGGGCCGATCATCAGGCCGATTCCCCAATAAGAAACGGGTTCCTTCCCTTTAGGATAGTCATGCCTCAAGCTTTTTCTCTTGGGCCCAAGAGCTGTCAGCATGGACTCCGTGGGAGGGCCGGCATCTTGAGTAAGAGCTGTGGCCTCAACAATCGTGAGGGGCAACAACGTCCAGTACTGCGAATCCTCGCCGTCATACCAGTCGATTGTCTCCGTAAAAACGGAAAGAAAGCTCTGACAGCACTGCGAACACCTGAGAATCATCACGTGGAAGTGGGGGTCATCAACTATCTCGCTCTCGCGAGCAAGTGTGCCCCTTGATTTCCACGCGGCATCGGCAGAGTCGGGCCAGCATCGCTCGCAGCCGAATTCCTCGGTTGAAAGTCCTTTGGCCATTGCCTGGATCCTCGCGAGACACACTCCTAAGAGCCGCCGAACGACCCCGCTTAGCAGCGGCGGGGCACCAGTGAGCTACACGTCCCGGAAACGCTACATGCCCCGCCGGTCAGGTGCAGCGCCTGGTTCGGCGTGCCTTGTGTCCCAGCGGGCCGACACCCCGCGGTACTCGAACTCGGCCTGCTCGCGGGCCAGCTCCAGCGTCGGGTGGCAGGTGTCGGTGACGACTTGCCAGTCCGAGTCGCAGTAGAACAGGTAGAACTGGCCGTCGCCGTCGTACCGGGCGACGGCCAGCCCAGCAGCCGGACCCAACACCTCGCTCTCGATCCGGTGCGTTGTGGCTCCGGTCGGAACCACCGCAGCATCAACGACAGCGAACGCCAGGACGCGAGCGCCGTCGAGCAGTTCCGGTGGCTCGCCCATCCGTGCGCCTCCTTCGCCGAACTAGTAATTCTACCACTGACGTGCAGCCTAATCCTAATTGCCCTTCCGCTACCTGACAACTCTTTTTTGCTGTTTTTTCGTCGGACTTTTTTGCAGTGGATCTGCTTGACACAGCAGTGGTTATGGCTCGCTCCTCCAGAACTACGTTGCCCTTGACGGCACACACCTTTGGGCTAGTTCAACTAGCACGGATTAAGGCCGCGCCGGCGGCGGCCTAATCCGACCAACCTCGCGCCAGCGCGGCCTAACACCCGGCAGAGTACCCCATTTGATCTCGACCTAACCCCTTGATGGATATTCCTTTTGCCCTCTCAGTGGCAGCAGGGAAAAACCATCTAACCGAAACTAGGAGGCCTCTCCCGTAAAACGCCTCGAGATCAGGATGTTGGCGAACTGCATGCCGTCCGGGCGCGGCGGCCGAAGCGCATGCCGGTCGTTCTGTCACGGGTCGAGGTGGCTCAACTCCTTCAGACGATCGACGCCCTGGACACCCGCGACCCCTACGGCACCCTAGCTCGGTTGATGTATGGGGCAGGGCTGCGCCTGATGGAAGCGTGCCGGCTCCGCGTCAAGGACGTGGGATCTGCAGCGGAACCAACTGACCGTTCGTCAAGCCAAGGGAGACAAGAATCGGCCAGTGATGTTGCCGACCGTGCTGCGTGAGGTGTTCGCTAAACGATGTGCGATGATCTGTGTCATCCGACCGCACCTGTGCCACCGTCAGCAAACGGAGAAGCCCCGGTCGATTGGCGACAGTCCCAAACGGGGCAAAATCATGAGTAAGCGATAAAACAACTCCACGAGGTGGTAGTAATTTGGGGCAACATCGCCCCCCCTCGCTCCCGCCCCTCTCCCCGCTTGGGGAGAGGGGAACTCAACGCACAGACTCTCAACTGCGCCTCTCTTACAACGACAATTTCTCTCTTCTTTAGCAGAGAAATCCAGTGTAAGGAGGACCTCTTCCCCCGCATGTCGCTTGCGCGCTCAATCGCGACCGAACTGGGTGTCGTCGCTGCCGATGTCCCAGACGCGCTCGCGGGTTCGCAATGCCGTCGCCTGGGGGTTCTCCCACGAGGGGGCACCGTTGATCGTCGGCGTTCGCGTCTCGACGTGGCCATCGGCGAAGCAGACGTTAGCGATGCCGTCGTGGCGGAAGTGGACGTTGGGGAATCGTTGCGATGGAGCCGACAGATACCAGTTCTCGGTCAAGCGCTCGAACGGAGCCAGGAACGGCACGTTGGCCGAGTCGGCGAAGGCGATGGTGTTGGACGTGCCGCGACGGTTGGTGACTGAGACGATGGTTTCGCCGGCCACGTCCCAGTTGGAGAAGTTGTCGTTATAAGCGTAGCTGGCCACGGGAATGTTGAAGCGCAGCGTGAATCGCTCGGGAGTGAAATTCGGACACTGCACAATTGCTCGGTTGCCTTCTAGGTACGGAGCGAGGATACCGCGGCTAGGATCGATGATGCGAGGATTCGAGGTGTTGTCGACAATCAGCCCGAACCAGTACAGATCAAGGAACGGCACCGAGGGCGACGACCGCATCGACGAGACGGTGAAGCGTCCGCCGTTGACGTCGGCGTGGTGGTGCAGAGCCAGCCCGAGTTGTTTGAGACTGTTGGCACACTGAATGCGGGCGGCAGCGGCGCGGACCTTCTGCACGGCTGGCAACAGCAGCCCAATCAGCACAGCGATGATCGCGATGACCACCAGCAATTCGAGGAGGGTGAAAGCGCGTCGAGCGCCACAGACGTGAAACACAGGTCAACTCCTTTTCGTCGGAACGGACGAACGAGTGCCTGCGAAACCAGGGCGCGGACAGACAGTGCTAGCGCACGCGCGCAAACAAAGGAAGAACCTGCCTGCCCGGTGGCCTGGATCCGAGGCACCGAACAACGCTCGACAGGCAGGTCTTCTGGCTAACGGCTCCTAGCGGATCCGCGCCGGCCTTCCCGTGAATAGCTCACAGTGGCATCAAGTGGCGCGACCCTGGCCGAACACAGCAGCGGCCCTGCGCCGGATTCACACCGGCTTCCCTCTTCGTCACGAGAAGGCATCCCCTCTCGCGAACCTGTCGAGATGGAAATAATGTAAGTGTCGTCGCACGGACTGGCCAGTCGTTCGTCGTGACGAACCCGGGAACGCCTTGACGGGTCTGGTAGGGTGTCTACACTGGAAATGCGTAACCGTGCCGAGGTGGTGTAATGGCAGCCACGGCAGTTTTAGGAGCTGCTGTCCGAAAGGACGTGCGGGTTCGAGTCCCGCCCTCGGCACTTGTTTCCCTCCAGGATCTATGACTCCGGTTCTCGACGTTCTCCCCTGCCCTGGCCCGCTACCGTTACCATTGCTCGTGACCGGTATCTCGGGCGTGGCCGGCTTCAATGCTCTGTTCCACTTCCAACGGCACTATCCGGGACAAGTGATCGGCATTCGCCCCACCGTCACCTGGCAACTCACGGGACCGGGCATTGTCCCGCTGGACACCGAAGACCTCGACGCTCTCGACGAGCTGTTCCGCGAGCATCGTTTCCGATCTGTCCTCAACACCACTGGCAACTGTGCTCTCAAGTCGTGCGAACTCGCCCCAGAGATGGCCCATCGCACCAACGTCACCAGTGCCGAACACGTCGCTCGCTGTGCCCAACGCTATGGAGCGCGGCTGGTGCATCTGTCGTCGGACCTGGTCTACTCTGGTGTGGGCGACGGCGGCTACGTGGAAACCGATCCGGTCGATCCCGTCACGGTATATGGCAAGACCATGTACGCAGGAGAAGGTGTGGTGGCTGAGTTGGTGCCCGAGGCGGCGATCCTGCGCATCTCGTTGCCGATGGGACCGAGCTTCAATCGTCACGCTGGGGCCATTGATTGGATCCAGTCGCGTTTCCGCGCCGGTCGGCCCGCCACGCTGTACTTCGACGAGGTTCGCTCGGCAACGTATTGCGACGATCTCAACCGTGTCTTCGAGTGGTTCCTACGAAGTTCGGCCTCGGGGTTGTATCACCTGGGCGGCCCGCGAGCCGTCACCCTCAATCAGATCGGCCAAATCGTCAACAAAGTGGGGGGCTATGATCCGAAATTACTGCGCGGCTGTCCGCGTAAGGAGGCCGGACCGATCCCGCCACGTGCCGGCAACGTCAGCATGAACTCGGCGAAACTGATCGGCCTGTTGGGCGGCAATCCGTTTCATCCTTGGCCGATTGACCCACGCTTCGTACCCACCGATCGTCACTGGCACGAAGAACGGTCCACCAACTGGCGCGGTTCGTTCACCCTGCTGAGTCAACAACTGTACCGCAAACCCGGTGGCGAGTCGGTGGTCGAGGAGATCCTGGAGCGGCTGGCTGGCCATCGAGCTGTCGTCTCGCGAGACTAGATTCAAGGAGGAGATACCGTCCGATGAAGTACGTCATCGTCATTCCCGATGGCTGTGCCGACGAGCCGCAAGAGTCGCTGGGCGGCCTCACCCCGTTGCAAGCGGCACGGCTGCCGAACATGGATCGCATCGCCCAGAGCGGTTTCGTGGGTCGGACCAACAACGTACCCGAACCTCTGACGCCGGCCAGCGATGTCGCTACGCTCAGCCTGTTTGGCTACGATCCGCTTCAGGTCTACACTGGCCGGGCACCGCTGGAGACAGCGGCGATGGGCATTGCCCTGGGTCGCCATGATTGGGCCATTCGCTGCAACCTCGTTCACGTCGCCGACGAGAAGATGCGCGACTTCACCGCTGGACACATCACCTCTGAGGAGGGCCGACCGCTGATCGAGGCGCTGCACCAGGCGCTGGGTGGCCCCGGCACGCCGTTGGAGTTCCATGCCGGCGTCAGTTACCGCAACATCCTGGTCTACCGTGGTCAGGGCGACGGGCCATTCACAACGGCGACGAAAACGCAGCCGCCCCACGATGTGCCCGAGCAGCCCATCGCCGACCATCTGCCCCAGGGACCAGGTTCCGATCTTTTACGATCGCTTATGGAGAAAAGTCGAGCTATTCTGCGCGACCATCCAGTGAATGAGCGGCGACGCCAGGCCGGCAAACGCGACGCTACGCAAATCTGGCTGTGGGGCCAGGGCCGCGCTCCCAGCCTGCGACCGTTCGCCGAGGTCTACGGCCCTCGCGGCGCGATCATCAGTGCCGTCGATCTGGTGCGCGGCGTGGGCGTGCTGCTGGGCTGGACGCGGATCGACGTTCCCGGAGCCACCGGCTACCTTGACACCGACTACGCCGCCAAGGGACGCTATGGCGTGCAGGCCCTGGCCGAGCATGACTTGGTCTGTGTCCACATCGAGGCTCCCGACGAGGCTTCGCACGAAGGCCGCGCCGACGAGAAAGTCAAGGCCCTGGAGCGGATTGACGAACACATTGTCGGCCCACTTTTGGAAGCGCTGCCGCGATTCGGCGACTATCGCATCCTCGTTTCCCCGGATCATCGCACGACGCTGCGTAGCCGAGCGCACAGCTACGGTGCAGTGCCGTTCGCGATGGCCGGCACAGGCCTCACCTCGTTGGGACAACCCAGCTACGACGAGATCGTCGCGGCATCGAGTCCGCACGTCTTCGAGCGCGGCCACGAGTTGATGCCACATTTCCTGGGTGCGAGTTAACGCTATTTCAACTCTGCTGCATCCTTGAGCAGTGGCGTCGGCTCCACGATCCTGGGGTTCTCGCCGGTCGAGAACCGGGTGCCCGAGCGCGGAATCTCCTGCTCGTCGGGGGCGGTGTCGGGCGGCACATCACGCCAGCCCACGGCACTGCTGGCTCGCTGCCCACGTTCGTATCCCAGGTCGTAGAGCAACTGTTGCTCCTCCGGCGTGACTCGAAGCGCGCCACGGCTGATCTTTACTTCGCTGGGTACTTCGATCGCCTGGAAGCGAACGCCGGTCTGCAAGCAGTGCAGGTAGACACGGTGCATCTCGTCGCGGGTCTTGTTGTACAGCACGGTCCCTGTCGAGTCGCTGAGAATACCGATGACCCGCGGTCGGGCACATTTCGGATCCGCATAGAGCTTGCCGTTGATGATGACGTACAGTCGAGAGCCAGGCGGGGCATGGGCATGTGGCGGATGACAGCCACGCAGGCGGTTCAGATCGGCCACCATGAACGGCCGATAGACCAACTCGCCGGCAGCGGCTCCGTCGACGTGCCGTTCGATGTAGCACTGGCCGTTGACTTCGATCGGCAGCCGGACGGGCGGCATGGCTCCGGGAATGGCCGACGACGCGAGGATAATTTTGCGATACAGATGCAGTGCCTCGGTGTCGCCGCGCGAGGCGATCGCGCCCATGTTCCAGATGACCAGTCGGCCCGTGTCGAGATTGGTCGTGGCGACGTAAAGCCGCCGTCCCGCTGCGTGAGCCTCGGCCACCTGAGCGAGAATCTCTGGCGTGATGCCCTCGTTGATGCGCTCTTCCAGGCGATCCGTGGAGTTCAGACCGTCGCGGAAGAACAACGCTAGCGGCCCACGCTTCTGGAGAATGTCGCGCTTGACCACGCCAATCATGTTTTCGCGCAACAGGTCGTCGTACTGGGGTCCCAAAAAGGCGAACGTAGCGATGATCGCGCCCGTGCTGACGCCGGTTACCACGTCGAACATGGGCCGACAGCCTGAGTCACTCCAGCCTTTGAGAATGCCCGCCCCGAACGCCCCTTGAAACCCGCCTCCGGAAAGTACCAGAAGGTGATACGGCTGAGTCGGCTGAGGATGGAAAGCGGCCGCTCGGACGATCGCCTCCCCAGCCAAGGCGCGGAGATTCTCCCCATCAATCATCACATGACCGGCGGGATCTGCGCTTTCATCGATCCACGGCACGCGGTAGAGTGGCTCGGGAACACACCATTGCGGCGGCGCGCACGCCGGGCAGGTCAGTGCCAGCAGAAGCAAAAGTCGGAGCCGCTGCATCCCTACCCCCGTCGTCAGGACAGCACCATCGCTATTATTGTTGGCGCTATCCCTGACAAGGATCGACGAATCCCCCCAACGAACTGCACTTTTCCTCAAGACTTCATTCTAGGCCAAGCTGCCGCGCTTGCCCAAATCGCGGCATCAGCCTGGTTGAGTGCATGCCTTGTCGCACTGAAAACCGACTCAGCGAGCCTTCAACTGATTCAGCGTGTGAGTCACGACGCGAACAACGTATTCGTTGGAGTCTTTCGTCGCCGCCTGCAGGGCCGCACGAGCCGGAGCGGCGGCCTGGCCCAACTCATCGAGAGCCAGCGCCGCCGCGTGCCGCACCCAGGGGTTGTCGTCCTTGAGGCACTCCGTCAGCACATCGAGGAGGCCGTCAGTCTGGCCACGTCGGCGCAGGGCGTCGGCGGCGGCGACCCGCACACTGGGCGACGTATCCTTCAGCGCTTGCCGCAACGCTGGGATCGCCGCCTCATTGCCATGAACGCCCAGACCGGTCGCGCCCCACCAGCGAAGGGCACTATCCGGGTTGGCGAGCAGCTTGTGACACTCAGGCACAGTGGCCTTCGAGGGTTGGGCAACCAGTTCAGCGGCGTGCAGCAGCGCTTCGCGAGGAAACGCCTTAGCGTCCTGCCCCAGCTCAAAGCGCGTTCGGCCCTTGGACCGCGCCTCCACCTCCGCCTCGGGCATCAACCCCAGATCGCGTGTCTGGTGATACCAGTCCAAGTGCAGACGACGGAGCCGCTCTAGCGTCGGACGATGCGCCGGATCATCAGCAAGATTACGGATCTCGTATGGGTCTTTTTCTAAGTCGTACAGCTCCTCGAACGGTTTAGTGGGCCGCATCCACAGCGCAGCGGGACCACTCAGTTCGCCACCTGCCGCCAGCCGACGCCAGGCCTGCATGGTCGGCATGTGTTCCATGTACTCCAGCGGCTGAGACCACGGTTTGTACGGGTGATAATTGCGGAGGTACTTAAAGCGGCGATCGCGCACCGCCCGAGTAGTGTCGTTTCGCTCGTCCATGCGATCGCGGATGCCGTAGACTGCTTCGCGCGGCTGGCCCTCGTAAGTCCCCAAGAACGGCACACCCTGCATGGCTGCCGGCGGCCTCACCCCTGCCAGGCTCAGCACCGTCGGACCAAAATCGACGAAGCTGACCAGTCGCTCGGTACTGTCCCCCGGCGACACTCCTTTCGGGGCGAGATGGGCCACGTTCTTGCCGAAGCGAATCAGCAGCGGCACCCGCATCCCCGTGTCGTACAGCCAGCGTTTGCCACGCGGCAGGCCGACGCCGTGATCGGAGTAGAAAAAGACGATGGTATCGTCGGTCAGACCGTCCTTCTCCAACTCGGCGAGGTGATCGGCCACCCAGTAATCCAGCGCGGTGATCAGATCGAACATCCTGGCCCAATCGCGGCGCACTTCGAGTGTGTCGGGATGGAACGGCGGCACGCTGACCTTGGCTGGATCGTGTCGCTGAGCCGCGGTCAGCCGAGACGTCTGCTTCAGAAACTGTGTCTGGGGAGCGCGAATCTGACTCTCGTGCGTGACGGTGTTGTTAAAGATGGCGAAGAACGGTTTGCCGGCGGGACGGTTGCGCCAGTGGGCCTTGCGGCTGTTCTCGTCCCAGGCTCGCGGCGGCACACGGTCGAAGTTGTAGTCGGTTTTGACGTTGTTGGTGCAGTAGTAGCCGGCCTCGCGGAGCAGTTCGCTGTAGGTTTTCACCGCGTCCGGCAGCCTCGCCGCGCAACGCATGTAATGCGACCCCAGTGTCGTTGGATACATACCGGTAATCAGGCACGATCGCGACGGGGCACAGACCCCAGCCACGCTGAAAGCGTGCGTGTAGCGGATCGACTGTCGGGCCAAACGATCGAGGTGCGGCGTAATGGCCGACTTGTCGCCATAGCACCCGAGGTTGGCCGACATGTCCTCGCAGGTCAGCCAGAGGATGTTCGGACGTTTCGGCGCATCGGCCCGAACGACCGGCCCTGTGAGCAAAACGAGACTCAGCAACAGCACCATGCGAACGCTCATCGAGGAGTCCTCCGAACCTTACGAAAGCTGACGCCGAGTTTGCCGGTCACGGTGAACGCTTCGACTTCGCCGGTCGGATGGAACGAGAAGGTCAGCGTCGCTGCTCCGAGACTCGGAGTAACCAGAGTGAAAGTATCGTAATGACCATGTTGTAGCGGAACTGTCTCCTCCCGCCACCGCCAAACGAGCAGCCCCTGTTGCGGCGACAGGCTCACCGTGCCGTAGGCGGGATGGTCGTAGTCGCCGACGTAGGCCGACAGCTCACGCGAAGGAGACGTACCGCGATGCCAGCGGGGCGGTTGCCGGGCCTGAGCCAACTCCCTCTCGACCTGCTCCAGCAGCGTGTGCCAATCGCGCGCTGGAAAACCCAACTGCCGATCGAGCAAGGTATTGGCCAAGGCCAACGGCATCGGGATGAATTGTTGATTGCACAGCACGGCGATGCCCAGCTTCTTTTGGGGAACCAGGGTCAAATGACAGCGGAAGCCATCGATCGACCCGCCATGCGACACCAGCTTCAGTCCACGATAGTCGTGAACGGTCCAGCCCAGAGCGTAACTGATTTGATGTGTGTTCGGAAAAGCCTTTTTTTGAGAGGGAGAAAGTCGCGTTACCATCTGCGGCGTGTGCGTCTCGGCTAAGAGCGGCTCGCGGAGCTGATAGCGCAGCCATGCTCCCAGATCGCGCGCTGAGGAGTAGATCGAGATAGCCGGGTCGGCTTGGGCACTATCGGCCCAGCGGACCAGTTCGCCATCGAGGTGCCCACGTGCCAGCTGGCCCGTCTTGTGTGCCTCGGGGTAGCTGGTCTTCGTCGCGGTCATCTGCAACGGCCCAAGCAACCGTTCTTGCACGAGCTGGCTCCACGAACGGCCGGTCACTCGTTCGGCGGCGAGACCGGCGGCGGCGAAGGCCGTGCTTTGATACTGCACACTAGTGCGGAAGGGCCGCTCCAACGGCAGGTAACGCAACCGTCGCACCGCTTCTTCCGGTCCCCAGGGAGCGCCGTGCCAGAGCAGTTCGTGCGGCCCCAGCCCGGTGCGATGGCACAACAGATCGCGCAGGGTCACGGCTTGCTCGACGAGCGGATCGGACAGGCGGAACCAGGGTAGATGGTGACGAACCGGATCGTCCCAGTTGAGTTTGCCCTCGGCGACAAGCTGGGCCAGCACCGCGCTGGTGAAGCCCTTACTGCACGACGACAGAGGAAACAGTGTGTCTGCCGTCACCGCGTCCGATTCGCCGACCTGCCGCACGCCGTGACCGCGCAGGTAGACTACGCGATCCTCACGAACGAGGACCACGGCGCAGCCCGGCACCGCCCATCGCCGCATTGCTTGACGCACAGTCTCGTCACACTCCCGCTCACTGGGAACTTGCACCGCCAACAGCAGAAGTAGTTGTGGAGACACCAATGGAAGCATCCCTTTCGGGCCAACTTGCTGCTGCATTCTAGTGATTCATTGCAGCTGAAAATTATAGGGCGGGTCAGAAATGACTCTTCCCAGCGGAGAGCGTCAGCCCTCCGTGCTTCCCGACCGCAAAGCCGAGGCGAAGATAGCATCATCGACGATGACCCTAGTTCAACCCTGTCGGAGCGACAAGAGGACGTTCTGTCGTTCCTGGATTTGACAGATAGGGGACAAACGTCTTAATATCTTTTTTAGAATACTATTTTGATCAGTTCAGAGGTCATCTCATGCGACTTTTTAGCTTGCTTCTACTCGGCCTATTTCAGGTGCCTGTCTGGGCCGGTGAAAAGCCCACATTTCGCCCGGACACTTTCGGGTACGAGCGAACAGTCGCGCCGTTCTTCGCCAGCTACTGCAATCACTGCCACACTGGAGACAAGCCGAAGGGAGGCTTCGGACTCGACCCAAAGCGGTTGGGCAATGACTTCATGGATCCGCTCACCCAGAGCAGATGGCGTGAAGTCGTCAATGTCTTGAACAGCCATGAGATGCCCCCCAAGAAACAGAAACAGCCCAAAGCCTCGGAAGTGGCCAAAGTGGTCGATTGGATCACTGAACAAGCGGTCCGCGCGGAGTTGGACAAACGTGGCTCGGCTGTCGTTCTGCGACGCCTGAATCGGGCCGAGTACAAAAACACCATTCGCGATCTGTTTGGGATCCATTTTGACACCAGCGCCTTCCCTCAAGATCCCCCCGCTGGCGGGTTCGATAACAATGGCGAAGCGCTGACCCTGTCGCCGCTGCACATCGAAATGTACCTAAATGCGGCCAAGCAGATCCTGGACCGAGCCCTAGTGGAAGGAGACAGGCCGAAGAGCGTCCGCTGGCGGTTTAACCCCAGAGTCGGAGCGATGGACCAGACTCGGGTACGGCTCAATGACCAGAACAATCCGCTAGTCAACGGCAATAACAACAAACAAGAGGGCGAATGGGTGGTCATCCACCACAACAGCTGGGACAAGGTCGTTGATGCCCGGGATTTCCGTGTGCCTGTCGCGGGGGATTACATCATTCGAGTCAGAGCCGCAGGCCGAGTGCCAAGCCGCGAGGCAGTCTTGAAGTCGGTAGAACCGATCCTCGCGAAACGGCGTGAGGATCAGAACGCCGAAAATCCCAGAGGCAAGCCCTATCACGACGAGCAATACCATCGTGACATGGAACACTTCAAGACGGATCGCATGTATGACTACGGTCCGCCGCGGCTGAAACTGACGCTCTGGCTGGGGCCTCAGCCGCGCACCGTCGATGAATTTGATCTGGATGGTACTCCGGACAGTCCAAAAACGCATGAATTTCGGGTCCGCTTCACTACGGAATCGGCGGCCATTCAGTTTGAATATGCCTACAGCATTCCATCCGTGCTGGAAAACTTCTGGCTTCAACGCCGCGAGACGTTCGCCCGACCCGAGGCGATGATCGACTGGTTCGAGGTCGAAGGACCAGTGTTCGACGCTTGGCCACCTTCCTCGCACACCCGCGTTTTCTACAATAGCCCTCTGCAAACTACTGATGAGTGGAAATACGCTTACGAAGTTCTCCAGCGGTTTATGCAGAAAGCCTACCGTCGTTCGGTGAGCGACAGCGAGGTGCAGGCCAAGCTCAAATACTTTGATCAGGCTAAACGAGACGGAGCTAGCTTTGTCCAGGCGATCAAACATCCACTGACCGCGATACTGATTTCTCCTCACTTCCTGTTTTTGGTGGAGCCAGCACGCGACGGCACCCGAAAGATTAGCGATCAGGAATTGGCCGCACGTCTGAGCTACTTTATCTGGAGCAGCCCCCCCGATGACGAGCTGAGGCGGCTCGCCGATGCCGGCCAACTCTCGGACCGAACTCGACGTCTACAACAGATCGAGCGGATGCTCAAGGATCCACGAGCGGATGCCTTCGTGTCCAATTTCGCCGGTCAGTGGCTTGGGCTGCGTGAAGTGGGCAGTAATCCGCCCGCTCCCGATCTCTACCCACGTTACGATCGCCATCTGGAAGTGAGCATCGTTCGTGAGAGCGAGGAATTCTTCCGCGAAATCTTGAAGAACGACCATCCGGTGTCGACGCTGATCCGCTCGGACTTTGTGGTCATCAATGAGCGTTTGGCACGCTTCTACGGCATCGCCGGTGTTCGAGGAGATCATTTTCGCAAAGTCTCGGTTCCTGCCGGCGTTCTCCGCGGAGGAATACCAACCCAAGCCAGTATTCTCACTATTACATCCAATGGCACTCGTACGTCGCCGGTCAAACGCGGAACGTGGATCTTGAAAACGCTGCTGGGCATCGATCCGGGATTGCCCGTCGCCAATGCAGGCGAGATCGCTCCCAAGGTGCCGGGCATCGACAAAGCCACTGTTCGACAGCGGCTGGAGATCCACCGCACGTTAGATCAGTGCGCCCGGTGTCACAATAAAATCGATCCACTCGGCTTCGCGCTAGAGAACTTCAATGCCGCCGGTGAATGGCGCCAACAAGAGGGATTCGGGTATAAAGGCCGCATCGAGAAGAACGATCCGAAAATCGATGCGACTGCTGAAATGATCGACGGTACAAAGATTGTCGGCGTCACTGGTTTGCAGGAAGCCCTGCTGAAGAATGAGGATCTCTTTTTGAAGTGCTTGGCCTCGAAGATGTTCACCTACGCCCTCGGTCGTGAACTGGGCCTAGCTGATCAGCCGACGGTGAAAGCGGCCGTCGAACACATGAAGCAAAATGGCAAAACATTGCGATCGCTTATCCGCTTTGTGGCCACCTCGGAGTTGTTCGAGTCGAAGTGAATTCATCATGCATCGAGGAGACAAGAGATGACCCGACTGATGAGCCGACGTGCTGTACTTCGCGCGGCAGGAGCTTGCCTGGCTCTGCCCTTTCTCGATTCGATGTTGCCACGGCTCTGCTCGGCTCCCTCCACGTTCAAGCCGTGGAGCAAATCGGCCGTAGAAGCCGCTCCTCGAATGATCTGCTGTTATGTGCCAAACGGAGTGAATATCCTGGAGTGGCTTCCCGCAGACGAAGGGGAAAAATATACGCTCTCACCTACCCTTCAAGTGCTCCAGGCTTATCGGCAAGAGTTCACGTTGTTGAGTGGGCTAGGCCACCCCGCAGCCCAAGGCGGTCACAGCGGAGCCGATACCTGGTTGACGGCGGCCAACCTGAAGTCCAGACCGGGCGCAGACTACACGAACAGCATCAGCGCCGACCAGCTAGCCGCGGAAGTTCACGGTCAACGGACACGCTTTCCCTCCCTTCAATTGAGTGATATGAGCGGCACAGGAGCCGCCGGGCACAGCCACACTCTGTCCTTCGACATCAACGGCACGCCTCTCCCCGCCGAAAACAACCCACGACGACTGTTCGAGCGTTTGTTCGTTCCGGACACCGATAGTGACAAGCGGGCCGCCATCAAACGCTACGCGGAACGACGTAGCATCCTCGACGATGTGGTCGCCGAATCCGCCGCCCTGAGCCGAAAGCTGGGAGCCAAAGATCGCCAGAAACTCGATGAGTATCTGAGCAGTGTCCGCCAGACCGAAAAGCAGATCGAGCGCTTGCAGAATTGGATCCATGTTCCCAAACCGGAGGTGAAATCGACCGGGTTACAGCTCAATAGCCAGCCCATGAATGCCCACGACCGCCCGATGTGGCTCGATGTCATGCTCGAACTGTGCTATCTCGCCTTTGTCACCGATATGACGCGCGTCATCACCTTTGAATGGAGCCGCGAAGCGGGGGGATATGGCGGAGCCGGAGAAAATCATCACGAACTTTCGCATCATGGCGGCGATGCCGGTATGCTTAAGAAATTGGCAGAGATCGACCGATTCCACTTGACCAAACTGGGCCGCTTCCTGGGTATGCTCAAATCGACTACTGAAGGAGATGGCACAGTCCTCGACCGTACTATCCTCCTGTACGGTTCAGGGATGAACAGCGGCACCGGCGGCGACCACTCCCCGAAAAATCTGCCTCTTCTGATCGCGGGTGGACGCAAGCTCGGTCTCAAGCTCGGCCAGCACCTCCGACATAATCCTGACAAACACCCGCCATTGGCCAATGTGCTGCTTAGCGTGCTGCAGAAGATGGGAGTGGAAACCACAAAATTTGCCGATTCAACCGGTACACTGAACAACTTAATCTAGTGATAAGATTTCGTCACGAGCCGACGTGGGAAGGAGGTCAGCGGCCTAGTTTTTGTTTTCTTTTCTGATGGATCGCTGCCTGGTGTCTGCCCGCTTTGATTCGCGACCCCCACGGAGGACTTACGTCCTCCGCTCGGACGCTCTGCAACGACTTCTCTGAGTGGAGGACGTCAGTCCTCCGTGCTCTGCAACACCCGTCGGGTCGTGACCGTCGGGACCACGCAGGGTCTCGCCGACCAAGGCGTGGTCACCGGACCTATTACAGATTATTGAAGAAGTCCAACACCTCTTGAGTAGGACCGCCGCCGACTTTGGGCTTCAGCGGTGTCGCCAGGAATTTCGCCAGCTCGCCCAGGTCCAGAGCATCCAGCCCCTGGATTCTGACAATTTCCGCAGCATCGTCGGCGGATAAGCCCAATGCTCGGCCTAATCCCCCAATCGCGTCCTTCAAGTCGGCATCCATCAGGCCGAAATTGGCCTGGATGTCCGGCAGTTGCGCTTTCAAGGCGGCGTTGGCCTGACCGATTCCCTTTTGGAAGTCCTCGATCTTCTCCGCCAGGCGAAGGGCGTCCAGTTCCTGCTGAATCAGCCGCGCGTTTTCTGCCGCGGCGAATTGCGCGGCTGGTTGCGCTTTCTGGAACGCGCCAACGTCCGTGCCGAAGCCGGCCGCCGCTGCCTGACGGATCAAGTCGATGTCGTTATCGCCCAGAACGTGCAGCGGGTTCTTCAGGATGAACGCCTTGATGGCCGGATCGTCCATCAGGCTGGGCTTGTTGGCCAGCTGTGGCGGGTTACGCAGGGCGTTAATCGCTCCCTTGGCTTGCTGGATGCCGCCCTTGAGTCCTAGGCCGCCCAACGCCAGGAAGATTCCTCCCAGCGCCAGATCGCCGTTGCTGGGGCAGGGGCCGAGCAGCAGTTTCAAGGCATCGACGATGCCCCGCACCGGCTGGCCAATCGCCTGGGCGATCGCGAACGGCTTGCCCAGTTGGTTGAGCAACAGCAGTCGCCGGGCGTTGTCCAGGTCGCGGAAGGCGTTGGCCACCAGTTGCGGATTCTTGCCGTTGACTCTCTTGGCGAGCTTCACCGCTCCCTTTTGCAACTGCGCGACGTTAGCCGCCAGTTGCTCGCCGCGCGCCGCCAGCTTGGCCTGCTGGCCGGGGATGAACATGGGCGCCAGACTGAAGCCGACGTCGCTGACGATGTTCGCCACCTTGAAGGCGGTGCTTTGCGTTCCGGTGTCGCCCACCAAGGCCTCGCGGACGTGGTCGAACGTCCCGAACGTCGCGCTGTTGGCGATGCCGTTTGCCGTCCCTTGCACGATCGCGGTCGTGGTGTCGAACACGCCGTTGCCCAGCACGGCATCGACGCCCTCGGCCAGGATCTGATCGACGACGTTGCCCACCAGGGCACGACGCAGCAGGGTTCCGTTGCCGTCGAAGACCAATGTCGGATGATTGCCCTCCCAAACATAGCGGAACGTCGTCGCCGCCCCCGGGCCGTCGCCGTCGGCGTCCACCGTGCGAGCGATGCGGCGGTTGTAGCCGTCGTAGGCATACGACGCCTGCATCAGCACCGCGTTGTCGGACGAACGCACCGTCACGCCGATTAGCCGATTCCGGTGATCGTAGCTGTATTCCGTCACGTTGCCGGTAACGGTGTTGGTCATCCGGGTGCGGTTGCCCTCGACGTCGTACTCGTACACCAGGGCGCCATCGACGAGCAGGCGATTGCTCGGCCCGATGGTGATGTCGCCGCCGACGCGGTTGCCCGTCTCATCGTAGTTGTACGCTTCGTCGGCCTGGAACGAGTGATCGGCAGCGGTCAGCTGCTGCTGGGCATCGAAGGTGAAGTTGCTGACGCCGTCGTTGCTCGTGCGCTGGATCAACTGGTTGGCGGCGTCGAACTGCGAGGTGAAAGCATTAAACGTCGTACCACCGCGAACGTGGCTCACCTCAGTGGGCCGACCGCCCAGATCGAACGTGTACTGCGTTGTCCCGATCAGCGTCGTGCCGGCCACGTCGGCGAAGCGGTCGATGCCGAC
Organism: uncultured Gemmataceae bacterium; assembly: GCA_937923405.1. GTDB lineage: Bacteria > Planctomycetota > Planctomycetia > Gemmatales > Gemmataceae > CALDUY01. The sequence continues at coordinate 99,379 of CALDUY010000027.1, read as the reverse complement.
GTACTGCCCTACGGCGTCGTAGCGGAAATCGACGCGCTTCTCGGCCACGCCGGGGCCGGTCTGCGTGACGCGCGACATCCGACTGTTGGCGTCGTAGGTGTAGACGACGAACCGTCCCAGCGGGCGATTCTCGCGCGTGCGGTTGCCCCGGCTGTCGTACTCGAACGTGGTGGTTCGACCCAGGGCATCGATGGCGGCGACCACCTGGCCGACGGCATCGAGGACAAACGTCGAGACGTTCCCCAGCGCGTCGGTGCCACGGAACGGACGATTGAGGGCGTCGTACTCGGTCACGCTGCGGTTGCCCAACGGATCGACCTCGGCCACGCGGTTACCGTTGGCGTCGTACTCGCGGACGTTGACGCCGCCCAGAGCATCAATGATGCGTGTGTTCCGCCCCAGCGCGTCATACTCGAAGCGGGTCGTGTTGCCCAGGGCGTCGCGGAGCGCCGTCATCTGCGACCGCGCGTCATGCTCGAAGCGGGTGACGTTGCCCAGGGCGTCGGTGATCTGGTTGAGATTGCCCAGGGCGTCGTACTCGAACTGAGTGGTTCGCCCCAGCGGATCGGTCCGGGCGATGACCCGACCGAGGGCGTCGTAGGTCGTCGTCACCACTCCGCCGAGCGCATCGGTGAATTGCACCAATCGGTTGAGCGCATCGTATTGGCGCGTCGAGGTGAAGCCTCGGGCGTTGGTGAGGGTGGTAAGATTGCCGACCGCGTCGTAAGTCACCTGCGTCTCGTTGCCCAGCGTGTCGGTGTCCTTGATTCGGCGGTTCAGAGCGTCGTATTCGTAGCGGCGCACTCCGCCGTTCTGGTCGGTGACGGTGAGTACGTTGCTGACGGCATCGTAGGTCGTGACGATCACTCCGCCGGCGGGATCGATGACGTGGGTCAAGCGATCACGAGCGTCGAGGACGTAGGTCGTGGTCCGGCCCAGCGCGTCGGTGGTGCTGGTCAGGTTGCTGACGCGGTCGTAGGTGCGCCGCTCCTCGCCACCCAGGGCATCCACAGTCCGCACCAGTTGCCCCAGATCGTCGTAGAATAGCCGCGTGATGTTGTTGCGGGCATCGACCTCGCCGACGAGCTGATCCGCTCCGTCGTAGAGGAATCGCGTGGAGTTGCCCAGCGCATCAACGATCTGCGTCACGCGGCCGCGCGAGTCAACCGTTTGTATCGTCGTCGCCCCGGTCGGATCGGTGGTGCTGATCAGGTTGTTGTCGAGGTCGTAGCTGTAGCGTCTCACGCCGCCGGCGGAGTCGATCCGCTCGATCAGTCGATCGCGGGCATCGTACTTGAAGCGAGTGATTCGACCGAGGGCGTCGGTCTGTTCGAGGATCTTGCCGGTCTGGCTGTAGACGACCGAAGTAACTCCGCCCAGCGCGTCAATCTCGCGGATGTTGCGATTCTGTTCGTCGTACTCGTAGCGGGTCGTCACTCCCAGGGCGTTGATCCGGGCGATCTGGTTGCCGGCAGCGTCGTACTCGAACCGCGTCTCTCCGCCCAGCGCGTCGAGGATGCGGGTGATGCGGTTCATCAGGTCGTACTCAAACTCGGTGCGTCGGCCCAGCGCGTCGAGGATCGCCTTGACGTTGCCCGCCAGGTCGTACTCGAACCGAGTTGTTGCTTCGTCTGCGGTGCCCTTGGCCAACGTCTCGCGCACCTTGTGACCCAGGGCGTCGTACTCGAACTCGGTGACGCGGCCGGCGGGATCGGTGCGGGTGAGAATCTGGCCGCGGGCGTTGTAGGTGAAGGTGGTGACGAGATCGTCGGCCCCGCCGGGTAGGCCGACGATGCGCGTGGCGCTGAGGATGTTGCCGTTGGTCGGATCGATCTGGTAGCGGTTCTCGTGGCCGACCTCGTTGATCTCGCGGACGACCTGGTTGAACACCGGGTCGTAGGAGAACAATTTGACCCCCGGCCCGGAACGGAGTTGAGTCGAGACGGTTTGGTTGCGAAGAATGACGGCGGCTCCCTCAAATCGGGTGCCGAGCAACACGTCGAGGTCGCCGTCGAGGTCGAAATCACCGAAGGCCTGGCGGTACGCTCCCGTGGCAGCGGCAAATTCACGTTTGGGGGCGAAGGTGCCGTCGCCGTTGACGTCGGCCAGTTGGACGCGGCGCGGATCGTTGCCGCCGCTGCCGATGTTGGTGCGTGCGGCGAACGTGCCGTCGCCGTTGTTCAGGTAGATTCCCAACGTGTTGTTGCTGACATTAACGTCGTTGTGAGTGCCGACGATGTCGAGATGGCCGTCATTGTTATTGTTGATGTCGCCCACGGCGACGAAAAAGCCGCGCGCTCGAGCCTCTAGCGACTGGTTGGGGAATAAGTTCACGCTGGCGTCGGTTCCTTCGATCGGCACGCCGACGCCGTCGTCGATGCGGACGGGGTTGCCGCGGACGTCGTAAGAGAGGTTGGTGACGTTGCCGCGAGCATCGGTGATGCGTGTGACCAGTCCGCGCACGTCGCGCTCGGTCGTGCCGAAGTTGCCAATGGCGTCGAAGGTTCTGACCACTTCACCCGCGGCGTTGAGTACCTCGGTAATGACCCGGCCGTTCGGATCGACATGAACCGCTCGGGCCTCGGCGTCGATGGCCCCTAGCAGCGGAGCCGTCGCGGGTTGCTCGTCAAGGTCGCCGCGAACAATCCGCGCACTGACACTGGGCCGAAGAACTGTTGGGAGCCGTCCTTGCGCGTCACCGCCAGAACTCGACCATGGAAGCCGTAGGACTCGCTCTCCCGTCGGCCCAGCTGGTCGATCTCGCCGGTCATGAGGTGCCGGCCGTCGTAGCTGAAACTGCGACTGCTGCCGTCGGGATCGGTGATGCGAATCAAGTTGCCCGCCGCGTCGTGTTGCAGCTGAGTCACTCGCCCGGCCGGATCGGTGATCGACGAGACGCGGTTGCCGGTGTAGGTGAACGTGGTCGTCAAGCCGACCGGGTCGATCCAGGCGATCAGCCTGCCGTTGGCGTCGTACTGATAGGTGGTGACGTTGCCGTTGCGGTCGGTGATGGTGGCGATCTTGTTGTCGGCGTTGAATTGCTGGACGGTCTGATCGCGCAGGGTGCGGCGGAAGGTGCCGTTGGGCAGTTGCTCCAGAACGTTGAAGTCTCCATCGGGGCCGACAAAGATTCCCGGCTCCGGGCCAGGCCGATAGCGCACGTCCAGCCCGTTGCCGTCGAACAGTAACAGCGTACCGTCGGAGTTGACGACGATCTCTTGCAGGCCGACCAGATCCCAGCCGGCCCCGAAGATGCTGTCGCGCTTGTTGACGATGATTTCCTCGCGGGTGAAGATCTGGTCGACTCCCGCCAACACGACACCACCTTGACGAATGCCTGCCTGGATGCGGAACGTGTACAAGCCGCTGGGTTGATCGGACAGGTCGGCTTGCAGCGCTGCCTCGACGCGCGGGATAAAGACGGGGTTCTCCGGGGTTCCGGCCGGCAGACGCCACAGGTGTTCGCCGCCACGCAGACCGGGAATGTTGCCGTGAACCGCCGGATCGTAGCCGGGCACGTCCACCTGAACGCCGTTGTGCGTGTAGGACAGGCTGGCGACAAGGCGATCCGTCTCCAAGGCGGCGACGTTGCTGAAGGCGAAATGGAGGATCGGCCGCGGATCGGCTCGCAGCGAGTCGTAGCGCAGCTCCAGACTGCGAACCTGCCCAAGCGATTGGTAGCCGACCAGCGAATGCCGCTCCTCAAGGCCGCCGGTGTGCAGGGCGATGGCCGAGGCTCCCTCAACCTTCGCTTCCAGTTCGTCGCAAGGGCACTCCTCGCACTTGTTGGCTGGGTTGCTGTTGGGATTTTCGCCTTGTGCCCCCCGCGCGCGGCTTCGACGGAAGAAGTGCCAGCTGGTTCGCCGCAGCCCGCCGCTGGTGGTGACGATGGTTCGACCGTCCTGACTGACTTGGCCGGTGCCGACCTCATCGAATTCGCCGCGATCGGGATCGAGGCCGAACAAGATCATCTCGGTGCCCGGTGCGAAGCCGCCTCGATTCGGCAGCGTCAGCGGTGCGGGCGTCGAGAACAGCAGATTGTTCGGAAAGACGTTAATCCAGCACGTCCGAGACGCCGTCGATCGGCAGGTTCGGCGGTCCTTGATCGATGGGAATGTCGGTGATGATTAGCTCACCCGTGAAGCTGAGCGTGTTGGCCGCGATGAACAGTGACGCATCAAGGATGTTCGTCGGTCGGATCGTGCTGTTCACCGTCGGATCGAACGCCTGGCCGTTCGCCGGATCGACGACGGGCAAGATGACGTCGAGCAAGGCATTGTTCACGCCGGGCAACAACGCCTGTCGTCCGCCGGGCAGCAGGAAGAACAACTTGGTCGGCAGGAACGGATAGCGAACCGCTCCTTGGAAGTCGTCGCCGCGCACGATCAACACGTCGGTGTCGAAGTTCGGCTCGTTGGCCTGGAGCCGGAACGATCCGTCGGCCGCGGTAACCGTCTCGGAGGTGCCGATCTGCACGCGCACGCCGGGCACCGGCTGGCCGTTGGTATCGCGGACTCTGCCACTGGCGCGAGTCGTCGTGTCGGGATCGGCCACGACGTTGATTTGCACCTGAGCCGTAGATTCGGCCTGACCGTCGCTGACCACGACGGTGACGGTGTGCGAACCGAGGTGCCCAGCCGTCGGGAAAACGGACAGCAGGCCGGTTGAGGACATCTGTATGCCCGGCGGGGTTCCATTGAACCGCAGCGAGAAGCGGATCGGGTCGCCGTCGGGATCGTTGGCCTGGACCTGGACCTGAGCCAACCCGCCGGGGTTGACCTGAATCGGCGCGATCGGCTGCACCACTGGCGCGCGGTTCGGACCGCCCGTCAGCACGTTTGGGGTCAGCCGAAGCGGCACGTCGCCGATGCCGGTGAACACCAATTGGATGCCCGAGGACACCGCGCCGATCCCCAGCCCACCGGGAGGAATGGCGCTAGTGAAGTTGACGAACGGGGAGCCGTCGTCGGCCACTCCGTCGGCGTTGGCCAACGTGACGCCGGCCAGCAGACCGGGGAAGGTCACGGCGAAGCGCCGTCCCTGCGCCGGGCCATCGTTGCGCAGCCGTACCTCGGCGGTGTAGCGGCCGGTCGTCTCGTCGAAGCGGACGTTGCTCACGAGGACGCGCACTTGCGTGGTCGTCGTCAGTGAAGTCAGGTCGATCGGTCCGGCGGATTGCACCAGGTCGGCGTCGCGGGGGAACGACGGCGAAGCGTTGGCGTCGATTTCGACGAGGTTGTTCACTCTCAGCACGCGGACGATACTGCCGGTGTCGTTGTCGTGATTAATCAGTTGAAACTTGAGCAGTCCCTGGTTGACGCCGGTCACGTTGGTGACATCGATGGTGACGGTACGACCGTCAAACGCCGACACACCTGGCACCGTCTCGACGACATTGCCGGCCAGGCTGAACAACGAAGTGCCTGGGATGCCGCGATCCAGCAGCGTCTGGCCGGTCTCGGGATGCACAAGGTAGACCGCGAACAGATCCTCGATCGCCGCGCCGGGGTCGCTGAAGTCGAAGTTCGCCCTGAGGTCGATTTGAAGGACGCGCCGGCCTTGCTCCTGCCCCAGGGCAACCTCGAAGGTGCGCTCGACGGAAGGCTGGCCTTGCTCCTGAAGGAACAGGAGGCTGTCGTCGCCGAACACGACATCGACGCTGGCTTGGGTGACGTTGCCTGCGGCGTCGGCAGTCTCGGCGGTGAAGCGGGTGATACCGGGTACGACAGGGATGTCGGCGAAAACGAAGTCGCCGTTGGCGTCGGCCACAGTCTCAAGGTCGCCGGGCTGGAGCCTCACGAGCAAACCAGGTTCGGTCTGTCCCGTTAGCGTCACCTGACCAGCATGAACCTGACCGGTCTCCAGCACCAAGGTTGGAGCGACGGTGTCGATCGTGAAACGAAAGTCAACGTTCGAGACGTTGCCGGCCCGATCTGTGGCAGTGAAGCGTAGCAGGTGGTCGCCGTCTGGCAACGCCGGCGGAGTGAAGGTGAAATTGCCACCAACTCCCAGCGGTAGTTTCTGCTTCACTCCACCATTCAGCGAGACTTCGAGAACCAGCGGTTGGGTAAGGTCGGTGGCGCGGCCAGTCACGGGGAACGGGGCCTGGGCCGCCTGACCGTCGGCGGTGAACAGGGTCAATTCGGGCGGGGTTTTATCTCTTACCAGATCGGCAAACTCTTTAGAAGCGATCACACCGACGAAGATCTGGGGGAAGCGGCCTCGGGCGTCGAGGAAGCGATCGTGACGCACCAACTCCGCCTGAGTCAGTCCACGACCGAGTAAGCGTTGATAGAACCCGTCGAGCCGCGCCTGGCGTGCCTCCAGTCCACGAAGCAGCGTTTGGGTGAGTTGCTGGTGCGTACCGCCGGTTTACAAGGTCCGCAGGGCCGCAGTCAACTCGGCGGCTCGCACCTCGCGACCGAGTGTTTTTCGATACAGTGCCTCGATGAACGAGCGGTTGCTGCCGTTCGTCATTCGCTGGCTGAACTCGCGTGAGAGGAGCAGCGATGAGTACAGCGCATCCAGCGTTCCTCCTCGTGCCAGGAAGTTCGACTGAGCAGCAAGCACACTAGGCGCAACGCCACGGTCGAGAATTTGCCGGAACGCATCGCGGACGAGGCGCTGACGGAACTCGGCGCTGTTGGCCATGCGTCGCGCCGCCGCTCCACGATCGCCGGTGCGGTCCAGAGCATCACCGATCGCCGTGATCTCCGCCGGAGTGGCCGAGCGATTGAACAACCCAACGTGGGAGCGTTCCACGAAAGTGGTGCTGAACTCGGAAGCGAGAACCACCCGCTCTTCGAGACGCTCCAACGATAACACCCGCGAACGAAACGCTTTGGAAGCAGCGGAAATTTTCTTCGAAGAGTGAGTGCGCGGTTTCATAGTGACCCTCTAGCATCAATCAGCCAGACGAGGTGATATTTTGTCTACCTGTTCCGTGTAGCGAGAGGCTATAGCTTCTCGCTCTACTCCTCGAACGAAATCAACCAGAGGTTCCGAAAGCGAATTTTGAAATTTGCCCGCAACGGACTGGCCTCGGCGACGGTTTTTACGGAAACCAAGCGGAACCTACGCCACACCGTCAACCCATCGGCCCAACCGGATGTGTTGGTTCGCCCATCGAGCTGAATCACAAACGGCATGCCACGGATGCGAATCCAAGGACTGTATGAGAAAAACCGTCTTCTTCGGCCTTGGTGAGCTTAACGTTCCTGACGACTCCCCCTGGACAGAGGGGCGATTTTCTCCATAATGACGTTTTCTCCTCGCTGAAGGTGCAGCGAGTCGAGTGATCTCGGACTCCAGGCAATGATGCTCACCGAAGCAGTCGGTTTCGGGCCAGACAGTTGCCTCCGAAGTGAAAGGTGTATGCGATGCCGTTGGGATTGTTAGGACAAAAGGTCGGGATGACCCAGGTGTATGGGGACGATGGCGTGGCCTATCCAGTGACGGTGCTGAAGGTTGGGCCGTGTCCGATTCTACAGATTCGCGATCAGCAGCGTGATGGCTACGACGCGGTGCAGATCGGCTTCATGGACAAGTCACGCCGCAAGGCGATCCGCGCGGAGCGTGGCCACGTTGCGGCAGATCTGGAATCGAAGCGGAAAGCGGCGCGGATCGCCGCCGGCATCACGCCGCCGCCCAAGGCCAACTGTGAGCCACAGCGTTACATTCGGCAATATCGCCTGACTAAGCCCGACGAGAACCTCAAGGTCGGTGACCTGCTTCGGGTGGAGAAGGTCTTCGAGAACGTCAAGGCAGTAGACGTGACGGCTAAGTCGAAAGGGCGCGGCTATACCGGCGTGATCAAACGGCACGGCTTCGGCGGACTTCGCCATAGTCACGGTGTCAAGAAAGGATCGCGACAGCGTGGTAGCATCGCCTCAAACGCTTCGAACCGAGGTAGCGGGCGTCCCAAGCGCGGTATCCGCATGGCCGGTCAGTACGGCAACACCAACGTGACCGTGCGAAACCTCAAGCTTGTTCGCATCGACGCGGACAACAACTTGATGTTGGTCCTCGGTGCGGTCCCTGGGCCTAATGGCGGCATCATCAGTGTGCGTGCCACGAACAAAGTTCGCAGCAAGCACTACCGGGTCAAGCAGGAGCAGGCTCCCAGCGCCGCCAAGAAAGCCGCCGCCGCCAAGAAGAAGAAGTAACCCGCGCTGACCGCGACAAACGGTAGAGAGCGACTCTCGCTGTTTGTCGCGGTTTGCCGGTTTGCACTTGACCTACAGGCGATGACTCGCTGAGAAACTTTTCTCGTCTGAACAATTTCCCAACCCCACTCTTGACGCTGCCGATGAGAATGGTACTTCAGACCAGTACCGGAACATCGCGCAGCCCCTTTGCGCCTGGTTGAGCCTGAGGAATGGGCAGTGAAGTGACGTCTCCGCTCGGAGCGTAACCGTCTCTCCACGCCGCGCTCACCACGAATACCTCTGAGGAAGCACCCATGGCGTCTCCTTCGTGGCTTGGTCGATTGATCGCCCGCGCGCGCCGTCGTCCCAGCGAACCCCCGGTTCGCTCTCGCTGGACCCCTGCTCCGATTCGCCTGGAACTGCTCGAAGAACGATTAGCTCCGGCGTTCAACCTCACACTCAGCCTAGATGCCACTCTAGGCGTCACGCGAACACTCGTCGGCAACACGGCGACCTATGAAGCCACGGCCAGTGGAGCCAATCTCGACTGGAATGACGTTATTTCCGATCTGCAATCTGGTAATAATGTTGTGGTCAACAGCGGCTCAGCGGGCACCGAGGCCGGCAACATTACCAACAGCCTTGCGTCGCTGCTGCTGGATAATCTCACCGCAACGTCGCTGACCTTCGAGAGCGGCACTGGAGATGGCCTGGTCGGCAACGTCACGTTGAACAGTCTCGACCTGCAAGGCGTGAACTTCAGCGTGGTGGTCAACGCGGCGGGTAACATCTCCGTAGGGCAACTGGAGAACAACGGTACCTCGCTGGGCAGCGTTGTGTTGACAACGACCGGCGGCGCGATCAGTGGTGGACCTATCGCCGCCGAGATTCTGGCGCTCAGCGCCAGCACGGGCATCGGCACCGTCGATACGCCGTTGACCACTGCCGCGACCAATCTCGAAGCCCAGACCGCAACGGGCGGCATCTTCCTCTCCAATCTGGGCGATGTCACCATCGGCGGAGCCTCCGACGCGCTCAGCGGCGTGCTGGTCAGCACCAGCGGCGACATTGTGCTTACCAGCGTCCTTGGCTCGATCTTCGTCACCCAGACCGGCGAGATTATCCAAGGGCCTGGCCAGGTCACGATCGAGGCGGAGCAGGACCTCCAGACGGGCGGCAACAACGGCTTCTTCACCCCCCCCTTCGGAGCTATCGCTTCGACCGGCGACACGGTCACGTTGAAGGCCGGTCGCGATCTGATCCTCGGCGACGCCGACAACAACCAATTCGGCGATGTGACCGGCTTCGGTATCGTCCTCCAAGCCGATCGCGACGTCATCCTCACCGCCGATACCGGAGTGGTGGCGCGAGGCGACGGGACGCTGTTCGTCACCGCGGGCCGCGACATCAAACTCGTTGCTCCAGCGGGGAACTTCGGTCCCGCACTCATCACCGAGGGTGGGTCGGCGACCCTCCTGGCCGGCGGCGATTTCCTCAGTAACAGCGGCGTCGGTAGCGAAACGGCGATCGACACGGCGACTGAACTCGCGCCCGGCGGCAACATTTCCATCACAGCAAAGAACATTATTCTGGGCGATTCCCTTGATGCTGGCGAAGGCACTGTGACCCTGACGGCAACGACTGGCTCCATCTCCGATCCGACCGTGGGTTCCAACCGCGTCTTCGCTCAGACCCTCCTCGCCACCGCTCAGACAGGCATCTCACTTCAGACCAAGGTCGATTCGCTCAGCGCCAATGTGCTGGCTGATGGAAACATCGAGATCGACGAACTCGATGGAGTAACTCTGACGAGCGTCAGTACGGCCAATGGCTCGATCCGCATCACCACGGGTGGTAATACCATCGTGACCAGCGTCGTCTCTTCGACCAGTTCACCGGCCAACTTCATCGACTTGACGGTCGACACCGGCGACGTGACGATCACCACAATCAACGCTGGCGCGGCGGGCGATGTCACGGTGACGGCGACGTCGGGGAACATTTTTGACGACGGCAACAACGCCACGGTCGTCACTGCGAACGTGCTGACTCTAAGCGCGTTCCGGTCCATCGGCCAACCTGGCGCGGTAGCTCAGATCGATTCGACAGCGACTTCACTGATAGCCCAGACCACGGGAGCGGGACCGTTTTCTGGTGCGCCGACGCCGGGTATCTGGGTGGCGGACAGCGATGATCTGATCGTCACTCTGGCCAGCACAATCGATGGCGTGATCCTGATTGATGCTGGGGCGAATCTGAACGCGGTCAGCGTCACAGCGGGCGGAACCGGGCGGAATCTGCGGCTGCGAGCGCTGGGTGGCAATCTGACACTGGGCGTGGTCAGCGCTGCAAATGACAGCGTTTTCCTCTCCGCTACGGGTGCAATTCTCGATGGCAACGGCTCGGCGACGAACGTGACGGCTGGTTCGCTGCTGCTCAGCGCTGGAAGCGGAGCCGGTGTCGACGATGCCCTGGAAACCAGCATCACCAATCTGGCATTCAACGTCGGCACCGGCGGCATCGAGCTGAACAACACCGGCGCGTTGAACCTCACCAGCATCGGCCCCGTCTTTGGCACAACGATCGTGGGCGGCAAAGGTGACGGAGCCGCGACGATTCTGGCTTCGAGTCCTTTCTCGGTGTTAGCAGATCTCATTATGGGTGGATCCATCTCCCTGACCGCGGGAGAGATCAACGATGCCCCGACCTTTGCCGACGATCTGACCGTGGCCGCGGGCGTTACGGTGCAGTCCACGGGCGGCAGTGTCACCCTGCTGGCCGGCGATGACGTGGTTCTGAATACTGGCTCGAAGGTGCAATCCAGCACTTTCCTCTACATTCACGCGGGCTTCAACGACCTAGACGCGAAGGGCGGTGTCGTGTTAGACGGCACGCTCACCCCTGGCACAGATCTGGCCATTAGCGTGATCGGCGATCTGGTGCTGGACGAGTTGAACGCTCCCAACGGGACCGTATCGTTGCGGGCCAACAACGGCGCGATTCTCAACGGCAACACCGCGCCGCTCAACCTCACCTCGCTGGCCGTGGCTCTGAAAGCGTCGAACGGCATCGGCAGGTCCGACAATCCGTTGGAGATCAGCACGGCCAATCTCGAAGCCGAGACCGACACGGGCGGCATCTTCCTCAACAACACCGGCGATGTGAACCTCGGCGGCGTCACTCCGCATCCGATTATCGGCCCACTGACCGGCGTGAAGGTGCTGACCAGCGGCGACATCCTGATTCAATCGTCACTGGATCTGAGCATCAGCGGCGTCGGCGATTCCGTCGCGAGTCCCGACTTGATCACCCTGGTGGCGGGAGATCTTCTGACCGTCTCGGCCAACGTCACCAACACGTCGACCGACCAAACCTTGACGATCGCCCTGGAAGGACAAGGCGGCGTGGTGATCAACAACAACGCTCTCCTCTCCAACAGCAACGGGATTGGCGTCTTCATCAACGTGGTGGGCACCGGTTCCAACGCTCAGCCCGACGGCGTCACCATCGCCAACGCGACTCTGGATGCGGGCGCAGGGTCCATCTCTATCGTTGGCACCAGCAACGCGACCACTGCCTTGGCCTACGGTGTGGTGATTGTTGATGGCAGCATTATTCAAACCACGGACAACGGCACCATCCACATCGACGGTCAGGGTGGTCTGGGCAGCGACAGCAACGGCGGCGCGTTCCTCGCCAACGCCGGAACCCAGATCCTCACCGAGAACGGCGCGTTAACCATCGTCGGAAAGGGTACAGGCACCGGCAGCGACAATCCAGGCGTACTCATCGTGGCTGGAGTGGTGATCCAAGCCACAGGCACAGGGCCGGTCTCGATCACTGGCACCGCGGGCGTGGGCAGCGGCAGCAACAACCACGGTGTCGCTCTCGATGGCGCGAACACGAAGATTTCTTCCGGGGGAGGCAACGTCACCGTCACGGGAACCGGCAACGGCACAGGCTTGGGCAGTGACAACTACGGCGTGCTCGTTCTGAACGGAGCAGTTATCACCGCAGGAGGCAACGGTTCGGTCACGGTGACCGGCCAGGGCGGAGCGGGCGGCGGCAACGACAACTACGGCGTCTTCGTCGTAGGAGCCAATTCGCTCATCGCTTCGTCGGGTGGTCCCGTCCAAGTGAACGGAACCGGCGGGGGTTCCGGCGATTCGGCCCAGAATGGCGGCGTCGTCGTTTCAGATGGCGGCGTCATCACGGTGGGCGGCCCCGGCACGTTGCAGGTCACCGGCACGGGCGGCGTCGGCACGGGCGGCAATCATATTGGCGTGTGGATCTCCGGAGCCACCAGCAAGATCAGCTCACCCAGCGGCGATCTCACTCTTCTGGCTACCGTTGTTGCTCCAGGGCCGAACCTGGCCGCTCTGTTCCTCGACGATTCGGCCTCCCTCGGCGGAGCGGGCACCAGCCTGGTGACAATCACCGCGACCATTCCCGACGACAACCAGGCGTTCGGCATCCGGCTGGAAAACAGTAGTCAGCTGTTTGCTGACACCGGCAACATCATCCTCAACACCCAGCGACTGTTGTTCCAACCCGGCACGCTGGTCACCGGCAATTCTGAGTTGTTCATTCAGCCAACGACAGCGAATCGCGACATCCTCGTCGGTGGTATCACGGACGATGCCTCCAAACTGGTGATCGACGCCAATAGCCTGCAGGCGATCCAGGGCAGCTTCACGCTCGTCATTATTGGGCGAAGCGATGGCTCTGGCCTGGTCACCACCGATCAGGGCACGGTCGCAACCAACCTGTTGATCCGGACTCCGGACTCCGCTTCCGAGGGGATCGAGTCGATTGGTAAACTCTCGGTCGGCACGAACCTGCTGGTGCTGGCCTCCGGCTCGACGATCACGGCGACGGTCGAGGGGCTGTACCAGGCGAACGCGTTGTTGCTCCGAGCCAGGACAGGCATCGGCACGCCCAGCGATCCGGTGCGAACCCAGGCGAATTTCGTCGAAGCCTCGACGGAGACTGGCGGGGTCTTCCTCCACAACACCGGGGATTTGACTGTTGGCGGGGTCGAGGCCTCGAACGAGGGAATCACCGTCACGACTTCTGGCGCGATCGAGGTCAAGGTCGTCGGTGCCTTGGTCGTCGTCGAGTCGATCTCGACCCCCACGGACAACATCACCCTGGAGACAGTCGATCAGGTGACACAGGGGCAGTCGATACTGATACTGGGCACCACGACAATCACGACCAACGGCGGCAACATCGCGGTGCGGGCCGGTGATGATCTGACCGTTGCTGCCCAGGCCACGCTGGAGACTTCCGGCCTCGGCACGATTTTGCTGGAAGTCGATGCCGGCAACGCCGACGCTGGAGTGGGTGGCCTGCTCAGCGTCTCGGGGGCCTCGCTGATCGCCCCCGCCGGCGCGCTACTGCGAGGCAACAGCGATGCCGACACCTTCACCTTCAGTCCGTCGCTGGTCACACCGATCTCGGTGAACGGCTTCGCTCCGGAGACGCAGCCCGGCGACGTGGCGAATCTCAACCTGACCGGGTTCGTGGGCAACGTGTTGCAGATCACCGAACGCAACACCGCGACGATGTCGCTACTCACGGGTCAGGACGTGCAACTGATCTCGATCGAGAATCTGAACGTCACCAACGGGAAGTTCGATCTACTGCTGGACCTGGCCCAGGCCGCCCTGAACGGCGTGCCGTTTGCCAACGGCAACGCCAATGCCGACGCCATCCGCTTGCGAACGACAAACGGCGGTACGACGTTACAGATCGACGCGGGTCAGGACGGCAATCCGGCGAACCTCAACTACTTCGCGATCAACGTGCCGAGTGTGCGGTCGATCTCGCTGGCTGGCTCCAGTGATCGAACCAACTTCTCGCTGGAGAATCCCCTCGCGCTGTCGGGCACGGCGATCGGCTCGCACGATACGTCGTCAAAGCTACCGGCGGGCACGTTCCAGGTGCCGAACGTTGGCTTGAACATCAAGGGTGGCACAACCCTGCTGGATACCTTCTTCTCCAACGCGACGTTGGCAGGTGAAGTGAGCTACTATGCGGATCTGGCAACGGGCCGACCAGGCGGCAATGTCGAGCTGGGGAATCTGCTGCGATTCTCCTTCGACGGGCTGAGTCGACTGGAGTTCCAGGGCTTCGGCTTCAATGAGTCGTTGCTCGCCGATGCCACTTTGGTCAAAGCCAAGGCGATCACCGTCGGCGACGATGGCACTCCCAACAATGGTCTCTCGCTCATCGAGGGCAACGGTGGATTCACCGACGTGGTCTTCGGCGGCTTCACGCTGCTGACGGTTCGCGGCGGCGATGGTTTCCAGACGCTCACCCTGAACGAATTGGATGCAGCCGACACGACATTGGCCGGGGTCATGCTGTCCGGAGACAACGCCTTTGGGAACGATCCGGCTCCGGATGATCTGTTCGTCAATGCTCTCTTGCCGGGCCGAGTGGTACTACTCGTGGGCGGGGCCGGCGACGACGAGTTCACCAGCGTACCCGGTCTCGTGACCATCCAGGGCGGACCAGGGAACAACCGTCTGACCGTTCAGGCCAACGGCACCAACACCGACCAGAATATCCTACTAACGAAGTCGCAAATTCTGGGCGGTAAGAATTTCGTCATCGACTACGGAGCCACGGGCGGCAACTTCAGTCGCGGGGTGTTTCTGAACACAGGTGGAGGCAACGACGCCGTCACCATCACCAGCACGGCTGGTCCCACGTTGATCAACACGGGAGACGGCAACGATGTTCTGGCCATTGCCAGCGAAACGGCGTTGCGGAACCAACTGGTCGGCTTCCTAACCATTGATGCCGGCACCGGCGTCAACTCGTTGTTCATCAACGACGCACGAAACCCCGTGGCCACGTTCTACAATGTCGCGTCGAAGTTTGTCGCCAGTCAGGGTTGGCGGATCAACTACCTGGCCACCGGTGGCCGCTTCGGCACACTGACCGTCACCACGGGAGCGGGGCACGACCTGATCCGCGTCCTGGGCGTGGGTGCCACTTCCACCCTGGTCCGCGGCGTCGGCGGCAACGATGCCTTCCGCGTCTTCGTGGGACGGAATAATCTGCCCCGAGGTTTGCAGGTCGACGGCGGAGTTGGAGCTAACTCGCTCCAGACCATCGACCAGTCGGGCGGCGGCCTGATCAGAAACTTCCCAGCCGGCCCGCGTAGTGGACTAATTCAGGTCAGCTACGCCGCCAACCGGGCAGTGAATTATCAGTACCGCAACATTACCACCGTAGTGGGGATTAACGTCTCAAGCAATTACATCACGGCTTTATTCCGTCACATCCTCGGACGCAATCCCACGCGAGCTGAAGTCGACTACTGGGTGCAGATTTTAAACACGCAGGGACGATTGGCCGTGGTTCGCTCTCTGGAAAGCTCGGTCGAAGGGCGAACCCAGCTAGTGCGTTGGTGGTTCCAGATCTTCTTCGGACGCAACCCCACCCCAGCCGAGGCGACGCCTTTAGTCAATCGCCTGTTGCAAGGCCAGAGCGAAGAAACGGTCCTCGGGGTGATGTTCGGTTCGCCGATCTTGCCCTTGACCGCAGCCTTCCGGGCCCAGCTCATCACCGAGTACTACAAAGATCTGTTTCGGCGCGATCCAACTCCTGGGGAACTGAATGCAGCGGTGAACAGCACGCAAACCTTGCAAACGATTCGTCAGTTACTGGAAGTGAGTGAGTTCTTCTTCCGATTTGGTCTGTGATGTAGTTGTTTCGGCGAGCGCGCCGAGCTGCTCGCTCGCCGACTTTGGTCGTTCAGACTTCCATTTCTTCGTCAATGCAGTCGCGGAGCTTCCTGCGCAAATACTGAGCGATAGTAATGCCTTCGCGGCTGGCCAGTTCCTCCAACCGGGCTACTTGGTAGCTGGTCAGGAACAGATCCAGTTCGACGATTTCCCCTGGCATTTGTCGCTCCAGAGCCACTTCCAGTGGGACTCGCTGCTCTAGCATCATCGCATGGTCTCCGTGCCGTACTGATCGTCTCCGAGTGAGCCTCCATCTGTAGCTAGCACAAAGCATGCCAGCAGATCGACGACGAGTTGTCAATACCCCAAATTCATTCTTTCTTGTAACCGGGGAGTTTCTTGATCTTGTTCACCATGTCATCACGCATGGAGCGATATCGCACATCGCGGGCGTTGCCGAAGCGCTTTTCAAACTCAGCACGGCTTAACCCCTCGGGTAAGCCTTTGGGAGCAAGAACAAAGTCGCCAATGTCGAACTGCTTGGCCAGGTTCGCCAAGCGAGTCGGCTTCTCGGTCAGCCAGCGGATCAGTTCGATGCCTGACAGATTGGCCGCGTGATCGGCGAAGCTGAAGCCCGAGCCTCCCTCCTCAGCATCGAGCAATTCCTTGAGCAGACCCGCCATTTCCGCCTTGGTCGCACCCAGGATCGCTGCCAAGGCCATTGAAACCCCGAAGTGCTGCGCCAAATCCTGCCGAGCGTGGATAGTCGGTGTGCCTAGAATCGCTAAGCGATGCTTGCGTTCACTGTCACTTTCGACCTGCGTCCAGGTGGAGCGAACAACAATGTTCTTACGCATCTGCTCCGACCGATCCAGGGCCACCCCCAGAGCCAGGGCGAAGGCCGGCACTGCGCGTTTCTCCGGCAGCTTGCTCGCCGCCGCCGCCGCCGCCCGGAGGTAACGTGACGTCAGCTCATCGTTGTTGTCTGAACGGTTGGTGCGCGCCGACTCTAGGATGGTGTTCAGAATCCGTCGCGCATCGATCACCAGCGGATCGGTCTCGGTCTTGTCCGGCTGACCCACGGTCGCTAGGCAAACTAGAATCGTCCTTGAGACATGCATGTTCGGCCTCCTCGGATTATCCTATGGAAGGTGGCCAGTATGACCGAGTCAAAACAGTGGGTCGAGCGACTAAAATTACGGCCTCACCCAGAAGGCGGTTGGTTTCGGGAAACCTACCGCTCGACGGAACAGCTGTCTGCCGAACACCTTCCGCCTCGCTTCGGCGGGCAGCGAGCGCTGGCGACGATGATCTACTATTTGCTCGAAGGAGACGATTTTTCTGCTCTGCATCGGATTCGTCAGGACGAAGGCTGGCACTACTACACCGGCTCGCCGATCACCTTGCATCTGATCTCACCCGAGGGACACTATTCGACGCTTGCCCTGGGATTGTCCGAAGGACGTGAGCCGCAGGCCGTCGTACCCGCCGGTTGGCTCTTCGCCGCCACGGTGGACGAACCGAACCACTTTAGCCTGGTCGGCTGTACGGTGTGGCCCGGGTTCGACTTCGCCGACTTCGAGATGCCTTCGCGAGCCGAGCTGTTGGCCCTGTATCCCCATCTGACTACGGTGATTGAGCGGTTGACTCGCGTCAGCTGATTTCCTGGGAGTGCGATCATGGCGCGCTGCGAGGAGGGCTATCTCTGCGAGGTCTGCGGTCGCGAGGTCGAAGCGATCACCGAATCCGACCTGTACCTGGCGTTCGTGCTGGGCGAACTAGACGCCGCCGAGTTGCCGCGCCGCCGTGAACGACACATTCGCTGTAACGCCGAACGCGCTCAGTACATCGTCGATCCGGACTTTTCCCCAGTGAACTACGACAGCCCGTTCGGTAAGCAGCATCTCGACGTCGAGTTTGTCCGCGCTGAGGAGCAACGCATTACCGCCGGTTGGCGGCGTTTGCAGGCAATTCCCTCGCTGGGCATTCCGCTAGAGGAGTATCCGCTGTGATCGATCCGTTCGCGCCGCCGCCCGAACCCGCCGTCGTCGTGGGAACGGGTCGACTGACGCTGGACGTGGTGGTCAAGAGCGGCGACGCGACGATTCGCGCTCAGGCCGGCGGCACCTGTGGTAACGTGTTGACCAACCTCGCCTGTCTGGGTTGGTTGGCCTATCCACTGACCGACATCGGCACCGACGAACCAGGGCGGCGCTATTTGGCCGACTTGCGCCGCTGGGGAGTACGTCTCGACCTTCTCGAGACCTATTCCGATCAACAAACTCCGATTATCGTCCATCAGATTCGGAACGGCGAGCATGCCTTCTCGTCGGAGTGTCCCTGGTGTGGCGGACGCTTGCAGTACTATGAACCCGTGCCGTTGGAACGGGTCGAACAACGCCTGGGTCGAGTCCCTCGCGCCGACGTGTTCTTCTTCGATCGCGACTCGCCGGGCAGTCTTCGTCTGGCGCACCACTGCCGCCAACAGGCGGCGTTGGTGGTCTATGAACCCAATTACGCTGGTCCGGAAAGCCAGCTTGACGAGGCGTTGGCCGTCGCCGATGTGCTGAAGTACTCGCGAGAGCGACTCGCTGGCTTGGCGGATAGCCGGCCCATCGTGGGACCGTCGCTGGTGATCGAAACGCTGGGCGGCGACGGGCTGCGTTATCGCGAGTGGCCCTCGGGAACATGGCAGTATTTACCGGCTATTCCGATCCCTCAAGTACGCGATACAGGTGGCTCCGGCGACTGGTGTACGGCAGGCTTTCTGCACCGCCTGGGTCGAACTTTTCGGACACGGACTGCCGAGCAGGTTCGCGACGCGCTGCGGTTCGGCATGGCCCTCGCCGCCTGGAATTGCGCCTTCGACGGGGCACGCGGCGGAATGTATCTGGTCGATCGCAGCACCTGGCAGCGAGACGTTCGCCGTCTGTTGTCCGGCGAACAGTTCGATCCCGCCGCCGGTGCTGGGCCGACGACTCAGTTGGAGGCCGGTCTGTTCTGCCCGCACTGCCAACCAGAGTCGACTGCGAGATTTTGACTAGATGCTTGCATCTTCCCTAGTCGAAGGCGTATCTTGAAGAGATAACGAAGGGACCATCTCTCGATAAGCGAGCAGAGTGTATGGCAAGCACCATAACCATCATTTGTCCAGAATGTGAAAAGCTGCTAAAAGTACCCAGCCAGGCCGAAGGCAAGAAGGTGCGCTGCAGTGCCTGCGATGCCACCTTTATCGCCCTTGTGGAAGTCGACGAAGAGGAGATTGAAGTCGTCGAGGAAGTGCGACCAGTGAAGTCGAACAAGGCCAAGCCAACGCGACCGGCTCCGCCCGATAAGGTCAAAGCGAAGGCTCCGGCCAAGACTTCCGCAAAAGCTCCGGCCAAGGCAAAAAATACAGCTAATAGCGATCCGTTTACTCCGGACAACACTCCCTTCGGCCTTGTTGACGAGTATCTCGGTCGGCGTTGTCCGGATTGTGCCAACGCCATTGGCGAAGACGATCGCATCTGCCTCCACTGCGGCTACGACACGGTCAGTCGAGAGAAAGCGCGTACGCGCAAGGTACAGCACATCACTGGATTCGACATCTTCCTTTGGTTACTGCCCGGTATCCTCTGTGCTCTTATTGCTCTGGCTACCATTGGGGCAACCATCTGGATGTGCGTTACGATCAACGAGGAATACTTCGGTGACGTCTGGTACAGCTTTCTCGGCCATGTCGGCATGAAGGTATACGGAGTGGCCATCGGATTGTTCATCGTCTACAAAACGGGACGGTTTGCCATCAATCGTTTGATCCTGAATCCCAAACCACCCGAGATCGAACTCAAGATGGAGAGCAACGTCAAGTGAATCACCACCCCAGAGCCTGACGGAGCTGCTCTAGTCCGCCCTGGAGCGCCTGTTCGGCACTAGGGTAGGTCTGCTCGCCGTCTAGTCGTCGACCGTTGATCGTCTCGGTCACGCGACAGGCAAACCGCCCCTTAGCCGGGATCGGCACCAAGAGATACTGCAACTGTCCGGCGAAGTAGACACTTGCCGCGTGTCCATCCTTACTCAAACGAAGTTCACCACCACGCTGCGCCAGCCAAGAGGGAGTGGTCAAGCCTGATCTCCTCATCAACCATCCTACCAAATCACGTCTTCCCATTCGGAGCGATTGTATATACGTTCGCTCGATCGTGGATGGGGGAAGCAAGAGAAGCCCTGTCGCAGGCTAAAGCCTGCGGCTGTTTTCGCAGGCTTCAGCCTACGGCTACCAAAATCGGAACTGGTAGTCGCAGGCTTTAGCCTGCGATCTTTCGCAGAGCGCTCTAGATCGCCATTACTCGGTGGAGTCGTCGGCCCCCTCCCAGAGATCGCGAATCAATGCCAGTCGCCGACCGACCGTGCGAACCGTACAGTTCAGCTCAGCAGCGATCTCGTCGTTGGTGTTGCCTTCCAGTTTGCGTAGCGCGATGAGCTTCAACTCAGCATCGTCGAGTCGGTCGAGCAAACTGCGGAACTGGTCAGCCACCATAGCGGCAAAGGCCGGGTCTGGATCGGAGCCGATCACCGACTCTAACGCCGCATCGTCTAGCGACTTGGTCGAGGCATCGGAGCGTTTTTTACGCAGGTCGTACTTGCGCTGATCGAGCGCTTTGCGCGCCGTCAACATGACCAGTACCTGCCAGAGATCATCGCGATTGGCCAGCCGTGGGAAGCGATTCTCAGCAGCGGCCTGGCAGAAACTGTGAAAGGCCGACAGCGCGACGTCTTCCTCGTCGGCGGCACGACTGACCGAGGCTCGCAGTTTGTTGCGAGCCAGCTCGACCATGCGCTGAAAGTAACGTTCCCAAAGATTCTGAGCGACTTCATCATTGCCCGAGCTAATCGCGCGGATCCAGGTAGTGACCGAACCATCGGCAGTCATGGCAGCCTAGCTCCCAGGAAGTAAACCGTTGCAAGGTGATTCTGGCACTTGTCGGCGAAGTCGTAAAGCCAGATTCCGTGTGGACGAAGTACCCAAAAGAGGGTCCGCCTCCTACGTTGGTAGAGTAGCGGATCGCTGGGCTTGTCTAGGGAGACAGCATGGAATATCTGGCCATCACCGCGTTAACCGTGTCCGCCTGCCTTGCGGTCGGCATGGTCATGGCCCTGCTTGGCTCGGTCAAATTAGCGCTGGCCCATCTGCCTGACCGGGCCGACTCTCAAATTCGCGCGCTGTTGACAACGCTCAATCTCCTGTTGATTCCAATGATCCTACTGGCCGGATTGCTCGTCGATCGCTGGGGAGTGCGGCCGATGCTCTTGACCGGTTCGCTGCTGTTGTTCGCTTCATTTTTAGCGATGAGCTTTGGCCTGCCCTACCGTCGAACTCTTGTCATGGTGACGATTGCGGCTGTGGGGGCCAGCGCGTTGTACGTCAGCACCATGATTCAACTGACCAAAGGACTGTTCGGCAATTCTGAGATTGCCGCCTCCTTTCAGTTGGGAATGGTCTTCATAGCTTTGGGAGGTCTGGTCACGCTTCCCCTGCTCGACGTCCTCCTGCACAGCATCGGATTTCGGCGAACCATGGGATTGTTCTCGCTGTTTTTGCTGATGCCCGCGCTATTGGCGTGGATTCCGGATTCCCTAAATTTTCCCGATCGTCCCAACCTAGACCAATTCCCCTTGCACCTGATCGATCGTCGAGTCATTCTGGCTGGTTTAGTCTTCTTCGTTTACGCACCGTTAGAAGCGTTCGTGACCGTCTGGACCGTGACCTATTTGACGAACCTCGGCCAGGGCGACAAGCAATCCCGCTGGCTGGCCGCCTTTTGGATCGCCATGATCGGTTCGCGGTTCGTTTTCGCTGTTGTTTTGCATCTGAGCGGCCTGTACAACCAACACACGTTTTTGGGCTGGTTTCTGGTCGTTCCGGCGCTGTTTTCCGCGGTCGTGTTGGGCAACATGTCTGGAACAACGCGCTACGATTTCGCCTTCTTCGGGTTGATTCTGCTGGGCGTGTTCATGGGACCGTTATATCCTATGCTCCTGGGACTGCTCTTCGATCGCGAGCATAGTATGGAGCCGCAAGGCAGCATTTTCGGGTTGATCTATCTGTTTGGCTCAGTTGGCAGTTTGGTACTTTCCCCGTTGGTCCATTTCAGCGCGAAACGGCAATCGATTCAGGCCGCGATGCGGATCCCTTTGTTCCTCGCGCTAGGATTGACGGCTATTACTCTGATGTTCACCTTACTTCAGTCGGCCAACTGATCGATCGCCTTGTTTGAGCTAGATTGACTATTAGTTGCTCTGTGCAAGAGAGGGATTGACACGTCGCAAGGCCAGTTTCTACGATCCCTGAATGCCGCATTGCAGACCCGGTGTTCGGGGACTGACGGCGAGATTCGACATCGGGAGAGATTTGTGGCTTCGATTCTGTTTAGCGAAGTACGCAAAGGCATGGTCATCAAGATGGATGACGGCATGCTGTACTACTGCGTGGACCGTGAACTGCGAACGCCTGGCAATTTGCCGTCCAAGCTGACGCTGAAGCTGAAGAACTTGAAGACCGGCTTTGTCAACGAGCAGCGTGTCCACCCGGAAAACAAGGTGGAGCAGGCCTATCTCGACAAACGCGAGATGGAATATCTCTACAAAGACTCAGACGGTTACGTCTTCATGGACAAGGAAACTTACGAGCAGGTGACCTTAGCTCCAGATATGGTCGGGGATCTACCGCTGTATCTGAAAGAGAACAACACCTGTCATGTGACCTTCTACGAAGGTAATCCGCTGAGCATCGATCTACCTGCTCAGGTCGATCTGAAAGTGGTCGAAACCGATCCTGCCCTGAAAGGAGCGACAGCAGCGGCCCAGTACAAACCAGCTACTCTAGAAACCGGGCTGAAGATCACGGTTCCGCCCCACATCGCTATTGGCGACGTGGTCTCAGTCGACACACGCGAAAGTAAGTATCTCGGTCGCGCCAAGTAGAGAACCAACGACTTAGTACGTTCCTTTGTGCCGAGACGCTGTTCTCAGCGTCTCGGCGTGGTCGTGCTAGATCCGCCTGGAAACCCTCTGGCCAAGGGTTGTATACTAAAGCCGGCTACCCAATCGATCCAATTTCCTCTCAATCCGCAGGCGAGATCGAACATGGCTGATGAACCGATTGTTCTGCCCCATCAAGTCGAACCACGCATTTTGGAGGCACAGGTCTCAGCGGAACATCCCGCACCCTCCCGCGAACAGGAACAACTCTCCGATGGCGTGTTTTCGCGCCAGCAGGAACAAACATTCGCCGCCTTACTGAATCTACAGGCTGGCATGGTCCTGGCCCATCATCTGGCCCGAGAGACCTTCGAGGAAGACGAGGACGAGGAAGAAGAGCGGCCCCGTCGCCAACCAGACGAGAAGGGCAAATGAGACGGCTGCTCGCAGGGCTTGTCGTCGCCTCCCTGGCCATCTCCGCGGTGTTGTCCGACGAACTGACCGTCAAAGACAACATCCCGATCAGTGGTACGGCTAATCCCAAGTACCAGCGCTACGATGTGCTGTTGACCACCTTTTTTGACAAGTACGACTATCCCGGTGGTGCCTCGCTGGCGGTAGGGCATCACGGCAAGCAGGTCTATGCCCGGGGCTACGGCTACGCCAACCGGGAAGCCAAGCAGGTCGTCCAACCCGAATCCCTATTTCGGATCTCCAGTCTCTCCAAACCGATCACCGCTGTCGCCATTCTTCAGCTCGTTGAGCAGGGCAAGCTTCAACTCGACGATCGGGTGATGAGCGTGTTGGGCCTGATACCGCCCTCGCGCGAGTTCGACGAACGCTGGCGCAAGGTGACGATCCGCCATCTGCTGGAACATCGTGCGGGCTGGGATTTCAAGGAGAGCGGCGATCCGATGTTCCTCTCGCCGATCATTGTCAAGGAGGTCGGCGGCAGTCATCCGGCGATGCCTAACGCGATCATCCAGTACATGCTCCGCCAGCCGTTCGACTTCGACCCTGGGACTCGTTATGCCTACTGCAACTTCGGCTACTGCCTGCTAGGTCGCGTCATCGAGAAAGTCAGTCGGACTAGCTACGAGGCTTACGTTCGCAAGCATATCTTCGCGCCGTTGGGCATCAAAAGCATGCGACTGGGCCGAACCCTGTGGACCCATCGCGCCGCCAACGAGGTGCGCTACTACTCCGAGCGGAAAGTGCCCGCCGTCGTCGGCACGAGCCTGGGCAAGTCAACGCCGGCCCCCTATGGCGGCTTTTGCCTGGAAGCGATGGACTCCCACGCCGGCTGGCTGGCCACCGCCTCGGACCTGTTGCGCTTCATTAATGATTTTGACGATCCAAAATTGAGTAAATTACTCAGCGAGAAGTCAATCGAGTCGATGTTTGCCCGTCCCGAAGGCGAGGATCCCAAGAAAGAAAGCTGGTACGCCAAGGGTTGGTCTGTGCAGCCGATCGGCAAGGATCTTGCCTTCTGGCACGACGGAGCGATCGAGGGCAGCGCGGCGATGATGGTTCGTCGGCCCGATCACGTCACCTTCGTGGTGCTGCTCAATAGCAATCAACCGGTCGAAAAGGCTCCGCCGATCGCCGTGCTGATGCGGCCGATGCACTTGGCCACGGCCCATGCCTTCAGCATGAAATGAGTTGGTGACGTTACTGTTTGCGGAAGACGTAGCCCGTCTCGATCTGCTCGAACAGTAGCCCGCGCAGCAGCCCGACAGCAGCGGTATTGTTCAGATCGACGCAAGCCTCAAAACGGTCGAACGTCTGCTGGTGCAGATGCATCAGGACGTGCGAGAGTAGGAATTTGGCCAACCCCTGGCGGCGAAGCTCGGGCACTACGTCCAGGTCGAGCAGTCCGACCACGGTCTCGCCCCAGGCCAAGCCAAACGTCGCCATGTCCCACAGCACCACACGAGCGGCAACGGCTTCGCTCTGCTTCTCGCGTAGGCGATACTCGACAGCCTCGACCGGTCCCAGCACGCACTCGCGGTAGAACCCGGCATGCTTGTGAGGCAGGCCGACAATCTCGAAGCGCGGCGAAAGGCTGATAAAGCGAGGATCGCTGGGCATGTACGGACGCTGTAAGGCCCGCTGAAACACGCCGATTGTCTGCTCGATTTGATAGCCGTGCCGTTCCAAAAACGGTCGAGCGAGACCGTCGGAGGCGAGAAACCCCAGCGAGTCGCTGCCGCCGTACAGACCGAACGTGAACGGATTGTTGGGCCGCGCTGGACCTGCGCGTAACTCCTTGGCCCCCTTCTCGCGGAGATAGTGTTCGGCTCGGCGAAGCAACTCCGCGCCGATGCCCTGGCGACGATGGGACGGCGTGACGCCCAGCGCACAGATGACGCCAACGTCGTAGCCACACCAATACACCTCCTCCGCGGCCGGGCCGAATCCCGCATGCACGAAGCCGACTGGCCGCTCATCCTCGAACGCCAGAATCAGCCCCGCTGGATCAAAGTACGGCTTGGCCAGAGTGAAGTATTCCAGAATACTCGTCGAACGCGGTTGGATTTGCACGACGCGCAGACTAGCGAGACTGGCATTCCAGATTTCGGCCAACAAGGGCGGATCGGGATTCCGAAAGGTTCGATATTCGATCACAGAATGGGCCTTTCACCGAGTCGAGTACGGTCGGCAGCAAGTTCGATCTTCCCGACGAATCGTGGAATGGGAGAGATCGAACCGCATTCAGACTAGTATAGCGGCTTCTCAGCAAAAGAGGATTAGCGAAACTCGTCGCTTGTCCAAAGGGTGGGTAGTGTCCCAAGGTTCTCTCCGACTAAGTCCGAGACGACCGAGAAAACCAGAACATCTTTTTCCCTCTCCCCTTTTCGATCTTAAGGTAGTCTGAGTAAGATCAGATTAACCACCCGCCGTGCGCCCGTTTCGCATCCAGGATTGTTCCCACCATGCGTCGTTCTCTCCGCAGTCCGTTGCTGTTGTTTGTCCTCCTCCTGGGCAGTGTCGCCGTCGCTCAGCAGATGCCACCTGGCAAGGCCAACCCCAAGGCTCCGACGATCGCGGCGTTGTCGACGCTGGGCGGGCAGCGCGGCACGTCCGTGCCCCTGACGATCAACGGCACCAACCTGAACGAACCGGTCGGCGTTTGGACGAGCTTTGCGACCAAGGTGAGCTTTCCAACAGACGGCGACAACGGCAAGAATCCGACCACGCTGCGCGTCCAGCTCGACATTCCCGCCGACGCTCCGTTGGGCTTCCATTCGCTGCGGCTCATGACCAAGTTCGGGGTGTCCAATGCCCGGTTGTTCTGCGTGGATGATCTGCCCCAAGTGCCCAAGGCGGCGAACAATCGGCAGCCCAAGGACGCCCAGCCGTTGAACCTGCCCTGCGTGGTAATGGGACGGGCCGACGCCGAGGCCACCGATTATTTCAAAGTCAGCGTCAAGGAGAATCAGCGACTGTCGGTCGAGATTCTCGGTCGTCGCCTGGGCAGTGCCTTCGACCCGCAAATCACGCTTTTGACCGCCGACGGTAAGGAACTGCCCAACGGAGGACACAGCAACGACGCGCCGGGACTACAAACCGATGCTCGCCTCAGCTACGTCTTCAAGCAGGCTGGCGACTATCTCATCGCAGTGCGCGACGTCAGCTATCGCGGTGGACCGGACTTTCATTATCGCTTGCGGGTCGGCGATTTTCCCTTCGCCACTACTCCGTTTCCACTTGCTGTGAAGCGCGGCACCAAGGCGGCAGTCAGTTTCAGCGGCCCCGAGGTCGGCGGCGTCGCACCCATCGAGGTGCAGGCTCCCACCGATCCAAGTATTGAGGCTATCCAACTAGCACCGCGAGGTCCCAACGGCCAACACGGCTGGCCGGTCATGCTGCACTTTTCCGAACTAGAAGAACAGGTGGAACAGGAGCCGAACAACGACCTCAAACAAGCCAACCGCCTCACCGTACCTGGTGCCGTCAGCGCTCGACTGGAAGCAAAAGGCGACATCGATCACTTCGTCTTCACCGCGACCAAGGGACAACGCTGGATCATTGAAGGGCACACATTGGAACATCTCTCGCCGACCGAGGTCTACCTGGTACTGAAGAACGCCAAAGGTGAGCAAGTGGCAGCCTCTAACCCCGCCCAAGGCGCGCGAATCGATTACACAGTGCCCGCCGACGGCGACTACACGCTGGCGGTCGAGCATCTGCACTCTTGGGGTGGGCCGGAGGAAGTGTATCGCCTCACATTCACGCCGTTCACGCCGGATTTCACTCTCGGCGTAAACCTGGATCGTTGGGAGGCCAAGCCGGGCGAAAGTGTGGCTATTCCCCTCTTTCTGCAACGCAACGGTTACGACGGCCCGATTGAAGTGAGCGTGATTGGAGCCAAGGGCTTGACCGGCACGGTAACGCTGCCCGCCGGCGCGCCCAAGCCGAACCTCCCGGCAGCGACCTTACTGATGAAGCTGGACGAGAACTTGCCGCCCGGTCCGCTGAGTTTCGCGCTACGGGGCCAGGCCACGATCGCCGGCAAGCCCGTCTCGCGTTTGGTGAACGTGCGCGGCATGGTGGTGGGAGCGCTGGCCAATCTACCAGTGCCGCCCAAACCAATGCTGACGCAACTGGCCGTGGCTGTGTTGGAACGTCCGCCGTTTGCCTTGGCCGTGCAGTTCGACGGCGCGACTGTCCCCGCCGATCAACCCGTGCCCGCGACAGTCACGCTCACCAGCGTATCCGGCTTCGCCGAGGAAGTTGCTCTCAGCGTAGAAGGCAACCCGATGCGCCCGCAGCTGGTCTCCGTCAAGGTGCAAGGGCAAGTGACAACGTTCAAAGTGCTTCTGCCGCCCGGCACCAAGCAGGCTGTTCTGGTGGGCACGACCAAACATCAGGGGCGCGACTGGATTATCCGCTCCACGCCCGTCTCGACAGTGCCGCCCAAAAAGTGAGCGGTGTCTGGCTGCGGCCGAATCATTTGCCGACATCCTTCACAATCGTCGATTTTTTCCATTGCTCGGCGGTGAGCTTGAATTAGAATTCACTTGTCCGCGTCAACGTCTTCGCCGCGTACGCAGGGCCGCCATCCCCTCTAGCGACCCTCGACCTCGTTCGCTCGTTTATTCCGAGTAGGTCGAGATGAGCAACTACACCGATCGAGAAACTCGTTATTTGGAGTTTCTGGAGCATACTACGGATGCCTACACCTTCTTCGAAGTTGTGGGAGGCAGACGATTTCTGCTGGAGGCCGTGAACTCCGCCGCCGAACGTCTCCTGGGTATCTCGGAGATAAACTGTAGCGGCAAGAGTCTGCAGGAACTGTTTCCTCCTTCCGTCCGGGAACAGGTGCAACGAGCCTTTCTGCGAGCAGTGGAAACTCCGGGAAACTCCACAACGGAACAGTGCTGGTGTCTTCCCGAAGGCGACCGTTGGGTTCAGGGATCGCTAGTGTCGATTCGCCATCCCGGCCAGGTGCCGCATCGTCTCGTGGCCGTCTGGCGCGACATCACCGATCAGAAGTGCTACGAACAAGCGCTGCTAGATCGCGAGGAAATGTTCCGCCGTCTGGTCGAAACGACCAATGTGATTCCTTGGGAAGCCGACTTTACCACTCGACGGTTCACTTACGTTGGCCCACAAGCGGTTCGCCGGTTTGGCTATCCGCAGTTTGAATGGCTCAGCGAGGGCTTCTGGGCCAAACATATTCACCCCGACGAGCGTGACCTGGTGGTGGAAATCTGTAACCGTCTTTCCACGGTCCAGAACGAGTTTGAGTTCGAGTATCGCATGCTGACCCAATCGGGGGACGTGGTCTGGGTGCATGATCTAGTCAACGTCGCAGTCGATCGAGATGGCTCGCTCTGCCTGCGCGGGTTCATGGTCGATGTCACGGCCAACCGTGAGGCCGAACAAGAAGTGCGGCGACTGAATGCTGAACTCGAACGCCGTGTCGTCGAACGGACGGCTCAGCTAGAGGCGGCCAATCGGGAACTGGAGGCGTTCTGTTACTCCGTCTCGCACGACTTGCGCGCCCCGCTACGGGCAATCGATGGCTTTAGCAAGGCCCTGCTAGAGGATTACCTCGATCGACTCGACGAGGAAGGCCGCGACATGCTCCGCCGAGTGCGAGCCGGCAGCCAACGCATGGGCGATCTCATCGACGATCTACTCTCGCTTTCGCGCGTGACTCGTAGTGAAATGCGAACCACCACAGTGAATCTCAGCGACCTGGCCCATACCATCGCGACGAACCTGGAGCAGTCGGCTCCGCATCGCCGGGTCGAGTGGCGCATCGAGCCGAATCTGACCGCAGTCGCCGACCGTGCCCTGGTCACCGTGGTTCTGGAAAATCTGCTGGGTAATGCCTGGAAGTACACCGTAAAACAACCCTACGCACGTATCGAATTTGGTCGAGAGAACGACGAGTTTTTCGTTCGCGACAACGGCGCAGGGTTCGACCCAACCTACGCAGGGAAACTGTTTCAGCCCTTTCAGCGACTGCACGCGGTAGAGGAATTCGAGGGCCACGGCATCGGTCTGGCCACGGTGCAACGAATCATTCATCGCCACCAGGGACATATTCGGGCCGAAGGAACAGTCGGCAAAGGAGCCGCCTTCTATTTCACGTTGTCTCCCACTTCTCCATGATCCTACAGCGAGCCTGCTAATGGACGATCGAGTGATTCTGCTAGTCGAAGACAATCCCGATGACGTGGCCCTGACTCTACGCGCGTTTCGCCGCAACAACATTCTCAACCACGTCGTCGTTGCGCGCGATGGAGTCGAAGCCCTCGATTATCTGTTCGGTTCGGAGATGCGAGGGCTACCGTCGATCATGTTGCTCGATCTGAAGTTACCCCGCATTGATGGATTGGAAGTATTGCGCCGGGTTCGCGCCGACGAGCGAACCCGACTGATGCGGGTGGTGGTGCTAACCTCCTCTCTGGAGGAACAAGATCTGGTACAGAGTTATAGCCTGGGAGCCAATAGCTATATCCGAAAACCGGTAGATTTCGACAATTTTCAAGCCGCGGTCGGCCAACTCGGGCTGTACTGGTTACTACTCAATGAAGCTCCGCCGCCCACAAGGAATCTCCCATGATCCCACTGCGCGTGTTGTTCGTGGAAGACTCGGAAGACGACATGCTCTTGCAGTTGCGTGAACTGCGCCGCGAAGGATACGACGTCACCTACCAGCGCGTCCAGCAAATCCACGAACTGCGTGAAGCCCTGCGAGGCCAAGCCTGGGAGCTGATTATCTCCGATTATTCGCTGCCCTCGTTTACGGGACTAGATGCCCTGCGCGTCGTTCAGGAGAGCCAACTGGACATTCCCTTCATCTTGATCTCGGGCACGGTCGGCGAGGAAATCGCGGTACTGTCGATGAAAGCAGGAGCGGCGGATTATCTGCTCAAGGACAATCTGACTCGCCTAGTGCCTGCCGTGCGGCGTGAACTGCGCGAGGCCGAGCATCGCCGCCAACGTCGCGAAGCGATGGAGCAACAACGTCGTCTGGAGGCGCAGTTGATGCAAGCGCAGAAGCTAGAAGCGCTCGGCACGCTGGCCAGCAGTATCGCCCACGACTTCAACAACATCTTGGCGGGCATGACCGGCTACGTCGAGATGGTTCGCACGGAAACGCTGCGGCAACCGCTGGTGCAACAGTACGTCGCCCTGATTTTGCAAGGGATTCATCGCGCGGGAGAACTGGTGCGGCAGATTCTCCAGTTCAGCCGCAAGCGGGTTGTACAGCGTCGACCGATTCACCTGGGACCGCCGTTGCACGAGGCGTTGCAGTTTCTGCGGCCACTAATTCCGCGCTCCGTTGAGCTGCGCGTGAACCTACCCGCCGAGGTGCCGCACGTCCTGGCCGACTCCGGACAGATCCAACAAGTAGTGTTGAATCTCTGCACGAACTCGTTGCAGGCTATGAGCGAAAAAGGAGGCCTACTCAGCGTCGAACTCACTCCGGTCGAGATCTCCACCGTCGAGGCTACCCGCCTGGGCACGCTCAAGCCGGGACCGCATCTGCGCTTGCGGGTGGAAGATACCGGTTCGGGGATGGCCGCGGAAACGCTGACCAAACTGTTCGAGCCATTCTTTACCACCAAGCCGCAGGGGATCGGCACCGGACTGGGGCTGGCCGTGGTTCACAACATCGTCAAAAGTCACGAAGGGGCCATCGACGTGCAGAGCCAGCTAGGACAGGGAACGACCTTCTCGCTGTACTTCCCGATTCACGACGACACCGCCGAAGCCAAGCACCCTAGCATGCCAGGACGCGGCGAACATCTCCTCTTTGTCGATGATGAGGAGTATCTCGTCGTCATGGGCACGGCCTTGCTGACGCGCTTGGGCTATCGAATTTCCCCCTTTACCGATCCGCAACAGGCGTTGGAAGCTTTTGCTCAGAACCCCGAGGCCTACGACGGACTCATCACCGATCTAACTATGCCCGGACTGCGCGGCACCGAACTGGCCGCTCTGGTGCAACAGATCCGCCCGAATTTTCCGGTAATCCTGACTACGGGCTACTCCGGACCGCACGAGATTGATCGCGCTCGTCACTTGGGTTTTCACACCGTGCTGGAAAAACCGTACACCATGGAAAAGTTTGTCGAGATTCTGACTCAGGCCTTTCAGCCCCAAGCGGGGAAGTGAGGGAATTCAGCTGAATCGCCCTCCGCAAAGCTTCTCCCCATTCAACACTGACTGGTTTTCCGATAGAATCAGGATAATCATTAGAGCCGAGGCGGCCGTCGCATTTGGTGAAGGTTCGCTGCTTGGATCGTCTCGTAGGAGACAGCTTCGTGCTTGAACTTCACCAGCCGGAAAGATACTCTCCAGTTTGCCTCTCTTAACAGCGGTTTTATCGTCTTCAGGGAATCGACATCGAGGAACTACATGAAGCGCAAGTGGCTCACGTTATTCGGCCTGTTGGCCGTGGCGGCAGTTGGACTGTTCGCCTATCCCGCATTCACTCAAGTGCCTGACGGTCCTCCATTCATGGACGGAATGCGTCGCCCCGATCCGCGGATCATGGAGTTCCAGAACATCTCCAAGAATGCCAAAACCTACGAGGGACTGTTCAAGCTCTATCAAAAGGATGAAAACCTCTACGCCGAACTCACTCCCCGAAACTTCGACAAACCGATGCTCTGTCCAGTGGCCGTGGCCCGCGGCGGCGGCATCGGCGGCACTACCTACAACTTCGAGGAACAGTGGGTGCTGCTGTTCAAGCGTGTTGGCGACAAAGTCCATCTGGTTCGTCGCAATGTCCGCCACAAGGCCCGGAGCGGTTCGCCGACCGAAAAGGCCGTCGAGATCACTTACTCTGACTCGGTGCTGATGGCCCTGCGCATCGTGGCCCTGAATCAGTCAAACCAGGGAGCGCTGATTAACCTCAACGACATCTTCATGACCGACTTCGGCGAACTGGGACTGGGTCGCATGGATCCGTCGCGGAGCGTCTGGCACAAAGTCAAAGCGTTCCCCAAAAACATCGAGCTTCAGGTTCAGGCGACCTACACCGGCTATGTGGGCGACGAGACGATCGATCGACGCGGCAACACGGTCATCGTTCACTATGGACTCGTCGAGATGCCGGATGCCGGCTACAAGCCGCGAATCGCCGACGATCGAGTCGGCCACTTCGTCACGGCGTTGAAGGATTTCTCTAACGAGAGTAAAGATACCTCGTTTATCCGCTATGTGAACCGTTGGCGGCTCGAACCTGCCGAGCCGGTCGCCCCAGGCAAACTCACCGTGCCCAAGCGCAGCATCAAATACTACATCGAAAAAACCGTGCCTCATGAATACCGCGCCGCGGTACATGAGGGGATTCTGGAATGGAACAAGGCCTTCGAGAAGATCGGCTTCCGCAACGCCATCGAAGTGGTGCAGATGCGCGATGACGAGGACTTCGATCCCGAAGACATGAACTACAACACTTTCCGCTGGATCACCACTGATAACGCTTTTGCGATTGGACCATCGCGCGCCAACCCGCTGACCGGCGAGATCCTCGATGCCGACATCCTCTTCGACGCCAGCTTCATTCGCTACTGGAAGCAGGAACGGCAAATCTACCGCGTCGACGGCAAGGAATATGAGCCGGTCAGTCCGATCCAGGCAATGGATCAGGGCTGGGGACTGGATCGCAACGTGCTGATGCGGCGTGCGATGGGGCATCTTGGTTGGAACGATCGAGAAAAGCCGGTCCAGCTCAGTCCAGAGGAGGCCCGCATCGCTGCTCTGCGCATGGGAGTCTGTCAGTGCCCCAACCATATGCGGTTACAGATGGGCCTGGCCTCGCTGGCCATCGCCCAAGCCGACCTTGCACCACCACCCAAGGAGAAGGACAAAGACGGCAAGGACAAAGCCAAGGAAGACAAGCAAAAGAAAAAGGACGAGCAGCTAGAACTGCTGATCAATCAGGCGATCAAACACATCGTGATGCATGAAGTCGGCCACACGCTGGGACTACGGCACAACTTCAAGGCCAGCACGATGTTGCCCAATCATCAGTTGCACGACACCAAGATCACTCGCGAAAAGGGACTTGTTGGATCGGTAATGGATTACTCTCCGGTCAATCTCGCTCCCAAGGGAGTGCAGCAAGGCGACTACTTCAGCACTGTGCTGGGGCCTTATGACTACTGGGCCATCGAGTATGCCTACAAGCCGATCAACGGCGACGAGACAGCGGAGTTGAAGAAGATCGCCAGCCGTGGTCCCTCGACCCCGGGATTGGACTACGGCACCGACGAGGACGTCTTTGCCACTTCCGATCCGCACATCAACCGCTTCGACCTCGGAGCCGACGTCATGACGTTTGCCCAGGAGCGGATGAAACTCTCGGGAGAGTTGATGAAGACGTTGGCCAACCAAGTGGTCGAGGAAGGTGAAGGTTATCAGCGTGCCCGCGTGGCCTTTTCGCTGTTGTTGTCTCAGTATGGAGACGGAGCCTATCTCTCAGCGAAGTACATCGGTGGTGAGCACGTCTATCGCGATCATCGCAACGATCCACAGGGTCGCGATCCGCTGGTGCCGGTCACTGCCGCCAAGCAGCGCGAGGTGCTGAAGTTCCTGCAAGAGAACGTCTTCACCGACAAACCGTTCGAGTTCCCACCCGAACTGCTCCGCAAACTCGCGGTCGAACGCTGGATGCACTGGGGAACGGACATCGAGTCGACGAACTACCCGTTGTATGACCGCATCCTGGGAATTCAGCGTCTGGCCATGAACCAACTGTTGGATCCTCGCGTGTTACAGCGTGTGCAGACCAACGCCTTGAAAGCGGAGAAGGACGCCAAACCCTTGCAGATCGCCGAGATCTTCCGTGCCACGTCCGATAGCATCTGGGCCGACCTGCTCAACGGTGAGGCTCGCAAAGAAGCTCGCTCCTCCATCATTCGCCGCAATCTTCAACGCGAGCATTTGAAGAAGCTCTCGTCGATGGTTCTGGGAGAAAGATCAAATTCGTTTTCCGGCTTCTCCTTCCTAACAGTGATCGATCGAACGTCTGGCTCGTATCCGCCCGATGCTCGCAGCCTGGCACGCAAGCATCTGCGTGAGATCAGCTCGCGCATCGAGGCCACGCTCAAGGCCAAGGCCGACGATGCCGACGAAACAACGATTGCCCATCTGGAGGAGTGCAAGGAACGCATCAACAAGGTCTTGACCGCCTCGATGCAGGCGAACGATTGACAGATCCTCAAACTCCCTTCCGTGACCTTGCGACGCGGAAGGGAGCTGCTTTTTGCCCAAGACAGTTCGTGAAGCTCAAGTTGACCGCGATCGAAGGATCCCCTTAAGCCACCGTCCCGACTCGCGGAGGGAATCCACGAACCATGAGCCGTGAGTTCGAGGATCGTTTTCCAGTCGCGCTGCCATTCCGCAAGGCCCTCAAGGGAGTTCAGCTGATCTGTCGGAGATACCCCAGCCTTACTCGTTGCCGTTACCCAGACGGCTGACTTCATCTTGGCCAGGCAGGCCGAAACAGATCAGTTGTCCGGTGAACTTCTTGGGGAAGTAGGCCTCGTTGGCATCCAGAGGCGAGAACAGAATGTTACCAGTGCCAACGTAGACCCGGCCCCGAGAAACCGACGGTCCGCACCAGACTGGACCTAAATAGATCTCTTTTAGGGTTTTTCCAGTCGAGGTATCCACCGCTACCAACTGGTTACTCACAGTAGTGGTGAAGTAGGCCACGCCATTGGCCAGCGCGATGCCGGAAGCCACCGGATCGCCGACGTTGGTGAAGGCTGGCTTGTCCTTACTGCCGCCCACTGCCTTGACCAGTGGCCGTTCGTGCCGCCAGTATTCCCGCGTGGTGTCCAGGGAGATGGCGACGACGCGACCGCCCAGCGGTGGAGCCAGTCGGTCGCGCGGATTGGCTCCGGTGGCCATAAACGGCGAATCGATGCCATTGGTGTAGATCGCCTTGCCGTCGGTGGCGATGCCGGTCTGCA
Source organism: uncultured Gemmataceae bacterium (assembly GCA_937923405.1). GTDB lineage: Bacteria > Planctomycetota > Planctomycetia > Gemmatales > Gemmataceae > CALDUY01. Next base: position 64,120 of record CALDUY010000027.1, on the reverse strand, counting down.
ATCCGCCGATCGCTCCCGGAAGAGCCAGAGTACGGGGATCGCGTTTGGGTGACTTGGACGGTGGTCCGGTGTAGATCGGCGTGTGCTGAAGTAGCTTACCCGTGATAGCGTCAAAGACGTAGAACCCGCCGTTCTTGCAGCCGACCCCGACGACGCGAGTCGGCTTACCCTCGACCTCGATGGTGTACGGTTTGGGGGTGTCGCCAATCGATTGATCCTTGTACAGCCCTGTTTCTGGATCGTAGGCTCGCATGGCATAGTTCCATACGTCGCCTTTGTTGATCTGCGTCACCCAGCGTTCGCGTCCAGTTTCCAACTCGACGGCAATGACGGCACAGGAATGCTTGGTGTACAGGCGAGGATCGTCAGCAGTGGGCTGACGTGGGGCATTGTGGGCATCGGTGCCGAAGTAGACGAGCTTGGTTTGTGGATCATAAGACGGCGGGGACCAGACCGAACTAGTGGATGGGCCAAAGTAGAAGACGTGTTCGCCCCAGGAATCCTTAATCTTCACCGGCGGATCCAGCGGTCTGGGTTCGGGGCCAACGTCATACTTCCACAGCACCTTGCCCGTGGCGGGATCGAGGGCGGCGACAAAGCCGCGTCCCTGGCAACACTTCGCTTTGGGGTTGAGCATAACACCGTGCTCGTAGCCGCCTCCCGCGAGCAACAGTTTGCCCTCGGCCAAGACCGGAGCAGCGAACAAACAGTTCGATTCCTGCGCACCGGGAAAAGGCGGGGATCGCGTATCGACCTGCCAGCGGAGTTTCCCATCGGAGCGGTTCAGCGCGAAGAGAATGCCGCCCACATCGGGTACGTAGACGGTGTCGGCAGTCACTAGGGCGGCAGCGAGGAAGCCCGAACTGGGCACACCGAAGCCGCTCTTGACCTCGATGTTCCGCGCTGAGGTATTCTTGAAACTCCATTTGACCTTGCCATCAGGAGTGAGCTTGTAGAAGGTCGGTAACGTGGCTGTACCGAAGTAGACATACCCATTGACGACGATCGGCGTAGCGTGAATGGCTCCGACGAGCGACAGCGAGCGATTGGAAGGAAATCGCCATTTTTCGACCAACTGCCCAACGTTATCGCGACTGAGATGCTTCTCAGCAGTGTTGTGGCGTGTTCCCAGTGAGTCGAAGTTATAGCAGGCCCAGTCGCCCGCCTCGGAAGCCCGACCACCGCTCGATACGACCAGCAGCACTCCCACAAGCAAGAGCATTCGTCGGCACATGGAACCTCTCCACGATCGGCAAAGGGCAACGCGGGCAACCTACGGGAGCAACGAACCATTTCAAGAGGTAAACCGCTCACGAACGACAACTGAAATCGGCCACAATAACACTCGGAGAAAAACCTCCGCTCCGATGAGTACTTCGCCATAAAGAAGATGAATAAGATATTTATAGTTAAAATAATCATATTTTTATATGTAAATTAAGAGTTTATGAGAAAAAGATGATTGACACTCACTCAGAACTTGGCATAAGTAAGGGTAGTTTCACGATTCTTACTGGATTTATTCTCTGTTTGCCCGAACTGAATTTGGGTGAGACGGCCCACAACTTCAAGCCAGGTTCAGTTCGATGTGACGAGCGCCGAATGGAGTTTTCTCCTTAAACTCTCCTTGAGGGTTCCATTATGCTTCGTCTCCGTTTATTTGCGCGTGTGCGCGGGTTCACTCTGATCGAACTGTTGGTGGTAATTGCCATCATTGCCGTCTTGATTGGGTTACTGCTGCCAGCGGTACAGAAAGTACGTGAAGCCGCTGCCCGAATGCAGTGCAGCAACAACCTGAAACAGATCTCGTTGGCTACGATTAGCCTGTCGGACCAAAACAACACCGCGATGCCCAACGGCATTGGCACTTATCCTAATCCGTTCAATGCCCAAGGCGGTTTCGGCAGTGTGTTTATGCACATCTTGCCAAACATCGAACAAGAGAATCTCTACAAAGCATCTACCGTTGGGCCAACGGTAGATTCCTGGCGGTTGCCCAATGGCGGCCCTTACTGCTGGGGTAACTCGAGCAATACCCAAGGCCGTATCACTGTCTATGATCAGGGGATCAAGACGTACATCTGCCCCTCGGATCCCACCAACACCCCAGAAGGAAAAGCAGGAGCCAACAACTGGGGCACGACAAGCTACGGCTACAATCACCGCGTCTTCGAGGTGGGCCTGTACGATTGGCGTTCCGGTGACTGGTCGAATAAACGAACGGCTCGCTATCCAGCGGGGTTCCCCGACGGCACCTCCAACACCATTCTATTTGCCGAGAAGTACGCCCAGCCTTCCCGGAATCGCGATGCCATGGAGTGGGGCGGCAACACCTGGTGGGAGTGGGCTCCCAAGTTCGCTGCCGACATCCAAGGGCCTGGATCGAAATTCCTGGTGCAACCTACCGTCGCCTGGTGTGATGCTCAGACCAACGTGCCGGTGCAACTGCTGGGCGGCACCCGCAACAACATCTGCCAGTTCCTCGCCGTGTCTCCGCACAGTGGCGGCATGAACGTGGCGTTGGCCGATGGCAGCGTTCGTTTCCTCGGTGCCGGCATTAGCGGCAACACCTGGTGGCGAGCCGTTTTGCCCGACGATGGTTTGGTTCTCGGCAATGACTGGTAACGCCTAGTTCGGAAGGGAGTGCAATCATTATGCTTCCGACTAGCGGAAGAATCTGGGGCGGGGCGGCGATGCTCGTCGCCGCCATCAGCCTCACCTCGACTGGCTGTGCCAAGCCGGTCTCGGGACATGTTTATGGCACGGTGTATCAGAGTAACGGCAAGCCGTTGCCCGGCGGTAGCGTAGTCTTTTATCCCACCGAGGGACGAGGCAAGCACGCGACAGCCGAGATCCAGTCCGACGGCACTTACGACATGCCGCAAGCCCCCTATGGCAAGGTTCAGATCGCGGTGAATAACCTCCACCTGAAGGAGGGAATTCCGCCACCGATTGGCGCTCCCGGCGCGCCGGGAATGCCGCCGCCCCCCAAGAAAGGAGCGGGACCACCGATGATGATGAAGGGCAAGGGGCCGCCCAAGGATGTTGCCGCCGGCCCGCCCAAGGATGCTCCGGAGCGGGACAAATCGACGGCTACCGGGGTCGCACCTACACCGGATCGTTATGTGCCGATCGACAAGAAGTTCACCAATCCGGAAACGTCGGGTCTGACCACGGAAGTCAAAGGAGGTAAGCAACAGTTCGACATCCATCTGAAGTAAGCGCAGTATGGAACGAACCGATGCCACGACTACTGCCCGTCGCGTCTGGCGACCCAGCGACCTGGGCCGCCGGACGTGGCGTGGCGTTGCCATTTTGGGGTTGGTGGTCCTCATCTTTTTCGCCGCCTTGCCGGTCTGGCGGCACCTGCGCGGTCAGTATCACTTCACTCAGGCGCTGCAAGCCATTGAGGCACATCGCTATGCCGAGGCCAAGGATCATTTTCACTCTTGTTACTCTCTTTGGCCTCGCGATCCACGAACTTTGCTGCTGGGAGCGCGAATCGCTCGGCAAACCAACGACCTGAAGCAGGCCGAACTGTTCCAGCGTCAGTATCGTCAGCACAATGGCGATCCGCTTGACGAGGAATACCTGCTGGAATCGACGTTGTTACAAGCGCAACAGGGCGAGGTCGATCGGGTGCTGGCTCAGTGTCAGCGCTGGGTCGAGGCCAGGCATGCCGGCTCAGCTCGGATTCTGGAAACCCTGGCCCAAAGTTACCTGCAAGCCTACCGCGTGCCCGAGGCTGAGGTCACCATCCGCATCTGGCTGGATCGCTTTCCCAACGATCCGCAGGCCATTTTCTACAGCGGTTGGGCCTTGGAGCATCGCGACGTTCCCGAACGAGCTGCCGAGGAGTATCAGCGGGCCTTGGACCTGGTGCCGCATCGGGACGACATTCGCGTTCGTCTGGCGGCCTCGTTGCTGGCGGCCAATCGTCCCGCCGAAGCTCTACCGCTCTTGGAGACGCTGTGCCGTGCCCACTCCGATCATCCCCCCACGCGGTTGTACTTGGTTCGCGCCCTGTACGGTGTGGGCCGAGTCGACGAGGCACAGCGTGCCCTGGAGCAACTGTTAGAGGAATTTCCTAACTATCCCCCTGCACTGACCGAGTCGGGCCGCCTCGCCCTTCAGCAGGGCCGTCCTGCCGAGGCGGCACAACAGCTGCGGGAAGCTGTGGCCGCTTCGCCCGGGGATGCCCAGGCTTGGTATCTGCTGTCTCAGACTTTTGCTCTCCAGGGAGCGTCCACTCAAGCCGAGGAAGCCTTGGCTCGCTTCAAGATCTTGGAACGCGACCAGAAGCGCATCCGCGACATCGCCATTCACGAACTCTCGCGCAAGCCCAACGATCCCCACCTGTTGGCCGAAGTCGGCGAGTTGATGCTGCGCGGCGGCGAGGTTGCTGAAGGCATTCGCTGGCTGAAACGCGCCTTGGAAAAGGATCCGCGTCATCAGACCGCACATCGCCTCTTAGCCGACCACTACCAGAAAGTCGGCCAGGTCGGCTTGGCGTCGCGTCATCGCGACCAAGTGCAACGCCCAGTTCGTGAGGAGCGACCATGACGCGCTGGGCACGGCGATTGACCCTGATCGGGATCGTACTGATCCTGCTGAGCCTGCTGGCTATTCCCTTGGGACGCCGATACTGGGGTCAGCAACAGTTGGACCAGGGCTTACGCCAACTGGAACGCTATCAACCTACAAAAGCGATCCCTCATTTTGCAAATTGTCTGCGTGTCTGGCCGAATCGTGCCGGCTTGCACCTACTGCTCGCCCAGGCCCATCGCCAGGCAGGTGACTTCGACGCCGCCGAGCATCACCTCGCCGAGCATCGCCGACTGGCTCCCGACGAGGACGCACCGCGTGCCTTGGAACTGGCCCTGATGCGTGCCCAGAACGGCGATTTGGAGAGTGTCGAGGGGCAACTCCTCGATCGAGTCTATAATCAAGATCCGAAATCTCCTTTGATCCTGGAAGCGCTGATCCAGGGCAACCTACGCATGTATCGCGTCACTAGTGCCCTGTCGTCGCTAGGGTTGTGGCTGACCCATGAACCCGACAATCCGCGGGCCTTGTTCCTCCGCGGGCGAGCTTGGGAGAGCGTGGCGGCCTATTCTCGTGCAGTCGCTGACTATTCCCGAGTGCTGGAACTGGACGATGAACAAGACGAAGCGCGCCTGCGCTTGACGGACTGCTTGATCCAGCAGACCAAGTTCACTGAGGCGCTGCCGCATCTGGAGCAACTACGGCAAACTCGTCCTGACGATGCCGCCCTCGTCGTGCAATTGGCTCACGTCAAAAATGTACTGGGACAACGCGAAGAAGCAGAGACGCTGCTGGCAGAACTGCTGGAACGTCAGCCCGAGCATGCCCCTGCTTTGCGTGGTCGAGGGCAGATCGCTTTTCAGGCGCAGCAATTCGCCGAGGCGGAAGGCTGGCTGCAGCAGGCGTTGCAGGCCGATCCCTGGGACCGACAAAGCAACTATCTTTACCTGCAATGTCTTCAGTCACAGGGCAAAACTCAGCAAGCTGCTCAGCAGAGCGAGCGCTTAAAACAGGTCGAACGTGACATTACCCGCCTCATCGAGATTAGCACCAAGGAGATGAGCGATCGGCCGCGCGATGCCAGTCTGCACTACGAGGTTGGCGCGATTCAACGCCGCATGGGACAGATCGAATTGTCCCGGCGTTGGTTTCATAGTGCCTTACTGCTCGACCCCAAGCATCGTGCCGCCCACCAAGCCCTGGCCGAGCATTATCAACAAAGCGGCGAGACTCGGTTGGCTGACTATCATCGTCGGCAAGCAGAACAAGTGGTGACCACTCCGTAGATACCTTGACGGCTTGGAACACCTCTCAACTTCAGCCTTGACCAGCAGCACGCGAATGGGGGCAGCAGACTGTCGGCGAAAGCAGTCGTCAGCACGAGTCTGAAAACGGCAATGAGGGAGACGATCGTACGGACACGGCACCCCTCTTCCTTTTGGCGAGACGAAAGCCAACCGTCGAGGTACTTTATCTGGTACAAGTAACTCGACGGTCGGACTGAGAGGATCTCATCGCGTGTTACTTATTCAGTTCTTTGAGGCCCTTGAGAACGACCGGTTTGACCTTGACCGAGGCCGGCTTGGCTTTGACTTCCATCATCTCGCCGGGCTTGAAAGGATTGGGCCGAGTGGTGGCCTTGGTAGCTGGCTTCTTAATCAGCTTGAGTTTGATCAGATTGGGAATGATAAACTCGACGGGACCGTTCTTCTTGCCTAGCTGCGACTTGATCAGTGCTTCCAGGGCGTCGAACACGGCAGCGACTTGTTTAGCGGTTAGATCGGTCTTCTCGGCGATCTCTTTGTAAACCGCGGATTTCGGTAAAGCCTTGGGGGGATTGGAAGCCTTGTTGTCAGCCATCGCTTTCCTCGCGAACAGTAAAGAGAAAGAGGTTAAATGCCACGACGTACAGCGAAACTAGTGGCCTGAAGCAGGATTGTCAATCGTAGCTTGCTGGGAAAATCAGCTAGTTTCTCGTACTTTCCTGGCCCTGCACGCCTCGGTATGCTATCGCTGAACTGTTCATCCCAAGGCCAACAGGAATTTCAGACATGCCGGATCCGTTGGTGATCGCGACCTGGAAGTTCGGAGAGAAGGCAGTGGCGACGGCCCTGCCCATGCTGCAAGCGGGCAAGCCAGCCCTGGATGCCGCCCTTGCTGGTGCCCAAACCGTGGAAGACGATCCGGAAGTCGATTCTGTGGGCTTCGGTGGCATTCCCAACGCCCAGGGGGTGGTGCAGCTCGATGCCTGCGTGATGGAGGGCAAACGACTGGACTGCGGCGGCGTCGCCGGCGTGGAGCACGTCAAGCACGTCGCCGCCTTAGCGCGTCGCGTCATGGAAAAGACCGATCATGTCTTACTGGTCGGGCTAGGGGCCCAGCAATTCGCCGTCCAGCAGGGCTTTCCCCTGGAACCGCTGGTCACGCCGGAAAGTCTGCGTAAGTGGGACGAGGCTCGCAAGAAACAGAAGGCTCGTAGTTCTGCCCCAATGAAGAGACGAAAAGGCGATTTAGTACCTCCAGGCACTTTTCCCTCGGATTCGCACGACACGGTCACGGTGTTGGCCCTGGATCGCAGCGGCTCGCTGGCTGGCGTCTGCACCACCTCGGGGTTGGCTCTGAAACTGCCGGGCCGCGTCGGAGATTCTCCCCTCATCGGATCGGGATTATACGTGGATGACACGGCTGGCGCGGCGGGAGCGACTGGCGTCGGCGAAGAGATCATCCGCATCCATGCCAGTGCCTTCATCGTTGAGGCCATGCGGGCGGGCAAGTCGCCGCAAGAGGCCTGCGAAGCCGCTGTGCAGCTCGCCATCGCGGTAGCTCTGCGTCGGGGAAAGCACTTGGCCCGAGTAGCCTTTCTCGCCCTAGATCCCAAAGGGCGCTTCGGGGCCGCCTGCACCAAAGGAACCGCCTTTCCCTTCGCTGTGGGACGCAAAGGCAAAGTCGAACTGCTGGAGGCGAAAGAACTAGGGCTGGAGTAGTCGTTATGAAACTGCTCGATCCCTTGCTTGACAGCCTTAGCCTGAGCCATATTAATCTTTTCAAGATCTGAAATATCTTACGCACGCCAGAAAGCGGTGAAGGCGTGTCGGAGGAAATACGCCAAGCCGAGCAGTTCGCGTCCAGCCCGCTGAGCAGAACGCGACTTGCCTCGAAGCAGCGCCCACAGCCAACGCAACGTCAGAACAGTGCCGCGCAGCGGCAGATCTAGCGTGAAGGCTAGTTTGTAGGCGGTCAACGCCAGCGACGACGTGCCCGTTTGTCGCAGACTCCGCGTGAGGCCGACCAGCGTGTTGGCCGTCGCATAGCCGGTGTGGGCACGACTGGCCCCGCGGCCCAGATGCAGCACCTCGACCTCGGGATAATACACGACCTCATGCGTGCGCGATACTCGGGCGCACAGATCAATGTCTTCACCGCCAAAGGTGTACCCCTCGTCCCACCCGCCGACCACCTGGTAGATCCGTCGCGGCATCAGCAGAGCCGCACCCATGAGCACCTCGACGGGGCGGGGCGTTGCCACATCCAGGCCGCGTCCTCGATATTGCCGGTAGGCCGAGCGAAACAGCCGCGTCCAGCGGAGCAGGGTCAACTTGTGCAACAACGCGGCCACCGTGGGCCGTTGTCGGGCCGAACACTGAATGCGGCCTTGGCCGTCACGCAAGCGCGGTCCGACGAGGCCGACTTGGCGATGCTGGCGCGCGAACCGGATCAGCTTGGCCAGCACGCCGCGCGGCACCACAGTGTCGTTGTTGAGAAAGAACAGATAACGCCCCCGAGCCAGCCGCGCCGCTTGGTTGCAGCCACGGGCAAACCCGACGTTTCGTTCGTTGCGGATCAGTTGCACTCGAGGAAATTCCGACGCCACCATGTTGGCGGCCCCATCGGTCGAGGCATTATCGACCACGATCACTTCCAGACGCACGGCCTGGCGTCGACTGGTCAGCGAAGCTAGACAGCGACGCAGCAACGCCTTGCAGTTCCAGTTGACGATGCATACCGATACGGTCGGCCAGGTCATGCGTCGCGGAGTCCGCCTGAGAACCGAATTCAGCCTTTCGAGAGTGAACATGGAGAGCATCATCCTTGACCAGAACGTCCAGGTGCCACTGCTCTCGCAGCAGCCACGGAGCAAAGGGCCGACGACCGCACAGCCACCGCCCCAACCGATAGCGCCACTTCCGCCAGGGCGACAGTGGCTCACGGGCATAACGCCGCAGCCGCGCGCGGTAGTCGCTCACTTGGGCCTCGGTGATCGGCGGAAACGCCTCCCCCAACGCCAGCGCCCAGACATTGGCCGGGCGATCCACTGGACCATGCCAGCCGATCAGCTTCCGCGAGTAATCTTCCAGCAGCAAGCGAAACGCCTCGGGCGTGAATCGCCAATAGTCGTTGGGGTAGGCATGAATGTGAAAGTGAAACGGGCAGGAGACCAGGAACGCCCCGTCCGGACGCAGCACGCGCCGTACCTCGGCGAAGCCGCGCCAGAACCGTTGCACATGCTCGAACGTCGACAGGGCAAGGACCGTGCCGAACGACTGATCCTCGAAGGGCAGTTGCTCGACAGAGCCAAGGCGATCGACCCCAGGGCCGGGTCGCATGTCCAGACCAACGTAACGCTGGCCGGGAAAGTAGCCGCGCAACTCCGCGAGTTGTTCCTGGCCGGCGACCTGAAACGAACCGACTTCCAGGATCGGACCGGGCAGGCGGAAGCTCTCGAAGGTCGCCCGGGCCACGCCGTGCAAAAATCGATTCATGGCGCAATCCTTCGCGGTAGCGCGAAACAGGGCCTTAATAGGTTAAACGACCCGATTCAGTACCACGCCGCGCCAACTCGTGTCAATGGCGAACCAGCAACGCACCACGGCTCAGAACGGCACCTCTTCCGGCGAGTTCCGGCGAAGAAACTGCGACAGCGGACGAACCACGGCGTGGAAGTCGGCACAGGCCAAATCGACGGTCTGCCAGCGCGGACTGCGTGTCCGCATGTGGTTGCGATAGTCGCCGACCTCGACGGCGCGGTAAAGATACCTTTGGCCACGGTGCAAGTGCAGATCGGCAGTGGTCGTGTCCAGTTCCACGCTGGGATGCAACAGATAGGCAAAGACCAGCAAGCCGCGATACTCCGGGCCGGCCAACTCCGCCCAGCGCGACAGGCCGTCGATGTCGTCGCGGAACGACCAGCATTCCCAGACTCGACGAGGTCGGTCAGCACTGCCGCCGGGATAGCGACGTCCCTTCACGTCGACGACCAACCGGGCCCCGTCGCGGTCGAAGACCAAGAAATCCACGCTCTTGATCGGCTGATCGTCCAGCAGGGCGCGACGGGTTTCATCGACGGCGACGTAGCACAGCCCCCGCGTCTGCAAATAGGCCTCGAACGCCAGCTCATAGTGATTATTGCGATCCATGACGCCGACCTCATCGCGGAGAATTTAGACGAAGCCTCTCGCCATCGCTATCATACAGACGCATCTGGAACCAGACACGGAACGAGGTCGAACGATGGACACCCTCTGGTATCGTGACGGTTTGCGCTTTCGCTGTACGCGCTGCGGCAACTGCTGCACCGGCGAGCCGGGCTACGTCTGGGTCAGCGACGAAGACTTAGCGGCTCTGGCAGACTACCTCGGCGAACCGTTGGAGCAGGTGCGAAAGCGATATACCAAGTCGGCCCCACGCGGTTTGAGCCTCCGCGAGAAGCTGAACGGTGATTGCGTCTTTTGGAATCGCGAAAGAGGATGTACCGTCTATCCGGCGCGTCCACCGCAGTGCCGTACCTGGCCGTTCTGGCAAAGCAACGTTGCCACGCCCGAGGACTGGGAGGCGACCCGCGCCGTTTGCCCCGGCGCAGGCCAGGGCGAACTGTTTTCCGCCGAAGAAATCAGTAAACGCTTGAAGATCATTCGCCTGTAGGCGATAATATCTCTCCGGGTACCCCGCCTTGGCGTTCGATTACGCCCTGACCCTGGAGATTGCCTCGATGACCGCTGTCGCGGCTGTGGTGTTGTTCGTTGCCGCCGATCCTGCTCCTGCTCCCGCTCCATCGTTTGCCAAGGACATCGCTCCGCTGGTGGAGAAATACTGTCTGCGTTGCCACGGCGAGACCAAACCTAAAGGCGGTATCGTCCTCAGCAGGACCAAGACCGACGCGGACATCGTGACGCAGCGTGCCCTGTGGGAAAAGGTGGGCGACAATCTGCGTTCCGGCGACATGCCCCCAGCGGGAGCGAAACGGCCCACGGCGGCGGAGCTGGACACGCTCAACCGCTGGCTGGATGCCGTCGTCTACAAACTCGACTGCGACGGCCCACGCGATCCAGGGCGGGTCACGCTGCGTCGGCTCAATCGCGTCGAATATCAGAACACCATCCGCGATCTGGTCGGCGTGGACTACAGCCCGGCCCGCGACTTTCCCGCCGACGACGTGGGCTATGGCTTCGACAACATCGGCGACGTACTATCGTTGCCGCCATTGCTGATGGAGAAGTACCTCACGGCAGCGGAGGAAATCATCGAACGTGCCTGGCGACGACCGGAACTCCGCAAACGGCTGATGCCCCGCGCGCCCTCGCCGACCAACCGCGACGCGATGCGGCAGAACCTGAGCGAGTTCGCCAGCCGAGCCTGGCGTCGTCCTGCCACCGAAGAGGAAGTCAAACGCTTGCTGGGACTAGTCCGCATGGCTCGGGATCAGGGCGATGCTCCGGAAGTCGGCCAGAAACTCGCCTTCCAGGCCGTGCTAATTTCGCCGCACTTCCTCTTCCGCGTCGAGCAGGATCCGACTAATAAAGACCTGCTCCTCTCCGAATGGGAGCTGGCCACGCGCTTATCCTACTTTCTCTGGTCGAGCATGCCCGACGACGAATTGTTCGGTCTGGCCAAAGAGGGCAAGCTGCGTCAGGCCGGCGAGCTGGAACGTCAGGTTCAACGGATGCTGCGTTCGCCGAAGTCCAGGGCCTTGGCCGAGCATTTCGGCGGACAGTGGCTCAACACTCGCTCGTTGTCGTCGCTCAGCTTCGACCCCAAGCGGTTTCCCGGGATAACCCCCCGGATGCTGGACGACATGACTCAAGAGACGGTGTTGTTCGTTCACCACGTCGTTCAGGAAAATCGCCCGATTTTGGACTTCTTGAACGCCGATTACACTTTCGTCAATCGTCGGCTAGCCCGGCACTATGGACTAGACGGAGTAACCGGTGACAACTTCCAGAAGGTGTCGTTAGCCGGTAGTCCGCGCGGCGGAGTGCTGACTCAGGCCAGCGTGTTGGCGGTGACGAGCAATCCGACCCGCACTTCGCCGGTCAAGCGCGGCAAGTGGATCCTGGAGAATCTATTGGGCACGCCACCACCGCCGCCGCCGCCCGACGTGGACGAACTCGAAGAGACCGAGGAGTTGCACGGCACGCTGCGGCAACAGATGGAACAGCATCGCAAGAACCCCAGCTGCGCCAGTTGCCACGCCCGCATGGATCCTCTGGGCTTCGGCCTGGAAAACTTCAACGCTGTCGGAATCTGGCGAGACCAGGAGGGCAAGCACAAGATTGATGCCTCGGGAGTCTTGCCCGATGGCTCTAAGTTTAACGGTCCCGAAGAACTGCGCCAGGTGCTACTGGCGAAAAAAGACCTGTTCGTGAAGTGTTTTGTCGACAAACTGCTGACTTACGCTCTAGGCCGCGGGACCGAACGCTCGGATCGGTGTTACATTGAAGAGATGGCCAAAAAGGTGGCGAAGGCGGAGTATAAATTTCAGAGTGTGGTGATCGAGATTGTTCGCTCGGATCCGTTTCAGAAACGCCGACCTAAAGGGGAGAAGCCATGAACCTACACATCGATCGTCGAACCGCGCTGCGAGGACTGGGAGCCAGTCTGGCATTGCCGCTGCTCGACGCGATGCTCCCCTCGTCGCTGTTGGGAGCGGCCCCAGGTATCCCTTCACCACGACGTTTGGCGATCCTCTATGTCCCTAATGGCATTCACATGGAGGACTGGAAACCCAAAGAGACCGGTGCCAACTTCACGCTGCCGGCCACGCTCAAACCCCTGGAGCCGTTCAAGGATCAGCTGCTGGTGCTGTCGGGGTTGACAGTGGATAAGGCGCGACCCAACGGGGACGGGCCGGGAGATCATGCCCGGGCGATGTCGGCGTTTCTGACCGGTTGTCAGCCGCGAAAAACCGCCGGGGCCGACATCAAAGTCGGTATCTCGATGGACCAGCTCGCTGTCCGCGACATCGGCCATGCCACCAAGTTTCCCTCGTTGGAGATTGGCACCGAGGGTGGTCGCCAGGCCGGCAGTTGCGATTCCGGCTACTCCTGCGCTTATTCTTCGACGATCAGTTGGCGCGGCGAAGCCTCACCTGTCGCCAAAGAGACCAACCCGCGTCTGGTATTTCAGCGCCTATTCTCGATCGCCGGCAAACCTGGCGACGCTGCCGCCTTCCGCCAATCGGCCTATCGGCGGAGCCTGCTCGACTTTGTCGCCGAGGATGCCCAAGCCCTAAAGCGTCGGCTCGGCAGCAGCGACCTACGCAAACTCGACGAGTATCTGACCGGTGTGCGTGAGATCGAGCAGCGCATGGCCCGGCTGGAGAAGGCTGAGGACGTCCCAGGCGCTCCTGAGGGGGTCACGCCGCCGCCCGCAGTCACCAAGAACATGCGCGAACATCTGCGTCTCTTGGGTGACATGATGGTGCTGGCCTTCCAGGCCGACCTGACCCGCGTCTGTACCTTTGTCTTTGCCAATGAGGGGAGCAATCGTCCCTATCGTGAGATCGGCATCTCCGAGGGCCATCACGATCTGTCGCATCATGGCCGCAAGCCCGAGAAGATGAGCAAGATTCAGCAGATCAACCATTTCCACATCGAGCAGCTGGCTTATGTTCTGAGTCGGCTCAAGAGCATCCAAGAGGGCGGACGATCGCTGCTGGATAGCTGCATGATCGCCTATGGTTCGGGGAACGGCGACGGCAACCGCCACAACCACGACGACCTGCCCATCCTGCTCCTCGGTCGAGGTGGTGGCACCATTAAGAGCGGGCGACACGTCGTCTATCCGCGAAACACGCCGCTGAACAACCTCTGGCTGTCGCTGCTGGATCGTATGGGCGCGAAGGTGGATCAGTTCGGCGACAGCACCGGGCGTCTGCCGGGACTGGAAGGATGAGCGATCCCAGTGGCTCTGGCCCCGGGCAATTTACATAATGCCTGCATGAGCCAGATCATCGAACATCCCCTGGAGGTGATCCTCGCCGAGATTGGTCGAGCTTCACCACATCCTTGGTATTATCAGCAGTTCGCACGCGACTACGGAGCCGATCCGACCCCAGTAACGAACTTGCTGGAGATGCTCTGGCTCGACGGACTCGTGGAGCGGGCCGACTCGTCCTCGGAGTTCGGCCCTGGGGTCACACTGACCACACTGGGGCGACAAGTTCTCGACGATCCCGAGGCACTGGCTCGACTGCGCAGCGGCGAACCGCTGACTCAGACGCAAGGCGCGATCGTCCGGTCCAGTCTGCGCCGTCGCTTTACGCCGACCGTCACTCGGCTGCTGCTGGCGGCCAATTTCGTGATGTTCGGCTACAGTATCTACTTGGCGTCGAAGATTAGCCTGACCACCGCCTATCTTGGAGCGATGCCGGGCCAGCCGTTGCCTCCGGCCCTGTTCAGCAAAGTGCTGGAGCCGGCAGGCGGGGTCAACGCCCAGCATTTGATTCAGGGGCAGTGGTGGCGGTTGCTGACGGCCTGCTTCGTGCATCTGGGAGCGCTGCACCTCGCCATGAACATGTACGCTCTGTACGCCGCCGGCCAGTTCGTCGAGCAAACCTGGGGCCGCTGGCGGTACGCGCTGATCTACGCCATTGCCGGCTGGGGTGGTTCGTGCCTGGGCATGGCCTATCATCCCATGATTCAAGGGGTACTCGTCGGCGCTTCCGGCGCGTTGTGCGGAGTCCTCGCCGCGGAGGCCATGTGGATTCTGCTCAATGGCCGACACTTGCCTCGGGAAATGGCCCGCCGGGGACGATCGCAGATGCTGACCACGGGCATTCTCATCGTGGTCAGCAGCCTGCTACCCGGAGTCAGTGGTTGGGGCCATCTAGGTGGCGCGCTGGCCGGCGGTGCGGCCGCCCTGCTACTGCACTACCAGCGATTCGGACCACGACTGCTTCGCTGGCTGCTGGTGCCGATGCTGGCCGTGGTGCCGTGGCTCAGCTATGTCCAGCTTCGCGAGGCTCAGCAGAGCAATCCCAACTGGATCCAGCTGGAACGCCTGCGCTTCGAGGAAGAGTACGGCCAACCGACCGGCGAGCATCTAGCACAAGCCTACTGGGCCTATCGAACCAAGGTGCATCTACTGTTGGCCAATTTCGCTGTCGCGCGGCGTCCTCCGGAACTGGTGGCCCAGGCCATCGCTACGCTGACTTCAGAGATCGATAAACTCGCCAAACTAGAAGAAAAACTCCGAAAGCTGGGCGTCTATCGCGATCCCCCTCTAGAGCGTGAGCGAACCCAGGCGATCGCCGATCTAGAGAAAGTACGCCTGGCATTCGAGGAAACGCGGCGCTGCCTGGAGGCCGGTCCCAATTGGACCAGGGACGACGAAAAACGTCGCAAGGAACTGTTTCGCCCGCTGGCCGAGACTTGGGAGCAGTGGGACCAACTGTTGCGGGAAGACAGGTGAACCACCGACCACTATTCCTCAGGCGGCTTCGCGCGTCGCCGGATGGAACAGCGGACCGCGCGACGGCGGCAACAACCGCGGACCGATTGCACCGGCTTCCCAGCAATGGGAACGAAGACTGTCGAGAATTCGCGTCGCTACCTCAATGGCCCGATAGCCCGCCTCTCCATCGACGCGCGGCGTCGCGCCAGTCCGCACACAGTGGACGAACTCTTCCAGTTCGCGGGTCAACTGGTCCGCGCGGCTGGGTTGATTGCAGTCGCGCTGCTGCTGTTGAATAAAGCGGCCGAACAGTTCGGCTTTCAGACTCGAGGCTAGCGCCGGATCGAGTCGGCGTGAATCGATCATCCCGCGACGCAGGGATTCCGACGGTTGCATCAAACTCAGGGTTTTGCGGGCAAAATCGATACCGGCGTAGCCCTCGACGCCCCAGACCTGCATCCGGCGGCGCGGCTCAGGATGCACCCGGCTGGCGGTCAGATCGGCGATGCAGCCATTGCGAAAGACCACCCGCGCCTGAGCGATATCCTCGTGTCCACCCAGCACGGAAACGCCCAGAGCCTCGACCCGTTCGACCTCGGAGCCAGTCAAGGCCAGCACTAGATCGAGATCGTGGATCATCAGATCCAGCACCACTCCGGTATCGGTCGAGCGTCCGGTGAAGCCGCCGCAGCGTTCGGCCTGGAGGTAGCGCGGCTGAAGTGGCAGAGATTGTACCTCTTCAAAGGCGGGATTAAACCGCTCAATGTGCCCCACTTGCAGAATCACTCCGCGTGACCGAGCCAACTCGACCAGTTCGCCTGCTTCGTCACAGGTAGCGGCCAGCGGCTTTTCGATCAACAACGGGATCCCAGCGTGCAGCAACTCGCGAGCGAGCACATGATGGTACGTCGTCGGAGCAGCGATGACAGCGGCGTCGAGTTGAGGCATCAACTCTCGTGGATCGACATACGCGCGGGTCGAACAACGCTCAGCGATCCGTTCGGCCTGGGCACGGTTGGAATCGACCACGCCGACCAGCGAGACGCCTGGGAACGTCGAAAGGATTCGTGCATGCTCCTTGCCAAGATGTCCCACGCCAACGACCGCAAGCCGTAACATAGCCGATTCTCCGTTGGGAGCTGCCCTTATGCCGCCACCGCCCGACCCAGCGCGGTAACCAATCGTGCATGCAGTACGCGCGCCAGTTCGACGTTGAGCGGATGCCCCGAGCGACAGGCGATCAAATGTCCGCGCAAGTCTGTGCCCAACAGCGACAGATCGCCGATCATGTCCAGCACCTTGTGCCGGGCGGGTTCGTTGGCGAACCGCAAGGTATTGCCGATCACTCCGTACCGACCGAAGATGAGCAAATCTTTCGGAGTCGTGTTGCTCCCCAGTCCTTGAGCGCGAAGGAACTCGGCCTCCTGCTGAAGCAAGAAGGTCCGACAGGAAGCGATCTCGCGCAGGAACACACTCGAACTGATCTCACGAGTGTAGACTTGGCGAACGATCGGCGCGGTTGGGCCATAATCCAGAAAGTAACTCATCCACAATCCGACCTGGTCGGTCTCCGGCGGATGTAAGGTGAGGGTGGCTTCGCCCGCGCGAACGGTAACCGGTTCGCTGACCGACCAGACACTCCGGGGGGCCGACTGTTCGACTATGCCAGCCTCAAGCAGGGCTTCGACAAATCCCAACGCCGAACCATCCAATCCAGGCGGCTCGACGGCGTTGAGTTCGACCAGACAATTATCGATCCGCAACCCGGCCAGGCTGGCGAGTACATGCTCGACCAGTGTGACCTGAACGGGAGCGCGTCCCAGCGTGGTGCGTCGAGCCGTGCCCGTCACCTGAGTGACATGAGCGGGAATGCGTGGTCGTCCTGCAAGATCGGTGCGAACAAAAACAACCCCGCTCGACGGCGGGGCCGGTAGAAATCGCACCTGAATAGTCGCTCCGGTGAGAAAGCCGACGCCGTGTACTTCGGCGGAGTTGCGGAGGGTGCGTTGCGGACGAGCGTTGTGCTTTCTCACGTCAAGAAATTCCTTTTTGACAGATCCTTAAAGTAGGACTACTAGCGGGCGAGCGGCAGAGAGTTCCCCCACTCGCCCGAGCAGAGTTCACGCCTTACTAGCGACGTGGCGCGGCAGTTCCGTTGCTCGTCCCCGCACCGGTGGCCCCTGCCGAAGCCGGCGTCTGGGCGTTCAGCGTACTGATGATGTTACTGCTGATCTCCAACCCGTTGGCAATGTGCATCGGCATCAGCGCTCCTGCCTGCATTTTGCGAGCGATGTTCTGCGGACTCCAGTACTCATCCGGCGTGGTGGCATCGTTATAGTGGAAGATCAACTCGAAGCCATGCGCGGCGGCGTAGCGATCGACAACCACGCGAATATCGCGATAGAGGATCACCAACTGCTCTTCCTGCTTCTTAACGATGATCTTCTCCGCCTCGGTCTTGTTGTCTTCCAGTTGCCGCTGAATGTCCTTCAGTTTACGGTTGATCTCGTCGCGACGAGCGTTCGGGGTCTGGGGATTCTGAGCTTCCTTAGCCAGTTTGTCGCCTTCCGTCTTCAGTGCCGTATCCTTAGCCTGGAAAGGCGCAACGGTGTTCTTCAACTCTTCCTGGAAGGTTTTGAACTTGTTGTACTCCTTGACGACACGCGACAGATTAACCAAACCGATTTTGGTCTTGGGCTGGGGCGCGGCCGACGGCGTTGGACTGGGGGATTGAGCCCAGAGCTTATTGCTGGCGTAAATGGCGCAGCCAAGGGCAGCCACGCCGACGATGAACATCAATGTCCTCTTCACTGTTCGGTTCTCCGTTTTCAGAGATCGCGACAGCCGCGCGCTGGGGCTTGGCATACCCCCTACGCTGGGTGCCTCCCGGCCGCCGACTGGGAACCCGATCCTTTCCTTCGTGGGGTTGTTCCCCTAACGAGTGTCGGGTTCTACCTTGACCTGCCAACACGGTCAAGGGGAACCCAGGCTCCAGTTGCAGCCAACCCCGTCGTCCGGGTATGATCCGCCTTTACAACAAGGGAGGCAAGCCTCGGATGCGATGGCCAGGAATGGTTGGATTTGTGTTCGTGTTCCTGTTGGGCTGTACCGCCAAGGAGGAGACCAAGCTCTCGCCTGTGCAAGGCTGTGTCTACTACAAAGGCGAGCCGGTCCGTGGCGGAACCATCGTCTTCACGCCCGACACGGAGAGCGGCTGCACCGGCGTGCAAGCCTGGTCGCGGATCGGCTCCGACGGACGCTACCAACTCGTCAGTGAGGGTCGACTCGGCGCTTCACTAGGCTGGCATCGCATTACTATCTCTGGCCTTCCCACCCATCCCTTGCCCTCTCGCTATCGCGATCCAGACAGTTCAGGACAACGCTTCGAGGTCCGCGCCGATCGCGTCAACACCTGTGATTTGCACCTGGATTGATCGATTTGACTTGCTGCAAGCTCGACCTATAGTTGCATATCGCTATCGAGAGACCTCTCTTGAAGCGATGCGCAGCACGATTGGTTGGTTTGGGGAAAACTGCCGATCGTTGGGGTGAAGGAGGGGAGCGGGACTGCTCCAAGGGGATCCTCCTTCACCTCTTTTTTTGTCTTCAGCGAGCCTCGTTCGCCTTCAATTCTTCCACAGCCTCTCTCGTCGCCTCTTCTGTGGCCAACCCCTACGCTCTATCTGCTCAGACTGGCTCCGCAACTCCAACCCCGCGATCCGCTGCTCCTCCGGACACCTCGTCACACTCACTCAGGCCCTGCCGCCCACTCAGCCAGGGATAATCAAGGGTTCAACGATCATTTGTAGGAGCGGAAGTCGTGTGGCCGACTCGCAAAGAATGTGGCAATCGTAGACGTTGCCTGGGAATAGGTTCGTGGCTTTCCAGCACACGAAGCAGCAGTTGCATCGCAATGTCGGTGAATCCCAGTAAGATTCTTGGCAGGTAGATGACCAATTGCAAACGCGGTTACTGGTGCTGTCGCCCTCAAAACTGAGAGCAGACCTTATTAAAAACCCACTATTTCCGCTCGACAAGAACAAATCGAGCGGCATTCTCGTTCATGCTGGCAACGCTACTTGCTGTACACCATGCATAATCAAGTAGTACAGCATGTGCCGCGTGAGGCTCCCAAAACCCTATCGCCACAGTCGAAAGACAAGCATCATGAAGCCAAGACTCAGCCGCTTTCTACCAGCTGAGCAACGCCGAAGGTCGATCAAGATTATAATTAAAATCTGAAAATTCTCTCAAGAGGCACACTCATGAAGCTTTCTATCCAAACGCTGCTAAGCGGACTCGTGATAGCTGCGTCGGCCATGACGACAGCCAGCGCGAATGAGCCAGCCCTGGCCGCCAAATATCCCAACGATGTAGGAATTGGCCGCGACAAAGCGGTGTTGTTTCACGACGACTTGGAGGAAGGCAAACTCGGAGCCAGCTGGGATGAGATCAATCGGCGAAAAGGCCGCCAAAGCACAGACACCACCGAACCAATGACTGCGGAGACCGCCAAAGCCATCGCTCGGGGAAAGCGATCGGCCAAGGTACAACTGCGCAAAAACGGTTACGAGGACGTCACGTTGGTGAAGTGGCTCAAACCAGGCCACGACGAACTGTTCATGCGCTATTACGTTCGCTATGGCAAGGACTACGGCTACCACGGGCATGGCGGGGGCGGCTTCATGGCTGACGCCGGTAAGGGCGGCTTCAAGGGAGCCGGCAAAGCTCCCGAGGGCGACAAATTCTTCTGGGCAACCTTGGAACCGATCGGAAGCCCCGGGCGCTGGCCTTGGGATCCGCCCGGCGCGCTCATCTTTTACGCTTACTGGTGGAAGATGAAGCCGGATGGCCGCGGCAACTACTGGGGCAATTGGCTTCAGCCCAAACCCGATCAAGTCCCCAAGCGGGAGACCTGGGTCTGTGTGGAATGGCGGGTGAAGGCGAACACCGCTGGCAAAGAGGACGGCGAACTGGATTGCTGGATCGATGGCAAAAAATGTGGCGAATTTCGTGGCATCAACTGGCGGTCCACCAATGACTTGAAAGTGAACAAAGTGCAACTCTCGCTTTGGCTCGAATCGGCCAGCTATGAGAAGCTCGGCGGTGGTTCAACACGAACCGTCTGGTATGACGACGTGGTCGTGGCCACTAAGTACATCGGACCCAAAGTTCCGTGATACTACTCCACATCTCATCGAACTAAGGAGATTCAAGAATGTTCTATGGCATCTCATTTCCGTGGTTGAACGGTCGTCTGGGTTTTGTCGCTTTGGTGCTGACGCTCTCGGCTTGTTCTCGCGAAGCCCCTTTGCCGGAAGCCCTCGCTCAACAACCCAAGCCTCCGAGTAATAACCGTGCCTCGGCCGCTCTCGCCCAGAACTCCTCCACGACGAATACCGACAATTGGCCACAGTTCCGAGGCCCTAACGGTTTGGGGGTCAGTCATGACAAACGACTACCTCTTACTTGGACCACGGATAAAAATCTGCTGTGGAAGACTGAACTGCCTGGGGCCGGTGCTTCTAGTCCGATTGTCGTCGGTGATCGCGTTTTCGTCACTTGTTACAGTGGTTATGGGGTTCCCGGCCAGGCCAAAGGCGACATCAGCCAACTACAACGCCACCTGTTGTGTGTAAACGCCTTGAACGGCACTGTCGTTTGGAAAAAAGACTTTCCGGCAGTTCTACCCGAATCTCCCACTGTGCGTGAACACGGCTATGCTGCCAGCACTCCAGCTTGGGATGGTGAACGGCTCTACGTCTTCTTTGGCAAATCTGGGGTTTTTGCCTTCGACCTCGATGGTAAACAACTCTGGAAGGCGGACGTAGGAGACAAGCATCACGGCTGGGGTTCTGCCGCTTCACCGGTGGTTTACAAAGATCTGCTCATTATCAATGCCTGCATCGAAAGCGACTCACTTGTTGCTTTGGATAAGAAGACTGGCAAGGAAAAATGGCGGGCGAGGGGAATTAAGGAATCGTGGAATACTCCACTGATTGTGACGACCCAAAATGGCACTTCCGAACTGATCGTTGCCATTCTCGGCAAAATCCTAGCTTTCAATCCTGAAACTGGTGTGCCTCTGTGGAATTGCGATACGGACATCAGCTGGTACATGGCCCCAAGCGTAGTTGCGCACAATAGTGTTGTCTCCGCGCTGGGAGGACGAAGTGGAGTGGCCGCTCTTGCTGTTCGCACCGGAGGAAAAGGAGATGTGACGAAAACACATCGTCTTTGGACCAGCACCAAGGGATCGAATGTGTCTTCACCAATTGCTCATAATGGGCATCTCTACTGGATGCACGACAGCCTCGGCATCGCCTATTGCTCGGAAATCGAGACAGGCAAGATCATTTACGAAGTACGAGTAGCCCGAGCTGGTCAGGTGTACGCTTCGCCGATTCTTGCCGACGACAAGCTGTATTATCTGACACGCTCGGGTCAAACGTATGTACTAAAAGCTGGCCCCAAATACGAACTGCTAGCCACCAACGATCTATCGGACAGAAGCTCATTTGATGCTAGCCCCGCTGTCGCCGATGGCCGACTCTACCTCCGCTCGAATCGTTTCCTCTATAGTGTAGGGAAAAAGTAGCTTATTGTGGATGATGCAAAGCCAATAGCAAGAGTGCGGCGCAAACTCCGACGTACAACCGCTGGGCCGTGCTGAACTATACGGAAACCGTCCTCGGAGCGACAATGATGAGCGTCTGGAAACAGTGGGGGCTGGAACCGATCATCAACGCCTCGGGAGCCGTCACGCGACTCGGCGGCGCACCGATGCCGCCAGAGGTATTGGAAGCCTATGTCCTGGCCAGTCGAGAGTCAGTGCCGCTGGACCAGGTGCAGGGCTTGGCCTCGCGGGTGCTGGCTCAGCACACGGGAGCCGAGGCGGGCTTGGTCACTTCCGGGGCCGCCGCCGCCCTCACTCTGGGCAGTGCCGCCATTTTGGCTGGATATGATCTTTCGCGGATCGAAAAATTACCTAATACAGAAGGCTTGGCGAACGAGTTTGTCGTCGCACGCGAGCAGCGAAACGGCTACGATCATGCTGTGCGCGCCGCTGGGGTGCGACTGGTCGAGGTAGGGTTTCACGAGATCATTGCCGGTTCGGGGGTGCGACGAGTGGAGGCGTGGGAGTACGAGGCAGCTATTGGTCCACGCACGGCTGGCGTGTTGTACGTTCAGGATCGCGACGCTCGCCCACCGCTTGCCGAAGTAGTAGCGGTGGCTCATCGGCATGGGCTGCCGGTGCTGGTCGATGCCGCCGGGGAGTTGCCGCCGCGTGCCAATCTTCGTCGCTTCCTCGAACAGGGAGCCGACCTCGTCGCCTTCAGTGGCGGCAAAGCGATTCGCGGTCCCCAGGGGACTGGCTTGCTCGTCGGTCGGCGTGAGCTGATTGGCTCTGCCGCTCTGCAACTGCTCGATCTTGACGAACACTGGGAACTGTGGCAACCGCCTCCCGAGTTGATCGAGCGAGATCGGCTGCGCGGCTTGCCGCGCCACGGCATCGGTCGCGGCTTCAAGGTTTCCAAGGAGCAGATTCTGGCTGTGCTGACTGCGTTGGATCGCTTCGTTCATTCTCCGGTCGAGATAAAAATCCCGCTGATTTTGCTCGAACGACTGGCTCAGCAACTCGCCGGTATTCCCTGTCAACTGTGCCTGCCGCTAGAAGAAGAATCTATGCCGACTTTAGAGATCCAGGTAGTCAAGCAATCAGCTATAGAGGTGTGTCGACGTTTACGTCACGGCTCACCGCCGATCTACGTCGGCCACGGCAAACTAGACCGAGGCCGTCTGATCATCGACCCGCTGCATCTGGACGAGCAAACCCTTCCGAGACTCGCTCAGCGATTGCGCGAGGAACTGAGCGAACGAACTGCGGAGTAAAAAATAAACCGCGTCGCGGAGGTGGTCTTGCGACGCGGTGTTGGGTGGTAGAAACGGGACAGACCTTAACGGTCCAGGGATGGTGGCGGAGTGGCCGGCGCATCGGGGATGCGCAGAACCGTACCCATAGGCACACGATCTGGGGCCAGAATACGATCCTGATTGGCCCGAAACAGGTGCCCCACATGGTTGGTGTCCCCGTAGTACTGTTTCGACAAACTCATCAGCGTTTCCCCTTCCTCGACTTTGTGCGAGCGCACGCGCGGCGGTGCGGTCGCGATCGTCTTGGGAGGCACACTGGGCACCCCAGGCACCGGAGCAGACAACCCGACCTTGGACAAGTTCGAGTTTTGTGCGCTCACGGTCACGGGAGCGGGAGTGTCTTTTCGGGCGAACAGGATGGCGACGAGGATGACAAGTGTCACACCGACAACCAATCCCAGCCTGGCATCGTTGGGCATGGATCGGCCCTCCAACGCGAAAGATAGGGATCGACTCACTCCTTGAAAAGAAATGCTCCTACACTCCACTATTCCCGCGAAGAAGTTGGCTTACCAGTCATCTCTTGCCCACTTTGGCCAGTCTTTCGAGTTTTGCCGCGCCAACTCTGACCCGATCCGAATCCGGAGCATAAGCCATTTTGCTCGCTCTGGCCGGATATTCCGACTAATCAGCGAGAGTCAACCCCTTCGACGTACACATCCAGCTGTTGACCGACAAAGAGCCGTTGCGACGACGATTCCAAAGCGTAGATCACCTGCAACACACGAGTATCGACGCGCTCGGTATTGTCGCCCGTGAGGGATCGTTTGGGAATGACGAATGGCTCGATCCGGACGAGTTTGAGATCGAATTCTTGGCGTGGATCGCCACGCAACATCGCCTTGGCTTTGGCCTGCGGAGAGAATCGCGGAATGTCGTGTTCGTCAATGTCCACACGCACATGCAGACAGGTGACGTTGCCCAGCACGACTAAGGCCTGCCCGGACTGGGCGCTGACAAACTCGCCTGGGCGAACGTTGACCTGCAGCACCTCGCCCTCGACCAGGGCATGCACTTGGAGTCGCTCCAGTTCTGTCTCAGTGGCCTGCAACATGGCCCGGGCCTGTTCGACGGAGGCGCGAGCGACTTCGAGATCGGGTTTCCAGGCTCCCGCCTTGAGCAGGGCCAGGTCGGCCTCGGCTTTGCGGAGTTGTTCGCGAGCCATGTTCGCCGCCTGCTCCCGGCGGTTGCGTTCTTCCTCGCCGATGGCCCGTGTCGCCTGCAAGCGCCGAGCCCGGTTGGCCTGATCCTGCTGATCGGCAAAGTTGGCTCGCATCTCGGCCACACGCGCTTCCATCGCAGGAACCTCTTCAGGACGCGGCATCTGTTCGAGTTTGCGCAGCTGAGCGACGGCGGCATCCAGAGCCGCCTTTCGTACCTTCCATTCCGCCTTCAGTGCCCGGTCATCGAGTCGGAACAGCTTGTCGCCCTTATTCACCTTCATGCCGACCTTGGCATAGACTTCCGTGACAATGCCTGGCAGATGCGTGCCGACACTAATGTTTTCGGTCTGAGCCTCGACCAGTCCGGAACCAGCGACGCCTTTGCCGAACGGCGAACGGGCCGGCATCACCGGCGGTTGCAGCGGCGGAGGAGTCTGCTGCGCTCGCACCACGTGATACACGGCAAAGATCAACATCGCCAATGCGGCCAACGGTAACGCGAACTTGCGAATCATTACTTTCCCTCCCCACTGGGCGCGGTTGCTTCCACCTTCTCGATCTGACCATCGCTCATGGACACGATGCGATCACCGAACCGGTAGACCCGACTATCATGCGTCACGATGATGACGCCGCGGTCAGGACGAACCGCTACTTGCCGGATCAGTTCCATCACTTTCTGTCCGCTGTGCCCGTCTAGAGCGGCAGTCGGCTCATCACAAACAAGCAGGCGCGGCTCGTGGATCAAGGCGCGGGCGATGGCGACACGCTGTTGCTGGCCGCCCGACAGCTGCGACGGCAACGAGTTGGCCTTGTCGCCTAGTCCGACCCGGTGCAGCATCTCTTTGGCCCGATCCACCGACGGACGACGTGGCTGATTGGCGATGAGCAAAGGCACGGCGACGTTCTCCGCTGCCGTTAGCGCTGGCAATAGGTTGTATTGCTGGAAGACGAAACCGACTGACTCGCCCCGGAATTTCACTCTTTGGCGATCGGAAATACGCGTTAAGTTCATCCCCAATATCGAGACTTCGCCCTGAGTCGGATTAAGCAGGCCGGCGATGATCGAGATAAGCGTCGTCTTGCCGCACCCCGACGGGCCAACGAGTAAGGTCATCTCGCCGCAGGGTAATTCCAGATCGATGCCACGTAGCACTTGAATGCGTGTGTCGCCCTGGCCGAATTCCTTGGTCACTCCCTTGCAGGACACCACCGGAGGCATCGGGGAAGAGGCCAGCCTCGACGAAGACGCTACCTCGGCGGGGTTGACCGAGTTGGCCCCCTCGCCTAGGAGCAGATGCAGCGCGTTCCAACTCATCGCCCTTCTCCTTTGCTTTTGCGCGGACACAGCGACCGGATTGCCCCCAGTGAGAAGCGCCAGATGTGGTCAGTCAACCGATCGATTTGCAGTCGCTGAAACTCCTCAGCGGAAAAGAGCAGTTTCAGGACGTTGCGGGCGTGGTGGTAGTGCAGCACCTGGCCGACGATGCTGGAGCCGATTAGATGCAGTGTCTCTAACGGCGTCCCTGGCGGAGTCAAATCGCGGAGAATCCCTTGCAGCAACTCGAAGGAAGGCTTGACGAAGCTATGCACGAATACTTCGCAGCCGCCGGGGCGCGGCTCGGCGACTTCGCGCATGATCAGCTTGCGATGCCAGGTCGGCACATCCTCGCGGAGAAGCCGAGTCAGGAACGAGCGAATGTACTCGCGAAGCCGTTGTTCTGCCGGCACTCCCTCTTCCCAGGTGGGCATCGGCGTGATCTGCTCGCACATCCGCGCCGCGTGCCGTACCGTCTCCAGGTACAGCTCTTCTTTGCTGCCAAAATGATAGTTGACCGAGGCGACGTTCATGCCAGCCGCTTCAGTGATCTCCCGAACGTTGGTGGCATCGAAGCCCTTCTCGGCAAACTTTTGCCCCGCCACGTTCAACAGGTGCTGCTTGGGATCATCCATCAAGATCATGTATAGTTCGATTCACACATCCGTTTCAAACAGATGTTCTAATCTATCGTATCAAACATTTGTTTGAATGCAAGCAGACTGTCCCGACAGGGGTTCCCCCTCTCCCCATGCGGGGAGAGAGGCCCCCCCGATTAATCTGTGCAATCTCATCAGTTCTCCGAGGGTTCCGCCTTGGAGAAAGTTGTCTAATCCGCGAAGTGGAGCAATCAGGGTAGAATAAAGATGTACTAGCAGTTGAGGTGCGAGAACCGTTGGTGCCTCAGCGGGGTTCTATACTGAGTGCTTGCGGAAGCTGGGGAGATCGCGTATTCTCCGTGAAGGTAGCGTGTCGTCCCCTGATGAGGTATAACGAGGCAGCGATGAAGCTACTAGGTGCAATCACGATCCTGGGTATGGTCTGTCTGGCCGTGGCGATGGCAGCACCGCCACCCGCGTCGGTGCTGGACACGCCGCAGGACTTGCCCGTGGCGTTCAAGAAGACCGCGCCGGAGAATGTCGAAGATTTGCGAGCGATTCAGGAGCAGGTCAAAGAGGTACTGAAAAAGACCATCCCCGCGACCGTGGCCATCGTCATTCCCGACCCCAAAGGAAAAGGAGTGGCGGCGGGCAGCGGCGTTATCATCAGCGAGGATGGCTATGTGCTGACTGCGGGGCACATCTCCCAGAAGCCGAACGAACGCTGCACCCTGATTCTGCCCGATGGCAAACGGCTTCGAGGCGAGACGCTCGGTTGGAACAAGAGTCGCGATGCCGGCCTGATCAAGATCACCGAGAAAGGTAAGAAATGGCCGTTCATCAAGATGGGTGACAGCTCCAAGGTCAAAGCGGCCGATTGGGTGTTGACCGTCGGGCATCCAGGCGGCTACAAACCGGGGCGTCCACCGGTTGTTCGGCTGGGGCGAGTCATGCTCAACAGCAAACAGTGGATTCAGACCGACACTCCGCTAGTGGGCGGCGATTCTGGCGGCCCGCTGTTTGATCTCAACGGCAACGTCATCGGCATTCATAGCTGGATCAGTCAATCGATCAACGGCAACATGCACGTTCCGGTCAATATCTACAAAGACGACTGGGACCGCCTGGCCCGGGGCGACGAATGGGGCACGGAGATTGGTGGCAAGGAAAGCCCTCCACGGCGTGCCTACCTCGGGGTCGCCTTTGATCCCGACACTGACGATCTGAAAATCTCCGACGTCTATCGTCGAACTCCCGCCGCTCGCGCGGGTCTGAAAGTCGGTGACGTCCTGCTGTCGGTCGATGGCCGCAAGCTCACCCGACGCGACGACCTGATGAACTACCTGATGCGCAAACGTCCCGGACAGACCGTTACCTTCGAGGTCGCCCGCGATGGCAGCACCGTGTCGGTGGAAGTAGAACTGGGTCGGCCACGCGATGAGGAGTAAATCTCTCTAACAAGTCCGAAATCAGTCGATTCTCTCGGAGTCGTTGATCCATGTATCCCGTTCGTCAGCAACACTCCTGGTATACCGTCTACGCTCTGTCGTTCTGTCTGTTGGTACTCCAGGTGCCCCACGTTCCTGGGCAGCGCAATCTTGGCCGCAACAGTTCCGCTGTGACATCGGCCTTTCGTGAGGTGGTCGCCGGCCCCAGCGAAAGCACAGTGCGGATCATCTCCGACGATCAAGAAGTAGCCCTCGGCGCGATCGTCAGCGCGGATGGCTACATCGTGACCAAGGCCAGCGAATTGCGCGGCAAGCTGATGGTTCGACTCAAGGATGGCCGCAAGCTCGCCGCTAAACTGATTGGAGTCGAAGAAGCTCATGATCTGGCCATGCTTAAGATCGAGGCAACCGGGTTGAAGCCGGTCACCTGGTTATCCAGCAAAGAAGCGGAAGTGGGCACGTGGGTCGTGGCCACGGGACCGACCTCCGAGCCGGTGGCCATCGGCGTGATCAGCGTTCCCACCCGCAAGCCGGCCCCCTTGGAGATGCCCAAGACCGCGCCCAAGACCAACAGCGGCTATCTGGGCATCGTCTTGGAACCCAACGAGGAGAACAAACCGATCATCGGTCGAATCACGCCGGACAGCCCGGCGGCCCGAGCCGGCCTTCGCCCTGGCGATCTCGTGTTGAGCGTCGGTGGTCGCATGGTTAAGACCACCGATCGCCTGATCGCCACCATCCAGGGCTTGCGTCCTGGGCAGACAGTGTCGATCGAGGTGCAGCGCGGCGAGGAAGAGAAAGAATTTTCTGCCAAACTGGATCGCTTTCCTCTAGATTTGCTCAGTCGCGGCGAGCGCATGAACATGCTTGGCAGCGAACTGAGCTATCGACTCGGCGGCTTCCCGGTCATTCTCCAGCATGACTTACTGATAAAGCCCAGCGATTGCGGCGGACCGCTGGTCAATCTAGATGGCAAGACAGTCGGCATCAATATCGCTCGGGCGGGGCGGACGGAGAGTTACGCCGTGCCTGCCGAGACTGTTCAATCTCTCTTAGAGGATCTTAAATTGGGCAAATACGCTCCCGAAGAAGAGTACGAGGACAAGCAAGTCACCCTGTTGCGGCAGATGATCCGCGAGATTCGCGCCGACTTGGCCAAGGCTCAGGAAAAGCTCAACGAGTTGGGCGAAAATGCTTCCGCTGAAACTCGGAGATCCGTGGAAAACAACATCCTGGAACTGAAGCGGCAACTGGCCAAGACGCAGGAGGAGTTGACCAAGGCTCGCAATCCACGCAAGCCGACCCGGAACTGATCGCGGCTTAGGCAGCGCGCACGGAAGCGGGTTTATTCCGCTACCAGCGCGCTGCGAATCATCTTTACTAACTCGTCCAGTAACGACGTACCAACCGTCCGCGGATCAAATAGCACCGCACCATCTTGCAAGCGTGCGATCACTGGAGTAGTCCCCGTGCGTAGACACTGGGCGAACTGCTCCTCGGTTTGCTTGGCTGGACGTACCTCGACGACCCAGGTAGGCAACGACCTGCCCGGGAGCGAGCCGCCTCCCACGCTGATCTCGTCAGAGCGAACCTGTAGCGAAGCCAGCCCCGTGCAGCCGCGTAGCTGTTCGGCCAACCACTCCGCCCGTTGCCGCACTTGCTCGGGCGACTCACTCATAATACGGAGAACTGGGATCTCTCGACTCGCTGTCTCGCTGTGGAGATACAAGCGTAGAGTGGCTTCCAAGGCGGCGAGCGTCATCTTGTCCACACGAAAGGCACGCATCAACGGATCTTGTTCGATGCAGTCAATCCAGCGTTGCTTGCCAACGATGATGCCGGCCTGCGGACCGCCGAGCAGTTTGTCACCCGAGAACAACACCAGCTCAGCCCCGGCGGCGATGCTGCGACCGGCGACCGGTTCCTCACCGAAGCCGTAAGGCGACAGATCGACCAGTGCCCCCGAACCGATGTCGTCAATCACCGGCAACTGGTATTGCTGGCCGAGGGCGACGAGTTCGTCGAGCGGCACCTCGGCGGTGTGGCCAATCTGACGAAAATTGCTGCAATGCACCCGCAGCAGCGCTGCCGTCTCCGGACCGATGGCCTGCTCATAATCGCGGCGGCGTGTGATGTTGGTCGCGCCGACTTCGCGGAGAATCGCCCCAGAGACAGCCATGATCTCGGGAATGCGGAAACTGCCGCCGATCTCGACCAATTGGCCGCGCGACAGGATCACCTCCTTGCCCTGAGCGACGGCACGCAACACGATCACGGTGGCAGCAGCATTGTTGTTGACGACTGTGGCCGATTCCGCGCCGGTGAGCCGACAGAGCCAGTCGCGCACCGCTTGCGGTCGAGACGAGCGTTTGCCACTTTCAAGATCCATTTCGAGATTCAAATAGCCCTCGGCGGCCTGACGAGCAGCCTCAGCAGCGACGGTGGCCATCGGGGCACGGCCCAAATTGGTGTGCAGCACGATCCCCGTAGCATTGATGACTCGACAGAGCTTCGGCCGCACCTTCCGCTGCACTCGGGTGGCAATGCGGTGAGGCAGGCTGGCCCGGTCTAGAGTTGCGCCCTCACGCAATTCCCGACGAACCTCGGCAAGCACGGTACGAATGACCTCGACCACCTGCGACTGGCCATGTTGCCCGGTCAATTCGGCGACGAGAGGTTCGGCGAGCAACTCGCGGACACTGGGCAACTGCCGATAGACATTCTGGGTCATCGTCCGGATTGCCCCTGGGGGACCGGCTCGGCCAGCACGCGGAGATCTCCCTCACGCCGAGTCAGTCCAATGCGGTCGAGATACTCGCACAAGGGCACGGCAAACTTGCGAGTCGTTCCCAACAAGTCACGAATTTCCGACACCGCGACTCCGGTTCCCTGACTCAGCCGTTCCTGCAAGCGTCGTCGCATCTCTTGTTCCACGTCGGCATGGAGGTACAGCTCATCGGTGATTTTCACCAGATAGCCCTCGGCGACGCAGACGTCGAACAAGTCGCGGAGGTTGCCGGCGTTGCCGCCCGCCTGGTTGGCGAAACTGGCCGGCTCCGGGGGTTGGAAGCCAGCAGCCTGATAAGCCTCGATCAGCCGCTCCTTCAATTTACGTAGGTTGGCACTGAGCCGCGGCTTGAAATCGGCTCGCCCCAGCCGTCGCTGGTCACCGATTAACACCCTGCGCTGCAGCATGCCGTCGATGACGGCGGAGAGCAACGCCGCATCACCGATATAGTCGAGCTGAGAAATCACTTTTTGGCGATCCTGTGTTGCTATCAGTGGAAACTGTTCGTGCAACTGCTCGAGCAAACTGAGTACCTTGCTTTCGATCTCCTGAATTAGTTCGACGTGCAGCAGTCGCCGTCGACCATGTCCCAGCGACAACTCACGGAGCAATCCTTCGGTCTGGAACTGAGCCATCAGGGATTGGGCTTCGTCGAGACTCAAGCCGGCATTACGCACCAACTCAGCGAGGGTGAACCCCTCGACGCCACCGAACCAGGCCGCGGTCAGGGCACGCTCCCGGGGAGTGCCGGTCCACAGCCGCTCGATCCGTTCGAGTACTTCCAGATGGCGACGACGAATCTTTTTGGAAGTCGGCTGGAGTACTTGTCCTCCGCCGAGCGTGTAGGTAGCCGAGGATTCGCGGAGGATAAACGGTTGGCCCCAGGTGCTGGTAGCTGGTTCGTCGAGAAACAGCTGCGCCAAACCCCACTTGCCCGGTTCGACCGTGTCACAATCCAGCAGAGAGACCGTGGCCATCGTCTCTAGCGTGCCCAGGTGAAAGCGAACCGGCTGGCGATGTTTGATCATCCGCTTGGAATCGGCCAGACAATGCAGACGCACGGTTACTACTCGGGACGGCTCGAGATAACCGGGGCTGGCCAACTCTTGACCGCGTTGGACTTGCTCATGATGAACGCCGGCCAGATTGATCGCCGTTCGTTGGCCGCGCTGTGCCTCTTCGACCACTGTGTCATGGTTCTGCAGCGAGCGGACCCGCACGGTGCGGCCTGACGGCAGCCATTGCAACTCCTCGCCGACACGCACACTCCCGGAGAGGATCGACCCCGTGACAACGGTGCCGTGCCCTTGCACGACGAAGCTGCGATCGATGGGCAGACGAAAGAACTGGCGTGCCTGGCGCTGCTCAACCTGACGGCAACAGTGGGTCAAAGCCTCGCGCAATTCCGCGATGCCCTGCCCCGTGACGGCAGCGGTCGGCACCAACGCCGCCTGCTCCAAAAACGTGCCTCGGACCAACTCGCGCACTTCCAACTCGACCAACTCGCGCGTCTCGGCGTCGACCAGGTCGCACATGGTCAGGGCGATCACACCATGCCGCAATCCCAACAGGCGGAGAATTTCCAGATGCTCGCGGGTTTGCGGCTTGACTGACTCCCGAGCCGACACTACCAACAGTGCCAGATCGATGCCAGTGGCACCGGCGAGCATGTTCTTGATGAAGCGTTCATGCCCCGGCACATCCACGATGCCAAGGCGAAACGGTGGCAGATCGAGATGAGCAAAACCGATGTCGATGGTAATGCCGCGGGCTTTCTCTTCGGGCAGACGATCGCAATCCACCCCCGTCAGGGCCTTGACGAGCGTGGTTTTTCCGTGGTCGATGTGCCCAGCGGTGCCGAGAATCAGATGGTGTGTCATGCTCGTATTGTACCAAGTCGATTCTTCTTCACAAAACACTGAGCTAGTCAACGGACCTTAAGGTCGCTAGGATCGTAGCAACAACCTCTCCCGGTTTGGAATGCTTCTCTACTCGCTCTCCCCGAGTGGCCGACTCTGCGTTCGGTGCTACGCTGTCGGAGTCCTGTTATTTCGGAGGATGAGCCTTGAGACGTAGTCTTCTCTTCGCGCTCGGTTTGCTCGTTCTGCTACCAACGACGCTTTGGGCTAATGAGCCGCCCCCGTCGACGGAGGCCGCCCCAGCGGAGGCTGCCAAACCGCCGGAGTTGAGCGGCAGCGACACCGCCTGGATGCTGACTTCGACCGGATTAGTCATGCTGATGATCCCTGGGTTGGCCCTGTTTTATGGCGGCATGGTGCGACGAAAAAATCTACTCGGCACCATGATGCACAGCATGGTCGCCTTGGGGCTTGTCGGCGTGCAGTGGGTGTTATTCGGCTACAGCCTGGCGTTCGGAGCGTCGCAGGGCGGCTTGATCGGTTGGTCCGAGGACTACCTCGGCCTCAGCGGCGTACGCCCATCGGACCCGTTTCCGGGAACCAAAATCCCGCTCTACGTTCACTGCATGTTCCAGGGAATGTTCGCCATCATCACTCCAGCGCTTATCTCCGGGGCGCTGGCCGAACGCATCCGCTTTGGCCCCTACTTGTTGTTCGTTCTATTGTGGACCACGCTGGTCTACGATCCGTTGGCCCATTGGGTCTGGTCGGTGAACGCAGACGGCGAGCCGAGCGGTTGGCTGGGTGGACTGGTCAAAAATGGTGGAATGGGCGCACTAGACTTCGCGGGGGGCACAGTGGTTCACATCGCCGCCGGATTCTCGTCTCTGGCAGCAGTGCTAGTGCTGGCCAAGCGGCGCGGCTATCCCACTCATGCTATGCACCCCAGCAGCATGGTGTTGACCCTGACCGGAGCGGGCTTGCTCTGGTTCGGCTGGTTCGGCTTCAACGGTGGTAGTGCCCTGGGCGCTTCGCCACAGGCGGCACTAGCGTTGACAGCCACCCAGGTCGCCGCCGCTGCTGCCGCCCTCAGTTGGCTGGCCGTCGAGTGGCTGCATCGAGGCAAACCGACCGCCTTGGGACTGGCCTCGGGGCTGGTCGCCGGTCTCGTCGCGGTTACACCAGCTTCCGGCTTCGTCAGCCCATTGGGGGCATTGTGGATCGGCATTCTCTCTGGAATTGTCTGCTATGCCGCGGTCTACGCCAAGGCGATCCTCAAGTACGATGACTCGCTGGATGCGTTCGGCATCCACGGCGTGGGTGGCTTCCTCGGCGCGGTGCTGACTGGCGTGTTCGCTTCGTGGGCACTGTGGAACAATGCAGTCGGTAATGACGCTGGCTCGGAATCGCCCCTGGGGCAGTTGACCGCCGCTTGGCCGGGAGGATTGCCTTCCCAGGTCTTCGCCCAAACCTTGGCCGCCGTCGCTGCCGCTGTCTACGGCTTCGTGCTGACCGTGGTTCTGGTCAAGATGATCGATCTGGTCTGGGGCTTCTCCCTCTCTGCGGAGGAGGAAACCGAAGGTCTCGACGTGGCGGTACACGGTGAGACGGCATTCGATTTTGGAGGCGCGGCTCTCGACGAAGTGACCGAAGTGGTGGGCAGAGAGCCACGGTCGGCGTCGGCTCCGCCCAACGGAACCGCTCGCTTCACGATCGTGGTCGAGGGGGCACCCACTGGCGAATTGCTCCAAGCTTGGTCGAAATTATGTCAGACCAGCGACACGCCGCCCAGTGCTGAGTTCCGCGCCGTCTATCCTCATGTGACCACGGTACAGGGCAACCGCTTCCGCTTCCGAGGCGGCGATCGTGTGCTGATGCGGAATAACATGCAGCGACTGTTTCAGGACACCCTAGGCCAGCGCGTTCAGGTACACGTGGAAGATTGAACCAACCTATAAACCCGCATTGAGTGACTCTCTTTCTGATTCCCCCTCCCCTGGGAGAGAGGGAGGAAGGGGAAGAGGGGAAATTCTGTCCCCCCACCTCCGCCCCCTTTCCCCAGAGGACGAGGGAATAGATTCACTCCTCGAGAACGAGGACAAGAGGAACCAGGATTATGAAGCTGATCGTTGCCATCATCCGGCCGGAACGACTGGAGGCGGTCCAGGCCGCTCTCAATGCTCATGATGTCTACCTGATTACCGTCAGCGATGTGCGCGGCTGTGGTCGCCAGCGCGGCTACACCGAGGTCTATCGGGGCAC
This sequence comes from uncultured Gemmataceae bacterium, assembly GCA_937923405.1. Classification (GTDB taxonomy): domain Bacteria; phylum Planctomycetota; class Planctomycetia; order Gemmatales; family Gemmataceae; genus CALDUY01. The sequence goes on along the minus strand of CALDUY010000027.1, from coordinate 29,535 downwards.
CGAGATTCAGGTTCGTTTGCTGCCGAAACTCAAGCTGGAAATCGCCGTCAACGATGCCTTCGTCGAGGCCACCGTCGAGGCCATCGTGCATGCCGCTCGCACCCCAGAAACTGGTCAGATTGGCGATGGCAAGATATTCGTGCTCGATCTGGAGGATTGCGTCCGCATCCGCACCGGCGAACGCGGCCCCGAGGCGATCGGCCCCTGAGTAGAAACGCCGGGAGCCGGGCAGCTAGCCCGGCTCCCGGTCCGACAGAAACTCACCTGCGAAGCACCCACCGGAACGGCCGACCCAGTAGCCGTTGTGGCCCAGCGAGTTGTGTGCTCCTACCCAGGAGGGCGGGCAGTGCCGGGTTCCCGCAAATCCGACACGCAGGCAAGCTCAGCGAACACTTACAAAATCGAGTTCGCGAGGGTAGAGGACTCCTCGGAACAGGCGGGGCATATAGCATCTCCACTCCGCCAGAGGAAGAGCAGTTTCTTCGCTCCAAGCACATGCTGAGCAACTGCACTACCTAGAGAATCTGGTGAATAGAGATCCTACTCAGTAGCCCTGAAGGAATAGTCCCAGGGTGACGCCCGGCACATACTCGGTGTTGGGTTTGTTGATGCGGCTGGGCACCGAGGTGCGCGGAGCAGTAGTGTACCAATATTGGCTGGTCTCCACTTTTCGCTCGACCCATTCCTTGCTGCCGCGTTTCTCCATGATGCCGCGCAGAGTGGCGAGGATTACCTTTTCGCATTCCTCGTCACGTCCCAGAAGGCGATGGCCGGCACTGCTAGAACCCTTGATCGGCACCGAACGGGGGAAGCTGGTGTCCTTGGCTCCGCGCGGTGGACCAGCGAGATTCTGCGCGATGGTGGCCGACTGCTTATCACCATCGCCGTAGATAAAGACCATCGGTACATTCTGATCGCGTCCCAGATCCTTGGCAAAGGTTCGCACCGGAACCGAAGCGGAGCCAGCTCGGGAACTGGCCGATAACCAGATGCCCGCCGCTAGATCCTTGCTCTCCGGCTCCGCCAGAACGGGAGCAGGTGGAAATAACGGATTCACCGGAGTGGTGTTCTTGTTTTTGCACCGACGAGCCTCATTGGCCATCCACAGCGTTCCTAATGCTGCGCTCTCCCCCGCCCCGATGAGAATCACGCTGGAGGTATTGCATTGCTTCTGGTCGTTCTGACGATCGAGGTAGGCCTTGGCAGCGGCAATGTCGTTCACCAAATACGGGATATAGCGAGGAGTAAAATCCTTATAACTGATCTGAGTCGGCTTGCGCGCTCCACCCCGGATCAAGGTCCGGTTGTGGGGATGCTTGTCGAAAAACGTATCTGGGGTGACCGTTTTGCTCTCGCCAAATCCTCGATAGTCGAACATCAGCACAGCGTAGCCGTCCGCCTGCAAGGCGGCGGCGAGGTCGGCCCAGCCTTCCTGTTGCGAACTGCCGCCACGCTTCAGATCTGGATCGTGCAGCAGAATGACAGTGGCATCTTTCTTGCCCGAGGGATTGGGGTAGAACGTCCCTATCAGAGTGGCCCCATCATAAGTCTTGAAATCAATACTCTTGGTGACTGGTTTCTTACCCGTCTGAGCGCGAGTGGTTCCGACCAGCCCCCACAGACAGGCCATTAGGGCAAGCGCGGCGACAAGTCGGCTTCGCGACCGTAGTAGCATCATGTTGCTCCCTTTCGGATCGTTGCGCACCAATCTCCTGATTCGATCTTAAGCAGCCCTGACGTGGCGGTCAACTAGTCCAGAGCGTGGGTCCACCCCACGGGATCGAGCGGCTGTCGTTGTCCCTTTTGTTCCAGCCAAAGCCCTTGCTGCACGCATTCGCCAATGGCGACGAGATTGAGACCGGGAATCGGCTGCTCGCGCAGCAGTTTGCGGCCCACTTCAGCACGAACGGCGAAAAGCAACTCGAAATCCTCGCCATCCCCCAGAGCATGGTCCAACGGCGAACGTGCGTCGCCCAGACAGCGAGCCGCCTCGCTGAGCGGAATCGACTCGGCCCACAACACTGCGCCGCAGCGGCTTTCGGCGCAGAGTTTGGCCAAGTCGGCAGCCAACCCGTCACTCAGATCGATCATGGCATGGAGCGTGACCAGACTGGCTAACCGCAACGCCTCGCGGACCCGTGGCGTGAAGTCGAGATGTTTGCCCAAAATACTGCCGCCCAACGGTCCCGTGACGAAGAGCAGATCGCCCGGTCGCGCCCCACTCCGACGGATCACTCCACCTGGACCAGGTTCACCGAATACCGTGACACTGATCGTCAACGGACCGTCCCAGCTGTTGGTGTCGCCGCCAATGATCGCTGTATCGAAAGCATCGGCTATGTCACGCAACCCCAGATAGAGCTGCTGGGCGAGTGCCTGTCCGCCCTGTTTGGGCAGCCCCACCGAGACGACCGCGGCCACGGGTACGCCCGCCATTGCCGCGATGTCCGACAGATTCACCGCCATCGCCTTGCGACCGATGCGCCGGGCACTGGCCGGAGCCACGCCGGGCACTTGGATTGCACTGCCCTCCAGAGTGAAGCAACTGCCTTCCAAGAGCATGTCCGTCGTGACCAGACAACTGGTGTCCGCTAACCAACTGAGCGCCGCCGCGTCATCGCCGGGACCAATTTGGACTCGGCGGTGCGATGGGGTCCGCTGCCGCAGCCAATCGATGAAGGCAAACTCCCCAGCCATCGGTTCACCCTTTCTTGAGGCGATAAAACGCCTGGGCGTTGTCGTGGAACAATTTCCGCTGCTCGGCGGCGGGTCGATCAGCGACGATCTGCCGTAACGCCGTCACCCATTCCGCTAGCGTCGCCCCCAACAGACAGACCGGCCAATCACTGCCGAACATCACTCGATCAGGACCAAACACCTCCAGGGTGTGCTTCACCACGGGAGCGAGATCCTCGGCGGTCCATTTCTCTTTCGTCACCTGGGCGATCACTCCGGATACCTTACCGACGACATTTTTCCGTTTTGCCAGATCTGCAATATCTTTTTTCCATTGATCGTGCTTTTTCAGGTCGGCATTGCCGCAGTGATCCAACACGAACCGGGTGTCGGGACAGGCATCGACCAACTGGATCGCCTCCCGCAGATCGGCAGGACGCAGGCACAACTCAAAATGCAGGTCGAGTTCACCTAGCAAGCGAATGCCACGAACAAAGGGTTTCTCCAGACAGTGCCCCGGCGGAGTGTCTGGCGAGTGCAACACACGACGAACGCCGCGGATCGACGGACTGCCTCGGAAGCGTCGAATATATTTGTCGAACCCGTCGGAGCCAGGCCGCCCTGAGATGACCGCCGCCCGCGTCAACGACTTGCCCGATTCACACAGCCGCGCGATCCACTCCGCCTCGGCGAGCTGCTGTTCCTCGGCGACGTCCACTTCAAGATAGACCGCCTGCACGACATTCAAGCCGCGCACCGCTGCCTCATAATCCTTTTCCAGATAATCACGATCTAGAATAGATCCTTTAGGAATCCAGGCGAGTTTGAACTGCTTGCGCTGCCAAAGATGCTGATGCGTGTCAATGATCGGTGGAAGCGAGGGATCCGCGGTGATCGCCAATGCCAGCGAAGTGTGTAGGAACTGACGACGATCCAGAATAGTAGACATGAGGGCACTCCTGAGGTTGGCATTCGGCGGCAAGCTATTGTATCGACTCACGCTTGACAGGACAGCATCGACTCACGATGCTAGAGCGATCAATCCGATCTTGTGAGATGGTCTCTCTCATGTCGATGCTGGAGTTCCGCGAACGTCTTGGCCAACGGATCCTGTCGCCGCAGGACATCGCCTCGCGCACGCAGACGGTGTATCGTCACGTCCTGGAGCATTCGCCACGGATCACCCAGGGCAATTTCGAGCGCATCGCGGTGGACGATCTGGCGCTGCTGTTTGAGTTGTACGATGAACTGTTCTTCCAGAATGAACTACAAGCTTTGCTGCGAAGCGCTGGAGTGCCTCTGTCATTCGAGCTCTCCTCGCGACTGACCCGGTCGGCGGGATTGACCAAACGTTTCGCCCGCCGCGCTCCTCGAGGCACATCCAGCCGAACAACGCATTATGTCATCTCTCTTTCGACGACGCTGTTGTTTCAGACCTTTCGCGATGTGCAGCGCGTGGTTCGCGTCAATGGGTTGGAGTGCAACGACCGTCTTGAAGCGGCCATGCGTGTGTTCGAACATGAACTGATTCACCTGCTGGAAATGCTGCTGTGGGGCAGTTCCAACTGTGATCAGCAGCGGTTCCGCACACTGGTACGGAACTACTTCGGCCATCCGCACACCCGGCATGATCTGGTCACTCAGCATGAACGCGCCCGAACTCGGTTCGATGTTCGCGTGGGAGATTTGGTCGCCTTCGTGTTCGAGGGACAGCGATATCACGGCATCGTCAACCGCATCACCCGACGAGCCACCGTTCTCGTCGAGCATCCCCAGGGGCAACGCTATAGCGACAGAAAGAGATATGTAAAGTATTATATCCCTCTACCGATGTTGGAGCGGTTAGCGCAGCCCAGTGCCGATTAACGCCGCTATTTCCTAGGCGCGGTGGCTCCACGAATCGATTTGATACCGTCGCCGTTGATCTCGCCGGTGGCTCGGTTGTAGTAGATGCGTCGTCCCTCGATGGTTTGCGGATCATCGCCGCGCCGATCGGACTTGTACAACACGGCGTTGCCGCTGTCGCGGCCTTCGAGAATGATCTGCTGCTTCTGCTCGTTGTAGTAGACCGAGTCGGCCCGCGCCCAGAATCCGCGCCCCTGAATGTAGACTTTCTCGTGAGCCTCCATCTGCTTGTTCGGTTTGCCGTTTTCCATGCTATCCATCACCTTGAGCTTCTGACTGGTGATGTATAGGGCATTCTCAGGCAATTCATGGAAGAGGATCATATCGATGTCGATCGGCATATCGTGGCGCGGACAGGGAATGTGCAGCACTCGGACATTCTTCCAGAACTGAGCCATGTGCTTCTTACTATTCGCGTCCATGCGATCCTGGAAGGTGACGTAGGTCATGCGCATCTTGTCGCTGCTGGCGGGCGAGGTCGGTTTAGCCGCGGTGGAACGCGGCGTGGCCGGATCCAGACTGATTGGTTGATCCGCCGAGCCTGGCTCCCAGATGCGAATCGACCCGGGGCCATGATGATGGATCAGGTTGCCGGCGTTTTTCGACTTGGTGCCCGGGGCAGCACGAGAGGCGGACTCGTCCGACTCCAGGGCAATCATCTGCACGCACGGACCTTCCAGGCGTTGATACTTCACCAGCCGTTCGCCGTCGTAAACGCTGTCCTCGATGCGGACGTCCTTGCTGCAAACAAGATTGCGGACACGGGCCGGCTCTTGCGTCTTGTTGCCCTGCCGCAGGGAGATCGGCTTGTTGAAGTAGACCTGAAGCTGTTGGCAAGCGAGGCGAGCGTTCTCCTGCGTCGCCTGGATGTTGCCGTAGAACTCCGCAGACTCGCCATTGAACAGCATGCTCTTTTTCCACAGCACGGTCAGTGGAACTGCCTTGTCGAGTGTGTCTCCTTGGAAATTCGTCTCGCTGTCCATCTTCATCGCGCCGTCGCCGATCACCCAGGCCTTGTTGGTCGCTTGTTCGATGTTGACCTCGGGTCCGACAATGTAGATCTTGTCCGTCTGCAATTCCGCTAGATCGCCAGTCACAACGAGGTTGTACAGCCCATCGCCGGTGCCGGTCATGCGCAGCGTCTCCCCGCGAACCTCGGTGCCTTGCTCCTCGGCTCGTGCGGGATCCTGACGCACCTGAACGCGCCCCTCGCACCAGAGTTGGTCGATGGCATTGCGACCGGGACCACGCAGCACCCAGACTTCGACCGAACGGGCCGACAAATCGAAGGGACGCGGCGTATCGCGACGATCTGGTGTACCCAGAGCTGGGCCAGTCTGGTGTTCGCCTGGTCGACTCGTCAACTGAGCTGGAGGATGTTCCGGCCCGACGGGCAACGGTTGCGATACGTCGGTGGGGAACGGACGAGCCGAGCCTGGCGTCGTCACTGCCCGGGGCGTGGCCGGAGATGACGAGGTCGGAGCGGGGAGCTGGCCAGCATTGGTTTCCACGTCCTTGAACCAGACGACCAGCCGCCCTGTGTCATGCACGTTCATGTCACGGGAGCGAGCCACTACATTGCCCGTCGCCTCCAGATGACGAGGTCGTCGTCCTCCCGAGACCGGCTCGGCGCTGGTGGCGGCTTTGGTCGTCGCCTCGTCCAGCCAAACTTTCAGCACGTCTGCTTTGAGCGTCTGCTCGGATTGGTCATCGATAAAGCGCGCCTCGCCCGTCAGGATGAGCAGATCCTGGTTGCCATCGCGAGTGGAGGTGAGCAGCTCTCGCCAGTTGGCACGAAGAGTTCGTTTTTCCTTTTTGTCCACAAAGAGGATATCACCTGGTCCCTGTGCCGTCAGATGTTGGAACGGTTTGGGGAGCGGCTGCCCCGGCTTGCGTGGGGCGTTGGCCGGAGGCGTCATGTTCTGAATCCGCACTTCCGCTGCCAACAGTTTGCTCTCGTCGCGATCCACCTCGACCTTGCCTTTGAGGATGGTCGTCTGGCGAATGGCATCATGAAAGAAGTCTTGGCCGCGGGCGTGCAAATGTTCCGCATCGGAGACGAGGTCGACCGCCTTGCCCGGCAGAGCGGTAGCATGGACGGTTTCGATTTCCACAGCCTCCATCGGGCCCTCGCTGTCCTTGGGCTTGGCCGGGACTGCGGCGGATTTGTCCTTCGAGTTGTCCCGTCGTCGTAGGCGCAGCACCAGACGTTGACAGACCAGTTGATCCATCGCGCCGGTTTGCAGGTTGGTGCGAACGGCGGTGACATCTTCGGGGATTTTTGGGGCACCCGCAGGACGAGTGGTGGGAGGGGGACCAGCGGGCCGGACGTCGAACGTGGCCAGATCGAACGACTTGTTCAGTTCGTAGCGGAAACTACCCGGAGTATCAATCCGCAAGTGCGATCGCTGCGGTGGTTTGGGCGGCGCATGGGGATCACTGGGAGCTTCAGGCTTGGAGTTCACCAGCCCTGCTCCGCCTTCCAGATAGAGATCCATGCGTACCGCCGACCGTAGCGCGATCCACTTGACCCCGGTGATCGTTTCGCGTGTTCCTTTCCGCTGACCGGCTGGCACCTCGGTGAGCAGTTCCATCTCCATGCCCTTGCCAGTGATCTTGTGCGGCTTGGGTTTGCTTTTGAAATCCTCCAGGATCACAAACGCCTCGGTATGAATCCGATGGGCGGCTTCCTCGTAATACAGCTTGCCCGTTGGGATGTTGACGCGCAGATCCTGATCACGTTCCAATCGACGTCGATTGCTGACCACCTCGATGCGGCCTGAGAGTTCGGCACGGGTAATTTTACGACTTGCAATCTCGCTAAAGTTTGTGACCTTACGGTCGAACTCCAGATAGGCCAGATCCCCACGAATCGTGTGGATCTCGCGCGGCAGACCGTCATTCTTCTCCTTGCCGAGGATGGCGATGCTCAGCGGCGTCAGGCACACGCGCCCCTCGATGACTTCAAACTGTTCGGCGCAGACGAGCATGTCGCGCGAGTGAATGTCGATGCGGATGGCCCAGTTCAACTCCTTGGCGTTGGGGCCAAACGCCTGACGTAGCTTCTCCGTTAGCTTGTCGCTGCGCGGCTTGCGAGCGGGCGGGAGTTCGGCGGAGGACTCGAACTGATAGATTTCCGGCAAAGGGGGCAAGCCATCGATGCGACCGATGTAGGTGAAGGAATAGGCTAGATAAGCCGTGAAGAACGCCAGGAAGCAGGCGCTTACCAGCAAGATCCGCTTCGGGGTCCACATGGCCTACCTCCCTGAACACCTCACCCGCTCACCTGTGTGCCGTGGCTCGCTGGGGCCACAGTCCCTGACATCGCAGAACCAGTTCAATCACTTCACGCACCGCGCCTTTTCCACCTGGTGCGCGCGTCTGAAAATGAGCCGCTGCTTTCGTGTCCGCACAGGCATCGGCGACGGCAACCGCTAGCCCCACTGCTTGCATGGCGGTGGCATCCGGCAAATCATCGCCGATATAGCAGATCGAGGAAGGCGGACATCCCGTCGTGTGTTGCAAGGCTTGCAGCCCTTTGAGTTTTTCCGGTTCCCCCTGTAGAACGTGTCGTATTCCTAACTCCTCTGCGCGCAGCGCCACCAGCGGCGAACTCCGTCCAGTGACAATCGCTGACTGCTTTCCCGCCAGATGCCAGTATTTCAGGCCGGAGCCGTCGCGAACATGGAACGCCTTGATCTCCTCGACCGCCTCCCCGGAACTCCAGCCATAGATGATGCCGCCCTCGGTCAGCACCCCGTCGACGTCGAGAACCAGCAAGTCGATGGCCAGACAGCGTTCGCGTAAGGTCATCTCTCCTCCTTCAGGCTGAGAGCCGTTCCGCGATCGGGGCTTCCCCTTCACTACGAACACTAATGAGATCGGTAATATCCAAAATGCCTACAGGTTTACCCGCCGCGTCGAGGATCGGTAGCTCGCTAATGCGATGCCGCTCGAACAGCTCCAGGGCCTCGGCAACTCGCGCGCCGATCGGTAAGGTACGCGGCCTGCGAGTCATCACTTCTGCAATCGGACGATCCAGAGCCACATCCTGACGCGACTCGATGAGTCGAGCCAGATCACTGTCGGTGAACAGACCGACAAGCTGTCCCGCCTCGTTCAGCAGCATGATCGCGCCAGTGCGGCGTCCGACTCGGCGCGCCTGAGCGAAGACCTCACGCACAGTAGCCGTTGCTGGAGCTAATCGCAATTCGTTGCCGCGCCGCATGACCGACTCGACCCGGGCCAGTTTTTTGCCCAGACTGCCAGCGGGATGAAAGCGAGCAAAATCCTCAGGACCGAACGACCTCGCCTGGCTGAGAACAAACGCTAGTGCATCGCCCAGCGCGAGCATCGCCGTGGTGCTGGCACTGGGAGCCAGACCTAACGGACACACCTCCTCCAGTGGACCGTAGATCAGGGCCAGATCCGCGCCGCGCGCTAAGTTGCTGTGGCGATTGCCGGTGATACCGATGATGGCCCGACACAGAGATCGCATCGGCTGAATCAGACGAACGATCTCGTCGCTTTCGCCGGAGTGCGAGAGCATCAAGGCGACATCGTCGGGATGCAGCATCCCCAGGTCGCCATGCACCGCCTTGGTGGCATCGAGTACATAGGCCCGAGTGCCGGTGGAATTGAACGTGCCACAGAGTTTCTGGCCGATGTCGGCCGATTTGCCTGTTCCCGTGATCGCTAGCCGTCCCTTGTTGGGACCCGTCATGGGTAAGAGTAAATCCACCACACGCGAGAATGAGGCGTCTAGCCGATCAGCGACCAGCTCCAGGGCGGCGGCCTCGGCTCGGATGATGCGCTGCGCTTCCTTCAGTCGATCACCACTGCTGGACTGATGTATCTGCCACGGCATGGGTCGCATCCTTGCGGCTGTCAGTAGAATCGTCCGATCCTGGACTGAACCGAGACTATAGCCTCCGCGCCGGGATTTGCAATCGCACCACAGAGGTTCTCACGATCTCCTTTCGCGCTGCTGAGGCACTTCGTCCTGTTTTTCTCTAGTGCTGGCCGAGCTATCCCTTCTAACTTCGGCGTCACGGCATGACTCGCTTCGCCTGCCTTGAGAGGTATTCTCGGCAATTCAGATCTGATGAGAGGAGTTGTGTCACTAGGGCAAACTGGGAAACCTCTCTCATTCCGGACTACACAGCGGAAAGCGCTCGCGAAGCGCTCGTAGCATGAAATCACTGACGGCATTACTACGCAGATTGACATCGATCAGGTTGGGCAAATTAGGCGATTCGAGCAAAGCGCGTGCCCCAATGTCGGTGATGTTGTTGCTGTGCAGATCGAGTCGGCGTAGGCAATTGAGGTACGGCGAAGCCGCCAACGCTACCACTCCGTCATCGCTGATTCGATTCTCGCTCAGCAATAGGACTTCTAGCCGTTCCAGGGGAGCGGCGGCCAGCTGCTGCACGGCGGCGGATTTGAGGTTGTTGCCCCATAGCGAAAGCAGTTCCAGTTGTCGCAGGCAGTTCCAGCCGAGTAGGGCCTCGACCCCCTTGTTACCTAGACGGTTCTCGTTGAGATAAATCGACCGCAACTGAGTCATTTGGGTGGCGCGGGTCAGAGCCTGGGCACCGGCGGGACCGAGCTGATTGCCCCACAGCAGCAGCAGTTCTAGCCGATCGAGAATCGGGGAGTCGACTAGAGCCTCCATCCCGGTGGCTTGCAAGGCATTGCCGCCCAAATTGAGAGAACGCAGACCGCGTAAGTAGTCGGATTGAGCCAAGGCCTGCCCGCCACGCGGACCGATTTTGTTGATCCAGATGTCCAGTGTCTGTAGCCCGGCCAGATGGGGCGAACGCGCGATCAGTTCCGCGCCGACGTTGCCGATGTGGTTGTAGTTCAGATCCAGGGCGACCAGGTTGGACAGCTTCGGCGAGTCGGTCAGCAAGCGCATAGCCGAGGCCCCGAGCTGGCCACTGGGCAAGGCCAGAGAACCGAGGTGTGGCAACACGGCCGATTGTACCAGTCGTGGCACTGCATCGCTGTTGAAGCCGCGAAGCACCAATCGTTCCAACCAGTGGATGGCCTCTCCTTCGGCGAGAGCATCACCGGCACTACCCAGCAGTCGCTCCGCTTCCGGTTCCAGCACAAGCAGGCCGCGCTCAAAGCGATAGGCGTACTGATGCACACTCTGAATCGGGCCAAGCCAAGCGTTGCGATGGGTTTCCAACAGTTCAGACAGGGAGCGACTGAGTCGGCGGCGGCGCGGATCTGTGGGAGCCAGTTTGGCCAGTCGCAATTGCAGGCGGATGAACTCGGCGCGTGCCAGATCCACCGCGTTCCCATTCTCTTCGAGCCAGTCAGCGAGAACGAGACGCGGCAGATCATCGTCCGGTTGCTGTTTGGCAGCGTGTAACAATGCCTGCAACTCAGGACGAACGGAAGCGGATTGTTGTCCTCTGACCATGCCGCGGATTCCTCGGGACGACCCGACTCCGCAGACATTATAACCAAAGTTCGTCCGACCTTCGCAGAGGAAAGCTGAACGATTCAAAGAATCATTTGACAGTATGGTGCAGCAGCACCGGAGCAACTCCACCGCGAACGATTTTGTCGGCCACGCTGCCCAGGAACAACCGAGACAGTCCGCGTCGCGCATGCGTCTCCATGGCGATCAGATCGGCATGGCGTTGTTTGGCTTGGGCAGTGATGCCCTTAGCTGGTTCCTCGTTAACCACGACGTGGGTTTCGGCTTGTAGGCCCTCCTCTTCCAGTTCGTTGCGGACTTCATCGAGATAGATCTTGGCTCGATTTTCCAACTTCTCCTGAGCGGCGCGGATCTCCTCCAACTCTTGGTTAGTCAGCACGCCCTCGAAGAAGCCGCCCGGAGTATAGGCTGGACGCAGCACCGGTTTGACCACCCGGAGCAGATCGATCGTCGAGCCGAACAGCTTGGCCAGATCCGTCGCCGGATCTAGCACCATTTCCGAGCTGACATGTCCATCAGACGGCACCAGGATCGTCCTCAGATCGATCTCTTTGCGGAGATCGGGTTTGCCCTCCTCGGGCCGAATCAGAATCACTGGTTGCTTCAGCTCGCTGACCAACTCATCGGCCACGCTGCCCAGCCAGAAGCGGCTGAACGCGCCGCGACCATGTGTACTCATCACCACCAGGTCGATCTCGTTGGCATCGGCATACTCCTTGATCGACGGGACCACTTCGCCTTCCAACAGGGCCGTCTTGACCATCACCGGTTTAGCCTCGGCGATGCGCCGCATCACGTCGGCCAGGTAGGCCATCTCATCCTGACGCAGGTGTAGATCGATGGCATCCATGACCGCGACCCCCGCTACCGAGGTCGGCGGAACGATTTGATGCACATGCACCAGATGAACAACCGCTTCGGCGCGGCGAGCAATGTTCAGCGCCATCGGCAGAGCATGTTCGCCGAATTCCGAGCCATCCAGGGGAACTAAGATTGAGCGAATCATGGGTCACCTCCACGAGATATAGTTTCCAGCAACGGGTTGAATTCTCTCTCATCGCTGGAATGAGCCGCAAAGTGCGTGCCGAAACCGCTTTCGCGGAATTTCCCGAAGAACCGACATGAAGTCCCGACCAAGTGGACGCGCTCCGCACAGTGACTGTGCGGCTAAGGGGCAAGAAAATCGCCAAAATCGCTGATGGTCTGCTAAATCGTGGGTCGGTATGGTAGTTGCGAGAGAACCACTCTGCCCAGATCAGGAGGACAACCCGTGGCACCAGCGAGCCACCCCAGCGGGGACAAGCGCTTCAAGATTCTCGATGTCACCATGAAACGGCATCTCTATCAGCACGACGCTCTGATTGAGGTGCTGCACAAGGCCCAGGAACTGTTCGGCTTTCTCGAACTTGATGTGCTGCTGTATGTCGCGCGAGGCCTGAAGCTACCACCCAGTCGGGTCTACGGAGTAGCTACCTTTTATCATCTCTTTTCTCTGAAACCTCAGGGTGAGCATACCTGTGTTGTTTGCATGGGCACCGCCTGCTTTGTCAAGGGGGCCGATCGCTTGCTGGCCGCCATCGAGCAACAGGCCGGTATCAAGGCTGGTCAGACGACGCCCAATGGCAAGCTCTCGGTGATGACTGCCCGCTGCATCGGCGCTTGCGGCATCGCTCCCGCCGTGGTTTTCGATGGCGTCACCGCCGGTCAACAGACGCCCGAGACAGTACAGCAACAACTGAAAGGATGGCTGTGACATGGATCGAAGCGAACTGAACGACCTGGCCCAGCGTGAGCGGGCGTCGTGGAAGCCGGCCCGACTGCACTGTTGCACCGCCAGTGGCTGCCTCGCCACCGGCGCGGAAGGCGTCTTCAAGGCGATGAAGCAGGCTATCACCGATAAGGGGCTGACAGATCGAGTGCAAGCAGTCGGCGTGGGTTGTTTGGGTCTGTGTGGACGCGGGCCGCTTGTCCAACTCGCTCCCCAAGGCCCCCTGTTCGAGCAAGTCAGCGCTGAACAAGCCCCCAGCATGGTCGGAGCTGCCGTCGGCGAATCCCCCCACGCTGCCATTTTGGATACTGCTCATCCGTTTTTCAGCTCCCAGCTAAAGATCGTCTGTGAAACCAGCGGGGAGATCGATTCGGAACGCATCGAGGAGTACCTAGCACTGGGTGGTTATCGCGCCCTGCACATGGCCTTGACCGAGATGACGCCAGCGGAGGTGGTGCAGACCATCAGCCAGAGCGGCTTGCGCGGCCGGGGAGGAGCGGGCTATCCGACCGGTCTGAAGTGGGCCACCGTCGCCAAGATGCCGCCCGGTCCGAAGTACGTCGTCTGCAACGGCGACGAGGGCGACCCTGGCGCGTTCATGGATCGTTCGGTCATGGAGAGTGATCCACATCGCGTGCTAGAGGGCATGGCCATCGCTGGCTACGCCGTCGGCGCGACCCAGGGCTTCATCTACGTTCGCGCTGAGTATCCACTGGCCGTCGAACGCCTGCGTAAGGCGATTAACCAAGCGAAGAAACTCGGCGTGTTGGGCAGCGGCGTGTTCGAGACTCCGTTTGATTTTCGCGTCGACGTGCGCATCGGTGCCGGCGCGTTCGTCTGCGGCGAGGAGACGGCGTTGATGGCCTCGATCGAGGGCCGCCGCGGTTCACCGCGTCCCCGTCCCCCCTACCCTGCCGAGATGGGCCTGTGGGATCGCCCTACGCTGATTAATAACGTCGAGACGTTCGCCAACGTGCCGACCATCCTCCGCAAAGGAGCCGACTGGTTCGCCAGTATCGGCACGGAGAAGAGCAAGGGAACGAAGGTTTTTTCGCTGACCGGAAAGGTGCGGAATACCGGACTCGTTGAGGTGCCGATGGGCACGTCGCTGCGGCACATTGTCGAGGTCATGGGCGGCGGCGTCGAGGGCGGTTCGGTCAAGGCCGTGCAGACCGGCGGTCCTTCGGGCGGCTGCATCCCCGCGGAGTTCCTCGATACCTCCGTCGACTATGAATCTCTCGCTCAGCTGGGGTCGATCATGGGATCCGGCGGCATGATCGTCATGGATCAGACCACCAACATGGTCGAGGTGGCGCGTTTCTTCATGGAGTTTTGCATGGACGAATCGTGCGGCAAATGCATCCCCTGTCGTGTCGGCACCGTGCAGATGCATCGCTTGCTCAGCAAGATCGCCGAGGGCAAGGCGACCTCGACCGATCTGGCCCTGCTGGAACAGCTAGTGCCGATGGTCAGTGAAACCAGCCTGTGCGGCCTGGGACAAACCGCGCCCAATCCGGTCAAGAGTACCCTGCGTTACTTCCGCCACGAGTACGAGGAACGCCTTCGCCCGATGACGTCTACTAATGGTAGAGTGCCTCTACCGCTCCGACTCGCCTGACCAGAAAGGATGATGCGCTGATGAGCGTAGTGACACTAACGATCGACGAGAAAATCGTCTCGGCCCAGGAGGGCCAGACCCTGCTGGACGTGGCTCGGGAGAACGCTATCGACATTCCCACGTTGTGCCATCTCGATGGTGTCTCGGAAGCGGCGGCCTGTCGGCTGTGTTTGGTGGAGGTGGTTGGAACTTCGCGATTGCTTCCAGCCTGCGTGACGCGCGCCGCCGAGGGAATGGTCGTTCACACCACCACGCCCAAGCTCGTCGAGTATCGCCGCATGATTCTCGAACTGTTCTTCACCGAACGCAACCATGTTTGCTCAGTGTGCGTGGCCAACTCGGCCTGCGAGCTGCAAGCCTTGGCCGCCTCCCAAGGCATGATCCACGTTCGCTTGGATTATCTGCATCCCCATCTGCCGGTGGATACCAGTCACCAGCAGTTCGGCATCGATCACAACCGCTGCATCCTCTGCACGCGCTGTGTCCGCGCCTGCGATGAGATCGAAGGGGCACACACCTGGGACGTGGCCGGTCGCGGCATCCACTCGCGAGTCATTACCGACCTGGCCCAGCCGTGGGGGGAAGCGACCAGCTGCACCTCCTGCGGCAAGTGCGTCCAGGCCTGCCCCACTGGTGCCCTGTTCCGCCAGGGCAGCACCGTCGCCGAGATGCAGAAAGATCGTGAGCAGCTCGCCTTCCTGGTCCGCGCCCGCAAGGAGAAGCAATGGATAAGCTGAAATTCGCCACCGTCTGGCTAGGCGGTTGTTCCGGCTGTCATATGTCGTTTCTCGACTTGGACGAGTGGCTGATCGAGCTGGCCGATCGCGTCGAGTTGGTCTACAGCCCGCTGATGGACGCCAAGAAGTTCCCCGAGGACGTGGACGTGGTCCTGGTCGAGGGAGCGGTGGCCAACCAGGAGAACGAGGAGATGGCCCACCGCTTGCGCAAGGCGTCGCGCTATGTCATCGCCTTCGGCGATTGCGCCGTGACTGGTAACGTCACTGCCCTACGCAACCCATTAGGGTTGGCCTTGGAAGTGCTGCGCCCGGTGTACCTGGAGAATGGCGACGCCAACCCACGGCTACCGGATGAGAAGGGCATCGTGCCGGTGCTGCTCGATCGCGTGCTGCCGCTGCATCAGGTGATTCCCGTGGACTGCTATCTGCCGGGATGTCCGCCCGACGCCCCACGCATCCGCGCCGTGCTGCAAGATCTGCTCGACGGCAAGGTGCCGCAACTATCCGTTGAACAACGATATTTTGGATAACTAATAGGGAAAATATCTGTCATGAGCACTCGCATCGTCATCGATCCGGTGACGCGGATCGAGGGGCACGCCAAGATCAGCATCTTTCTCGACGAAGCCGACCAGGTCAAGGAAGCGCGTTTTCACGTCGTCGAGTTTCGCGGCTTCGAGCGGTTTTGTGTCGGTCGGCCCTTCACCGAGATGGCCGGCCTCAGTGCCCGGGTCTGCGGCATCTGTCCGGTCAGTCACATTCTGGCCTCGTCCAAGACCGGCGATCGGCTGTTGGCCGTGACCATTCCTCCTGCCGCCGAGAAGCTCCGCCGACTGATGAATCTAGGGCAGATCACTCAGTCGCACGCTCTGAGCTTTTTCCACCTGTCGGCTCCAGATTTCCTGCTCGGTTGGGAGTCATCGCCGGCCACGCGCAACGTCTTCGGCCTGATCGCGGCGAACAAGGAGGTGGCCCGGGGCGGCATCCGGTTGCGTCAGTTTGGCCAGGAGATTATCGAAGCTCTGGGTGGTCGCAAAATCCACCCGGCCTGGTCGGTGCCCGGCGGCGTCCGCGAACCGTTGCCCACCGAGCGACGTGACTATCTGCTTAGTCGTGTCGATGAGGCTCGCACCACCACGCAGCAGGCTATTTCAGCCTTCAAAGATCTTCTAGATCGCTTTAGTGAGGAGATCGAAGTCTTCGGCAAGTTTCCCTCCCTATTTCTCTCTCTGGTCGGTCGCGACGGAGAATGGGAACACTACGATGGCATTCTCCGAATGATCGACGCCGAGGGAAACACCCTGGTAGACATTGATCCGCAGCGCTACTTCGACTACCTGGGCGAACACATCGAACACGATTCCTTTCTCAAGTCGCCGTACTACAAACCGCTGGGTTATCCTCAGGGGGCCTATCGCGTCGGTCCATTGGCGCGGTTGAACATCTGTCAGCGCATGGGCACCCCCCTGGCCGATGCCGAACTCGTCGAATATCGGCAGCGCGGTGGCGGCATCGTGCATAGCTCGTTCTTCTTCCACTACGCCCGGCTTATCGAAATTCTGTGCGCTACCGAGCGAATCAAGAGATTGTTGGAAGATCCGGACCTGATGTCCAATCGGCTGCGTGCCCAGGCGTCGATCAACAATCTCGAAGCGGTCGGCGTCAGCGAGGCTCCGCGCGGCACCTTGTTCCATCATTACTGTGTCGATGAGAACGGGTTGTTGACCCGCGTCAACATGATCATCGCCACGGGACAAAACGCTCTACCGATGAACTCGACGATCACGCAGATTGCTCGTCGCTACGTTCAGGGACGAACGATTCCCGAGCCGATCCTGAACCGCATCGAGGCCGGCATCCGTGCCTTCGATCCGTGCCTGAGCTGTTCGACACATGCCGCCGGACAGATGCCACTACTGGTGCAACTCATCGCTGCCGACGGACAGGTGGTCGACGAGGCGCGGCGATGACCTGGCTGGTGTTGGGTTACGGCAACGAGCTGCGCGGCGATGACGCCGTGGGACCGCTGGCCGCTCGACAGGTCGAAGCCTGGCATCTGCCCGAGGTGCGCGTGACGGTAACACACGGACTAACGCCCGAATTGGCCGAGTTGCTCGCGGGATTTGATCGCGCTATTTTTATCGATGCCGCCGTTGGCACCGAAGATGCGGTTCAACTCGTCGAGTTGGTGCCGACTGCTCCTGCTCGAATGGGGCACACCAGCGATCCAGGCTGGCTCTTAAGCTTGTGCGAACAACTGTTCGATCGTCGACCGCGAGCTTGGCTACTGACTCTTCCCGCCGAACGGTTCGACCATGGCGCGGAACTGTCGCTTCTGGCGCGTCGGAGCTTGACCGAAGCCTTGGCCCGGCTGCAGGAACTGCTCGCGACCGCGTGAACTGAGCGAACACGCACAGACGCTGTGCCCAGACCGCACACTTTTTGTCTCTAACAGGAGGGAAAGCTCCTCTTTTTCGCACTGGCATCGGAGTTGCTCCTTTGGCGAAACGTTTCCGTCCTTCTTTCACTAACTAACAGAGAGAGTGCCCCGATGTCCGCCGCGTTGAAAACTACTCCTCGTGATGAACTGCCCGAAGTGCTGCCCGTTCTCGCCGAAGCACCAGAAGTACCAGAAGCACCAGCACAGGAACAGAAACAGAAATACTACATTGGCGATCGTGGAACACTGTATTTCTGGTTCGGCTGCGGCTTCGTAATCAGTGTTCTGCTGCTGAAGGATCTTGTCCGTGCTTTGTGGCTTCTCTAAGCCAAACGACAGAGAACCCGTCCCACGGCCCTGGAGTGTCCCATGCGGCTGAAGTTGATTTTGTGTCTTCTCGCAGGGGTGCTCCTGGGTTTGGGCAGCTTCACGTTCTGGTATGCCGAGGGAGCAGCCTACTTCAGCAACGACCCAAAAGCTTGTGCTAACTGTCACATCATGAACGACTATCTCGACAGCTGGCAGAAGTCCAGTCATCACGCCTTTGCCACCTGCAATGATTGCCACACGCCGCACGATTTCATCGGCAAATGGTGGAGCAAGGCACGGAACGGTTTCTGGCACTCCAAGGGCTTCACGTTGCAGGACTTTCACGAACCGATCCAGATCACGCCCAGCAATGCCGAGGCGTTGCAAGCCAACTGCGTGGTCTGTCACCAGAATCTCACCCACGACATTGTCACGTTCGGCTCGGCAGGTGAAGCGGGGAACAACTGTGTGCGCTGCCATGCCTCCGTGGGGCATGGACCAACACGCTAGACAAGAGGGTAGGAAACGATGACGGAAGCTGCGAAGCCCTCCTCGGGCGGTTCCTGGTGGATCTACACGGCAACGCTGCTGGTGACCGCCGGCCTGACCTTCGGCTTGACCGCGTTGCTGATGAACATTCGCCAGCGCAAGACCGAGGGCGAGCACCGCTTTCTCACCCTGGTCGAGGTGAACGAAGACACCATCGATCCGGAAATCTGGGGGCGCAACTTTCCCCGTCAGTACGACAGCTATCGTCGCACCGTGGACATCGAACGGACGCGGCACGGTGGCAGCGAAGCGTTTGATCGCCTGCAGGCCAACCCGCGGCTAAAGCGGCTGTTCGCCGGCTACCCCTTCGCCGTCGATTACCGGGAGGAGCGCGGCCACGCCTACATGCTCAGCGATCAGGATGAGACGTTGCGGGTCAGCCAGTTCAAACAGTTCGGCGCGTGTCTGCACTGCCACTCGTCGGTCCTGCCCGCCTATCGCCAGGCTGGTGAGGGCGACGTGCAAAAGGGGTTCGAGAAGGTCTGTGCCATGCCCCTGCCCGAGGCCCGTAAACTCGTCAGCCATCCAGTCAGCTGTGTGGATTGTCACGATCCCAAAACGATGCAGCTCCGCGTGACACGCCCCGGTTTCTTGCAGGGCATCCGCGACCTGGCCGCCAGCCAGGCCGACGTACCACATCTGCCCAGCATCGAACGTTGGCGCAAGCAGCAGTCCAAGCAACCCTACGATCCCAACCGCGAGGCGACTCGGCAGGAGATGCGTAGCTTCGTTTGTGGACAATGTCACGTGGAATACTACTTCAAAGGACCCGGCAAACTAGTGACCTACCCCTGGGCACGCGGACTGAAGGCCGAGCAGATCGAACAATACTACGACGAGGACGCTGGTGGCTTCGCCGACTGGAAGCACACGGAATCGGGAGCGGCAATGCTGAAGGCTCAGCATCCGGAGTTTGAGTTGTGGAGCCAGGGTATCCATGCTCGTAGTGGCGTTTCCTGCTCGGACTGTCACATGCCCTACGTTCGCGAAGGAGCCACTAAGATCAGCAACCACCACGTCCGGAGTCCGTTGCTCAACGTCGCCCAGGCATGCCAGACCTGTCATCGTTATCCGGAGAAGGAGATTCTGGCCCGAGCCGA
This sequence comes from uncultured Gemmataceae bacterium, assembly GCA_937923405.1. Classification (GTDB taxonomy): domain Bacteria; phylum Planctomycetota; class Planctomycetia; order Gemmatales; family Gemmataceae; genus CALDUY01. The sequence continues at coordinate 9,982 of CALDUY010000027.1, read as the reverse complement.
GGCGATTCAGGATCGAACCAAAGGATTGCTCGAACGAGCCGAGTTGGCGGTGATTGATTTGATGACGGCCATCACCGAGGCCAAGCAACACGGTGTGGACGACGAGAAACTGGCCCAGGCGCGGAAGCTGCATCGCAAGGCCCAGTGGCGGGTCGATTTCATCAACGCCGAGAACTCGATGGGTTTCCACGCGGCCCAGGAGTCGGCCCGTGTATTGGCCGAGGCGATTGACCTGGCGCGACAGGGACAGCTGGCGGCGGTGAAGCCCACGCTCAAATAACTGGCCCAGCGTGAAGAGGCTCCACGCTGGGCACAAGCCGCCTGAATGTTGGGGGCCGCGAACTCGGTCAGTCCCTGGGAACGAGTTCTCGAACAATGTCCATGGCCGTGATGACGCCAACCATGACACCGTCGTCGTCCACGACAAACAGGCGGTGGACGTTGAGTTCGCGCATTTGCTCGATGACTTTCCAAGCCGGCGTGTCCAGCGAGACGCAGAACACGGCAGGAGTCATCACGTCACGAACCCGAGTTTTGTCGACATACTCGACCTGGAATTCGTCCCAGACCTCGCGCGGCAATGGCGAACCGAACTCCGCATCGCGCACTGGCAGATGTTCGACCTCCTCGCGATCATGGATCAGGATGTCGGTCTGGGTCAGCACGCCGACCGGTCGGCCCGCTTCATCGATGACCGGCGCGCCGGAGATGTGGCGGTCGACCAGAAAGGCAATCGCCTCGCGAACGAGTAACTCTTCACGAATCGAGATTGGATTCGGGGTCATCAGTTCCTCGGCAGTGCGACCCCGCAGCACTACTTCGCAGTTCGGTAGCATCTTCAAGGCAGCCATCAGAGTACCCTCCTTACAAAGAGGGCGAAGCAGTAGTTGCAGCTCGCCCTGCAGCCTGGCTATTCTGGTTGACAACGCATCATCGCTGCCAGCACATCCGTGCTGGTGACCATTCCGATGGGACGACCGCGTTCGTCGACGATCGGAATGCGGTGAATCTGGGCATCAATCATCATGCGAACAAGGTCGACCAAGGGCGTTTCCGGGCTGGCGGTAACCAGGTTCCTTGTCATGTACCTACTGACTCCGTCCCCGGAATCCGGCTCGATCACCTGTTGCCAGTCGCAATGTACCCCACGCGGCTGGACACACAGCGCGGTATGCCGACCCTGAGTCGTGGGCACCATCCGTTGCAGCGGACAACTCCCCTCTGCGAGGGTGCAAATCACGGCCTCCTGCCCCGTGAGCAGTCGTCCACGCACCTGAAACGAACACCCGGCATTCTGGGGTTCGATCGGCATCGGACAGCCGTCCTCCGTCCAGCGGAGATAATCCACCGCCGAGAGGACGCCCACGCAACGCCCTTGTTCGTCGACCACCGGAGCGCCACCCACCCTAGCGCTCCGCAGCAGCTTTGCCGCCTCCGGAAGTGACGCTCCCTGAGGAATCGTCACCACGTCCCGGGTCATCAACTCCTCGGCAGTGAGGGTCAATAGCGACTTACTAGTTGTCGGCTTCATCGCCCCCTCCTTCCTGGGCGGAAATCTGCTGTCCTTCCTAAACGCAAGTGATGTGCCAATCTGCTGAGTTTGGTAGAACTGTAGAAAAATCCGCGAAATCTCATCCTGTTTGCTCGTCGCTGCCCTAACCGAATGCGCCCATTCCGCACACTGCTGTATCCAAAATGGCCAAGAGAGAGGACAAGCCTTCGCCTAGACTGGTTCTTGTGGACTTGCGAACAGGTCGAAAAATGGCAGAATTCAGGCAGTGCGAAGCGGCCTGTCTGCCCACAGGCAGACCTGCAGCCCCCCGATGAATCGTCACGGAGCGTCTCCAGAGCCGAGATCCCGGCTCGCCCCTCGGCTCTGGATGGGTTCGCTTACTTCGCCTGCTCGTCGTGTTGGTAGATGCCAAAGATGTTTCCTGCGGGATCCTTTGCGTAGGCCAGCCAGCCGACGCCGGGAATGGCCATCTTCGGAACCTCGATGACGCCGCCCGACTGTTGCACCTTGGTGACGGCGGCATCGATCGACTCGGTCCTCACCGTGCCGACGTGCGAGTTGACCGGCTGTCCCGCCATCGGATCCGGTCCCATACGGCGCGTCAATCCGCCGTTGATACCCGGCTCACTGTCTGGACCGGTAACGATCATCCAGTAATCCATCGGCCCATCCCACTTGGTGAACTGCCAGCCAAACACTTGTTCGTAGAAGTGGATGGTCTTCTCCGGATCGCTGGCGTGAATCTCGAAATGAGTGATGCGCGACATCAACCTCGACCTCCTGGGTTGCTGGGACAGCCAGGAGAGTCTACCCGGTCTACTGAGCGGAACCAAGAGCAGTAGCACTGCGTCGGTGAGTCGGAAAGCGATCCTGCAGGGCGGTCACGGTCCAGGAACGCGAGCGCATCGCCTCGCAGGCATCGACGGCGGCGTGGGCGGCAGCCAGCGTGGTGATCGCCGTCACTCCGTTAGCCACCGCTGAGGCGCGGATCTTGCCCTCGTCGGTTCGCGTGCCCTTGCCCGAGGGCGTGTTGATGACCAAGGCGACCTCCTTGTTCTTCATCAGATCGATCAGGTTAGGGCGGCCTTCCTGTAGCTTCAAGACTTCCTCGACACAGATGTCGGCGTTTCGGAGCCGCTTGGCTGTGCCTCGGGTCGCGATCAGCCGATAGCCCAGCTGGGCCAACCGCTTGGCCACTGAGATCACTTCGTTCTTGTCTCGCTCGGCGACGGAGATGAACACCTTGCCCGCCTCCGGAGCCGGCAAGGCGCTGTTCGCCGCCATTTGGCTCTTGGCGAAGGCCAGCGGAAAAGTGTCGTCGATGCCCATGACTTCCCCCGTCGAACGCATCTCGGGGCCAAGGATGATGTCCACCCCTGGAAATTTGTTGAACGGAAAGACGCTCTCCTTGACGGAAAAATGGCTCGGCGTCACCTCGTCGAACAGTCCCAGTTCATCGAGCGTTTTACCGACCATGACCAAAGTGGCGTAGCGAGCCAAGGGAACACCCGTCGCCTTGGAGACGAACGGCACGGTGCGGCTAGCGCGTGGGTTGACCTCCAGGATGTAGACGGCGGCACGGGCGGCCTCCTCGGTGAGAGTCGCCTGGCTCAGCACCGAGCGTTGGACGGCGAACTGAATGTTCATCAGCCCCTGGACGTTTAGTTCGCGGGCCAGGTCGCGAGCCTGACGCTTGATCTCCTCGATAACGGCAGGCGGCAGACTGTGTGGCGGAATCACACAGGCGCTGTCCCCCGAATGGATGCCGGCTTCCTCGATGTGCTGCATTACGCCGCCGATCAGACAGCGCTGCCCGTCGGCTAGACAATCGACGTCCACTTCGATGGCCGACTCCAAGAACTTGTCGATCAGCACGGGCTTGCCCGGCGAAACGTCCATCGCTTGCAGGACGAAGCGGGACATGGCCGGCTCGTCGTAGACGATCTCCATAGCGCGACCGCCGAGGACGAAGCTGGGCCGCACCAGCACCGGGAAGCCGATCTTCCGCGCCGCGTGGACCGCCTGTTGCAAATCCCGGGCGGTGTCGTTGGCCGGCTGTTGCAGGCCGAGCCGACGAACCAACTTCTGGAACAGATCGCGATCCTCGGCGATGTCGATGGACTCAACACTGGTACCGATGATCGGTGCCCCGGCCTCACCTAAGGCGCGAGCCAGGTTCAACGGAGTTTGTCCGCCAAACTGCACGATCAACCCGCGCGGTTGCATCACGTCGCAGATGTTCAACACATCCTCGACAGTGAGCGGCTCGAAGAACAAGTGGTCGGACGTGTCATAGTCGGTGGACACCGTCTCGGGATTCGAGTTGACCATGATGGTTTCATAGCCGGCGTCGCGCAGGGCGAAGGCGGCTTGGCAGCAGCAGTAGTCGAACTCGATCCCCTGGCCAATGCGGTTGGGGCCGCCGCCGAGAATCATGATGCGCGGCTTGTCGGTCGGCGGTCGAACCTCGCTTTCAGAATACAGAACCCTCTCTGCATTCTGGATTCCTTCGACTTTCTCCCGCTGCACTCGTTCCTCAGGCACCTCGTAGGTGGAGTAGTAGTAGGGCGTGTAGGCCTCGAATTCGGCGGCGCAGGTATCGACGCTTTTGTAGGTCGGCACAATGCCCCACTGGAGCCGCATCTGTCGAATTTCCATCTCGGCCAGCCGCCACAGTTGCCCCAGCTGGCGATCGGAGAAGCCGAACTGCTTCGCCGTCATCAAGAGTGTTCGAGTAGTGGACTCATCGCGCTGCCGACTGGCGGCGTCCTCGAAGGCGCGAAGTCGCTCTTCTAGCTCGACAATCTCGCGGATGTTGTGGAGAAACCACGGATCGATACGCGTGTATTTGTGAATGTCTTCCAGTGACATGCCAGCCTTGAACGCGTACCGAATGAACCAGATGCGCTCGGCGGTCGGGGTCGACAGCTTGGCGAGAATTTCGCTATCGTCGGGTTGGTTGGGCGTCCCCCAGCGATCGAGGCGGTCGCAGCCCAGCCCAAACGAGCCGGTCTCCAGTCCCCGCAGGGCCTTTTGCAGCGACTCCTTGAACGTCCGACCAATGGCCATCGTTTCGCCGACCGACTTCATCTGCGTCGTTAGAGTGGGGTCGGCGTCGGGGAATTTCTCGAAGGCCCAGCGCGGTACCTTGGTCACGACGTAATCGATGGTTGGCTCGAACGAGGCCGGCGTCAGTCGCGTGATGTCGTTCTTCAACTCGTCGAGGCGATAGCCGACCGCCAGCTTGGCAGCGATTTTAGCGATGGGGAAGCCGGTCGCCTTGGAAGCCAGAGCGCTGCTGCGGGAGACGCGCGGGTTCATCTCGATAGCGATGAAGTCGCCATTGGCCGGATTCACCGCAAACTGAATGTTGCTGCCGCCCGTCTCGACGCCGATCTCGCGGATGATGGCCAGAGCGGCGTCCCGCAGCCGTTGGTACTCTTTGTCGGTAAGCGTCTGGGCCGGGGCCACCGTGATCGAGTCGCCGGTGTGAACGCCCATGGGATCGAAGTTCTCGATCGAGCAGATGATGACGACGTTGTCGGCTTTGTCGCGCATCACCTCCAACTCGAACTCCTTCCAACCGATGACCGATTGTTCGATCAGTACCTGACGAGTGGGCGACAGATCCAGGCCGCGCGCGATGAGCTGGTTGAACTCCTCGACGTTGTAGGCGATGCCGCCGCCTGTACCGCCGAGCGTGAACGACGGTCGCAGGATGCAGGGCAGGCCAACTTCCTCACGAATGGCCTGAGCCTCGGCCAGCGATGTGGCTACGCCGCTTTTCGGCACCGGCACGCCGATCTTCTGCATCGCCTGTTTGAACTTCTCGCGATCCTCGGCCTTGTCGATCGCTTCGGGCGTCGCGCCGATCATCTCGACGTTGTACTTCTTCAGGATGCCGTGCCTTTCCAACTGCATGGCGGTGTTCAGGGCCGTCTGTCCGCCCAAGGTCGGCAACAGCGCGTCGGGCCGTTCCTTCTCAATGACCAGCGCCACCATCTCCCAGGTGATCGGCTCGATGTAGGTGCGATCGGCAGTCTCCGGATCGGTCATGATCGTTGCTGGATTGGAGTTGACGAGAACGACCTCGTAGCCCTCTTCGCGTAGCGCCTTGCAGGCCTGGGTGCCGGAATAGTCAAATTCGCACGCCTGGCCGATGACAATAGGACCAGAGCCGATGAGCAAGATTTTTTTCAGATCGGTACGACGTGGCATGGCGTTCCTATTAGTGGACACGAAGACAGGCAAACGAGGAGAAATAAGAGGGAAAGTCTCTGATTCTCCCAGTTTGCCCGTTTGGTTAACCGCTGGTCGGGGCGTGCGGGCGGGGTTGCACTTGATTGTATGACCGCTGCCGCCTCAGGCCATGCCGCCCCGGCGAGGCGGTTGCGTGGACAGCTCGGATTGCTTGGAGTGAGCCTTACGCATAGACTTCGCGGGCAGTTTCCGTTTTCCCAAAGGAGGAGATGGGCGATGATCCGGCCTGGGCTACGCTGGTGGATGGCTGTGTCGATGCTACTAGGAGCGATTCTGTGGTTCGTCACGGCGCAGTCGCGCGTCGTCGGCGAGGAACCGCTGGAGCAACCCCGCGCCAAGGATGGGTTACGATTGACCGTCGCCAATGTCCGCGGCGATACGGCGCTGTTGTTCACGATGTCGCCGGCGGGCAAACTGAAGTTCGTTCGCAAGGTACCGACCGGCGAAGCAGCCGATCTCGACACCGCCGCAGGGGTTCGCTGGTATGCCATCTTCGGCGGCGATCCCCCCGGTTGCGAGGAGTTCACTCCTTCGAGTTCGGACTACAAGTGGATCCTGCGAGCGCCGGAGTAGTCCTCGCGGCGCTCGCGGTCGGATCAATAACGGTTGAGGCGGCGATTGAAGGCGATCAGATCCTGCAAGTCGATGTAGCCGTTGTTGTCGAAATCGAGGTACTCGCGGTAGTTGGGCATGCCGCGACGGCTGTTCATCGAAGGAGTCATCAACGCCTGATCGATGGCATCGACCCGACGCTGACTGCTGGGATGGAAGCTGTCGCCATCGCCGAACAAGCGATGGAACTGGATGGTCGGAATGCCGCCCACGGGGAACGACAGTCCGGGTTCGACCGGCGGCTGAGGCAGGAACGACTGGATCCGTCCGGCATTGAACGTCAGCGTGTAGTCGCCGTCGCCTAGCGAACCGGACACTTCAACCCCGGCTCCGCTGAAGCGGAAGTCGTAGGTGAAGTAGCGGCCATCGGTCGCGAAGGGGTTGAAGCCGGCGGTGTTGTTGACGATCAGGGTGTTGATGACGCCAGTGTACAACGGCGTCAGGGCGGTTTGGTTGAACCCGCCGGTGCGACTGATGACGACGGCCCGCTCCAAAGGAGCCAGCGCCGAACTCTGGTTGATGTAGACATAGTTATCGAAGCCGAGCCGCACGAACCGGATCATCGACCGCTGAGCGTAGTTGTTGTTGGCCTCCGGAGTGGGCGTGACGGAGTAGAAGATCGGATCGCCGATGATGTTGGGAATCAGCGAACCCGGGGTGACGTAGTTGACGAAGCCGTAGATGGCTGCGTCGAAGTCGTGGAACACCTTGTGTTCGATGTTGGCCGGCAACGACGAGCCATCGAAGGTGTTGTTCTGAGCCATCAGGTCGTGCGGCTGGCCCTGCGGTCCCTTGGCGTTGTTCGGTGCGTTGGTGTTCAGGTTGACGATCGCCTGGGCCACGGTGGGCACCGCTGAGGTGGTGTGGTTGGCGTAGCCGTCGAAGACGTTGCCGCCCAGCGAGCCGTTGCCAACTCCGCCGCCATTGAGTCCGGTGAAGTCGAAGCCGCCGAAGCCCTGACCGGCATCGACCTGTGCCCCCGACTGAGCGACGAGGCCGGCTGCTCCGCTGCCCGTGGTGTTGAAGCTGAGATCGGTCCCCTGAATCAGCGCCCGACCGGCGATGACCTGCACACCGACACGGTTGTTAGTGATGATGCTGCGTGGCGTGCCACCCAGGATGCGGGCGCTAGCGTTGGCTCCGTTGACCTGCACACCGGTGCCCCAATCGGTGATGGTAACCGGCTCGCCCGCCGCGGTGCCGCCGATTTGGGCACTGGCGTTGTTGTTGATCTGAATGCCCGTAGTCGCGGTGCTGGCTCCGGAGCCGATCAGCTTGACCCCCTGAATCTGGGCATTGCTGACGCCGCTGCCAACCACCACGGAACGCTGGTGGATCGTGCCCGAGCCGTTCAGCCGCGCGTTGCTGCTGGGGGAAATCGTACCGCCGCCCGCCGTGATCACGCCGTTGACCGTGAGCGTGCCCGCTTCGATGATTGTCTGGCCGGCGTAAGTGTTGTTCGCCCCCGCAAGCACCACCGCTGAGGCTGCGTTGGTGTTCACCAGCAGGGCCGCAGAACTGGCTCCCAGGACGTTGCCGTTGACCTGGATGGTATTGGCGGTGGAGCCGCCTACTTGCAAGCGGGCACCGGTTCCGCCCAGTGTCAGCGACGTGCCGTTGAACGTGGCGTTGCCCTGGCCGGCGACGACGCTCTGCGTGCCGAACGTGGCGTTGTTGATCGTGACGTTGCCGCCGAAGCTGCTTGAAGTAGCCCCCGCAACGGCATTGATGGCGACGTTACCGTTGAACGTCACGCTGCCTGAGCCGGTCACGATGCCCGAACGAGTGGCGACGGTGCTGTTGAACGTCGCCGGACCGGTCTGGATGTTCAGCGCCGGACCGACCCCATCGCCGACTGGCGTGAGGTTGCCGACCGCGCCGTTGAACGTGGTCTGCGTCGCCGCTCCGCTGAGGATGAGATCCTCCGAGCCGTTAACCGTCGAGTTGAAGGTCAGGGTCGTCGAACCAAGGCGATGGAAGGTCGCGTCCTGACTTAGGGTCACCGCGCCGAGGCTGACGTTGGTCTGGCCTGGCGTGGTCGCGTTGGTGGCAATCTGGAACGGAGCCAGCACCTTGTTGATGTCGACCGCAGCGTAGGTGCCGCCGAAGATCGTGATGTTGGCGTTGGCCGGGGCCGCGTCGATCGCTGCCTGGACGGTGTCGAAGGCATTGACGCCGAAGATCAGCCCGCCGATCGGATCGAACGCCGGGTTCGCTCCTAGTAAGGTGCCGGCCCAGGTGTCGTCGACGTACAGATTGACCGAGCTGCCGGGAATCTTCAGCACCACGTCATTGCCGTCGCCGCCCGCGTAGTCGATCTCCAGTGTCGTGCTGCCGACCGTGATCGACGTGCCCTGAGCGAACTGCCCGTTGACCGGGTTCGCCCCCTGGTTGTTGATGATGATGAGTTCGGTGCCCGGACCAGGCAGGAAGCCCAGCGTCAGATCGAGTGGCACGTCATTGAGGAAGACGTCACCATTGACTCGGAGCTGGTCGTACAGGGTGCCAGCGACGTTGCCGTTGGCCTCGACGACGAAGCTGGCGGTGGCGCTGAACGTGGTGGTACCCGCGGTGAGGATGCCGGGGCTGGTGCCGGGCGAGACCGTACCGCCGGCGTTGGCCGTGACCGTGCCAGTGATCGTACCCGTACCGCCCAGCGTGGCTCCGTTGTTGACGACGACGGCGTTGGTGCCGGTGCCCGAGCCGGTGGTGTTGTTCACCAGCAACACACCGGCGTTAACCGTGGTGGTATTGGCATAGACGTTGGCTCCGGTCAGAATGAGCGTGCCTGCACCGGCCTTAACAAGACCTCCCGAGCCGCTGATCGTGCCGCCGAAGGTGGCCGGCTGTGTGGCGTCCACGGTGACCGTGCGAATCAGACTGCCCAGCGACGTGTCGCCGTTGAGTACCAGACTTTCGCTACCGACGATGCTGAAGTTGCCGCCGACCACGACGCTATTAGCCAGAGTGCGGGTGCCGCCCACGGCCTCGACACTACCGGCGTTGATGGTGAAGGTGCCCGTACCGGCTGCGGCGTTGTTGGCCAAACGTAGCGGCCCGGCCCCGAGCGTCAACCCACCCCCGAAGGTGTTGGCTCGCGTCAAGGTCAGCGTGCCTACCCCCTGCTTGACCAGTTCGCCGTTGCTCACCACGCCATCCAGCACCAGAGCGGTGCCAACCGTCACTTCGCGAGTGCCGCCGGTCAGATTGATCGACTTGCCCGCGCTGCCCAGCGTGATCGCGTTCAGCCCGTTGATAGCGAAGTTGCCCGCGAGATTGACGTTCAAGTCAAGCGTCCGGGCAGCGTTGCTGGATTGCAGGATGCCGCCCGTGATAGTGAACGTGCCGGTGCCCAGCGCGCCGTTGTCCAGCACATCCAGGGTGCCCGCTGACAGCGTCGTCGTCCCGGTGCGGCTGTTGTTCTGGCTGATGGTCAGCTTGCCCGCGCCGACCTTCTGCAGCGAGCCGGAGCCGGTCATCCCACCCGCCAGCGTGGCATCGACCCCCGCGCCGATCGTCAGCGACGACGCCCCGACGATGTTTACCGTCGTTCCAGCGTTGCTGGACAGCGTGTCGACCTGCACTGCCTGGCCTACG
>CALDUY010000026.1 GCA_937923405.1 uncultured Gemmataceae bacterium | reverse complement strand
CCCCGGCCGCTTGTTTTTTCGTTGCGCCGCGGTCACTCACCGGGCAGCGAAGGACCGTTGCTCGACAGCCCCACAGCGGTTGGGCTAGCTGCCGTCGAGAGCAATTCTTCTAGTCCCTTGCGAAGTCGTTCGACGCGCTGATTCAGTTGATCGCGTTCGGCCAGCCGAAGCTGATTCAGCGACTTCAACTCGTCTCGCTCGGCGGCGAGACGGAGGGCTTCGCTCTTGCTGGATTCCAGTTGGGCCAGAGCGGTCTTCAACTGTTCGGCCAATTCGTCGCGTTCCTTAACTAGCGTGTTCTGCTGCTCGATGGCCGCCTTGAAGCGAGCATTTTCCGCTTTCAGTTCGGCGAGTTGCTTCTCAATTTTGTCGCGAGTCGAGGCCACCCCTCGGTAATCCTGCTCCAGTTTCTGGCAACGACTCTCCAAAACACGGATGCGTTCTCGGGCACCGGCATTGGGATCGGTTCTGCCGGCACAGCCCCAAACGCCGGCCAGGACAACGAGCAGGAAGATACTGAACCGGGCCACCCCAGGCAGCGATTCAATGGTGCTATTCATAGACGGCATGGTTCCATCTCCAGGGAGTTTTCAGTTCGCGCAGGATCTCAGCCAACTTGTTCGTCGCTCGGCAAAGACAAAATAATCGGGAGAGCTTGCGCTCCTTGCCTCGCTCCCTTCACCGATGCGTCTTGCCACAGTCTATTTCGTCCGGCGCATCCTCCGGACTTTACCCGGCTTTGTCAAACCAATCACTTTTCCCAGCCGACCAACTCTTCAGAGTGTCGAGTAGAGCGCTGGCCAGTTGTCGGGCCTCGTTTCGTTGATCTGGGGTTGGTTGTTGCCCAGAAAATTTCTCCAGATCTCCCAAAGCCAATACTCGCTGCAATCGCTGAAGTGCTTGCTCGGGAAACTTCAGATGAGCCAGTTTTTCGATCAGTTCTTGGGAGGTGCAATAGTTCGCCTCTGCGATGCCTTGCCTCTCGAACAGCGTCCGCAGTAGATCCACCATCTGGGCAAGGCAGGAGGACTGAGTCAGTTGTAATTCGGCCAGTTCAAGTGGCGAGGGACTATTCTGCCGAACCTGCTTCCAATGACGGCACCAGCGAACCGCCAGCCAGCCGCCCACCGACAGTACCGTCAGCGAGAGGATCACTAGCGCCGGAACCACCCAGGCTGGCAGGGGCGGGGCAGACACTGCGAGGATGGATACTGGCTCGGGTCGTTCGGCCAAAGGTGTGGGCCAGTGAAACTCGTGCCAGTCCTCGTTCTCAGTCGCTCGAGCCAGTATCCGCACCCCGGGCAGAGGCAATACTCCAGGCTTGGTCTGTTCCAGTTGTAGCCGCCATTCCAAAGTCGCTAGCTCGCCCTGCTGAAGCGACGAGGTTTGCTCCTGGACACGCCAAGCAGCGAAGGCATCGTCGAGGAGCGGCGAACGCCATTGCAGAGTTTTCGGACCGTGAATAGTGATGATATAACGGACAGCGGCACGCCCCGGAGCGATCGGTTGTTCGGCCACGGCAACTCGTAACTCACCGATGAGCCTGTCCTGTCGCTGTTGACCGATCATCACGCCCATGCTCGCGAGAATCACCAACGGTACAACGAGCATGGATTATCTCCTTCGTGTTTTCTGCCGACGTCTGCGGAAGAAGCGGAGCAACGCTTCCAGATGTTGGCCATCCGTCGCAACCTCCAGCAGATCGACTCGAGCAGCGCGGGCGAGGCGGTTGAGCTGCTCGCGCCGCTGGGCCGCCTGATCGGCATAGGCCGCCCGCATCGCCGCGTTCGACGTATCCACCAGCAACCGTTGCCCCGACTCGGCATCTTCGATCTCGACCAACCCTACGTTGGGAAGCACCTCTTCACGAGGGTCGCTCAAACGAACCGCGATCAGGTCATGGCGTCGGGCGGTGCGACGAAATGATTGCTCATAATTTCGATCGATAAAGTCGCTGAAAAGAAAAACAACGGCTCGGCGACGCAGCACTCGATTGAGATGATCGAGGCCGCGAGTCAGCGACGTGGTCCGGGAGCGCGGCTGGAAAAAGAGTACATCACGCAAAAGTCGCAGGACGTGCTTGCTCCCCTTGCGTGGCGGCAAAACATGTTCGAGCTGGTCGGTGAACTGCATCAACCCGATGCGGTCGTTGTTGGTAACGGCGCTGAAAGCCAAGACAGCGGCGAGTTCGGCGGCCACCTCGTGCTTGCTCCGCGCTGCGGTGCCGAACCCCAGACTCCCGGATACGTCCAGAGCGAGAATTACTGTTCTTTCGCGATCTTCAATATAGCGTTTAACGAACGGCTGTCCCATCCGGGCCGTGACGTTCCAGTCGATGCCGCGTACGTCGTCTCCGGGTTGATAGGCACGCACTTCCTCAAAGGCGATGCCCGAGCCGCGAAAGACGCTGTGATACTCGCCGCCGAGCAACTCTTCGACGGCACGTCGGGCCTGAAATTGCAATCGCCGAACCTGACGCAGAATTTGGCGCGGCAGCATCAGTTCGTTCCCCAGGGTGCGAAGCGTGGCAGCGTTTCCTCGATGCGCAGCAGTTGATTGTACTTCGCTAGCCGTTCGCTACGAGCCACACTGCCGATTTTGATCTGTCCGGCTCCCGTGGCGACGGCCAGGTCGGCGAGCGTGGGATCTTCGGTCTCCCCGGAGCGGGCCGAGACGACACAGCGATAGCCCGCTTGCCGAGCTTGTTCAACGACATCGAGGGCTTCGGTCAAGGTGCCGATCTGATTCACCTTGACCAGCACAGCATTGGCCACGCCTTCGTCAATGCCGCGCTGAAGCCGTTGCGGATGGGTGACGAAGAGATCATCTCCGACCAACTGAAGCTGTTTGCCGAAGCGGCTCGTCAGTTCCCGCCAGCCAGCCCAGTCGTCCTCGGCCAGGGCGTCCTCGATGCTCAGGATCGGATAGGTGCGTATCCAGTCGGCCAGGTGCTCGAGCCACTGCTCGGAACCCATCGGATGTTCTCCCAACTCGCGGAGATGATAGCCCTGAGAGGAGTACAGGTGTGAGGCGGCGACATCCAAAGCGATGGCGGCATCACGACCGGGTTGCAGTCCGGCTTGCCGCATGGCCTGAACGAGACAATCCAGCGCCATCTCGTTGCTGGGGAGTTTGGGTCCATACCCGCCCTCGTCGCCGACCAGGGCCGACTCATAGCCCAAAGCTCGCAACAAACGTCCCAGCGCGCGATAGACCAGGATAGTCATTTCCAACGCTTCGGAGTAGGAGCGTGCCCCGATCGGGAGCAGCAGAAAATCTTGCACGTCGAGGTTGCCGCCCGCGTGCAGTCCGCCGGAGATCATGTTGACCATCGGCAAGGGCAAGCAGGCCGACCCGCGATCGAGGTACTGCCAAAGCGGCTGTCCGCGCGAGGCGGCGGCGGCATGGGCACAGGCCAATGAGACGCCAAGGATCGCGTTGGCCCCCAGACGCGACTTGTTCGGAGTGCCATCAAGTGCGAGCATCCGGCGGTCGAGGTCGCGCTGGGCCGTAACTTGCTGTCCTAGCAAGGCGGGAGCGAGGAGATGCAGCACGTTGGCCACGGCCTGGCGCACTCCGGCGCGCGAGTCGGGATCGCGGAGCTCGACCGCCTCGTGTCGTCCGGTGCTCGCTCCCGAGGGAACGATGGCCCGGCCCCAGGCGGAGTTGGAGGTATGAACTTCGACCTCGACCGTGTGTCGTCCACGGCTGTCGAGAACCTCGCGGGCATGGATTCGTTGAATGACGCTCTCACCCATGTTCGCACCTGGCTGGCGTGAGCCAATCCGCACAACAAAGTTTGACGATCTTGTACCTCCGTGTTGCCTTCTTCGACGTTCTGCTACTTCCCCGGTGGTGGCGGTTCTCCGGGACCACCCATGCCGTCTTCGTGAAGCTCTGGTCGCGCTGGAGGAGGCGCGGGCTGTCGCCGTTTGGCCACGTCCCACAAGCGATAGCCAATGTCGTTCAGAATTTCTGACATCGGGTTACGCACGACCTGTCCGCCATCGTCGCGCAAATTCGGTCCCACCGTGTAGACCACGACTCCCTCTGCGGTGCGGCCATAGCGAAGCGGTTTGCCATCGTAGGGATCCAGTGGAATCGCTGGCAACCATTCCTTGGGGATGTCTTCGAGCTTGTCCGGCCATTGACCGTGTTTGAGGCGATAGCGTTCCACTGCCAGCAGCGCATCCATCGTGCGAAGTTGAGCCGCTTTCCGTCGCCAGCCGTCGCTCATTTTCAGCAGGGAAGGTATGATTTCGCGAACCAAGGCGTGGCTGGCGGGTAGACTGTTGACCTTGGTCTGGAGCGCGTTCTCATGGCTAATCTGTTCGTGCGAGGGTAGCCTGGCAATCTCGATCAGTTCGTTAAGGTTTTCGAGCGTCGTCAACTGCTGCAAGGGCAAGTTCATCGCTCCACGCGAGAGAACTCGATCGAGCAGATCCATCGGCTTGTTCGCTCGTGCCATCGCGAAGATGTAGGAGCGATCGATCTTGCCCTGAGCAACTCCTTCGATCATTGCCACGGCGGAAGCGCGTTCTCCCCTGAGAACGATCAGCCGCGTGGGATGTGCCTCCTCCAGGCGGATTGTTTGTTGCACCACGTGCAGCTCGTTGTCGCGTGCCTCGCCCAGAGCCAGTGATTTTTCGATGGACTTGCATGCTACGGCAACGGCGGCATGTCGAATCATTTGCGAAATACCGAATGGCTCGTCATTCAGACTCCGGCCCGCGTTGATGCAAGCCCGACTGTCGAGCAAGGCCGTCGAGATCTCTCCTTCCAGGGAGCGCGCCCAGGCATCGTACATCAGCAACGTCACCACACGCCGTGAATCCTGCTGATAGTTCAGAATAATGTCATACGGTGAATCACGGAGTACGAGGGGATGCTTTCCCAGCGGCATGTCCGCCAGTTCACGAGCCTGTTCCGCGACCAGAGCGAACTTCTTCATTTCATCGAGAAACTCCTTGCGGATCGGGTCCGCCGGCACCTCATTTGGTGCGAGCGTCTCGAAGTACTCGCTTTGATCCGGATTCCAGGTTGGCCAATTTGAGGGAATCAGCTTGACCAGGGCGGCGATCACGGCGGCGCTGTTTTTCCCAACAGGCGGCTCGGGGCGGTTGTTAATCAGATCTTCCAGTCTCCAGCCTGGTTCGTCGGCGTTGAGCTTCGCTAGAATCGCGTCCAGTTTGTCGCGTGTGCGTCCCTGTTCGTAGAACCGTCCGACAAAGGCGGCGATGGCGAACAGCATCAACAGCAGTGTCACGGCGATCAACACTCGTCGGGTCAGATTGATCGGCGGTCGTTCCATAGGGCTTACCTCAGATGACATACAAGATCCTGTGAGTATTTTGAATTATCTCTCACTCTTAATCCCGCTCGCCTGGCACGGCGAGCGGGACGGGTTCACGGCCACGGTTGCGGCTCCCGGCACCACGCACACTGGACCACAGCGCGTTGTAGCTAGATAGACGACCGGGTTGGCCTGCGAATAACTCTTCCAACCACGGGCGAACGTGATGTTGCCAGATTACGTCGAGCTTGGCCTCGTCTAGTTGGGGAGTCATGAAAAAGCTGTGGCCCACCAGAGCCTGCGGCCCCAGTTCCTGGAGCAGCCGAGCATTCAGTCGTTCAAACAGGGTCACGACTCGGCGAGTCAAGTCTGCGCCTTGCCGCGGGGGATGCTCGGCGAGCCAGGCCGACAACACCGCAACGCTTGGCTCCATTTGCAGGAAGGAAAAGCGTCGGCGGAGCGCCTGATCGACCAGCGACAAGGATCGATCGGTACCGTTCATTGTAGCGATGAGGTAGAGATTCTCTGGCAGGCGGAAGTCGCGACGCGAATAGGGCAGTTCGACAGCCTGGCCGCGGTACTCCAGTAGGTAAAGCAACTCGCCGAAGATGCGGGGCAGGTTACCTCGGTTCATCTCGTCGATGATGAGAACATGAGGCTGAGCCGGCTTCGCCGCCGCCCGAGCTGCGAAGGCCGTCAACAGACCGTCCTCGACGGGGTAGGTGATCTCCTGCCGTCCTTCGACTTGCACTGTGCGAACGCGGATCCCCTCGACGAACTCCTCGTAGTTGTAGGCTGGGTGAAACTGTACCAGGCGAATCGAGTCGTCCTGTCCGCCGGTCAGTAGTCGGGCCAGACAACGGGCGACGTGGGTCTTGCCCGTGCCCGGCACCCCCTGCAGCACCAGTTGTCGCTTGATCGCCAGCAGCTCACGGGCACGCCGGAGCCAGTCACTGTTGAGATAAGTCTCACGGTAGAAGTCAGACTCGGTGTACTTTGTCGAACGAAAGGTTCCGCCCAAGCGAGCCAACGCGGGTCCAGCATCATCATCGATACAGGCGGCGAAGAGCGGCAACAGCTGGTCGAACACCACCAGGATGCGACCAACCAGTTCCTCCGATTCGACGACCGGATCCGAAGCGGGAAACGACACAGCAGCTTCTTGTTCGCTGGCCGCCGTCCAGCTGTGGAGATCCTCAATTTGACACGTTTGTAGAGCGCCATTGTCTGTTAACAGTTGCTCCAACGTCGTCCAGTAGCGGGCGAGATTGTGACGCAGTCGGGATCGATCGGCTCGCGCGGAGCGGTTCAGCCGCAGTCCACAGCGAAGCCCCTCTGGATCGAGCCGGACGAACAGTTGCACCCCCTCACGACCAGGCCGACAGAAGGTGATCCACAACGTCGAGTTGTACGGTGGGGTCTTTCCGAAGTTATTCTTGCAGATGCTCGTTAAGGTCCGACCGATGCGTGTGGTGGTGTCCAGTGTCCAGCCGTGCAGTCCGCCGAGGATCGGCTCGACGTAGCGGTTCGCCAAGGTTCGGCAGAGCTGAGTGAGTGGCTCCCGCACCGCCCAGAAATAGCGGGCCCGCGAGCGATCCATCCACTCGCGGCGGTTCTCGCAACGAAGCTCGCCGAGGAAAGCAAAAGTGTCAGGACAGAAGCCGTCGAACTCCTCCGAGTTTGCCGCCTGCTCGGCAAGTGCAGCCAGCACCTCCGGCAGTTCCAGCGGATGTAGGATGTACTCTTCGCGTAACCAGATGGCAGTCTCGTTGGCCAGTCGATATCGCTGGACGAGAGTCTCAGCAGGATCAAGAGCATCGTCGATGGCCGCGATTCCACGATGAATCGGATCGCTAAAGGGGAGGAACTGTTGCGGATCGCGCAGATGCAGCAACGCCGTCGGCAACCACGGACCGACGCCGGCAATCGGCTCAGCCTGCCAGAATGTTTCTAGCACAGAGTACGGATCGTCGCTCCGCCACAGGGCCTCCACCAGGTCAAGCCATGCTGTTGTCTCTCTGGTCCAATCGAGAGGGCGGCGTGCGGATTCGACGGGGTCCACCAAGCTTACAGCCGCTTTCACTCGTCCGATGTCGCGTTGCTGGAGTGCCGCCTCGACGAGTTGTTGTCCTCGAACCAGTTCTTCGCCGCGCTGCTTGAGTCGCTGCCGCAATGACGTGGTGCTGCGTACTCGCTCAGCGGCATCAGCGACGGGGTCGATCTGGGGCTGGCGCGGAATTAGTCGCCGCCCCGACATCGCTCCGACCAGTGTTAGAAAGTGATCGAGGTGCAAAGCGGTCATCTCGGGAGCTAGCAGGCGAAGGCGGCCATGCAGTTCGAGCAGATCGGCGTAGAAACGAGAAGGTCGGTGATCCGTGCCACACTCGGCGAGGCGGTTCGCTCCGCGTTGCGTCGCCAACGTCCAGGCGGCAAAGCGACCCGGCGTCACCCCTTGCACCACCGCCGACCAGAACGTCGGCCCCAATCCCGCTACACGATAACAGCCGCTTGGAGAAACACACGCTTCGAGTTTGAGAGAAATCGGCTCGCGACAGTGCAGCAGATGGGCCAGGCCATGACGAATAAAGTTGGCTCGCTGCTGAACCGTGTTGCGATGAAATGGCTGAGCGACTACGGCGTCATAGAAACGAAGCAGCGCTTCTCGGAAAGTATCTTCGGAAGCGTGATCGAGAAAGTCCGGATACAGAAAGCGAGTCGACGCGCCGAGAATAGCGGCAAAGCGCGGTCCCAGGGTCGGCAGTCGATGCAAATCGGCCAGCGAGAGCAGTCCTTCGGCACGATAGGCGTGCAACAGCGGAACCAGCGGCAAGTGACTGCGTCGAGTGACGCTAAGAGTGCCCACGCCGTCCTCCTGGGCCACACGCGGCGAACCATGACGACTGGTGAGATTGTAACGTCCAATTTACCCAGTTACTGCTGTCTGGATGTGCAGGTGCCAGCAGGATAGAACAAGAACATGAACACCGCCACGGGGTTTCCTTATCAGTGGACCGAAGAAACCGATCTGCCACCCTATCTGCGGGTGCGTGCCGAGGGACTGCCGCTCAAAGAGGCGATCTGGTCGGGGTGGGGCTATCTGCGCAAATATCGTCGTGGCAAGTGGACGGCTCCGGTCGAGGAGATGGCCTATTTCGCCGAACAGGCTCGGTTGATGCGAGCGTTCAGTACGACTCCCCCCGACGGGGCACGGTTGGCCCTGGTAGGCGATCTGATGTGGCTGCGTGATTCCTGGGGAACGTTCCTTACACCCGAGGTGCGGATGTACCTCAACGGCTACGATGCCGTCGTGGGCAACCTCGAAACGCCTATCTCCCGTCGATTTCCCGTGCCGCGTCTCTGGCCGGATTATTTCTCCTACAATTCCGATCCTCAATTGGTTACATCATTTCGTCGTGACTCGGGAGCTAGCACGTTTTCGGCACTAGCGACAGCCAACAATCACAGTCTCGATCGTGGCGACGAAGGACTGGCCGACACGCTCGCTTTCCTCGATGCCCAAGGGATTCCACACAGTGGGGCGCGTGGCCATTCCGACGACCGACCCTGGGTCGCCTTCGACGCCTGCGGCATTCGCGTCGGCTTTTATGCCACCTGCTGGGGGTTAAATAATCCCGACGCAGTGAAACGGTCGCGGCATCACCTCGAGATTCTGCATGGTCTGGTGCCCACGCCGAAGCTGCCTGTCGACCTGGGCCGTATCCGCGCCGTGCTGGACGACATGGCACGCGCAGGGATCGAGTTCCGCATCGTCAGCCTGCACTGGGGCCACGAGTTCGAATTTTATCCCTGCCCGTTGCACATGCAGGTAGGCCGCGAAATCATTCGCGCCGGAGCCGACGTCCTGATGGGAACCCATCCTCATGTAATACAGCCATTGGAGGTCTGTTTTGTTAACGGTTACGACCAGCAGTTGAGCCACTGGAACCTACCAGCCACCCAACCTCAGTCAGGATGCCTGCTCAATGATGGAACAGGCGTTCCTCGCAAAGGACTGATCGTCTACTCGCTGGGGAACTTCGCGACGGCGATGTTCTTCTTGCACTGTCGAGTTGGGTTGATTCTGGGACTGCATCTGCAACGGAATGGTCTTGCAGGCCGAGTGGACTGGCATGCGCCAGAAGTGCAGTTGGTCATCAATCTGCGTCGGGATCCGCAGAGCGGCAGCCGTCGGCTACGCTTGTTAGATAGCTTTCTTCGGGAATGTGATCGCCGCCGCGATCCCGTTCGCAAGCTCCGCTCGCTGGCTAGGTTTCTGGAGCAACATTTGCTCGGAGATCCGCACACGGAGGGCTGACGCCCTCCGCTCGGACCGGACGTTAGTCGTTCTCCGAGCAGAGGACGTTAGTCCTCCGTGTTCGTCGCGTTCGTGTTCGTGTTCGTCGCGCGTCGCGCAGGGCTGACCCCCTCCGCTGGGATGGTCAAAAGCTAGATACTGGCGGCCAGAGCAGCCTTCAATCGCTCCATGACGGCTTGCATCTCGGGAAGTAGCACCTTGGCTTCGGTGAGACGCTGCTCTTGCCCGAGCATCTCCATTTTCAAAGCGATGTCGTAGGCTTGCTGGGCAGCGAAGGTGCCGACCGCTCCTTTGATCGTATGAGCCAGCCGCTTCACCTGCTCGGCATTGTCGTTCATGACCGCGGCTTCCAGGTCGCGCATCCACAGGGTGGCTTCCGTCTGGAACATCTCAATCAGCTCCTGCAGCAGATGCGGGTCGTCGCCACAACGTTCCAGGGCAGCTGCGCGATTGAATACCTCGGCCATGCTCGTTCTCTCTCCGTTGATACCAACGAAATCCCAGGCACTTTGTGGAGTTTTTCTCTCCAGCAACTCTGGAGTATGCGTGCGGAGCACCTGCTCCATCATCTGAAACAGTTCACGTGCCCGGATGGGCTTGGCGACGTAGCCATCCATCCCGGCATGCAAGCAGCGTTCGCGATCGCCCTTCATGGCATGGGCCGTCAAGGCGATGATGGGGATGTGTCGCCCAGATTCGGCCTCGGCAGCGCGGATCTTCTCCGTCGCCTCGAAGCCACCCATGCCCGGCATCTGCACGTCCATCAGCACCAAATCAAACGGTTCGCGAGCCACAGCGGCAACGGCCTCATAACCGTTGTTCGCCACCTGCACCGTGTGGCCCGCCTTTTCTAGTAACCGAACCGCCAGCTTCTGGTTCACCACCGCATCCTCGGCGAGTAGGATCTTCAACGGAGGCAATTGGAAGGATTCCTCCTCAGTCCGGGGCAAACGATCGAGGCTGCGACGCGGCATGCCAACACTAACGACGGCGAGCAGCGTATCGAGTAATTCAGACTGCTTGAGGGGTTTCAGCACCGTGGCGTTGACTCCGGCTTCGCGACAGCGATCGGCGAAGTTCGCTCGATCTGCTGCGGTCAGCATCAGCACCACGGAATCCACCAACCCCGGCTCACGTCGAACTTGCTCAGCGAGGTCGAATCCATTCGGCGAGGGCATGCCGACATCGGCGAGCAGCACGGTAAATGGGGTACCTGCTGCCTTGGCACGGTGCAATACCTCTAGGGCTTGCTGGCTCGACTCCACAACGGTGGGTACCATTCGCCAGTTGGTGAGCATCTCGCCGAGAATCTCGCGCTGCGTCGCGTTGTCATCAACCACCAAGACACGAAGTCCGTGAACGTCGGGCGGTTCGGTCGGACCGTTGATGCCTTCTTGCCCCGAGATGGTACGGAACTTAGCCGTGAAGCGGAAGCAACTGCCGCGGCCTACCTCGCTCTCGACCGACATTTTCCCGCCCATCAGCTGCACTAACTGCGACGAGATGGCCAGTCCTAACCCGGTGCCCTCGTACTTGCGTTTCAACGAACCATCGACCTGCTCAAATGGTTCGAAGATCGCCTGCTGTTTGTCCGCAGGAATGCCGATGCCCGTGTCGCGCACTTCAAAGAGCAACGTCAGTTCGCCATTGTTTATCGACTGGCGATCGACTTTCAGAACGATCTCTCCCTTGTCGGTGAACTTGATGGCGTTGCCGAGCAAATTGACGATGATCTGGCGGAGTCGGCCCAGGTCGCCGACCAGCAAGTCGGGCACTTCCGTGGAGACGTGACAGGCCAGTTCCAGGTTCTTCTGCTGGGCTTTCACACCGAGACTGCGGACCGCGTCAGCGAGGCTGTCGCGAACGTGGAAAGGGGCTGGTTCCAACTGAAGTTTGCCGGCCTCGATCTTGGAGAAGTCGAGAATGTCGTTGATGATGGTCAATAGCGCTTCCGCCGAGGTCAGCACCATCGTCAGACAGTCGCGCTGTTCAGGGGTCAAGTCAGTATCGAGAGCCAGTTCTGTCATGCCGATGACGGCGTTCATCGGTGTGCGGATCTCATGTGACATGCGGGCGAGAAACTCGCTCTTGGCCTTACTGGCCTGCTCCGCCACTTCGACGGCCCGGCGTAGTTCCGCCTCCATCGTTCGCCGTGAACTGATGTCGTGGCTGATCCCCACTAGACCGATAATCTCCCCATCGCTGCCGCGCAGGGGGATCTTCGTGGTCAATAACCAGCGAGCGATCCCGTCATGGTCGATTAACAGTTCTTCGTGATTGAGGAGAGGTTGGCCTGTCCGTAGTACCTCCTGCTCGTCCTGGAAAAATCGTTCGGCACGCTCACGCGGAAGGAAGTCAAAATCGGTCTTGCCGAGTACCTGTTGATCGGACTCCGCCCCCAGAGCGCGAAGGGTGGCATCATTGGCGACCAAAAAGCGGCTTTGAAGATCCTTAACATAGATCAAATTGGGCAAATGATCCATCAGGGTTCGCAGCAGATGGCGTTCACGGGCCAAGGCACGCTCGGCCTCGCGTTGCTCGGTCACGTCGCGGCCAATGCAGATTAATCCGTAGATGTCTCCTTTACTGTCTCGCAGCGGAACTTTGGTGAACTCGTGCAGGCGAACATCGCCCTTGTAATCGATAATGGTTTCCAGCAGATTCTGGGCAGTTTCTCCTCGGCGGATTACCGCCTGGTCATCCTCGGTATAGCGCTGAGCCAGTTGTTCAGGGAAGAAGTCAAACACGGTTTTGCCGAGCACCTCTTCCTCGCTGTTGGCCCCCAACATGGCACGATGGGCCGCATTGTCGACTAGATAGCGACCTTGACTATCTTTGAAGTAGATCGCCTCGGGCAGATTATCCATCAACGTCTTGAGCAGGTGACGTTCCTCACGAAGCCGTTGTTGAGCGAGATGATGTTGAGTAAAGTCGGTGAGAACTCCGTCGAGTTGCAGAGTCTGCCCATCAGGAAGTCGGGACACCCGCACACTCTCGCGCAGCCAACGAACGGTTTGATCGGGAAGGAGGACACGATACTCGATCTGGCTGGATTGTCCGCTGCGGAGCTTGCGCAATGCCAACGTCCAGAGGGCCCGATCGTCAGGATGGACCACTTCTTGCCAGCGAGTCAGATCGGACTGAAAGTAACTGGCCGGACGTCCCGTCAGATTCTCGACCACGGGCGAAAGAAAGCGATACACCCAACGTCCATCGGCAGACCATTCGGCGCTCCAAAGGCAATCCGAGACCGAGGCCAGCACGCGACGCAGTTCGGCCTCCATCTTCTGCAACCGCTGATGTGCCTCGTACTGTTCACGCATGTCGCGTGCAGTAATCAGGGCGAGGGTGCGCGGCTGCAGATGTAAGCGAGTGATGGTGACGTTGACGGGAATCCAGACGCCGTCCTGACTGGTTCGCAGCAGGAAGCCATCCTGAGCGTGGAAGACGGTGGTTTTGGTAGCGGCCCGCTGTAAGCGAGACTTGCCCCCCTGCCCGGCGAAGCGGAACATGTAGGTAGCCTGGAACGTCTGCAAAACGTCGCGGGAATACCCACTAAGTCTCTCCGCCATGGGGTTGACGTCCTGAATCTGGTCCGACTCGGGATCGAACAGAAACAGGGCATCTCCGGCCTCCTCGAAGAGAGCCTGAGCCAGGTCTTTCGCGGTGGAATGCCTTGTCACGGCTTGGTCTGCCTGCGGTCGTAAAACTCGTTGAGATTCAGTGCAGCTTACCCCCAGTGTAACTCGAGTGCAAGGGAGATGGCAGCGGTTTATCCGGTGTTCAAGCAATTTTAACCGCTTAATACTCTAGAGGAGCCTCAGCGTGTACGTCGGCGATGCGGACTGCATGTTGCCCGTCGAGAATCGAAACCAGTCGTGGTAGGATATGAGCCGCCCGCCAGCCACGGGTCAACGGCAAGTCCGGCAACGGCTCACTGGCGAGTTTGGCGCGGACTAATTCGCGTAAGTCGTTGTTACTGGCCACTAGGTTTTGGGCCAGTTTTGCACGCACACAGTAATCGCCCAGGACAGCGATCAGAATGCCCGAAATCATGGCCAGCTGGGGCGGATCTTGTTCGCGTTCTGTCGGGCTGGGACACTTCTCCAGTGGGGTTTGTCGGGCCTGTTGAACTATCTCGACGATTGGCTCCAGATCGCGTGTGGCCAGACCGCGCACCACCTGAAGGTCGCGAACCTTGGTCGGCGAACGGCGAGCGATCTCGACCAGTAAATCATCACGAACGATAGTCCGAGCTGGGCGGTTCAGTTGAGCCGCTTTTTCCTCCCGCCAGTGATACAACGCTCGCACGATTGCTAACTTGCGTCGATCCAATGAGCCGGCTCCTTTGAGCTTACGCCAGCGTTCCTCCGTCGTCGGATCCTCTGGGCTGGACATTTGTGTCAAGCGAACGAACTCTTCCTTGGCCCAGTCGGCTCGACCCAGTTTGTTGAGTCGTTGATTCAGTCGTTCGTAAGCCCGCAATAGATAACGCACATCATCGAAGGCATAGCGGATCTGCTCAGGAGTAAGAGGTCGTCGTCGCCACTCCGTCAGCGTCTCGGCCTTGGAGAGTCGCACGCCCAGCAGCTGTCCAACCAGTGCCCCGTGGCCCAGTGGGAACGGGTATCCAGCTAATCCAGCGGCCAGCTGCAAGTCGAAGAGATTGGCCGGCGTCTGACCGCTCCACAGTCGGCACAGGCGGATCTCTTCTCGCCCTGCATGAACGATGACAAGCCGAGCCGGATCGAGTAACAGTTTCCAGAACTCATCCAGTGGCCCGGTAGCGAACGGATCGATCAGGAAGAGGCCCTTTGGTGTGGCTACCTGAATCAGGCACAGTCGTGGATGGTAAGTTTCCTCGCCGACAAATTCGGTGTCGAAACCAATCACGGGGCAAGCCGCTAACGTCGCGCAGCAGGCCTGGAGCGATTCGGGGCTGGCAATAATTTTCTCCGCTAGCTCAGGCATGAGTGGTCACCATTAGCCAGATTGCCCCTCACAAACACTCCAGCCGCCATCCACGGGTAGTACAATTCCCGTCACGAACGAGGCCGCCTCGCTGCACAGGAAGACGGCGGCTTCGGCACAATCCTGCGGAGTGCCCGGCCCGCGTCGCAAGGGTTGCTTGGTGGTCAGATAGTGGGCGATGTGAGGATCTGTGACGGCGCGTTGGGCCATCGGAGTATCGATCAACCCAGGAGCCAGCACGTTGACGCGGATGCCGGCAGCGGCGTAACGCGATGCGGCCAATCGGCTCAGGGATATGATAGCAGCTTTCGCCGCTGTGTAGGCACAGGTGTCAAAATGATGAGGAGACGGTGAAAATGCCAGCACACTGGCCAGGTTGAGAATCACTCCTGGTTGACCGCGTTGCAGCCAGCGGCGAATGACAGCGCGATTGCTGAGAAACACACTGGTCAAATTCGTGTCCAGCGTCCAGCGCCAACCGACCTCGCTGCATTCGTGGAGGCTGCCATCGCCGTGGCGTCGTCCACTGGCCCCGGCCAGATGGTACAGCACGTCCAAGCCGCCGAGCCTCGTTTCCGCCTCGTCCACTACGCGTTCGACCTGATCCGACTGGGTGGCGTCACCGACCAGCACCGGGCACGGTGGCGACTCGATGGCCTGATGGCCAACCAGTACGACCTGCGCTCCTTCGTGCAAAAAGCGTCGAGCCGCGGCCAGCCCCAGACCACCTGTGCCGCCGATTAACAGACAGCGTTTGCCCTGGAGGCGACCCACGGGTTGGTCAGGTGCCATTGGTCGTTCCTTTGCAGACGAGTAAGTACAAAGCAAGAAATGCCGGTGCCGCCCAGATGAACCACATCCCGTGGGCCGAAAACAACACTTGAATCAGAGCAGCAGCGTTGATGCCCAGGTAGGCAGCGACGGCCCAACGCGGAGGAGGGGTAGCACTGCCGGCTACCTGAGCGACGGGGAAGAGCAGTACCACCAGATCGTAGAACCAGCCGTAGGCCATCGTCACGACGGAGACACACCACACCAGCGGAAGATGGTCGGACCAGGACCACGCCTTGCGGCTGGCCCAATAGACGGCAACCCAGACGAGGCCAATCACCGGGGTGACGAACTGCAAGCGGAATAATTCCACACCGAACACCAACCGCAGGAAAGTGCCCCACGTCGGAGAAGCATACTGGGTTGGTGGGTGAAGAGTAACCGCCTCACGATACTGGTTAATGATTTGAGGGTTGAGAAGCAGAGGCGGAACTAACCCAACGATGATTCCGACCGCCAATCCAGTCGGAATCCGCCACCGCCGCGTTTTAACCAGCCAAAGAGCCAGCGCCGCCCAGAACAACAAGCCGACCTGCGGCTTGATCGACACCAGGGTACAAGCAAGTCCAGCGAAGAAGTCTCGTCGCGCCTGTTGGGCCACTAGGAACAGCACCGCGCCTAGAGGAATCAGCGGGGAGATCTGCCCCTGGGCCAGGGCGATGTAACATGGCAATAGGGTCACCGCGCCGAGCCAGACTCCGACACGCCGCCCGGTGCTAGCGTAAACAAGGGTGAGCAGGTAGGTGGACGCGACCAAGGCGGAAACAGTGGCGGCTTGCCAGGCCAGCATGGCCGGACGCGGTTCGAGCAAGCCAAGCGGCAGAACCAAAGTCAACGTCCAAGGCGGGTTCCACATCAGCACTGGGTCGCCGGGCCGACCTGCCGCTTGTTCCAGCTCGCGGACGCGGGCTTCGTCCCAGGGGTTATCTCCCTCCAAAAGCAGTTTCGCCGCTACCCAGTACTCGATGAAATCGGCCAGCGGAGGTGGCGGCAGCCGAGTGATCGCCCATGCTCCCGCCACGAGGACCAGAGCCAGTCCGACCAGCGCTCGCGCATCACGGCCGGTCATGCTCCACCCCCTTGTCTGCCGTACAAAGGCGCGATTCGTCGAGCATACTGTGCGTAGAAATGTTCGAGTTGCTCCTCGACGCTACGATTGCCCACGAACTGATGACTGGGCAAAAAGACCGGCTCGATGCCGCGGTCGGCCAGCCGCTGAGCCACCTCGCAGCGCAACAGATTCATCACCAGCGCCCCTCCGATCGTGCTAAACGGTCCGGTCTTGCCTGATGCTCCTTGCAGCGTCAATAATGTGTCCCCAACCGGAGCGCCATTGTCGAGAATCACGTCGGCCACATCAAGCAGCTTCTTGCCGGAAGCATGGGCCGGCCGCGCTTGCAGGCAGTGTTCCTTGCTGACCACGCCAATGACCGCCAGACCGCGACGTTTGGCCCCCTCGGCCATTTCGATGATGACTTCGCGAATTCCGCTGGTGGAGATGACGATCAACACGTCTTTGGGACCAAAGGCAAAGTTGCGGAGGATCTGCTCAGCGTAACCAGGCGTCTTCTCCAAATGCAGACTCTGCCGCAAACCATTCGGGCCGACGATGGCGTTGTGGAAAGTCAGAGCCAGTTCCACCAGAGTATGCCAGCCGACGAAGCAGCCCTGACGTGGTGTCATCTCCTCGCAGAGCATGCGACTGTGGCCGCAGCCGAACAGATGCACCAAACCATCGGCGGCGATGGCCTCGGTACACAGGGCTGCGGCTCGATCCAGCGCGTCCCGCTGCGACTCTAGTAACGTGTGCAGCCGTTGCATCGCTTCGTGGTAGAACGCTTCTGCGGCTCGAAGAGTTGGAAGATCGGACATGGGGTAGATCTCAAATTTTCTGTATTTCACGGGTCGCGACGTTAGAATACCTGGTAAACGCTGGAGTGAACACCAGGAGTGTGATCGTGCTAGAGGAATTGATTGGCCAGCGAGTGGTGCTGGACTTTCGCAGCGAGTATGTCTGTCTGGGAACGCTGATCCGAGTCGACGATCATTTTGTTGAGGTCAAGAATGCCGACCTGCACGACCTTCGCGATACCGACACCACGCGCGAGAATTACATCGCCGCGTCCGTCGCCACCGGGATCAAACGGAACCGCAGGTTGGTCCTGCTGACGCGCCACGAGATCGTGGCCATCAGCAGGTTTGAAGATGTGGTGGACGAGTGAGAGTTTGATTCACGGGTTGGAGCGAGTCAGCGTCATCAACACGTGCCGGCTGTTAGGATCGGTTATCTCGAACGAGTCCGGTCGAGTTGCCCCTTGTCGCACCGAGGCGGTGGTGATGTAGCAGAACTTCACTGTATCGCCTTCGATGGTGATGATCCCCTGTAGGTACGGAGTATCCGAGTTCTCACGGACCAGATCGAGCCAGACTGGTTTCTTACTGGTGTCGAGCTTCATCTTGTACGTCGTCGCTACTTGCTCCGTGCCGTTGACGTTGCGCACATACGACCACTGATCGCCGTCGATTCGGATGCGCTGCGTCGAGTTGGCCAGGATCACTGCGCGGCCCTGCAACTGTTGGAGTTTCAAGTTGTTCAGCAACGAGGCGGACATCGTCTGCATGTCCCAGGTGCCCTGAAGCGTTTTTAGGAGTTGTGCGGCCTCGGTTTCCTTGGGCGGCTTGTACTTGGGCACAGGAGCAGCCAAGGCCACCGCGGCGATCAGGAAAATAATGAGAAAACCAAAACTGTAGCGGGAGAACATCAGTCACCTCATGTTCCAGATCGAATTCGCTCGAGAATCAACAAAGTCGCCCCCTCAGGACGGGGAACGACCGATTCGGGATTCGGCACATCGGCTCGCCCCGGCACCAGGCTGAGGCGGAGCGTGTTTCCTTCTAGTTGATACACTCCACGAAGATAGACACGATTCGTGTCACGCTGCTTGAGTTCAATCCTCGTTGGCTGCTTGGCGGGATTAACGACGAGCAGCAACTCTGTGCTGAAACGTTTCTCTTTTTCTTTTCCCCGTTTGCCCCCCCGCTCGTCGCTACCACCTCCCTGAAATTTTGGACGACCGCGAGGGGCGTCGAACTTGCCGGCTCTGTCGTTGCTGCTCCAGCGTTCCCCGTCGATGGTGATCCGCGAACCGATGCGGAAGGCCGGCATGCCAGGAGGGGGATCCGCTGGTGTTTCCGTGAATTTTACAACCCAAGTGCCTTCGAGCAACTTACGGGCCATTCCCGCTGGAGTTTTCGCGGGATCTTTCGGCGGCGGAACAGGCGCGAAAGCCGTTACCAATAACGTCAGGGTCGCCATTCCCAAGAGCAGACGAACGCGCATGGACGTTCCTCCGTCGAGATCAGATACCCCACGCCTGTTAGTGTACGCTCCCCCAAGCCCTTGACTAGTGAGAATCCGTTCCAAAATTCCTTGGAAAAACACCGTTGTAAGAGTTACGCCGTTGAGAAGCTGAGAATTTGAGTTCTCCTGTCCCCATCGGAGAGACCGGCCCAGTTTGCCCAATCTGCCCAAAGATTCGGATAATTCTCAACTTCCGGAAGGACTGTTCGTTGGCGACTTGATGAAGGATCGCTAAAATCGGCGTGTAGTATCTCAGAAGAGGACATTGCTCATGATTGTGCTGGACGGGGTGAGCAAGCGCTACTCCCCCAACGACCGGCCTGCTGTTGATAACGTCAGTTTCCGCGTCGAAGCCGGCGAACTGCTAGTGTTGCTGGGTGGTTCCGGCAGTGGCAAGACGACCACCTTAAAGATGATCAACCGCCTCGTCGAGCCTACCTCGGGGCGCGTTGTCCTAGATGGCCGGGAGGTCACGGCGTTCGATCCGGTGGCGTTACGGCGGAACATCGGCTACGTCTTTCAGGGCATCGGATTGTTTCCGCATCTGACCGTGGCTGAGAACATCGCCGTCGTGCCCCGTCTGCTACGCTGGCCGGAGAGCCGTATCCGTGAGCGAGTCGATGAACTGCTGACTCTGGTGCATTTATCCCCGGACGAGTTTCGCTCACGATTGCCACGCGAACTATCCGGTGGCCAGCAGCAGCGAGTGGGGTTTGCACGAGCGTTGGCCTCCGGACCGCGTGTGATGCTGCTCGATGAACCGTTCGGCGCACTGGATCCGATTACTCGCGACGAACTACGCCGGGAGTTTTTGGTTCTGCGAAAACAGCTGAACCTCACTGCGGTCATGGTCACGCACGACATGACTGAGGCGCTGTTGTCCGCCGATCGGCTGGCGGTGATGAAAGCAGGCCGACTGCTGCGGATCGGCACGCCCCGTGAGCTACTGGCAGATCCTCGGGATGCCTTCGTGGCGGCGCTGTTATCTAGTCCGCGACGTCAGACCGAACAACTCGAAGCTCTGTGGGCCGGAGGTGCCCCTTGATCGAGCATCTGTTCGACCTGTTCGCCGAGTTGCCTGCCAACCTTGGCGGGCACATGTTGTTGTCGATGTCCTCGCTAGCGGTCGGCCTGCTGATCAGCCTGCCTCTCGGCATTGTTGCCAGTCGTCGCCCTCGTCTGGCTGAGTGGGTGTTGAGCGTGGCTGGCATTTTACAGACCATTCCCAGCTTGGCTCTGCTGGCTCTGATGGTGCCGTTGTTGGGCGGACTGATCGGCTTCTGGCCCGCCTTCATGGCCATGACGCTTTACAGCCTGTTGCCCATCGTGGCCAACACCATTCTCGGAATTCGCGGCGTCGATCCCGACTATGTCGAGGCTGCTCGTGGGCTGGGCATGAGCGAGATGCAGATGTTGTTTCGGGTTCAGCTTCCCCTGGCGGCACCGGTGATCCTCGGCGGCATTCGCACCGCCACCGTCCTGGTCGTCGGCAGCGCCACTCTGGCCACGCCTGTGGGCCAGCGCACGCTGGGAAATTATATTTTTGAGGGTTTAAATATCCGCGATAATCTCATGGTGCTGGTCGGTTGCCTCCTGGCCGCTTCACTGGCCGTGATCTTCGATCAGCTCATCCGCCTGTTGGAACTGGCCAGCCGTCGCCGCGACGTTCGCTTAGGGCGTTTCGCAACCGCGACTCTAGTCGTCGTCCTGATCGCTGGACTGGCTCAGCCTGTGCAGGCCCTGATCCAGCCGCCACGTAATCCGATCATCGTGGGCACGCATGATTACACGGAGCAACACATCCTCGCGGAAGTGCTGCGCGACACCCTGAGTCGAGCTGGCTTCCACGTCGATCAGCGAAAAGGCCTAGCCCCACAAGTGACGTTTGAGTCGCTCTGCACGGGCAACATCGATTGTTGCGTCGAGTATACCGGCAATCTTTGGCTTCCGGTTCTGAAACGAACCGATCGCGTGGACCGCGCCACCACCCTGCGTGATGTCACGACGTTTCTCCGTGACAAGCACGGCATCGAGTGTCTGGGTACACTGGGCTTCGAGAACGCCTACGCCCTGGCCATGCAGCGCGACCGTGCCGAGCAGTTGGGAATCGACTCACTGGAAGCGTTAACGCGACATGCGGGCCGGATGCGGATCGCCGGCGACATGCAGTTTTTCCGTTTGGAAGACTGGAAGCACATGAAGGCGGTCTATGGGTTGAAGTTCGCCGAAGAAGTGCCAATGGATCCGACCTTGATGTACGATGCGGTCCGTCAGGGCAAAGTGGACGTGATCTCGGCCTACACCAGCGATGGCCGCGTCCAGGCCTACGATCTGCAACTGCTCCGCGATCCCAAACAAGCCCTGCCGCCCTACGATGCCATTCTTCTGGTATCGAGTAAGTCGCTGACCAAGCCGGGACTGCACGAAACGCTGCAACAGCTGATCGGAGCCATCGGCCAGGAACCGATCATGACGGCGAATCGTCGGGTCGATGTCGAACGAGTCTGGCCGCGCAAGGCCGCTCGGGAATTGATCTCGCGGATTCGGCTTTCGCCCAGCGGAGGCGATTCCTGATGCTGCGACCCGTGCTGGCCTGGGCGGTGCATTTCTACACCGCCTTGGGGCTGGCTTGCGCCGCCGGCATTGCCGTACTGATTCTGCACTGGCACGAACGTTCCATCCAGTGGTCCTTCCTTCTGATGGTCCTGGCGACACTAATTGACGCCACCGATGGCACCCTGGCTCGCGCCGTGCGAGTCAAGGAAGTGCTGCCGAACTTCGATGGCCGACGCCTCGACGATCTGGTTGATTTTCTTACCTACGTCTTTTTGCCGCTGTTGTTGCTCTATCGAGCTGACCTGCTGCCTGAGGGAACCGAAGCCGTGTTACTCGCACCGTTGTTCGCCGCCGGTTACGGTTTTTCGCAGGTCGAGGCCAAGACCGCCGATGGCTACTTTCTGGGCTTTCCGTCGTACTGGAATCTGGTCGCGTTCTATTTATTGGCGTTGCGACTGCCGAGCTGGTGCAACCTGGCGATACTGGTCGGCCTGGCTCTGTTGACTTTCGTCCCCCTGCGTTATCTGTATCCCTCGATGAAAGGGCGGCTGAACTGGTGGACGAACTTCCTCGCTGTGCCCTGGACTGTCTTACTGCTGGCGTCGCTGCTGCTCCTGGACGATAATCGTCGCTCCGATTATGGCTTTACCGCCTGGTCGTACTGGTTGGCCGTGGGGTCGCTGTTCTTCCCGTTGTGGTATCTGGGCGCCTCCTGGTGGGTGAGCCTGCGGCAGGCACGCAAGCAGGCTCAAGCCTCCGTGTCGTCCCAGTCTCAGTTGGTCTAAAGCACGTCGCAAGATGGTGCGAATCGCAGGCTATTAATTGCCGCCGCAGGTAACCGCAGTAGGTAGCCGCAGGCTTCAGCCTGCGATCTGTTACACCATTTTGAGGAGTGCTCTAAAACTCCAGCTTCAACGCCGCCAGCCGTTCCACTGTCTGAGCCATCAGGGCGTCCTCGGCGGCCTCGTCGGCAGCCTGGTACGTCGCCGAGAACCGCAAGAACGGCCCAGCGTCGTCCCACGGAACACAGCAGATCGATTGCTCGGTGATGAGGAACTGTGACGCCTCCTCCGCGTTGGCAAAGGTCCGACCCGCGCAGCCCTTCGGCGCACGCACATATAAGAAGTACGTCCCCGACGGCATCTTCGCCTGGAAGCCAACTTTCGCCAGCGCCGCGACGAGTTTCTGCAACCGACGACGGTACTTCTCGCGAATCGGTTCGGCCAGTTCGGGATGTCGCAGTGCTTCGGCAGCGGCATGCTGAATCGCCATGAACTGCCCAGAGTCGCAGTTGTCCTTGACGTCGGCGAAGGCTTGCACCAGTTTGGGATGGCCGCAGACAAATCCCATCCGCCAGCCGATCATGTTGAAGCCTTTGGACATCGAGTGAACCTCGACACCGACTTCCTTCGCTCCCTCGATCTGAAGAAAGCTCAACGGCGGACCATCGTAGCTGAGCAGGAGGTGAGCTGCATCTTGCACAATAACGATCTGGTTAGTGTGAGCAAAATCGATGACGCGCCGATAGAACTCGCGCGTCGCCGTCGCCCCGGTCGGACTGTTGGGATAGTTGAGTACCATCATCTTGGCGCGTCGGCGGATGTCTTGTGGGATACTATTCAGATCGGGAAAGTAGTCATTTTCCGGCAAGAGCGGCAACGGATAGACTTCACCGCCGTAGTAGCGGGTGTGCGTCCCAGCGACGGGGTAGCCTGGCACGGTCATCAGCGTGACATCGCCGGGGTTGATGAACACGGCTGGCAACATGGCGTAAGCCGGTTTGCTACCGATGGCGTGGTTTATCTCCGTGACCGGGTCGAGTTTCACGCCGAAGACCTTGTCCATGAACGAGGCGGCGGCTTCCTTGTAGGCGGCGATGCCATTGTCGGCGTAGCCGCGGTTCTCGATCCGATCGACTTCGCGTTTGAGCGCCTCGCGGACCAGGGCCGGAGCCATGTCGTCGTTCTCGCCAATGCCGAAGTCGAGCAACTGCCGCTCCGGATGGGCGGCTAGGGCGGCTCGCTTGGCTCGTTTGATCTTCTCGAACTTGTAGATCTTGGTGTCCTTGCCGTACTTGGCTCCGCCGATGCGGTCGGCGAACAGTGGTTGAAACCAGGGATCAGCAGATGGCGTGGTCATGTTGCAAAAGTCCAACGAGGGTGAACGATACCTCGTCAAGATAGAAAAAAACCATCTGGCAGTCCCGCTCACAACTGCACTGCTCATCTCACTTCAGCCGGAGTTTCTACGTTCCTTTTGTTCGCTTTCCGATTCCGCCTGACCTCGATAGATTTTCTGTCGGTTCCTCTCGACTCACGAACTACACGGAATCGGTCGCCTTGCTCCTCGATGCCAAACATCGTCCCTGGATGATCGGTACGTTGCTCCTGGGGGCGGCGGCGCTGGCGTTGCATCTCTGGCTAGGCCGCGATGTGCCGGGTGGGCTGCGGGGCGGCTCAGCGGTCGGACTGTGGTACGGCGTCGTTGGTTCCCTATTGATGCTCGCCGTTGGCATGCTGTCGCTGCATCGCCGCTTGCCCCTTCGTCGTTGGCTGGGCAAGCGACAAACCTGGTTGCGCGGCCACATCTGGCTGGGACTGCTCGCCGTGCTTTTCATCTGGTGTCATTCCGGCTACTCCTGGGGCGGGCCGCTGGAAATCGCCTTGTGGGTGGTTCTGGGTCTCACCACCCTTTCGGGCCTCTTGCTGCTGCTCGCTCAGGCACTTATTCCGACGATGCTGCTGCGGCGAATCGAGGCCGAAACACCGATTGAACAGATCGCTTTTGTCTGCGATCAAATGCGTCGCCGAGCCGATGAGTTGCTCGAAGTGGAGCTAGCTCGCCTGGCCGCGGTTGCCTCAAATCTGTCCGACGCGCAAGCAGAAGAGCGAGTCAAATTGAAGCTAGCCAGCGACGAGTTACGACTGATTCACGCGCCGATTCGCGCCTATCTCTCGCCACGACACGACGACTCGGCTCCGCTAGCCGATCCGCTCAAGGCCGAGTTGCTCTTCGATCAAGCGACTCGCGCTGCCACTCCGGCGAGCGAGACTTTGAGCCGTTTGCGACTGCTGTGTGACGAACGTCGGCAGTTGGCCGAACAGTATCGGTTACATCGCTGGCTTCATCTGGGGTTGCTGATCCACATTCCACTCACCGTGGTCTTGCTCGTGCTAGGTGTGGTTCACGCCGTCGCCTCGGTCTACTGGTAGGGAGCGGTTATGCCGTCTGAATTTCGCTCGCCGCGTTCGCTGAACCAGTGGTTTCAGCTGGACTATTTCCAGCGACGCACTTTTTTCCGCGGCTGGTGGCGTTGGCCATTGGTCGGGGCGGCGGCGGCTTCGATACTGCTCCTGGGCATAATGTGGGCCTTGGCCGGCAAACGCATCTTCCAGGCTGGCCCGCTGTCGACGCCGCACGCCCTGTTCAACGATCGCTGTGACCTCTGTCACGATCAACCGTTTGCTTCCCTCACTCGACTTTGGCGTGGAGATACCGTTGGCTCAGTTAGCGACGAGAAATGTTTGAGTTGCCACGCCGGTTCGCCACACGCCCTGCAAGCCAGTGGAGACCATCCGCCGATGGGCCGGTGCGTCGACTGTCATCGGGAACATCGCAGCCATGCCGCCCTGGTCCGCATCGAGGATCGAGCCTGTGTCGCTTGCCATCGCGACCTAGAGGCCGTGTCGGGTTGGAACCGCTCGGATCACTCTACGCCGCCCTTGGAACGGTCGATCCTCGGTTTTTCTCCCGGTCAGCATCCGCCATTTCGCGTCGTGGAAGATCCAGGCACGATCAAGTTCAACCATCACTACCATCTCGTTGAAATGGACAGCTGGCGACAGGCAATGCTGGCCCGGTCGAACCCCGATGAAGGAACGCGCCGCCGACTCGACATTATCGGCAAAACCGCTCTGCAATGTGCGGATTGTCATCAACTCGAAGTCGACGGTCGTTCCATGAAACCGATCTCCTACCACGATCATTGCCAGCGCTGTCATCCACTCTCGGCGAGTGTGCAAGGGAACTGGGACGACCTGAACTTGACGCAACTGGCCCAACGATTCGCCCAAACCCCGTTGCGGCACCCGCGCGCCGGTCAGACGCCGGAGGTCGTCCGAGCGGATCTCCGGGAACGATTGTCCGAGTTCATCCAACGTCCCGAGGGCAAGCTGTTCCTCGATGCCGAGCCACCGAAGGATCCCGAACGCCGACTGCTTTGGCCGCTGCCAACGGCTCCTCGTGCGGAGAAGGAGTTCGCCTGGGTGCAACTGCATCTAGACGAAACAGAGCGGACGCTCTACCGTTCGAGCGGCGGCTGTCTGCTCTGTCATCACGAGCAGGAGCCGAAATCCGTGCGCGGCTTGCCCAAGCTAGTTGCCTCGCATCTGCCGAACCTGTGGTGGAAGCGCGCGCGCTTCAGCCATAACAGCCATCGACTGATGCTCTGTACGGAGTGCCACGACGTGTTGTCAAGCAAGCAGTCGCGCGACGTGTTGTTGCCGACGATCGAGTTATGCCTGAAATGTCATAACCAGCAACTCCGACAGGGTAGCGTCCGAGCCGACTGCGTCGAGTGTCATCCCTACCACGATCCGGCGAGTCAACGACAAGCTCGCGAGTGCGGTCAATGGGCCGTGGACCAACTCTTGCAGGGACTCCGCTGAGTCACGGCGCGAGTCGTTCGAGGAGCCAGCCCGTCTCGACTCTGCGATAGCGAAGCCGATCGTGCAGGCGGCTAGGTCGTCCTTGCCAAAATTCGATGCTGTGCGGCATAAGTCGATAGCCGCCCCAAAACGGCGGACAGGGAATCGGTCCGTCGCCGAAGCGTACCTCCAACTCTTTCCAACGCGCTTCCAGCACTTCGCGGCTGGCCACGACCTCGCTCTGCTGAGAGGTCCAGGCACTGAGCTGACTGCCACGCGGACGAGAACGAAAATACTCTTCCGAGACCTCTAAAGAGGTTTTTTCGACGATTCCCTCGATGCGAACCTGTCGTTCCAACTCGGCCCAGTAAAACAACAGAGCCGCCCGTGGATTGACCGCCAACTCGCGAGCCTTGCGGCCTTCGTAGTTGGTAAAGAAGGTGAACCCCTCCTCGCTGACGCCTTTGAGCAAGACGATGCGAGCCGAGGGAACCCCTTCCGCCGAGCAGGTGGCCAACGTCATGGCGTTCGGCTCGGGCACGTTAGCAGCTTGAGCTTGCTGGAACCACGCCTGAAACTGCACGATAGGATCGGCATCTACTTCCGACTCGTGCAACCCGTGCTTGCTATAATCCTGCCGATAGTGCCCTAGATTCATGACCTGCCCTCAACGTGCTTTCTCAAACCACTCTCTGCTGCATTCGTAGGAGCGACGATCGATGCGTGTGATGCTCGGCTCAGGCGGATTTCGGACTCCAGAGCGTGTGGCTTTTCTGGTGGAGCAGATGCGATCCTTCTTCGGTTCGATCGAGTATCTGCTGTTCGTGCCCTATGCTCTGGCCGATTACGACGCCTATTTGGATGTACTCCACCAACGCGGTCTGGACGCCGGATATCGGATTCTTGGGATCCATCAAGCCGATGATCCGGTTGCAGCGGTTCGCACCGCGCCGGGACTGTACATCGGCGGAGGCAACACGTTTCGACTCCTGGCGACATTGTATCAACAGCAACTGCTCGACCCGATTCGCGACCGTGTTCATCAGGGCATGCCCTATCTAGGCATCAGCGCGGGCTGCAACGTCGCCTGCCCCACCATTCGCACGACCAACGACATGCCCATCACCTCACCGCCGTCGCTGGACGCCCTGGGGCTGGCCTCGTTTCAAGTCAATCCGCACTATTACCACGGAGAGACGTTGCTGCGTCGCGGCGAGGAGCTGATCCCGCACTTCGGTGAGACACGCGACGAGCGGCTCAAGGAATATCACGAGATGAACTCATTGCCGATCGTCGGTCTGTGGGAAGGAGGGATATTACGGATCGAAAATAATCAAATTTTGCTGCTCGGCACTCCAGCCCGCCTGTTTCGCCGGGGCCAACCCTGCCTGGACGTGGAACCTGGCACCGACCTGACTCCGTATCTCCAACCGGGAGACTGATCACATGCGTATCTCGATGCTGTTGCTCCTCGTCATCACTGGACTGGCCGCAGATTGGCCGCAATGGCGTGGGGCCAACCGTGACAACGTCTGGCTCCAGAAGGATCTACCTCAGCGATTACCCACGGAGTTGAAGCCACTGTGGAAACGGCCGATCGGTGGAGGCTACGGCGGGATCGCCGTCGAGTCGGGCCGGGTCTACGTCCAGGATCGCCAAGTGAAGCCCAAAGAGGTCGAACGTGTCCTCTGCTTGGATGCTCGGTCGGGCGAAGTCCTCTGGGAACACGCCTACGAAGTAGAGTACGGCAAGCTGGACTACGGCAACGGTCCCCGAGCCACACCGACCGTCCATGCCGGCAAGGTCTACACACTTGGGGCCCTGGGACATCTGCACTGTCTGGAGGCGCAGACCGGCAAGGTGATCTGGACCTGCGACACGGTCAAGCGGTTCAATGGCAAGATCCCGACTTGGGGGCATGCCTGTTCGCCGCTCGTCGAGGGCAAGACCCTCATCGTCCAGGTGGGCGGTCGCGGAGCGCTTCTGGTCGCTCTGGACCTGGAGACGGGCCAAGAGGTCTGGAAGAGCCTCGACGATCCACCGGGCTACTCGTCTCCTGTCATCGTCGAGTCGGGCAAGTGGCGTCAGTTGGTCTACTTCACCCCGCGCCATGTCGTCGGCCTGGAGCCAGCGACAGGTAAGTTGCTGTGGCAGGTTCCGTTTGAAGGCATCACCTACGACGTGGCCATCAGCGACGTCGTTTTCAGTGACGGTGTCTTGTTAGCCTCGAACTACTGGTCGGGCAGCATGGCCATCCGACTCGACGAGAACGGACGGAATCCTAAGGTGGTCTGGGAAGGCACGGATCTGAGCTTGCTGATGTCCACACCGCTGGTCAAGGACGGCTACGTTTACGCTTTGGATCGCTTTCGCGGTCTGAAATGTCTGGAAATGGCTACAGGCAAGATTCTCTGGGAGAATCAGCACGTCACGCCGCGCGACCGCAATCCGCAGGCTAGCCTGGTCTGGGTGGGTGGAAATCGCGCCTTGATTCTCAACACGCCGGGCGAACTGTTGCTCGTCGAACTGACCCCCAAAGGCTTGACCCCTCTGGGCAAAGCGAAAATCGTTGGGCGAACCTGGGCCCATCCCGGCTTCGGCGACGGCCACGTCTTCGCTCGCACTGACTCGAAAGAGAACGGTGAGATTGTTTGTGTCCGTCTGATCGAAAAGTGAGCGACGAGTTCAGAACACGGAGAATTTTAGTACGCGTCGCAACATGCTGAAGCGGATCGCAGGCTTTAGCCTGCGACTACCCGTTCGGATTTCCTGGTAGCCGTAGGTGGAAGCCTGCGAAAGAGCTTCATACCCCGTTGCCGCTACACCCTGTTGAGCAGCGCTCTAGATCGTCTGCATCTGTAGTTCTTCGGCTTCCGTCGTCGGTTGTGGAGTCGGTTCTGGCGGCCGCCTGCTGGTCGCTCGGATATAGGCGTCGATGACATCATCGATCGGACCATCGGCGCGAAGCCGGCCGTGATCGAGCCAGATGCCGCGTTCGCACAGATTGGCCAACGAATTGGTGTCATGGCTGACGCAGACGATCAACTCCGCCTGGGCCATCATCTCTCGCATGCGTCGGCGAGCCTTTTCCTGGAAGGCCAGGTCGCCCACGCTCAGCACTTCATCGACAAGCAAAACCTCTGGCTCGATTGCCGTGGCAATGGCGAAGGCCAAGCGAACGAGCATGCCCGCCGAGTAGTAGCGTACCGGCATGTTGAGGAACTCGCCTAACTCGCTGAATTCGGCGATCGAGTCGATCTTTGGCCCCAGAGTTCGTGGAGTTTCTCCCTGCAAATATCCTCGATAGCGAATATTCTCCCAACCGGTCGCTTCCGATTCAAATCCCAACATCAAATCAAAGAGTGAACTGATCGACCCTTCGACCAGACGACGCCCTGAAGTCGGTTCGTAGATCCCCGCCAGCAGTTTCAATAGCGTACTTTTCCCCGCTCCATTGTGGCCAATGATGCCGACGCGCTCGCCGGGTTCGATCCGCAAGGAGATGTTTTCCAACGCGCGCACCACCATCAGTTCCTGGGCCTGGCGGAGGAACAACCCACGCACGAGGAATTCCTTAAGTGAAGGGCGTCCTTCCTGCTTACGCACTCGGAACGTCAAACTAACCTGGTCGAGTTCGATTCTGGCCATCCTTGCCACCTTTTCGCTTGTTATCCGTTGCGTCCCTGATCACTATCCCCACGAGCCGATCATCTCTTTGGGGGAAAAGCAGTCAAGGCATGCAGATGTGCCATACCCGGCTGGTCTGCGGCGAAACCGCGCGTCAGTCCCTCGTAGTGCAGAAATCGGGCAAACGGCGTGACGACACACTTCA
This sequence comes from uncultured Gemmataceae bacterium, assembly GCA_937923405.1. Lineage (GTDB taxonomy): Bacteria > Planctomycetota > Planctomycetia > Gemmatales > Gemmataceae > CALDUY01. The sequence goes on along the minus strand of CALDUY010000026.1, from coordinate 97,794 downwards.
GCCCATGTCGCAGCACAGCTCGGCACAGCTCAACATCGCCGTAAGTCAACGGCAGAGCCTCATCAAAACCGCCGACCTGATCGAACAGCGAGCGCCGCAGCATCAGACATGCGCCGCTGACGGCGGGAACCGCGCGGATGTGCCGCACCTCCGAAGCGGGCAGGCCACGCCCAGCATGCACCCATCGATTTTGCTGGTCGGGGAACAAGCCCGCATGCTGGATCGTCTGATCGGGATAGACGAGCAACGCACTGACGACACCAACCTCGTCGTGGCTAAACAGCTGGAGCATGTGGCGACACCAATTGGGCGAGAGAGCCTCGGTGTCATTGTTCAGAAACAGCAGGTAATCACCGCAGGCTTGGCGTGCTCCGGCGTTACACAGTGTCGAGAAATTAAATCCTCCCGGCCAGGTCAGTACCTTGATGCCGCGTCGCTGACGCAAGCGATCGAGTACACGAAGCGTACGTGGTTCACGACTGCCATTGTCGACCAACACAATCTCTAGATCCGGATAACCGCGACGGAGCGATTTCAGGCAGGGCCGCAGCAATTCGACATGATCGCGCAGCGGGATGATCACGCTGACACGTCCGGAAACCGGCTGAGTTGGTTCCGGGAGGATCTCACCCATCGGCAACATGGTTTCCAGCGGGTGCCGACGGAGCGGTATCAGCTGACGTTTGAGCAACAGCAACCAGCTCAGCACCGGGCCATACCAACGATGACGAACGCGAGCCAGCTCACGTTCCAATCGTTCGGCTCGATGCCATTGTTCGTAGTATCGCTGATTTAGCAGATGAATGGTCTCTCGCGGGTCGGCAACTGATCGTCGGCTCATGGGTGCGCTCCTTCGCAGCAACTTGATTGGCTCGATGCTACTCAGGGATGCTGGATCGGGTCAATCCCGCCTGGCAGAGCTTTCCTGTCTTGACAGCATCCCTAGCGTTGTGCGATGGTGGAGACCGCTACTCAGGATGAGGCATCAGAGGATCAAAGGAATGATCATCTGTCGTACCCCGTTTCGCATCTCCTTTTTCGGAGGTGGCACTGACTACCCGGGCTGGTATCGCGCTCACGGCGGAGCTGTTCTCGCTACCACCATCGACAAATACTGTTACCTCACCTGCCGCTACCTGCCTCCCTTCTTCGAGCATCGCATTCGCCTGGTCTACCGTCAGATTGAAACCTGTACGTCGCTTGAGGAGATCCAGCATCCGTCGGTACGAGAAGCACTACGGTTGCTCAAGATCGATCGTGGTGTGGAGCTGCACCACGACGGCGACCTGCCGGCTCGCAGCGGCATGGGCACGTCGAGTGCCTTCACCGTCGGACTGCTACACGTTCTGCACGCACTCCAGGGAGAGCTAGTGACCAAGGCCCAACTTGTGCGGGAGAGTTTGTACCTGGAACAGGAAGTATTGAAGGAGACAGTCGGTTCGCAGGATCAGGTGCTCGCCGCCCACGGGGGGTTGCGACACGTCAAGTTCCATCCCAATGGTGAAATTTCCAGCGACTCACTAGTATTGCCACGTTCGCGCATTGAGGAGTTACAGGATCGCTTAATGCTCTTTTACACTGGCATCGCTCGTACTTCATCGGATGTCGCGCGGAGTTATGCGATCGATTTAGAAGCACGTCGCCGACAGCTGCGCATCATGAAGGAACTGGTCGACGAAAGCATCGACATCCTCGCTAGTGGCATGGAGATTGGCGCGTTCGGCGAATTGCTACACGAGGCTTGGCAGGCCAAGCGAAGTCTGTCCGCGCAGGTTTCCAACGCCGAGGTCGATGCCCTGTACAGTCGCGCTCGCGAGGCTGGGGCCTTGGGCGGCAAGCTGACCGGAGCGGGAGGCGGCGGCTTTCTGTTATTGTTCGTCGAGCCTCAACGTCAGAACGAAGTGCGTCAGGCGCTGGGCGATCGGCTGGAAGTTCCGTTTCGCTTCGAGTCGGCGGGTAGTCAGATCATCTTCTACGAACCCCAGGGGAATTACGAGGAAGCCGATCGTGCTCGTCAAGCACGCCAGAAAGTCGCCTTTCGGGAACTAAGCATCGCGGAGGCATCGTGACGCGCGTCTGGGTAGCTGGTGCGGAGACGCTGTTGGGACGAGCGCTGCGGGATCGCTTGCGCTGCGAACCGAGACTCACCGTGATCGAGGATGAGCCGAATCTCACTCATCGCGAGCAGGTCGAGGAGTTTGTCGCTGAACACCGGCCCGAACAGGTGTACCTCGCGGGAGGGCTGTCCGGCGGCATCGAGATGAACCGTTCTCGCCCTGCCGAGTTAATGCTCGATAATCTGCTGGTGCTCGCTCACGTCGTCGAGGCCTGCTATCAGTATGGCGTGCAGAAGTTGTTGTACCTGGCCAGTTCGTGCAGCTATCCACGCGAAGCCGCTCAGCCGTTGCGGGTCGAGTCCCTGATGACTGGCCCACTAGAACCGACCAACGCTGCCTATGCCACGGCCAAGCTCGCCGGTTGGCAATTGTGCCGTGCGTATCGCCAGCAGTATGGCGCGGCGTTCGTGACGGCGATCCCGGCCAATGCCTTCGGCCCCGGCGACGACTTCGGGCCAACCAGCGGTCACGTCATCCCGGCCTTGCTCGCTCGCTTTCATCGAGCCAAGCAAAAGGCCGAGCCGAGCGTCACCATCTGGGGCAGCGGCACACCACGCCGTGAGTTCATCTATGCCGCCGACGTGGCTGATGCCTGTCTGTTTCTGATGCGGCACTACGACGACGAGGAACCGATCAATATCGGCGGATCGACGAGTTGGTCGATCGCTGAAGTCGCTCAAATACTTGCCGAGGTGGTGGGCTACTCTGGCGAACTGTGCTTCGACCGCTCCAAACCCGATGGCATGCCGCTGAAGATGCTGGACAGTTCGCCGCTGCGTGAGCTGGGGTGGCAGCCGAAGGCCGACTTTCGCTCCGCTCTGACCGAGACGTACCGCTGGTTTTTACAACATCAGGTCAAGGAGGATCCCGGGCATGATGGCCCAAGTGTATCGCTCGCTGTATCGGATTCGCCGCATCGAGGAAGAGATCGCCGCTGCTTATCCCAGTGATCACATCAAGTCACCAGTCCATCTGTCGATCGGGCAGGAAGCGGTGTCGGTGGGTATCTGTGCCGCCTTGCGTTCCGAGGACGTGGTGTTCGGCACCTATCGAGGACACGCGTTGTATCTCGCCAAGGGCGGTGATCTCCGCGCTATGGTCGCCGAGTTGTTCGGCAAGGAAACCGGCTGCACCAAGGGCAAGGGCGGGTCGATGCACCTGATCGACACGGCTCAGGGAGTCATGGGCATGTCGGCGGTCGTCGGCACGACCATCGCCAACGCGGCAGGATATGCCTACGCGCTGAAGCTGCGACGGTCGTCCGCGATCGTGGCCAGCTTCTTCGGCGATGGAGCCACGGAAGAGGGCGTCTTCGCTGAGACGCTGAATTTCGCCGTCTTGAAGCGTTTGCCGATCTTGTTTGTCTGCGAGAACAATCAATACGCTATTCACACTCATCAGAGTCAACGGCAAGGGCTGCCCGACATTTGTCAGCGGGTTCGCGGCTTCGGCCTGCCAGCGGAACGCCTCGATGGCAACGATCTGCCGACTTTGCTGCACGTCGCCGAGGAAGCGGTGGCCGCCCTCCGCGCCGGCGAAGGACCGCGTTTTCTCGAAGTGATGACCTACCGCTGGCGCGAGCACGTCGGCCCCAATCTCGACTTCCACCTAGGCTATCGCGACCAGGCCGAGGCCGATCCGTGGATTGCCAACGATGCCGTCTGCCGCGTCGGCCAGCTGCTCGATCCCGACGAGCGTGAGCAAATCGAACGTGAGGTCGAAGCCGAGGTGGCCGACGCCTTGGCGTTTGCTCAGGAAAGCGCGTTTCCCCCGGCCAGTGAGTTGCTGTGCGACGTCTTCAAGGAGTAACCGTAAATGGCAGACACAGCTCAACGAGTTCGACCCCGCAAAGACAGTACTTCCCCCTCGACACGGCAACTCTCCTATGTCGAGGCAGTTCGCGAGGCGGCCGAGTTGGAGATGGCCCGCAATCCCTCGGTGCTGGTCTTCGGGCTAGACGTGGATGATCCCAAAGCGATTCAGGGCACGACGCGCGGCTTGGTCGAACGATTCGGTCGCGAGCGCGTCTTCGGCACGCCGTTGTCCGAGGATGCCATGACCGGAGTGGCCATCGGTATGGCCCTGGCAGGACTGCGACCGATCCACGTTCATATCCGCATGGACTTTCTGATGTTGGCCATGAACCAGTTGGTCAACGTGGCGGCCAAGTCGCGCTACATGTACGGCGGGCAAGTGCATTTGCCGTTGGTGGTGCGAGCGATGATCGGCAAGAGTTGGGGCCAGGGGGCACAACACTCCCAAGGACTGCACAGTTTCTTCATGCACGTTCCCGGTTTGAAGGTCGTCGCTCCCAGCACGCCCTACGACGCTAAGGGCGGTCTCGTGGCCGCGATCCGCGACGAGAATCCCGTGGTGTTTGTCGAGCATCGGCTGCTGCACTTCACCCAAGGCCCGGTGCCGGAACCATTGTTCGAGGTCAAGCCCGGCAAGGCCCGCATCACGGCTCGCGGCGACGATCTGACCATCGTTGGCATCTCCTGGATGCAGATCGAGGCATTGCGTGCCCAGCAGTATCTCGCCGACGTGGGCATCTCCGCCGAGGTGATCGATCCGATCTGGCTCAGTCCGTTGGACCTCGACACTATCTGCCAGTCGGTCGAACGTACCGGACGCCTACTCGTGGTCGACACGGCCTGGACCAACTGCGGAGCCAGCGCTGAAATCGTCGCCCAAGTGGCGGAACGGCTGCAAGGAGTGCGGGAACTGAGGTTGCGGCGGTTGGGCTTCGCTCCGACGACTTGCCCGACTACTCCGGTGTTAGAGGATCTGTTTTATCCGGATGCTCGACGCATTGCCGCCTGTGCGCGGGATCTAGTCGAAGAGCGAAGCACCGGCTGGATGCCCCAGCCGCGCGAGGATCTCAAACAGTTTGAATTCAAAGGACCATTCTGATGACCACCAGCACGACACGCACCCTCGACTGGCCCTTGATGCAGAACAACATCGCCCGCGAGGATCTCGACGCCGTCTGTGCCCTGTTGCAACAGGACGATCCGATTCTCACCTCATCGAAGCAGGTTCGTGCTTTCGAGGAGGAATGGGCGGGCTGGCTGGGCGTCAAGCACAGCGTCTTCGTCAACTCAGGGTCATCGGCCAACCTCGTCACGCTGGCGGCGCTCCGCGAGTTGTACGGTGAAGGCGGCGAGATAATCGTCCCGACCATCACCTGGGTTTCGGACATTACCTCAGTGTTGCACGCGGGGTTCACACCGGTCTTCGTGGACATCGACCCGCGCACTTTGGGCATGGATCCGCAACAAGTTTTGGAACGGCTGTCGGACCGCACTCGTGCAGTGTTTCTAACCCATGTGCTAGGCTACAACGCTCTGACCCGTCCACTGCTGCAGGAGTTGCACCGCCGACGCATCCCTTTGTTGGAAGATGTCTGCGAGTCGCACGGTGCGACCTTCGAGGGCCGCAAACTCGGCACCTTTGGACTGGTCTCGAACTTTTCCTTCTACTACGCCCATCATCTCAGCACCATTGAAGGCGGCATGGTCTGCACCAACGACACCGACTTGTACGAATGCGTGCGAATGATGCGCGGGCATGGTATGGTGCGCGAGTTGGACTCGGCGAGCCGACGCCGCGAATTGGCCGACGAGTACGACGATCTCAACCCCGACTTCATTTTCGCCGTGCCTGGCTTCAATGTGCGGAGTACCGAGATCAACGCGGTCATCGGTCGGTCGCAGTTGCCGCGTCTCGATGCAGGAATTGCTCGGCGAACGGAGAATCTGAAGCGGTTCCTCGCTCAGCTTGATCCGGAATACTTTTTCACCGACTTCGCAACCGAGGGCAGCAGTAATTACGCCTTCACGCTGATTCTCCGCGAGGCGGATGAATCTCGAACGCGACGAGTGATGACGGCACTGCGCGAGGCTCGGGTGGAGTTCCGTCGCGGCACGGCAGGAGGCGGCAATCAGGTACGGCAACCGTATCTGCGCAAGCTCGTCGGGCCGCGTGCCTGGGAGCAGTTTCCCCGCGCTGATCACGTCCATTTCCACGGCATGTACCTGGGCAACTATCCCACACTGCAACGCGACAAAATCGATCGCTTGTGTGAACTAGTCAATCAAGCGGCTCGTTCGTAGGAGGCAGGAACATGAGCAAGGGAGTCGATCTGGTTCTCATCAATCCGTCGAGCCGAGAACAGGTCTACCAGTCGCTGGGACAAACGCTGACGGCGATCGAGCCGCCCGTCTGGGCCGGATTGATGGCTACGTTCTGCCGGCTCAAGGGATTGTCGGTCGAACTCATCGATGCCGAAGCCGAGAGCGTGCCCGCCGCCGATGTCGCCGAACAAGTCGAGGATCTCGATCCGACCCTGGTCGTGGTGGTCGCCTACGGACATCAACCGTCGGCGTCGACGCAGATCATGACAGCGTGCGGCAACGTCTGCACTGCAATCAAGCAGATTTCGCCGACTAGAAAGATCCTGTTAGTCGGTGGTCATGTAGCCGCTCTGCCAGAACGGACGTTGCGCGAAGAGGATGTCGACTTCGTCGCCGCCGGCGAGGGGCTGCACACGATGGTCGATCTCGTGGCGGCGCTACAGTCGGCGAAGCGGCCGCAGTTGGACAAAGTGCCGGGCTTGTTCTACCGCAAAGGCAAGCAGATTCATCGCACGCCGGATCGTGCCCTGGTCACCGAACTGGATGTAGTGATGCCAGGTTTAGCCTGGGATCTGTTGCCCATGTCGCGCTATCGAGCCCACAACTGGCACTGTCTAGATGGCTCAGCGCGTCAGCCCTATGCCGCCCTCTACACCACCCTGGGTTGTCCGTATCACTGCTCCTTCTGTTGCATTCAGGCCCCGTTCAAGGCTGGCGAACAGGCCGCGGGCATGAAAGCGTCGGTCAACAGCTACCGCTTCTGGAGCGTGTCGGCGGTGCTGGAGCAGATCGATTTGCTGGTCCGTCAGTATGGCATCCGCAACCTGAAAATCGCCGACGAGATGTTCGTACTGAATCGGCGGCACGTCCTGGGAATTTGCGAAGGGATCATAGAACGCGGCTACGAGCTGAACATCTGGGCCTATACTCGGGTGGACACGGTCAAGGAGGGCATGCTCGACACCATGAAACGAGCCGGCATCCATTGGCTGGCGTTCGGGATCGAGGCCGGAGCCGACCGCGTCCGCGACAGCGTGGACAAAGGGTTCGAGCAACACGAGGTGTTTGAAGTCATTCAGCGCGTGCGGAACGCTGGCATCAACGTGATCGGCAACTACATCTTCGGCTTGCCCGAGGATGACGAAGCGACGATGCGGGCTACGCTTGATCTGGCCAAGGAACTCAACTGCGAGTTCGCCAACTTCTACTCGGCGATGGCTTATCCCGGTTCGCCGTTGTATAGCCTGGCCGTACAACAAGGCATACCGCTTCCCAAACAATGGACTGGCTATTCGCAGCACTCGCGCGACTGTCTACCGTTGCCGACGCACTACTTACCAGCTCGCGAGGTGCTGAAATTCCGGGACGCGGCTTTTCTCGACTACTACAGCGATCCGCATTATCTGCGGATGATCGAAGCCCGCTTTGGTAGCCTGACCGTGTCTCATCTGCGCCAGATGACCAGCCATCGTCTGGAGCGGGACCTGCTGCGGGGCAAGCTCGCCGTTCCCGACGTGCTGTTGCCGCGCGAACCGGCTCCGCTGCAATCGCTCGAACTACTGACGAGGTAAGCGATGACGACGTTGTTGCTGGTCCGACACGGAGCAACGGAAGCGAATCTGATGCGGCCCTACATCTTGCAGGGGCTGCGTCCAGACAGTGAGTTGGCAGCGGAGGGAGTGGCTCAGGCCCGACACTGCGGCCAGAGTCTTCGCGGTCTGTCGATCGCGCGGATTTATACTTCGCCGCTGAAGCGAGCCTGGAGGACCGCGCTACTGATTGCCGAGGAGGTGCATGCGCGGGTGGTGGTCGAACCCGGATTGAGCGAGATCGATACCGGCCTCTGGAGCGGCCTGACTTGGCAGGAGATTGATCAGCGCTGGCCCGTCGAAGCTCAGGCATTCCACGACGACGCCGAAACGCACGGCTACTTAGGCGGCGAGAATCTCGGCCAACTCCGTCAACGGGTGCTTCCGGTGGTGCAACGGCTGGTGGCTCAACATGCCGGCGAAACGATCGTGGCCGTCAGTCATGGCGTCGTCAATCGCGTGCTGCTGGCAACCTGGATGGGCCTTCCCCTGCGATTCGCGCGACGACTGCCGCAGGACAACGCCGCCTACAACGTCATCACCTTCGAGGGGCAACAGGCGAAGGTGCGTACAGTGAACCAGCTCGGACAGGGGCGATTGGCGGCGTGAATAGAGCGGGCACTCACAGAAAAAGAAGCCTTGCGGATAATACCGAAAATGTAAAAAGTCTGCTTCAAACTCTTGACGGAGCCTATTGCGCCCGCTAGAGTTGAATATGATAGATTGCGCGAATACTCTATCCCTGGTAAATTTTCTACCAAAAGAGTAGGTAAATTTACCTCCAGCTATGCTATAGCGAGTATCCCGCACCAGTCTCATCCGGGATGGCGGAGCGATCCCGTGTCGGCCCTCCGTTGTTAGCAGAGGTGTGTTGCTTTCGCTTGCGATCTAGGGTCGGTATCTGGAAGGACGACAAAAGTACGGCTTCTTGGCTTAGAAAAGGATAATCGCCAATGCTGGTACTGTCCAGGAAAAAAAACGAAAGCATCGTGATCAACAACGACATTACGGTCACCGTTGTCGAGATTCGCGGCGACAAGGTTCGTCTTGGGATCGTTGCTCCGAAAGAAGTCCCCGTCCATCGACAGGAAGTCTACGAAGCGATTCATGGTCCTAACAGCACACCGCCGACCCCGGTCGTGGTCACCAAGCCGACCGATGTTCCCACTCGGCCTGTCTAACCACGCCTTATTCACCTACTCTTCAGGGATCGGGAGTCGTCGTTGCTCCCGATCCGTTTTTGTGCCGATCAATTCGGCTTGGCAGTCATTCGATTCGATACTTTTTCAACTTGTTAATCAAGGTGTCGCGGTGAATGCCGAGCAATCGTGCCGCCTGGGTGTTATTCCGCCCTGTATGCTCCAAGGCATGGCGGATGGCCCATTCCTCCAGCACCTCCAGATTCAGACTTGGCGGGGAATCGAGCGTCCCCTGGGGTTTATCTTCGGGCAAATTCAAATCTCCCGCGTGCAGGACCGCGCCGTCGCAGGCCATCGCCACGGCTCCTTCCAAAACGCTGCGTAACTGCCGCACATTGCCCGGCCAATCGTAAACCATCAGCCGCTCGATCGCTGCCTCAGAGAGGGTAACCTGTCTTCGATACTCGCGAGTCAGGCGAGCCAAAAAATGCTGGACCAACTCGGGCACATCCTCGCGATGTTCCCGTAACGGCGGTATGCTGATTCGTGCCGTCAGACGAAAGAACAGATCCTTGCGAAAGCGCCCCTCGCGTACTTCCTTTTCCAGGTCACGGTTGGTGGCGGCCAGGATGCGGACGTCCGCGCGTTGATCCGATCGTGCTCCGACCGGACGAAAACTGCGCGTCTCGATCGCTCGCAGCAGCTTTGCTTGTAGATCGAGCGAAAGCTCGCCCAATTCGTCGAGGAAGAGTGTGCCCATGTCGGCCTGAGCGAGGTAGCCCGGATGGTCGCGAGTCGCGCCGGTGAACGCGCCGCGGACGTGGCCGAACAGTTCGGACTCTGCCATCGAGGAGTTGATCGAGGCACAATTGACGATGACCAACGGCCCCTGGGCGCGGCTGCTATGGTTGTGCAGACCCAGGGCCACTAGCTCTTTACCGACTCCGCTTTCTCCGAAGATCAACACTGTTGCGGGACTGTCGGCCAAGCGTTGCACCTGCTGGCGAAGTTGTCCTATCACCGCGCTGGAGCCGATCAGCTCACTGCCTGCCGATGGCGAATGGACCCGTAGTCGAGAATTGTCAGCTTCCAGGGCGCGTTGGCTGCGGAGCAGGTGCAGCGCCGTGGCTAGGTTGGCCGCCAGCACTTCGCAGAAGCGCACCTGTCGCGGCGTGAACATCTTAGCCGTTTTGTAGACGTGTAACGCCCCCAACGGAGCGTCGGCGGCTCCCGGCTGCTTGGCCCGAAGCGGAATGCACAGTGCGTCGTGGAAGCTCGATAGACTTTCGCTTTCCAGGGAGCGATCCTCCACCGAGCCGAGCCAGACCCGGCGGCCCAACTGCTGCACTTGCTGAGTCAGGCGACGGCTCAAGTGGTGATCTACTGCCGCCTGCACGGGCAGCACCATCCGCAGATTTGCCATATTGTCCAATGAGAGAAAACCGGCCAGATCGGCATGCGTTTGCGACAGCACGGCTTGCAGAGCCTCGGCCACGATGCGGTCTGGGGCTGTCTCCGTCAGCGAACGGTTCATGAACCGAAACAAAATGCTGAGTTCGTCAAACTCGAACGTCGAGACATCACTATCCGATGTCGCTTTGGACATTGTCTGCGGAACGGGAGTGCGTTCGGCGGTTACTTCTTCAGAAAGTTGACTGAGCACCTCAAACCGCAACTGCACCTCTCCGATGCTGACAACCTGATTGTGAAGCAGCGGAGTTTCGTAATAGATCCGGCAACCGTCGATGAGGGTGCCATTCGTAGTCGATAGATCAAGGACGTGCCAGCGGTCGTCGCGGAAGATCAGTTCAGCGTGCCAACGAGAAGCGTGTTTATCCTGCAAAATAATGTGATTGTCGCGATTCCGCCCAAGGCGAAGTCGCGTGGCTGGCTCCAGTTCGGTCTCGCGAGGTGTGGCAAAGCCACGCTCTACGGTCAACCGCGCACGCATGTCGTCACTCGGTAGTAAGTTCAGGCCGATATTCTACGGTAGACGATTGGCCTGCTGCTGACAAGGATGCGCCTGAGCAGTGAGAGTGGGCATCTCGACAACCGCCAAGTCGGCCAGCCCCAACGCGGTTTCGCCCATGAGCTTGGCCAACGGCTTCATAGCCCAGTCCGGCACGCCGGGAATCGGTGCCAGTCCCATGCGGCGTTCCTGTACGATGCGCACCTCGGGAGGCAAGAGTTGCTTCAGCCCCTGCAACGAATGCCGATGCGTGCAGAGAATCACGGTACGCGGTTGCACCCTTACCAGGGTGCGTAACTCCTCAATGTCTTTGCTGCGAATCACACGCAGATCACTTCGGCCCAGATAGAATGCGATCGAGTCACAGTTCCGCGGGTAGCAAACAATCGGCATCGAGCGATCCTGGCACAGTTCCAGTACCTCAGCGGGCCGACTCATTGGCGAGCGATACCAGGCGTACCACGGTAGCGCCACGAAGTGAGCGACTACGATCAAGGCGACGGAACTTGCGGTTGCATAGCGGACTAGCCAGGACGTCCGCCAAGTGGTTGCGGACAGGAACGCGCCAATGCACAGGGCGAGAAACGGCAGCGCGGGCAAAATGTAGGTCGGCAGTTTGCACGACGACAGCGAGAAAAACAAAATGCCCCAGCTGCCGGCCAGTAGACAGAACCCCAATTCCGCTGAGCGCTGCGATGCCGTGTCTTTTTCCAGCGACAAATAAAATCGTGTAAGTGGCCAAATAAGCAGCGAGGCAGGCAACAACATCACGACCAACAAAGGAAGGTAAAACCACACGCCGCGAACGTGGATCTCCGGTGCGAGAAAGCGTTGAATGTTGTGTTCCCAGAAGAAGTAGCGAACAAATCCAGGCAGTTGCAGTGTCAAAGAGACGTACCACGGCAAATTGATCGCCAGAATGATCCCCAACAACACCGCCCAGGCGAGTTTGCTGACCTTCGCTCCAGTTCGTGTCCACTGACGATGCAGCCACCATGGCGGCATGACCAGAAGCAGAATCACTGGCCCTTTAGTTAGCACACCCAGTCCCAGCGCGACCGCGGTGAAGGCCCACCAACTCCAGCGTAGCATGGCCCCTTGCGTGGCTTCCAGCAACGCGAACAAGGCCGCCACTACAAACAGCGTCAGCAGTCCATCAAGGATCAGCAAGCGCGATACGCTGAGGAAGCCTGGCGCGATAGTCAGTAAAACCGCTCCGAACAAGGCGGCTCGCTCCCCGACTAGGCGTCGCCCCAGCAAATAGGTCAGCAGGATGGTCAGATGCACGGCCACGGCTGGTACTAGTCGAGCCGACCAATCGTGAACTCCCAATAGCTGGTACGACAGCATCACTAGCCAATAAAAGAGCGGCGGCTTGTCCAGGTATGGTTCGCCCTGCAACGTGGGCAGAAGCAGATCGCCGCGCTGAAGCATCTCTCGCGGAATCTGAGCGTAACGGCTTTCGTCCGGCTCGAACAGGTGGAACCCCAGGCACGGGTACAGCAACAGGCCCGGCAGTAGCACCAATAGCGCAAGCGAACTCAGACGAGGCGCTCCGGATTCCGCCTGAGAGGGACCGCCGAACAACTGGCCCGACCAGAACTGACCGAACTGACTCCAGAGCGTAGGTGTAGCTTCCATTCCGCGTCATCCTTTGAGGGCAGGAAGTCTAGATCATGCCGGGAGCGTCTGATTCGGTCAACGCGAGGTTGTCTGATGCTCTCCCCTTAATCTCAGAATGAGAGCTGGCGAGAGTGTGACCACTTCGAGGCATGAAGCTGCTTTGATGTGTGGGAATTCGAGTGATAACTCTGGCGAATCGCGTGCCATTCCGCTAGATTCCCAGATCAGAATCTCCCGCGATCGAGGGCCCAATCATGTTGCGATTCTGTCGCTATCTCTTGCTGCTCATTGGACGATTCGCTCTATCGTTGCGCTATCGCGTGCGAATTCTTGGTCTCGATCAAATAAAAAAGCTCGATCGGCCCATCTTGATTCTACCGAACCATCCAGCCTACGCCGATCCGCCGATCGTGGTCTCTTTTCTCGATCCGGGACTGAGTCCGCGCCCCCTATTGTTCGAGGGCAACTTCCAAGGACCGGTGATGCGGCTGATGATGTGGGCCTTGGAAGCGATCCGCGTACCTGACACGGATCAGATCAGCGCACAAGGACGAGCGCGAACCCTAGAGGCGATTGAGGAGGTCAAGTCGGCGTTGCGATCCGGACGTAACGTCGTGCTGTGGCCTTCAGGTCGTTTGCAACGCAATGGTCTAGAGCGGCTCGGAGCGGCTCGAACTCTTTCCGACGTCCTGAAGGATGTGCCCGAGGCCAAAATCGTGCTGGCTCGAACTCGCGGCCTGTGGGGCAGCCGCTTCAGTTACGGCTGGGATGGTACTGCGCCGCCGATGGGTAAGCGATTCCTGCAAGGAGTGTTCTGGGTACTGTCGAACCTGGTGTTTTTCACCCCGCGACGCAACGTCACTATTACTCTGGAACACGTCGAGCGCGACCGCCTCCCTGGACTGGAGCGAGAGCAACTCAACCCCTGGCTAGAGAAGTGGTACAATACCGATCCGGAGGAACGCCTGTTTGTTCCGGTTCACTTTCTGTTTGGCGCGCGGACGCATGAATTCCCCCCACTGCCTACAAATGAGACCTTCTATCTCTCCAAAGTAAAAGACGAAACTCGTCAGGCAGTCAACGAGATGATTCTGGAACGGATCAGTGATCGAGCCGCCTCTGCTGATCTCAAACCCGAGATGCATCTCGATGCGTTTGGTCTGGATAGCTTGCTACGCAGTGAACTGAGCCAGGCCATCGAAAAGCGCTTTGGCTTCACCGCGGATCGGGTGCCGGAAACGGTCGGCGAGCTGTACGCGCTGGCGTCAGGATTGATGCAGCGACAGCCGCCCCCGCCACCGAGTCCCGTGTGGTTCTCTCCCCCCAGTAGCCAGCTCGCCGAGATTCTCGGCGACTCGATCCCCGAGGCGTTCGTCGCTCGGGCCTTGGCGTCGCGCCGCGATGTCGTCTGTGCGGATGATCGTTCCGGCATACTGACCTACGAACGGGTCCTGGTTGGGGCCTTGCTGATGGCACGTCGCTTTCGGCAGTTGCCGGGCAAGCACGTCGGACTGTTACTGCCGGCCTCGGCGGCCTGCGACCTGGCGCTGCTAGGACTGTATCTCGCTGACAAGATTCCGGTGGTGCTGAACTGGACGACGGGGCCAGCCAATTTGGCTCACGCGGCTCGGCTGACGGAGCTTCAGCACGTCATCACCTCGCAATTATTTATCGACCGAACCGAGATTCAAGTCAACGGCACGGAGTATTTGTTCCTCGAAGAACTTCGCAAGCAGCTCGGTAAACTAGAGGCTCTGGCCACTCTGTTGCAGGTAAGGTTCTTGCCTGGAAGCATCCGCCGACAGACCCCGCGCCCCGACCCCAACGATCCTGCCGTCATCCTGTTCACGTCCGGATCGGAAAAGGCTCCGAAAGCGGTTCCCTTGACGCATCGTAACATCATTATCAATCAGCGCGGTGGGATACAGATGCTTCAGGTCGATCGGCGTGATTCGATCCTGGGCTTCCTTCCCGCCTTCCACAGTTTTGGCCTGTCGATCACCGGACTATTTCCGCTGCTAAGCGGTGTGCGTGTGGTTCGTCATCCGGACCCGACAGACTCGTTTGCCTTGGCTCGCAAGATTGGTCTGTACAAACCCACGATTCTTGTCGGGACGCCGACTTTCGTCAGTTACATTCTTGATCGTGCCGAGCCGGGTGAATTGACCTCGCTGCGCATGGTCATTGTCGGCGCGGAGAAGTGCCCGCAATCGGTGTTTGATCGACTAAGCCAAGCCGCTCCCAAGGCGGAGATTCTGGAAGGATACGGTATCACGGAATGCGCCCCGGTAGTGTCCGTAAATCCGATCCATCAAGCCAAGCGCGGCACCGTGGGGAAAGCCCTGCCCGGAGTTGAACTGCTCGTCGTCGATTTGGAGACCGACCAGCCGCTTCCTCCGGGCAAAATGGGCATGCTCCTCGTCGCTGGTCCGACGGTCTTTCCCGGTTATCTGGGCGATTCCCCGTCCCCCTTCCGGGAAATCAACGGCAAACGCTGGTACGTTACCGGCGACCTCGTCTCGTTGGACGAGGAGGGCTACATTCATTTCACCGGACGCTTGAAACGATTCATCAAGGCCGGCGGAGAAATGATCTCCCTGCCCGCTTTGGAAGAGCCGTTCACTCGCCTGTTTCCGCCGTCCCCGGATGGGCCGCGTGTCGCCGTCGAGGGGATCGAACAAGAGGGAGGCGGTCGCAAAGTCGTTCTGTTCACCACAGAGCCGATCTCCCCTCGTGAGGCTAACGAGATACTGGTTCGCGAAGGGTTTCACGGCGTCATGCGCTTGGATGAAGTTCGACGTGTCGAAGCGATTCCGATGCTAGGCACGGGCAAGGCCGACTATAAGCAGCTCCGTGCTCTGATCGAAAACCATTCGTCGACCGTGACCAGCACCTGAGCAATCCGTGACAGAACGCTTGCAACTCGTCGTGAAGCGGAGATAATTCCTGAACCGGCCGGCTTTCTCCAACCTTCGTGAACGAGGAACTTCAAGCGATGCTACGTCTCTTCCCTCTCCTGCTGGGAGTCGTCCTGGCATGGCCTGGCTCGGCCAGCGCCGAGGTTTCTGTGAAGCTCGGTGACACAATTCCTGACTTGAGCTTCAAGGATATTCGCTATCTGAATAGGTCGTTGAGCGAGTTACCCAAGAGCAAAGCGGTGGTGCTGGCGTTCGTGAACACGACTTGCCCCCTGGCCAAGCGTTACCTGCCGACCTTGTCTCGCTTGGAAAAAGAGTATCGCGATCGTGGGGTTCAGTTTCTAGGGATCAACTCCGGCGGCGAAGATTCTATCCGTGCGATGGCCGCCCAGGCAGTGGAGTTCGACATCGCTTTTCCGATGGTCCGCGATTTCGACGCTCGATGTGCTGCCGCTGTCGGCGTGAAGCGGACTCCCGAGGTGGCCGTCCTCGACGCTGACCGCAAGTTGCGCTACCGCGGTCGCATCGACGATCAGTACCGGATCGGCGGCGGCATCCCCAAGCCGACTCGTCAGGAGCTTCGTGAGGCCATCGAAGCGGTCCTCGCCGGAAAAGACGTGGCGGTTCCGGAAACAGCGGTCGATGGCTGCATCATTACTCGTACCGAACTGCCCAAACCCAACGAGACGATTACCTTCGCCGATCATGTCGCGCCGATCCTGCAAAAGCACTGTGTCGAGTGTCACAAACCGGGCACAGCAGCGCCGTTCACGCTGGGTACATACGAACAAGTGGCCGGCAAGGCGAACACCATCGCCGAGGTAGTCCGCGACGAACGGATGCCGCCGTGGTACGCCGCTCCCTCACACATCGAGTTCACTAATCGTCGCGGGTTGTCCGAGCAAGAGCGGGACACCATCCTGCAATGGATTCGCACCGGCAAGGCGCGCGGTGAGGAGGCGAAGCAACCCAAGCCGCCCGCCGCCGCCGAGTCCGGCTGGCGGATCGGCAAACCGGATCTCATCGTCAAGGCTCCCAAGCACGAACTGCCTGCGGACGGAGTGATCGACTACAAGTACGTTGTCCTGCCGCATCTATTCTTGCACGATACCTGGGTACAGGGGATTCAAATTCTCCCAGACAATCCCCGTGTGTTGCATCACTGTAACATGGCCTACATCAAGGTCGGCGAAAAATGGAAGATGGAGAACTTCATCACCGGCACCGTGCCAGGCGGCGAACCGATGACCATGGACCAGGGGATCGGATTCCGCCTTCCAGCGGGGTCACTACTGCTGTTGCAGATCCACTATGTGACCACCGGAAAACCAGAAGAATGCCAAATCTCGGTCGGCTTCAAGTATGCTTCAGGCCGCATCGATCAGCATCTACGCTTTCACCTGCTCGCCGACACCAAGTTCGCCATCCCACCTGGCGCACCGGCTCATCGAGTCAGCGCCAGTCGTGTGCTGGCTCAGGATTCGATCGGCGTAGGCTTGTTCACCCACATGCACGTCCGTGGCCGAGACATGACCTTTAAGGCCCACTATCCAGATGGCACCTCGGAAACGCTGCTGGTCATCCCGAATTACAATTTCGACTGGCAGATGGCCTATCGATGGGAGCCAGGCAAAAAGCGATTGCCTAAAGGGACTCGACTGGAAGCGATCGCCCATTACGACAACTCACGATTCAATCCGTTCAATCCCGATCCAACTGCAACCGTTCGAGATGGTCAGCAAACTTTCCACGAGATGATGAACGGTTTCGTCTTCTTTGTCGATACGAACGAGAAGCTCGGCCTGGAGATCGACGGCAAGACAGGTCGCGTGATCTCAAAGAAACCGTGAACCAGAGATGCTGAAAGCCAAAAAGGCCTGCCAGCGTGAACCCTGGCAGGCCTTTCTAGTTAGCCACATCCTTCAGGAAGGAGAACTGATTTACTGGGGCAGTATGTTGCTTTTGCGGCGGCGAGCAAAGTAGCCCGCGAAGCCTGCAACCGCGAAACCACACAGCGCAAGGCTACCAGGTTCGGGCACGATGGCGATACCACGGAAAGCATAGTTGGTTCCAGCAGTAACCAAAGTGCTGAACGATGTACCAGTGAAGCTGCTTCCGAAACCGGTCGTATCGGTTCCACGCCAAACCGCTTCGCTGGTGGTCAAGTAGAGGTTGACATTAGAGCCAATGGTTACACCAGTCACGTTGATGAAAGCACCACTGGAAGCGACGATAGTACCTTTAGCCTCCCAAGAGGTACCATTGAAGTTCCACTTTTCCACAGTACCAGCATTAGAATTGACCGCGTAGAGTGTGTCGTAGCCAGTATCCGCACTTCCAGGCGGCGTCCATGTCGTGCCAGTGCCAACTCGGGTGAAGAAGAAGGAGTTGTATTCCTTGCCACCCAGATTGATCGTGTTGGCATTCGTAAAGGTGGGACTGCCGCCCGTTGGCAATCCGCCGCCTACATCGAAAATCGCGCGACCAGGAGTAGCTCCAGCACCAGCGACGAATAAGTTCGTGTCGTGTACTTGAACTTGGCGCAACTGATTGGGATTTGGCGTGTCACTCGAACCAATGTTAGTCACGGTTCCGACAGCATTTCGATACTGTAGGCCACCATTGTTTCCAGAGTTTCCAGTCACCCAGAAGACGTTGCCCGCCGTGGTCGTCGCCGCCCCCTTCACCGATATACCTGAAAACGCGGTGCCCATGCCGAACGAGGCGAAGGTGCCCGAGAGATCCAGCCGACCAGCCAAGCGAGTCGAGGTGCCGGAAGCCACATTCGCCGACAATGCATTGGCATTGTAACCAGCAAGAGTGAAAAGAGCGTTTCCTCCCGCCGTCGAGCCAACTGCACTAAGCGTACCCTCGGTTCTATCGTTCCCGGCGAGCGTGAAAGCGCTCGCACCGCTCGTCGGTAGGTCAATCGTCTGAATCAGCGCTCCCGTAGCACGATTAATTTCAAGAATGCTGACCGCAGCGGCGTTAGCACTGAGCAGGTTGATGCCATTTCCTACTCGTACCACCAAAAGACTGTCGCCCGATACTCCTAGTGGCCCAGCTTGAGTGAGGGGCGTAATCGAGTGCAGGGCAATGGTACAGAATAAAAGCGCAAACAAACGGGACATACTCGATCTCACGATCTTCTCCTTCCGGTAGGGGCCGGATCTAGAGGTCTAGATCACCGGATGTCTGGTCTTACGTTGAGCCAGAAATCACTTTCTCGCTCGTCCTCGACCACTGTGTTCGACGTTCACGGAATCGAACACCGACATCATGCCAGCTGACAATAAGCTGGGTAAGTTAAGACAAGATTACATTCTTCGTCTCATTTTGTCATCATATTTTTCGCGAATTTTTTCCTAACTGGGAGATATTGCCCTAGTAGGCATCTCTTCGAGTTCAACATTATCGATATTTTCGGTGCAACGGGTGCCCCTTAGCCAGGAATTCGTCCACCTTTGGTCTCGCAGCTGTGAAGACCTGATCCATCCCCTCGAACTCACGGCAGTTCGCGAAGGCGGAGATTCCGGAACTGAATCGGAGATCCTTCCGATTCCAGGCAGAGATAGCCGGTCCGTGGGTCAGCGTTCTTTCCACCGGACACTTCTTCTCCATTCACCCACAAGCGAACCTCGCCATTAATGGCTCGAATGTAGTAGTGGTTCCACTGTCCGAATCCCTTGGTGGTGTTTTTGCGGGGGAAGCTCCGGCTGCCATCGGGAGACTTCGGCTCGAACGGATCGAGCTTCGACTTACCTACTCGAAAAACGTCGCCATTGGTCGTGAACCAAGTCGCCTTCTTCTTCGTTGCCTTCTCGTACTGTTCGGTGTAGCCGTGGTCGAGAATCTGCACTTCGATGCCAGAAGGCAAAGCCCCCTTCTTCAAACCGGTGAGCGTCTCAGGGGGGGTCCACACGAAGACGCCAGAGTTGCCCGCACTCTTTTCGTGCATCCACTCCAGCACAAGCTCGAAGTTGGTGTACTGTTTCTTGGTACGCATCACGCCGACCGGCTGGCCCGTACAGTAGAGCGTGCCGTCTTTCCAACTCCAGGTGTCGTCGTTACAGTTGACGTTCTCGAAGTCATCCTGACCCAACACCTTCCAATCTGGGCCGTTGCCATCGATAAACGCTCGTGGAAGCGGACTTGGTTTCTCCTCGAAGGCACCCACAGACAGAACCAATAGAGCCAGTCCCATCGCCGCCACCACATAAGTCGATACGGTACGCATAGCGTGTGCCTCCCGGTTGGCCTTCGGAGAAATGTTCGCTCTGTGCTTGATGTACCGGAAATGAGATCAGCTTCAAGGCTCGTCAAGCACTGCTTCCAGCACCCAACAGCCCAGGCAATGTGGTTGGCTCTGGCGGCAGTGTGCGAGAATCGCCTCCTCGGCACAACCAGCATCTTCCAAGGCGTCGGCAAGAACCGGCATTAGCTCGAACTCTCGATGGGTGACGATCTGGGTTGCCAAGTGAACCACCGCCCTCTCATGGGACTGCAGCCAGCGCAGCTGAATGGCCGGTCTGGGCCAGGGGCCGAGAATTTCTCGCAACAGTGATAGTTGCACTTGCGATTCTTTCTCCGCGTCTTGCTCCTCCATCGATCGCCGCAGGTAATCAGCGGCGTCCTCGGCGTAGTAGATGCCTAGTGAAACAGTCAACGCGGCAGCTCGGGTCAGATAATCTCGTTGCCAGGTCCAAGGCAACAGCGACTCCCCGCCGAAGCGGGCATCTCGCAACTCCGAGTGCGCCAGGTAGGCTGCTTCCTCCGCCGCCAGCCGTTCCTCTTCCGTCGCCTGTCCCAAGGCATAGGCGCGGGCGACCTCAAGAGCTTGTTGACAGCGCGGATCTTCCAGGCGATCGGCAAAGCGTTCGAGGCAAGCAACGGCGAACAAGCGTCGTTGCCGATCGCTCACCGAATCGAGTGCCAGAGCGGCTAGCTCGTACAACAACAGAGAAGGGTTGTGATCCCACATACTGATTCAGTGTAGGCGAGAGTTGTCCGTTGAGAACACTGCCGGTAGATAGTGCAGAGATCTCAAGCGGCACCGGGGAGTCGGTCTGATGTTTCGTTCGCTGCGCTCGTTTCTCGAACTGATTCGTTTCAGCCACACCATCTTCGCCCTGCCGTTCGCGTTGAGTAGCGCCGCCTTGGCGTGGCAGCTTCAGGGCGAGTTTCACTGGCTGCAGCTGATCGGCATTCTGCTGGGCATGGTGTTCGCACGCAGTGCAGCGATGGCGTTCAATCGTCTGACTGACCGTCACTTCGACGCCGCCAATCCTCGTACCGCGATGCGGCATCTGCCGTCCGGAACACTCCGTCCGGCAACTGTTTGGGCCTTCACGTTGTTGTCCGCGGCGGGGTTCGTCCTGTCGACGACGCTTTTTCTGTGGTTGGACAACCCTTGGCCACTGATCCTGTCGATCCCAGTGCTGCTCTTCGTTTGTGCTTACTCGTACACCAAACGCTTCACGGCGCTATGCCACTTTTGGCTGGGATTGTCTCTGTTTCTGGCACCGGTGGCAGCGTGGATTGCTATTCGTGGCCTGCCGTCGCCGCCGGAGTGCTGGACGCCGTTGTTGCTTGGTGGAGCCGTCCTGTTCTGGGTTGCCGGGTTCGACATCTTCTATGCTTGCCAAGACGTGGACTTTGACCGTCGAGCCAAGTTACACAGTGTGCCGGCGGCGTTGGGAATTCCCGCTAGTTTGCGCGTTGCCCTGCTCTGTCATGCCCTCATGGTGGTGCTACTCGTTGTGTTGTACTTCGTCGCGACTCCTCCTCTAGGCTGGGTCTATCTACTAGGAGTCGTTGCGGTGGCCGTTCTCTTGCTCTACGAACATTCGCTGGTTCGACCGGATGATCTCAGTCGCGTCAATCAGGCGTTCTTTCAGGTCAATGGCATCATCAGCATCGGATTGTTCCTGATCGTGTTGGTGCAACTAGCCATCGGGGTTTGAGCCAGGATAAAATCGTCGCCAGCGTTCGCCGCGTGAACTCCTCTCCAGCCTCGAAAGGGAACGACGATGACTCTGTCCCGCCGTGATTTTCTCGCCACCGCAGCCATCGCCCTGCCAGCAATTCAGGCACGAGGCACGCTGGAACCCCTTCGCATCGGATGCCTGGGCACAGGAGGCCGTTGCCGCGCGCTCATGAAGTCGTTGCGACAGATCCCAGGCGTTCGCCTGGTCGCCCTCGCCGACATTTGGGACGAGTCGCGTAACGAGGCGGC
Organism: uncultured Gemmataceae bacterium; assembly: GCA_937923405.1. Taxonomy (GTDB): domain Bacteria; phylum Planctomycetota; class Planctomycetia; order Gemmatales; family Gemmataceae; genus CALDUY01. Next base: position 76,068 of record CALDUY010000026.1, on the reverse strand, counting down.
CAAACTCGCCGAGCCCAAGTGCTTCGTTACGACGGACTATCGAGCGTTGCTGGATCGCAAAGACGTTGATGCGGTCTTGATCGGTTCGCCCGACCATTGGCACGTCCCCATGACCATCGACGCGGTGCAGGCCGGCAAGCACGTCTACGTCGAGAAACCTCTGACGCACCAACTGAGCGAAGGTCAACGCCTCCTCGATGCGGTCGCCAAGTCCGATCGGATTGTCCAGGTGGGCACGCAGCAACGTAGCATGCCGCACATCCTCGAGGCCAAAAAACGCTTCGACGAGGGAAAGATTGGTCGGCTGCTTAAGGTGCGAATGAGCTGGAATCGCAACACCGATCGCATTCGCCGGTACAAAACGGGAGTCGATCCCAAGAGTCTAAACTGGAAGGCGTTCCTCGGGTCGGCTCGTGAGCAGCCGTTCGATGATTATCGCTTCCGCAACTGGCGCTGGTTTTGGGATTTCGGCGGAGGGTTGTTCACCGACCTGATGGTTCACTGGGTGGACGTGGCTCACTGGTTCGTCGGGGTCGAGCATCCACTGAAAGCGGTGTCCATCGGCGAACATTTCGCCAGCAAGGGAGTGTGGGAGACGCCCGACACAGTGCAGACCTTGCTGACTTATCCAGGTGGGGTGCAGATGCACTTTGAGGGCACGTTCAGCAATGCCCGAGCCGGTGCGATGATCGAGTTCATGGGCACCGAAGCAACCTTGTACATTGATCGCGGACGGTTTGAGATCCAACCTGAGCCAGGCAAGAAGGTGAAGGCCGAGGAGGTTGTCCTAGGCACTGGGCCGAAGGGGCGCGATTTTTACGACAAGCCGGATGGCGAGCGGCTGCATCTAGAGAACTGGTTGACGGCGATTCGGAAGAACAAACAGCCGTCCGCACCGGTCGCTGCCGGGGTCAGTGCCGCATCCGCGGCGCACCTGGCTAACCTCGCTCTGCGAGGCTCCGGTGTGGCCGAATGGAAAGCGTGATTGAGCGGATTTAGTCGGGGCGGCCGGATTCGAACCGGCGACCTCCTGGTCCCAAACCAGGCGCGTTAGGCCAGACTACGCTACACCCCGAGTCACGGTGTCTACTCTACCAAGAACCTATCCAGATGACAACTAACGTCGTCCCTGTCTCGTTCTCCAGACAAGCGGAGAACGAGACGGGTTCAACCTCAAGCGGCTCGCAGCACCTCGACGACACGCTGGAAATCGTTGTTCGTCTCGAAGCTTAGCACGACTTGACCTTTCTCTTTTCCCTTGATTTTAACTTCCACTTTGAGGCCGAGCTTCTGGCGCAACTCGTCCTCGATGCTCAGGACGTGAGCGGACTTCTCCGGCGGCGGACTCTTTGCCGTTACCGTGGCCGCTGCCTCCTCCTTCTCCTCGACTGGTGTGCCCTGCTTGAGAAAAGCCTCGGTGGCATGGACCGACAAGCCACGTGTCATGATCTCGCGTGCTACCGCCTGTTGTTTCTCTGGCTCCGTGATGCCCTTGAGGATCTTGGCATGTCCCAGGGTCAACTGCCCTACGCGAACCGCCTCCTGAATGTTGGCGGGCAGTTCCAACAGGGCCACCAGATTGGTGATCGTCGGTCGTCCCATCCCCAGTCGGGCGGCGAGTTGCTCATGCGTCATCTGGTAGCGCGACAGATATTCCTTGAACCCCTGCGCCTTCTCGATGGGGTTCAGATCGGTGCGTTGGATGTTTTCGACGAGAGCGGCTTCCAGGGTCTGTTGGTCGTTGAAGTCGACGATCGAGACAGGAACGGCAGTGAGTCCGGCGGCCTGAGCGGCGCGTAGTCGTCGTTCGCCGGCGATCAGCTGGTAGCGATCCCCCACTTGGCGAACGATGAGCGGCTGTAGCACGCCATGATTCTTGATGCTCTCCTTCAGTGACGCCAGCTCATCCTCGTCAAAAGTTTTCCGCGGTTGGTAGGGGTTAGTTTCGATCTGATCGACGGGCACCTCAGCACGAGAGGCATTTTCTGGAACGGCATCTCCGCCCAGCAGCGCCTCCAAGCCGCGACCGAGTCGTGATTTCTTCTCTGTCTGCATCGAGTGTCCCTCCTCGAATACTTCTGGCCCATCCCTGGGGCAGCGAGGCTAATTGTACCAGGAGAGTTCCACGCAGAACAACTCAGCTTCCAGATCGAACCCGGAAAGTCGTTCCGCGCGGAACCCCGGATGGTCAGACCCCTTTTCCCTGCCTACACTGTGAGGGAGAACTCGGTCAGGAGAAGTGATCCCTCGGCATGGCGCGACAGGACAGGTCAGCACGACGTTCCCACTCCGAGTCCTCGCTGGAACCGCGACTGTCCCGCGCTAGCGTCGGTCGCTTGAGCTTGTATCTACGCCGGCTCGAGGAGTTCCAGCGAGCTGGGATTCATCGCATTTCCAGCAATCGCTTGGGCCAACCATTAGCGATCACCGACACTCAGGTTCGCAAAGATCTGGCCTTTCTGGGCCGGCTCGGACAACCAGGGATCGGCTATGATGTTGACGATCTGATCGGTTCCATCCGCTCGACTCTGGGCATCGATCGTTGCTGGTCGGCTGCCCTGGTTGGGGTTGGAAATTTAGCTCGTGCCTTACTACGATATAATGGATTCATCGAACGCGGCTTTCGTATCGTGGCCCTATTCGATTCGGATCTGCGGAAGGTTGGGCAGGCCGTTGATGACCTGACGATCTACCCTGTAAGTCGTATGAAAGAGATCATTGCCACGACGGGAGCGGAGCTAGGGATCTTGACAGTACCCGCCTCAGCAGTACAGAATGTGGCAGATGAGTTGGTGGCCGCTGGGATCAAGGGCTTGCTCAACTTTGCTCCAGGGTTGATCCGAACCCGCCCCGGCATCAGCGTTGTCAATGTGGATCTGACGGTTCAGTTGGAGCAGCTGGCCTTCCTGGTGCATCTGACCTCGACGGAACCGCTCAGCTGAGTTGGATTACCCGGTAGTGTAACGGTAGCACAAGAGATTTTGGCTCTCTTTGTCCTGGTTCGAATCCAGGCCGGGTAGCTTCAAACCAATCGATGCAGGCCGGTGCCAATCAGCGCCGGCCTTCGTCGTTTCAGGAGTTACGTTAATAGCTGACACATCTTCACTCGATGTTCTGCGTAATAATGGTAGCGCGGGTAGTTGGTATAACCGGGAAAGCGACCGTACCTGCTGTTGCATTCAGCGAGCCGTCCACCGCAGCCGGACTGCAGCGAGGTGAGCCTTAATTAACTGGCTCAAACTCCACCCACTGGGTTTGTACGTTTCGCCCAGTTGGGATGAGCCACTCGTCTTTGCTGCCCTTGGCAATGTGGCTGTGAATGTGAGTGCCGTGATCGTCGCTCCAAGCGAAAGTAATGCGCGTCGGATCAGGCGGTGCGGTGGCATAGACCAAGTGGACTTCTGGACGAAGGTAGGCCTTTCTGGCGGAGTTCGTGAACCGCACTTGAACCGTTTTGGTTGCCCCTTCTAGTGAGACATGGCCCCAACAGAAACTCTGACTCCAAAAATCTTGAGGCTCCTCCCCTTGGCGCTGCACGGTCCAATCCTTAAGCAACGGTTGCCAGGTTTGGCCTCCATCGCGGGAGAAATCGATCTGATAAGTGATCGTCGGATCGGGCGGAGATCCGGAGCGGACGTGGGCGGCGGCGTAGATCTGACGGATCGGCTCGCCTCGTGGAGTGCTTACTTTCAACGTGACCGTTGGCGAATCGATCTTTCCGGCAACGAGGTGGGGCAAGACTTGTGGCAAATTCGGACCACCATTAACCTGGGCTTGTCGTCCAACCTCGAAGGAAACGCGGCAGCCGTTGTCCTTCAGCCGAGGCAGCACTGCCACGTTACACTGACAAACGGTGGTGATGGTTAAGTCGCTAGTGACCAATTGCTTCGCCGGTTGATGCAGGCGAAGCCAGTATTGACGATGTCCCTTGACCCCATCAGTCAGATCGAGGGTTCGTTCGGTCATTTCTGCTTCGATCCAGGACAAGCCGCGGTTGACCGAGACGGAAACTTTGCCCAAAGACGAACCACGAAGGACCAAGCCGTTGCGTGCCCCTGGAGCGTAAATTCCCCAGGGTTGATCGTTCGCGGGAGTAGCTGCGATGAGGTAGGGCGTGGCAAACTCCAGCGTCACTTGACGGTCGTCCTCCGACACCACGGCTTCGCGGTAATCGCCGCTAAAGTCAGGCTTGTAAACGTAAACCGCGTTGGCGAAACGAACCTGTCCGTCGAGGTGAGGGGTGCCCGTTTTCGATTGATACATCTTGTCTGGTTGGTTGACCCAGGTTCGGGAACGTTCCGGCCCTGGGATGCCGCTGGTGCGATAATTCCTTCCCCAAAAGACGAATGTTTTTCCATCTTCCAAGCCAGGCCTCAAATAGCGACGAAGTTTCTCGCCCCGCCGCAGGTGGATCATGGGCGGTGGACCACTGTAGCCGCTGAGATACTCAGCAACGGCGAACTGGGAAAAACTGCTGGCATCATCGGCGTACAGGCCGCACGGTAACCAACCGCGTTGCCGTTCTGGCTTGAAACTTCGATCGGTGAGTTGCTTCCAGTTCGGCGCGATCTCGGCCAACCCCATCAGTCGTTTGCCTTCCGGTGAGAAGATCACCGTAGACAGATCGTGATCGAGCAGCACCCAACGACCGTTCCCGTACTCGCCGCCCTTGAGGAAAACCTCGAATGAATTGTGGCCCTTGGTGCCGACACTGCGACCACGACTATGGCCCAGGAGAACTTCCATCTCGGCCACCCACTGGGCGTGCGTTGTGCCACAGAGGGCAAATCCGTGGGCAAATAAGCCGGTCCAGTATTCGCGCTGCTTAGGATCCGCTCCTTTTCCCAGCCCCTTTCCCCACAAATCCTGTCCGCCTTCCTCGCCGTGCCAGTAGTGGGTGTTGCGCCACAACCACGAGGCGAGAACCTTGTCCTCCTCCGTCTTGACGGGACGTGCAGTTACACGTTGGTATAAGGCTGCCTGAGTCACGAACAGACGCTCGAAGGTGGAACAAGACAGTTCGCCGGGATACCACGGATGATCGGTGCCGACTTGCGGATCTCCTACGTCGGCCCAGGCGATCCCACCTCGTAACAGTACGAGTGTCACTATCACGGCCTTTCGCAACATGTCGCTGCACCTTCAGAAAACGGATCGATCTCAGGGGGATGTCGCGGCTTAATACTGGCAGTGCCTAATCGCACCAGCATTCCACAGGGATTGTAGCAAGTCCGTCATGCTAATCCGCCTGATCAGGGGGCGCGCCCTCCGAACTACGCCGAGGTAGGGGTGATGTCACGCACAAGCAGATCTCAGCTATGGAATGAGGAGAGATGCGATCAAGGGGTTGAACTTGCTAGCCCGGCGGTGCAATCGTCGCAGCAGCTTAGCAGAATTGCTGGCAACGAGCCAAGTGAGCGAAGAAAGGAGGGATTGCTTTTCCTGTGCTGTTCCATAGTGACTATCGGCGGTCGTTGCTGGTTTCCCAGGCACATTCGTTGAAAGGAGTTGGGAGGTGGTTCACCACATACGAGGAGTGGTCGTTGCCCTGCTGGCCTACTCGGGAGTCGTGGCGGCGGAAGGATTGCCCGCTTCACTCCTTGCCTCGAAGCGGAGTAACGCCGTGGAGACGCCAGGAAGTTTCCCCCTGCGAGTCAGCGCAAACAAACGGTTTCTGATGACCAGCGAGGGGAAGCCATTTTTCTATTTAGGAGACACGGCTTGGGAGCTTTTCCATCGCCTGAATCGTGAGCAGGCCGAGAAGTACCTCCGCGATCGTGCTGCCAAGGGCTTCACCGTCATTCAGGCAGTGGTGCTGGCCGAACTGGATGGCCTCAAAGCCCCTAATCCCTATGGGCAAACTCCGCTTTTTGACAATGATCCGACTAGGCCCAACGAGAAGTATTTCGAGCACGTCGATTGGATCGTGAAGCGTGCCGGCGAACTCGGTCTGGTCATTGGCATGTTGCCGACTTGGGGTGACAAGTGGATGGCCGACCAGGGCGGCAACGGTCCGGTCATCTTTACTCCGGAGAATGCCGCCGTCTATGGCGAATGGCTCGGTAAACGCTACCGCGACCAGGCCAACCTGATCTGGATTCTCGGCGGCGATCGCAGCGTCAAGACCGATCAACACAAGGCCATCCTGCGCGCGATGGCTAAGGGGCTTCGCGCGGGAGACGGCGGCACACATCTGATGACTTTCCATCCGCGCGGCGGCGAGGGATCCAGCCAGTATTTCCACGCCGACGAGTGGCTTGACTTCAACATGCGACAGAACGGCCACGCCGCTGAATTCACCGGTCGCTATGACCAGACACGGCGAGACTACGACCTGAAACCAATCAAGCCGGTCCTCGATGGTGAACCGATCTATGAGGATCATCCCGTGTCGTTTCGCGCCAAAGAACTCGGTTATTCGACCGCTGCCGACGTCCGTCGCCCTTTGTACTGGGACCTGTTCTCTGGGGCGTGTGGGCACACCTATGGGCACCATAGCGTCTGGCAAATGTATCAAAAGGGCCGAGCGCCGATCAATTATCCGCTGATGACGTGGGAGGAAGCCTTGAACCAACCAGGAGCGGGACAGATGCGGTATGGTCGCCGACTGCTTGAGTCGCGTCCGTTTTTCAGCCGCATTCCCGACGATTCATTGATTGTACCGTCTGAAATACCAGCGGTGATTCCTGGAGCGGGGATCCGCCGTTTCGTGGCCACGCGCGATGAGGCGGGAAGCTACGCGATGGTTTATGCTCCCGTTGGTCGTTCCTTCCGGGTGCGGATGGACAAACTCACTGGTCCAAAGGTCAAAGCCTGGTGGTACAACCCTCGCGATGGTAAGGCTAGGTTGATTGGCACTTTTCCCAACACGGGGATACGCGTCTTCACTCCGCCGGATGTCGGGGAATTGCTCGACTGGGTGCTGGTCCTGGACGATGCTGCCAAAAACTATGCCGAGCCGGGCATTCTCCCCAAATAAGACGGGGCACGGTTAATGTGACTAGGGGGCCATTGCTCCTGCGAAGGGCAGTAAGGCGACACAGCGCGGCCAAGTCCGCGCTGACTAACCAGTGGGTGAAACTGCTCAGCGGTTCTTTTTCAGGGGCAAACCGCCGTTAGGACTGAGCCGCTTCCACCAGTCTTGTCCTTCCCGTTCGATCTCAGCGTTCAACTGCTTCAGTCGCTTCAACAGGGCGGCGTGACGTTCCGGCTCAAGAGCACGGAGTTGGCGTGTTTCTTTCTCGTCAGTTTTAATATTATAAAGCTCTGTTTTAGAGAAATTTTGTGCAGCCAGCAGCTTCCAGTCCCCCTCTCGGATGGCCAGGTGCAGGTTGTTCGGAGCCATGTTCAGCCGCCAGTACAGGGGAACTTTTCGCTCCACGTTGGCCGCCTTGCCGGTCAGTACCTTAAGTACATCCGTGCCGTCGAGGATGCGGTCGCGAGGCGGTTTGCCTCCACACAATCCGAGGATGGTCGGAAAGAGGTCCGAACCGATCACCGCAGCATCGACAGTGCTGTTCGCCGGGATGCGTCCTGGCCAGCGAGCCAGACCCGGCACGCGGATACCACCTTCGTACATCGAACGCTTCCGTCCACGCAGACCGCCAGTACTGCCCCGTGTCCGTCCCTTTAGGCCGTCGCCCTCCGGTCCGTTATCGGAAGTGAAAAAGACGAAGGTCGTGTCGGTCAGTTTCAGCTCATCCAGGGTTCGCATCAATTGGCCGAAGGCATGGTCGAGTTGGGTGACATTGCCGTGATGTTGCCGGAAGTCTTCGTCCAGATCGGCGTAGAGTTTCTGGAACTCCGGGTCGGTCTCGATGGGTAGGTGCGGCTCATGAGTCCAGACGGCGAGGAAAAACGGTTTCGACTTCTCCCGCTTGGTCTTCAGCCAGTTGATCGCCTCTTCGACCACCAGCAGGGCGGAGTAGCCCTGGAGTTGCCCGAGCGGTTTGCCATTACGGACAAAATTAGTCGGGTTTTTGTGGCTTGGGGCAGCGTTATTCTGCGTGCCCAGCCAGTGGTCGTAGCCATGATCGTTGGGTTGCGGCTGACTAGGGTGGTTGAACTTACCGTTGAGATGCCATTTGCCGACGTGGCAGGTGGTGTAGCCAACTTCCTTCAAGAGCCGGGCTAGGGTTAGCTCCGTCCGAGGCAGGTGAACTTCGCTGCCCTCGGCGATCCATGTGTAGACCCCATTGCGATGCGGTGTACGCCCCGTGAGAATCGCCGATCGTGAAGGGGAACAGACCGCGCTGGCGGCATAGCACTGCGTCAGTCGCACCCCCTGTTTGGCCAAGGCATCCAAGTGAGGCGTCTTGATGCGAGGATGTCCGTAGCACCCCAGATCTCCATAACCCAGATCATCGGCTAAAAACAGCACTACGTTCGGTTTCGGCGGATCTGCCGCATGGACATGGAGGCTGAGCAATCCCAATACAGTCAGGACAAGAAGTCGGCTCATGATCGTTGACTCGAAGCTAGTGTGCATGGAAGATCTTTGGGGCAGCACAATCGACCATGCAGTTGGATCTGCCAGTTCCTGAACAAACTAGTATCAAAATTAGCTTTTATTCAATTACTTTCACCCTGGATTTGCCACTTCTGGAACTTTTACTTTACAGAGAACGTTGTGGCTGTTTGCAGACCCCAGGATGAAAGTGGCAAAAAACTATATAGAGCCCTTCTCCAAATGGTGTAGCGGCAGCAGGCGGAAACTTGCTTTCGCAGGCTAAAGCCTGCGGCTACCTGCAAGCGCAGTGCAGGCTTTAGGCTGCGGCTACCTGCAAGTCAATCTGCGGCTACCTGACCATCCGAATTGGTAGTCGCAGGCTTTCGCCTGCGCTCCGCTACGCCATTTTGTAACGCGTACTAATTAGTTGGAATTGGACAGGACTAGTACTCGTCATGCCCTTTCAACCTCCATGTTCAACGGCGGGGAGTGGCTGTCGTTGGTGTCAAGCCGAGCGTTTCGTCTTCGCCGCGGACCTGAACCCGAGTGCCCTCGCGCAGGCCCTCACGACCGGCGACAATCAGTTTGTCCGTCGAAGCCAGGCCACGCACCACTTCGATTAATTCGCCCGCAGTGAACCCCAACTCGACTGACCGCCAGCGGGCCGTGCCGCTCAGCGGATCGACCACCCATAATCCGCCGTTGTCTAGTAGTTGTCGGGGAACTAACAGTCGTTGGGTGTCGGAGGAGGTGGAACCGGGCCGACGTGGCGGAGCTAGAAACGTGACCTGGCAGAGCATCTCCGGCTTGAGGGTAAGCGGCGGATCATGAATCGCCACTTTGACCGACAGTGTGTTCTTCTGAATGTCCGCCTGCGAGGTGGCCAGCAACACCTCGCCTTGCAAAGGCGTGTCGGGCAAGGCGGCCGTTTCGATGCGGAGCTTCTGTCCCGGCTGCACCTTGGCCACGTCGTCGAGCCGAACGTCCACCCGTACTTGCAGACTGCTGGGGTCGTACAAAGTCAGCACAGTGCTGGAGTCCTGAAGTGAACTGGTGGTCATACCGTTAAGTCGGGTGCCGGGGCGAGCCACCAGAGCCAGCACCCGACCGTTGATTGGGGAGCGAATCTCCATGCGTTGCAGGCGGAGTTGGGCCAGGTCGCGCGAAGCTCGAGCCTGTCGCAACCGGGCCTCGGCGGATTTAACCGCTGCCTCCGCTTCGCCCAGTTGCCGACGCTCGTCCACCTTACGTTGGAGCTTGAGCTTCAAGGCATCGCGCCGAGCGGTCAGCGCGGTGATCTCGATGGGCAAGCGTTTCTCTCGGGTTTGCAGCTCGCGAAGGGTGCCTGCTGCCGTGTCCAGTTCGGTGCGCGCCTTCTCGACGGTAATTGTCGGAACGGCGGTGCCGGAACGCCGTGCCCCCTCGTAGTCGCGTCGGGCAAAAGCCTGGCGAGCTTCGGCAGTAGCCAGCTGACTGGGCAAAGCGGCTAAGTCCGACTCCGCCCGAGCCAGGGCGGTTTCGGCCTCGGCCAGTTCCGCTTGCAGATGGACCGGTAACTCGAACCGCTCTTTCGCCGCGGTGTAGGACGCCTTGGCCGCGGCCAATTCGCCCTCCCGCAGTTCGACCTCAGCCTCGGCCGCCTCCAGTGCCAACCGAGCATCCTCGGCGATAAGTCGCGCCACAACCTGGCCCCGCTTCACCTCTTGCCCTTCGAGGACCAGCAACTGTTCTACTACTCCCTCGGCCAGCGCTGTCACCACCGTGGGCATCGGTCGAGGTTCGACCCAGCCCGCGGCGCGGAACAACGGCGTATCCACCGGCGCGTCCAACGCCTGCTGCGACAGCGTCACGGGAATCACTGTTACCACGCGGGGTGGAGAAAACGTCTCCCGAGCGGCATAAGTGATCAGTGCGGCGAAACCAGCGAGCAGCAGTCCGGGCAGAATCCATCGCGTCAGCAGATGACGACGGCGGCGAACGTCAACTGACTTGGTTGACGGTACGCGTTGGATGGCCAGTTGGCTCAGATCGAGCTGAGGGTTCATGGTTTAGCCTCGGGACGAACGAATAATCCCGTTCCGACGATCACCACGTTGTTGTTGTCGTCCCGCTGCACTTTGCCGGAGACGATCACCTTAGACAGTTCCTTGACACCGAAGGCTTCGCGAGCATCGACCGGCAGTGTCTTTCCCAAGGCGTCGACGAACTTGACACTCACGCGGGCAGCAGCCAGGTCGGCTTTCCTGTACTCGCAAAAGTCCCAAGGACAGTCGCATTCCAGAGTCGGTTTCAGCGAGGAATCCACGAGCAAGAAGCTCGCTCGTCCCTCGATGAACGGCTTCGTCTCGCCGCCAATTTGGCCGATCACCACCACCGCGTCGCCGTGCTTACCCTTCTGGCGCACCTCAATCACGCTCTGAGGGGAAGGGGGCTCCGAGGCGACGAGCAGCTTCCGGGCCTCGGCCACAGCCTCCGCGGAAGTCGGTAGCGGCGGAGGGTCGCTGGATGAAACGCCACAACCAACGAGCAGCATGCCAAACAGGCCGATCAGCAAAAGTCGAGACATAAAACCCTCTTCCAGATATTGATAGTAGTATTATATTGATTTCAGAGCATCGACGATGGGCAGCCGCAGCACCTGAAAGGCAGGAGGCAACGCGCCCAGCACTCCCAAAAGCAACCCCGCGCCACAGCCCCACAGCAACGCTGGACCGTCGATCCGCAGCGTGAACGCTCCCATAGTGAAACGTATCGCTGAGTCGTTCAACAGTAGCACCGCCAACGCGGAAGCCACCAGCGAAGCGGCAGCGGCAAGTAGCACGGCCTCCTGAATCAGGCTGATGAGGATAGCCCGGCGTGTGAAGCCGATCGTCTGTAACGTGGCCAATTCTTTGACCCGACCTAGGACCGCGCCGTACATGGCGTTCATGCCGGCGAACACGCCAGCTGCGGTGACCAATCCGACGATCAGCCAAGCCATCGCCCGCACCGGAGCATAGTGTTTCTGAAGGTTAGCATAGTATTCAACTTCAGAGGTCGCTTGTATCTCTAGATCGAGTCGCTCCTTGCAGAACTCGTCCACGTCGGCGGGACTGGTTCTCGGAGCCAGAGTGATGGCGACTAGGCTGCAATCCTGCCGCTTCATCGCCGTCTGTAGTTCGGACAGAGAACACCACAACTCTGACTCCAACGCGCTGCCGCCCGCGGCAAATCGACCGCAGATGGTCCAGGTGCGGCCTTCGAACGAGACAGTTTGTCCGAGGGCTAGCTCGTCGTCGCGACAGCCGAGTTTCGCCGCCGCCAGTCGACCAGCGATCACTTGGCCGGAACCCGGCCAGCGCCCCTCGATGAGCTGCACCTGTCGCCGCACCAACTGGGCCGAGGGCGTCACGCCGCGAACCAGTCCCAGCGTCGGGTCGCAGCGCTTCGCTAGGGTGACGCGCGTGCCGAGATAAATCTCTGGGGAAACGTAAGCCTGCCCGTAGCGGCGCTGGATGGCGGCGACGCTGGCGGCCAGCACCGGCCCCGTCCGTCCTGCCACGGTCGAGGTTTCTACATTCTCCGACCCGCCGGGCGCATGCACCAACACGACGCGCGGATCGCCACTGATGGTCAGACTCGCTTCCAATCCGCGAATGAAGCCGACGACCGTCAGCACCAACAGTACCACCAGCGTCAACCCCACGAGAGTCAACACCGTGCGACTCGGTCGCCGAAACAGATTGCGAACGCCATACTCCCACGGCAACAGGCGGAACCTACCCACGACACGCCTTTCGCGTTCGGACCACGTTTTCTCGCTGTTGCTATAGCACGAACGGAGCGGCAGGGTCAATCCGCACAATGTCATACGAGATAACTAGAGTCGAAAAATAGTTATTAAAGAGTAGAAATTACGCAATCGAAAAATGGATATTAAAAAGTAGGAGTTACACAAGTTGAAATGTTCGGACGAGTCCTTTCTCTCCTCTCCCCAAAGGGGCGAGAGGATCTCAACTAACGGGCCGACTCGGATTCCAACACGCTACCGGTGAACCCCATCGGATCTGGCGCTGTCTTGAAGACAATACAACCACCGTCAGCAGGAGAAATTGCCCATGAGCCAGATCCGAGAGTCCGACCCACGGCTGGAGATTCTCAACACCTTGCTGACCACGCCGCATCGCCAACTGATGGAACTATGGCCGGTCCATCAGCAACTGTGCGAAAAAGATCCACGCTTCTACGTTCACCTGGCGGCGTGGTACTTCGACAAGGGCGAAGTCCGTGACCACAAGGAAATGTTCGTGGTGATCTTGGCTTTGTCGCTGTTTGAGGGACATCGTGACGTGGGCTTGGCGCTGCTGCGCCAGCTACCGCCGTTCCAGGTGCTTCGCGTCGTCGATTTCATCCTCGGCAAGAAGGTCAAGCGGCGCGACAAGAAGGAGACCAAGATCGAGGAGATCGGGTTGTTCACCGCTCTGCCACGTTCGCTGCGCACGGAGGTCACGCGCTATCTACGCCAGCGCGAGCAAAACGCCGAGTGGTTCGACCGTACAGTGCTGACGGCCCGCAAGGCAATCAAGCGGCTGTACGCGCTGTTGCACGTCAAGCCGGATGCACGAGCGCAGCAGATTCTGTTCGACGAAGTTCCGCCTCCGGACAGCAAGCTGTTCGCACTGAAGCAGCTGGCTCGCGCGACGAATAGCGACGCGCAGGCCGAGGCAATTCGGACCCACAAGATCCCCTACAAGGTGGCGGTGTCGGTAGTCCGAGAAATGTCGCCGAACGTCGTCCGCGCGTTGGTCGAGACGATGACTCCGATGGAACTGATTAACAGCATCGGTTCGCTTCGGAAGCGCGGCTCGCTGCAGGACGAGGCGATCCACCAGCTGGTGCAGCAAAAGTTGGCGGAGGCCAAGAAGGATGAGCGCGTGTCGGCGTACAAGGCAGACGTGGCCGCCGAAGCCGCTGGTGTCTCGGAGGAGCTGGCAGAGTCGCTGCGCGAGGTCACCAATGCTCGCGTTCGCACTCGAGGGCGGATCTTGCGCCCCACGGCCATGCTGCTGGACCGCTCCGGCTCAATGAGCGTAGCGCTGGAAGTCGGCAAGCGGCTCGGCGCACTCCTCAGCGCGGTGACGGATTCCGAACTGTTCGCTTACGTCTTCGATACATCGGCCCAGATGCTGACGCCGCGCGGCGTCGATCTGTCGGCCTGGGAGGCGGCCCTGGAGGGCATCCGACCAGGCGGTGGTACGTCGATCGGTTGTGCCATCGACGCGCTGCGGCAAGCCAAGCAGTACGTCGAACAGCTCGTCTTCGTCACGGATGAAGAGGAGAACACGGCTCCGATGTTCAGCGAGGCCTACACGCAGTACGTCAAGGAGATGCGCGTTCCGCCCAACGTCGTCATCCTCCGTGTCGGAGCGGCAACAGATCGCATTGAGAAGACGTGCAAGAAACTCGGCATTCCAGTGAGCGTGTTCCACTTCACTGGAGACTATTACTCGCTGCCGAACGTGCTGCCGCTGTTGTCGCAGTCTTCACGTTCGGAGTTGTTGCAGGACATCTTTGCCTACCCACTACCGAAGCGGAAGGCGAAGTAGCAGCGCCCATCGGAATCCGTTCGCAGGCTGAAGCCTAAAGAACTGTTCGCAGGCTAAAGCCTGCGGCTACCAATCTGTTCGCAGGCTAAAAAATTGTTCGCAGGCTAAAGCCTGCGGCTACCAAATTAGGACAGGTAGTCGCAGGCTTTAGCCTGCGATCTACTTCGCCAGCGGCATAGTTCGGACAATCCCCAGTTCAGAGGAGGGATTCAGTCACATCAGCTGCATCGATTATCCGTAGCCTCTCTCTTTACAGTCGGACGAGTAACCGTCACATTGTGATTTTTCTTCCCGTCTTCTCAAAGTAGATGTTACATTCATAGCATATAGTTATCTTTGGTTACGGGATGACTGCTACCCCTTCGGCTAGGGATCGCCGCGATCTCCGCGGAAGGATCCCATTCCACCATTTCTTGCTGAGGGGGGACCTTACACCGACGTTGGGGGAACAGATGCCGGCACCCGATACGATCGACGACTTTCTCGAACTTGTGCGAAAATCGAATCAGGTCGATCCCCGCCGTCTCGATGCCTACCTCGAACGACGCCGCCAGGACGACACGTTGCCGCCCGACCCCAAGAAGTTTGCTGCTTTGCTCGTTCGCGAAGGACTGCTGACCAATTTTCAAGCCGAGCAATTCCTTCAAGGACGGTACAAGGGATTTAACATTGGCGGATATCGGATCCTGGAACGGATTGGCTCTGGCGGAACCGGGACGGTCTATCTGGCCGAACACGAAGTGATGAAGCGGCGTGTGGCTCTGAAAGTGGTGCCGCCGTCCATCTCCAACGATCCCGCCATTCTGGAGCGGTTTCGTCGTGAAGCTCAGGCCGCCGCCGTCCTCGACCATCCCAATATCGTTCGCGCTTACGATTTTCGCCAAGAGGGTCAACTCTTCATTCTGGTGATGGAGTTTGTCAACGGACCCAGTCTGGAACAGGTACTCCAGACCAGCGGGCCGCTGTCGGTGCCCATCGCTTGTGACTACATCCGCCAGACGGCTCTGGGGCTGGACCATGCCCATGCTCAAGGGCTGATTCATCGCGACATCAAGCCGGGAAATCTCCTTGTCGATCCCACGGGCGTAGTCAAGATCCTCGACATGGGCTTGGCTCGATTCTCCCCCGATGGCCAAGAGTCAGTGACCAAGAAGTTCGACGAACACACCGTTATGGGAACGGCGGACTATCTGGCTCCCGAGCAAGCCATCAATCTGCACAATGTCGATCTGCGTGCCGACATTTACAGCCTCGGCGCGACGATGTATGCCCTGTTGGCCGGAACCC
Source organism: uncultured Gemmataceae bacterium (assembly GCA_937923405.1). Classification (GTDB taxonomy): domain Bacteria; phylum Planctomycetota; class Planctomycetia; order Gemmatales; family Gemmataceae; genus CALDUY01. Next base: position 60,747 of record CALDUY010000026.1, on the reverse strand, counting down.
CGCCCTTCGCGGAAGGAACGGTGACGCAAAAGCTGCTCTGGCATCAGATGCGCGATCCGGTTGCACTGCAGCAACGTCGTCCCGACGTTCCCGCTGAGGTGGCGGCAGTGGTAGCCAAGATGATGGCTAAGGCTCCCAGCGCGCGTTACTCCAGTTGTGCCGAAGTAGCCGAAGCGTTGGCCCCCTTCTGCGCCACGTTGCCGACTCCCCAGGGGCCAGCTCGCCAGACAAAGAGTAATGGCAAGCCAACGTCGTCGTACTTACCAGGAACGGGACCTGCTAGCTCAACGTCCAGCCACCGTTCCAGCAAAAGCTCGACCTCCAACTTGGGTTCCAACTCCAGCTCAAGTTCTTCGGCACGGCGCAAGCAAGCCTCGGCCTCGTCGAAATCGGGCAAAAAGATCGTGCCAGCCCCGCCCGTTTCTCCTTCACGCCTGCGTTCTCGTGACGACGACGATGACGATAGTCCACGTCGAGGACCGAGGCCGCGTCCAGTGCAAAAGTCCTCGGGGATTATGCCGATCCTGGCTTTGGTGGGGGTCGTGTTCGGGGTACTGGCGATGGTGGGAGGCGTCATTGCCTTTCTGGTGATTGGGCCTACGCCGCCCGCGCCGAAGGTGAAGAACGAGGACGACGATGAAAAACGACCGCCTGTCGTGGTCGTTCAGCAACCGCAACAACCACCGCCGCCATCAACTGTTCAACTTCAGTCGCTTCCGGAAGGCGTTCATTTCTCGCTGCATCTGGACCGGGCACATACCAAGGGGGTGACTCACATTACTTTCGCCACCGATGGAGTACGGTTGGCGTCCAGCGGTGAAGATGGCTCAGTGAAGATCTGGGATCTGGTTGGCAAAAAGCCGCTCGTCACGCTCTCGGGACACAAGGGCGGCACCAACTGGGTCGACTTTAGTCGCGATGGTCAGCAGCTCATCACTGCCGGTAATGATAACAGTGTTCGCACCTGGAACGCGGCTAAAGGAGATCTGATTAAGATGTATCCTCACGAGGCTGCCAAGGTCAGCTGTGCCCTGTATGGGCTTTCGACGAATGAACTGTTTACCGCTGCCGCCGAGATCGTCCGCTGGATTGACGCGGATAGCAGAAAGACTCTCAAGCCATTTTTCGGACACAAAGAAGCGGTCACGGCGTTGGCTTATCGAGGCGGAGGCGGCCATCAACTGTTGTCCGCTAGCATGGATCGGTCCATCAAGCACTGGGACATCAACGAGGGGCGCGAAATTCGTACCTTGACGGGGCACACAGGCATCGTTTCCTCGATCTCGGTCAGCGCCGATGGTAAGCTCATGGCCTCGGGTAGCTACGACGGCACGGTGCGCCTCTGGGATCTGGAAAAGGGGCAAACCGTCCATGTGTTCCCCAATCTTGGAGCCGTCTGGGCGGTGGCCCTCTCCCCCGATGGACGACGGCTGGCGGCCGCCGGCGAGAATCATCAGATCCGCCTGTGGGATCTCAAGGACAAGCACCTGGAACAGGTCTATGCGGGACATACCAATCAGGTGACGTCGTTGTGCTTCCCCTTGAGCGGGAGGCACCTCGCCTCGGGCAGCCTCGACTCCAGTATCCGCGTTTGGGGGCTGCCGCCGCTGCGCAATGTCCCGTGAACGAGTTCCGCTCTCGGTAGATCACTTCCATAGAGGGCGGTCAAATGAGTGTGGCCTGGTGAGCCTCTCGCAATCCCCGAGTTAAGGGATCGAGATTCTCGCCAGGCCGTGATCTTCGCTGGTGCGGAAGTTTTAGAACAAAAACTGAATTTCTCCGACTGGGCCATGGTAGAACACGCTGCCGCTGTTGGCTCGGCTAGCTCCCTGAGTCGAGAAGTTGTAGTCAATCTGTCCAGCCGCATCAGTGAAGCCCAAGGCCCAGATGAAGGTGTAGCCGGCTCGGACGCGCAGACGTTCCAGCACATGGAAGTCCAGGCCGCCGTAGATCTCGTTCACGCTAGCCAGCAGCACCGAGTTTTCGTGACGGTCGAAGCCCAGGAAGCCATCCCCCCGAGTCAGACGGAACGTCCGTTCGACGAAGTTGGGACCGAGTGAGGCTTTGGCCATCACGACAGCCCAGACGGAATTGTGCAGCCAGGGGAAGGGCAACGGCGTACCGTACTCGCCGCCCATTTGGAAGCCCAGGTAGTTGTTACGAACTCCCGCCGTGTAGGTGGCGGCACGAGTCGGATCGGGTCGTTGAAAGATGTCGCGGGTGTTGAAGTCGTCATCGGTGTAGATGTCGACCCGCTCCTGAGCGTAGAAGTATCGTAGACCGAGGATCAGCTCAAACTCATTGACTGCGGCGTTCCAGGTGCGGAAGTTGGCCTCGGCGCTGGCCACGCTGCCGGTGTACCTGACTTGGACCAGGTCGGCCTGCCGCCAGAGATTGGCATTGCCCTCGAACCCGACCGGGATAGCGTTGTTCGGACCGAACGGCACGAACAGTGTGCCCGGCGAAGTGATTGTGCCGCGCTGAGTCGCTGAGGGATTCCAGAAACCGGTCAACTCGACCGCCACGTTGGCGAAGAGATAGCCCGCGGTGGCTCGCATACCGCCGGTCATCAGCGGCTCAGCATTCTTGGTGTCCAGCACCGGATTAATAATCCGTGCCAGTGAGGCATCGGCTCCCTCTGGACCAAGAGTTGACGAAATAAGCCCGATCGGCGTCAGACCGGTATCCCGTCCCAGACTATTGACGTCCGAGAACGCCACTGGCAGTCGCGTGATTCCCTGCCGCCGTAGCCCCTGTCCGCCGAGTGAGGCGTATAGCTTCGATTCCGGCGGATAGTGATCCAGCATGAAGGCGCTGGTGTGGTTGACGGGTAAATTGAGCGAAGGTGGTGGACCGACTGGAGCCATCAACGGATTCACCGGTCCGGGTACCATGTTGGTGGGAACCGGCTGGTCTGGAATATAGTTGATTGGCTCCGGGAGGCGCGCCGCCCCCACTGGGGAGGGAAAGCCCTCCTGGGCCAGTGCCTGCGTGCCCAGCCCCAGCCACGCGGCGAAGACGGCCACGCGCGTGAACCATCTGGTCATGACATCTACTCCCCTCTCCCCGCGTCCGGCGGGGCCGACTCCTGGCAGCCCTTGGCCCCGTACCGCGAGCGAACGTATTCGCGCTCTGCTCTGTCTTGATCGACCTTACGAACCATATTCTTGAATTTGTCCGCAAGATCTGAGGAATCACTGAATCAGGATTAACTCAACTAAATTGCTTAAACGATCTAATCGATTTTTTCACTCTAGTCGGAACAGTTTGCGCAGTGCTTCCAGCAGGGTATGCGACTGCTCTTTTCCAGAGGTCGATTCTTCCTTCAGGGCCGAAATCGGACCATGCAAGAGTTGGTTCTGAAAGAGGCTAAAGGCCTTGTCGATGTACTGTCGATCAGCGGCGTCGAGTTTGCCATTGAGTCGGCTGAACAGTTTGCCCACGATCTCTTTGCGACGAGCCTCGAACTCCCGAGTTAAGCGCTCAATCACCGGACCATTGCCGCGTCGCGCCCAGTCCTTGATGAACCGTCGAGTCTCCTGCTCGATGATTTGCTCCGCCGGGATGAGGTGGGCGCGGCGACGTTCCAAGGTGCGTTCTTGTACCGATTTGAGATCGTCAATGTTGAGTAAGACCGTCTCGCCGTCGTGGATACGTGGGTCGAAGTCGCGCGGCACGGCGATGTCGAGAATGACCACCGGCCAGCGTGTCCGCCGGGCACTGATCCGCGCGTAGCGTTCGCGGGTCATGATCGGTTGCGGTGCTCCGGTGGTGCTTAACACGATGTCGGCCTTGGCCATCACCTCGTCGAGCCGTTCCCACAGAATCGCCTCTCCGCGGCACTCCTGAGCGATGGCCAACGCTCGCTCCGGACTGCGGTTCGTTACCCAGATGCGTCGCGGCTTCAGCCCGCGTAAAGCTTTCAGCGTCAGTGTCCCCATCTTACCTGCGCCGATGACCAGCACAGTCTTGTCCTCGAAGTGGTCGAACACTTCTTTGACGTAGTCGACTGCCGCGCTAGAGATCGAGGCGTGTCCCTGGCTGATGCCGGTCTCGGTGCGAACCCGCTTGGCTACCTGGCGAGCATGGGGGAACAGGGCATTCAACACCGGGCCAGTGCTGCCGTGCAGCAAGGCTCGTTCGTAAGCCTTCTTGACCTGACCGTTGATCTGAGCCTCGCCCAGAACTAGGCTGTCGAGACTGGCCGCGACACGGAACAGATGACGGATCGCTGCCTCGCCGCGATGAACATACAGATGCTGGCGAATCTCCTGGCGCGGCAGAGCGTGGAAGTCGGCCATGTAATCGGTCGGGTCGCCGTCGCCGGCCGCATACAGTTCGACGCGATTGCAGGTACTCAGCAGCACCGCCTCGAAGCCGAGTTGTCGCGACAGCTGTTCCAGAGCACGCCCGAGTTGTTCATCGCTGAACGCGAGACGCTCGCGCACTTCGACGGGGGTCGTGCGATAACTACAGCCGATGGCCAGCAGATTCATGGAGCCAATCAACCCTCTACAACCACCCCGGGTCATTCTACTCCCGGTATCGGGTGGGCGAGTACCACGCAGACCAGCAACAACAGAAACGCCACAATCGTCAGAAAAGCCACCTGCCGACCACGCAGATGCTGGGCGAAGCGAAGAAACAACAGTAGAGCGAACACTATCCAGAGTACCATCGTGCCCAGTACGCGCGGATCGGTCCAACCGACACTCTCACTGCGAGCGATCAGCACCATGCCGGCAATCATCCCAGCGGTCAACAAGGGAAAGGCCAGCAACAAGGCGCGACGGTTCATCGCTTCCAGACGTTCGAGACTGAGCAGCTTTAACCCTTGTCCCGGTGGAGCTTTGGTGCGCAGGCGATGGGCCTGGATCAGGTACATCAAGCTGGCAAGGAAGCCGACACAGACACCGACCGTGGCCAACAAAATCAGAACCACATGAACCGGACGCCAGAGTTGGTGCAGTTCGTGCAGATCCTCCTGCCACAAGCCGCGAGCAGTCTCTGGCGGTTGGCCAAACAGTAGCCCCAGCCCAAGCAGTCCAACAATCAGCGGCAGAACGAAAATGCCCCAATTAAGGCGGCGATAGTGAATCGCGCCACACAGATAAAACACGGCCAACACCCAGGCCACGAAGAGCATCCAACTGAACTGCCAGATCAACGGAGGTACACGGCTATATAGATACAAAGTGTGAGCGAGCAGACCGGCGGCGGCAGCGAGCCACGCCAGGAAGCGCAGAGAGGCTCGACCGCTCCAGAATTGGAGCAGTTCCAGAGCGAAGGCCAGTCCATAGCTGGCGAGGAAGCAAACAATAGTGATGCGGTTCATGGCGGGTCCACTCGTCTTTTTTAGTGTATCGCAACCGCCATGCCAGGACGATGGTGCTTTTTCTCTCCGGACCTGCTTATACTCAATAATGTAGAACCTCCGGAGAGAAAGCATGCCGACTTCCGAGCGATCTGGGCTTAGCGACCGCGTGCAGTCCTTGCGTCTGTCCGGTCGTCAGCCGTCTCCTGCTTCCCGCCTGCAACCGCTTCCGTGGATCTTTTCTGTGGTGTTGTTGCTGACAACGATCGCCTTCGGCTACCGAGCCTACCGAGTCGGCTCGATGGTGCCGAGTGAGGACAGCGAGAGCCCGCCTGCTAGCGGCATCGTTGCGCCTGCTCCGACGCGATCGACTAGTTCAGTCGCGGCCAGCGGTGAGATCGTCTTGCAGTCGAAGGGCTATGTCATTCCCATCAGTCTGGTGCAGGTCAGTCCCAAAGTTGGCGGGCAACTGGTTCGCCTCGCTCGGGTTAAGGATCGTGATACCGGCTTGGAACGCGAGTTCACGGAAGGAGACAAGTTTCAGAAAGACGAAATTCTCGCCTGGATCGAACGCGCCGAATACGAGTCGGACTATCATCAGGCCTTGTTCAACTACCAGGCTACTGTCGAACGTTACGAAGATCTGAAAAAGACCATGCCCGAAGAGATCAAACAGGCCGAGGCCGACCTGGAGGAAACCCGTGCCACCGCCGCTCAACTCAAGCTCGACTATGAACGCAATCGTCGCTTGTCGGTCGGCAGCGCCATCGCTCAGCGGGAACTGGAACAGGCGAAGTTCACCTACGAAGCGACGGTGGCCCGTCAGCGCAAGCTGGAAGCCTCGCTACGGATTCTGCGCGACTCGCGGTATGAACGGCGACTCAAGACTGCCGAGGCCGAGATGCAGCAGGCCAAGGCCGCCTTGGACAAGGCGAAATGGCGGCTGGACAACACCGAAGTTCGCGCCCCCGTCACCGGTACGATCCTGACCAAAAAGGCCGAACTGGGCAACATCGTCAACCCGTCCGCCTTCTCGTCGGGCATCTCCGCCAGTCTGTGTGAAATGGCTGATCTCACCCAACTGGAGATCGATCTTTCGATTCAGGAGCGTGACGTCGCCAACATCCGCGAAGGGCAACGCTGCATGATCATGCCCGAGGCGTACAAGGACGATCGCGAGTTTTTAGCTCGGCATCCCCAAGGCTATCGGGGTGAGGTGTCGCGGCTGATGCCGACCGCCGATCGCGCTAAAGGGGCCGTGCCCGTCCGTGTTCGCGTGCTGCCAGGGGAGATCTCTTCGGACGAGGCCGGCCGTTATCTTCGCCCCGACCTCAGCGCCAACGTCTCGTTCTACCGTGCCGACGAAAAAGTCAGTCCCAGTCGCGAGCTACGTCCGGAGAAGAAGTGATGATTCCCAGGCCGATCGTTCAAATCGAGGGGCTGCACAAATCGTTTAGTCGCGGCAGCGAGAAAATTGACGTACTCATCGATCTGACCCTCGACGTACCAGAGGGAGAGTTTCTCGCCCTGATGGGGCCGTCGGGATCCGGCAAAACGACGCTGCTGAATCTCATCGCGGGGCTGGATTCACCGACTTCTGGCACCTTAATTGTCGGCGATCAAGAGATTAGCCGCATGTCGGAAACCCAGCTGGCCCGCTGGCGAACGCGGCATGTGGGGTTCGTCTTTCAGTTTTACCACCTTCTGCCGGTGCTGACCGCTTATGAGAACGTCGAGTTGCCGTTGCTGCTTTTGCCCCTCTCTGCCGCGGAACGCAAGCGACAGGTGCTGACCGCACTGGATCTGGTTGGCCTGTCGAATCGGTTGTCGCATCGTCCTGGGCAGTTGTCCGGCGGGCAACAGCAACGCGTCGGCATCGCTCGGGCCATCGTCACCGACCCGACGTTGATCGTCGCCGACGAGCCGACCGGTGATCTCGACTCCAAGTCCGCCGAAGAGATCCTCGATCTGCTCGTCGAGTTGAAAAAGGGGCTGAACAAAACCATCCTGATGGTCACCCACGATCCACGGGCGGCGGCGCGAGCGGAACGTGTGCTGCATCTGGAAAAGGGTCGGCTGGTTCGCGAGACCAGCCTTTACGACCTGCACCCCGGCGGACTTAATGGAGATGCCGTGACCAGCAGCCCGCGTCGGATGGAGGATGTCGTCCGTGAGCAACCTTGACGCCTGGATCCTGTGGTATCTCGATAGTCCGTGGCGTGTTATCGGTGCCGCCGTTGCCTTGCTTGTTTTCTTGCTTTTAGTGGTTTACCGCGACGATTGGTTCTTCTACGCTCGCCTGATGTTGAAGAGTCTCCGCCGCAATTTGGTTCGCACGGCGTTGACCAGCATTGCCACCTTCGTGCTGGTGCTGGTGGTCACAATGGTCTGGACGGTGCTGTACGTTCTGGATCGAGTGACGGCGGAGAAGAGTCAAGATTTGAAGGCAATCGTCACTGAACGTTGGCAGATTCCCTCACAAATGCCGTTTTCCTATGCTCAACCGCTCAGCGAAGGGGCGGCCAAAGAGACCAACGATGTGCGTCCCAGCGATTCCATGACCTGGACTTTCGTCGGCGGCACGCTCGATCCTGCCAAGCGAACCCGCGAGAACATCGTCTTCTTCTTCGCGATGGATCCCGCCAAACTGATGCGTGCCGAACGTGACGAGCGCGGCAACCTGATCCGCACCAAAACAGGCAAGATCGTCTTCAACACCATGATGGACGATCTGGATCAGCTCTCCGACAGCGAGATCGATCTGCTCGATCAGGCTTGTCGCGAAATGGAGAAGGATCGTCGTAAGGTAGTCATCGGCAAGGAACGCCTGGCCCAGATGAACAAAAAAGTCGGCGAACGCTTCACCCTACATTGCATCAATTATCCCTTCATTGAGTTGGAGATGGAGATCATCGGCGAGTTTCCTGATGGTCGCTACAATCAGTCGGCGCTGATGCATCGCGATTACATTCTCGACGCCATGGATGCCTGGAAGCGGAAGAACGGTCGACCTCATCCGATGGCGGAAAAGTGCCTGAATCTGGTCTGGTTACGTGTGCCGGATCGCGAGGCGTTTCGTCGAGTTGCCGAGCAGATCGAGGAGTCGCCCGACTTCAAATCGCCGGCGGTCAAGTGCGAGACCGCCTCCAGCGGCATTGCCGCCTTTCTGGATGCCTACCGCGACCTGCTCTGGGGCATGCGTTACCTGTTGGTGCCGGCAATTCTCGTGACGATGTCACTGGTGATCGCTAATGCCATTTCCATCAGCGTGCGCGAACGTCGCACCGAGATGGCGGTGTTGAAGGTGCTGGGCTATCGTCCCGGACAGGTGCTGATCCTGGTTCTGGGCGAGGCGTTACTGCTGGGCGTGGCAGCGGGACTGGCCAGCGCGGCGGCGTCGATTCTGTTCATCAATACCTACCTGGGCGGCATCAAGTTTCCCATCGCCTTTTTCCCTGCTTTCTTCATCCCGCTAGATGCCCTGTGGTGGGGGCCGGCTCTCGGCGCGTTGACCGCGTTTGTCGGTAGCATTCTCCCGGCCTGGTCTGCCCGACAGGTCAAGGTCGCTGAGGTGTTCTCGAAGATTTCGTAATTGTCCGGAATCGCATCATGGAATTCATCACGCTCGCCTTCCGGTTCGCGACCTACAGCTTGGCCCTACTCTTCGCCGCCTTGCTGCTGATCTTGGGGTTGCAGATGGTCGGTGTGCTGAAGAAGGTGCCCTTCAGTTACAACATCCGCAATCTTTTCGTGCGCTGGCGCATCACTCTGATGACCGCGCTGGCCTTCACCCTGGTGGTCGCGCTGATGACCGTGATGCTCGCCTTCGTCAACGGGATGTACAAGCTGACCGCGTCCAGCGGCGTGCCGGGCAACGTCATCGTGCTGGCCGACGGGGCGACCGACGAACTGTTCAGCAACCTTGGCTTTGGCGACATCAAGCAGTTGGAGTTCCACCCTGAGATTGTCAAACAGGACGGCAAACCGCTGATCTCCTGGGAACTCTACGTCGTGGTGAATCAGCCCATTCTGGTTCGCAAATGTCCCAAATGTGGTGAACTGGTTCGCGTCAACCGGTTCGGTGAAAAGTTGCTCGAACACGGCGAACCTTCCTGTCCCGGTTCGGACCTGCCTATTACGGGAACGCGAGGCCGGCGTTTCATTCAGGTGCGCGGCCTGGAGGATCCGGTCATCTCCGCTGCCGTGCATAACCTCGATCTGTACGAGGGGGGCGAATGGTTTTCTCCAGCCTGTGTTGCGCCGTTGCCTGGCGGACGTTCCGGCCAATTCGCGGTCCAGGCCGTCATCGGCGAGGGACTGGCTCGCGAGTTGGGACCGGACCAGGGCAAGAAGTCGCTGGAGGTCGGCGACGTTTTCGATCTGGGGCCAAACCGCTGGATCGTGACCGGCATCTTGCGTTCGGCGGGTTCGACCTTTGATTCGGAAGTCTGGACCAAGTTCCAGATGGCAGGTGAACTGTTCGGCAAGAACACCTATACCACCTGCGTGATGCGCACCGAAGGTCCAGAGCAGGCCGCCGCCCTGGCCAAGGATCTCAAGGAGAACTTTAAGTCGCCCGCGGTCAACGCTACTCCCGAGCCGGAATATTATGCTAGTCTCAACTCCACTAACGAACAGTTTCTCGGCGCGATTCTCATTGTGGTGGCGATCATGGCCATCGGCGGCGTCTTCGGCATTATGAACACCATGTTCGCCGCCATCGCCCAACGCACCAAGGATATCGGCGTGCTGCGCATCCTTGGGTTCGCTCCGTGGCAAATTCTCGTCTCGTTCTTTCTAGAGGCCGTGTTGCTGGCCTTCTTAGGGGGGCTGCTTGGCTGTGCCCTGGGTCTGCTGGCCAACGGCTGGACCGCGTCGAGCATCATCGCCAGCGGCCCCGGCGGCGGCAAAAGCGTCGTTCTCAAACTTGTGGTCGATGGGCCGATCCTGCTCTCGGGTATGGTTTTCTCGCTAGTCATGGGTTGCCTGGGCGGCTTGCTGCCGGCGCTGTCGGCCATGCGCCTGAAGCCACTCGACGCGGTGCGTTAGTGGTTGCTTGCCGCTGATCTGAGCGGAGAGAGTCAGTTCTCCGTGCTTCGCCACACCCACAGCGCAGGCTAAAGCCTGCGGCTACCTAGCACTCCGAACCGGTAGTCGCAGGCTTCCGCCCGCGCTCCGCCATTACGCCCAGCGCTCTAAAAGCAAACACCGGCTCCCTACAGCCGTTGCAACACACGCTCCAACAGGTCGGCCAGCCGATTTGCCGCCGCCTTGCCCACGGCCAATACTTCGTGATGATCGAGTTTCGCCGAGGACAGCCCTGCAGCGCGATTGGTAATCATGGAAATGGCGGCGCACTCCAGGCCGGCCCCGACGCCAGCCTCTACCTCGCGACTGGTGGACATGCCCACCGCATCTGCGCCGACACTCCGCAGGGCGCGAATCTCGGCGGGGGTTTCGTAGCTGGGTCCGGTGACGGCGGCGTACACTCCGGCGGGTTTGGCTTCCCAATAACGCAGCAAGCGCGGCGAGTAAGGTGAGGGTCGCACAGGTTCGCGCCAGGGATAGGGACGATTCCACTGCAAATGATCGCGAATTGGCATCAAGCTGCCGGGGTCGAGATCGTCACGGATGCCGCCTGCCGCGTTGGTCAGCAGCGCGACACGGACGCCCACCTGGGCGGCCAGGCGGATCGGTCGCGTGACCACGTCCCAATCGTGTCCTTCGTAGTAATGTAATCGGCCTTCGCTGACCAGCACGGCGCGACCAACCCAGCGGCCCAACGTCCATTGTCCACGGTGCCCCGCGACGGAGGCCGGCGGCAAGCCCGGCAGATCGGCGAAGCCTATCCGCGCGATCGGCTGGACGCGCTCGATCAGTTCTCCTAGTCCCGATCCAAGCACCAAGAACACTTCGGCCCGAACGGTTCGACACTGACGTTCAAACTCGGCGAAGGCAATCATCGTGGTGACTCCGAAGGTAGTCGCTGCAAGGCTTCCTTGGCCGCACCAGCGACCAGGCTGTTGGAATCGCGGCAAAGTGGTTCGATCGCCGACCGCGTTGCCGGATCCCCGATCGACACCAGAGCCAGAATTGCTTGTCGTCGCGTGGCCCAGTCTTCGTGTTTGAGCAGCTTCAGTAACTCGGGGACGGCACTGGCTGCTTGGGGACCGATCTTGCCCAGGGCCAGCGCGGAGTGCCGACGAACCAGCGGATGCGGTGACGTGAGCAGTTCTCGCAACCGAGGAACGGCCTCGGCGGCAGCGTCGCCGTGCAAGCTTAACCCCAGAGCGGCCTGTGCCTGAACCGTGGGGTCGTCTTGCTGTAGCATGCGCCGCAGTTGCTCCACCGACTTTCCCTCGTGGGGCGGCGTCGAGGCCGTGCAGCCGCACAGCAGTATCACGATCCAACCCAACCGAATCATCCAACCGCTCCTTCGCGCCTGGCTCGTCCTGGGTTACGATACACCATACCCGATCTACTCCGCCAGAGGTTCACTCGAAAGCACCATCATGCATCGGCGAGCATTCACGTTGATCGAGTTGTTGGTGGTCCTCGCGATCATTGCCGTGCTGATCGGGCTGTTGCTCCCCGCCGTGCAACGGGTCCGCGAAGCCGCTGCCCGACTGACTTGTCAGTCGCAACTGAAGCAACTGGGTTTGGCTCTGCACCTGTATCATGACGATCGAGGCGGATTTCCTCCGGCGTTGGTCGCTGATGAGGACAACGTCACCAACGGCTGGCATACCGGCTTCACTTTGCTGTTGCCCTATCTCGAACAAACCAATTTGCAGCGGCTGTATCACTTCGACAAACCCTGGTTCGACCAGGCGAACTACGTCGCGGTCGGCTATTCGGTAAAGCTGTTCCTGTGTCCCAGCAATCGTACCAACGGTGCGATCGAGTTAAAGGCTCTGGCCGACTCGTGGGACTGTCCGTTACCGGATCGCGTGGGATCGACCGACTACGCCTTCTGCAAGGGAGCGAATGCGGCTTTGCATCGCGACGCGCGGCGAACGCCGAGCCAGGTTCGTGGTGCCTTCGACATCCGACCCAGCGAACGCGAACCGGGAATTCGACTATTGCAGATCACCGATGGCACGAGTAACACCTTCGCGATGGGCGAAGCCGCCGGTGGAACGCCGCGCTTCCTGGTGCGCGATCTGGACCAACCGACCACAGCGGCGATCAACTCGCTGACCGGCCAACTAGCTCAGATCGATCAATCGTGGAGCGCTGCTTCAGTGACGACACCGGCTCAACCGTGGTACGGCTCGATCTTCGCGGTAACGGCTCAGTACGGGCTAGGCAGCCAACCACGCTATGAGCCGATGAACGTTCCGCTGTGTGCCCCGACGATTTGGGGCAACGATCCGGTCGGCAACAACCTCGCTGGCAGGGACTGGGTCTCCGGCTTTCGTTCGGTGCATCCCGGCGGAGCTAACTTCCTCTACTGCGATGGCAGCGTGCAGTTCTTGCGGCAGACAATCTCGCCCCAAGTCTACCTGGGCCTTTCGACCATCGCTGGCGGCGAGCGCGTCCATGATTCTTGAGTCGACCAGGATAATGACCCTGTCTTCAATGCCACTGACCGACTTAGAGCGCTCCGAACCGGTAGTCGCAGCGGAATACTCTAGCTTAAGGTCGGTTTCCTTAGGCTTGTCCTGCGGCTACCTGTCGCTCCGAACCTCCGTCGCAGGCTTTAGCCGGCGTTCTGCTACCCCGTTTCGCTAGTACCCATGCCAATCCGAGGTCGACAATACTTCGCTAACACGAGAATCCAGAACACCCCATACAACAAAAAACAACGGACCGTATCTCCTGAATTTTTTTCTCGTTCTGGCCCACTTGGTTTTCCCACAGCGTGTAGACTCTTTTCGACAACAGATTGGCAGTGATTTCCTATTTCCACACCGGCTGAGAAGTCGCTCGTTAATCATTTACCCCACTATACTACCGCTCCACTTGATATTCGAGAGACCTGCCCATGAGAACCATCTCTAGGCCCAGCCTACAGCTGGAACGTCTTGAAGCACGTGACTGTCCTACCGTATCGCTCAAGTACATCGCCGGCAACCTCATCATCACCGGACGACCCACTGGCGACCTCATCATCGAGGGTAGCGCAGGAGGCCCCAACGTCTTCACGGTGACCGATAATGGAAAAGCGTTGGGGAAATTTGCTCTGCCCGGTAGTCTGCTCATCAACATGCCCAGCCGACCCGGACGATTGGAGATCAATCTGAATAACAAGTTTATTGGCGGCAACGTACTATTGAATCTCGGGAGAGGTTTCACCGGCAAAGCGATCACCGCTTCCGATATCGACATTTATGATTCCAACGCCACGTCCGGATTAGCCAATGGCACTATTCGCGGATCGCTGACCGTGTTGAATGGCAACGGCGAAGAGTTGGTCAACATTGGAGCACATGCCACCAATGTTCCCTTGCCTGTGACGGAAATTCGACCGATTCGCATTCTAGGTAACCTGACGGCAGCTGCTCGCGTCAATGCCAACAAAGTCGACGGCTTACAGCTAGGTGAAGGTAGCATCGTTCGTGGTAACGTCACGGTCACCAATTACGAGGAGGTGGCACTCGGCCTCCAGGATATAACCCTGAAGAACACCACCATAATTGGTAAGAACGTGTCGATCACCACAGCTGGAGTGGGACAAGGAGTGTTTGCCGACATCTACGGTACCGTCCAAGGCAACGTATACTTCAATGCAGCAGCCAGCACAGCGAACTCGAACACCTTAACTCTTAGCCCACCCGATCCGGACACGAACGACACCGTGATCGGCGGCAGTGTGTTTGCCCGGTTTGGCAGTGCGTTGGTGAACAATCAATTCAGTCTATTGAGTGCAGTCGGCAACCCGTCCACGTCCATCATCCAGGGGAATTTACAGATTATCTCTACGGCTGGATTAAACTCGATCTTTGACCTCGTGAACATTCAGGGAACCATCTTCGGTTCGGCGTCGATCAATCTAGGAGATGGTGATAACAATTTCACGTTCACCGATACTGGCTTTATTGGGGGCAACCTCTCTTTGTGGGGAGGAAATGGCACCAACAACTTTGGTACGAACGGTAATGTCTTTGAAGGAGTGCTGGGCGGATCACTTCACGTTACCGTTGGCAACGGAGACAACCAAGTCGGTGTCCAGACGGGCATCGGCGGAATGTTCTTCTTCCGCGGCGGCAACGGGACGAACTTGGTTGAAATCCTGCCAACCAGTCCGGCTCTATTTTCTGTCAAATTCTTGTTCGGTACAGGCACCAATCAACTGGATCTGAACAATGACGTGACCCTGACGGGTTTGATCGCTGGTAGCCCTGGCGCGAGCAACACCTTCAACATCAACGGAGCAACGCTGTTGCCCACGCTGGTGCTGGTGAATTGGCCGTGAGGTCCAACAGATGGAATTGGTGAGACAAGTGGTTGCTGCCATCCAAAAGAACCTCTTGTCTTGATTTCTTTGGGGACAGCTCCGCCGAGCGAATTAACCGGTTGAAACCGCGAATCTGAACGATCGCGGCACTCGACAACTCTTGGTAAACCCTGTAACCATAAGAGGTTGCAGGGTTTCTTTTGTACTCAGGTAGCTCGATGGAACTGTCGACACAACCTTTAGAAATAACAAAGACTAGCGTCGATTCACACCAGTCAGCATCGGATAGCAATAAGTGGACAGAGCCGGGATCGAACCGGCGACCTAAGGATTTTCAGTCCTTCGCTCTACCAGCTGAGCTATCTGTCCTTCTTTAAGCGTTGGTCGTCGAAGATTACATCACTGTGGCGTTTCAGCATTCCGTCTCTGCTCGACCCTCAACTCGTTTACCCTCTCCGACCCTCGCATTCTAGCAGCGAGATGGCAATTGACAAGAGATTCCCAGACAGATCCCCATGCCAATGCTGATATCTCTAGCAGCAGTGGAGAAATCGTAGTGGGGCTCGCATCGCAAATTCCTCCAAGCCCCACCAGCCCCAAGTAAACCCACGCCAGCGGGGAGGAAGCGTAGTGGCCCGCATCGCAAATTCCTCCCCGGCTGTGACCGGCTAAGTCCTTCCGCTGGGGAAAACAGCTTTCTCTCGGCGAGGGTTCCTGCGAGCTGCATATGGATGCGCCGACAGCGGAACGTGAGCCTCTAGTCCGTCCACTCGAAGCCTCTTGCCTGACTCGTTGAATTCGACCTCTAGATCGTGCAGCTTCTCCATCACGCTGTGATCGACCAGCTGAGTATGTGTCAGATCTACAGTTACTACATCGTGGCCATGAGCGGCTTCCAGAATGGCTCGTCGAATCCCCAGCCAGTTAGTGAACACAGCAGCTTTGCCAACAGCCACAACCGCGCCACGCTCCGTGTCCTGGAGTACCTCAACGTTGGCTCGCCACAGTCCACTCAGGGGAGCTCCATTCCAGAGGTGGAAGCCAAGCTTCAGGGCAATGCCAACCGCCATCCCGATCAACAAATCAGTTGTAAGTGTGGCCAATATGGTGCCGACGAACACCACAAACTGTTCGCTGCCGACCTTGAAACAACGAACGAACTCGTGTGGATTGGCCAAGCGAAATCCGGTGTAGACAAGCATCGCTCCCAGAGCCGCAAGTGGAATGCGATGAATGAGGTTGGGGAACAGCAAAACGAAGCCAAGCAAGCACAACCCATGGATCAGATTGGCGGCTCGAGTTCTGGCTCCATTGTCGAGGTTCGCTTTGCTGCGGACGATTTCGGAAATCATGGGCAGACCGCCGATCATCGATGACAAAGTGTTCGCCAGCCCAATGGCCATCAAGTCGCGATCGAAATTCGTTTTCCGACGCCATGGATCGAGTAACTCGATCGCCTTGGCACTCAAAAGAGATTCCAGGCTGCCGATAAGCGTGAATAGCAGAAGATATTGCAGCCCGGTGGCCGTCGCCAGTCCGCGGAAATCGGGAAAGGCAAACGCCGAAGCTGGAGCCTTCAGCACCTCGGGCATGTCGACCAGGAATCGCGGTCCGACCTCATACTCAAACGGGTGGTCGCTATCGAAGAAACTGTTCGGAAATAAGTAAGTGTGTTGATGTTCCAGATCGAAGGCGGCTCCCAGTGCGATGGCGACCATCAGCACCACGAGTTGGGCTGGGATCCGTTTCAGCCACGGATGGCGACTGATCAACAGCGGCACTCCAAACAGGATGAGCAGTCCCAACAGGCCGATGACGGCGATCTCCGGGTTCAGTTCGCGGAATTTGAGAGGTAATTCGGCGATTAAGGTGAGCGGACCGGCCTCCGAAGTCGGAGCAACACCAATCACCTCGTAGAATTGCTTAGCCATGATGATGATGCCGATGGATGCCAGCATGCCGTGAACTGGGGTGAGAGGGAAGAAGTCAGCAAGTCGTCCGGCTCGGAGCAACCCTAACAGAACCTGGAGAATCCCCGCCGTCACTCCAATCCCGAGAGCCAGCTTGTACCCAAGATAGGCTTGGTCGGCGTCCGGCAAGCCGGGCGCTAGCTCCGCGCCCAGGTCGGTCACGGCCCCCCAGATGATCACAATCAGACCGGCAGCCGGTCCCTTGATCGTGAGTTGCGAATTGCTGAGCAGCGAACACACGACTCCGCCAATCACTGCCGTCCAGATACCCGCGATAGGGGGAAAGCCGCTTGCTCGCGCGATCGCCAGGCAGAGTGGCATAGCGATTAAGAAAACGAGAAACCCAGCAACCAAGTCGTAACGAAGGTTTCCGAGAATTCCAGGTGCGAGCGGAGAAACAGCAGACAGATGGTTTTTGGCAGAACTAGCCATGCATCGCCTTCCCGGTCATCGAACAGAAGGATCGAAAAACTATCCGACTGGTTGCAACTGGCGTGCCGAAACGGAAATGCCGGGAAATCGGATCAAGAACTCCTCAAAAGAATAGCTGACTGGCGGGTCAGAAATCAGCGTGAGCGTCATTCGACCAGATCTCACGACTGATGCTGATACCCAAGGTGCGAATCTTAGTCCGTAGACTACCGCGAGTGATGCCGAGCAGCTTGGCAGCTTGGAGTTGATTGCCACCGGTGTGTTTGAGTATCCGTACCAATAGCTCGCGCTCCATTCGCTCAAGCCCCTCGGCGTAAACATTATTACTGCCAGCCGCGATGCGCTCGGCCACGAAGGCGTCCCAGTCGAAGTGGTTGGTCGGAGCGGTCGCACGAGGAGACTCCTGCGGCGTGCCGGTGCGGACATGGGACGGTAGATCTTCCGGCAGCAAAACAGCTCCACCGGCGTGAAGAATCGCTTGCTTCAAAACACTCTGCAGTTCACGGATGTTCCCCGGCCAGGGATAGGCCCGCAGCACCTCCAGCGTTTCCGCAGAGATGCCGCTTACGGGACGGGCCAGATCATGGCTAAATCGACGCAGGTAATGCTCCACGATGTAGTTGAGATCATCGCCACGCTCCCGCAGCGGAGGCAACCGGATCGTGAAGACGTTTAGCCGAAAGTACAAGTCTTTGCGGAAGTCACCGTTCGCAACCAGGGTCTCTAAATCGGCATTCGTGGCGGCAATGACTCGGATATTGGCAGAAATCGTTTCTTCCCCGCCGACTCGCTCAAACTTCTGCTCTTGGAGAACCCGAAGTAGCTTGACCTGAGCGAGCGGCGTCAGTTCGCCAACCTCATCCAGGAAAAGCACTCCGCCATGCGCCTGCTCAAACCGACCAATCCGTTTGCGATCCGCCCCAGTAAAGGCTCCTTTCTCGTGGCCGAATAGCTCACTCTCGATCAGACTCTCGGGGATCGCCCCACAGTTGATAGCCAAGAACGGTTTGTTGGCACGATCGGAATGATGATAAATCGCCCGAGCGATCAGTTCTTTACCAGTGCCGCTCTCCCCGGTGATAAGCACAGTGACGTTCTGCCGAGCCACTCGGCCAACGGCTTTGTAGACCTCCTGCATGGCCGGACATCGCCCGATGAGAACGTCGCCAGTCGCTGGCCCTGGATCGAGTCCGGGAACGCTTGCGGGAACTCGCATGCACTGACTGGAGCGCAAAGCCCGATCAATTAATCGCCGCAGTTCCTGGAGTTCCAATGGTTTGAGCAGGTAGTCAAACGCTCCCTCCTTCATGGCCTCGATCGCTAGTTCGGTTGTTCCGTGTCCTGTCACCAGAATCACCGGAACTCGTGCCTCCAGCTGCCGCAGGCGACGGAACGTCTCAAGCCCATTCGTATCGGGAAGTCGAATATCCAGTATCACCACATCCGGCTGATGCGTTACGAACTGCTCAATCGCACTGCCCGCAGTCGTTGCCGTTAGCAGCTGAATGTCACTATCTCGAAAAGCTCTTTGGAAGGCGTGTTGGATTGCCGCTTCGTCATCCACTACCAAAAGCTTGGGCATGAGTAACCTCGGCCAAATCCTCCAGAGAATCGCTGAGATATAGTGTATGTATCCAAAACGAGCAGCTAATCGTCGATATTTCGTGGTCCTCATCTCCCCTAGACAGACTTGGCAAACCAACCCTTCAGCAAAGCGGTCGGAGAGTGGAGCAGGGATCTCCCCTAGTCGGAATCAGGAGACCGGTAGAGTGATGACTACCCTGGCTCCGCGCTCACGTCGATTGGATACGGTGATCGTTCCACCGTGCGCCTCGACGATTCGTTTCGAGATCATCAACCCAAGCCCTAATCCGGTGTCCTTACTGCTCAAGAACGGTTCAAATAAGCGCGGGAGCAGCGGCTCAGGAACCCCACAACCGGTGTCGGACACTTCGATGCGGACTCCAGAGTCACTCGCTCGGGCGGCCAATCGAAGTAGGCCACCCGTGGGCATCGCGTCGATGGCATTCAGGCAGACATTCACGAGTACCTGACGACACTGCTCCGCATCAACGCATACGTTCAAGCCGTCGGGAGGAAGGTCGACCTCGACAGTGATGCGTTGTCGTTCGGCTCTACCGTGCATCAACCCGGCTACCTGTTGTACCAACTGGTTCAAATCAGTCGGTCTGCGTTCTGCTTTGGAAGGACGCGACAAGTCGAGAAAGGTTTGCAGCAGGCGCTCGACCCGTCGGATCTCTCCCTCGATAACTTGCAGGTCGTCGGCAAACAGTACGCTGTTGTCTTCCAACGCTGCCTGGACGAGCATTTTGATGGAGGTCAGCGGATTACGAATTTCATGGCCAACGCCTGCGGCTAGTTGACCGACTGCCGCTAGTTGTTCTGCTCGTAACACTTCGCGTTCGCGCTGCTGTAAGGTTTGGACAACGTCTTCGATTAGTGTGGTTAGCTGATCGATCTGCGTCTGCAACTCGTGAAAATCTCCCTCTTCCGTCAACACGATCTCCGGTGGATGCGGGCTAAGCTTGCCGGCTGCATCACGCACTTGAATTTGCAACCGTCGAATCGATCGGCTGAGCCATCGAGCAATTCCATAACCGAGGACGGATCCTGCGACGATCCCTAAAAACGTAACAGCGGCGATCCCCCATGCCAGTTGTCGCAACACTCGCTCATGCTGACCAATGGTTTCCTCAATCCGTCGGTCATTGAACCCCTCATATTCACGACACGGATAGAGGACGTACTCCTCCAGGAAACGAGTGACAGCAGCGATGCTCGCTTGGCGGTCCGGGTCGGTCAGAGGCGGCAGCGAGTGCCAGCGGCGAAGATACTCGGCAAACCCGTCGTTGAGCCGATTCGACAAGTCACGCTCAATAGCGTGATCCGCCAGTTGCTGAATCTCAACAAGCTGGGTTTGGGCCCGCCCGTGCAGATCCGCCACAGATTCAACCTGATGCCTTTCCAGAGCCACAAGGGTATTCAGGGTACTGCGCAAATCAGCAGCAGCTCGCCGACTGGCCACATTCTCTCTCAGGGTCGCAGCAATCGTGGACTGTTGATGAAACAACGAGATTGCGGCAACCGCACACAACATCACCAGACAAAAACTGACCGCCAATGCCGGCCAAACAAATCGTGTGCGAACCGATCTCACGACGTGCCCTCCACTGCAGCTAAAGCCCTGAGTATCCTATCTTGTAGGGTAAATCGGCAAACCAGCTCAGAGACGCATCCTGCATAGAGGCGGTAATTTCGCTTGACGTCTCTGTTACTGGCACGCTGGATTATTGGTGACCATGGTGATCGTTGAGCGATCAGCCCTTCGCGTCGCGCACTTGGATCCACTGTTATTCCTCGTGGAAACCGAGAAGCGTACCTTGGCACGCTGCTTGCTTGTGGTCAAGCAAGACCAGGCGGCGCATCAGATGGTTGGAACCAGACGACCCTGGGTTGAAAAAATAGAATGACAGCATTTCCGTTAACTGATCTACCTACCCACGTTTCCGCTTCTAGCTCAACCACCGATCTGCTGCAACGACTCCGCGTGGAGATCGACCACGCCGCTCACTTGCTGCCTGCGCAGGGACCGATCACGGTCTTCATTCATCACAACACCCTGCATGCATTCGAGCATCTGCCGTTTGACACAGCAGTGAAACAGGCCGCGAGCATTTTTGGCTGTGAGCCGTATCTCAGTGAGGATCGCTATCGCGACGAGTTGGTCCGTGGCCGTATCCGCTTCGACAGTCTTCGAACCATTCTTCAGGCCGATCTGGGCGACCGAGCGAACGACCTGGTGGTCGGATTAGTTTCACGACTTGAGCTTCGCTTGGCGATGTTAACCTGCCCGATCTGGACTGGACCAGCAGACGAACTACGCTGGTTTATGGAAGAGACAGATGCTCTGCGGCGGTGTCGCTCAGATGTCTCCGCTACGGAACGGGGTCGGTTGATATCGGAAACACAACGCTGGGTGATGCGAGATGTCCGGGGAAATGCGGCTCACCGAGAACTGTTTGTTGGCTTCGACGAACGAAGTATTGAATCCTGGGACTCGGCGACCTGGGAGGCATTCGCTCTGCAGGCCCTGTGGCACGTCTGCCGCACTGGAGTGCGCTCGGTCCGTCCTGCGGTGTCGTCCCCCTCTGGTTTCCTCCGGCCTCGCGACCTGCTGTTTCGCCTCACTGGTCTGGATATCGATACTTGGGTTCACGAAGTTCTCATTCGCTTCTGTGCCGCTTTCCTCGACCAGGGAGTGGCCCATTGGCCGTTGCCGAATCGCTCTGCGGGACTGTACCACTCATTTCTGAAGATGTACCGCCTCTGGGGCGGACCAAGGGAGCGTTGGCTTAGTTCGTTGTCTGCCGAAGCTGCTCGTCTTCAAGACCAAAAGGTCGGCCCCCTGGAATCGATTCTCGAATCACTCGTCGCGCTGGGAGTGAGTGAAGAAGAGTGGGGCGAGTTTTTATCTGCCACTCTGTTGGCCCTTCGAGGGTGGGGCGGCATGGTCCGAGAGGTAGAGTCTCGGGGCGACCGTGTTCCGCACCCCATCCCGCCAGGCAGTCTTGTGGAATTTGTCGCCATTCGCTTGCTTCTCGACCGAGTAGCATTAGGGCACGCGGCAGCAGAAGAACTCGGCCTTGTCGGGCCCCTGTCACGAGTGCGTAGCGAGTTGTCACGGCGACTTCCCCCCCCTGTGCCGATTGCTGCCGAGCAACGTGCCATGCCGGTGTTCCAGCTAGCTCAAATTTTTGGCTGGTCTCCCGGTGAACTGCATAGCCTGAGTTGTGAAGCGTGGCCACTGCTACTGCACGAAATCGAGAGCTTCAACGAAATCGAGCGGCGGCGAATTTTTCACTTGGCTTACGAAAAGCAACTCCGCGTGCGAACACTCGACGCACTAGCTTTACATGCTCCTCGTCGAAGGGTCGGTCCTCCGCGGTTGCAGGTAATTACCTGTTTGGACGAACGCGAAGAGTCATACCGTCGACATTTGGAAGAGCTTGCCCCAGACTGCGACACCTATGGAACCGCCGGTTTTTTTGCGGTCCCCATGTACTACCGAGGAGCCGCTGAGGCTTACTTCGTTCCTCTTTGTCCAATCGTAATGACCCCGAACAACTGGGTCGAAGAAGAGCCGGTCGAGGAGAAGGTCCATCGGCGAGTTCGCAAAGTGCAGAAGGCCCTGGGAGTGGCGGCACACAAAGCTCACGTCGGAACACGGTCGCTGGCGGTGGGAGCGCTGCTAACGACCACCTTTGGAATGCTGGCGTCTTTACCGCTTGTGGGGCGAACACTGTTTCCTCGGCTAGCCGCTCAACTGCGGCGACTGTTTGGCCGAGCCGTTCAGCATCCTCCACAGACCTGCCTCTCCTTGGAGCGAGCACCAGGAATCGAACCAAGTCCAGAAAACGGCCACCGGGGGTTCACGCTGAGCGAAATGGCAGCGATGACGGAACGGCTGCTTCGCGACATCGGCTTAGTTGACCAGTTCGCGCGTCTCGTGCTGATTCTCGGCCACGGATCCGGAAGTCTGAATAATCCGCATCGGTCCGCGTATGACTGTGGGGCGTGCGGAGGCAGCCCAGGAGCGCCTAACGCCAGAGCCTTGGCCGCCATGCTCAATAACCGTAGTGTCCGACTTAAACTTGCCGATCGAGGTATCTTGATTCCGGATACGTCCTGGTTCGTCGGCGGCTATCACAACACCTGTGATGATTCGGTGTCGCTGTTCGATCAGGATCTACCAGCAAGCCATCGGCGCGAGCTAGAACAAATTCAGCACAAGCTCGACCAAGCAAGCGATCGCAATGCTCATGAGCGGTGCCGTCGCTTTATGTCCGCGCCTCTAACGCTGACTCCTGCTGAGGCACGTCGGCACGTCGAGGCGCGAAGTGAAGATTTGGCGCAAACTCGTCCCGAACTTGGTCATGCTACTAACGCGATCTGTTATGTCGGTCGTCGGGAGCGGACACGCGGTCTTTTTTTCGATCGGCGAGCTTTCCTGGCCTCGTATGACCCCACACAGGACGACGCCGTGGGAACGATTCTGGCCCGGACGTTGACGGCAGTCTTTCCGGTATGTGGAGGCATCAGTCTCGAATACTACTTCTCGCACGTCGACGCGGCGGGTTACGGAGCAGGCACTAAATTGCCGCACAATGTGACTTCGATGCTAGGGGTCATGGACGGTGCCCAGAGCGACCTTCGCACGGGGTTGCCCTGGCAAATGACCGAAATCCACGAACCAGTTCGCCTGCTCATCGTCTGCGAATGTACGCCGCGTGTCATGCATCACATTTTGGCGAACAATCAGGTCATCCAACGCATGACCGAAAACGCCTGGGTTCAGTTAGCCTTGCAATCGCCGGACACAGGGGCGATCTCGGTGTATCAGGCTGGAGAGTTTCGCCCCTATACCCCTCGGGTTAGCCAATTACCGACCGCTCCGACTTCAGCAGACTGGTATCGGGGTTGGCGTGGTCATCTCGAATTCGCAGAGATCGGCTAGTGATACCTTTGTTCAATCCCCAGGACCATGAATACTTCCTCATTTGTACTAACGTTTCTTGGCACCATGATTGTCGCCGCTCCAGCGGCCTTAGTCGCCGTCCTCGGGATTTGCTCGCTCATCGATCGACGATTGTCTGAAACCGTAACTGCTCGTGGGGTACACGCGGCGGCCATTCTAGGATTGGCAAGCGTCGTTGGGCTGTGCGTACTCATGCTGGTCTGGGATACCCGTACCGTGGTCATTGGCTTGGGACACTGGGTTCACATCGGAGCAGCGGAGCTGCATGAGCAGCATTATCATTTCTCGGTCAAGTTGATTTTTGATCGACTCTCGATCCTATTTGGAGCATTATCCTTCATCCTGTGTGGAACCATCGGCGTCTTCGCCACTCGCTATATGCACCGTGAAGCAGGCTACAACCGCTTCTTCGTGCTGTACTCGTTGTTCATGGCGGGGATGGTCACTGCCGCCGTCGCTGGCACCATAGAGACGCTTTTCCTTGGCTGGGAATTAGTCGGGCTTTCCAGCGCGCTGCTGGTGGCGTTTTTTCAGGAGCGACCAGCTCCGCCTCGCAATGGCCTGTTAATCTGGGTGGTGTACCGGGTCTCGGATGCGGCACTGCTGTTGGCGGCGATCGTACTGCACCACATGAGCGGAGAGGGGGACTTTGAAAAACTCCTTGGAACCGGTCCGTGGCCGCAGGGCCAAGTCTACGTTTCCGGAACCGAAGCCCTTGTGGTGGGGATGCTGTTACTGATCGCGGCAGCAGGCAAGTCCGCTTTACTGCCGTTTTCAGGATGGCTGCCTCGAGCGATGGAAGGACCAACGCCGTCCAGTGCGGTGTTCTATGGTGCGTTGTCGGTTCATCTTGGCGCTTATCTGTTGTTACGAGTTAGTCCTCTTTTGGACGCTGCTCCCGGGTTGTCGGTAGTCGTGTTGCTCCTAGGCTTGTTGACAGCCCTTTATGCCGCACTCGTCGGTCAAACCCAAACTGACATCAAGTCCGCCTTGTCGTTCGCCTCATTGACTCAACTTGGGTTAATTGTTGCCGAGATCGGAGCCGGTCATTGGCTTCCCGTGTGGTTCCGCTACGTTCCTCTGCTTCATCTGCTCGGCCATGCCTGTCTGCGGACTCTCCAGTTTATCCGCGCCCCCAGTTATCTCCAGGATCGTCGCATGCTGGAAAACGCCATCGGATCACGTCTGTCGATGACTCAAGTCGCCTCTGGTGACGAGTCTCGACTTCTTCCGCTCTGGATCTATCGGTTCGCACTGGAACGCGGCTATCTTGATGCGCTGCTGATCGACTATGTCGCCCGACCTTTCCTACAGGTTTTCCGTTGGCTGGATCGATGGGAACGCAAGGGAATCGAGGCTCTCGCTGGAGATACGTCCTCAGAGGCGATTCCCACTTCTCGATGCCTTGAGGACGTGGAGCAAGCTGTATGATTTGGCAGACAGTTCCCTGGATCGATCTGACTGTACTCGTGCCATTAGTCGGAGTAGGAGTGGTGGCCCTAATTGGAGATACCTCGACCGCTGCTCGGTGGTGTCTCGGCCTGACTATTTTGACTCTATTCAGCTCGATCATATCCTGGATAGTTTTCCTGTCGGGCACGCCCTCACCAAATTGGCTCACCACCCCTTCGGGGCAGCCACTCTTTCAGTTGGATGAATTAAGCGCGCCACTTGTGGTGTTGGTAGCGTTGCTGCATGTGTTGACCGTATTGGCCACAGCACGAGTCAAAATGAATCGTATCTCCTTGACCGGCCACCTGGCCGGAGAAGCAATTCGGTTGGCTACTTTCGCTTGCCTGGAACCCTGGCCGTTGGTCATTCTTTTGGTTCTCGGCACGGTGCCGCCTTACCTGGAACTGTTGCAGCGCGGCAAGCCGACTCGCGTGTACTTCCTGCACATGGTCATGTTCATCGGACTGTTGGTCGCTGGTTGGGTCGGAATCGAAGCCGGCACCACCTGGGCACCGCTGGTCCTCATGGCTGCGGTGTTGGTGCGTAGCGGCACCGTGCCCGTTCATCTTTGGGTGGTGGATTTGTTCGATCATTGTTCCTTCGGCACCGCGTTGTTATTTGTCACGCCTGTTGTTGGGGTTTATGCCTCGCTTCGCTTGGTTTTGCCTGTGGCACCGGATTGGGTGTTGACTAGTATCGGAATCTTCTCCCTGTTGACAGCGATTTACGCCGCGGGAATGGCGATAGTCCAACAGGAAGCACGGCGATTTTTCGCCTACCTCTTCTTGAGCCATGCCTCGATGATTCTCGTTGGCCTGGAACTGCATACTACCACCAGCTTGGCAGGGGCACTGTCTCTGTGGTTCTCGGTTGCCTTATCCCTGGGTGGATTGGGACTGACGCTCCGGGCCATCGAAGCGCGGCTGGGACGGGTGTCTTTGGTAAATTATCGCGGCTTGTACGACCACTCTCCGGGGTTGGCTGTGTGCTTCTTGCTGACCGGTTTGGCTAGTGTTGGTTTCCCGGGTACGTTGGGATTTGTGGCCACGGAACTGCTCGTGGACGGTGCGGTGGGAGCGAATTTATTCGTTGGGATCGTTCTGGTGGTGGCAGCGGCGATAAATGGCATCTCCGTCGTTCGCGTGTATTTCCTGATCTTCACGGGAACACGTCATCGGTCTCCGATCCCCCTGGGCATCACCTTGAAAGAACGCTTCGCAGTCCTAATCCTTTGGACACTCATTCTAGGCGGAGGATTGATCCCACAGACCTTGGTTGCCTCTCGACATCGTGTCGCAGAATCCTTGCTGCATATGCGAGGCGAAGTCGCTGCGAAAATTAACCCAACAGAAGCCCCCATTTTCCACGACTAGAACGCGTTACAACATGGGGTAGCGGCAAGGAGGGATGAAGCGCTTTCGCAGGCGGATACTTGCTTTCGCAGGCTGAAGCCTGCGGCTACCATTAAAAACCGGTAGACGCAGGCTTTAGCCTGCGCTCCGCTACCCCATGTTGTAACGCGCACTAGAAGCCGCACTGCCCTCAACCAGCCAACGCGCCATCCGATTGGCCCGTTCTTCCGTGTCTCTCTCTGGTCAAAAGCTCGTCGGAAACGCCGGCAGGAGTCGGCAAACCAGGCACGAATTTGCTAGGATACCAACGTCGGAGTCGGCTGGTGTGTTGCATCTGTAGAGTACGCCGAAACCAGGAGGGATGCCGGATGGGTGTGGAGGCGTCCGAGAAGGCCCGTAGACAACCCGATGCCCTGATGGGGGAATCCGAGGAGACCAGCTGGTTGGTGGCGGCTCAGGCGGGGGATCGCGCCGCGTTCGCCCGATTAGTCGAAGGCTACTGGCCGCGCGTCTTTCGCTGGTTGTATCACCTGACGCATGACCGGCATCTGGCCGAGGACTTGGCTCAGGAGACGTTCCTCAAGGCCTTGGCCAATCTGCACCGGTTTCGCGCGGGGACGAACTTCCGTGCCTGGTTGTTCCGCATCGGGCACAATGCCCTGGCTAACGTACACCGGGCCAATCGTTCGCGTTCCGCTCTACCGGAGGATCTGCCAACCCGCGAACAGGGACCAGACGAGGCGGCCTCGTCGCGGGAGGCGTTGCACGATCTCGCCGCCGCCGTCAACCAACTGCCCAAGGATTTTCGGGCCGCTCTACTGTTACGCATCGAAGAGGATCTGTCGTTTCGGCAGATCGCCAGCATCCTCGACATTACAGAAGAAACGGCTCGTTGGCGTGTCTTCAAGGCACGTCAGAAGCTGCTCGAACTGGTCCAACCGGAGATGGGGTCATGAACTGTGCCCAGGTCCGCCAACGCTTGCTCTTGAGCGAACGGCCGGACAAACCGCGATCCGCTGAAGCGCGACACTTGGCCGATTGCTCGGCCTGCCAGAACTGGTTGCGCCGGTTGGTGCGGTTGGAGCGACAAATCACCGAACTGACGGTTCCCGCTTGCCCCGCTCCCGCCGCCTTGCTGGAACAGATCTTACGCGGTGACAGCGTGCCAGCGCTGGTGCGTTCGCCAATCCAACCGTCCAAGCAGGTTCCCGGAGTCCGTGAAAAGGGTCGCCAGAAGCTGGCCCTGGCCTGCTCGCTGGCCGCGACGCTGGCCCTGTTCAGTCTGGCCTGGTGGGCCTGGCCACCGCGTTCGACCAATCCCACGTCGAACCAACCGGCTTGGCGTGCCCGCATCGAACAACGACTCCAACAAGCTGCTACGCCCCGTGATCGCCTCGTCGCTCTCACTGGGCTGGTCGAGGAGCTGCTCGCCGATGTTCAGGAGCATGTGGACAATCCTCGCTATGTCGCCAACTTGGCCGAGGAGTTTGATCGATTGGTGCAGAGCGATTTGGTTGACGCGGCCTTACAGCTTCCCGTCGCTGACCGTCCCGCCGTTCTGGGTGAGGTGCTACGCGACATCAGCCGATCGGAGAGTACCGCCGCCAAGCTCGCCTTCGAGTGGCGCACTCAGCACCCCGAGTCGGCCAAGTCGCTGGAGCAAATCGCACGCTCGGCCCGCGAAGCTGAACGCCGACTCCGCCGCATCGCCCAATCTTCGGCATAAGCCTGGACTGGCCTGCCCAACCTGGTAGCAAGGAGTGTCGATGAAGTATCTCTTCCTGGGAACGCTAGTGCCACTGCTACTCGCCGCCGATTGGCCGCAACTACGCGGTCCCAAACGCGACGGCATCTCGACGGAGACCGGCCTGATCACCACGTTGGAAGCTAAGGGGCCGCCCGTATTGTGGAGTCACCAGGTCGGTGAAGGTTACGCGGCTCCGGCCATCGCGGGAGATCGGCTCATCATCTTCCATCGGGTCGGCAACGAGGATCTCGTCGAATGCCTCGATCCGGCCACGGGCAAAAACCGCTGGAGCTTTCGCTATCCGACCAACTACGAAGATCCACTGGGCAAAGGGGACGGGCCACGCGCCACCCCGGTGATCGTCGGCGAGCGGGTACTGACGTTGGCCGCCAATGGTCATTTCCACTGTTTGGATCTAAAAAGTGGCAAAAAACTCTGGGAGCGCAAGTTGCTCGATGATTACACGGTCAACCCCAGCTATTTCGGTGTGGGCACAACGCCTCTCGTCGAAGGCAAGCTGATTCTCTTGAACGTCGGTGGCGAGGGAGCCGGACTGGTTGCTCTCGATCTCGACTCAGGTAAGGAGAAGTGGCGTGCTACCGAGGATGACGCCAGCTACTCCTCGCCCATCGCCGCCACCATCGACGGAGTGCGCCAGGTCTATTTCTTCACGCGAACCGGAGTCGTCGGTGTCGCCCCCGAGACGGGGCAGGTACGCTTCAGCAAGCGTTGGCGTGCGCGCATCGATGCCTCGGTCAATGCCGCCATGCCCGTCCTCCTAGACGGACAGTATCTGTTTGTCTCTGCTAGCTATGGTGTTGGCGCGCTGGTGCTGAAACTATCGCATCAAGGAGCCAGCGAAGTTTGGAAGAGTACGAATGCTCTGTCGTGCCATTTCGGCACGCCGGTCGTCGTTGGCGAGCAGCTCTACGGTTTCGAGGGGCGACAGGAAGCCGGGGCCAGCTTACGCTGCATTGACTGGAAAACCGGCCAGGTTCGCTGGACCGAGCCGGGCTTTGGCTGTGGCGATGTGCTAGCCGTCGGCAAGCAGTTGTTCGTCCTGTCCGAGAGCGGTGAGCTAGTCCTGGTGGCGGCCAATCCCAACCGCTACCAGGAACTCGGTCGCGCTGGCGTGTTGGACTCGTTCCGTTCGCACCTGGCGTTGTCCCAAGGGCGGCTCTTTGCTCGTGATAGCCGCAAGCTCGTCGCTTGGAAGGTGAGCAAGTAGCCCCTGTCTGTCTGACCGCCAAGCTGACACCGAACCAGCTCGTATCCAGATGGTCAGGCCACCTCCTTGCCCGAACTACGCCGGCTGGCCTCGAACTGCCGCGTCTGCTCAATCGCCAAATCGATCGCCGGACCGGTCCAGCTGGCCAGCTCCTTGTCGTAACCCGCCTGCGTGCCCGCCGCGACCACGAATTTCACCAACTCCCCAGGTTGACAGACCCCCTCCTTGGCCAGCTGGGCGTCCTTCTCGTGCAACCGCTTGTGAAGTTCCAGTCCCGTGGTCGGCTTGCCGCGCGTGGGCGTCGGGGAGGAAGCACCCCGCGGCTTGGCGGTGGGTTGCTCCTCTGGCGTGGGCAACTTCAGCGTCGTTGGCGCAGGCAAGGTTGGCAGCTTTAGAAACTGTCGCTTGTGCGGGTCGTAGTCCACCCACTGCGGCTTGAATCGATACAAATACCGTCCCACGCCGAACTTGACCGCCGCTCGTTTCAAGGCATCGCTGAACGCCGCCTTGCGTCGATCGCCCTCATCGGCTTGCTCGGACTGACCGCCCACGTCCTCCTTGGTAATCCACTCCGCCCCGACTCGGACGCGAAGTCGACACAACACCGCTCCATCGGGCAGACACTCGTAACTATCCTGCCAGCCCATCACGCCCAGCACGTCGTCGAGTCGATCCTGCACGACCCGTGCATCGACAAAGGGCACGGCCAAGGCGCGGTTGCCGCTCACCGCCTGCGGTTTGAACTTAACCTCGCTGGGGTCGAACGGAGCAGCCAGCGCCTGAGCCAAGGCGTTCAGATCGACCTCACTGATTTGTTTCTCTTGCTTTGCCATCTGTGTACCCTCGAATTACTCTGTTCGCCACAATGCGAAACAATTGTACACCGAAAGCGTAAAAAGAAAAGCGCGGTAGGAAGAAGATCGAGGCGCAGACGAACTCAGATGAAGCGTTCTTGTCGGCGGTTGATGTCGAAGGCGGCACCGACGAAACGCACGATGAAGAAATCGAGGCCGCCGTTGCCGAAGACGCGGCTGAGAGGCCGCGGAGCCGAAGCGGTCTGTTGGCCCCCCATGCTGACCGACGCCACATAAACGGGAGGCGGAACAAACAGCGACGCGCCATACCGCAGGGCGCGACCGCCCGTCAATCCGCGTCCGGTTCGTAGATTGTTGACGCGAGCCAAGTAGCCGATGCCACGCGACCACTCGGCCATCAGCGCGTCCAGAGCGTCGGGATCATGGTCAAAACTGGTCGAGCCGGCGATGGTGACATCGTCGCCCACGCCGCCGTGCAGGATGTTTCGCCCCGTGCCGCCGACGAGAAAGTCACGTCCGCCCAAACCGTACAGGAGGTTGCCCGTGCCAAAAGCGATGAGGATATTGTTCGCTGCATTGCCGATCAATCGATTGAAGCCCGTGGCGCTGCCCCAGACGTGGTGAATGCCCGAGACCCCCCCGGTGCGATCGGCGATCCGTTGGTTGAGATTGACGGTAATGGCCTGCCCAACCTGGCGGTAGTCCAACCAGTCGCTGCCTCCGCCGCCGCCGAGCTGCCCCGTCATCCACCCTGTGGAGGCGAAAGTAAAGACATCACGACGATCGCCCCCCGTCAGATTCTCTATGCTCAAAAAGGAGAACTGGCCGTTGAGTAATCCCTCGTTGGGGCCGGTGATCGACCACTGATTAACCGTGTTCCAGGCGATCAGATGGTCGTTCTTGCTACTGCCGATCACCCCCTCGATGCTGACGAACCGCCCCACGGCGGAAGCAGTCGAGGTTTGCAAATCGACGAAGACGGCCTGTCCATACCCCGAGTAGTCGAGCAGGTCGCGCCCCTCGCCGCCGTCGATACTACCCGTGATACTCGCTCCCAAGGTGAAGACGAAGCGATCGTCCCAGCGATCTCCCACCAGGTGTTCCATCGAGGCGAAGAAAAAGCCGTTGACGTTGCCAGTGTCTCGGCCGCTGATCGTCCACCAGGTGTGGCCCGTGCCGTTGTACTCCAGGGTATCGAGTTCCGGTCCCCCTACAACGCGCGCGAAATTGATGAACTCGCCGCCGATGGCCGTGCTGCGGCCTCGGAAGGTGTAGTCCAGCGGCAGCGGTCCCAACACGATCATGCCACCGGGACCACCGGGCATCGGCACCGAGAACACCTCGGTCCGCACAGGGGCCTCGTAGGTGGCGTAGCTGAGCGTGTTTTGCCCCTCGCCGCCATCGAGGTTGCCGGTTATCTGACCGCTTGGTTCGAAAGCAAAAAAGTCATTACCTTTGCCGCCGTGTAGATTCTCAATGTTGGTGAAAGTGATGGCGGAGGTAGTGCTGACTGTCCCCGAATTCTTGCCAGTGATCTTCCATTGGGACTGAGACTGGTTCTCGACGATCAGGGTGTCGTTGCCGCCGCGGCCATCGATGGTGATTGAGGGAATCCCTAGATTTTTGTCGATGAGAAAGGTCTCGTCGTCGTCGCTGCCGCGAAGCGTCAACGACAGAATCCGCCCTCCGGGTCCGAACACCGGCGCCCGGTAATAATCGCCATTCAGCCGCATGTCCGACGAGCCATAGACGCTGAGTACCAGATCGTAGCCATCGCGCCAGGCGCGGATCATCAACTGCTCGTGAATACCATCGCGTCCGAGAATCTGCTGCTGCATGTCCAGCACCAGATGATAATCTCCCGACAAGCCTGGCTGGAGAAAATCGTCGTAATGCGATTTAGTGCTAATGTAGGTGGCAATAGTACCAAAACTGCCGTCGGGTGTCGGGTAGTTGTTGAAGTCGCGATCGCCGCCTGTGGAGATCCACGACAGCACACCAGCGATGGCATAGCCTCCCGCATGTTCGACAAGTAACGGCGACCCCGAGTCACCCCGCTCCACGCCGGCCTCGCGCGGTCCCAGACCGGTGCTGCCCCAGGTACTGTTCGCCGCCGTGCCGTTGTCGAAGTCGAAAGCGAGAAATTGGCCGTTGACGTAGTCGATTTCGTTCTGGCCCTCGCGTTTGATGCGCGACATCTCCTCGCTGCCGCCCGCGAACAGTTCGAGGATCTCGACGTTAGAGTTAGGGCTGGTCAACTCGGCCACATCCTTCCCGCCCAGCTGCCGTACAAAACGCACCTCCCAGGTGCCGGCCGGCAGCCCGCGATCACTGACCTCGACATTGCCCGCGCCGATGGTCGAGAGCGCCTCCAGAGCCGCCTGTAACTGTTCCCGGGTCGCTTGGTGCGAGATTGGTGCGGTTGTCTGACCATTGAACGTCAGACGAAACGTCCCGTTCGACGTGGGCTGGTCAATCACTACACGCTGCACTTCATCGAGATAATTGCCGTACTCTCCGGTGCCAGTGCGGCCATAGCCGACTAGGGTGACGACCTCACCGAGGACATTGCCGCTCCACAAACTATACTTTTGGGCACCATAGGGAGCGACCAGATGGCGGTTTGCCTCCTTAACTACCTGATCGATCAACGTCAACAATGCCAGATCATTTCCCTGATTGGCTGGTCCGCCCGTGACCCAGGATGAATTCAGGAGAACCGAATTCGCTGGAACGTCGAAAGTGAGGTCAATCTCGCTATCACCGCGTGAGAGATGGAAGGTGATCCTCTTGAGGTTCTTGGCATTATCGACGACGTGAGCAGCGGTGAGAATGTGTCGGCCCGTTGATAGCAACGCTCCGGTGCCGTAGTTCAGTCCGTTCTCGATCAGTACGATGCCATCCAGATCGCCGCCTCGTGCTACTTCCGGAGCGAGACCGTTGGCTCCGATGACGGGAACAATGCGTGCTTCAAGCAGTTCGAGGGAAAGTCGGCGGCGTGAGCGGATCCCGCCAGTGATGCCAACGGCACCACGTCCCAGCCAGCGTTGCCTTGGCGAGTGGAACATCGCGGGTGATCTCTAAGAGGCTTTTGGCTCTTCGCGTCGCGGCAGAATGGGCGGCCACGAAGAGGGATCCGCAAGCAGGCGTCATCGTTTGAGACGCTCACGAACCCCATCACGTTCCCGTTATTGTACAGACGGGCTGATCCCTGCCACGGTTTTTCTCTGTTCGTTTCCTCGATACATGGTACCACAAAAGGACAGCGAAGTTCCGCCCCAGCAGCGCGAAATTATTTTTGGGAAGAGGTTGCAGCGTCTCCTCTGGGAGATTTCGTCCAGAGACTGCTTGTCGAGTCGCCCGGCCAGCGGTAGGATGAAGTATCCTACCTGTTGGCTCTGAGCTGGACGGCCTCCG
Source organism: uncultured Gemmataceae bacterium (assembly GCA_937923405.1). Taxonomy (GTDB): domain Bacteria; phylum Planctomycetota; class Planctomycetia; order Gemmatales; family Gemmataceae; genus CALDUY01. The sequence continues at coordinate 27,064 of CALDUY010000026.1, read as the reverse complement.
GTTCGACGCCCCTAATTGATTGATCCTCGAAAGATCCTCTTCGGCGAGCCGGTCGCCTGACCGCTACCATAGAGATAGACCTGTTTGTGATAAACTTGTGGAGATTGCGCATGCGAGTGCCGACCTCGAGTTTCCCCGGCCTGCTGGGCATCGTCGCCGTGTTGGCGTTTTGCTCCGCTTCGCTCGCCGTCGAGGAAGCCGCCAAGCTGACCTACAATCGCGACATCCGACCGATTCTGGCCGAGAACTGCTTCGCCTGCCACGGTCCGGATAAGGCGGCTCGCAAGGCGGACCTGCGACTCGACATTCGCGAGGAAGCGATCAAGGCTGGAGCGCTCGTACCGGGCAAACCGGACCAGAGTCCGCTCATTGAACGACTAGTCACGCCCAATACTCGGCAATTGATGCCACCGCCCAAGTCGCTGAAGAAGCTCACCCCGAAGCAGATCGATACGCTCAAGCGCTGGGTGGCTCAGGGCGCGGAGTATCAGGCGCACTGGTCGTTCCTGCCGCCGCTCCGACCAGCGATTCCCCAGGTCAAGACGCCCGGTTGGGCACGCAATCCTATCGACTATTTCGTCCTGGCCGAGTTGGAAAAGCGCGGTCTGACTCCTGCTCCCGAGGCCGACCGTCGCACTCTGGCCCGCCGCCTCAGTCTCGATCTGCGCGGCCTGCCTCCCTCCCTCACTGAGGTCGAAGAGTTTGTCAACGATCGCGGCGACAATGCCTACGAACGCTTCGTCGAGAAGTTGCTTGCCTCGTCTCAATGGGGTGAACATCGCGGTCGCTACTGGCTCGACGCTGCTCGCTACGCTGACACCCACGGCATCCACTTCGACAACTATCGCGAGATGTGGTCCTACCGCGATTGGGTCATCCAGGCCTTCAATCGCAATCAGCCCTTCGATCAGTTCACCATCGAACAACTCGCCGGCGATCTGTTGCCCAATCGCACTCTCGATCAACAGATCGCCTCGGGATTCAATCGCTGCAACATCACCACAAACGAAGGCGGGGTGATTCCCGAAGAGTATCTGGTGCTGTATACCCGCGATCGCACCGAAACCGCCGCTCAAGTGTGGATGGGCCTGACCGTCAATTGCGCCGTCTGTCACGATCACAAACTCGATCCAATGACGCAGCGCGAGTTCTACCAGTTGGCGGCGTTTTTCAACAACACCACTCAAGGTGCTATGGATGGCAACGTCAAGGACACGCCGCCCATCGTGCAGGTGCCCCGCCTTGAAGATCGCCAAAAGTGGATCACTCTGGTACACCAAATCAGCGAGGCCAATCGGCAGGTGGACGGGCGGAAAGGCTCGGCACGCAACGACTTTGCCAAGTGGCTGACCTCGGCCAAGCCGGGACAACTCGCCCAACGTGTTCCCACTCAAGGGTTGATCTTCCACGGCAAACTTGATGAGGGGCAAGGCACTCAGCTGACGTTCTCCATCGCCGGCCAGACCCGACAGGTGACGCTCAAGCAACCCGCGCAGTGGGGCAAAGGGCATCTCGCGGAGAAAGCCTATCGCGTAACTCCTAATCAGACCGTAGAGCTGGCCGACGTCGGCGACTTCGAGCGAACCCAAGCCTTTACCGTCTCCACCTGGGCCAAATTTCCCAAAGGCCGACTCTCTGGAGCCATTCTCGCTCGTATGGAAGAAGGGCCAGGGCACCGCGGCTGGGATCTGTGGATCGAAAACGGTCAGGTCGGCATGCATCTGATCCACGCTTGGCCTAGCGATGCGATCAAAGTTGTTACCACCGCTCGTGTCAAGCCCGAGGTCTGGACACATCTGTTGGTCAGCTACGACGGCTCAGGCAAAGCCGAAGGCGTGCAAATTTACCTCGATGGCCAACTACAGACAGGACGAGCCGTAACCGCCAATTCGCTCAAGAACACCACACGCACCCAGGTGCCGTTGAAGCTCGGTCAGCGTACCGCGTCCAGCCGCATCGATGGCCTAACTCTGCAGGACGTTCGCTTCTACGACCGCGTCCTCAACCAAGGCGAGGCGGCAAGTCTGGGACGTTTTGCTCGGTTAGAGCAACTGCTCGCCAAGGGAGAGAAGCGAAGCAAGACCGAACAGGAAGAACTCTATACTTGGTGGCTGACCAACGAGGACGCGGAGTTCAAAAAACTCTCCGCGGCGTTGGAACGGCTCCGCGCCGAGGAAACCATCCTGAAAAATCGCGGCACGATCGCTCACGTCTCTCAAGAAAAACCTAGTATGCCGATGGCTTATGTCCTGTTTCGAGGTGAGTACGACCAACGCCGCGACAAGGTCGAACCTGCGACTCCGTCGATTTTGCCGCCGATGCCCGCCGATCTGCCACGCAATCGACTCGGCTTGGCTAAGTGGCTGGTCAGACCGAATCATCCGTTAACCGCGCGGGTAACCGTGAATCGCTTCTGGCAGGAGGTCTTCGGTCGCGGACTGGTGTCCACCTCAGGCGATTTTGGCATCGCTGGCGAATTGCCCTCGCATCCGGAGTTGCTCGATTGGTTAGCTCTGGACTTCCAAAGCGACTGGGACGTAAAACGCTTTTTCCGTCAAGTGGTGACCAGTGCCACCTATCGACAGGCCGCCATCCTCACCCCAGAGAAGATGGAGAAGGATCCCTTCAACGTCTGGTTGTCGCGCGGGCCTCGGTTCCGCATGGATGGCGAGATGATCCGTGACTACGCTCTGGCCGTCAGCGGCTTGCTCGTCCACAAACTCGGCGGCCCCTCGGTCAAACCGTACCAACCGGAGGGCGTCTGGGAAGCGGTGGCGATGAACGAGAGCAACACACGCATTTATCGCCGCGATACCGGAGAAGCTCTGTATCGTCGCAGCATGTACACCTTCTGGAAGCGCAGTGCTCCGCCTGCCTCAATGGAGATCTTTAATGCCCCTAATCGAGAAACCTGCGTCGTTAAGCGCGAACGTACCAACACTCCCATGCAAGCGCTAGTGACGCTCAATGATGAACAATTCGTCGAGGCAGCCCGCGTGTTGGCCGAGAAGACGCTCAAACAGGGCGGCAAGAACGCTGAAGAGCGCTTCGATTTCCTAGCCAAGACGATCCTCTGCCGTTCGTTCCGCGCCGAGGAACAACCTATCGTCAAGCGTCTGCTCGACGAACTACTCGCCGAGTACAACGACAAGCCCGAGGAGGCCAAAAAGCTGATCGCCTTCGGGGAAGCGAAAGCGGATGCTTCTCTGGATGCCAAGGAACTCGCCGCCTGGACCATGTTGGTGAATTCCTTGCTCAACCTCGACGAGGTATTGAACAAGTAACCTGAACGTGGGAACTGTTGTGAGGAGAGTATGATTTTCCCTCACCCCTAACCGCTCTCCCCAAGGGGAGAGGGGAATCCAAAGGGGAATCTCTCCCTGGGGAGTGGGAATTCCAAAAGCATAAGGAAAGATCAGAATCATGGATCCCCTACGCGACTTCTACAAATATCTAAGCCGTCGGCAATTCTTCGGCGCGGGCGTCTCCACTGCCCTGGGTTTAGCCGCCCTTTCGGAACTGCGAGCCGCCGACGAGACCTCCAAGCAGCTGCCAGGGTTGGCTCATCATCCCCCCAAGGCCAAGCACGTCATCTACATGCACATGGTCGGCGGTCCGCCTCAGATGGATTTGTTCGACTATAAACCGAAAATGCTGGAGTGGTACGACAAGGATCTGCCCGACTCGATCCGTAAGGGGCAACGGCTTACGACCATGACGTCGGGGCAGGCCCGCTTTCCGATCGCACCGTCGAAGTACAAATTTGCCCAACATGGCCAGTGCGGCATGTGGCTGAGTGAACTACTACCGTATACCGCGAAGATGGTCGATGATCTGTGCTTCATCCGTTCGATGCACACCGAAGCGATCAATCACGAACCAGCCATCACCAACATTCAGACCGGCAACCAGGTGACAGGTCGGCCCTGCCTCGGCGCATGGGCCAGTTATGGGCTGGGGTCGTTGAACAAGAATCTGCCGACCTTCGTCGTACTGGTGGCTCGCTCGACCAATCAGGAGCAGGTGCAGGCGATCTCGGCTCGACTCTGGCAGAGCGGTTATCTGCCCGGCGAGCATGCCGGCGTACCGTTCCGCTCGACTGGCGATCCGATTCTGTTCATCAACAATCCGCCCGGCGTCTCCAGTGTCACGCGACGCAAGACCCTGGATGGACTCAAGGCGTTGAACGAGATGAACTACAAACTGGTCGGCGATCCGGAGACGCACACGCGGATTCAGCAGTACGAAATGGCCTACCGCATGCAAGCCAGTGTGCCGGAACTGGTTGATCTGAAACGCGAGCCGGAATCGACCTTCAAACTGTATGGCGACGAGGCAAAGAAGCCCGGCACTTTTGCTAACACCGTGCTGCTGGCCCGAAAACTCGTCGAACGCGGCGTGCGTTTTGTACAGATTTATCACAACAACTGGGACACCCACGGCAACGTCGCTGGTCGGCTGCCCAGCCAATGCAAGGACGTCGATCAGGCGTGCTGGGCATTGGTGCAGGATCTCAAACAAAAAGGACTGTTCAACGAGACACTGCTGATCTGGGGCGGCGAGTTTGGCCGAACCATCTACTCTCAGGGAGGCTTGTCCAAGACCAACTATGGACGAGATCACCATCCGCGCTGCTTCACGATGTGGCTGGCGGGCGGCGGCATCAAGGGCGGCACGATCTACGGCGAGACCGACGAGTTCTCCTACAACATCGTCAAGGATCCGGTTCACATTCGCGACTTCCATGCCACGATCCTGCACTTGCTCGGCTTCGATCATCGCCGCTTCACCTTCCGCTATCAGGGACTGGATCAACGCCTGACCGGCGTCGAACCTGCCGAGGTGATCCAGGCACTGCTGGCCTGAGCGATCGTCCGTCGGTGGACTCTGCCCCAGGGGATTCGGTACGATAAGGTAGTGGAGTCAGAGCGCGAGAGGATGAGGAAAAGTTGCTACGGAAAAAAGGAAAAGATTTTTAAGATCCTAGTTATGCATATCTGGAACGCTCTGACCTGTTCTCTCTCCCCGCTCTCCAGTGGGAGGGATCCCCTCACCCCTAACCCCTCTCCCCACTGGGGAGAGGAGAACCTAAGCCTTTCTCCCCTCTCCCCACTGGGGAGAGGGGCTGGGGGAGAGGGGTGAGGGGCTGGGGGAGAGGGGAACCTAATCTTTTCCTTCTCGGAAGTACCTCTCTTCTCCTCATCGAAAAGCGGTTCTGTCTCCTACCGTCCCACGACGAGGAAGCCGACGGATGACCACTGATACGCAAGAGAAGACCGGACTAGGCAACTACTTCGTCGCCAATTACCCTCCTTTTTCACTGTGGAAGCCAGCCTATCTACCTGACGCGCGAGCCGTGCTGGACTCCCCCCCCCGCCCCGACACGCCGTTGGGTCTGTATCTTCACATTCCGTTCTGTCGCAAGCGCTGCAAGTTTTGCTACTTTCGCGTCTACACCGACAAGAACGCTCGCGAGGTGGAGTTGTACAGTGAGGCCCTAGTCAAAGAAGTGGCCCTCTACGCCAAGACTCGGTTCCTCGGCGAGCGCGGCTTGCACTACGTCTACTTCGGCGGAGGCACCCCGTCTTACCTGAGTGCCTCGCAACTGCGTGAACTGATGACCCGGCTGCAACACCACCTCCCCTGGGACGGCGCAGCCGAGGTGACGTTCGAGTGTGAGCCTGGCACGCTGCAGAAACATAAGTTAGAGACGCTCCGCGAACTGGGCGTGACTCGGTTGAGTCTGGGCATCGAGAATTTCGATCCGAAAATTCTGGAATTCAATGGTCGCGCCCACCTCGAAGAGGAGATCTACCGCGCTTTTGGCTGGGCCCGAGAAGTTGGCTTCGAGCAAATCAACATCGATCTGATCGCCGGCATGGTTGGCGAAACCTGGGACAACTGGCGCGCCTGTGTCCGTAAAACGCTCACGTTACAACCCGAAAGCGTGACCATCTACCAGATGGAACTGCCTTACAATACGGTCTTCTCTAAAGAGATCCGCGATACCGACGCAGCTGGTCGCACCTCCTTGCCGCTTCAGTCGACCACCTTGACTCTAGCTCCCTCTGAAGTAGCCGACTGGCCGACCAAACGAGCTTGGGTCAACTACGCCTTCGACACCATGCTGGCCGCGGGCTACGAGATCTCCAGTGCTTACACCCTGGTAAAAAACAAGGCCAGGACTCGTTTTGTCTATCGTGACGCCCTCTGGCGCGGCGCGGACATGTTCGGCACCGGGGTCGCCTCCTTCGGTCATGTGGGCGGAGTCCATGTGCAAAACCTCGATCGCTGGGAAGACTACCTCGCCGCTCTGGATCGCGACGAACTCCCTCTGGGACGCGCTCTGCCGGTCTCTGCCGATCAGCTACTGATTCGCGAAGTTGTGCTACTCTTGAAGACTGGACGTCTGGAGTTGTCACCCTTGCAGCGCAAGTTCGGGGTCGACGTGCGTCAACGGTTTGCGGAACCGTTGGCACAGCTTCAGGAAGGCGGGAATCTAATCTTGCACGACGACCGCGTCGAACTGACACGCCAGGGATTGCTTCAGGTCGATCGTCTGCTGCCTGTCTTCTTCGAACCACAACACCGCGTCAGTCGTTATACCTGAGTAATAAGAGCGAAAAAAATACACTATCCAGGAACAGCGAAAACTTGCCCCAAATGAACTACCATCGCCTGCTACTGTGTATTCCGGTTGACAAACCGTTTTCGTCTCAGTTTCAGGGAGTCAAGGCATGGGGGAAGCGGTCGAAACGGTGTTGATCGTAGATGACGAGGAGCCAGTTCGTCGCACCTTTCGGGAATGGCTCGACGAAGCCGACCTGAGCTGTCGAGTGTTGACCGCGGGAGATGCGGCAGCGGCGTTAGCACTGGCCGATCAGCACCAGATCGACTTGGCCATTCTCGATTGGAACCTTGGCGCGGGACAGGATGGTTTGCAATTACTGGAAGATCTGACGCTGTTCAATCCCGACATCGTCGCCATCATGGTCACCGGCTTCGCCAACCAGGCGACGCCGCTGATGGCCATGCGTATGGGGGTGCGCGATTATCTGGACAAGAACCAGGATCTCGACCGAACGGCCTTTATTCGTGCCGTTCGCAAGCAGCTCGAACGGATTCGTCCAGCTCGGCGAGAGAAACAACTCACCCGCAACCTAGCGGCGTTCCGCGACGCAGTCGAACGCATCTTGCCCCTGGTGCAGACGACGACTGCCCTGCAGGATCCAGTACCGCTGCCCGTGGCGGTGCGCAGTCTAGTGACGTTCTTGCTCAGTGCGACGCACGCCCAAGACGGCGTGTTGCTGGTGCATCAGTACGACGAGTCGCGTCAGCCGGCGGAATCGTGCCGCGCCTATGACGCTCATGGGCAACGCCTGGAGGTAGATCTGGCCCCCTTCTCCCGATCGTTGGCCGGCTGTGTCGTCAGCATGCAGCAGCCCCAGACCGTTGAGCGGCTCGACCGACTGACCCAGGATGGCACGATTGAGCTACAGCCATTTGAGCGCGGGCGAGGCAATATCCTAGCCGCCCCGATCCGTGTTTCCTCTGGACTACAGGTGGTGCTGGAGTTGTTCGACAAACCGGAGCCGTTCACCGCGGCGGATCGCAAGCTAGTGCAGGCGGCAGCGGAGTTTGGCGGTGATCTGCTGCGTCAGGGGTTGGCGGAACATCAGACGCAGCAAATGTTATTTGACGCAGTCGCCGCCGCTCTGCGAGCCAGTGAGGAGGTGTCGCAAACGCTAGGCACTCCGCGAGCCGAGATGCCTCCCGACGATGTGATGGAACAACTGCGTCAGGGCCTGTCGAACTGTTCCACGGAAGATCTCGACGCCTCGGCAATGCTGCGGCTGGCCGAAGCGATTCGCGTGTTGGCCTTGCGCTATGGCTCCCGGGCCGTCGCTCATTGCACCCGTTTGGTGGAAGAATTGCGGCAACTGCTCGACGAGACCTGCGGTCAGGAGTCCGGGGCGTGAGTGACGTCTTCGAGCAACTTTTTGCTCTCCTGCGTCCAGAACTGCTGCTGCGTGATCCGCGTGCCAATGGGGAAGGCGTGCGGGTCGCCATCCTTGATTCGGGCGTGGATCGGCAACGCCTGCGACGAAAGCATCCCCAAATGCTTCCGATCGAAGGAGCCCTCTTTCGCGAAGATCGACCCGAGCCATTGCCCGACAACGATCAACCGTCTAGTCCACACGGCACGACGGTGGCCGACGTGCTGCTCAGTTTGGCCCCGAAGGTGCAACTGTTCAGCGCGGACGTGTTCGGTCCGATGAGTAGCTGTGATGTTCGGGTGGTCATTCGTGCCCTGCGCTGGGCCATGGATCAGTGGCGCGTAAAGCTGATTAACCTTTCGCTAGGAGTGCCCGAACAGCGACTGGCCCAGGTGCCGCGACGGTTGGAATTGATGAGGACCATTGAAGAAGCGTATTATCGTGATGTACTGGTCATCGCTGCGGCTCACAATGATCATCCGTTGACGCGGAGTTATCCGGCGATGTTCGCTCCGCCGCTGCTTTCGGTGGATAAAGGCGAATTCGCCGATCCGCTCGACTTCGCCTATCGCTTGTGTGAGCAGATCGAGTTTCAGGCACATGGGCGGGGCTACTTAGGACCGTTCGCCGCCGAGCCAGCCACGAGCTGGGCCGCTCCGCACCTGTCCGGCATCGCAGCCCGGCTGTTGTCGTTGCGTCCCGCCTTGAAACCGTTTGAGATGAAAGCCCTGCTCTACTGGCTATTTCAGGCGCGGCAACGTCGTTGAGTCGTCTTGCGGAATTATCGCCTGTGCATCAGAATCGCAACAGATTTTTCCAGCCAGGTAACGAGGGGTAATGGCACCGCGTAGTATCGAAAAGCAACTGTTCGACGAAGCCTTCAACTTCGACTTCTTCCAGGCCGTGCGACTGCTTCATCGGTTGGCTCCGGAACGCGCGCGTGTGGGGCGTTCTGGTCCGCCCTCGCATGAGGTGGTTCGCTTCCGCGCCTTGGCTTCACTAACTTTTCCCCCAAGCAGTATCCACGAAATCCGCAAACCGCCGCCCGGCTCGACTGTGCCCGAGATGACCGTGACCTTCCTAGGGCTGACCGGCCCCTCGGGAGTGCTGCCCCGGCACTACACGGAACTGTTGCTCCGCCTCGAACGCGAACGCAAGGGCGAAGAGCGTCGGGCACTCCGCGACTGGCTCGATCTGTTTAATCATCGTCTCATCTCCTTGTTCTATCGCGCCTGGGAGAAGTACCGCTTCTGGGTCGGTTACGAACGAGGCGAAGCCTTTCGGGAAGAACTCGATCCTTTTTCTCGCATTTTGCATAGTTTTATCGGACTCGGCACTCCGGGACTGCGTCATCGCTTGCGTGTCGTCGCCATCGAGACTGGACGCACTCGCGAACGGCTCCTCGCCCAGGTCGAAGATCTATCGCTGCTCTACTACTCGGGACTGCTGGCCCAGCGCAAACGCAATGCCGTGGGACTGGAAGCACTGTTGAGCGACTACTTCGGTGTCCCGGTGCGTGTCCAGCAGTTTGTTGGACAATGGCTGCAATTGGAGCCAAGTAGTCAAACCCGCCTGGGGCTGGCTCAGGGCAATAGTTCGTTGGGATTGGACACTGTAGTGGGCGAACGAGTCTTCGACTGCCAGAGCAAAATTCGCCTCCGTTTGGGGCCGTTGACTTACCCCCAATTCCTCACCTTTTTACCCGATCGTTCGCCCACGCCAGACTATAAGGCGTTTTTTTTGCTCGTCCATTTGGTTCGTCTATATGCTGGCACAGAATTCGATTTTGATGTGCAACCGGTACTGCGAGCCGATTCGGTTCCCGAATGCCAACTCAGCGACGAGATTCCGGGGCCGCGTCTGGGCTGGAACACCTGGTTGACCAGTCAACAACCGGCTCGCGAAGTCGAAGACGCTCTGTTCAGTTCCGCAGTCGTCGTTCGCGTTCACGAAGGGTAGCTTACCATGATTCCGGTCGAGTGGAGCACTCTGCTCAAGAAGCTCAATAACACCTGTGTCGAGGGCCTCAGCCACGGGGTGAATCTCTGTCGGCGCATGTTGCATGACTATGTCGAGGTAATTCACTGGCTTCATGGTTTGCTGGAATTGCCCGACTCCGAGGCGTTGCGCGTGCTGCAACACTTTGAAGTCAATCTTGGAGCGGTGCGTCGTGATCTGACCCGGGCCTTGGAGAAATTACGTCGAGGCAACGGCTCGAAGCCGGGTTGGTCTAAAGAAATTGAAGATCTGGTTCGTGAGTCTTGGATGCTGGCTTCGGTAACCTTCAATCACTCACGCATTCGTAGCGGTGTGTTGCTGACTGCCATGCTGTCCGACAGCGCAATCGGCCCGTCGTTACGCGAAGCCGTCCCGGAACTCCGCAAGGTCTTCCCTGACCGCTTGCAGCAAGAGTTGCCGAAACTTTTGCTCGATTCCCCCGAGGAGGGAGGCACAGTCGCGACGGAACCCAGCGATGTATCGCCTCGTCCTACAGGTGATAGCAAAACCCCCTCGCTGGATCAGTTCACTCAGGATCTGACCGCACGAGCAAGAGAAGGTAAGATCGACCCCGTGGTTGGACGCGATTTTGAGATCCGACAAGTGATCGATATTCTCACGCGGCGTCGCCAGAACAACCCGATCCTAACCGGCGAGGCCGGCGTGGGCAAAACCGCCGTTGTCGAGGGGTTCGCCCTGCGCGTGGCCGCCAATGAGGTGCCCGAGTCGCTGCGTGGCGTGTCGGTGCGAACGCTGGACCTGGCCTTGTTGCAGGCCGGCGCGGGCGTGAAGGGCGAGTTCGAGAACCGGCTCAAGAGCGTCATTCAGGAAGTAAAGTCTTCGCCGACCCCCATTATCCTGTTTATCGATGAAGCTCACACGATGATCGGTGCGGGCGGACAAGCCGGACAGGGGGACGCGGCCAACCTGCTCAAACCAGCGCTGGCCCGCGGCGAACTTCGCACCATCGCAGCCACTACCTGGGCTGAGTACAAAAAGTACTTCGAGGAAGACGCCGCTCTAAAACGCCGTTTTCAGGTCGTTAAAGTTGCCGAGCCTGATCAAGCCAAGGCGGTGCAAATGATTCGCGGCCTGACCAAGATGCTTGAAAAGCATCATCGGGTTCGCATCGTCGAGGAAGCCATCGAGGACGCGGTTCGGCTGTCGGCTCGCTACATCAGTGATCGTCAGTTACCCGATAAGGCGGTCAGCTTGATCGATACCGCTTGCGCCCGGGTGGCTCTGAGCCAATCCGCTACTCCCGCTCCTCTCGAAGATTGCCAGCGTCGCATCGAATTGGCCGAGGTCGAGTTGGAATTGTTGCGACGTGAACAAGTCGATGGCGCTAGCAATGACGATCGGATTGCCCAGGTAGAACAGGATAAGGCCGAAGCTCAGAAACAACTCGATGACTTGACCCGACAATGGCAAGAGGAGAAAAAACTCGTCGCGGCCATCCAAGAAACACGCAGCAAATTGGAAGCCGCTCTCGTGAACGATCAAACTAAGTTATCTGAGCCGGAAAAGAATCAACTGCGTAACGAACTGCAAGCGAAGCAGGCGGCGTTGGCCAAACTCCAGGGCGAAACGCCTCTGGTGTTTGCCGAGGTGTCGTCGCAGTCGGTCGCGGAGATCGTCTCCAGTTGGACCGGGATTCCAGTTGGCAAGATGGTGCTGAACGAGATCAATATGTTGCTGGCGCTGAAGGAGCGACTCGCTGAGCGTGTCGTTGGTCAGGATCACGCTCTGCAGGCCATTGCCCAGCGCATCCAGACATCACGAGCCGACCTGGCCGATCCGCGCCGCCCTCTGGGAGTGTTCCTCTTGGTCGGGCCTTCCGGCGTGGGCAAAACGGAGACAGCCATCGCCCTCAGCGACATTCTGTATGGCGGCGATCGCAACATGGTCGTTATCAACATGTCTGAGTACAAGGAATCGTCCAAGGTGTCCAACCTGACCGGCTCAGCTAAGGGACTGGTCGGCTACGGCGAGGGTGGTGTCCTCACCGAGGCGGTGCGCCGCAAACCGCATTCCGTGGTCTTGCTCGATGAAATCGAGAAAGCTCATGTGGATGTACAGGAGCTGTTTTATCAGGTTTTTGACAAAGGCATGCTCCAAGATTCCAGCGGGAACGAGGTAAACTTCAAGAACACCATCATTCTGCTGACCTCGAACGTGGGCACGGACGGCATCATGAAGCTGACGGCCGACCCCGACACCCGGCCCGACCCAGCGGGACTAGCGCAAGCGCTGCGTCCCGAACTGTTGAAAGCGTTCAAGCCAGCTTTCCTAGGTCGCTGCGAGGTCATCCCGTACTATCCTCTGGGTGACGAGGTGCTGAAGCGCATCATCCGACTGAAGCTCAACCAGATCGCCCAGCGGGTGCGAGCCAATCACAAGGCCGAGTTTGTCTATGACGATCAGGTGATTCAAACCGTGGCCAGCCGCTGCACTGAGGTCGAGTCCGGCGCGCGTAACGTAGATCACATCCTGACGGGAACATTACTGCCCGACCTGGCCCGTCAGTTCCTCGCCCGCATGGCAGAGGCTCAGCCGGTTACCCGCGTCCAGGTTGGTCTGGATAGTCAGGGTGGGTTTACCTACCAGCTTAATTGAGGTTTGCAAGAACCGTTGGAGGCAGAGAGGAAGGATCAATTATCTACTGACTACAGAGATCGCTTTTAGGTTAGACTGATTGTGCGCGAGCCAAACCACAGCGGCTCTCTGCTGCCATCGCTACTTAGCTTGCTGAGTTGAACCTCTCAAGTCTGGGGCAACTTACTGTTCAGTTCCGCAAGGCGGCTCAGTCGGTACCGAGTGGCGGTTGATCCGTGGCATAGCGCTGCACCAGACGTTGAACCATCTCGGCATCGTGCAGCATCACCTCGCCGCCCCAGCTTTGCACGATCGCCGGAAACTCCTGAGTCAGCGTGCGGATCAGCTCGATCCGTCGGAGTTGCAGACTGCCTTCACGCCAAAAACGAATATACCAGGCAAGGACAAAACAGCAGATCAGCCCGAACAGATTCAAAACAACAGGAAGTCGGCTCTCGATGGCAAAGACGCCCCAGGCCACAGCCGCGCCCGCAGCCGGCCCAAGAACCCAGACCCAACCATCAACCACTTTTAAGCTCTTATATACCTCATTCAGTTGCCGTAACTTCGACTGAAGCAGTCCCAGACGCATCTCGTCGGAAGGCAACGCTACAGTCGAAGGGGTCACCAAGGGAGCTGCCACGATCGCCGGCTCACCCTGAGCGGGGTTGCCGATCTCGTTCGTGGGAGATGGCCCCGCTCCCGTGCCACCGCTCTTCTCGTTGGACAAGCCCCGAATCTGCTCCAGCAGTTCCCCAGCGGTTTTCGGACGTTCCTCGAACCAACCGACGCATGACTCGATCAAGTTGATGTGAGACCGCGGCACCTGAAAGCGAAGTGTCAGTTCCTTGGCCCAGCCGGGATGTAATTCTCGGGACACATCGCCGACCAGCAGTTGATACCACATGACCCCCAGGCTGTAGAGATCGTGTCGCGGATCCGGAGCTTGGCCGCGCCGTTGCTCCGGCGACATGTACAACGGCGTGCCCGCGCCACGGAACAAACTCGCCTGGTCGGCGGCACTGAGCGTGTCAACCGTGGTGGCCCCGATTCGGCTAGTTTGTACGGCCCGTGCCGCCGTCACTCCACCCAGTCCAAAGTCGGCCAGCTTCAACACGCCGCTTTCGACCAGCACGTTAGCCGGCTTCAGATCCCGATGCACCAAACCATGCGAGTGAGCAAACGCCAGTGCCTCGGTGATCTGCTCGATCAGTTTCAAGACCTCGTCGGGGTTGAGTGGGCGTCCGAGTTTCTCGCGTTGCTCGGCGACATAGCGGATCAGGTCGCCCCCCGTGACGAACTCGTAAACCAGATAGGGCGTGGGATGCTCCAGATCATAGCCATACAAGCGAACAACACGGGGCGACCAGTCCTGACCACCGGCCTTCATCAGCCGTTCGAGGTTCGTCTGTTCACGTTGCAGCGACTTGGCCAGAGCTGGATCCAGACAGAACTTGATAGCCAACGGCAGATGTTGCAAGGTCCGGGTGCTGGCGCGATAAACGGCTCCAAACCCACCACAGCCCAGAAGGGCGTCGAGCTTGTAGGGAGTGTCTGGCACCTCGGCTCCCACTGGGTAGGGCGGCAACGTCATCGGCAACAAGCTAAGTAACTGGGCGGGTTCGTCGAACGAGATAGTCGGCGGCAGCGACCGCAGACCAGTGTTCGCCTGGCGCGGCAGGGCACGATCCAGCGCCAAAGGCAACAGTGACAGATAGCTAATCGCCACCTCACGATCCGCCGCGTCGATCGGTTCCAGCACCAACTCATCGATCAGCTGGGAGGCCTGCTTGCGGGCTTCCTCAGCTGGCAGATTGGCCAGTTCGGTCAAGGCGGCGTCGCGTTCTTCCGGGGTATGCTGGCGAAACCAGTTCGTCCAACAATCGACGATGCGAATGCCGAAAAAGTTGATGACGCGTTCGACGGCTTGACCGACGAACACGCCCATGACCCCACCAATCGCGCCGGCATCGGGACCACCGACCAGCGCTCCAGCACAGCCGCCCAGAACGGGGATCATGCCCTCCGCGGCCAGTGACATTAAGACTCCTCGACGCGGAGTATGCAACATAAATTGGTTACTCCTGGCGCTGTGGTATCAACTCGACACCAGGTTATTCGGCCAGATCGTCGCGAACTTTAGCCTCGCGCAAGGTGTAGAGGAAGTTTTCCGGATCGTTAGCGTTGAGCATCAGTCGGCCCGTGACCCGGATGCGCTCGCGCGTGAACCGTCCCGACTTGCCCTCAGGCAGCTCCACGAGCATGATGCTGGTCAACTCTGGCATTTCGCAGAACCAGCAGCCGATGGGATGCTCGACGAGCATGAATGCGCCCAAGTCGGTATCCTCGCCCAAGGGTTGCATAAAGCCGCGCATCTCGACTTGCAGGCCGTCCAGGTCGCGGAGGTATTTGGCAAAGGTCGGTCGTAGTTGCCGATCCAGCGTCGTCTCGGCAAGTACTTCCCAAGCCAAGGAGTTTGTCCCTTTGCGATCGATCGGGGGTAACGCCGCTAGGCTAGCCTTGCTTAACAGCGGTCGAGCCGAGCGCGGCTCGAACTGACTGACGTGTTCCTCGTGTTGCTTCTTGTCGGCAGCGGCGACAGCCTCACGCAAGCGTTTGCGATGGGCCAGCAGTTGCGGATCGCGCAGGCCAAACTCGGTGACGCAGCCATCCATGATGGCAGCGGCGATACCGACGTCGCCGTAGCCATTAGCCAGTTCCGCCAGCAACCACAACAACCGTCCATCGGCTGGTAACCACAGGGCCAGTTGTTGCACCTGGGCAATCACGGTCGGGGTGAGCACCTTGCGAACCGCAGGCTCGAAACGACCAATAAGATACTCCCGAGTCGAGTCTATCCAGGTCACCTCGAAGAGCGCGTCAAGGGATTGCGTGCCGGGCTTCTCCCGCATGCGGGCACGGACGAGCTTGAGATGAAGTTCCTCCAATTTCCGCTGCTTGTCAGGAGCGAGGCGAACCGCCTCGGCGAGCGCTTCCGCCGCCCGGGGCAGGTCGCCCTGCATCTGCCACGCCGTACCCAAGTTCGCAGCGAGCCGGAAATGCCCCGGATGACGCCGAACCGCAGGTCGCAGCACCTCAACGGCCTTGGCCGGCTCGCCTAATCGAACCCACAGCGCTCCCAGATCGGCAATTTCGTCTGCCGTGGGGTTCTCCAATTGGCTAAGCCGCTCGGCCTCTCGTTGATACTGCTGCCGCAGCAGGCTGGCTGGCACTTCCTTCGACGGTGGGACGGCGATCTGACGTAAGGCCCGTTGATCGAGCAGGAACCCTCTCCAGCGGGCCGGCAGTTCAGCATATTTCTCCTCGGAGTAATGCAACCCCGCGTGTACTGTGAGCGGCAGACACACAACCAGGCAGAACGCCAGCCGAGACGTCGTCATGGGAGGACTCCTTGCAGCAGGTACTTCCAGTCTAGCAGGCCAGTCGCTGCACGCCAGATCTTCATCTTGACAGCGATGGGGTTCGACCGTATAGGCACCCCCTCACATTTCCAAGCAGGAGTTCTTTGACGGAGCCGCGCCGATCTGGGCATGGTCGGATTCGCTCCCGTCAGCACGACGCTCGCCAGGGGGTATGGCGTGTTCGTCGACGGCCACGATCTGATTGCTCCAGGGGATCAGCCTGGAAACAAGGATCCACGGCCGGCTTTTGTTACAGGGAAATGTGTTGCTCGGTCGATACTGGTTGACAACGGTCACGGAACAGGCCGAATGGGGGTATTTCAGGCAGTAATTCGTGCTTGCGCGGAGTTGAAGTCGAGTTGATCGTTCTTTCTCGGGGGAGGCTTCACCCGGTGATACTGAAAAGGTATCGGACCCTGGGGTGAGGCAGTAACGATCAGCCCTTATCCGCGGACAAGCACCGAACCCGCCGAACTACCCTTCCCAGCTTCCATCCATCGTGGCATGGCTCGGAGCATCGGTCCCTCGATGCCGCCGAGGAAGTTGGACTGACCGACCGCTTGCCATCCAGCAGGGAGGAGCCCATGGTGGCGCACGTCGATGTCGATATCGCTCAGATCTGGCGGGAGTACAAGGAGACCGAATCAATCGAGCTCCGCAACCAACTGGTGGAGATCTATCTGCCGCTGGTCAAGTATAATGCGGAGCGCATTTGGGCCAGACTTCCCGACGGAGTCGATCTAGATGATCTCATCAGTGCAGGCACCTTCGGCCTGATGGATGCCATTCAGGCCTTCGACATGGAACGCGGGGTGAAATTTGAAACCTACTGCGTGCCGCGCATCCGCGGGGCCATGCTCGACGAGTTACGCACAATGGATTGGGTACCGCGACTCGTTCGTAGCAAAGCTAGCCGCATGGAATTGGAGCGCAAATCCCTCGAAGCCACTCTGGGGCGTCCGCCGCGTCCGGAAGAGATGGCGGAAAAACTTGGCGTCAGCCTCGAAGAGTACTTCAAGATGCTCGGTGATGCTACTGCTGTCAGCCAGGTCAGTCTGAACAAGAAATGGTACGAAACGGACTCCTACAAAGATGTTCGCGAGATTGACATTCTCGAAGACAAAAAGGCCGAGGATCCGACTCATCGCATTCAGAATCATGATTTGATGCGGCTAGTCACTCGCGGGCTGAATCGCAATGAACGCCTCATCATCATTCTCTACTACTACGAAGACATGACGATGAAGGAGATCGGTGCGACGCTCGATCTGAGCGAATCGCGAGTCAGTCAGATGCACTCCAGTATCGTGGCCCGTCTACAAAGTCAGTTGTCCGCGCGCAGGCCCGAGTTCAGCGTTTGAAGGTTCAACTACAATTCAGATCCACTTACGAGCGGAGGAGAGATCCTCCGCTTGTTCGTTTTGCTCCACCTTTCCAGCCGCGATAATCGTTAAAATCGCTTTTCTTGTCGCGATCGGCACGTTCAAAACCGCAGGGCGTCCGTAGTGTTTCAGCTGTAAATCGAATAGAACAAAGATGGATGTGCGAATCTCTCCGTGGAGTCGATCCATGTTTGCTCTCGTGTTGCTGCTGACGCTGTTGCCGTCCCAAGACCGCACAGGCGAGTCGAATCGTTTCCCCAAGGACACGCAGTCGGCCTCAGATCAGATTTTGCAATGGAACGAATTGGCTCTGGAAGCGATTCGCAAGGATCGCACCGCTCCACCGCTAGCGGCGCGGAATCTAGCCATTCTGCATGCCGCCCTTTTCGATACGGTCAACACCATCGATCGCAGATACCTGCCCTATCGAGTGGATCTAAAGGCCATTGAACCAATCCACGTCGAAGCGGCCGTGGCCGCCTGCGCGGCACGAGTGCTAAGCGAACTGTATCCTGGTCAGGCTCGAACGTTCGATCGCGCGATGCAAAAGATGCTCGACACCATTCCGGCGAGTCGACCGCGCACCCTGGGCATTGGCGTCGGCCGTTACGTCGCTGATCGCCTCCTCGATTGGCGTCGCGAAGTGGACGTGGAACAGAAGGTGGCCTATCGCGTAACGAACCGTGTCGGGATGTGGAGACCGACTCCGCCAAGTTTCGACGACGCCCTGCTTCCCGCCTACGGCCAAACTCGACGATTCGGCGTGTCCGATAAGTTCGATCCCCGTTTTGTACCTCCCCCAGCTCTGTCAAGCGAGGAGATGCGCGACGATCTGGCGGAAGTACGTCGGCTGGGCGGAATAGACAGCAACCACCGCACCGCCGAGCAAACCTTGATAGCTGAATTCTGGAACGACGGACCGGGCACCAGCACACCTGCAGGGCACTGGAATCAGATTGCCCGGATGGTGGCTCTCGAGCAGGGCAACAGCCTGACCGAGAATGCCCGCATCTTCGCTTTGTTGAACCTGGCCCTGGCCGACGCAGCCATTCTTTGCTGGGAGTGCAAATATCGCTACCGCCTGTGGCGACCGGTGACCGCGATTCGACAGACCGAACCGGACTGGTCGCCATTATTGCTCACACTGGCGTTTCCGTCATATACCTCTAGCCACAGCACCTTCTCCGGAGCGGCAGCGACCATCTTGACGGAAATTATGGGCAAAGACGAGGTAGAATTCACCGTCGGTTCGGATGGGGTGCCTGGCGCGGAACGCACCTACAAGGGATTTTGGGAGGCCGCTAGGGAAGCGGGACGCAGCCGCATCTACGGCGGCCTTCACTTCGAGTGCGATAACCGAGAAGGATTGGCTCTGGGCAAACGGATCGGCGAGGAGATCCTGGCTACTCGGTTAGTACCGCTACTCGAGGATGCCACACAGCCGAATCGACGGTTTCGGGACGAGGGCACGGTGCCGCGTCCTCTTCCCCGAGGCTCGGAAGGGTCCACGACTTCGGCACGATGAGATCGGCCATGAGAGAACTCGGCAGTGAATCGCTCCTCAGTCAGCAAGACCTCTATCTCTTTAACGAAGGCAGCCATCTTCGACTTTACGATAAACTCGGGGCACAACTGGTAACCCGACACGGCATAGCCGGCTGCAATTTCTCCGTCTGGGCTCCGGGAGCGAATTTCGTCTCGGTCATCGGCGACTTCAATGGCTGGAATCGTCAGAGCCACCCGCTCTCGCCGCGTGAATCGTCCGGCATCTGGGAAGGGTTTGTCCCCGGCGTCGAGCCTGGCAGCTGTTACAAGTTCTTCATCCGTAATGCCAACGGTTGGTCCCAGGAAAAGATGGATCCGGTGGGCCTATTCCATGAAGTCGCGCCCAAGACCGCCAGCATCGTCACCAGCCTCGACTACTCGTGGAACGATCAGGAGTGGATGACCCAGCGCAAGAAACGCAACTCCCTTCAAGCTCCTATTTCGATCTACGAAGTTCATCTTGGTTCCTGGAGACGAGTGATCGAACAGGAGAATCGTTGGCTGAGTTACCGCGAGATCGCCGAGCCGCTGGCCAATCATGTGCAGGCCATGGGCTTCACTCACATTGAATTTCTCCCCCTGACGGAGCATCCGTTCTATCCCTCATGGGGCTATCAGACGACGGGCTACTTCGCCCCGACGAGTCGCTATGGCACCCCGCAAGACTTCATGTATCTCGTCGATTACCTGCACCAGCGCGGCATCGGCGTGATCCTCGACTGGGTGCCGTCGCACTTCCCCGGCGACGCCCACGGTCTGGCTTTTTTCGATGGCACCCATCTGTACGAACATGCCGACCCTCAGCAGGGCTTCCATCCCGACTGGAAAAGCTGCATCTTCAACTATGGCCGCCACGAGGTTCGCTCGTTTTTACTCTCCAGCGCGTTGTTCTGGCTGGACCGCTATCACATCGACGGACTGCGAGTCGATGCTGTCGCGTCGATGTTGTATCTGGACTATTCTCGACAGCCCGGCGAGTGGGTGCCGAATCACTACGGCGGCAACGAGAACCTGGCGGCGATCTATTTCCTTCGACGATTAAACGAGGAGGTTTATCGCCATTATCCCGATGTGCAAACCATCGCCGAGGAATCGACGGCCTGGCCAATGGTCTCACGTCCGGTGTACATCGGCGGCCTAGGCTTCGGCCTGAAGTGGGACATGGGCTGGATGCACGACACCCTGAAGTATCTCCATCGTGACCCAATCCATCGTCAGTATCACCACAACGAAATCACCTTCCGTATGCTCTACGCCTTCAGTGAGAACTACCTGTTGCCGCTCTCCCATGACGAGGTGGTTCACGGCAAAGGCTCCCTGTTGGCGAAGATGCCTGGGGACTGTTGGCAACAGTTCGCCAACCTGCGGTTGCTGTATGGTTATCAGTGGGCCCAGCCGGGCAAGAAACTGCTGTTCATGGGCAGCGAGTGGGGCCAGGGCAAGGAGTGGAACTACGCCACCAGCCTTGACTGGCACGAGACCGAGATCGGTTGGCATCGCGGGGTGATGCAGTGGGTTGCCGATCTCAACAAACTCTATCGCGAAGAACCGGCTCTGCACGAACTGGATACCAAAAGTGCCGGGTTTGAGTGGATCGATTGCAACGATAGCTC
The DNA here is from genome assembly GCA_937923405.1 of uncultured Gemmataceae bacterium. Taxonomy (GTDB): domain Bacteria; phylum Planctomycetota; class Planctomycetia; order Gemmatales; family Gemmataceae; genus CALDUY01. The sequence continues at coordinate 6,512 of CALDUY010000026.1, read as the reverse complement.
GTCGGGCATTGTCTCCTTCCTTCGCAAGGCGAGCAGTGGCGATGTCATTCTCGTCGTCTGCAATTTCACTCCCGTGACGCGGTTTGGCTATCGGGTTGGAGTACCCTATCCCGGATGGTGGGAGGAGAAAATCAACAGCGATGCGATGATCTACGGCGGTAGTGGTCAGGGCAATAAGGGCGGCTTCGAGGTCAACGACATCCCCTGGCACGGTAGACCCTACTCGTTGTCGCTGACGGTCGCGCCATTGGCCGTTATGTTCTTCAAGGGTCGTCCTCCGGCGGAAACGCCGCTCGCCGAGTCCCCGCCTCCGCCGAGCGAAACAAAATAGTGTTGTTGGCTCTCCCCGTGTGCTACCATGTTCACGATAGGAGTGTTCTCACACGGGGGTAGCATGGTCACTCGCATAGTGCTTTTGGCGATGGTGGTGAGTGGTGGCCTAGTCGAGGCTGCGGATCCCAAGCCCGGCAAGACTCGAGCCGATGAGCCGCTCGCCAAGTCGATGTCGCTGGACCGGGCCGCGTCCTATCTCGATGTGGTGGCCACCGACTGGACCGAGCAACGCAAGTGCGGAGCCTGTCATACCAATGTGCCGTACTTGATGGCTCGGCCCGCGTTGAAGGACAAACCCTCGTCGCAAGAACAAAGTGTGCGCCGTTTCTTCGAGCAGCGCGTCACTCACTGGGACCGAGGCCAAAAAGGTGACGCCCCGCGCTGGGATACCGAAGTCCTGGTGACAGGCGTAACGCTGGCCTTTCACGATGCCCGGACGACAGGGAAACTGCATGCCACGACGCGACAAGCCCTCGATCGCATCTGGAGGTTGCAGGGCAAAAATGGAGCCTGGAACTGGCTCAAGTGCGACTGGCCGCCGATGGAACATGACGACTATTTCGGAGCGGTTTTTGTAGCAGTTGGTGTCGGAATCGCTCCCGACAATTACGCTCAGACGGAAGCGGCCCAGGCTGGGTTGAAGCGGCTGCAAGCTTATTTCGACAAAACACCGCCTCCCTCTCTGCATCATCAAGCCTGGTTGCTGTGGGCTTCTCAAAAAGTCGACGGGTTGATGACGCCTCAGCAACAGCAGAAAACCATCGCCACGCTTCGCGCCAAACAGCGTGAGGATGGCGGCTGGAGTCTCGCCTCGCTGGGCGACTGGACCGGTAATGATGGCCGCAAAAGCGATCCCCATTCTCCCAGCGATGGGTACGGCACCGGACTGGTGGTCTACATTTTGCGGCAAGCCGGCGTGCGTGCCGACGACCCAGCCTTGCAACGCGGCGTCGCCTGGCTCCGCGCCAATCAGCGCGAATCGGGCCGGTGGTTCACCCACTCACTGAACCGCGATAGCACGCACTACATCGCCAACGCGGGCACGGCGTTCGCTCTGCTGGCTCTCAAGGAGTGCGAGTAACTCCAGGGTCGCCTCGCTGTTAGTCAGCCAGGCTCACGCGGCGCGTTTGGGGCGGGCGGAGATGTCGAACAGGCCGAACACCTCCTCTTCGGTCAATCCTAACGACGAGGGAGGACCATTACCTTCGATCATCTCATTGAACAGCGCTCGTTTCGCCTCTAGGATCTCCGCGATGCGTTTTTCGATGGTGTTTTCGCAGATGAACCGCGAGACAAACACCGATGATTTTTGCCCCAACCGATGTGCCCGATTGATCGCCTGATCCTCGATCGCGGGGTTCCACCAACGATCGTAGAGAAACACATAGTTGGTGAACTGGAGATTCAGTCCGACCGATCCGGTACCGTAGCTCATCAAGATCACATGCTTGGTCGGATCGTGCTGGAACTGATCGAGAATGCCCTGCCGTTGACTGTGCGGCACCTTACCATGATACAGCAACGGTCCGAAGGGCGCGAGGGCCTTGGCGAGACGTTCGAGCGGTTCAGTCCACTGGGAGAAAACAATCGCCTTACGACCGTTGGCGGCTACTTCCTCCATGTCAGACATCAATTGTTCGAGTTTAATGCTCTCATTGGTGCGCAGATCAAAGTTGCAAATCTGCTTCAGTCGCATCACCAACTCAAAGACGTGCTGCACCGTGATGGTGTTGCCCAGCGCATTGAGATGGATGACTCCCTCTTTCTCGGCCAGATCGTAGGCTTCGCGCTGTGCGGGAGTCAGTTCGAGGTAGACATCCTTGATGATGCGTGGCGGCATGTCACCGACGACCATATCCTTGGTACGCCGCAAGAGATAATCGCCGGTCAGTTCTCGAAGCATGCGCGGTGGAGCATCTCTTGGAATCCTATTTGGATCGACAAAGGCAAAAATATTGATCAGATCCTCAATCTTGTTTTCGATCGGCGTTCCGGACATCGCCCAACTGCGATTGCGGCGAATAGAGCAGACGGCACTGGCGGTCTTAGAATCGCGGCTCTTGATTCGCTGCGCCTCGTCCAACACCACGACATCATAATGACAGCGTTCATCGGCCAGCTCAGCCACGTCGCGGGTCAACAGTTCGTAGTTGACCAGTTTCACGGGGCAGTTCGAGACGTGCCACTGATACCGGCGCTGTTCCAGATCTCCGTTGATGACCTCGAACGGAACATCGGGGGCCCAAAGCCGTAGTTCGCGCGACCAATTGATCACTAGCGGTTTAGGACAGACAATCAGCACCTTGCCGATCAGACCGGCGTGGAACAACAACCGCAACGCTACGATCACCTGCACCGTTTTTCCCAGTCCCATCTCATCGGCGATCAGCGCGTGATGCCGAGGCATCAGAAAGGCGATGCCCTTGACTTGATAGGGATAGGGATCGAATGGCAGCGTGACCTTGTTGTTGCCAAACAGACTCTCCAATGGCGGTTGCAACAGATAGAGCAGCCGATCCTTGAAGAGGACCGTTTCGCGCGGCGGTTTCAACCGAGTCGGTTCCTGCTCCGTTGACGAGTCCGGAGCTTTTGTGGTTTCGGTCGTCGGATGGTCGCTGGCCTGGATCTCACCGGCTTGCGTCAGTGCCTGCTCAATCTCCTCACGAGCTTCCTCCGGCAAGGCCGAGAGCGGCAACACTTTGGCGACACGACCTGATTCCGGAGCCTTATCCTGTTTGGCTTGTAGTGGGGTGGGCGGACGATCCGGCGGAACGGGAAACTTCCATCCCTGGGTACGCACTTCCATCTTGGGGTTGCCGACGGATCGCACCCAAGGAGCGCTGGTCAACAGCGCCGCCTGACGAACACTCACTTCCAACGGCCGCTCAAACCGTGGATGCGAACGCACCTCGATTGGCCATCCCACGGGCAACGTGAAAATCTCGACAAGCGGCTCAGGCGTCGATGGTTGCTCGATCATTGGCTCCACGCTTTCCCCTCCCGTTCGTGGATGGCAGAGCGCTCCTCAAGATGGTGTGGAGGCAGCGAGGTATGAACCCTTTCGCAGGCTGAAACCTGCGGCTATTTGTTTTCGCAGGCTGAAACCTGCGGCTACCGGCTCATAAGAACTGGTAGCCGCAGGCTTCAGCCTGTGCTACGCTTCACTATCTGGTAACGCGCTCTAGGAAATCCAGCGAGCTTGGAGAACTCGCTGACTTCCCGCAATCCCAGGGATCGGCGAATCGTGATACACTTCTTGAATATCCAGGAAAGATGCGACTCCGAGGCAGTTGGCGTTGCGGAGTAAGTTCAGCTAAAGTGGGTTCTTTGCGATGGAGCAGTTGGGGCAATTGATTCACACACGATGGATGTGCCAAATCTTTTCTGGTTGTAGCGAAAGAATTTCTCCTTCTTGGTCTAGCAATACCCGATCGAATTGGCAGGCGAGCAGAGTGCCGGCATAATTCGATCCCAGCGATTCCACCAGCACATGCTTCTCAAGCAATCCCAGATACGAGGCCCATTGCTGCTCCAGAATCTTCAACTCGCCACGGAGCAAAGTGTCGTAGTGTTGATCTAGCGTCTTCAACAATTCGCGAGCGACTGATTCACTCTCTAGACCGACCGCTCCCATCACTTGCAGCGAAGTCGCCATAGGTAGTCCGACGTCCTGAAAATACTCTTGCGATTGAGACACGTTCAGCCCGATACCAGCCACAGTGGCCGTCGCCCCTCCGAGGCGGGTCTGTTCAATCAGAATTCCGCAAACTTTTCGCTCGGCCAGCAGCACATCATTAGGCCACTTGATGCGAGGCTCTTGGGAGGTGAACCGCCGAACCACCTCACAGACGGATACCGCAGCCCAGGCCGTCAGCAACACAGGCCGATTGCTCGAATCGGGCGGATACAGGAGGACGGATAACAGCACGCTGGAACCGGGAGCTGCGACCCAGCGTCGCCCCTGCTGTCCACGACCAGCGAGCTGCTCCTCGGCCAGAAACGCCAGCCCATGAGTGTTCGGTTGGCCGGCCTGTTCTAATGCGCGAGTGTTCGTGCTGTCCGTCTGCGAGTAAACTAGCACGCGCCGACCAATGTGCTTTGTGTCGAGGTGCCATTCTCGAATCATGAGCCATAATCCAGCGCCAGATCCAACGCTCGGGCGCTGTGAGTCAACGCCCCGACGCTGACCCGATCGACGCCCGTCTCGGCAATACTGCGAATGGTTTCCAGTGTCACTCCGCCCGAGGCTTCGAGCCGTACCGACGGAGCTAGTTCGTTTCTTCGCCGCACCGCTTCACGCAATTGCTCGTTGGTCATGTTATCCAACAGAACGATGTCGGGAGCCACGACCAAGGCTTCGCGGAGTTGTTCGAGCGTATCCACCTCCACTTCGAGGGGCACGCTCGCCCCGTAATATTGACGGGCCAGACGTACCGCGTCGGCAATCGACCCGCCCAGAGCGGCTAGGTGGTTATCCTTGATGAGAATCCCATCGAACAAGCCGACGCGATGGTTGTGCCCGCCTCCGGCACGGACAGCATACTTCTCCAGCAACCGCCAGCCCGGCGTGGTCTTGCGTGTGTCGAGCAATTGACAGGACAAACCGTATAGCTGCTGAACGTACTGCCAAGTCAGTGTCGCCACTCCAGAGAGACGCTGCAAAAAATTCAACGCGGTTCGCTCCGCAGTCAAGATGCCGCGCATCGGGCCACGAATCTGGGCGATCCGCTGCCCCGGCGACAACGGCGCACCATCCTCCAGTAGAGCGACAAATTCCAGTCGCGGCTCGACCAGAGCGCACACCGACCGAGCGGCCTGTAGTCCCGCGAGAATCCCCCAGACGCGAGCTACCAGCACCGCTTCGCCCTGCGTTTGTGGAGAAATCAACGCGGTGCTAGTCAGATCCCCGGGTTGACCGAGATCTTCATCCAACGCTAGCCGAGCCAGTTTGTCGCAGGCAGCCTGTTCGTCAACGGTGAACTGCATGGCCGTCTCCGTGGATCAGTGAAAGAAGCGGACGGCGTTACGAAAGATCGCCATGCCGTCTCCTTCGCCAAGCGTGCTGTTCCTCGTCCAGTGAGGATGCTGAGTTGGCAGAATATGTCGCTCGGGATGCGGCATCAGTCCCAGCACGCGGCCGGTCAAGTCGCACAGACCAGCGATGTCGCCCTGCGAACCATTCGGATTGCCGGACGCATTCGTAGGGGAATTCAACGAAGAAGTATAGCGTAAAACTGCCTGCCCTGCTTGCAATAATCCCTGTAACTGCCAGTCGGCACGACAAACCAACCGCCCCTCGCCGTGGGCGATGGGCAAAAACATTCGTTCGACTCCCTGGAGAAACGGACAGCGATCGCCGAACGTTTGTAGATGAACCCAGCGATCGATGAAGCGGCCATTGCTGTTGTGGGTCAGCGTAGCGATCGGTCCCTCTTCGTCGGGGGAAAGAATCAGCCCGGCCTTGAGCAAGGCTTGAAAGCCATTGCAGATCCCCAAGATAAGTTTTTCCCGATCACGAAATTTGCGAAGAGCATCTCCGAGAAAGTGGGCCAACTGCACCGCGAGAATTTTGCCCGCCGCGACATCATCGCCATAGGTGAAGCCCCCGGGAATCACCAAAACTTGATACCGCTGTAGCAGAGCGGGAGATTCGCGTAATTGATTGATGTGCAGCCGCTCGGCGATCGCTCCGGCTCGCTCAAAGGCGAATTGGGTTTCGACATCGCAGTTGGCTCCAGGAGCACGAAGAATTAACACCTTGATCGAGGGCATAGCAGACACCCTGGGCTGGCAAGGATAGGAAAAATACGACCTAAAAAGGGCAAAATTTTCTTGACCCTAGAGGTCGATTCCCAGATAATTTTCGTTTATATCGCTTCGGCTGGCGAATCGCCAGTAATCGAAGCTCGGTACAGAACCCAAGTACTCCGTGTCCAAAACAAGGAGCTTCTTGGGTTTTTCTTTTTTTCACAGATCCCTGTTGACTCCCAACCAGTCACTGCTACAATTCTCAGTGCCCTCCCAACGTGGAGGCACGATCTTTGACAAGCGGGAAGAGAAAGCCAACCAAAACGCGAGAGAGCGGAAGCCGTGTGATCGGCTTTTGTGTCTCTCGACGCCGGGCATCTGCGAGGATGTCTGGACGTCAAGAACCTTGAGTCGGTCGAAACGGCGACCTC
>CALDUY010000025.1 GCA_937923405.1 uncultured Gemmataceae bacterium | reverse complement strand
GGTAGCGACTATTCACCCCTCCCACCAACCCAGAAGGGTAGCGACTATTCACCCCTCCCACCAACCCAGAAGGGTAGCGACTATTCACCCCTCTCCCCGGCGGGGAGAGGGGACGGGGGTGAGGGGGTTCCTCCTTCCCCTCTCGACGAAGAGGCCAGCGTGGCTCGGGTGCTGACGTTGTATCACCAAGCGCTGTCGGCAGAGTTGCAGGACGTGCTGGCCTTGGCCACCAGTTTTCGCCAACCACCCACAGAACGTCTGTTGCTCGACTATCTGTCCAGCGAAGCGATTCGCACACTGTTGCACACGACCTGGCAACGGACCTATCTGCCGTTCCGCGATCGTCCGACCGGCTGGCTGGCCGAGGCCATCGACGAGCTGGTGCGTCTGCGACTGCTGGAGCGTGTTGGCCCCGGAGCGGTGCCGGTGATCGATGCTCACCCGCTGGTTCGTCGCGGTTTTGAGCACGTCGCAGGGCCAAGCGGTCAGCGCGCCTCGGCTCTGGCGCGGGCAGGCTTTCTGCGCGGGCGACCAGATCGACGCCGACCCGAGACGCTGGAAGAGGCACGCGACACGGTGGAGCTGTTCCACGCTCACGCTGATGCCGGCTGGTGGGCCGAGGCCGACAGCGTCTACCGCGCGCTGGAGAATCCCAAGCATCGCCTGCTGGCCCCAGCGTTGGAGCGGGAGTTGCTGCTGCGCTTCTTTCCCGACGGCGACGTTCGCCAGCCACCCTTGTGGCCAGGCTTCGGTCGCTGGCGCAGCCTGGCGATTTGTCTAGAAATGCTGGGCTTGTTCCACGAAGCGTTGGAAGTCTATCGACCCGAGGATGCGGCGTTGCGCGGCGATGCTTTGCTGGCTCTGGGACAGCTAGAGCCGCTCTTGGTTACCTCGTCGATGCCCGCGCCGTGGGAGGCTCAATGGCAGGCCTACCGCTGTCATGCCCTGTGCCTGGCAGGGCGGGTGGAGGAAGCGATCGCCCTGGCGCGCTCGCTGGTTCCGCTGGACATTTACGAATGGGTCCATGTGTTCGAGTGCCTGCTGCGAGCCGGTCAACTGGACGCGATTGAACCCCGCAGTTTCGCCGCGCGCACCGAGAACGAACCGCGATGGACTGCTCTGGCGCGTCGACGGATGCAAGCCGACTACGCGCGGATCACCCAGGGGCCGACCGATGCTGTCCGCGACACGTTGCTCGACCTGACTCGACAGTACGACCAGGCCGGTCTGCCGATCGAACGAGCGCTGACTCGGCTCAGCCTGGTAGCGTTGCTCGGTGCCCGTGGTGAATTTGCGGCAGCGTGGACACTCCATCAAGAGACAATAGCACTCGTGAAACAGGCTCATTTAGGCGGATTGGAACCCGACAGTTGGTCTTGGCAAGCTCGCCTGGCGGAGTCGCTTGGCCGGCTCGACGAACAGCGAGCGGCAACTGCGGCAAGCAACGCCTGCGCCGATCGCCTAGGCTTGCACGGTCCGAGACGCCCCTGAAGACGCAGTGAAGCGGTGTGCCGACCTCGAGCCACGCTGGCTCGCCACTCAATCGCCACGTGCCGCTCGATAGCGGCGTGAGACCGCTGGAACGAGATACTCGTCGAAAGCCCGGGTGAAATCGAAGTTAGGCGACCAGCCCCAATCCTGGCGAGCGGCAGAGTCATCAACATCCACCGGCCAGCTATCGACGATGCTCTGACGTTTCAGATCCGGAGCGAAACTGATACTGGCATGAGGAAACGCTTCCTTGACGCGGTCGGCAAACTCACCCGCCGAGGGGTTAAAACTACCGACATTGTAGACCTTTCTCGTCAGTCGTTCTCCCGTGGCCGATTCCAAGTCGAGCAGCGCCTTGACCGCGTCGGGCATGGCCATGAAGGGAATCCGGGTGTCGGCTCGGACGAAGCAGGCGTAGGGCGAGCGGCGGGCGGCGGCGTGCAGCATCTCGGGAGCGAAATCGCTGGTCCCGCCCGTCGGCGTGGTCACAGCACTGATCAGCCCAGGAAACCGCAGCGAGCGAAAGTCAAGCCGCCCTCCCGAGACGCGAGCATCGAGTTGCCGATAGAACTGCTCATAGTACCGGCCCAGGCGTTCGCAGTAGAGTTTGTTGATGCCGTACATCGTGCGCGGTTCGCACCAATCATCCTCGCGCACCTTACCGGCGGAGTGCTTCGTCGCCAGATCGGGCAGGCCGTAGACCGCGATTGAGCTGGGATAGATGAACTTGATCTCACGTTCCTGCTCGCGCGCCTGATTGATGGTCATCTCCAGCAAATTCAGAGTGCCATCGACGTTCACCCGATTGGCCAAGCGCGGCTGGCGTTCCGACTTGGTGGACAACAGCGCCGCCAGATGGTAGACCACATCAAAGTCATAGGTAGCGGCCAGATTTTCCAGCAATGCCAGATCGGAAATATCGCCCACAACCACGCGATGGCAGCGCGACTGCACCAGAGCGTCTGGCTGGTGCAGATCAAGCGCCACAATCCGGGTCGGGGCCAGGTCGGCGAGCATCGTCACCAACCCATGACCGATTTCTCCATTGGCTCCGGTAATCAGAACAGTTCGTGGCATGAGGTTTCTGGCTCCAGAGGGGCGATGGAACTGTCGTAGGACAAGTCGCCTTGCTTGTCCATCGTCTGATGGCGTAGACTGTTTAAGATTACCTGGTCCACGGAGTCAGGCATGCACGAGGGACAGGACGAAGGATCCGGCGCAGACATCGGCTTCGACACGGCACACGGTCGGGATTATCCCAGTGTTCGCCAGTTCAACGTCTTTGTCGAGAACCGAGTGGGCAACCTGCTGACAGTGGTTCGACGTTTCGAAGCCACCGACAACCGCATTGTCTCTCTCACCGTGGTCGATTCCGCCGATTGTGCCATCATTCGTATGGTGCTGAGCGATCCCGAGCGTGCCCGAGAGATCTTCGATTATCATGGGCTGCCTTGCACCGAGAGCGACCTGCTCGTGGTCGGCCTGCCCGAGGGGCCGCAACCCCTCGTGCAGATTTGTAAGGCACTACTCTCTGCGGAGATTTCCATCCACTACGCCTACCCGTTGCTGATCGGACCACACGGGCATTCGGCACTGGCTTTGCACGTTGAGGACCACGAACTGGCCGCCCGCACCCTCGAAGGACTCGGCTTCACGCTGTATACCGAAAACGATCTTAGCAACGACGATGGCGGACTGAGCTAAGCCACTTGCCAACTCTGCCTCACCGAATGACGAGCAAAGGACATCAGGCTGACCGCCGATGACGCAGGGGCAGTGAGGCGATTTCTAGATTGACCAGTTGGCGAACCACGGCGGCGGCGCGGGGGCGATCCTCGCAGCGATGGCTCAGCAACCGCTCGACGAGTTGCACGACGGCAGGGGGCAGAGCGGCGGTCAGCTTCGCCGGCGGATCACAACGATGCCGCCGAAACGTCTGCCGTAACGAGCCAGGCGGATACGGTAGCCTGCCGGTGAGCATCTCGAACAGGGTCACCCCCAAACTGAACAGATCGCTGGTAAAGTCCTCGCGCGGCTGTTCATCGCACAGTTCCGGAGCGAGATAGTTGGCCGTGCCCAGAATGTAGCCAGCTCGCAAAAACGCTGCGTTCTCCCCAGGCCGATGCGCGAAGCCCAGATCGGTCAGAATCGCCGTCCCCGCATCGACAAGGCGAATGTTGTCCGGCTTGACGTCGCCATGCAGGAAACCAGCCTGATGCAGGGCCGCCAACCCTTCGGCTGTCTGTCGGGCAATCCACAGCGCCTCGGCAACCGGTAAACAGTAGTCACGCAGCAGTCGTTGTCGCAACGATTCGCCCGAGAGCAGATCCATGACGAGAAAGTACGGAGGATGCAGGACATGAGCATGAGTGATCCGCACCAGATGCTCGTGCCGCAACGTCAGCCCAGCCCGCGCCTCACGCTGCAACAACTTGACCCCGGTTGCCTGGTCTTCCCAATCCTCGCGCAGTACCTTGATAGCACAGGCCTCGCCGGTCTGCTGATTCCGCGCTTCAAAGACCGACGTCATCGGCCCGCCGCCGAGTCGTTGTAGCAAGAGAAAACCCGGAATTCGTGGAAGTGGTTGCATCGTGTGCATCCTGCATTTCGATCGACAGCATCCTTCTAGGGATCGGTCAGGACGATCAATCGGCTTGAGCGGGATCGGCGGAAACGATCAAGTGGTCCTCCGATCTTAAGGCTCAAACTGCAATTCAAGCAATGATTAGGTCACAGGAGCTGCGTCGCTGCCAGTGAGTTGAACCGCCGCAGACGGAGTAGCAGCCGTTACCGAGTCCCGCTCCAACACCAGCATCACTCCGTAAGAAGCTGAGCCGAAGTCGATGCTATAGTCCCAACCGGCAATCCGCTCGAACAGTCGGCGAATCGGATGCTCGGAGCGTCCCAGGCGATAGAACGGCCAGCTGAGCCAGTCCATCAGTGGATAGACAAACAATCCGCCACGACGAACGGCAACTTTTCGCCATCCTGGACCGGCCAGTTGTTCCAATTCAGGAACCTTGAAGTGATAATGCCATTCGACCTCACGACCAACTTTTTCGTAGTTAGCGTCGCGTAATCCTCGACGCACGACCAGCCGATACACCCACGGCAGACGTAGCCGCATGTTGTTCGAGTCCAGCCAGGCAAACCAACCGGCATGAGGTACCGTCAGGATCAAGCGTCCGCCGGGCCGCAAGACCCGCTGCATCTCTTGAAACGCTGTTGGTCGCAGCTCCGCTGGGAGATGTTCTAGCACCTCTAGGCAAGTGACATAATCAAACGAGGCATCGGGAAAAGGCAAGTTTTCCGCTCCGCAATGATGCAATTCTGCCGAGGGCACGTTCTGCCGCGCGACTTGCAGCGCTGTTTCGTTGATCTCCACGCCAGCTAGCCGAGCTGCTGGATAGCGTCGGGCACACTCGCCTAACCAGGCTCCCACATTGCAGCCCACGTCGAGCAGGGAGCCGACCGGCTCCCGAATGTAGGCAGTGACACGCACGAACGGCCCTTTCTCGTTATTGGGATACTGCCAGCGCAGGACTGATCGTCAAGTCCCATACCTTCGGAACGATGCCTGGCATCCTACCGCGAGCTAATCGGCGATGCAAGCAACGCCCGTAATGCTACCACGACGGCGGAAGGCTCTACCACAGTAGTGCCGTTAGCATCGGCACTTTGCCTCTCCTCGTTGGAATCGTCGTTCTGTCGCGCTCACCGTACGATCGGCAGCGTGAGCGACGAGGGCAGCTCGCGCGTGCGATATACTCGATGAGTCGCTTTACGGAAGTCGCCCGGCTTGGCTTGGTAGATATCCATGAACACCTGCGGATTGCGATCGACCAGCGGGAACCAGCTCGACTGCACCTGCACCATCAGGCGATGGCCGCGGCGAAACGTATGGTAGATGTCGGGCAGCTCGAACTGGACCCGCGTCGGTTTACCTGGCTCGAAGGGGCTAGGTTTCTCGAAACTGTCGCGGAACTTGCCCCGCATCACGTCGCCACGCACCAGCTGCTGATAGCCGCCCATCCGCACTGCCGCCGGATTGGGGTTGGGATCCGGGAAATCATCAGGATACACGTCGATCACCTTGACCACCCAGTCGGCGTCGGTGCCGGTCGTCGAGACATACAGTTCCACACCAATCGGCCCAGCCACGGTCAGATCCTCTTGTAGTTCGTCCGTCGAATAGACAAGCACATCCGGTCGGCGAGCGGCGAAGCGCTGATCAGCCGTCTTATACTCCTTGGCCATGCCCAGGACGATTTTGTCGAGATAGGGAACCGGCTTATTCGGATCGCTGATGTATTCATCGAAACCGTCTTCCGGCCGCGCCGTTGTCGGCAGTTTTTCGCCCAGGCGTCCGTCGGCCTGCAGATAGATCGGCGTAGGCTTGGCCGACTTCGGCGGCCAGGTCTCGTGTCGTCGCCAGACGTTGGTGCCCGTCTCGAACATCCAGGCGACAGGAAGGTTGCCTTCCAGCTTCTTGTCCTTAAGGTGATGCTCGAAGAACGGCAGTTCGATCTTGTCACGGTAGAACTCGGCGGTGTTGGCGTGAAAGGTCACGTCGCCGAGCCGGTCACCCAGGGCCGTCCGCGCCCAGCCGCCGTGGACCCACGGCCCCATGACCAGCCGGTTGTCCGTCTTCGGTGACAGCCGCTTGACATTCTTGTAGACTTCCAGCGCGCCGAAGAGATTCTCGGCATCAAACCAGCCGCCGACGGTCAGAACTGCAGGGCGGATGTTCTTCAGATGCTGCCGAATGTTCCGCGACTGCCAGAAGTCGTCGTAGGTACCGTGCTTCATCGTCTCGTTCCAGAAGGCGGCTTTGCCTTCGAAGTAGCGTGCATTAACTTCGCTCAACGGCCCCAACTTCAGGAAATAGTCGTACCCATCTGGAGTGCCATGCTCGAACCGGCCATCCGCTTTCTTGGTCGGCTGCGGTCGTGGACGATCGAACTGAGCCATGAAGTTGAACATGTGCTTGAGAAAGAACGCCCCGTTGTGGTGAAAATCATCGCCGATGAACCAGTCGGTGACCGGAGCCTGCGGCGATACCGCCTTCAGGGCAGGGTGGGCGTCGATCATGCCGCAGACCGTGTAGAACCCCGGATAGGAGATGCCATACTGACCGACGCGGCCATTGTGGTTGGGCACGGTTTTGAGCAGAAACTCGATGGTGTCATAGGTGTCGCTGCTCTCGTCGATGTCGTTGGGGCCTTTCTTGTTGGGGTTGTGTGGCCGCATGTTGACGAACTCGCCCTCAGACATCCACCGACCGCGCACGTCTTGAGCGACGAAGATGTAGCCAGCTCGAGCGAACAGCGGCGACGGGCCGACGCTGTCGGGGTATTGGTTTGCTCCATAGGGACGGACGCTGTACGGCGTGCGCATCAGCAGAATTGGATACGGTTGGCGGTCATCCTTGGGCACATAGACGGCGGTGTGCAGTCGCACCCCGTCACGCATGGGGATGCGATACTCATACTTGGTGTAGTTGGCCTTGACCTCCGCCACTCCTTGAGCCGAAACAGGAGCCGGAGCGAGCAGGACGAGCAGAACGCCCACCAGGCGCGACGACATCAGAGCAACCCTCTCAGCGAAACGACTAGGGCGACGACACCTCTGCTCACGCTAGGCCAGGTTACGGTCGGTGTCCACGATCTTCTGCAATGCAAAACAGCGACTTGGCACCGCGGAAGTAAAGACAGCCGTCGGCCAAGGCGGGAGAGGCAGCGATGTCCTCGCCAAGCTGGTTGCGTGCCAGTTCCTGATAGTCGGTCCCCGCGCGAAGAACCACAGTCGTGCCGTTTAGCGAGGTAAAATAGAGCTTATTTCCAGCGGCGACCGGTGACGGCCGTTGTCGCCCTGTGTTCAGCCGACGTGTCCACTTCTCTTCCCCGCTGTCGGCGTCCAGGCAGCGTAGAATTCCTTGATCGTCACAGACCAAGTACAGCGAGCCGACCACGATTGGCGAAGGAATGAACGGCCCTGTTTTTTTCGATTCCCACAACACCTGAGGTTTGGGCCGACTCGACAGCTCAATGGCCAGATTCGCACCATTTGGCCCAGAAGTGACGTACAGCCGTGTGCCGCGAACAATCGGCGTGGTGGCACACAAGCGTTCCACACCATCCAGCGACCAAAGTTCCTTGCCGGTCTTCAGGTCGTAGCCTTGGATGGTATAGGTGCCTAGACAAATGACTTGCCGCTGCTGGTTCACCTCGGCGAGAACGGGGGTCGACCAATTATCGTAGACGGCACGACTGGTTTTCCAGCGTGTTTTGCCCGTGGCTAACTCGAAGGCCAGCAAATAAGACCCCTCCGCATGATCAATTTGTACCAGCCCCAGATCGTCGACCAGAATCGGTGAGGCGGCGATTCCGTAATCGTTGCGGAAAGGACGATACTCTGTGCCCAGAGAGCGAAGCCACAAGGGGTTGCCCTGTAAATCAAGACAAACGAGATCTCCAGTGCCAAACAGAGCGATCAGATGCCGACCATCCGTGGCGGGAGTAGGGGCGGCCTGGCCGCGCTCCGGCGGGAATAGGCTAAATGGAGCCGGTGCGGGAGTAGCGAACAACCGCGTCGCCCAACGCCGCTTGCCGGTCTGTCGATCGAAGGACAAAACCAGCAAGCGTGAATGGGTCAAGCCCTCACTAGCCGTGACTATGACCTGATCTCGCCAGACGATGGGGCTGGAGTTGCCCGCACCAGGCAGTTCGACCTTCCAGCGTATGTTCTTCGAGGCGGACCAGTGAAACGGATAATTCTCCTCTTTCACAGATCCTTGTTGTCCTTGACCTCGCCAGGCGGGCCAGTCGGCGGCGACTAAAACAAAGGCTGAGCAGAAAAGCACTACGCGCATCCGTTACCTCATTTGCTTGCGGAAAAGACCAAGCCCTTGCCTTGGCGGTCCACCAGACGAAGTAGAACTTCCCATTTAGCCTTGCGTCCGCCGCGCTCCTCTCCAGCTGGAGCACGCGAGGCCTTGACTAACAAAGTGTTCTCTCCAGGCTTCAAGCAAACCTGGGCCGTGTGCCAATCCAGCCGGAAATGACTGCGGTAGGCGATGCCATGATGAATTACTCGTTCACCATTGAGCCAGACGGTGAGATTGTCCACGGCAGAAGCACGTAGCTCGACGCTTTGCCCCGACTTGCTATTTAGTCGTGTACTCAAATAAGCCACACCTTCGCCCTGAACATGGGGAATCAGATCGATGCGTCCATCGGAGCTGTCAGCAATGATCCGCTTCCACCGCAAAGAACGGCCGGCATCCGTGTAGACAGCGTCCAGATCGAGCGAGGACTCAGGGGGAAACTTCAGGGCAAATGCCTTGTCTGGTGGAGCGCGAAAAGCTCCGATGACATGCCAGTCGGTCACGACTCCCAGACGAGAATAGAGATTGGGATTTTCGCCTAATTCGCGTAACCGCTCTGCCAACTCTTGAATGCGGTCGATCTGTTGCGTCGTCTCGAAGGCTTGACGAAACCTGGTCAAAGCCTTGGTCTTCTCCTTGGCAGCCAGGGCCGTCTCCGCCAAGTTGACCAGGTGAGAAACCGCATCCTCACGAAACTCTGGGTCGGTCAACCAGCCGGCCAGCAATCGTTCGCGTGTGCCGGGACGACGCTTCTCGACCGCTTCCAGGGCCAAGCGGCGAGCCTGCCCCAAGTGCTTGGTATCCTTAGCGAAGTCGAGCAACGCCTCTACTGGAAGCTGGTCATTTTGCTCGACGATGCGATCGAAGGCCGTCGCCAACCAGTTGGTTTGCTGGAGATTCTCGCGTGGCATAGCACGGAGCAATGGTAACAGCGACTGCGGACCGTGAGCCACAACTCGATCCCAAGCAACTCGGGGGCGATTGTTAGCAGCCACTCGGGCCAATAGATCGGCTACTGCTTTGGAAGATTCCTCCGGAGCGGTTGGCGTCAATAAGATTAGCCAGACTAGCCACTTGGTCAACATATGAACTTCTCCCAGCCCGTGTAACACCGTTAGTTCAACAAACCCGGTAAGCCGTCGCTGATCGCCGCTAAGCGATAGAGAGCATCCATACTGATCGACTCGGACAGGAAGCGAACCGAACCATCGGCCAAGGCAATGTTTACGCCGCCGCTATGAAAACTATAGAGATTCACCCCAGCGTAGTTCGTGCAATTGATGAGGCAATTGCCACCGTTCAACAACGTGCCTGTCATGTCGGTACGGATGAAGAGAATTCGACACCAGCCGCCGAGATTGCCAAAACCGGGGGCATTCAACGGCGTGCTGGGATGAGGTTGGCCGCCGCGAATCAGCCACCGTGGAAACCCGGAGACCTCGCCAAACGCTAGGGTGTTGCTCAAGCCATCAGTAACATCGGCCATCTTGACTTTCTGCACCTGCTGCAACAATCCGCGATCCAACGGGTCAACCGTAGTCATCGGCGGGCGTCGCACAAACAGAACGGGAAAATACTCCACCGGAGCGGCCTGGAAACTACTACCGGCTAAAGCCGTAGCATCCGCCGAGAACGAGGCCGAGGGAGGAGAAAACGTTTCCACCGGACTCGTTGGGGACGAGGGACACTTGTAAACCGGAATTGGTGTGCGAACCAGAGCCCGATTCGTCCCCTCAGCGTAGCCCAGTTGGCGGTTCCAAGCGCGAAATAGATTGTCTTGTTCGAGGAACGGCAACAATGTCAACGACCAGGGATCCTCGACGAAACGCATCCCATCGCCCCGCAACACCAACGGATTGTTGCGGGGAAATTCGTTATAGGTGTCATGGAAGTTGTGTAAGGCCAAGCCGAGTTGTTTAAGATTGTTACTGCACTTCATGCGGGCGGCAGCTTCGCGTACCTTCTGAACCGCAGGCAAGAGTAACCCAATCAAGATCGCGATGATCGCAATAACGACCAGTAGTTCGATCAGAGTAAACGCAGAACGACGAGATCGCTCGAACATTGCAAAGACCTCTTTTTGTAGAACTGTCACGGTTCCGTACCACGAGGAGGACGGCGAAGGATAGAGGCTTCCGGTATCGTTAGTTCAAAAGTGGGCAGAATGTTTTTTTTGGGCTCAACCTTGACGCGAAATGGTGTCGTTGCCACGTTGGCGAATTTGCCACCCAGTTTGTCAAACGCGCTTAGGTCGTTGCCCGACATCCACTCAAAGGTAACGCGATATTCTCCCTCGATGGCTCCATCGTTGTTGCCCGAGGTAGAGAGTTGGAACCGACCTGATTCCTTTGTCATGCCAACAGGTATCTTGAGATTACCCGGCAACGAAGAATCGACATGATGAAATTGCACGCGAACGAAAGCCGCTGGTTGACCGTTGATCCGTACCTCACCTTCGACAGGATACCTCCTGGGGCCGCTCTCTCCCTGACAGCCGATCGCCACTACTAGTACTAGGGCCCAACTTGACAAACGACACATTGGATCCTCGAAGTTGAATAAACTTCACACAATCCGTATAATTTAGTTATACGAATAATAACAGGAAGTGTTCACCCTTGATGGGCTTTTCGCGAAAAGAAAGAATTAGCGACCAACATGCGAAAAGGACGGGGTCGTCCCGTCCTCGATGGAGATACAGGAGTTTTTTGCTCGGTTTACTCGGTCATTTCTTCCTTGAACGGCTGGACGAAGTAGGTTTGCTTCTTCTCGGTCTTGAGCTTCTCGGCTAGGGCGAGGGCTTCGTCTTTCTTGATGTAATCAAACTGAGCAATCTTCTTGTTGGAGTTGTCGAAGACCACCCAGACAACGCGCTTGCGAACCACTTTAGCGGTCTTCTTGCGCGGCTTAGCGGGAGCTTTTTTCGCCTTTTTCTTTGGCTTGATGAGCGCTTCCTCGTCGTCCTCGACGTCGGAATCTCCCAAATCCAGATCACTCACATCTTCATCGTCTTCTTCTTCGTCGAAATCCTCACCGGCCTCGCGCAGCGCTTCGCGTTCGCGCGCCTCGGCGGCTTCGTACTGTTCACGCAGTTCCAGACGATTGCGGGGCCTCTTGGCCATGGGTCATCCCTCGGGGGTGGTAGAAGCAACGAGTTTTAGATTAACCTAGCGGTATGACCGCCCTCTCGCAAGCGGATTTAATCGGCTGGCCCATTCTTGACAGCCCGTTGCGACGGAAGTAAATCAAACTAGTACGCTTTCGTTCGGAACGGTAAACGCCCGGGTCGGTCTCCCGGGCGTTGGTGTGTTCGAGCTTTGCCCGTGTCAGAAAGGGAACCGCATGCCGTGTTCCAGTGTGGTCGGCCTGCAGTGGGGTGACGAAGCCAAGGGAAAAATCGTCGACCTGTTGACCGTCGAGCATGATTTCATCGTTCGCTACAACGGCGGAGCCAACGCCGGACACACCGTCGTCCGTGACGGCAAAACCTTCAAACTCTCGCTACTACCCACGGGGGTGTTGTCTCCCGACAAGACCTCGGTTATCGGCAATGGCGTGGTCGTCTACCCGCCGAAGTTCACTGAGGAGGTCAGCAATCTAAAGGCCGCAGGCGTGTCGGTCGGTGAGAACCTCGTCCTCAGCAATCACGCTCACGTCATCTTTCCCTACCACATGGAAGAGGAGCGGTTACACGAGGGAGCGGCCAACGGTCGCGCCATCGGTACCACTGGTCGCGGCATTGGTCCGTGCTATCAGGATAAAGTCGGTCGGCTTTATTCGATTCGCGTCGAAGAGTTGCTCCATCCGCAGCATCTGCAGGACCGACTTGTCACCATTGTCGAGCGAAAAAATCGTCTTTTGAAAGCACTTTCGTCCGAGGCACGCCAGTTCGATGCCCAGGCTCTGTGCGAGGAATACCTGGGCTATGCCGAGACCCTGCGCCCCTACGTTCGAGACACCAATGCCTTGTTGCTGGACGCGATCAAAGCGGGCAAACGCATTCTCTTCGAGGCCGCCCAGGGTAGTTTGCTCGACGTTGATCATGGCAGCTATCCTTTCGTGACCAGTTCCAACAGTTCGACCGCCGGCATCTGGAGCGGCTGTGGCGTGCCGACGCGCCAGTTGAACCGAGTCATCGGAGTGATTAAGGCCTACACCACCCGAGTCGGCGCAGGACCGTTTCCGACTGAGTTGCTCGACGGTCCTGAGGGCATCGGCGAGAAAATTCGTCGCACCGGGCGTGAGTATGGCACCGTAACGGGTCGGCCTCGTCGCTGTGGCTGGTTTGATGCGGTCGCTGTTCGCTATTCGGCGGCCTTCAACGGCGCGGACGAACTGGCCCTGATGCTGCTGGATGTGCTGAGCGAGTTAGACGAAATTAAGATTTGCACCGCCTACGAACTCGATGGAGAGCGCATCACTCGTTTCCCTGGCGACGCCTTCCAGCTGGCGCGGTGTCGACCGATTTACGAATCTCTGCCGGGCTGGAAGCAGGACATCAGCGGCATTCGTTGGTTGAGTGAGCTACCTGGTGCCGCCCGTCGCTATGTGGATCGGCTGGCCGAGTTGCTCGAACTGCCCGTTTCGATTGTTTCCGTCGGCCCCGATCGATCGCAAACTATTTTCGCCCGGTTAACTCGATAACCTCCGACGAGCGACAGGCTCGCCGGTCTCAGGGTAGGAAGAGAAGGCGAGGAGAGAATGGCATGAGTGAAGCACGCAACGTTCTCGGCGGTCCGTTAGCGGTTTGTTCGACCAATCCCATGACCGGATTCTTCCGAACTGGTTGTTGTGAAACCAGTGCCGATGACTTCGGCAGTCACACCGTCTGTGCGATCATGACTGCCGAGTTCCTCGCCTACACTCGTGAGATGGGCAATGATCTTTCGACGCCACGGTTTGGCTTTCCAGGGCTGAAACCGGGCGATCGGTGGTGTCTATGTGCGGCCCGCTGGAAGGAAGCCTACGAGGCCGGCTGCGCCCCGCCAGTGATCCTGGCAGCCACTCATCAGGCTGCTTTGCGGATAGTCAGTCTCGACGCGCTTCGGGAATGTGCCCATGAAGTGGGCTGGCCCGATTGAGCGTCCCAGCGATGCGACTTCAGGCGGCCAGATGGGGCAGCTGACTGATGCGCCAACGTCGGGAAGGCAATCCTGGCCGCACCTCGACGACTTCATCACCGGGTTCAGCTCCGTAGCCCTCGATCAGGGCTGACTCGTAGGCCGAGCCGCCGGGCAGTTCATCGCGAAACACCAAAAATACCTCGTCGCGCAGCTCCAGCGTTTGCACCAGCAGTTCAGCCAGCCGTTGCCGGGCGGAAGTCGTCCAATCGATCCCCGGAAGAAACACTCCCAGAGTATCCACAATCTGATCGCCCAACACCCCACGAGCCGGCAGCAAGTAGAACGTCGCCATAACATCCACCTCGAAGTACGCGAAGCGCGCGAGTTTCCACAAGATGGATCGGATCGGAACCTGCGCTAGCCCTGCTCAATCCGTTGACGGCTGGGCGGGGAGGGAAGGGCGGAAGCTAGCAGAACCGCTAGAGTCGTTTCAGAGTGCGGCCCTCAGGCAGGCACACGGAACACCTGTCCGGTGCGTGTGATCAGGTAGTTACCGTCGGCGGTGATACTTAAAGCTCCGCGAATCAACCGGGAACGATCGCTGCCCGCTTGTGCATGCAGGACCGACCGAGCAGACGGTGGCTCGTTGAAACTGATCGTCCAGATCCGGCCAGCGATGAATGACGAAGAACCAACATAGATGCGTTTGCCATCGGGGGACAAGGCCAGCATGGGCCGCCCTTCGATGTCGGAGGAGCAACGAATTAAAGTCGTGCGAGTTTTAGTATCGATGATCTTGAGCTGAATGCCGCGCACTCGTTCGGCGAGGTACAAACGGCCTGCCGGATCGACCGCGACCGCCTGAATCGAAGAATTGATGGGAAATTGCTCGCGAACTTGCCATCCTTTGGTATCGATCAGGTAGAGTCGCCCGCTGGCCAGACAATACAGCGTCGAGCCATCGGGAGCCAGTGTCAGGATGCCTGGTCCCGGCGAACGCAGCTCTAGACTCTCGTCGCGAACCCAGGTTTGCGTATCGATTCTCCCCAACGGGCTAGAGTGGAGGCTTTCGCTGAGGTAGTACAACGTTTTTCGATCAGGAGAAAGAAGCAGGTCGGTCAAATTCGCACCGAGTCTCAGACGGTGAAGCGGTTTTACCGAGTTCGAGGTAAGAATGGCCTCCAAATCGTAGATTTCAATTTGGCTCTTCTCGGCAGTTCGTTCGTTGAGGCTACGCTCTCCTAGTTCATTGATACGCAGCACCTCCGCTGAGGTGGTGGCAGCATACAGTCGCCGACGCTCCGCATCGAGTTGGAGCAGATAGGCGGGTCGATCGAGCTGAACAGTTCGCACCTCTTTCCAGGTGGAGGGATCGTAGAGGCGAAGTAAGCCATCGCTGGTGGCGAAGAGTACCAGGGCAGTTTTCCCATCCTGAATCGCTGCTAGATGGGTCGGCACCTGGGCCAACTGTTCCATTCGGGGGATGGAACTTAAATCCGTGCTAGGCAGGCGAACGTTTTCGGACGTCCCGATGTCGCCCAAGGTGATCGAGTTTCCCAGAGCAATGCTTCCGGCGGGACCGGCAAACAACCGCGCCTCCTTGAGTCCGCCACTGGTTCCGCTGGTGACGCTGGACAATTCCATCGGAATCGGCATGGGGATGCCGGCTCGAACGGCAGGCGGTTTCCACCAATGAAAATAGGCCAGTCCCAGAGCGCTTCCAACCAGCAGCAGTATCACCCCCGCTCCTGCCAGCCAACGCCAATGTCTTCGCAGCAACGGAACCCTTCGGGAAGGTGTGGATTGCACTGCAACCGTGGGCTTTGGCCGTCTGATGCTTAGACGCGACTCACAACACGGACAGCGTAGAGAACGGCCGAGCTGCTCCTGGCCGACCTGTACGGTCAGACCACATCCAGCGCAAGGAATGATCCAGCGCATATCGACACCTGAAGCAAAGATAAGAAGAGTATGCTCGAATGCTACCTCTCAAACGTGGTTTGGTCCAGGGTGATTTTCTGCCAACAGACCAAGGGCACCTCGCTACTCTAAAAAAGAGATCTCTAATATAGCTTTTATGTTTGTGATAAATAAAAAAAGGGGAGCCTGCAACGCTGTTGTGCAGGCTCCTGTTCATAAAGGGAACGCATTCTTGGGCCAGATTGTCACTACCCCCACTGAAGCGGCAGTACAAAGGGGGTGAGTACTACTTCGCTAAAGCTATTGAGGCGGAGTTCGTAATTCGTTTCGGACCGAGCGAACACCTGGGGTGAGACGGATCATCGCTTCGGCCAGTCGTCGTTCTCGTTCGCTTGTCACTTGTCCCCGTAACACAACCGTTTCGCCCACGGTATCAATGTTGATGTTACTCGCTGAGGGTAGCCGATTCGATCGGGAAATAAGTGTCTGTAACTGGGGTTGGACGATGGCGGCTCGTGAGGGAGCGGGAACATCGAACACAGGCTCGGCTAAATAGCCGGGAGCGCGACGAATTCCTGAACTGTTTACACCGGTGAAGCGATTGGGATTGTTCAACCCGCCAGCTAAGCCGCCCATGCCGAGGCCGCCTTGTCCGAGACCGCCCAGCCCGGTCTGGCCGCCAATCCCCGTTCGCGTGGTGCCGGCTGTGTTGAAGACCGGATTGCCGAAGCTGAGTGTGACCGGAAACGGTCGAGCATACTGACTGGCCAACCCAGTAGTAGCGGTAGCCAACCCCTGAGCATAGGGGTTGCCGTAATATTTGCCCATGAAGGTGGAAGTGCCCAGCTGCGAGGTGGTCGCCCCGCCGCCGAACCCACCCATGCCGCCGCCCGCGCCGAAGCCGCCCATGCCGCCTTGGCCCCCGGCTCCGCCAAATCCCGTGGTGCCGAACCCGCCGCCGCTACCGCCTGTGCCGAACCCGCCAGCGAAGCCGCCGCCAGAGCTGGTACCGAAGCCGCCCGTGAAGCCGCCGCCGGAGCTGGTACCGAAGCCGCCCGTGAAGCCGCCGCCGCTACCTCCCGAGCCGAAACCGCCTCCGCCACCGGTTCCAAATCCTTGACCGAAGGTGGTCGAGGTCTGCGCCAGCGCAAGCCCACAAGCGAGCAAGCCAACCAGGCCGATTTTTCGCATCTGCCCACCTCCCCTGTTGACAGGTTCCCCCTGTCGTGTCAAGACAATATCACCAACGCTATTTTACCCAACCCCGCCCACTGCGCCGAGGCTCACATCGATGCCAACCCTTTATCTCGCGACTTTTGCCTGTGATGTTACTCCACCCCTGGGTCATCCGCTCTGTGGCGGTTGGATTGCTCCAGCCCGGGCCATCGACGATCCCCTACAGGCCCGCGGTGTCGTACTGCTAGGCATGGGGGCGCCGATCGTTCTCTGTGCCGTGGACTGGTGCGGCCTGCGTAACGAGGCCCATCGAGCCTGGTGTCAGGCTCTGGCCAAGGCCGCCCATACCACCAGCGATCGAGTCGCTGTCCATTGTGTCCATCCCCACGATGCCCCCTTTGCCGATACTCACGCCGAAAAGCTCATCCAGGCTGCCAAGGCTCCGACGTCGCTGGATCTGTCGTTTTTCTCGCGAGCCGTGGCAGCGACGGCCAAATCCCTGGCCGATTCACTCGGCGCAACCCAGCGCTTCACTCACATCGGCATCGGACAGGGAAAAGTTGAACAGGTGGCCTCCAATCGCCGAGTCGTCGTCGACGGCAAGGTGAAGTACACCCGCACCAGCGCTACCCGCGATCCCCAAGCACGAGCTGAACCAGAAGGGCTGATCGACCCCTGGCTGAAGACCCTCAGCTTCTGGAACGATCGGCAACCGTTGGCCGCGCTACACTATTATGCCACCCACCCGATGAGCCACTACGGACAGGGACGGGTCAGCTGCGACTTTTGCGGGCTGGCCCGAGACCGTCGCGCCGCGGAGGAGAAAAAGGTCTTCCAGGTGTATTTCACCGGTTGTGCCGGCAACATCACCGCAGGAAAGTATAACGATGGCGACCCGAAGAACCGCACGGTGCTGCGGGATCGCATCCACGCGGGCATGGTCGCCGCCTGGAAAGCAACGGAGCGACACGCCCTCGACTCCTTCCACTGGCGGATCGAACCGTTCCGCTTTGCCGCTCGACGGGAAGCGAGTTTCTCGGAAGCAGAAAGTCAGAAACTGCTGAACGATGCAAAAGCCCCAACCGCACGACGGAACAACGCGGCGTTCCAGCTAGCCTGGCTGGCTCGCCTAAGCCGCCCGATCGACCTGACCTGCCTGGACCTGGGGCCGGCTCAGGTGCTGCATCTGCCCGGCGAGCCGTTCATCGAGTACCAACTCGCCGCTCAGCAGATACGCAAGGATCGCTTTGTCTGTGTCGCCGGCTATGGCGACGATGGCCCCGGCTATCTCCCAACCGACATAGCGTACCAGGAGGGCGGCTACGAACCCACAGTTGCCCTGGCCGCTCCCTGCGAGAAACCGCTTCGGCAAACTCTGGGCAAACTGCTGAAAGGGTGAAACCTTCTTGATAGAAACTGCTCTGGCACCTTCCTCCGCAGGCTAAAGCCTGCGACTACCATCTGATTACTCCACCATCCGAAGGCGGTAGCCGCGGACTTTAGTCCGCGCTTGACTCACGCAGGCTAAAGCCTGCCGCTACCATCAAAGCGGCTACCCATCAGAGCATGAACTCTTCTTGACAGAAACTGCTCTGGCACCGGGACGCGGCTGCGGCTATATGCCTGCTTCGCAAATCGGCTGAAACGATCCCGGACTGGAGCAGACTAAACATGCGGAAGCTGTTCTGGAGTTGTATTCTCGGCGGTGTGGGCATGACTGCCGCCGTGTTCGCGACGGCCCATTTCGCCGTTGGCCATCCCGACTCGATGGTTGGCAAGATATTGTATGGAACCGCCCAGGTAACGCACTCGATCAATCCGCTGGTGAGTTTGACCTCGACACTGATAACCAAGGAGGGTTCGCAAGCTTGTCCTCAAGGAGTAGAGGAACCCGCCGAGGTTTACGAACCGCTCGATGAACTAGTATCTTGCAGCGAAACGCCTTCCTCAGCAGCGATTGTGATTCCCGAGGACGAACCGATTCCGCCAGCTCCGATGCCGGTGTTACCGGATGAACTTTGTCTAATGCCGTCCTTCCAGACGCTGACGGCCAGCGCTGCCCCGGCGATCATGCCCTACGTCGAGGAGGAAAGCGAGCCGTTTGAAGCGGAGGCGGAGTTACTGCACATGCCGCGTCGCGTCGAGGCTGGCGAGGAACAAGAAGTTGAGCCGGTCCAGGTCGGCGGTGGCGTGGGCAAAATCCTGGGCATCTTCGGCAAGATGCTCAAGCATTCTCGGCCTTCGACAGAACAGCCGTGCCCCTTGCTGGAGCCGTGCCCCGAACCGAAGTCGCCCTGCCCGAGGTCAACCAGCCAGCCGCACCACGAAGAGGAGCAATCCCTGCTGCGTCGTCCGTTCGGTCTGTTCCGCGGCACCCTGTTGGAGCAGTGCCTCCCTATAGCTCCGCGCGTCGACACGATGGAGTTTCGCCCGGCCGATCGCTCGCTGTCCGAGTACGGATTCGGTCCTATCTAAGCCGACCAGTCGCTGGCACAATCGAACCAAGCGAACCGTTCTCCGTGGTGGAGGCGGCTCGCTTGGTTTTTTTGTGATCCACGAACGCGAGTCAATTTGTGGATCAAGGAAGGAGGAGTGAGTTCGGTCACATCGACGGTTGAACCGTCTGGAACAGTTCGGCCATCTTGATGCCCAGTCCCAGCGAGATGCGATAAAGCGTTTCGATCGAGGCGGAATTCTTACCCAGTTCGATCTGCGACAGATAGCCCAACGAGACTCCGGTTCGCTGGGCCATCTGGGCCAGGGTCAGGCCGAGTGCCTTGCGTCGTTCGCGAATGGCCGCACCGAGCGACTCGCGCAGAGCCGACTCCGACATCCGCAATAGCCCGCGACCTTCCAGACAACGCATGACTGTCTTCTGCAGTTGGGCGATGGGAAACGGCTTAGTTAGGTAGTCGTAGGTCCGCGCACGCAGGCAATTCAGAGCGCTATCGATGGACGGATAGGCCGTCACCACGATGATGCTGGCCTGCGGCTGGTACTCTCGCACCCAGTGCAACACCTGCTCGGAGTCCAGTCCGGGAATCACATAATCCAGAATGATCAAGTGGTAGGGATGCTGCTTGAGGGAATCTTCTATCTGCTCCGGATCGGAGACAATATCGACCTTAAAATCGTTGGGAGCCAATGCCGCCTGCATCACGCGACAAACCGACAAATCGTCATCCAGCACGAGGATGCGAACTTCGCTGGAGCGAAATAAGGCGGCGTTTTCGCCAGGCCAGTCACGAGCCTGGGTCCGATCTAGCGTACTGCATTCGGAGTCATTCGATTCAAAGACCGCATGCCTGGTGCGATTTTGCTCAGTCAAGGTTACCACGGATAGGCTCCTTAGCTACTTCTTCCCGACACTCGTCAGAGCGGCTGCTTCTTGGTCGCGTCGGCGAACAGGACGACTAGACCGCTCGATGGCGGCACGAGTCACCCTCACCAGTTGTTCCGGTCGAAACGGTTTAGCGAGAAACTCGAAAGCCTGATCGGCGAAATCTTCGCGCGTAAAGTCGGTGGAGACGTGACCGCTCATGAACAACACACGCACCGACGGATCGCGGCGCATCAGTCGGCGAACCAGCTCGACGCCGCCGATGCCCGGCATCAGAACATCAGTAATTACCAGACTAAATGGATCTGCAGAGTGGGCAAAGTAGGCTTGTAGCGCCGCTTCCCCCGAGTTGACCGGTTCGACGCGGAAGCCGGCTCGGGTCAACGAGGCCGAGACCACGTTCAACACTTCGGGTTCGTCATCCACCACCAGGATACGATCACCACGCAACCGCTCGGTCGGACGCACCACCTCCTCGGTGGTTGGCATCGGCGATGGCGCCGGGGCCACTGGCAGCAGCACGCGAGCGACCACGCCGCCTTCTTCTCCAGAATGCAGCCGCAGGCCGCCCCGATGTGCCGTCAGGATGCCGTAGGTGACGGCTAGCCCAAAGCCGCGTCGTCGGGGTTTGGTCGAGAAAAACGGCTCCGCGAACAGTTTCTGTCGCACCTCGGGACTAAGTCCTACGCCCGTGTCAGCGATCACTAACTCGACGTGCGGACCGGGTCGAGCTGCTCCGAATAAATCCATGCAGTCGTCTTCACTCAACTCGACCGTGCGAGCCGAGACGCTGATCGTTCCCGGTCCCGCCAACGACTCGCGAGCATTGTCCAAAAGCGCCGTCAACACCTGATGCAGATGCTCCGGGTCCAGAGCGACGCTCGGTAGCTCCGCGGGGGTGATGAACCGCAGGTTCAAGCCATTGGGTTGAGCCGCGAATAGTCGGGCTTCCTGCTCGGCCAACAGAGTGGCTAGTTGACAGCCACGCGAACTGCCCGACTGTCGCCGCGAGAACAGCCGCAACTGATGCGTGAACTGCGCCCCGTTCTGAGCGGCTCGGTAGGTTTCTGTCAGATAGGAATGCAGTGGGGCCGACGTGGGGATCTGCTGGTTCAGAGCCAGTTCGGTAAAGCCCAGAATGCCCGTCAGAATGTTGCCGAAATCATGCGCTAGCCGACGAGTGACGTTGGCCGTCGTCTCCATTCGCTCTTGTCGAGCCAGCAGATCGAGCCGATCCGCCCACTTGGCTCGGTTCTCGTTGGCCAGACCGCGTGCCAGGATCTGTCCCGCCAGGCAGAGGGCGGCGGCCTCGCTGTCGGTGAACGCCGTGCGTCGAGCATCCTCCAGCCATAACAGCCAGTTCGATCGGTCGGACCCGGTAAAGACCGCCAGGAGCATCGGACAGCCGGCCCGCTCCAAATGGACATTGCCGCCGTTGGCTCGATTGAGCAGGTTGGGATCCTCCTGCCAGGGCCAAGTGGTTTCTCCCTCCACTGGCATCGAGGGATGCCGATGTACAATTCGCCCTTCAGGGAGACTGGCCAGCCCTACCGCCGTGACCTCGAACACCTCGGCCAGCTCGGCCAGCAATCCCGCTAGCGAGGGCTGCTCCTCGTTCGATCGCCGCAGCAATCGATGAAGATAGTCGAGCACAGCTTTGCTGGAATCGTTCATCGGAGTGGACATCCCGGCTTGCGACGGTTGCATAATAGAGCGTCCCCAGAGGCGAACCTCGGGAGCTTTCTGCGGTACCAGGAATTCAGTCCCGGCTCAAAAGTCTAGTTCGCGAATTGATGTCCGGTCAAATCGATCGAAGTGGAATTTTTGCTGGCAACGGATGGGAGACGCTTTCCACGAAGCGTGCGAGGCTCACGAAATTCGTGGAAAGCGTCGTTCTAGTCGGGTTACTTCTTGGCCTTCTTTTCGCCCTTGGCGTCCCCTTCGGCCTCAGGAGTTTCTTCCTTCTTCGCTTTGCCCTTCTTGCCCACTTTCAAGACGCGCACCTTGGGCAACCCAAACGGACTACGTCCCTCCGGCCAGCGTTCGTCCGCTTGTAGAACCTTGATCCGCTCGGCCCGCGTCAACACGTTGCGCGATCGCGCCAGGGAATTCTTGCGGCGCAGACTCTTGTCAATCGACATGACTTATTCTCTCAGGTTCAACCCATAAAACGATCATCATAGAGAGGAATCGCTCCCCGAGCAAGAGTCAGCTCGGAGGTCTTACGACTCTTCTGAGCGGAGGGCGTCAGCCCTTCGTGAGTCGCGGAGGAAGGCTCTCAGCGCAGCGACAGAGGACGATCGAAGATCTCGCGCAACACGAGAGCGGCCTTGACCGACTCCTTGTCGCGAAGCATGTTCAGGATACGCTGGAGCGCTTCGGGCGGTTTTGGCTTGCTCAGAGAAGGCGCAGGTGCGATCGTCACCTCGACCGACTTCTCAGGACGTGTGCTTGTGCTTCTCGGTGCTGGATCCACGGCAGGTTCACTCTGCCGAGGCTTGTTCGTCCGTTTGCTGGGCGTGCGTGGCGCAGGCGACGAGTCCGCGACCGTGGCACTTGGAGCGCGCGGAGCAGGTGGAAGCGGAGGCGGCGGAGGAGGTGGGGGCGGACTCACTGGCTCACTGATCGGAAGAGTTGGCAACGACGCTTCGACCTGGCGTGGGGGGGCCGCTTCGCGTCGTCGCCGAGCCTCTTCGAGGAAGCGTTCCAACTCCGTCTGCGGTCGGCGTGAACCGCGCGGCAGGCGGCCTTGCGGATC
The DNA here is from genome assembly GCA_937923405.1 of uncultured Gemmataceae bacterium. Lineage (GTDB taxonomy): Bacteria > Planctomycetota > Planctomycetia > Gemmatales > Gemmataceae > CALDUY01. Next base: position 37,518 of record CALDUY010000025.1, on the reverse strand, counting down.
CCGAGCGCGTGGCGGAACTTGCTCCTCTTCCTCGATGCCACGAAAGATCGTACTGAGGATCCAGACCGCCAAGGGAATCAGGCCGATCAGGATGACTTTCCAGTCCATGCTCGGAACTCCACAAGGTCCGGGGGAGGTCAGGAGGGACGTTCGCCGCCGTTGCTGACACCAGCGATCGCGTTTCTCATCTGCGTGTCCGACTGGAGATTGCGCAGCTGATAATATTCCATGATACCCAGCCGACCGTCGCGGAAGGCCTGAGCGATCGCTCGGGGAATCTCGGCTTCGGCCAAGACCAACTGAGCGCGATTCTCCTCGACGCGAGCCCGCATTTCCTGCTCGGTAGCGACGGCCAAGGCACGACGCTTCTCGGCGTTGGCCTGAGCTACTTGCAAGTCCGCCTTGGCTTGGTTGGCCTGAAGAATCGCGCCGATGTTATCGCCAACGTCGATCTCGGCAATGTCGATGGAAACGATCTCGAAAGCTGTCTGGGCATCCAAGGCATTGTCCAACACGGCGCGAGAGATCATACTGGGATTCTTCAGCACGTCGGTATGATGTTCCGCTGTGCCGATGGCTTTGACGATACCTTCGCCGACCCGAGCAATGATCGTTTCCTCAGTGGCACCGCCGATGAGCCGTTCGAGTTTGGTCCGCACAGTGACGCGAGCGCGAGCGCGGAGCTGGATCCCGTTCTGACAGACGCCGTCCAGAGTGGTACGACCCTTGGTGGGATCGGGGCAATCGATGACTTTGGGATTGACGCTGCAACGGACAGCTTCCTCAACGTCTCGCCCGGCCAGATCGATCGCCGTCGCCACGCGCCAAGGCAGATCCATGCCCGCTTTGTGAGCGGCGATGACGGCTCGAACGACCTTGACCAACGGCTCGATGCGTCCCCGAGCCAGGACATGCGCTTCCATCTCCTGCGGCGTGACTTTCAGGCCAGCCTTCACCAGCGAGATGTTCTGTTGCACGATGGTGGAATAATCGAGCTTCTGCAACTTCATGCGGATCATGTCGATGAAGCCGACCTTGGCTCCAGCGAGATAGGCGCGGATCCACAGTTGGATGAAGTTCACGCAAATGAACATCACGAACAGAAAGAGAATCAGCCCAACCAAGCCTAACGCCAGCAACCAGTACTGGGAGGGGTCGGCCGTTTGCGCAAATAGTGGTCGAAGCATGATGGGGGACTCCCCTAGTTCAAGGTTGTTGATTCCAGCTGAAAGGATTCCGGTCCGTCGGCGGGGCGAACCACGACAACGTTGCCGCGTACATCGATGCATCGCACCCAGCAGCCCGGCTCTACCATGATTCCCTCGGTGATGCTATCGACCCGTCGGCCCTGGAAATCGACCATGCCTGACGGGCGTAGCGCGGTCAGTGCCTTGCCAACCCGCCCCTTGAGAGCCAGCAGTTCACGTTGATTAGGAATGCTCTCAGCGACGTCCTCCTCTTCCTCGTCGGGCACACCACGTAACCGACTCAACGGAGTACCGGGCAACAGACGGAGTATCAGGTAGCCGCCCGTCGGCAGCCCGACCAACAAGCCGACCAGACCATAGATGCCGATCATCGTGTCATACTTGAACAGAAACACCACGCCGACAGCGAGACTGGCAATAGCCAGCACCAGCAAGATGCCCGAGGTGACGAACAACTCGCCTAACAGCAACAGCAGGCCCAGGCCGATTAGGCACAGACCGAAGGTGAGGAAGGCTTGCTCCATAGGCGGTTCAGACCTCCTTGACCACGACACGGTTGCCCTCGACCTCGATCACTTGAACCCGGGTTCCGGGCATGATGAAGGCCCCCTCCGCTACGACGTCGACATAGGCGTCGCCGAACTGCGTTTTGCCTGCAGGCCGCAACGGCGTCGCCGCTACTCCGATGGCTCCCAGCAGGGACTGAAGCTCGGCATGCATCGGGTGGTCCAGCTCCTGTTCGGCATCTTCGGTCTCTTCCGAAGGTCGGTACATCAGCCGATTCAACACTGGGATGTGCGGCAGGTAGCGCAGAACCAATGCCACCAACACCAGCGATCCTAGGAGACTGATGCCGAACGGTGCGATCTTGTTGCCCAGGTCAAGCCATTCCTCGCTGGAGCGCGGCCAATGTCCGTAGGCGATGAGTCCGAGGCTGGCCAACAATAGCAACACGCCGCTGACGCCGCACACACCAAACCCCGGCAACACGAAGATTTCCAGAGCAATGAGCAACAGGCCCAGCACGAACAACAGAATCCATAGCCAGGTGATCTGGCCGTGAAGCTGGGAGTGAGCCCAGAAAAATAAGACAAAACAGATCGCAGAAATCACCCCTGGAAGACCGACCCCCGGCATCTTCATTTCCAGAATCAGGCAGGTGATGCCCAACATGACCAGCACAACACTGGTCCAGGGATGGCGGAGAAAATCGGCCAGTCCGTCCAGCCAGTCGGCCTCGACGGTCTTGACTTCTTCTTGTTTGATGCCGACCACCTGATACAGTTCGGGCAGATCCTTGACCACCTCGTCGGCGACCTCCAGTTCCTTGGCCTGCCGGGCCGACAGCGTCAGATAGCGTCCCTCGAAGCGGGGTTGCCCCTCCCAGGGTTTGACCAGCATAACACTACGCCACTGCTTGGGACCGCGCTGATCGGCCTGAAATTCAGTGTCGGACAGCAGCAACCGTCCGCCTGTCGCGCCAACGGCCCGCTCAACAAGATGAATCTTCAGCGCTCGATCGAACATACCGTCGGCCAGCACCGGCGGATAGAGCTGCTTGCTGATGATCTCGCGAAGTTGGGCGCTAAGTGTCGCTTCGAGATTAGTGATCGCCTCCTGGAGTTTTTGTTCGGTGTCGGGGCGACGTCCACCGGCCTTCTCCTGCTCCTGGAGCTGCTTGCGTAATTCCTCCGTGGCAGGATGTCGGCTGACGAACAGAGAGAAGCCTCCCAATCGCCCTTCGTTGGGCAAGACGTCATCCTCGTCCTCGCCGTTGGCCGCTCGCCCCGCTTGCTCCTCGCCGCGCTGCAGGATGATCTTGTTGCAGCCAAAGGCGATGAACGTCGCCAAGTTCCGCGCCTTGCCCGTGACGTAGGCGATGGTCTCGATGGGGTTGTCTTTGCGAGTGTCGTTGAGCGACGCCAAATACAAACCCAGTTCGTGAGCCTTGTCACTGGAGCCGCCCGAGCAGTTCAGTTCAAGAATCAGCACGTTGACCCGAGCGCGCAGGGCACGTTCGATGCGACGTTTGGTCTGTTCAACCAGCGCCCCATCAACGGGACCATCCAGCACAATGCGCCAACAGACGACACGATCGAGTGTGCGCAGGCTGCTGGAGCGTGGCACGTCGTAGGCGAGGCGCACTTCGTCGAGGCTGGCACGAGGTAACGGATCGCACAACCCTAGCTGCCGAGCCTGAGCAAAGGTGTACAACGCCACCTCACCGGCCAACAGCCCAGGAATCGGTTGAGCCCCGGCGCGCGGCTTGGCCCCATCGAGCAGCTGATCGCCTAGTCGTACCACCTCGATGGAGGGATCGAACATCTTGCGGATGAGCACGTCGGGATAGCGGCCGTTGGTGATCTCCTCGTAGGCCGTCTGTTCGGCACGGGGCAATCGGGTGCCGGCTGCCGCCACCTGCCCCAACCGGCCCTCTTCTGAGAAGACCAGCTCTTTGCAAGCCAGGGCCGGCAACACGCTATGACGACGCACTTCACCGCGAATGTAGGCCACGGTGCGAATGCCGTCCAACGAACGCAGGTACTTGGCCAAGTCGTAGCTAGCCCCGAAGTCCTCGCTGGCCGCTGTGCGTCCCTCGGGATTGAACTCGCACAGCAGCACAAACTGCCCCCCCTGTGGAGCGGCATTCTGTTTGAAGCGATGAATTGGTCCGTGCAAAAGCGAACGCAGCCGACCAGTAGATTCGGTCGTCAACGTGGTGGGGATCTGAACAATCAGACCATCCCTGGGCTTTTCCGCCGCGTTGCTCAGACCAGCAACGACTAGCAGCGTCAAACCGGCCAGCACTTGGCGCGTCCAGGGATGTCGAAGAAGACTGGCGGACCCCGCCAGCGTCTCGACTCGGAGCATGCGAACCTCCGGCATCTGTTCATAGGGAGCGGATGCAGCCCGGGGGACTATTGGTATTATACGAGGCGGGACGGAATCCGCACGGATTCACCCGGAGGTACTTCGTCGAACCTGGCATTTCCTTGAGCTGGTGGACCGCCAGCCGTTCGTATCCCATAGTTGAACAAGCGCGTCCTCGCCCCAACTGTGGAGATGGTCTGATGCTACCCTCGATGCTGCTGGCGGTGTCTCTCTCGGTGGCGAATCCGGCCAACCTCGACTTCAGCAAAGGATCCCTCGCCGGCTGGGAAGGCGAAGGCTTCACTGTGCAGAAGTTTGGCAGCGGCTACCTCGCCAGCAGTGCCGAGGCAACGGGCAAAGCGATTCTGCATCGCACCTGGACGTTACCAGCCACGGCTAGCGAGTTGACCTTCTCCGCCGCTCTGGTCCGTCCCGAGGGTACCGCGGCTGGGGAGATGCTCGACATTGTGTTGGAAGGCGCGGGCCGTGTATTTGCTCCTCGACAGGTGCGTATTGCCGACGACTGGGCTGCCGCTCCCGCATTGTTGCCGCCCGACAATCGCCGCCTGCGCGAGTACCGTTTCAACGTCGAGAAGTTCGCCGGCAAACGAGTGCGTTTGGCCTTGGTCGATTCCGACGAGCGTCCTGGGTGCTATGTCTTGGCCACTGGCTTCAAGCTGTTGACGCACGATGAACGTAACATCAGCCAGTTTGTCCGCGAGATGATTCAGCTCCAGCAGACGCACAACCTGTCCAAGGTGATGCGCTACGACAGTAAGCACTTCGTCGCTCTTAGCAACACCTCTGAATTAGATAGCATTTATCGTTTAAGCAACTGCGAACGCTTGTACGACGACTTCTTCACGCACTTCCGTAAGCGGGGCTTCACGGTCACACCGCCTGCCGAGAAAATGATGGTCGCTATCTTCGACTCGCAGACCGGCTTCGAGGCCTACCTCGGCCGCTCCTACGGTTCCGCCGTCACTGGCCTTTATCACAAAGTCACGAATCGCCTGGTGGTCTATGACTATGCCACCAATCAGTCATTCCAGGAGAGTAAAAAACGCCTCGACGAGGCGGCTCGCCGAGGGTCGACCGATCTCGAACGGCTCCGTCGCTCCATTAAATTCGACCAACTCACTCGTGATCATCGCGATGATACCAATCTCAGCACGATTATGCATGAAGTGGCCCATCAGCTGTCGTTCAATTGTGGCCTGCTCAATCGCAACGGCGACGCTCCGGTTTGGCTGGCTGAGGGACTGGCCCTGTACTGCGAGCCAACCGTGCGCGGCGTCTGGCAAGGGATCGGCGCACCCAACCCGATGCGGACCGAGATACTGGCCAAGCAACTCCGTGAAGGCAAGCCGTTTCTGCCTCTGCGTTCCCTCATCATCTCGGACGACTGGATCCACAAACCGAACTTCGTCGACAATGTGGTACTCGGCTACTCCCAGAGCGGAGCCCTGTTCCGTCTGCTGATGCAAGAACGTCCTAAGCAACTGAAAGCCTATCTCCAACTGATCTACGAGCGCAAGACACCGGACCATCGCTTGACCGATTTCCTCAGTGTCTTCGGCGATCTAGCCAAACTGGAGACCCGCTATCAAGCCTATCTCCGCGAGCTGATCCGTAAGGACGTCGATCCCACCAAGTGAGGGCTGACAAAGGGCACTAGTGGGCCACGCTTTTAAGTCACTGCGAAGTACGTTTGGCTCCATCAGATTTGTCTGAAGGCCACAAGCTGGACTGCCACGCCCCGGCCTTGGCTGCCAAGTCGGTTCCCCGCCGTCGAGCCGCCCATCGCGCAAATAATTTCTCGGTATAAGGTTACGCTTACGAGATTTTCCCTCCTCTTTTGGCGCGATTGTTGCATCACATGAAGGCATCCACAGGAGAGCAACCATCGCAACGGCGGTCGCTCACGCCGAATCAGGAGGGGAAATACATGGACATCAATCGATTCACTCAGCAGTCGCAGGCAGCGATCTTGGCGGCGCGCGAGTTGGCGGCTCGCAACGGCCAACAACAGATCGAGCCGGAGCATCTCTTGCTTGCTCTGCTCGATCAGGAAGGCGGGGTGACGGCAGCGCTGCTGGACAAAGCCGGCGTCGGCTCCACTAACTTGCGCGACCGGTTGCAACGCGAGCTACGCAACTTACCGCGGGTCAGCGGCACGACCGGCGAACCGAATCCCGGTTCGCGCCTAGTCCGCGTGCTGCGTCAGGCCGAAGATGAAGCCAAAGCCCTGAAGGACGATTTCATCGCCGTCGACGTAATTCTGCTGGCCCTGCTGGAGGAGAGCGGCGCGGTTGGACGGATGCTCCGCGAGACGGGACTGACCCGCGAGCGCTTGCTCCAAACCTTACGACAACTACGAGGAGGCAATCAACGAGTGACTAGTGAGAATCCCGAAGCGACGTTTCAAGCCCTGGAAAAGTACGGGCGCGATCTGACCGAACTGGCCCGACAAAACACGCTCGAACCGGTTATTGGTCGAGATGAGGAAATTCGCCGTGTCATTCAGGTGCTGTCGCGACGCACGAAAAACAACCCAGTGTTGATCGGTGAACCCGGCGTGGGAAAAACCGCTATTGTCGAGGGATTAAGTCGCCGTATTGTCGAAGGCGACGTCCCCGAGGGGCTGCGCGGTCGTCGCATCATCGCCCTGGACATGGGCGCGCTCATCGCCGGGGCCAAGTACCGCGGCGAGTTTGAAGAACGGCTCAAAGCGGTGCTGAAGGAAGTGCAACAGGCCGAGGGACAGCTGATTCTCTTCATCGACGAACTGCACACAGTCGTCGGCGCAGGCAAGGCCGAGGGCGCGATGGATGCTGGCAACCTGCTCAAGCCGATGCTGGCGCGTGGGGAACTACACTGCATTGGCGCGACTACCCTGGACGAGTACCGCCAGCACATTGAGAAGGATGCCGCTCTCGAACGCCGTTTCCAACCGGTGATCGTCGATCAACCCTCGGTCGAAGACACCATCTCGATTCTGCGTGGGCTGAAGTCGCGCTATGAGGCGCACCACAAGGTTACGATCAAAGATTCGGCCCTGGTGGCGGCAGCGGTACTGTCGAACCGCTATATTTCCGATCGCTTTTTGCCGGATAAAGCTATCGACTTGGTCGACGAGGCGGCAGCCAAGTTACGCACCGAGATCGACAGCGTTCCCGCCGAGTTGGACGAGGTCAACCGTCGCGTCATGCAACTAGAGATCGAAAAAGTCTCTCTTTCTAAAGAAAAGGATTCCGCGTCGAAGGATCGGCTGCTGAAGCTGGAAAAAGAATTGGCCGACCTCAAAGAGCAGCAGACCGCGCTACAAGCCCGCTGGCAGGAAGAGAAGGCCGACTCCCAGCGATTGGCCAAACTACGCGAGGATCTCGATCAGTTACAGCATCGCCTCAAACGAGCCATGGAAGAGGGTGACTGGGAAACCGCGGGCCGTCTGCAAAACAGCGATATTCCCGATCTACAACGTCAGCTAAAAGTGCTGGAGTTGGCTCCGCAGGCCTCGGGACGTTCCCAACTGGTCAAACTGGAAGTCACCGACGAAGACATCGCTTCGGTCGTCAGCCGCTGGACCGGTATTCCCGTCACCAAGCTGCTCGAAGGCGAGGTGCAAAAACTGTTGCATCTGGAAGAGGAACTGCACAAGCGCGTCATCGGGCAAGATGAGGCGGTGAAGGCGGTCTCCGAGGCGGTCCTCCGTGCTCGCTCGGGCTTACACGATCCCAACCGTCCGATTGGTTCGTTCATCTTTCTGGGACCGACCGGTGTGGGCAAAACCGAACTGGCTCGCGCCTTGGCCGAGTTCCTCTTCGACGACGAAAAGGCCCTGGTTCGCATCGATATGAGCGAATATCAGGAAAAACACACGGTGTCGCGTCTAGTTGGTGCCCCGCCGGGCTACGTCGGCTTCGAGGAGGGCGGCCAGCTCACCGAGGTGGTGCGTCGGCGGCCCTACTGTGTGCTGCTCTTCGACGAGATCGAGAAAGCGCATCCCGACGTGTTCAACGTGCTGTTGCAGTTACTCGACGATGGCCGACTGACCGACGGTCAGGGCCGCACCGTCGATTTCAAGAACACGTTGGTCATCATGACCTCAAACATCGGCAGTCAGCGCATCTTGCAGTACCAGGGCAGCTACATCGGCGAAGTCTATGATCGCATGAAGAACGCCGTCCTGGACGAACTGCGCAAGCACTTCCGACCAGAGTTCCTCAACCGCATCGACGAAATTATCGTCTTCCATGCTCTGAGCCTGGAGCATCTGAAGCAGATCGTCGACATTCAGCTAAATCGGTTGCGGCAGCGACTGGCGGAACGAAAAATCACTCTGGAACTGGACGATGCTGCCCGCGAACATCTCGTCGAGGTCGGCCACGAACCCGCCTACGGGGCCCGACCGTTGAAGCGGATTATCCAGAAGGAACTGGAGACCGCCTTGGGCCGTCAACTGTTAGAAGGTAAGATCAGGGATGGGCAAACGGTCCGCGTCGGATACGATGCCAGAAAGGGTGAGTTGACGTTCACTGCGATTGCAGACTGAACGAGAAATGCAGAATGCAGAGTGCAGAATGAACGAGGAATGCAGAGTGAAGGATACCTGCATTCTGCATTCTGTCGAATGAGGGGACCATGTCGAAGGATCTGATCCGGCTGATGCACGCCCTGTTTTTGCCGGGCGCGGATGCCTGCCAGGATGCCCCGTGGCGTCCGAATACGGACGTGTATCGCACGGAGACCGGCTGGCTGGTCAAAGTGGAATTGGCCGGCGTCCGTGCGGCCGACATCGATTTGCAAGCCATCGGCACGCGACTGGTGCTGCGCGGCATTCGTCGCGACTTCGTTCTGGATGCTGCCGAACGCTGTCGCATGCGCTCTCCGGTGCATTATCAAATGGAGATCGAATATAGCCGCTTTGAACGCACCATCGAGCTACCGTGTGATCTGAAGTTGGCCGACATCGAAACTGACTATCGCGATGGTATTTTGTTGATTCACGTCATTCCTCAACGAGGAGAGAGCCGATCCTCCGGACGTGGCTGAGCCTGGAGTCGACCTCTCGCCGCTACAACCGCTGGAATCGCTAAACTGCTCGCGATCCACTCCGCCGGCGCGACTGCTCTACTGGGAATCGTCGTGTCCGATTGAACGAGTCCCGTTCTCCGGTACGATGTATGAGATATACGCTGCCGTCGGAGATTCATCTCATGCCACGCGCTGTGCTGACCTCGTTACTCGTCGTGCTGATCCTCAGCGTGGGGTTTGGACTCGGTATGTACTCCGGCTCTCGATTGCAGCGCCTATTCGTTAGCGACACCAACGACAGCACTCCGGTGATTCGCAAACATAATCCCTCGGGATTGGGGCGGATTCAGCCGTACCACGGCCTCATCAACATCGGCGGAATTCCCGGAGACCGCATCAGCAAGCTGAACGTGGCCATCAACTCGCGGGTCAAAAAAGGAGAGGAATTGGTGGTTTTCGCCAGTCAGGCCCAGCGACTCAGCGAACTAAAGGTGGCCACGGAGCAGCTCGCCGCCGCCCTCCAGCAACGTGCCAGACTGAACGAGGCGGAGAAGCAGAAACTCACCGAGCTTCGCGCCCAGCAAGCACGAGCCAAGCTCGGTAACGATCTCAAACACGAGCTAGACCTGCTGCAAATTCCCGTGGCCGAGCAAGGGTTCAAGCTCGCCGACGATGTGCTGAACGGGTTACGCAGTCTCGATCCGACCCGAGCTAGTGTGGTAGCGCAGGATCTGCAAAAAGCGGTCTTCGAGCAGGCGTCGGCCCAGGCCAAACTCAAAGCCGCTCGTCTCTCTGCCGAAGCCGCCAAGGCTCAGAGCCAGCTGGACGACAAGAGTATCGAAGCCTCCATCGCCGCCGTGCAAGCCGAGTTCGATCTCAAACGCTCGGCTTTGATGATCCCTGTACTGGAACAGCAGAAGTTACTTGCCGAGGAGCGTCTGAACACTGCTTCCATCCTCGCTGAGAACGATGCTCTAGTGGTTCGCGTACTGTCGCAGGTGGGCAGCACCGTCGGACAGGAACCGATCATACAATTAGCGGATGTGAGTAAAATGTTGGTCATCGCCGAGGTGTACGTGGACGATGTGCCAACCCTGGTGGATTGGGTGCAGACCAAGAAACTGGTCAAGGTGAAAATTTCGGCGCGATCGCTGCCACGGGTGTTGAACGGCACGGTCTCGTCACTGAACCAGATTGATCCGATCGTGATGCGGAACACCCTGGTCGGCTTCAGCGCGCGGAGCGATACCGATCGACGGATCAAGGAGGTGCGCGTCGATCTCGACGAGGAATCGGCAAAGATCGCCGCTACGGCGATCGGCCAACAGGTAGACGTGATGTTTGAAGAACCGTGACGGTCAGCGTGGCGCGGTGCCGTCTGGTTTGAGGCGATTGAGATAAGCCTGGAAGTCCCGCTCGAAAGCGTCGAGAGGTTGGCCAACCAGGTCGCGAAAAGCCAGCACGGGATCGGTGCCACGCTGCAAGGCCGCGACGTAGGCATCGAGCTTCTTGGTGCCGAGTAGCTCTCGTTCGAAGGTGAGATAAAACGCCAGCGCCCAGCCGGCGAGATAGTGGCGATCCGACTCCTGTTTTTCGTTGGCGTGAGCGATCTGAAAGTCCGACGCCGTGGAACGGAGCAGGTCGATCACGGGCATCAGATTGTTCTCGGCAATGGCGCGACGTACCCCAACCAGCCGCGTCTCATCGGCATGCCGGACGCGCAGTTCGCCGGCTTCGATCAGGGCCGTCTCAAAGATTTGCGCTAACCCCTCGTTGAACCACAACGGCAGCGTTCCCTCTTTGGTCGGATAGACAAACGTGCCCAGATAGGCGTGAAACGACTCGTGATAGAGGCGCTGAAATAACCGACGACGCACCTCGCTGAAGACAGCGACATTGCGATTTTCGACTCCTTCGATCCGCTTTTCCGCATCGAGCATCGGCGCGAGTAGTTCGTTGGGCACTTTGTTGCGATATACCTTGGCTAGCTCGGCTCGGCGCTGTTGGATCGTCGCACGAAGCTGGACGTGATGTTCCCGTACCGCTTCGAGATCGTCGCAGAGTTTCTCCAGATCGCTGCCGCAGATCACTTGGTTCTTACCGGGATCGTAGAAAGCGGGGTTGACCAGTCGCAGCCCGCGATCCAAGGCCATCTTGTGATACTCGGCCAACGATCGGGTCAAGAGAATAATAGTCGGCTCGGTCCCAGACACGCGCGGCGGCAGCACTCGTGCATAAGCCGCGTAGATCTGCTCCAGATGAATAGCCGCCAGTTGGGCCAACTCCGGTCTGGTGTTGGCGATTAACTCGAAGTAGGTCGAGCGGTAATGCAGAGCCTGGAGTCGCTCGTTACCGGGCCATTTTACCTTTTGAAGATCAAAATACTCCGTCGAGTCACTAGCTTTCGCTCCTGGATTCAGAGCCCGCAAGCGTTCGGCCAGCGAGTCGTACTCCTGCTTCAACAGTGTCAACCGCTGTTGCAGTTTGTCGCGATCCTCTTTCGAGAGTTCCTCGATGCGAGCGATGTCAGCTCGGGGCACCTTGACGGTAAAGAGCATGGTCGGTGCGCCGGGCTTGCGCGAGACACAGCGAATGGTGACGTACTCGCGGGCCTCTTCGAGGATCAGGCCGCGCAGGGGATCGCCCTCCTTGCGATGGATGACGTCGAGCTTCCAATCCTCGCTCCGCGCGGCATCGGCGGCCAGCAGAACTAGAGGCACAACCAACAAAATCAACATGAAAGCTCGAATTGGAGACATGACAGACCTCAAAACACGCTTCATGAGTCCTCGTCTTCTTCGAGGATGAAGTGGGCCCACATGTCGAGATCCTCCTCGGGAAGACGATTCTCGCGGTGGAACTCGGCGGTGACGCTGGCAGAGTGGCCCTTCAGCTGGGCCGAAACCTGCAAGCGGCCGTTGGCCTCGTAAGCGTAGGTGACACTGATCGGCCAACCCTCGGGCAGATCAGGCGGCAGATCGTTGATGGCACAGGTTCCGATCGCCGTGCAGACTTCAGGACGGTCGCTCTCACCTTCCAGCACCTTGATGAAGACGCTCTTCTGATGCGGGCGATAGGTGCGGAACTCCTTGGTGACGGAGATGGGTAGCGGCGAGTTGCGCGGGATGAGAATTTTGTTGATCCGGCGACCATCGGACACGGACTTGCCGAGGATGCCTAGACTGTGCGAGTTGACGTTAGTGATGGTGAACGGAGCGTTAGAGCCAGTTCGCTTCAGCCGTGGGGCGAGCAGCTCGGCATACAGAGCCGCTCCGTGGGCCACCGCCTCGTCGGGAGAGATCGACGTTTCCGGCTCCTTGCCCGTCAGTTCCAGGAGCATACTGCGAATCTTGGGCATGCGCGTCGAGCCGCCGACCAGCAGCACTCGATCGATGTCGTTCCACGTCATGCCAGCCTGGCGAACGACGATCTCGCTGGTCAGACGGGTTCGTTCCAACAGAGCCGCCGTAGCCTCCTCGAACTCGTCGCGTGTGACCTCGACGCGCACACGTTGGCCGAGATGGTTGAGGTGGATCGCGGCCTTCTTCCGCTCGGTCAGGGTACGCTTGGCCGACTCGACGGCGAGGGAGAGTTCCTGCAAACTGTGCGGATTCTCGCGGGGATCCTCGCCCAGCTGTAGGGCCATCTTCTTGGCCGCGAGGATCAACAGTTGCTCGTCCCAGTCCTTGCCGCCGAGGTTCACGTCGCCATCGGTGGCCAAAGCAATGTAGTCGGTGCCGCGAATCTCGACGATGGTGACGTCGAAGGTGCCGCCACCCAGATCGAAGACCAGAACGCGCAGCGGCGCGTCGCCGTGATGCACGCAGGCACGATCGAGATAGCCCAGATGGTAGCCGTAGGCAATGGCAGCGGCAGTCGGTTCGTTGATGATGTCCAGCACTTGCAGACCAGCGAGTTTGCCGGCGTCCATAGTGGCTCGTCGCCGCGTTTCCTCAAAGTAGGCCGGCACTGTAATGACTGCTCGGCGGATCGGCACGCGCAGCTTGCGTTCGGCATCACTTTTCAGACTGCGAAGAATGAAGGACGAGATAACCTCTGGCGGAATGTCCTCGCCGTTGATTTTCTTACGGTAGGCCTTGGCTCCCATGTCGCGTTTGACGCACTCGGCGACTTTGTCCGGTTCGTTGACCGAGGCCCGCACCGCCTCTTTGCCGACGATGACAGCATCGGCCTCAAACAGCACGACGCTAGGGGTCAGCACGTCGCCTTGGGTGTTGTGGATGCAGACAGGCCGGCCCTGAGCATCGAGGTGGGCGATGAGGGAATAAGTTGTGCCCAGGTCGATGCCGACGGCGATCTCGCTGCCCGGATCGCGTGCTACCGGGGTGGCCAGCGGCACCACGGGGGCGGGCTGAGAAGCAGGAGCGGCTCCGGGCTTAGGCGGTGGAAAGAACTTGCGGAGTAGACTGGCCAGCTGCTGGGTGGCGTCAGGCCGCAGTTCGACGACGCCACTGTGCAGGCGAAAGACCAGGTCGCGCATTTCAAAGAACAGGGCCACCCAATGGTCGTGCTGATTGCGTAAAAGCAGGCGGAGGGCAGGCGGCAGCAGACCCCAAGCCGGTTGAATCACCACCTGATGGTAGTGATCCTGCTGATCGACATAAACCGCCGGTTTACCGACCACATCGTGCAGGGCGGTCTCGATGACTCGTAAACCTTGCTTCTGAAAGTAGTCGAATAAATTGAATGCCACGGCGCGGCTCCCGGTTCCTGGTACCTATATTTTACCCGATTCGCGCCGCCGAGTCGCGGTTGTCGCGCTATACTGGGCAGCAACGGAGATCTGCGTCGATGTTTGATCCCTACCACCGTTGGCTGTCGATCCCTAAACAGTACCGCCCTCCGACGTACTACCAACTGCTCGGCATCGATCCCGACGAGACGGATCCCGAGGTGATCAAGGAAGCGGCGCTGCGGCAGACCAGCCATGTGCGGATGTATCAGACCGGCCCCTATGCCGAGGCCTGCACCAAGCTGCTCAACGAGATTGCCCTAGCGCGAGCGACACTGTTGCATCCGGACAAACGCCGCGAGTACGACGCCCGCTTGCCGAGGCGTTCGCCGCCGGCGCTGTCCGTGGTCGAGGTCGAGCCGGTGCCGTTGCCCGTAGTCGAGGTCGAACGAGTCTCCTTGCCGCCGCCCCGTCTAGATGTTCGAGCGGGAGTGCTGATTCTTCTCGGTGCCGGGTGCATGCTGGTTGTGCAACTCATCGTCTGGGGAGTGTTGCGGTTGGCCTTGTCGGTTCTGCGTTCCGGAGCAGAAGAGTAGATTCCGGCTCTATTTGCGCTTGAACTGACGTCGTTGCTTCGGTAGCTTCAACTCAGGCGATCACCCGACTGCCCTGGAGTCCGTGAGAGACGATGACCCCCGAGCCGCTGCTGGACTTCGAGGCCCTGCTGGCACCGATTCCCGGCGATTCCCCTGCCGGCGAACCGGTCGGTTTTTCCGTGCGTGCTCAAATGGAGGAAGCGCGCAAGGAAATCGATCCGGACGATTTTGCCCCTGATGATCCGTTGCGTCCGACGGAGGCGAAAAAAGCCGACTGGGCCGGCATCGTGCGACTGGCCACTACCACTCTGACGCAATCGTCCAAAGATCTACTCGTCGCTGCTCGCTTGACCGAGGCCCTGACCAAGCTGCACGGCTACGCGGGGTTTGCCGCTGGCGCGCAATTGCTACGGCGGTTGCTTGACGAGTGCTGGGATCGTCTGCATCCTTCGATCGAAGATGGCGATCTGGAGGTCCGCGCGGGACCGTTCAACTGGTTAGGCGACGATGGCCGCGGCGCTCGCTTTCCCTACACGCTGCGTACAGTGCCGTTGTTCCGCGGCGAGTCCGGCTGGGTGACGCTACACGACTGGGTGAAGATTCAGGAAGGCAAGCCCGGTCTTAGCCGAGACGACTTTGAACGGGCCATCAACTCCGCCCCCCGCGAGGAGTGTCAGGCTTTGGTCGATGCTCTTCAGCGAGCGATGGACGAACTGACCCAGTTACTGGACGTGCTGAATAAACGGCTCGGTTCGCTGGCTCCGGGCATGCTCGACGTGCGCTCGGCCTTGAGCGAAGCGATGAACGTGGCCAAGCAGGCGCTGGCGCGGAAGGCTCCATTGACAGAACCGGTCAACGGATCCACGACCGCTCTGGCCGCTGTCGCCCCTGGTGCAGATGCCCCGCGTCCGCTGGTCCCCTCGCTGCTGGTGACGCGGCAAGACATCTATGCCCGTCTGAGTGAGGCGGCGACTTTACTGGAGAAAATCGAGCCACATAGTCCGGTTCCATACCTGCTGCGGCGAGCAGTGGCTCTAGGCAATCTTCCCTTTCCGCAGATGATGAAGGCGCTGATGCGGCCCGAGTTTCAAAACGCCCTGACCGAGTTAAACCGCGAGTTGGGCATCGACGACAAACCGGCCCCCTCGACCCCAGAAGAGAAACCGTCCTCGTCCGGCTGGTGATGGTCCGCTGGTCGGCGTAGCTGTCGAGATTTTTTATGGGACCATCTCTTGATCCTTTCTGGAGACATGTGATGAGCGAGAGCCTACAGCACAAGCTAGACCGGGTTCGCCGGCCGCGCGTGCAAATTACCTATGACGTCGAGACCAACGGAGCAATGCAGAAGGTCGAGCTTCCCTTTGTGGTCGGGGTGATGGCCGATCTCTCGGGACAGCCCCAGGAGCCGCTCAAGCCTTTGAAGGAACGCAAGTTTGTCAACATCGACCGTGACAATTTCAATGACGTGCTGAAGCGCAGCGCCCCACGACTGGCGTTAAAGGTGGACAATAAACTGACAGGCGAGGCCGACAGCAAGCTGGCCGTCGAACTGAATTTCAAAGAGATGGACGATTTTGAGCCGGCCCGCATCGCCGAGCAGATTCCTGCACTCAAGGAGTTGCTGGAGATGCGGCAACGCCTGACCCAGTTGATGAGCAAGATGGAAGGCAACGATAAACTCGAAGCATTGCTGGCCGAAGTGATGCAGAATAACGAGAAGGCTCTGGCCCTGGCCAAAGAGATGGGCATCGAGGCCAAGCCCGAAGGAGGCAAGCAATGAGTGCAGAACAAACCCAGACCGCCGCCAATTCCGCAACGCAGACGACCGAAGCTCCGAGTCTACTCGATCAAGTGATTCAGGCGACCCGACCGCAGGACGCCAAGGAGGCCGACCGCGCCAAAAGCTACTTCAAACAGTTTCTCGAAAGCGTGGTCAAACCTGGACAAGTCGTCTCTAAGGATGTCGAGACCAATATCAAATATTGGATCGGCGAGATCGACAAGAAGCTCTCGGCTCAGCTCAACGAGGTGATGCATCACCCGGAGTTTCAGCGATTAGAAGGCACCTGGCGCGGACTGCATTATCTGGTGCATCAGTCTGAGACCAGCGAAAACCTCAAGATCCGCGTGCTGAACGTCAAGAAGCAGGAACTGTTCAAGGATCTGGAAAAGGCGGTCGAGTTCGATCAATCGGCTCTGTTCAAAAAAGTCTACGAGGACGAGTACGGCCAGCTAGGCGGTCAGCCGTATGGTCTACTGATCGGTGACTATGAGTTTGGGCGTCAGGCCGAAGACATTGAGCTACTGAAAATGATCTCGCATGTGGCGGCGACCGCTCATGCCCCGTTCGTCAGCAACGCCAGTCCGAAGATGTTCAACTTCGAGCGGTTCACGGAATTGGCCAACCCGCGCGACCTGGCGAAAATTTTCGACTCGGTGGAGTACGCTCCCTGGAAGTCGTTCCGGGAGTCGGAAGACAGCCGCTACGTTGCTCTGACTCTGCCACGGGTGCTGGCTCGGCTGCCCTACGGCGAGAACTTCAAGCGCGTCGCCGAGTTCAATTTTGAGGAGGAAGTGGACGGCACTAACCACGACAAGTACCAGTGGATGGGATCGGCCTGGGCGTATGGGGCACGCATTACCGATGCCTTCGCCAAAGATGGCTGGTTTGCCCGGACGCGTGGCGTCGAGGGTGGCGGTAAGGTCGAGGGCCTGCCCGTCCACACCTTCCCCACGGATGACGGCGACGTGGCTATGAAGTGCCCCACCGAGATCGCCATCACCGACCGCCGCGAGTTCGAGTTGTCGAACCTCGGCTTTCTGCCGTTGATCCACGCCAAGGGCAAAGACTTCGCCGTCTTCATGGGCACCCAGTCCACGCAAAAGCCGAAGACCTACTTCGACCCGGCGGCCAACGCCAACGCGGAACTGTCCGCCAAGCTGAACTACATCATGAACATCTCGCGGTTCGCCCACTATCTCAAGGTCATGGCTCGCGACAAGATCGGGTCGTTCATGGAACGCGCCGATGCCGAGCGCTGGCTCAACGACTGGATCAGCAATTACGTCGTGTCCAACCCGGAGAACGTCGGCGACAAAATCAAAGCCGAGAAACCCTTGTCTCAGGCCAAGATCGAGGTTCGTGAGGTCAAGGGTAAGCCCGGCTGGTATGAAGCCGTCGCCTGGCTGCGTCCACATTACCAACTGGAAACACTGACCACGTCGATGCGTCTGGTCGCTGAAGTGCCCAAAAAGGACTAACCCGTCTGACTAGCTCGAAGCACCGGCTGAGGAGAGACTTGCTGGCACTTCGGGTTGGTAGATCGAGTGAGGAGTTGCAGCATGACCGCGACGGAGCTGTATCGAGCCGGTCAACTTCAGGCCGCTCTCGATGCCCAGATTCAGGAAGTAAAAAGCCACCCTGCCGATCCGAATAAAAGGATTTTCCTGTTTGAACTGGCGGCGTTCAGCGGGGATCTCGACCGCGCCCAGCGGCAGATTGACGCGGTTCACTACGACGATGCCGAACGCGACACTGTGGTCGCCACCTATCGCTTGCTGCTCGACGCGGAGCAGAAGCGTCGTCGGCTGTTTAGTGAGGGGTTGCCGCCCCGGTTTCTGCACGATCCGCCGGAGTCGGTGAACCTTCGGCTCCAGGCCGTGGCTCGACTACGCGAGCAAAAGCCTGCAGAAGCTCGGAGTTTGTTCGAGCAGGCCAACGCCGGAGCCGAAGCCCTCTCTGGTTCGCTCAACGGCCAGCCGTTCCAGGGCTTTCGCGATGCCGACGATCAGTTCGGCACCGTGCTGGAAGTGCTGGCCCGAGGCGAGTACTTTTGGGTACCCGTCGAACAGATCGATAGTCTCGCTCTGAATCCGCCGCGGTTTCCGCGTGATCTGTTGTGGATGCCGGCTCGGTTGATGCTCAAGGAGGGCGCGCATGGCGAGGTGTTCTTGCCCGTGCTGTATCCCAACAGTCACGAACACTCCGACGAGCAGGTCCGCCTCGGACGGACCACTGACTGGAAACAGGTCGAGGAGGGGCTGGTTCTCGGCGTTGGCGCTCGGGTTGTGCTGATCGGAGAAGAGGGAGTCCGCGTCCCCGACTGGCGCGAACTT
Organism: uncultured Gemmataceae bacterium; assembly: GCA_937923405.1. Taxonomy (GTDB): domain Bacteria; phylum Planctomycetota; class Planctomycetia; order Gemmatales; family Gemmataceae; genus CALDUY01. The sequence goes on along the minus strand of CALDUY010000025.1, from coordinate 18,997 downwards.
AGGTTCAACTAAAAAGCGGTGTCCTGCTCTCGGATCGACCGTCGAGAGCAGAGATGAAGAGAACAGAAATCACGGTCGATCCAAGGCCGTGCCACGAGAATGGGCAATGGTTTGTCCCCGTGAGCCGACCTTCCCACGACTACCAAACCAGGGAGAGTGAGCCATGGCAGTAGACATGTTCATCAAGATCGGGTCCATCAAGGGTGAATCTCAGGATAAGACCCACAAGGGTGAGTTTGATGTCCTGGAATGGAGCTGGGGCGTCTCGAACTCCGGCTCAGCACAACAAGGCAGTGGCCAAGGGGCAGGTAAGGTCAACGTGCAGGATCTCACCTTCACCAAGTACATCGACAAGGGTACGCCGGACCTGCTGTTGGCCTGCTGCAGCGGCAAGCACATCGACCAGGCCCAGCTCACCGTTCGCAAGGCCGGTGGCGAGTCCCCCGTCGAGTACATGCTCATCACCATGCAGAATCTGATCATCACCAATGTGCAGACCGGCGGCAAAGCTGATCAGGATCGACTCACCGAAACGGTGTCGCTGAACTTCCAGAAGGTCAAAGTGCAGTACAAGGAGCAGACCGAGACGGGCGGCATTGGCGACAAGCCCGAGATGGGCTGGGACGTGGCGGCCAACGCTAAGATGTAATCCCCGCCGGTCTTCGCGACCGCATCGCGAGGCTTGTTCTCCCAGTGAGAGCAAGCCTCGCAACGCTTTTAAGATCTCCATTATAGGTCATTGTGGCAGCGGGCTATGAAGCTCTTTCGCCTACGTCAGTCAAGCGCGGACTAAAGTCCGCGGCTACCGCCTTCGCGGTGGAGTAATCAGACGGTAGTCGCAGGCTTCAGCCTGCGTGATCCGCTTCACTTGAGAGATTTCTAGGATCTCTGTTACAGCTCATTGTGGCAGAGGGCGTTTGAGTAGCTCGCGGACGACTTCCACGGTGCGTTCGATGGCGGCGTCGAGGAACTGTCGGCCTTTCTCCGCGCTGGCCAGTTCCGGATAACCCACGCAGCCATGATCGGTGCGTTGGTACATGTCCTCAGCCAGGTATAGCCCGCGTAAGATCGGATTCTCGCGCGGCGGATCGTTGCGGATCTTGTCCCGCTGGACCAACTCGGGCCGCAGCGCCAGCATCATCGACGTCTCGAATTCACAGGCATGGCCCATACTCTTGCGTGGTCCTTCGGCCAGGGCTGCCAACTCGTTCGCCGCCAGATCCCAGTACGACGCCGCCGTGACCAACACTTCCGGCCAGTCGGGTTGCAACAGCCGCAACGCCATTTGCATTGGATCGATGTTGCCACCGTGTCCGTTGAGCAGCAACACACGCTGGTAGCCCTCCTCCAGCAACGGTTCGAGAATCTCGCAGAGCAGCTCCATGTGGGTATCCACATTAACCGACAATGTCGCTCCGAAACGGAGATGATGATGACTCGCTCCCAGCCACAGTGTCGGCAGTTGCAGCACCTCAGTCGGTAGCCGCGACTCGACGCCGTCAGCCACCGCCGTCACCAAGATCGTGTCCGTAAGGGTCGGCAGATGCTGGCTGTGTTGCTCGCAGGCAGCGAGCGGCAGCACCAGCACGCAGCGATCTCGATTCACCTCGCGCAACATCGGATAGGTCATCTCGGCGAATTTCATTGGGGTTTCTCCAGTCGGTACGGCGGCAGCTCTGTTCTCGCTCGACGGCGGGGGTAAAATAGAAACAGCCTCGCCGCGGAGCAAGCTGACATGCCCATGCCGATCTATCTGGACAACCACGCCACCACGCGAGTCGATCCGCGCGTGCTGGACGCGATGTGGCCCTACTTCGGCGAGCAGTACGGCAATGCGTCGAGCCGACATCATGTCTTTGGTCGGGCCGCCGAGCAGGCCGTCGAGACTGCCCGCGAACAGGTCGCCAATCTGATCGGCGCGTCGCCACGTGAGATCGTCTTCACCTCGGGAGCCACTGAGAGCAACAACCTGGCCCTCAAAGGCGTCCTGGCCCGGGTCGGTTCACCGGAGGCTCACGTCATCACCGGCGTGACCGAACATCATGCCGTACTCGATCCGTTGGCTCGACTGGAACGGCAAGGCTACCGGATCACGCGGTTGCCGGTCGATCGCTACGGCTGCATCGATCCCGCCCAGGTCGAGGCAGCGTTCACCGAACAAACCGTGCTAGTGAGTTTGATGGCGGCAAACAACGAGATCGGCACGCTGCATCCCGTGGAAGAAATAGGCCGGCTGTGCAAACGGCGCGGCGTATTGTTCCACACCGACGCCGCTCAGGCCGTGGGTAAGATTCCGCTCGACGTTGAAGCGATGGGTATTGACCTGCTCAGTCTGAGTGGGCACAAGATCTACGGTCCCAAAGGGGTCGGTGCCCTGTACGTTCGCCGCCGCGGACCGACGGTTCGGCTCGACGCGTTGTTCGATGGCGGCGGGCACGAACGCGGACTGCGTTCCGGCACGCTTAATGTACCCGGCATCGTCGGTCTAGGGGCGGCCTGCGCCCTGTGTGCCGAGGAGTTGCCGGTTGAAGCGGAGCGGCTAATCCGGTTGCGGAATCGGCTGCGAGACGGCATCATAGAAGGGACCGAGGGCGTGACGCTCAACGGCCATCCGACGCAGCGGCTGCCGGGCAATCTCAATCTCAGCTTTGCCTGGGTGCGGGGGGAGGCCCTATTGATGGGGTTGCGCGGAGTGGCGGTCTCCTCTGGGGCGGCCTGCACGTCGGCCAACCCCGAACCTAGCTACGTTCTCCGCGCGTTGGGAGTGGACGATGAGTTAGCCCAGGCCAGCCTACGCTTTGGTCTGGGACGCTTCACCACTGCCGAGGAGATCGAATCGGTTATCGCCGAGGTCTGTCGTGTGTTACAACAGATACGGAGCTTGAGTCCCAGTTATCAATTACACCGTTCCTCTTGAGGTGAGAGTCGGCCCAGCTGCCGGGAAGCTGGGCCGAAACCGAACGCTGTCCCGGATCATCACGAGGTGAGATTCCATGCCAATTGTGTTAACCGAGAAGGCCGCCAACAAAGTCAAAGAGATCATCGCCGAAGGTCAGGCGAACGGCTCGTTCTCTAACGAGAAAATGTATCTGCGCCTGCGAGTAGTCGGCGGTGGCTGCTCCGGCTTCCAGCACAAACTTGATCTCGATCAGGAAGTCAAGGAGAAAATCGACGAGGTCTTCGAGCTGCACGGCGTGCCAGTCGTCGTTGACAAGAAGAGCCTGCTTTACCTGGGCGATGCACAGGTCGACTATCACGACGAACTGCACCGCTCTGGCTTCAGTGTGACCAATCCCAACGCCAAGAGCACCTGTGGCTGCGGTTCGTCGTTCTCGATGTAACGCGACTGCTTCCGAGCGGAGGGCGTTAGCCCTCCGTGCTTCGCGACAAACACGGAGGACTCACGTCCTCCGCTCGGACAGACCGCACGTCCTCCGCTCGGAGACGGCTCTGATCTCGCCAATCTCCGCCGTTTAACACTTCCCAGTTTGCCTCGACCTCCTGATGCGCACCATCGTTGCTGTCGTTATCCCAGATTCGCTCGTCGCGTGCGGTGCGGTTGGAGGAATCCATCCTTCCCCGTCGATCAGAAGCATATCCAATCCGGCGCGCTCTCGGAGCGATCCGAGACGCCGGGGGAGGGGTCCTTGTCAGGGATGTCCACACGATGAGGAGAATCATACTCTCCTTGGCGGTCGCGTTTGGCGCACTCGCCACGGCTCGCGCCCAGTTTCCCGTACAAAATGTGCCGGCTCCGCCCATCGGCCAGCCGTATGCTGTCGAGATTCCGAACATGGAATATCAGCCCTATGTCGGGCCTCTATGGACGGCGAACTTCGAGTATCTGTTATGGTTTCTGAAGCCCACCAAGTTCGGTTCCCCAGTGCTGGGCACGACAACTGATCCGAACCTTGATCTCGGCAGTTTTGTCACTGGAATCGGGGCGAACAGTTCCAATTATGCCAGCGTGGTCGGCACCGACTCGATCGATCGCGGCCCGTATTCCGGCGGTCGTCTGTCGATCACCCGTGCCTTGCCGGTCAGCTACGATCGCTGTGCCCATGCGGAGTTGATCGCGTTCTGGCTGCCGCAGCAGGACAGCCGCACCATGCTACAATCGACGCCGGACGGCAACCCAGCGATCCTGGTGCCGTTCCGCAGCTCGCAGGACACGCCGTTCATCGGTCCGCCGGGTGATAATTCGGCAGCGATTTCGGGCAATATTGGCGGCACGCGCTTCTCGGGTAGTGCTCGCGTCTACACCTCGACGCAACTGTGGGGCGGCGAGTTGAACTACAGCGGTCCGTTCTATCACTCAGAGCACTTCGGCTTCGAAGGGTTGTTTGGCTTCCGCTACTTGGGCATGCAGGATCTGGCCGAGATTAGCACGGCCAGCAGTCTGAGCGGCGGTATCACCACTTACGATGAGTTCCGCACCACGAATCACTTCTACGGCGGTCAGGTTGGTCTGCGCTTCCTCTGCTCCGACGACCGCTGGGCGGCGATGTTGCAGACCAAGCTCGGCCTAGGCAACAGTAACTCGAACCTGGCGATCCGTGGCGAGAACACGCTGGATCCCAGCATTCCCGCGACCTCCATGCCGGGCGGCTTCTTCACGGGACCGACGAACCTCGGCAACACCAGCACCAACGTGTTCGGAGTGGTGGCCGATCTGAACGCCTCGATTCGCTTTGCTCTCTCGTCGTCGATGGGCATCTCAGTGGGCTACAACTTCCTGTACTGGAGCGGCGTCTACCGCGCCGCCGAGCAGGTGTCGGGTACGATCAATCCGACCCGGAATCCAGTGCTGAACGCCCTGACCGGTCCTGGGGAAGTGGGGCCGAACGATCCGCGGATGCAGCGCGATTTAAGCGACATTTGGGCACACGGCGTGAACTTCGGGTTGGACATTCGTTTCTAATCAACAGGAGCGGATCGCCGCTTCGTCTCTCTCGGAGCGAAACGGATCGTGTGTCCCTGACGACCGCCGCCGAGCCGATCGATGGATCCACTCGGCGGCGCGTTTTCCGTCACACCCGCGCAGACGACGGGCACCTGGAGTTGGTATGTTAACGTAAGAGAAACCGAGGGCGCTTAGCTCAGTGGTTAGAGCGCCTGCCTTACAAGCAGGAAGTCGGGGGTTCGATCCCCTCAGCGCCCACTCAGCCGACTCGCTGGCAATTCACGCCAGCGAGTCATTTTTTTGACCGGACAAGAGATTAGCAAAGCCAATCGCAAGTTTGGTTCGTGCCCCTCGAGTTTTGTCATTGATCGCATCTCTCGAACGTATCCTCGGTAGAACGATCGATCCGCCGCATCGATAGCTGACGCGAGGAGGTGGAGGTGACGCGCTGCCGAGCTGTGAGCTATTTTCGCCCTGGCCGCTCGTCATTCTCTGGATTTCGTGATTGCCCCGCGATCGAATGGGCCAATAATAAGTCCCAAGTTGGCCTATCGTCTCGCCCCGTCCTCGGCCTCGCGGAATCCATCATGTTTCCTTGCCCTGACCTCACCCCCGAAGAGCTGGTCGCTCGTGTCCAGGAGTTGCCACCGGGTTCGCCTGGCCACGAGCAGGCAGTGGTTCAGCTGGCCCAGTACGTCCAATGCGTCGCCGAACAGGTCGCTCGTCGGCTGCATACGCTTGGGCAAGTAAGCCAAGATCTGGTCGATCAAAGCTGGGAGCACGTTGAGCCACGTTTAGGATCGTTTAACACCGAGAATGGCACATTCACACCCTGGCTACGCACGGTGTTGCATAACTTGGGTCGCGATTTGTGCCGACGTTCACGGCGAGGGGTTAGCTTTGATGAAGAACAGCTCGACGAGTACCCCGAACGCCAGGCGAATGGTAACCCGATTGAGGATAACTTGGAGAAACTAACTCAGCTGTTTGGCCAGATGCGCACGGCTTTGGATCAGCTCACGCCCTGCTGGCCGCCGTCGCGAGCCGTCGATTACTGCGCCGTCTTCTTGGTCTGTCTGCGGGTGCAGCTCGCGGAGCGGTATCGCGCTCTGATTCGCCAGTACTACGACGAGATTCCGCTCAACCAACTCGCGGATTGCGTGGCTAGATGGCTTCCCTGGCATCCGCATGAGGAGCCGCGATCGTTTCGCTGCGGGCTTCCTAGCATTGGCGACTTGTGGGAACAACTCGCACCGCTGCTGAACGAGAACCGCGGCCTGAACGTCGTGCTGACGGCCTTGGGGGAACAGGCCGTTTCTTACACCACCTTCACGCAATGGGTTCATCGTGCCAGACAACAAGCTCAGGAACGACTAGGCGACGACTGGCAGCTACTGGGGTTCGCCAATCTGCTGACCCCGCACCGAAATCAAGAGGATTGACATGTTCAACTGGCTGGGATTCTGGTCGAGGTCAGCTCGGGGGCAAGTCGGAGCCGATGGCACCCTCACCCCGCACCCTCTCCCTCAAGGGCGAAGGGGACCTCACCCCGCACCCTCTCCCTCAAGTACAAGGGGGACCACGCCCCGCACCCTCTCCCTCAAGTACAAGGGGGACCACGCCCCGCCGACCCCTCATCTCTCGCCCAAGGAGGAAAGTTCTTTGGTTTCCCTCTCCCCTCTGGGGAGGGGGGTCAGGGGTGAGGGGGGTCTCCCCCAATGACGAGAGAGAAAGAAGGAATGATCGCTTTAGATCTTTTGGAGGTGTCGGATGACGCCTTTTAGTCCCTACCTCCGTGACAAGCTTCTCGCCACCCGAGCAGGGCTGACCGATCCCTTTGGATTGGTGCGGCAATGGCTGGACGAGTATCTCGCTCTCCGTGCGGTAGAACGTCCCAGTGTCCAGCAAGCCGCCGAGTTACTGACCCGCTTCGGACGATTACAACGAACGCGGCCCAGTTTGTTGGCTAAAGTTTCCTCGTTTCGCAGGTGGAATCTGGATGAGACCGTGATCGACCGTTGCCAATCGCTGATGCCGCAAGTGCTCGCCCAACTTGACATTGCTCGCTGGGAAACCGAGGCGGAGCAACTCGCCGTAGCTTGTGATGAGGCCCAGAATGAGGCTGACCTGCGAGCTCAAGCTGAGCGATTGTTGAGCGAACTAGACGATCTCGACCTGATCGCCTGGGCCGCCTCTCGGCACGGCTCGTCATTTGTAGAGTTAGAAGAGAAACTAAATTGCTGTTTTGACTGGCTCAGCAACAACCTCGATCGACTGTTTCCGGCGACGATCTGGATTCAGTGGCTGGGACAAACACTTCGCCCCGATCTGGCCGGTTACGACCTGGAGCTGGCTCGTACCGCAGAAAAATACGTTCTCCTGCTCGACGCTCTGGAAGAGGTGCAACAGCAAATCTACCCGGAGCGACCTAGAGTAGCATTGTTCACCGACAGCTGGGCTGGCTTTCCCGAGCCACCGGTCGCACTGGCGGCGGCGACTACCGACGAGGAGGGGCTGTTTCGACGCTACTGGCGCTCGCCTGACGGACGCTTCGTCGCCGAGTTGATCGTGGGACCGGAGCAACCCGGCGTCTCGCTGGTACGAGTGATCTTTCTGGAAGGCGAGGAGAGCGGCTCCTCGCTCGCGGGACAACCGGTCTGGCTGGCAGGTTGCTCCGCGACGATCGACGGCGATGGTAGAGCCGACTTCGACCGTGCGTCGCTGCTGGCCGCCAAGGCCGCCGGAGAGCGGTTGTGGTTACTCGTCGGCGAGGAACGTCAAGCCTGGCAACTAGATTGAGTGTCGTCCCATGTCTCAACTACGCCCGTTAAATTGGAACTTTTTCGAGCCTTATTTTCGTCTTTCTGTCTCGGAGCTAAGCTACGGTCAGGTGTCTCGGCTGCTGCGTACTCTGGGCTGGTTGGCGCGGTGGTGGTTGGATCCTGATCTGTTGCAGCGAGTCGCCCACGAGCAGCCGGGGTATCAGTTGTATAGCCAGCGCCCGACTCTGCCGACGCAGCCCGGGAGTTGCTGGGCGATCTTCGTTCGCCAGGAGCAGGTGCCCTGCTTGCGTCCGGCGTTTCTGCTGCCGTTACGCTGGCAGGCGGACAGCGGCAATGATCCGGGACTGCCCCCCGCCCTGGCGGAGTTGGCCTCTTGCATCCGCCAACAGTGTCGCGACGAGCAGCAACGCTGCTGGGGGCTGCACCTGGCTCGTCCCGCGTCGGAAGCGCCGGTCGATCTGTCCGGATTGGATCTGGCCGCGCTGGAGGCGGGATCGGCCTGGGCGGCGCTGACGGGCGGGCTGCTGCTGGGTCGAGATGGTCTGTCGCCCAACCCGCGCGTCTGGGCCTCCGTCGCCGAGGATGCGGAATTCGGCATCGCCGCGGTGGCCGGCGTGGCCGAGAAGCTCGACCTAGCCGCGTCGTGGGGAGCGGAGCGTGTCTTCCTTCCTGCACAAAATCAACCGCAAATTTCGCAGTGGCAGGCTCCCGCCAGATCGAACCTGGCCATCGAATTGCTCGCGCCGCAACGCGGCAACGTCAGCACGGCTCGGCTGCTGGAAGCGTACCTGGAACAGCTCGGCGCGGTTCCGTCGAGCGACGCCTCGTTGGACGTGATGCTGCGCTACTATCGACGGGTGAACCGCCGCACGGCCACGCAGTTTGTCTGGGACCGCTTGCAGGAAGCGATCGTCGCGCAGTGTCGTCAGGCACTGCCCGCCGACTGCCGACCGACCCATCTGATCACCGTGGTCAGCACGGAATTGACGCTGGTGGCACTGGCACCAGCGGTGTTGCAGGTGCAACGCTGCCTGCTGTTGTGCCTGGGAAAGCCGACCGCCGCCATCTGCGAAGTACTGGACCAGTTGGAACCTTACTTGACCCGCGCGGGCATCGTCACGCAACGGGCGACGATCGAGGCAGAGATGTTCCACCAACGTCGTCAGGCCACCCGCGATGTGCTGACGGAGTTTCTTAATGGAACGACTCCGAACAAAGTGGCGTTCGATCTGACGCCCGGACCGAAATCGATCACCCTGGCGCTGGAGTCGGCCGCGCCACCTGGGGCCTGGCTGGTGTACTGCCGACATCGAACCGGACCGCCGGACAACCGCGCCGAGCCGTTGTCGCAGCGGTTCGACTGCTGGCGAAAAGGAGAATGACCGATGATCAAGACTATGCCCTTAAACGATCGCTTAACGCATCATTTACGACTCGGACTGTCGCATCTACCGGTGCGGGCCTGGCGCTTGTCGCTGGCTCCCCTCGACACTGTCGTCACTGTGCCGATGCTGCGAGGAGTCTGGGGCAGCGCCTTGCACGATCTGAGCGAACCGCTCTACCAGGTGCTGTTCGAGGGTCTCACTCCCAACGCGCCGGGCTATCTGCTGCGCCCCAGTTCCTCCGCGCCGCACGACAGTTTCAGCTTCGACTTTTTGCTCTTCGGTCCGTTGGATGCGCGGGGAGAGTCGCTGGTGTGGTCAGCCTGGGATCTGGCCCTGCAACGCGGCCTGGGGCCACATCGTCAACCGACGCGCCTGCTCCAGGTGCAGCCGTTGGCCTGGGATGGCTCGCCGCTGCGGCCGTCACGGTGTCATCCGGGCTTCTCGCTACATCCGCTACCCTGGCCAACACGCCTGGATCGCCCCTGTCGGTTAATCTTCCCCACGCCGCTGCGACTGTTGCGCGAGAAGAAACTGATTGCCGCGCCGACGCTGGCCGATCTGACCATCGCCGCCCTGCGCCGCTTCCAGTCGCAAGCTCCCGGAGCGGCCCAGGCCAGTTTCGAGAATCGGCACCGCTGGTTGGAACTGGCCCGTGAAGTGCCCGCGCTGCCATTCGTCGGTCGTCCCTGCGATCTAGTGCGCTACTCGGCACGTCAGCAGAGCGAGATCGAGTTGCGCGGCGTGGTCGGCCAGCTGACCTTGCCGCAGGGGCCGGGGCCGTTGCAGGAGTTGCTCCTCGCCGCCACCTGGCTGAGCCTGGGCAAAGGCACCGTCCAGGGCATGGGCACCCTGCTCGTCGAAGGCGAACCTGCTCTTCTGTAATTTTTCGTTCTCGTCGAACGTACTCTTTGCGGACGAACCACGGAACCCCTGCATGAGGACCGACTGATGCCGGTTGATTGGGACCAACTGATTACCTCTTACCTTCACGACCCGCCTGGCAAGGCCTTCGATCTACGCACGCACGAGACCCGTGCCAGCCAGCTGCTCAGCATCGCCCTGGGCGAGGCCAAATCACGTCAGCAACTCCACGTCGAGACGCGCACCGAAGACACGCTGGCCTCACGGTTGGAACGAGTCGTGCCGCTACCTCCTCCCGGAGCAAATTTTGAACTAGCCGTCGGCGTGGAGAACGAGCAGTTGCAGATTCGACATCCCTTCTCGGGGAAGTCCCGCAGCCTTCACGTCGGTGCGCTTCTGACCAGCGACGACGAGCAAGCGACGCTTCGGGAGTTGGTGGTCGATCTCGACCCACCCCGGGCACGGGCGATGCTGATCTGGCGGCGTTGGCGCGAACGGCTGATGCAACGGCAGCGCGAATGGGGCCTGCTTCCCGCGGATACCCGCTTGCCGGACCACACCATCTGGAACCACACCGATGCGGTCATGGGCATCGCCGGGGCCAAGGATCAGCACGGGATCACCTTGCTGAGCTTCTCCCTGGGGCCGGTGCAACCGTTCATCGCCGCCGCCCGCACCGTGCGCGATCTCTGGACGGGCAGCTACCTGCTTTCCTGGCTGACCTTCGCGGCGATGAAGCCGATTCTCCAAGCGTTCGGTCCCGCTGCTGTGGTGATGCCAGCGCTGCGGGGCAATCCGCTGATGGATCACTGGCTGCGTTCGCTTCGCTTCGATGAGTGTCCCGACGCGCCATGCTTGCTGGAGGATCGCCTCGACAGCCCGCCCACGGAGCAACTGTTGTCGCCGTGCTTGCCGAACCGCTTCATCGCCTTGGTGCCGTTGGGCCGCGAAGGCGAAAGTGCCGACGAGATGGCGAAGCAGTGCCAGCAGTCGTGCCGCGAAGAGTGGCTGCGCATCTGCGACACGGTGCGGCGACGTTTCGACCAGGCCCTGCGACACGGTGACGTACCACACTCCGCGGGTTGGGATCGTCTCTGGGATGCCCAGGTGGGTTCGTTCTTCGAGATGCACACAGCAACGCTGCCCCTGAACGACTGCACCGACGAGACGCTCGGCCCACTGCTCGCCGAGTCGGGGGGATTCGAGGACGCTTTCGGAGATGTCGCTCAAGTTCGCCGACTAGCTGATGCGATTCCGCCAACCAGGTACGACCAGCGGCATGCCGGGCAATGGATGGGCGCGGTGGAGTTACTCGGTCGGTTGATGGCAGCTCACCGGTCGCTGCGGCCATTGCCCAGCTACGATGCAGCCGCGGACCAGGGCAACTGGCCGGGCAAGTGTAGCCTGCTGGGTACCTACGAACAGCTTGGTCCCGGTGAGCGCGGTCAGGCCGACCAGTTCTGGAACCAGGCCGCCCAGCTGGACATCCGCGGGGTGCGGCTCGGCCAGCGCGAACGCTTGTGCGCCGTCAGCCTGGTCAAGCGTTTCGCCTGGAGCGCCTACCTCGCCGATCAACTAAAATGCGATGTTAAAGACCTTAAATATCCTGATACTGCCACCGTCGCCGCGACCGTCTGGTTGCGCGAGAACGACCTCACTCGCGATGCCTACTCCGACTGGAGCGGGCAATGGCTGCACTGGTCCAAGCCGCAGTCCGACGATCCCGAGGAGCCGTCGATTCCCAGCGAGCTATGGGCGCGAATTCGGCAGGCGCGGCAGCAGAACGCGCCACCGGCTTACTATGCCATTCTGATGATGGATGGCGATCACATGGGGAGATGGCTGCGTGGCGATCAGTCGCCGACGGTCCGCGACGCCCTGGCCGAGAAGCTGCGCCGCTACTACGAGGGACTGCCTCAGGCCGCCGAGGGACTGCGGGCACGCCGACCGTTAGGCCCCGCGATGCAGATGGCCCTGAGCGAGGCGCTGACCAATTTCGCGCTGCACGCCGTGCCGCGCATTGTCCGCGAGCATCAGGGCACGCTGATCTACGCCGGCGGCGACGACGTGCTGGCGCTTTTACCGACGACGACCGCGCTGGCCTGTGCCGTGGCGCTGCAACAGGCCTATCGGCAAGATTGGGACGACGACGGTCGGTTATTCATGGGCGAGCGAGCCACGCTCAGCGCTGGTCTGGCCGCGGTGCATTACAAGGAAGACCTGCGAGTTTCCTTGCAAGCGGCCCGCAACGCCGAGAAGCTGGTCAAACAGACGGGCCGTAATGCCCTCGGCCTGCGGATTGTGCGCCGCTCCGGCGAAGATAGCTCAGTGGTCGTTGGGTGGTCGGAGGTGGCCCAGGTGCAAGCGCTGGTCGATGATTTTCTGGGCGACGGTCAACGGCGCGGAGCATCGGATCGCTGGGCCTATCGTCTGCGAGCCGAGTTGCCCACGCTGCAAGGGCTGCCCCAAACCGCGTTCGAGGCCGAGCTGTGCCGCCTGCTGGCTCGGATGGAGCAGCCGCCGGAAGGCTTCAGCGACCGCGTCGTGGAGTTGTGGAAGCAGTACAGCGACTTTTGCACGCAGCTGAACCGGCAGATCGAGCCGCTGGCGTCGTTCGTGACGCTCTGTCAGTCGGCCTCGTTTCTGGCACGCGGGAGGGACCAGTGATGACTCAAGTGATCGGATTGCAGCTGGAACCGCTGGACACGCTGTTTTTCCGCGATGGCCGACCGTTCACGGCAGCAACGCGCGGCGAGGGCGGCTTGCCCCAACCGCGCACCCTGGCCGGGGCATTGCGGAGCAACCTGGTACGTCAGTTCGTCGATCTGAGCGAGCTTCCGAGGTTGCGTCGGCGCGGCTTGCCCATCGAAGATGCTCTACGAGAGTTGAAATGTCCGGAATGGGTGCTTCGCTCGCAATTCCGGGGACCGTGGCTGGCGCAGGGCAAGGGAGACGCTGCCCAACCCCTGGTGCCGATGCCTGTGATTCTGTCCGAGCAGAACGGCCGCCTGGTTCGACTGCGACCGCTGGAGCCGCGGCAACTTCCCGGCTGGTCGAGTCCCCACGAGCTTTGGCCGCTCTGGCGCGCGGGCGCGTCCGAGACCAAGCCGGCAGGAGGCTTTCTCAGCGCCGAGGGACTGCGCGAGTTTCTCGACGGTCACGAACCGTCGTCCCAACACCGCCGCAAGCCCGACGAGTTGTTCGCCTTCGAGGAGCGCACGGGGTTGGCGATCCATCCTGACAGGCTCACGGGAGTGGACAGCATGCTCTATGGCATTCGGCTTCTGGTGCTGAAACCAGGGGTGAGTTTGTACGCCGAAGTGATCCCGGGCGATGGTGCCCCCACCGACGTGGCGGAGCGCCTGGCCGGTCCGTTACCGCTGGGCGGTGAGGGACGACATGTCTCGGTTCAGCCGCGCAAACCGTTCGCTTGGCCGCAGGCTGCCGCCGCGACGCGCTCGCTGTGGTTGCTGACGACACCAGCTCCGCTGCGTGAGGCCCATCGACCTGACGTGTTGCCCCAGGGCTGTCATGTTCGCGCCGCGGCGACGGCTGCTCCGATCGCTTTTTCTGGTTGGGACGTGGCGCGCAACGGGCCGGAACGCACCCGCTTCGCGGTGCCGGCTGGCGCGGTCTATTTCGTGGAAGGGGAATTTACTCCCGATTCCGGCTCGTTCTGCGCGGGAGCAGACGACGTGGCCGTGGGTTGGGGGCTGGCTTTGAGAGGAGTTTGGCAATGACGACGACGAGCTACAGCCGCGCCGCCGGCGCGCTTTTGGGGTTACACGCCCAGACGGCGTTACATCCGGGTACGGGAACCGCTCTGGGCGCGGTCGATCTGCCGGTACAGCGCGAACGCCACACCCTGTTTCCGACCATCGCCGGCTCGGCTCTCAAGGGCGTGCTGCGCGACGCCTGCCGTGAGCGTATTTCTCAAGAAGGCGATCTAGATAGTCGAGAATTGGTCAACGCCGATCGGCAAACCCGCAGCCGACGCGAACGCGCTGACAACACCGTGGATCTCAGCGTGTTGTTCGGGCCGCCGACCGGCGATTCCAGCGAGTTCGGCGGTGCAGTCAGCATCACCGATGCCCGCCTGTTGGCCTTCCCCGTGCGGTCGCTGCGTGGCGTCTTCGCCTGGGTCACCTGTCCGCAGGTGCTGGACCGGCTGGTCCGCGATGCCGACCTGGCCGGCGTATCGCCCGTGCCGAGCGGTTCCTACTCGCTCGACCGCAACCAGGCCATCGTGCCCGATGGTTGTCCGTGTCTGGTCGCGAACAATCAGCTCGTGCTGGAAGAGTTTGAATTCACCCGCCAGAGCAAGCTGCTGGATGAGAAGCTGGCTCAATGGATCATCGACCACTTGATGCCTGCCAGCGACTCGTACAAGCCGACCTGTGCCCGGCTCAAGAAACAGCTGGTGATCCTGCACGACGACGACTTCACCCATTTCGTGCGTCATGCCACCGAGGTCAGCGCCCGCATCGGGTTGAACTACGAGTCCAAGACCGTGAAGGAAGGAGCGTTGTTCTATCAGGAATTTCTACCCACCGAGACGCTGTTCTACTCCGTGGTTCTGGTGCATCCCTCTCGTTCCGACAAGCAAAAGAACACCGGTGCGGAGTTACTGCAACGCCTGAAGAACCTGATGCCGACCGTTCTGCAAGTCGGCGGCGATGAAACCACGGGCAAGGGCATCTGCGCGGTGAAGCTGGGAGGAAGCAAGTGATGAGCACGAGCAAGAAGACCCTGGATCAAGAACGGGCCGCCCACGCCTGGGACGTGGTGCATGGGGTGAAAGGCAAGAAGGAAGACGAGGCCAAGAAGTTCGGCACCCAGGCCAAGAAGCTGCCGACGCGCATCCTCGCCTCGGGACTGGGCCAGGCGCTGGCGTTTCTCTTCGCCAAGGGCTATGCCCCGGAGTTACAGGAGGCGCTTACCGACTGGATCGCGAAGCGTCGGCCCGTGGCTCCAGGCAAGGACAAGCGGCTTCTCGTTCGCTTGATTCAGGAAGACGCCGACTTCCAACGCTACGCCACGGCGGAATGTCTGGCCTATCTGCAATGGCTCGTCCGCTTCGCCGATGCCGAGAAACTGACCGACACCCAGGAGAGCTAAGTCATGGCCCGTGGCAAAGTAGTGAGATGGAAAAATGGGACCGGACACATCCGCGATTCCTCGGGAGTCGATTACTTCTTTGGGGATCGTGACCTGATCGGGCTGCTGCCGCAGGATGTCTCGATCGGCCTGGAGGTGGAGTTCGTCCCGAGTAGTAACCAACGCGGTCCAGTTGCGCGCGACGTGCGGCGAGTCGGTAGCGACAGTCCGCCTCGGCGAGCTGCTGCCCCGGTTGGTCCTCGAAAGCTGGAGCCAGAGCAAATGAGTGAGCACGAAATTTTGAGCTGCATCCCCGTGCCCAGGTCGTTGCGTCTGTTGCTGGACACTCTGAAAAGAGACAGCAGCCGGCATCCGGGTCTGATGCTCGATCGCTTTCTGCAACCGTGTCCCAAGCAGGAACAACAGCGCGACGTGCTGAATCTCGTTGCCGGATTGTCGGGCGACAAAACCCTACTGGACGAGCAATTCCAGCGTCGGAAGTTTTACTTGCAGGCTCTGAATGCCAAGCACTGGAGCCGCACCACCGAGGCGACACTGACCCTGCATCTGGCCCGGGCCAACGCCCTGGAGAATGCCGGCCTGTGCTTGCATCCGATCTACGGCTTCGCCTATCTGCCGGGAACCGGCCTCAAAGGCATGGCCCGCGCCTTCGCCGAAACTGTCTGGCTGCCGGCCCAGTCCAACAAGATCACCGCCTGGCAACAGATCGAGCGTGTCTTCGGCTGGGCACCCGGCTCCGACGAGATCGACCGTCGGCCCAAGCCGTGGAAACCGCAGGGCGTGCCCAAGCACACCGAGCAGGACAACGCCGCTGCTGGCACCATCGTCTTCCACGACGGCTGGCCGGAGAAATGGCCGAGCTTGTTGGTGGACATTGTCAACAATCACTATCCGGATTATTACCAAGGCACCGAGCCACCCGGCGACTGGCAGTCGCCCAATCCGGTCTACTTCCTGGCTATCAAGCCGAACACGACCTTCTACTTTGCCCTCAGCAAACGGCGTGCGGATGTGTCCGACGAACTGCTGACCCTCGCTCAGCAATGGCTCGATGGTGCGTTGACCGAGTTGGGCTGTGGCGCGAAGACGGCGGCAGGCTATGGCGGGTTCAAGGTTGAGAAGACCACGCTGGCCATTTCCTCGCCGACTTGGCTCAAGGAATCGTTCACCCTGGAGCTGGTGACTCCGGCCTACCTGGCGGGAGCCTCCCAGAACCGGGAGGACTGCGACCTGCGTTCGGCCACGCTGCGCGGCCTGCTGCGCTGGTGGTGGCGAACCATGCACGCTGGCTTCGTCCCCGTCTCGACCCTGCGCGACATGGAAGCCGCCGTCTGGGGCGACACCAAAACCGGCGGCGCGGTCCAAGTGCGAGTGACCCGGCTTTCCGGCACCCCCATTCTGTCGCCCTACAAGGCGATCAACCAGCAAGGCCAGCTTCGCTTCAATGAAGCATTCGCCAAGCAACACCACATCAATCCGAAAGGCATTCCCGGTCTTGCCTATGCTGGATACGGTATGGATGAAATGTCCTCTCCAGGTCCGGGACAACCATCGCAACGTCGGCAGCGTTGGTGCATGCAACCAGGCGCGAAATGGCGGGTCGAACTGTCCGCTCGTCCGGGCCTGTTCCTGCTCCACAACGCCAAGGGCGAGGTCGTTCGGCAACAACTGCTTCCCGAGGCGACCCTCCTCGACCAGGCGAAGACCGCCTTGTGGTGGTTTTGCACGCTGGGCGGTGCAGGCTCGAAATCGCGCAAGGGATTCGGCTCGTTCGCCCTGCCGATCGAACTGGCCACGTTTGCCGGGGGTAGCTGGCTAGCTCACGGCAAACGCTTTCGTGCCGCCTGCCAGCTGCCCGAGGATGACTATCGCGACGAATGGGTCAACAGTCCCTCGTTACGCCTGATGCGTCGGCTGTCGATCGAGGTATTGGACTACGAGCCGCCCTGGATTCAGGTTCCGACGAACTTCGACGATCCCTGGCGTGTGCTGGATCTCATCGGCCGGGCCATGATGGGTTGTGCCCAGTCGGCGAATAAACCTCACGGCAAGCATCGTGAAGCCAAGCGAGGCCTGGGACTTCCGCGAAAGATTCACGGACCTCAGAATCGACCGATGAGGCAGCAACGGCCGGAGGATCATCTTCCCCCACTCGAACTGGACGGCGTGCACGGCGACCGCCACAGCAGCCCCGTACTATTTCACGTCTCGAAGAAGGGCAAATTGTTGGAGATTCACGTCGCCGGCTTCCCGACGGCGGATCTTCGCGAGCCTGGCCTGCAAGAACTTCCCGGCTTACAGGCCCATCAGAAGTTCCTGAAAGACTATCTCTCGCACCTGCATACGATCTTGAAGGACGAATCGTGAAGCTCGTCGCGCGACTATCGAACCAGAATCGAGCGCTCTTGAAATTGAGGTATCTCTATGCCCCGTTATGTACTCTCCACCGTCGGCACCAGTTTGCTCACCAACGAGGCCGGGGCGTTGGCTCCGCTGTTGCGGGAGACCGCCAATCTGACCGAGGGCGAACTGTCCGCCGAGCAGCGCCTCGCCATCGAGCAACGGATTGCTCGGGTCGCTGCCGAACTCGATGTCGCCGACGCGTCTCGGCAGCGCCTGCTCAGCGCGGAACTCAACGGCCTGCATGGGCTGTATCAGTCGTCGCTGTCGGCGGGCAAGCCCGACCTGCATTTTCTCCTGGCCACCGACACCTACCAGGCGCGGGCCACGGCGGGGCTGCTCGAAGCGACCCTGCGCAAGGCCGGGATTTCCGCCGTCGAGGTGGTCGTTCCGCCGCGCTTGAGCACCCGGTCGCAGTCGGCCTTTTCCTCGGGCATCCGCTGGCTGATCCGCTGGTGCGAGGATACCCTGGCTCCCTGCCGCGAGGCCCGCGCTCCCGTCTCGTTCAATCTCGTCGGCAGCTTCAAAAGTTTGCAGGGCTACATGAACACTATCGGAATGTTCTACGCCGACGAGATTCTCTACATCTTTGAAGATCGGAATTCGGCCTTGTTGCGGATTCCACGTCTGCCGGTCCGATTGGATCTGTCGTTTTTGCACGCCCATCGCACCCGGTGTGCCCTGCTGGCCGAGGGGTACACTGTGCCCGTGACGGAGCTGGCTGACTGGTCTGAAACCTTGTGGGAGGAGACCACTCCGGGCAGCGGGTTGGCCTGGCTTTCCGATTGGGGCTTACTGATGTGGGAACGAGGCCGCGACGAACTCCTCGCCGATTCGTTGCTGGAAGATTTACCTCGGGTCGCCTATGCCGCCTCATTCCGCCGCGATTTCGACGAGCTTCGGACCAATCGCAGGGAGCGCATCGAGCTGAATAAATCCCTGGCTCGTGTCTCCGTCATGCTGGAGCAGAGCAACGGCAACACCGTCGCGCTGCGCACGGATGGAGCGCTGCAATACGACAACTACACCAAGCTTCCAGGAATTGGTCATTTCCGCATCAACAATCGCGGTTGGCGAGTCAGTTGCACCAGCGACCAGGGCCGCTTGCTGCTCCGACGATTCGGCCCACACACAATCAATGATAATCCATAGTTTATTTCAATCCCTTGTAATTGTAACATCTGATTAGATGCAGACGAGGTCACTTCGGTGGCCTCGTCTTTTTTCGTTTCAATCCCCTCGTAATCGGGGCATCTCATTAGATGACCGAATCATGGCCGTCAAGATCAACGTGGGCGAGCACGTTTCAATCCCCTCGTAATCGGGGCATCTCATTAGATTTCGCCATCGACCTGGACGAGCAAGACGCCCTGGAATGTTTCAATCCCCTCGTAATCGGGGCATCTCATTAGATACACGATGGGGCATTGCCACGTCGAGCGGCTCGACGGGAAGTTTCAATCCCCTCGTAATCGGGGCATCTCATTAGATGCCCATAGCGTCATAGTACCCTCACGGTCGCCCAACCCAACGTTTCAATCCCCTCG
>CALDUY010000024.1 GCA_937923405.1 uncultured Gemmataceae bacterium | reverse complement strand
GCGGAGCCCAGCCCGCGAACGACGCGGTGCCGTCCGGGTTGACGCGGATGAACTGCATCCGCTTGGAGAGCGTGGCCCCGTCGCCGGACTTCACCTCGTGGGTGAGCAGGAACAGCAGCCAGGGTTGCTCGGTGTCGTCGGCCGGATCGACCAGCACCGCCCCGCGCCGCAGCAGGTTGGCGTTCTGCTCCAGCACCATGTCGGTGACGGCGAGCATGAGCGGGTGGCCGGGGTGCATCAGCACGGCGCGGGCCAGGCCGGGACGATCGAGCGGCTGGATGGCGTCGCGGGTGAAACAGATGCGTTCGTACCGCTTGAGGATCGGCTCCTGCTCGCGGCGGTTGCGGCCGGTGAGCCGCCGGTCGCGCTCGCGGATGGCAGCCGGGACGTGGGTGATCTCCCAGCGTTCGGACTCGCGGCGGTGGACGGTGCCGCCGAGCGTGTCGAAGGCCTTGAGGAAGAACGACCGGACGAAGAACGGCTGGAGCCGTCGCGCCTCGGCCCGCTCCATCTCCTCCTTGACCTTGAACAGCCGGTCGGGCGACATGGTCTCCTGGGCCAGCGCGCCACGGTCGAGCAGGGCCTTGAGGTGATCGTGGTCGAAGGCGTGGTCGATCTTCTGCGTCAGCCGGGCGCGGACCTCGGGCCGGTCGCCGTAGCGGATGGCGTCGAGCAGTAGTTGCTTGAGGCTGACCTCCTCGAATACGTCGCCGAGGATGTCGAAGACGCGTCCCTTGAGGGCCTCGCTCTCGGTGGCCAGCTTCTCCAGCAGGCGGTGGTACACGTCGCCCTCGCGGGTCTCCTTGGCGACGAGGTTCCACAGGTGGCAGACTTCCGTCTGGCCGATGCGGTGGATGCGGCCGAACCGCTGTTCGAGGCGGTTGGGGTTCCACGGCAGGTCGTAGTTGACCATCAGGTGGGCGCACTGCAGGTTCACGCCTTCGCCGGCGGCGTCGGTGGCGATCAGGACGCGGACATCGGGATCGGAGCGGAACAGAGCCTGGGCCTTCTTCCGCTCGTCGCGGTGGGTGCCGCCGTGGATGGTGATGATGCTCTCGGCCGAGCCGAGTACGCCGGCGATCTTGGCGTGCAGGTAGTTGAGCGTGTCGCGGTGCTCCGAGAAGATGATGATCTTCCGCTGCCGGCCGGATTCATCGTGCATCTCCGGATTGCCCTGCAGCAGCTTCGAGAGCTCGTCCCACTTGCGGTCCTGGCCCGAGGCGACGACCGCCTTGGCCTGTTGCTCCAGCCCGGCGAGGATGCGAATTTCTTCTTCCAGCTCGGCGATGGTCTTCGACGCCGTCGCCTGATCGACCAGCTTCTCTTCGAGCGACTCCTGCTCGTCGGCGTTGAGGTCGTCATCATCGTCAGGCACGTTCTCAATAGTCTCTGCCAGTGCATGACGCCCGCGGGAGCCGAGTTTTTCTTCGCGAAGACGTTCCGAGAGTCTTTCGCGTCGCCGTTTGAGCGACTGGTAGATGGCCTCCGGGCTGGAGGCGAGCCGGCGTTGCAGGGTGGTGAGGGCGAACCCGACGGAGCCTCGGCGTCGCCCATCGAGTTCATCCGCTTTGCCCATCTGCTCGGAGACGTAACGAGTGACGCCTTCGTAGAGCGCGGCCTCGGCGTTGGAGAGCGTGTAGTTGACGGTGTACGCCTTCCGTTCCGGGAACAATGGCGTGCCGTCGAACTTGACCAGTTCCTCCTTCACCATCCGGCGCATCAGGTCGGTGGCATCGACCTTGTGGACGCCGTCACGGAACTTGCCGTAGAAGCGGTCGGAGTCGAGCAGGGAGAGGAACAGTTGGAAGTCCTCCTCTTTGCCGTTGTGCGGCGTGGCAGTCATAAGCAAAAGATGGCGTGTTTGTTTCCCAAGAGCACGACCTAACTTGAACCGCTTCGTCTCTTGAACCTCAGTGCCATAGAAATGGGCGGCGAGCTTGTGGGCCTCGTCGAGGACGACCAGGTCCCACCCGGCCGCGCAGAGCTTGGCCTGCAGGTCTTCGTTGCGGGACATCTGGTCGAGCCGAACGATGACCTGGTGGTGGTCCTCGAAGGGGTTGCCCGACGGCGAGGACTCTTCCAGCGCGGAGGAGAAGACGCGAAATTCGAGGCCGAACTTCTCGAACAGTTCGTCCCGCCACTGCTCGACGAGGCTGCCGGGCGCGACGATCAACACCCGCCGGGCGTCGGCCCGCATGACCAGTTCGCGGATGTAAAGGCCCGCCATGATCGTCTTGCCCGCGCCGGGGTCGTCGGCCAGCACGAATCGCAACGGCTGACGCGGCAACATCGACTCGTAGACGGCAGTGATCTGGTGGGGCAGCGGCTCGACGTTCGAGGTGTGGACGGCCATCATCGGGTCGAACAGGAACGCCAAGTCGATGCGTTTCGCCTCGCAGGTGAGAATGAACTTTTCCGCATCACCGTCGAAGGCCCAGGGTCGCTCGACGCTGGCGACCGCGATGGTGGCTTCGTCGGCGGTCCCGAGCAGGCGTTCCTTCAAACTCCCATCCGGAAGCTTGTAATAAACCTGCACGGCATTTTCAGCCAAGGGATTAACTTGAATGACGGTGCAGTCGCGATCCGGCTCCAAGCCGACGAGAACGAGTCCGGGTTTCAGTTCGGCCAGTCGCATAATGCCCCCTTCGCAGCGTTCCCGAGCGTCGCCTCGAAGCCGAGGTTGGCCCCGTTGTCGTTCGCGGGTGTCGTTGTGTCCTTCGCCATGCGTCCTCCCGGCCCGATGGGCACCGCCGATCGTCCGCCATTCGTTTCGTAAACGATCAACATTCTCAACGATCCTAACC
This sequence comes from uncultured Gemmataceae bacterium, assembly GCA_937923405.1. Classification (GTDB taxonomy): domain Bacteria; phylum Planctomycetota; class Planctomycetia; order Gemmatales; family Gemmataceae; genus CALDUY01. The sequence continues at coordinate 100,892 of CALDUY010000024.1, read as the reverse complement.
GCCCGGTCACTCGGAGACAACCTACGTAGCGGAAAGTTGGTGCGAACGACGGCAGCCGGACTGCCCGGACCCTCGGTAGGATCAGGACAACCCGGCTGCGCGTTATGATCGATAAACAGTAAACAGCGAGGCGTGCGGTAGCCCGGATCAGGCCGCGGGTTCCTCCATCCGGCTGCGTTTCAGCACCTGCCACATCCGCCGCTGGCGGGCGAAGCTCGGCTCTTGGCAGATCCGCCGCATCTGCTTCTCGTGGATCGGGTCGTGGCCGGTCCGGGTTCGCGGCAGGAACAGGATCTCCTCCTGGATGTCCGGGGCCGGGTGCAACAGGTTCATCACCTGGGTGATCCGCGGCTGCATCACCATTGCCAAGCGGATCTAGTGGCGGTCGTCGATCAGCCAGCGAGGATTTGCGTCATAAGGACAATCGTTTTCAACAGAAGCATTGGGTCAGCGATGTTCAGCCAACCACCGTTCAGTTGTCTGCCAGAAATCATCGCGCATTCCCTCGGCGTCAATCTCCACCCAAACCGAAATGGGGCGTTTGAAGTTTTCCGGCGGCGTGTCGATGGTCACGGCCTTGGCCAGCTTGGGCCGGGCGATGGCTGCGATCAGCGCGATGTCCCACATTGTCCAGGTTGCCTTGGTCGGCGCGACGCGCCGCTGCCAAGCGCGGTCGTAGTTGTCCCAGAGACGCACGAGGAAGTCAGCCACGCCGCCCTTGCCCTTGAGCCGTCGTTCCACATCGGCCTTGGCAAAGGTCAGACTGCCCGAGGTTGTCGCGGTCATGAGATGGAATTCCAACCCAGGCGCGTTGAGCAGCACATCGAGGGCGTTGGGGTCATTGTTGGTGTTGAACTCATCGCGGCTCCAAAGCCGTTGCTTGGGATCGTAGCGCAGACCAATGTAATAGCAGGCCAGGCGTGGGATGATCTGCGGCTCCATGAGCACGGCGGACGCAAGGTTCGTGCAGGGGCCGAGGATCGCCACCGTCAGCTTCTCACCTTCGGGCGTCTCCTTGGCCTTGCGGATGATGTGCCGCGCGGCATCGGAGGGTTGCGGACGCACGGGGCTAACCAACGGAATGTTCGAGCCGATGGGATGCGGCACGTCCAGACGCTTCATCGCCCGCAGCAATTCCTCATTGAGCTGCTGACTGGGACCGACTGTGTCCCGCGGGGCTTCTTCCTGGGTGTGCCATTGTGCCGACGTGATGCCCTCGACCTTCCAGCTCGGCTCCATCAACGCTCGTGCCAACGCGAAGGCATCGTCAATCTCGTTCGCGGTGTCTGCATCAACGATGATTCGCCGGGGTTTTGCGGGCTTCTTCTCCTCGTTGGTACTCGGGCTGCACGCAGTCAAAAAGACAACTGGGCTGGCAACGGCGAGGCTAGCCAAGCGTTTCAGACAGTTGCGTCGATGTATCCGGGCTGGAAGGTACTGGTTCATGTTATCCACTAGCAGATTAGAGTCATTTGTGGGGTTGTAGCAAAGGCGGAACCACTTACCTAGGTCTGAGTCTTATTTGATTAACGCAGTATTGTCTAGGACATCACTTCCAGCTATAGACATTTGGCCAAGGAAGATGCGGAGCTTGAAAAGCAGGCCTTGACGAGATTTATCAGGTTTATCCGCGACAATCTGCGTTCGATGTACCGCGTATCCGCCAGCAGATGTCTGTCACATGAAGTGCGTCTGCTCGCCGAACAGTTCGGCGAAGCGGTTGGCGAGTTGGCCCGCGGTCATGCGTTCGAGCGCGGCCTGCTCTTTGTCGATGTCGAGTGGCATAAAGACCTCGTCGGTTGGAGTGCGTTAAAACCCGTGACGCCGAGACCCCGTGAGCCTCGGGTCCACACCCGACTCAAGGCCTTCTTCCGGGGTTTTGAGAACTTCTTGGTCCGAGTCGGTCGGAACGCGCCAGGCCGCCTGCCTGAGGCGCAGCACGCTCCGCGCAAGGATGGCGGCGACCTGGGCCATGCGCTGCTGGGGAGTCAATGCGGAATCGTCGTGGGACATGTCGTCAGGCTCCATGAAGGGTGAACTGACGGTTATGTATGCCGTCCGATTTTAAGTTGTCCGCGAAGGGTGTGACCGACTAAATCAAACTCAAGAGACTGCAGAGAACGGCGGGATTGCAGGCGTTTTTCGCCGGTCGGACAGGCCGGGTTATGGACGTGTTTCCGCCGGCCATAACCCGCCGCATTCTCGGCAGCAGAGGCCAGGTGAACAACCGTACTATCAATCGGCCGAAGCTGCTCGCTTCTCCTGACTGCTGTCAGGATATGAAGAAGCCTCGCCACCTTCTCTGTGCTATCTTGAAGAAGGCTCTACCCCGTGAATCCAGCACAACGAGCGTCGGCCAGACGTGGAGGTTTACAATGATTTTTGACGATATCCCAGGTGTGCGAAATATTTGCCATTTCGTCCCGGGTTTTCGTCCTGACGGCCTCCGGCGGTGGCGCATCTTTCATCTAGAAGCGTCTCACACGGATTCTGACTCCGATTACCAGCCGGTAGATTTGACCATCCAAGCTGAATATTCATGGGATTCGCACGAACAATATGTCATTGAAATGATTATGCAAGGAGTTCGCGAGCTTCGACTGCCTGACATGCGCGGATGGTTCGGATTTGATTCGTACGTCATCCAGGATGTTCGGTCCCATCAGTGGGAAGGTGTTAGCTATCGGGTAGCTGAGTGTGAGGAAGGCAGACGTTTTCTTTGTCTTTGCCGTGCAGTTGCTTTCACCAAGTTAATCATCACTGGCCGACATGGCCCCGACCAAGTCATCTGGGAGGCAAACGACTCACCACTTCTTTCTTCCGATCAGTAAATCCTACCTCGCTACCACTTAAACTCGACCCGTTCCACACGGCTACCCCGTGAATCCTTGCGCGTCAGCACCGGGTGCTCCGGCGGACCTGGTTCATCCCAGGCCGGCCCCGATACTCGTTCGTTCCCTTGGCGGTGGCCCTTCAAATGCGGCTGGGTCCCCCGGCAGGGCCGAGGCGTCCCGTTCGGTACGGCTCACCCACGGGGCCGATTCTTGCTGAAACGCGCATTGTCGTGAGAATCGAGAACGACGACAAACATAGTTGTTGCGTGCAGATCGACGCCGCAGCAGGATGAAGCGGTAACATTGGCCTAGCACATGGCGGACCTCTCTGGATCTGGGGAGCGGAAACGCCGGGTAGCCATCTCCAGTGTATTTCCACGAGTTCCTTGAGGAGTATCCAGTCGCTGCAGCAGACGGCGGGGCATGTAGGCTTTCTGGAGTTCGTAGCTTAATGGTGCCCCGCAGGCAGGTGAGCGGGGGCGTTTGGCGGCAGAGGAACTTGATTCGCCGTAAATGCATTTCTACTGGTCAACTTTATTATTTGGAAGGATCTGTGCAGCTATGACGACCCGACGGCAGTTCATGCAGTCGCTGCCTGCTTTTGCAGTAGCCAACCACCTGCTCCTCGGTGAGGGGCCAGCACGCGCTTAGCAACCGGCATCAGTGAACGGGCACTTCCACCCCAAGGGGAAAGCGCCCTCCAAATTCACCTTGGAGGTGCTGAAGAAAGCTAAGGAATCGTTGCCGTTTGCGGACAACCGAGACTTTGAAGAGCAGAAGAAGGGCTTCATCGCCCCGATGAAGGAACTGCAGATCAAGGCGGACGCGGGCCACGTCGCCTGGGACATGGACCGGTTTCAATTCCTGAAGAAGCAAGCCGACTTCGACAGCATTCACCCGTCGCTCCTTCGTCAGTCGCGGCTGAATAACAACTACGGGCTGTACGAGGTGATCCCCGGCATCTACCAGGTGCGTGGCTTCGACCTCTCGGACATCATGTTTGTCCGCGGTAAGACTGGCTGGATCGTCTTCGACCCGCTGGTGTCCACGGAAGTAGTCCGGGCGGCGTGGAAGCTGTTCCAGGAGCACGTCGGGAAGAGGTTGCCGGTCTCGGCGGTGATCTACTCGCATACGCACGGGGACCACTGGGGCGGTGTCCGCGGCATCGTGAAGGAAGAGGATGTTCGCTCCGGGAAGATTTCCCTTATTGCTCCTGTCGACTTCATGGAGCACACCATCTCCGAGAACGTGTACGCCGGCAACGCGATGAACCGCCGGTTGTTCTACCAGTACGGGCTGCTGTTGCCCGTCAATCCGTACGGGTACGTTGGTCAAGGTCTTGGCTAGGCCGTGTCGTCTGGTGCCACGGGACTGATCGCACCGAACCGGTACGTGGAAAAGGCCATCGAGGAAATCGCGGTCGATGGTATCAAGATGATCTTTCAGAACACGCCGAACACCAAAGCTCCCCGGGAGATGAACACCTACATTCCGGAGATGGCTCGGACCTGGAGAAGACGATGATGGGGGTGAAGACGCTCGATGCCCAGATCAAGGACGGAACCCGCCAAGGTGCAAGGCGACGTGAGTGTCCTGGGCAAACTGGCCGCGACCATGACCGACTTCGATCCACGCTTTGAGATCATGCCCGGTACGAAGGGCAAAGACGGTCCGGCGGTGAAGGCTGATCCCTATAAGGCCGTGCCGCGTCAGAGCATCGTGGAGTAGGGTACGCCGCACCACAAGTCGGCGCATTTGATTGGTGTGTCGTCTCGGTGCATTTGATTGGTGTGTCGTCAAACCGCGATCAGCCCTGTTCCAGTTCCTTCTCATCCTTGTGCTGGGTTAACACTCGTCTGAATCCATGCAAGAACCCGACACTGGCACCGACCAGACTTCCTAACACTATCAAGGCTTGTAATGTGCCCCAGGCGTCTTCAACCTCTCCTCCAAGTGCTTCGCGAAGGCTCTGCCCATTCACTAGCAGGTCTCCACACCAGAAGAGAAGAGTGATGAACACCCCGATAATAACACCACTAGCTAGCCAGAACAGGACAACTTTTACATCCCGGCAAGAGAAAGGGGAAACACTCATGTTAGTTTTTGTTGGCAAGAGTGGTCACCTAGCATACGGGGGAATCATGTTATCTCCTGGGGTAAAAACTGTGCCCCAGTTACCGTCATCAAATAAAAGATCTGTCGGTCGGGAAATTTGATCCGAATTCCGAAATGCCCATCGACGAAAATCCACCTCGGCAAGGTCACCTGCCGTCATAGGTGGTGTAGCAAAAGTTGAGGTGCCTTTGAACGGCGGTTTCCAAACCCCTGGAGCAATTTCATTGCATTCAACCTCTAACGTCATCGGCTATTATCACCACCAATCAACAATACCATCGAGTTGTAAAGTCCACAGTGTTCACCCTATCTATGCTACGGGAAGGCACGCATCGAGCGTCACGGCTCAATTAAAAACCTTCTTTGTCGCTCGAGTGCCCAGAAGCGCGGCTCAGCTAACCTGTTGATCATCTCGCCAGAAGACGTAGAGATGCCACTCATCCCCGACCGTATCATGCAGTCCAGGCATGGTTCCGGTACAGCCGCAGGGCCAGCCGCCACACGAGTAGGCTTGCAAGAGCCGCTCGTGGAATGGGTCCAGCCGCCCATGCACGGCGAGACACCGGGCGCAAGCATGCAGGTCGGCGATCACGTCGTCGATGATGTCGCGGTAATCGTCAGGGAGGGCGGCATCGACTCGATTCGCCACTTGCGACAACAGGCCCGAGATCGCGCCCTTGTAAGTGGCCCACGCCGGAGTGTCGAGTAAGCCGACCGGGTACATCAACGCATCGGCCTGATTTCGAATTTCCACCCAGTCGATGATCCCCGGTGTCTCACCTTGGTCGGATGCCAACGTCTGGGATTGTTCAAAATCTGCGATTGGAATGCACCCCTGCGGAAGCGGCTTCTTAAACTGCAACAACTCGCCGCTCTCGATCCACTGGAGCAAGTCAAGTACGGCTTCGGTGTGCGGCCCGTAGTCAGCCGTCGTGTTGTTCATCGCATCCTCTTGAGCTGGTGCAATATTCATTCTGAGAAACTGACTCTCAATGGTTTAGCTCAATCTCGTGACTTTCACAGAGATTATCGAGCTATCGCGGATGATGTTCGATCACAGTGATTGGGATCGTGTTTGGTTGGAGACGATTGTCGCGATGGTCTGAAACACCGAACGCAGGATGACAATCGTATCTTATACTACTCAGCCCACTGGAATAGCTGCTAGTATTATTCAAAGCAAGGTGTTACAAAGCTGAGCGCAGTTGAATTAGCTTTGCTCGCATCGAGGTGCAACATGTTTGGTCTGGCTCAGTTGTTGTTACTCGTGATGCCATGCGGGATTCGGGCCGATGCACCGAAAGTCTTCATTTCAAGTGAATCGCCAATTCCGCAGCCTTCGGCTAAAGATGTATCTCCCCTAGCAGTCATTCGCGTGCAATTCACGACTCCGGTGAAAGCTGAGACCGTCACGACCAAGACCTTCCGACTGCTCGATAATGCAGGCAAGCCCGTCTCAGGTTCGGTGAACTGTGACTTAACTGGGGGGGTCGCAACTCTCACCCCCACGCATCAACTCGGAGAGAGCCACTCTTACACCGTTGAACTGACCGATGGTATCGTCGGACAAAATGGAAAGAAGTTAGTAGCGTACCGCTGGTCGTTTCGCACCGGCTTGCAGCAAATTGACGGACCCCTGTTTAAGTTTCATGCACAAGAAATTGAACGACGCGGCCAGGTGACGAGTCTTCGGATTGGTCCGGACGGGAATCTTTATCTTGTCGACGTTCATGGAGCAATTGTTCGCTATCGACTCGCTAAAGACGGCAAACCTATCCGTTCTGAGACAATAGTTACTCTTAAAGGTCAGCAGATAATCGGTCTCTGTTTTGATCCTGATGCAACGGCGACTAACTTGACGGTGTGGGTCAGTCATGCTCGACGGAAAAGCGGTACATGGGCAGGACGGATTAGCAAGGTAACGCTTCCAACTGTCGAATGCACACGCAAACCTGTTATTCAGGACGTGATTGTTGGGTTGCCGTGCCCAGAAGAACTCGAGCATCAGCCAAATCAACTCGCTTTCGGACCGGACGGGAAGTTGTATCAGTCGGTTGGCGGAGTAGCGACCTTGGGTGGAAGCCCGAATTGGGGAGCCTCGGAAAGCCTGCTTAGTGCAGCAGTGATTGTCGCTGACGTTCGTAATCCAAAGTTCAACAGTGGCAAGTTACCATGTGATGTGACTACTGCCGCGCCGATCAGCTATGATCCGCGCCGGTCGGATGCTCCGGTTCGGTTGTACGCCACAGGCTTGCGCAACGCGCTCGGCCTGTGTTGGCATTCATCAGGTCATCTCTTTACTGCTACCAATGCCAATAGCATTGGCGGCGGAGTTACAACACCGAAAACGGAAGGGATTCCGGCAATTACAGCGATGCCGCACGAAGCGTTATGCCGGGTGGTACCGGGAAAATACTACGGCCACCCCAATCCGAGCCGGGGCGAGTTTGTATTGCTCGGTGGTAATCCAACAGCTCAAAAGGATCCTTGGGAAATTCCGGCTTATCCCGTGGGCATCAAACCCGAAAAGCATTTCGACCCAACATTGCTTTATGATCTTCGGCCCGGTGGAGGGAATAGCCCAAACGGTATGTGCGAGTATACCGCTGACGGCCCACTTAAGGGACGGCTCCTCATTGCCTACTTTTCCGGCGGCCGTTGTGTGCAGTCTTTTGCGATCGACAAAACCGGAACGGTTACCGATGAACGTCCCCTGGTCGGTCCCGACGGTAAGGTACTACGCTTCAATCAACCGCTCGATCTTTGCATCCATCCCCAAACGGGTCGCCTGTATGTGGCAGTCTTCGGCAACTGGCCAGGCAATCGGGTTGGCTCGGGTGTCGAATCGACCGGCGGCGGAGTGTGGGTGCTTGATCCCGTGAACGAGTAAACGGAATGGAGTGCTGCCAAAAGTTGACCTCGGTGTTCTGCAAGTTCCAGACGACGTTTGACAGCTAGCCAACGCGCTGTTTTTGCGCCCGAAAGTTGATCTAGGTGTTCTAGAAGTTCCAGAGGTCCAGGAGAGGGAAGAAAGGACGACCAAAAGCAACAAGATGTATTCTCCGGAGTGGGAATACTAACTAGCCCTACTCGATGCTGAGAAGTCTCGAGCAAATCAAAAGCGCCAGGATCTGTAACTCCCTCTCAGCGGTGTGTCTGAAAAGTTCGTGATCTGAGTCACTGCGGAAAAGACTGTTTCGTTCGAGCGTACCTACTGAGCGCGTCGATGTGCATTGTATCTGTATAGAACTACAGTATTCTCTGCTTGGGAGATCCGAAATAGGATTTGCCGCAAGTCCTTAAAACACAACAACCTGGCGCTCGTTTGCACCAGGTTGCATCGGATGGCATTAGCGAGGGCGACGGGACTCGAACCCGCAACCACCGGATCGACAGTCCGGTACTCTGACCAATTGAGCTACGCCCCCAACTCGTTGAGGAAGTTTTTATAACAGTATCGAGGGCTGCTGACAAGAGACACGTTCCGCTTTTTTGGACGAAATCTTCACAAGCCGAAAAGGCAGATCTACACAGTGTAAGAACTGACAGTGTCTGCTCTTGCTTCCATACACGAGTCGAGCGGTTGACTCGACTCGCGCATGATCGTTTCTGCATTAGAGCCGAGAGGTCAGCCCCTTCTTGATCGATTCACCGATGTTCTTCTTACCTAGATAAATCTCCCAGACAGCCTTGCTAAAAGCGACGTTTTTGATGAGAAAGTCTGCTTTGCCAGCAGCATTGATCTGCAAACCGATTCCCGGTACATGCGTCAAAAAAATATGATCGCCTTTGCGAACGGAGGTGGAGTTCATGTACTGAACTAAACTATTGATCTCCTCATTAAACTGTGGCTCGCCGTAATTAGCACGAATAGCACTTCGTAACGCCTCGGCCATGTCGCGACCATCCAAAGTGCGTTCCATCACTAGATGCAACCGTTTGGCCACATCCGCTGCTGCCAGGCTTTCCGCATTGTATACCGAACTTCCCTTTTCTACATAGCTTCCAATCGCATATACATTTACAACTAATTTGGTGCGAAGTGCCGTACCAGTTAACACCAGCCGCGTGGTTTTGCCGCCGATGTTCACTTCGATCTCCGGATGATACTTGACGTTACTACCTGGAACACCAACCTGTTGAGCCAAAACTGCTCCAGCAGTCAGAATCACTACTGCGATTGTCAATAGGCTGTTTTTCTTCATCGTCCGTTTCTCCTATCCTTGGATCTCGAACTTCGAGACTGCTTCCTGCCACGAGTGACCACGAGATGACAAAGTCTCCGAAGAAAAACAAGATCGGCTTGACGATTCAGCGCGAGTGTTTATCGTCCCGCGATCATGAAACCAAGAATGACTATCATCATTGTGTTGCCCGTTTTGCTCCTAGGATGCGCGGGAGTGCGCGTAGAGCGAGCGGAGGGGCCTAGCGTTGCCGAAACCTGGCGCGTCAATGCCATTTCTGGACAGGAGCTTTCGCCGCGCACGCTGCAGACAATCCGACAGTATAATCTCGACGGTTTCTATCCCTCGCGAATGGCAGAACTGTCAGCTAAATTGCACGGAGAAGCCAGCGTCGATCCTAAGCCGGAATTGTTGTATGCCCTTGCGGAAGTCAACTATGTTCGAGGTACACGGGCAGAACGCCGTTCCGACCCCGAAGCGAGCGTATTCTACTACTTGTGCGCCGGTTACGCCTACCATTATCTCTTCGGTGGCGAGACTCGTTTCTCCGGAGAAGTCTTCGACCCCAGATTCCGCTTGGCGTGCGATTTGTACAACGCTGGTTTGGCCAAATGCATCGCCGCCGCTCAGCGTGTGGGCCAACTAGATCCTCGACAAGGTCTCGTCTTACCCGCGCGTGAAGGTGAAGAAGCAATTACACTGAAAGTGGTACATACAGGGTTTCGATATGCCCCCGAAGAGTTTGGCCCTCTGCAACTCTGTTCGGAGTTCACTGTATCCGGTCTAGCCAATCATCACCGCACTTATGGGCTAGGAGTCCCGTTGATTGGTTGTCGCGATGGCGAAGCTCCTCGACCACCTCATGCCTATTATCCATTACAAGTCAGTTTTCCAATGACGGCATTTTTCCGATTTGAGGGAACGTTGGCCGATCTTCGAGACCGCCGCGCGGGGCAATTAGAACTCATTAATCCATTGACAATTCAGACCGTGCAAGTGGGTGATCGCAAGGTTCCCTTAGAAAGCGATCTAACGACTCCACTGGCTTACTATTTAGCCCGTTCGCGTCTCGATGCTGATGGCTATCTCGGCTTTTTGCGTCCGGATTATCTGGAGAAAAAACAGGGATTGCACACGCTGGAACCCTATGAACCAGGACGAATCCCCGTGATCTTGGTCCATGGCCTCCTTGGCTCGCCAGTCACTTGGGCTCCTCTGTTCAACGATTTACAAGCGGATCCAGAAATTCGGAAACGCTTTCAATTCTGGGTATACTTCTATCCTACGGGTAATCCTTATCTGGCCACAGCCGCAGACTTGCGCGTCGAACTCCGCAAAATGCGTGAAGCCCTGGATCCCAAACACGAAGATCCCGCTCTCGAAGATATAGTTATCATCGGGCATAGTATGGGAGGGCTTGTCTCTCGACTGATGACCGTGGATGGTGGAGACGATTTCTGGAAAGTGGTCTCGTCCACGCCATTCGATCAACTTCGGATGCAACCTCAGACAAGAGCTGAGCTTCGCAACACGTTCTATTTCGAGCGACAATCAACGGTCACACGGGCTGTGTATCTAGCCACTCCGCATCGTGGAAGCAAATTAAGTCCATCGCCGATTGGTCGACTAGGAGCTTGGTTAGCAGGCATTCCCGGTGAAATCGTTCGCATCAAGGCTGACCTCGCCGAGGAAAACCCGGAGTTAGTCGATTCACTGAATCAGCAACGGGTCACGAGCGTTGACCTGCTAGCTCCTGACTCGCCAGCTCTACAGTTAATTGCGGCTCGCCCAAAACCCAGCAGCGTAAAATACCACTCAGTGATTGGCGTCACCCGACGAAGTGATTTGTTGATCGAGCGATTGCTAGGCGGTGGCTATCGTCAACCCAGTGATGGCGTTGTACCCTATGCTAGCGCCCATCTGGACGCGGTGGAGAGCGAATTAGTTGTTGATGCCGATCATTATCATGTTCATCAGCATCCATTAGCGATCCTTGAAATCGCTCGAATTCTTCGAGAACATGCTCGAGAACACGACGCTCGCCATCAGACGATCCAACGAGTAGGTGGCTCCCAACCGCGCTAATCCCTTCGGCCGCGTGATCGTTGGCGAGCTTTTCGTAATGCCTCCATTAAATCGCTACCATCTTCAGGCAGCGAGGCTGCAGTCTCCGCTGGCTTGGCCGGAGAAGTCTGCCCGATTCGAGTTACCTCGATTGTCGATGAGTTTCCTTGCGGCTCAACTTTCGGGAGCATCGCTTTAGTCTTCCACGCGATTGAACGAGCGTTTTCCGGCTCTGCTGAACGTTCCAATTTTCGTGATGACCAGGAACTGAGCAATCCGGTCCTACGCTCAAGAACCTCAAGTAGCAACAAAATCAGAGCGGCAAGCAATAACCAACGTGCCATGGGGATAAACCGCTCCTGACGTGGCAAATCTTTCCATATTCCGGGAAGATCGAGTCGCTCTTGGCCACCGGTAGCACGGCCCAGGCGTTCCAAAGTGATCAGCCCTCGATCGGATTGCATAGGCTTGAACTCCGGAGAATAGGGAACACAAACTGGCGGTAAAGCAACACGATCGTATCCAGGCACTTCCACGGTACACAACGTGCTCTCCCCGCTTTCAACTGGAACTTCCAATGCGAGGGTATCCGCACCTGTCCAACGAAGCAAACTTTGCTCAACGCGCGGGGCCTGTCCAGGTTGGCTTTTTAGAGTGGTCACTTTGGGCAAGGTCGCAAACAGTTCGCGCTCCCGCTCTGGATCAAGGTGCAACTGGATAATATTTACTCCATCACGGATCTCTTGTGTCAACAACATAGAGGTCGGCAGTGGATTAGCAGCACCTGCCGCCCACCGAGCTAAACTGGTGTAATACTCACCTACCTGAGCATAGTTTGGCATGTTCCCAGCATAGTTTCCGTCCGCTTCACCGGTATAGCACACTACCCGTCCCGCCCCGGCACGCCATGTCGCCAACGTCGGTGCTTTATACTCATCGAGCGTGACCGTACCCAACGTTGCTCCTGGACGTAAATAGCAGAGATTGTAACCACCAATTCCTAATTGAGGAGGTGACGGTAGAGTTTGATCGATGACCGAAGCCAATCCGGGCATGTGCCGAATGCCGATTACTTTGCCTTTTTCGGCTTCAATGAAGGTATTTCGAGCTACGACAAAGGTATCTTGCGCAAATAGTCGAGGCAACTCTTCGGGATTATCCGAAAAAAAGATCCGCCCATTTCCGCGTTTGGCAATGTCTTTAAGCAGTTCGCCGTCCTTGTCCGTCTCTTTGCCCAAGCCAATCACGCTAACCGTGATGCCAGCCTGAGAACACTTCTCTAACAACTGTTGATAAGCACCAGGCATTTCCGAGTCCTGAGCATCGGAAAACAAGATGATGTGTTTCGTTCCTGATTTCGCTTTCAGTAATAATTCCGCGCAGGCAGAAAGTGCCTCGTAAACATAGATTCCGCCACCCTGCGAGCGAATTCCTAGAATCTTTCCTCGATGCGAGGCTTTGTTTTTGGTATCGATTGGACCAAATGGTACAACTACATGAACCGCCGTGTCTACGGCTATGCAACCGAATTCGTCCTGAGGACCAAGCATCTCGAGCACTTGAGCTGTGCCGATATTGGCCAGATCCATCTTAACTTTGCCTCCAGCGACAGGGGCAGCCATTGAACCAGATCGATCTAAAGCGACCATAATAGCCAAAGCTAGTTTGCGATGCTCATTGCGCAATTCCATTGAGACGGGTAAAATCGGTTCTAGTGGAGATTTATAATAACCGCCCGGTCCATAGGAGCTTTTTCCCCCGGTCATCATCAATCCCGCTCCGGTTTCGCGCACCCAGGAAGCGATGGTTTCCATGCCGACATTGCCAATCTTGTCTGCTGATACATTTTCTAGAACGACAGCTGAATACCGCGATAGCTCGTCCAAGGTCCACTTCACTTCTTCTGGTCGAGCCATATGAAGCGCGAGTTTGCCTTGGCGAAGTAACCGAGCCAGTCCAGAATTTTTAGATTCAGCTACGTGTAACAAAGGACGAGGACCGCTGACTCCAACGATAAATCGCGCCAGATTATTCTCGATTACTGGATCCTGATCAGCTGATCCAGTCGGTATCACTTTCAGCAGATAAGTTTGATTTCCCAATTGATCAGCGCGATCGCGAAAAGCGAATCGATTCATCCCTGAATTTAACGATCGAGTACCTTTTGAAATCACTTCTTCGCCGCGTTTGAGTTCAAACGTGACTTCTTGTGTGGTTGGTGCAAACACCCAAGCTGTCATCAAGTATGATTCACCTAGCGACACCGACGACGGAGCATCAATACGAGCAATCGCTAGATCACTGGCTGCAGGACGATCTATGTGTCGGTAATCGATTGCTACATTGCGAGCCAATGCCTTGGAGATTTGTAATTGTGGATCGCGTCCCGTGTATTTGCCATCCGATAGAACCAGAATTCGACCTGGTGAACCACTAGGAATCAGCGACAAGGCTAATTCAATTGCTTCACCGAGATTAGAAGCATTGCCTCCTACTTGATACTCGAACTCGGACAGGGGCTTATTGCTTGGTGGATGCTCAATTACGGCTTGTTGCCCAAAGGCAACGACCGCCAGTTGATCTTCCATCGACATTTTAGAATGGATGAGCTGAATTGCTTCTTTCTGCAAGGCTCTACTACTGGCCGGCATAGAGTAGCTACGATCTGCTACAATCACAACGGTTCCTAATCGGCTCGGTAATCGTAACGAAAGCCCCGCAAGTGCAAGAAGAATTAACATAAAGGTACAAGCTCGCAGTATCAATAACATTAAAGTTGGCGGCCGCCAAATCAGTAAAGCAATCGCTAGCGGAGCCAATAGGATCAACCACAAAGGTGAGAGCAGAGTCATAGTCTTACCCCCTCCAGGTCCGCGAGCCAGACATAAGCAATAGATGAATAATAGTTACACTTAATAACAATAACAGTAATATCCAATAAATGCTGCGGTATTCCATCTGCAGCGTGGTATCGTCGAGCCAATTCCCCCAGCGACCAGTAGTCGCATGTGTGAGATCCGATTCATCCTGATTCAAAACATTGACCGCATAGCGAAACCTGGCTCGATCTAAACGCACCTCATGGAGGCCAAGTTCTTCACCAGGCAAACTGACTTGCCGACCTCGAACGATGAGATCGCGAGGCAATGCATTAGGAGCCTGTAATTCAACACGTTCGGTATAGTCACCTAGGCTAAGGATTGCTTGCTCTCCTAGACGAATATTTGGCCTGGCTATCCCTGGAAGCATGGAACTTCGCCATGTGATCAGATTCCAAAACAAGATAGGCCAGTCATCGGTCTGTTGAACGGTAGAAAAATCAGGTCGAAACCGGCACTGTAGATCGTAACGTATTTGTCCCCCTTGGGTCGGAATTTCTTGAACCGTGAGCAACGGTACATTTCCAGCCATGACTAGTGGAATGCCATTCTCTTTCTCTTGCTTGCTTGCCCCCCAAATTGCACTCTTAAGTGAAATCCCTGCTAACAAAGGATGCGTGCGATTGAGTACGAATGGTCCTTGGAATGCTGTCACATCTGGTTCATTGCGAAAGTACATTACCCAGGCTGAACCGATTTGCTTTTCCTCTTCACGATCAGTGAGTATCAAATCTGCCGCGGAATCGACATACTGAACTAATTGAGTTGCATTCAGAGCTTTGACAACAGGTTCGCGAATACGGCCATCTCGAAGTCGTAGATCTACTCGAATGCTTCGTTGTTGATTAGGTAATAGAATAACTCTACTATCCGCAGGAAGTACTCCATCGTCCAATTGAGCCACAACCGCAGGGGTGCTTGCAGGAAACTGAATTACAAGTCGTTGTGTTTCCTGTTTATCTAACTGCAACCATCTTTTTTGCAATTCTTTGTTGTCTTCCAAAGTCTTGATAATGACCTGACAACTGCTAGGTTCACTAGACAGATTGCAGATCTCCAATAAGCAACGATCTAATCCGTCTCGTTGTGTCCGAACAGCATTGACGAAGGCGAGATTCGCTCGTGGTTTTCCAAAAGCCCACCATTGTATTCGCCCTTTGTCTGGTATTTCCACAGATGGTTCATGATCTGTGAGAACCAAGATTAATGCTAGTTCTCCTCCCAATTCACCTGCCAGACCAATCGCATCGTCCAATCGAGCTGTTGGTGATTTGCAACGCCAACCTTCAAGTAATGACATGGCTTCACGAGGTGAACGTGCCAGATCTCCAAGAATGCGAGGCCGTTCACTAGCGAGGATCAACCGAATTGAGTAGGGGTTTTGTCGCTTGAGTTCTGCTTCTAATTCTTGCTCCGCAATTTTTCGCGCTGCTTGGTCTCCTCCAGCGAGCATCGAGATCGAGTCGTCCAACACAACTACAATCGGACGAGCACCGGTGGTCATTTTCATCTGTGGATCGCTAGCGGCGAACACTAATAATAAAATGGCGAGCAATTCCAACAAAAAAAACAAGGGCGTCTGTAGCCGACGCAGTTTACGGCCGCCTTCCCGCGCTTCGCGAGTATCGAGCCAGAGCATGAGACTCGACACGACCTGACGCCGGAAACGATTGCGTAGTAAATAGATCGCTAAAAGAGCAGGAATAGCCGCGAGACCAAAAAAAGCCAGGGGATAAAGAAACAAGGGAATCATGAGAGATCTTCAAAGATCGCAAATAGCTGGTTGTGTCAATCATCGAACACGAAGAATATCCGCAGCAACCAAAGGGTCGAGATTCCAATTTGTCAATAAGTCTTCAGCAATTGTGGTTAATAAAGTAGTGCCTGCTTGTCGACAAGCAAGGTCCCAACTAGCTTGGTGACGTGCTAATGCTTCACGGTATCTCTGGGCGGCCACCGCATCCACATGGATCTCACGAATCTCGTCGGTTTCCGAATCGATCAACCGTAGGGATTGTCCAACAATCGGTTCAGCATCGACGCGAGCGAGAACTTGTAAGACAAGTGAAACGGAAGCGCGTTCGGCAAACGGCCGCACAATTAAAAGAGGTTCTTGCAACCAAAGCAGATCGCTAATAAGAATACGGGTTCCACGTGGTCGCAAAAGTGGAAGTTGCCCAGTGGGCATACCCCGATACTCAAAATTCAATCCTTCCCAGCTAGCAGGCGGTTGATTGCCATTTGGAACAGGCTGGCATTGGTCATTTAAGATCCACAAACGATGAGAATATCCTGTTCGGTGGGCGGCAGTGGCAAAAAATGCTGCCAGAGCTACCACGGCTGCACCTTTACGGGTCCCCTCAAGATTCATCGATCGCGAACCATCGACCACGAGATCCAAATGAGGTGTTACCTCCTCCCGAAACAGTTTGACCGTTAGTTGATCCGTTCGAGCATAGGCGTTCCAATCAATGTGACGTAGATCGTCGCCAGGTTCATAAGCACGATGATCTTTGAACTCCAAAGAGCTGCCAGCTCGATGGCTCAAAGTTGCCCCAGCCATTCCAGCTGGAGCCATTCGAGGAACTCCAAGGGCATATTGAGAACCCATTTGCTCCCCTAATGCCAGATAAGATCGAAGCTCAGTTAACATAGATTAGGACTGTCCCTCGATCTGAATACTAGATGTCTGTAATGACTCCGATGGAGGCGAAGGTTGTGAAATGGATACTCGCTCTAAAGGCAAGCTGGGAAGTGGCAAGTCCAAAGTCCGAGTCAATGGTTTGAAATTTCTGACCTGGTGCAGAAATGAGGGAACCCAAAGAACCGTCACCAACAGACCCCAACACAAAAGGAAAATAACAAGCATTAGTTCAAAACCTGGAGACTGCGAGTTGAATCGACCTTCTCCTAACCACATTAACACGTAGATAGGGTTAGTTAGAGACCACCATCCAGGACCATAATGGTAGCGAAGTTGTTCACTGAATACGATGTAAGCAAATACTGTAGGAACTGAACTACCCAATCCCACAAATAGGGCGGCAATCAACCAAGTTACGGATGTATTCACTTGCTCGGATAAAAAGTATTTTCGGAAAAGCACAGCAGTCAATCCAAAGCAATAGCAATAGGCAGTGAGTGCTGACATCAATCGAATGGCCTGGTAAAGAACTTCCCAGTCTGGTGTTCTGAGTGATTGTGCCTCTGCCCACAGAGCGGCTCCGACCAAGGTTGCCAGGATTAGGCTACCGCTGAAGATAACCCCACCAGCCGAACCTGTGTAAAAGAGGAAAGCTAAAGGTCGAAGTAAGCGTGACAATGGAATAGTACGTGCCACTCGCGGCCCCAGGTGTGTCCGCTCGCTGAAGCTAATCCACAATTGAATGCACAAAATGGGGGTGGATAATAAAACAAATCCAATGATTGGAAATGGTGAAGCACCACCACTAATTGATGGGACATAAAAGCTCACGAAGAACATGGCCAAACCGAACACCAACCAGGCGAATAAAAGAAAAATGCGTAAAGGAAGTATTCGATTCGCTGAAAGAGGACTGATTAGTGCGACACTGTAAAAAAACAACAGGCCAATGACACTAAATACTCCAACAAGTGCTATGAGGATCATATACCAATAATCAGTTAGCTCTTCAAGGACACCACGTTCCAAGAACTCGATGGTCATTGCCATTAAAGGAAAAACAAAAGAGAAAAGGAGAATAAATCCTGCGAGAGAAAAGAATACCTTGACACCACGTCCGCCTGGAATGGCAGCGACAAAGATGGCTACCATGATCCCAAAAAACATCGCTAGCAAATCTATTCCCAAAATAATGAGCATACTAGGAATATCGATCCCGCGCAATAGATAAGCGAAGGTCATAAATGGTGCACAGGTACTGAAGACTAACAAACCAAGTATGGTGGCAGCGAAGAATTTTCCCCAAATGATTGAGGCAGGTCGCAATGTAGAAATGAACATCAGATCGACGTTTTGCTCAGTGCGTTCGTTGGCGAACCGAACACAGGCATAAGCTGGCACTGCGATCATGATAGTGAATAACAAGATGCCTTGTTGAATGGAAAATATGCGCAAACCAATAGTCCATTCTTCCATCGATGCCGAGTTATACGATTCTTGTCTAGTTAATAGCGCAAATCCAAGAAGAAGTAATTGGAACATCAGGAAGAGGCCCAAAATACCAACGACCATTCGGCTTTTAACCGCCTGACGAAGTTCCTTGACGACGATCGGATTTAGGTGATCATCAATCCATTCAACTAATTTCAGAAAATTCATTGGACGTCACCCTTGGTCACAGTCATGAATATTTGTTCTAAATCCGATCGACGTGGTCGGAATTCGAGAATCTGAAATCCTGCGGCACACAGTTCAGTAAGCAGGCGACAACAGGCTTCTTCGTCTTCCTGCATGTCGACTTCGATAAGATCATCTTGCAAACGCACCTCATCCAGACCAGGTTGCAGAAGCAAATACTTATAAAGTGCATCAAGTCGATTTAACGGACGAATCAATACGGTACGATGAGAGCTTTGCTCCTTCAATTGATCCATTGTACCAGCTCGTAGCAATCGTCCGCGTTCAATAAAGACTGCACCATTGCAGATTTCGCCTAATTCTGTAAGGATATGTGAGCTGATTAAAATTGCTTTACCTTGCCCGGCCAAAATTTTGAGTAATTCCCGCAGTTCGATTCTTGCTCGTGGATCAAGACCACTTGCAGGCTCATCCATTACTAGAACAGGTGGATCATGCACTAAAGCCCGCGCTACTGAGACGCGATTCTTCATGCCTTTAGACAAAGCGTTTAAGTGCTTTTCACGAATGCCTAATAAATTGGTAAATTCCTCGATTTCTTCAACGACTTGTCGTCTACGGCTACCTTGGATACTATAAGCACGAGCAAAGAAGTCGAGGTATTCATGAACGGAAATGTCTCGATGTTCAGGGAGACTATCAGGTACATATCCTACCATCCGATGTGCTTTATCTGGATATTGCAACACTGAAATGCCATCAATGTAACAATCACCACTGGTTGGTTCTTCTAATGCAGCAAGAACTCGCATCGTTGTAGATTTGCCCGCGCCGTTTGGCCCAATAAAACCAAACACCTGGCCCGAAGTGAAACTAAAAGAAATATCATCCACGGCTTTAGTTTTTCCATATACTTTTCGTAGACATGAAATTTGTACTTGCATTTAATGTATCCTACATTGTAGTGATCATTCTTACTTAATTAGACTCCATTAAACCTAATACTACCGATCTTGTAGGTTTTTGATTCGCGTCCTTTAGACCAGTTTCCAGAAACGGGGATTCTTCTACGACTGCGAGATAGGAATTCGGTCCGAGAAATTCGTGCGGTTGATCGATAGCATTTTTGATCCCAGTAGTCCAGTCTGGCATCGTCATCAAATTGCGTAAACGTAGAGTTGGAAGTGCCTTGCGATTAAGATGCTCTTCGCGTTTCATGGTAGCAGTGGCACCGGCGGCTACTGGACCAGCGGTCCACAATATTCCGTTGGCATCGGCTAAGGTTAGTTGCTGGAGATCCACACCAAGAGCATTTCCAATAACCAGAGAATCTCCTTCCTTTTTCACAGTAATTCGCTCACGACGCATCTCGGACTTACGTAAACCGAAATGTGAAGGAACACGGGCGGCGACAAAACCTCGTGATAGATGCTGTCCTTCCGTGCAATCGATAGCACAATTTCCACTATATGCGGGATGTTGATTACCTAATACTATTATTTCTGTGTCTTCAGAAAATCGAAGCCCATCGCCTGGAGTCATTGGAGAATAATAAGCGGCTAAACCAAGGGTTGTGGCTCGTTTTTCAGTTTCGTCGAGAATTGTAAATCCTGCAACTCGAGAATGTCCTCGCCACCCCTCAGCGACAATCATGTAGCCAATCACCATGAGGCAGAAAATACTAGAGAGTGCGGGAACTGTCCAAAGAAGCCAAATACGTTTCCGACGACGATTGAGGATGAATAAGTTCACGGGACCAATGATAAAACTAAATAAAATCATCAACGCGAATAAACCACGGACGGGGACAGCGATGTCCTCAACCGCGGGAAAAGAATTATTTAGGTCGATTAGAGAACGATAGGATTTCCAAGGAGATGCACTCAGCGAGGTTTGACTAATGACCTGGTCCCAGTGTTCCGCTTGCCACTTCTCGCGAGGAAGAGAAGCTAGAATGCAGGCCCCAAAGCAGGGGCGATAAATCGGAAACACTTGATTAGGAGCCTCGTTTGTACTGAGTGTTTTTTTCCAACTAGCTGGAATTGGAATCTTTTCTGATCCTACTACGAGCAAAGTACCGCCCGTCTCGACGTATCGCCACAAAGCAGCAAGAACGGTTCGCGTTTCAGGCGTGCCATTCTGCAATTCTTCTAAATCTTCGGGAGTAAGAGCAATCAAATCAAAGCGTGTGTAAGCTAACCAACGAGAACTCCAAAGGGAAATTGGAGTAACGGATCGAATGAATTGGGCTTGAAATACAGTATTATTAGCTCGTGGAGCCACAGCCAGACCGCCAATATGGGGACCGACTACAATCCCCGGGGCTGGGTCGGGAGCATGTTCACCCGCACCACCGGCCTTGGGGTTTGCCGGCTTGGGACCAATTCGACCAGCTGGCACAAATACTTGGTCAAAGAAATTATCCGGAATGCGTTGACTGCTTAGAACTAGAGTGTCATTTGTTGTAGATGTGGCATGAGAGAAAAATACTCGACCGCCGCGATAGCTTTGCGGCACGCTGGCAGCACTCTCTGCAGGGCGAAAGCTAATCACTTCCTCTTTGCGTTGGCCATCAATTGTGACTTCTAGATTTGCGCCTTGTACGCGCGGTCGAGCTGGCTGAAAAATAGACGTTACTAGAGTTTGACCTGGGCCCACTTCAACTGTTCGGGATAGCGAGCGGATGCCAGATCCTCCATACTTCAGGTGAGGGAATTCGAGACTAACGCGATGGTTTTTATCCTTGTTGTGATTGGTTAAGGCGAAACGCCACTCGGTGTAACCGTGCGATGCTTGGCCACCATGATCGCGGAAGACGAGAATTTCGACGTCACCGTATTTTGCTTTAGTATCTTGGGCTTTGGCTATTGGCTTGAAAACAAGCAGAAGTAAAGTGCCAACTACAGCCCAACGAATTACAAGTTTAGCCATCGGTTTTCTCCGTGATGGCAAAGTCAGAGGGTAAGTTCAATCCAGTAGCATCCAATCGTTTCAGCAAGTCCTGAATTACCGCGAATGTGTCCACTTGATCTAACCGAGCCTTGTAATTCAGGATCAATCGATGATTCAGCACGGGAGCAGTCACAGTTTGCACATCTTCAAATCCGACAGTTGGTCGTCCTGCGAGTAAAGCGATGGCACGCGCCGACTCCGCCAAGGCAATTGCGGCTCGTGGGGAAGCGCCATGAGACACATAGGTTTTCACCATGTCAGTTGCTTCGGAAGAATTAGCATGTGTCGCGGCTACCAGACGTGCGATGTACCGCGACACCGATCGAGGCAAAAAGATGCGAGCCATCACTGCAAAAATCTGCTTCAATTCTTCGGCATGGATTATCCAGTTGGGAGCTGGAGGAGTTCCATGTCGTCGTGTAGAGATAATTCGTTCTAGCGTACTCGCGTCTACTGGTTGCACAATTAGCTTGAAGAGAAACCGATCCAGTTGTGCTTCAGGAAGGGGATAAGTTCCCTCCAATTCAATAGGGTTTTGTGAGGCAAGCACAAAAAAGGGATCTGGTAAATCTCTTGTAGTACCTAACAGCGTCACCGAGCGTTCTTGCATTGCCTCAAGTAAGGCAGACTGAGTTTTCGGAGAAGCTCGATTAATTTCGTCGGCTAATAATATGTGCGTAAAAATCGGTCCAGGGCGAAAGATCATCTCTCGGCCAGCATGGCCTTCTTGCAAAATGTGTGTGCCGAGAATGTCGCTGGGCATGAGGTCCGGAGTGAATTGCACACGCTTAAAATCGAGATTGAGTAATTGTCCCAGTGCTTTAACCAGAGCGGTTTTTCCTACTCCCGGTACCCCTTCGAGCAACAAATGGCCTCGACTGAACACTGCCGCCAAGACGAGTTGATGCAGTTCAGGTCTACCTAACAACATCAAATTCAGTTGCTCGAGAATTCGCTGGGAAATCTCGACGGAAGGACGCAACTCCTCTGGCTGGAGCAGCGATCCGTTTCGACTTTCACTCATAAGAGCTTCTCTTAGAAGTTTTCGTTCGTCGAGTTTAGGACGTGATTGGTTTGAGGTTATTTCTTGGGCATAGTGGCCCGATCAAAATAACGCCTGACGGTACCTCGATGCTGTGGCAAAACCACTTGAGTATTCGCGGAGCCGGCCCCACTCTCGGCCCCTAGCAATGCTCCAGAAGCACCCTGTTGGGCTTTCTCCTTGCCTAAATTCGGAGCTCCTGTACTAACACCGGTTAGTTCCGAGTTTTTTAACTGCTGCAACTGAGCAGCGGGCAACTCTTTTTCCTTGAATTTCGTTCCAGCTAACGAACTCTCGTCGCCAAAAGATAATTTTGCCGCTCCTGGTCCTTCGTTAATCCCTCCTTCGCCTCCTTCTTCGCCTAACCCTTCTGTGAGCATGGCAGTAAGATCACTTTTCGTACCGTTGTCTTTAAGAAACGCCATCAATCCGTCACAGTCGCATTTCCCAGCTTTGTCACACTTTTCGAGATCCTCAGCCTTAACGAGCTGGGCCTTGGCCAACCGGGCTACCACGTCTTTGGTGTCTTCCTTGGCGTTCTTCAAAGCTTCCATGAGCTTCTTGGCTTGTTCTGGAGTAAGCGAGCTATTTTT
Source organism: uncultured Gemmataceae bacterium (assembly GCA_937923405.1). GTDB lineage: Bacteria > Planctomycetota > Planctomycetia > Gemmatales > Gemmataceae > CALDUY01. The sequence goes on along the minus strand of CALDUY010000024.1, from coordinate 77,947 downwards.
GATTGCCTCCAGTGTTTCCTTGTCGAGGTGAGGGAGCAACTTTTCGTTCTCATTAGCGAGTTTCTTTGTAATCGCCGCTAGCTCATGCATCGCCTCGGAGAGTTGCTGTTTAGTCATTTTGTTGCCAATCCGGTCCAAGGCTTTGGCAAATGCCTCAACTCGCGCCAGTTCTTCCATGCGTCGGATGGCGGCTTCAGCAGCGTCGCGAGCTGTTTTGTTTGCTACCTGTTGGAGATGATCGAGCGATTCGAGCGTTTTGATCGGATCACGCCCTTTAGCCTCTCGACGGACTTGTTCGAGACTGGATTTCAATTGATTGGCGCGTGGTTGCTCAAGCAACTTTTCTTTCTCCAGCACGTCAAGCTGATCATTGAGCTTTTTGACTTCACGAGTCACATCGAGAGAGTTGCCGGCAAAGTTGGTTATACTCTGGGGAAGCAAAAAAGCGAAAAGCAAGAGACTGAAGCCACATCCCAGAAGTGCGAAGGGTTGCTGTTTTCGCCAACTTAATGCTGGAAGACGAACCGAGGCTATTTGCTGCGACCATTCCCCGATAGGAATCTCATTGCTTGTCATTAATAGACCGCCACAGCGCGAGCGCTGATCTAGCAAGGCACAAATCCGTTCGTCACTGGGAAAGTGCCGCCAGGCGAGCCAGCATGCTGGAAGCACAGCCAATGGAAACGAAAGAAGCCCCCAGCCTAGCTGTTCGGAAGTGTACCCTAAGGCACTACGAAGAGTGAGGGTTACAGTGCCCAGAAGAAAAGCCCAGATTGTAAGTGCCGCCAGGAGATACTTGGCCAATAAAAGAACCTGAAGTTGTCGGCGAAATTGTCCGATCACCTTCTGCTGAGCAATCGTCATGGGCCATCTCTCTCGTTGGAAGTGTCCTAGTGTTATGTGACACACTAGATTGTGTCGAAAAGAGCGACACTCGTCAAGCAGGTATTCGATCCCCCGAAGGATAAGTTCGCTACTAAATAATTTATGCGCGGAGAGGGTGCAGTGTTGAAGAGGACGCCAAAATGTCCGAAAGTGATCAGGCGGCTTTTCGGGAATCGTTCGAAGGGGTAGTGATTGCAAAAGCTTGATTCAAGATCTGAAAAGCTTGTTGAGCACAAGTGAGCCAAGTGGTCGTGACATATTGCTGACGAATGCGCTCCTCACGAGAAGCCAGCCAGTTTGGCTCCAAAAGTGATCTCTCGATGAGTCGAAAAGCCGTCCAGCCATCGAGTGGGTCGTGATAATCGACCAGAGTTCCGCCGACTTCGGGTAAGGACGCGGCATTGGAACAGATGCAATATTTTCCGGCAACTAGACTCTCGGCGACAGGTAGCCCCCAGCCTTCATAGTGGGACGGATAGACCGTAAACAAACAGCGACGATAAAGCCATCTTAACTGTCGATCTGTAGTGTGAGAAAGATGCCGAACATGTCGCGACAAAGACAGATCGGAATGCAGTTCACGCTTAAGTTGATCGGCTCGCCAGCCGTGCCCACCGACCAGCACCAAAGTGGGAATCCCGCTGCCATGCTGATCGAGTAATCGTCTCCAAACGTGGAAGAGCAATGAGTGATTCTTGTTCAAACCCAGAGTGCTAACGTAAAGCACGAATGGCCCTGGAGCACGCGAAACCAACTCCTGAGGAGCGTTTTCTCCATCGTCTACTCCTGGCTCGTCTCCGAGGCGGATGAGCTGAATCGGGGGCATCGCTAACGCATGTTGCTGACCGTATTGCTCCAGGTCAAGTCGTGAATGTTGCGAGATGGTCACAACCAGATCCGACGTAGTTAGCACGCCGGGCAGCCAATTGGCCATCGCCCGAGACAAGTCCGGGGCACACAAATGAGGACAACGAAGAGGGGTAATATCGTAAATGACACTGACAATTTGTACTCCACCGCTGCGGAGTTGCTGGATCATCTCTGGTCTGGGACTATCTTTCCAACTAGCACCGCCCAGAAACAGCACATCGCCCGGGCAGAATTGTAGTCCAGGAAGAGGACGTCGCAGGCGAGTCATTGTCCGTTGTGCCGATCCCAGCGTTTTATTCCATACAGACCGTGAGATACGTCCCAGGCTTTTGAGACTTTGTCCCGCATGCCAAACCGCATCGCGAAGTTCATTCGGACAGAGTGTCCAGGAGGCAGCAGACCAAACGCCTTCCAAACAAGGCTCCGTAGAATGTGAAGCAGGTGCAAGAGTTGCCAGCAACTGGGAAGAGTCTACAGCATAGTACGAGCGATGCACGGCATCGTAGCGACACAAACGAATCGGAAGTTGCTCGTCGGCAATCCAGTGGCGAACGATTTGCCCTAAGGCTCGAGCGATGCCGGTAGGCTGACCGCGCCAGCCTACCAACGTTGTTACGTCCACCCACAGTGTTCGACGAGCTTCCATGCCTGACCCCGGAGAGTGTTCCATTTGAATTGCTGGTGGTCCAATCAGAATGTCAGGCAGCACGGATAGATTTGCCCGCGCGAACCAGTGCCAGATCTGAATCGACCATCATTCTGACCAGCCCCTCGAAGGTAACTGTGGGTTCCCAGCCCAAGACGCGCTTAGCCTTAGAAGGATTGGCCAAGAGCAGATCTACCTCAGCGGGTCGCACGAATTTCGGATCGATCACCACATATTTTTTCCAGTCAAGGCCAACGTGGTCGAAGGCGATCTCGACAAACTCCTGCACGGTATGCGTCTCGCCGGTTCCTACCACGAAGTCATCCGGTTTTTCCTGCTGGAGCATCAACCACATGGCTTTGACATAATCGCCAGCGAACCCCCAATCCCGTTTGGCCGAGAGATTGCCCAGTCTCAGTTCGTTGGCTTCGCCGCACTTAATCTTGGCGACATGATAAGTGATTTTGCGAGTGACAAATTCCAGTCCTCGACGTGGAGATTCGTGATTAAACAGAATACCGGAAGTGGCAAACATGTTGTAGCTTTCGCGATAGTTCACCGTGATGTAGTGACCGTAGACCTTGGCCACGCCATAGGGACTTCGCGGGTAGAACGGTGTTTCTTCGCTCTGAGGAGTTTGCAGCACTTTGCCGTACATCTCGCTGGAAGAGGCCTGATAGAACTTCGCTTTGGGGCAGACTTGACGAATGGCGTCCAGCATGCGTGTGACACCGACAGCGGTGTACTCTGCAGTTAGTACGGGCTGGTTCCAACTCGTCGCTACAAAAGATTGAGCCGCCAGATTGTAGATTTCGTCGGGTTGCGTTTCCGCGAGTACACCAGCAATGGACGTCTGATCGAGCAAGTCGGCCTGATAAAGCTCGATACGCTCGCGAATGTGAGCAATACGCTCGAAGTTTTCGGTACTCGATCGGCGAACCATACCGCAAACCCGGTAGCCCTTGTTCAAGAGCAACTCCGCGAGATAGCTGCCGTCCTGTCCCGTCACACCGGTGATAAATGCTGTTTTCGCCATCCTCGAATACCTTTCGCACAAAAAATCAAGTTTTCGATTCCGATTCCATGAACCGTGATTGACTAGAGCATAAACTAAGCGGCTCGTCGTGACGACAGGGATTCTGGTAAAGTAGCAAGTAACAAGCCGAACCGTCCGCGAGGCAGAATCCGCGTTGTCGGGAGCGATGCGGGTAGTAGTAGTGTATCCCCAGATCGAAGAGACTCGCGTCCCGATTCGCAGACCATCTCCCCTTCGCCGTGCAGCACTATGGCGACTTGCATTTGCCCAGTTGGCAGGCAAAAGACTTCGCGTTGTCGGATATAATCCAGGTGGAAATAGCGACAGCGAACTAACTCCTGCCACAGAGCCATTGAACCGGAGTAAGACTCGATCGTGATAGGATGAACGGGACCGGCTTCCCAATCGATGCAGGCGAAGGCTTCCTCGATGTGTAGGGTTCGTGAACGTCCTTGAGAGTCAACTCGATTCCAATCAAAGAGTCGGAAGGTAGCATCACTAGTTTGCTGAATCTCGGCAATCAGCACCCCCCCTCCGACGGCATGGACCGTTCCTGCGGGTAAGTAGACGCATTGACCAGGCTGAGGCTGGAAGGAGTGCAGGTAGTCGGGCACGGATCCTTCGGCTAGAGCAGCTCGAAGATGGTGTTTCTGAACCCCCGGTTTCAGCCCAGCGTAAATCCGACTTGCAGGTTCGGCGTCGAGAATGAACCAAGCTTCGGTCTTGCTGTTTTCCCCGGGCCAAAGTCGTTGCACATCCTGTTCGTTGGGATGTACTTGAACTGAAAGCCAGTCCTGTGCGTCCAAATACTTGACCAACCAGGGAAACTGCGTCATGGAATCGCCGAGCAATGAACGCGAATCCGATAACATCAGCTGTCTTAGGGAGCCGAATCGACTTTCACTGTGATGAGTTGGATGATCGCTGATGAGCCAAGCTTCGCCGAATGACTCTTCCGTGGGCAGGGAAAGATTTAGAACAGAAGCGAGCTTTCTACCTCCCCATACCATTGGTCGCAGGTAGGGTCGAAAGCGGATTGGCGAACGCACAACAAACCCCTCCAGATGGATCCAGGTGCGATCGCCCGACGTACAGGCCTCGGGAAAAGTCGAGGCATCGCGCGGGGGAATCCTTTCACACCCACGATCGAAGCAGTATCATCTAATTTAGAGGAGGAAAAGTCAACGCCATACACCCTCGTTGGTCTGACCGTTCAGGGCTGTTCAGTCCACGCCGTCTCTGCGGATGATACCAGTAGCAAAGCAGGGAGAAGGTTCGCAAACGGGAAAAATCCGCTAGCGGCGCAAGTTCGGACGTTTTTAATATTTACTGGGTTGACGCATCGCTGAGCGCTCCGAGGCAGGGCTACCTCAGTGCCCATCTCGATCAGGGGGTAAAAGACATATGTACCAGATCCGCCGGCTACTGGCCGTCGGGGTGATGTTCCTCGCCGGAGCAGTCCTCGTGACCTGCACCGACGTTTGGGGTGACTCCGGACGCGACCAGGAATTACGTAACTGGCACAAGGGCGATGGCAAATCGATCGCCCCACCCAGAGACGACAAATTCTCCGCTGAACTCGAACACAATCGCTTCGAAGATAAGCCCGTTGTCGTGTATCAACGCGGTAACGAGGCCTATTTTGCTTTGCAGATTAAGCCGGCTCTCCCCGACGCCCCGGCGATGCCGACTGATTATCTGCTCGTGATCGACACCTCAGCTAGCAAAGCCAACGGGCCATTGATGGTTTCCATCGAGATTGCTCAAGAGTTAGCTAGTCGGCTCGGAGCTGAGGATCGCATGGCGATCTGGACAGCGAACGTACAGCCGCGTGATCTCAGCCGTGGATTCAAATCCTCGAAGGATCTCGCGGAGACATTCAAAGAGCTTCAACGAGAAACTCCGCTGGGGGCCGTAGATCTGAAGAAATCGATTGCCGAACCGCTGGCTTCCTTCCAGATCCAACCGAATCGCCGTCGCGTCCTCGTGTTCTTTGGGGATGGCAAATCGGTCGCCGAACCGCTCAGTGACGATGGGCGACTCCAACTCTGCGAGTCCATCCGGAGCAAGCAAGTAGCTTTCTTAGCCGTTCCGATGGGAGCACGACCGGATTCCAAAAACCTTCATGGGCTGGTGTCGGCCACGGGTGGTAAAGTCGTTCGTCACGGTTTTGGAGAAGCGATCGCCACTGTGACGGCTCGCATCATTCGTGACGCCGCCGAACCGATTCTTTATCCGAAATCGTTCCGTCTGACCGCGGGAACCACTGAAGTCGTACCGACGGTTTTACCACCGTTACGGCGCGACACGGGAACGTTAGTGGTCGGAAAAATGCCTTTGATCACCAAAACACTCGATTGGACCGTGACGGGCACCCTGTCCGGACAAGAGTCGCAATTCCAGGCCAACCTTGCAGTGCCAGAAGCCGATGAAGATCACTTCTTCCTCGTCAGCGTTCACGAACAGTGGATGAATCAGAAAGATCGCCCCGCACTGCTTCCTTCGGATCGTAGTCTGGCTTTCTCGCACATGCAGAATAACCTCGCAGTCGAGGATTTGATCTGCAAGGCAGAGTTGTGCTTGGAACAGAACCATCTAGATGCTGCCCAGAAGCTTTATGAGCAGGCCAAACAACTCGCTCCTCATTCGCCCTCGGCCAAGGGGGGGATCCTGTTGGTCGAGAAAATGCGCACCGGCAAGAAGACGCGGCAGGAAATGCTTGACGAGTTGCGGCTGAATGCCACGAAGCGAGAACTGGCTCTGATCAATGGCACAGGGAAGTTCCGCCGCATCGAAGTGAGTGCGGAAGCTCAGGAAGAACAGCAACCGAATGCTGAGGATCCGCCGCGCGATCCGATCGACGATGTTAAGATGCGTCGCCAGATCGCCATTGAGCAGGCCAATCTCTCGGTGAACGAAGCGATTCGTCAGGCGAACCGCTTGGTACGAACGGACCCAGATGCCGCCTACGAACTGTTGAAACGAAATCTCGACGGAGTTCGCTCGAACACGGATTTAGAGCCATCTACGATCGCCAATCTCTCCAGCCGACTCAGTCGTGCTATGGAGAGTACGGCGCGGATGAGCGCTGTGATCAAACGCGATCAGGCCGAAGCCTTGGCCTTGCGTGCTGCTGCTGATGCTCGACTAGATCTTCGCCGTGCCGAGACCATTCAGCAGGATCGCGTTCGGGAGCGAATGCGGGTTTATCGCAACTTGATGGACCAAGCTCGTGAGGATGAGGCGTTTCGTCAGGCTTTGGCCATTCGCAACGATCAAGTGTCCCAGGGACGACCAGTTCCGCCTGCAGTAACGTCAGCGTATCAGACCGCTCTGACCGGTTATCATCTTCGCGAGATCACGGAACTGAAGCGATTGCGCGAAGAAAAGTTCCTGGCCACGTTACTGGAAGTGGAGCGATCTCATGTGCCATTCCCCGATGAACCGCCTGTGGAATTTCCCTCTCACACCATGATCAAACGGATTACCCGATTCCCGGGACGGGGCGGTTTCGACAACTGGGCAGATTGGTCGCGGCATCGCATCAAGGAATACGGACAGGCGAGCTTCGGCCCTGACGTGCCTGGTCGGATGTTCGAGATTCAAAAACAACTGGAACAAATCATCGACTATGCCGGGACGGAAGGCATCCCCGATCCGCGGTTGACGCTTGCCGAAGCGCTGGATCAGCTGTCGAAAGCGCACAAGATTCCGATCACGGTCAATGAAAAGGCTTTCAAGTACGAAGCTGCGGGCATGGAAGTGATGAAGACGCCTATTGCTGCGACGGAACCGCTCCCCGCGATGCAGAAGACCACCCTTGGTGCGGTGCTGAAGAAAATTCTCTCGCGAGTTCCGGTTCCTTCGGAAGCAACCTACTTGGTTCGTCGGGATACAGTGGAAGTGACAACAGGGTTCTTCGCCTCGGCGGAGAAAGTGATCCGCGTCTACCCTGTTAGCGACCTTGTTTTCCCGGTTCCCAATGCCTTTAACCAGGCCGCCGTGGCACAAGCGGGCACAATTTTAGGAACGTTGGGTCAGCTCGGTATCGTCGGCCAGGCACTGGGTGCGGGCGGCCTCAATCTGGGTCTCCAGCTGGGTGGCGGCTTCCAGTTGGGCGGTATCCAGCTGGGTGGCGGTCTTCAGTTGGGTGGTATCCAGCTGGGTGGTGGTCTTCAGTTGGGTGCTGCTGCGGGTGTTGGCCAGGCTGGTGGTCCGGCTGGTTTGCAAGTCGGTGGCTTCGGCTTCCAAGGCAACCAAAACCTAGGTGTCGGTGGTGGCAACCTCGGTATCACCGGTGGTCAGCTTGGTCAGTTGGGTAACCTTGGCGGCCAATTCGGTATCCAAGGCGGTACACAGGAGATGCTGTTAATCCAACTGATTCGCCAGGTGGTTGGGCGACCGAAGGACTGGGCACCAGCGGTCAACCCGATTACTGGTCAACCGCTGAATCCGCTCGACGATCAACCCGGTGACGGTAGTTTGTCTCAGGACAACAATGACCTGGGGTACTATCCGCCTGCTGCCTGTCTGGTGGTCAAGGCCCCCTCGCGACTTCATACTCGCGAGAGTAACCTGATCATCCAACCTGCTGCTGGTCCGGCCCCGGGTGGTTTGGTCGCTGCTCCCAAAGAAGGTAATCAAGGCGATCAGGTCGCTGTCAACAAGGACAAGGAAGACAAAAAACCCCTTGATCCTCGCGAAGTCTGGCAAAACGCCCTGGCCAGAGCAGCCACCGAACCTGGCTTGATTATCGCCACAGCAGATTATCTGGCGACGCAACTGAACCGATTCGATCATGCCGCTGAATTTCTGAAAGCGAATCTGCGTCAGGGCATCGTCGTGAAACCGTGGGTCTACCAATCTTTGGCCATTGCTTTGCGCGAGACGGGCGGTTCTGCTGAGGAGATCGAACGAGCTGAGCTTTCGGTTGCTGACCTGGAACCGCTCGATGCTCGGGGGTATCTCGTTGCCGCACGCTCACTCGCCGAGGACAAAAACTACGAACGCGCTTTGGCCTTCTGCAAGCAAGCGGCGGAGTTGGCTCCCAATCTGCCTCATCCCTATGCAGATGCCACCAAGTATGCTGAGATGGCCAAGGACGCCAACGCCATGAAGTGGGCGACATCGGCTTTGCTTAAACAGGAGTGGCCGCATCGCAATGAGGAGTTGCGACAGACCGCTCTGGATCGCCTCGACACTTTAGCTCGACAGTTGCCTGCGGGTGAGGGTGACCGACTGCGGCAATTAGCACGACAACAGCAACGCCGCGATCTGGTCATTAAGCTGGCTTGGCAGGGAGAAGCCGATCTTGATCTGAAAGTTGAGGAACCGACCGGCAGCGTGGCCACGCCTTTATCGCGACAGACGATTGGTGGAGGTACTTTGCTCGCCGATACCCGCGATACTGCGGAAACCTACGTCGCTTCCGAGGCGTTCAGCGGAGACTACCGCATCGTAGTGGAAAAGGTTTGGGGCAAGCCTCTGGGCAACAAAGCTCAGCTCCGCATCATTCGCCATCAGGGGACGCCGCAGGAAACCGAGGAATTGGTCACAGTGAAGATGACCTCTACGGTATCCGAGCCTGTGGTCGTAAAGCTGTCGGAAGGTCGGCGACGAGATACAGTAACCGTACCTGCACCAGCAGCGCATCTGGCCTTGGACGAAGTCACTACTCCGCTCGATCCTGCTTCTGAGATCATGTGGAAGTTGCGCGACTTGTCCAATGCCGAGCGCAGTGGGGAACAGGTGATGCAAGGCGGCATCTACAGCGCGGGCCGACCGTTGATCCGATCGGCCAAACCGGCGAAACCGACGGAAAGCGATCGGCTGTTGTATCAGAACCGTTTACAATCGTTCGTAGCCAACAGCGTTGAATTGACGGCTCAGGCGGTTCTATCTGCGGATCGGCAATCGGTTCGGTTGTCCGTCTCGCCTGTGGTCAATACGGTTACCAATCGCCCGGTGCGGGTGATGAATCCGATTATTCCGGGAAGTTCGTCACGCTGACGCGGGTTGTCGAAAAGTAATTCGACACGAGGTCATGATCTTTAGGGACCATGGCCTCGTGTCTTTGTTGGTTCGGTTTCACGAGGCCAGAAACTGAGCAGCGATGTCTAGCCCGACGAGATGATTCCAGGCTTGAAGTAACCGCTGCGTGATTGGTCCGGGGCACTCTAAGTGTACTCCTTCCAGCCAGCGCACGCCTGCCAAGCAGAATGCTGTTCCTGTCAACATCGCTTCGCTTGCCGTTTGCGCTTCGGAGAGCGTGATTGCTCGCTGCTCGACGACCAAGCCCAACTCAAAGCACAACTCTTCCACGACGCGAAGACTGATGCTCTCTAAGACCTTGGTTCGCGGTGGAGTGTAAAGTATCCCGTTGCGAACAACGAGTAAGTTCCCAATAGCCGTTTCTGTCAGGGTGTCATCGGCAAGCAGTGCGATCGCGCCGGGCGGAACATCGGTGCGACGGCGAACTAACTGATCCGCTCGCCACCAGTGCATCCGACTGCGATGCTTGATTTGTGCGGGCAACAATTCATTCGTGAGTGCGGACTGTTCACCCGAGAAAGCCAATGCAATGCCCTCGGTGAAAAAGCGACGATATCGACTAAACGGGAGAGGAAAAGTGTGTAAAACCAGAGTCGGTGGGCCATCCCATCCTGGCAGTCCAGCATAGGTACCTAGTCCACCCGGAGTAGCGAAAGTGATTAAGGCTAACTCCTGTCCTTCGCTAAGATAGCGTGAGTTATTGACTACCAGATCATGAGCGAGGTGAGTAATTTCTTCGTCGCTGAGTGAAAGTGGAATGAAACAGGTCTCGCAATCTCGTCGAAACCGGCGGAGATGATCCGGCCAACGAAAGAGACGCCGATGAAAGGTTCGGCAGAAATCCGTGACGGTTGCCCCTGAGATCAAGCCGGCATCGTGAAGAGGCAATGCGGCTTCCGATTGCGGGACTAGTCGGCCCGAAAGGTAGACGAGCGGTTGCGCCATGAGAGCCTATCAAGCGGCATGTGCTCCGACTGGAGCTACATGACGTGGTAGTGAGAGAACAAAGCGGGTTGGTTGATGCGAACGTACCGGTTCCAGATGAACGTCGCCTCCCTGTTGTCGGGCTAACCTCCATGCTAACGGCAACCCCAGACCGCGTCCACGTCCGGCGTGACGTCCCGAGAAAAACGGATCGAACAAATGGGCACGCTGTTCCGCCGAAGGCCCTGGTCCGGAATCCTCGATGAACACCTCAATGCGATCGGTTGGCCCTGGCTCGATTAAGGCGAGCCTGGCCCAGCCATCGGGGGGGACCGCTTCAATGGCGTTGCGAAGCAAACAACTGAGGGCCGAACGTACTTGTTCTAAATCGGCTAACACCGAGACACGTTCCGGCTTGGCGAACACTTCCACTTTGACTTGTCTTTGAACCGCTAAGTCCTCTAGGCTTGCCGCCACTTCCCCGAGTAAAGTAGGAAGATCGAACCAGCTGGGCCGAGCCGGAGCTGGTCGAGCGAACTGCATGACATCTCTCAGAATGGTGTGAATCCGCTTGGTTTGGTAAATGATCGTCCGCAATGCTTCCTTCGCGCTGCCTTCTACATCCGAAGCCAGCCAATCGGTTTCGTGGCCCAAGATGTACTGGGCCTGGCCGGAGATCACTGCCAAGGGATTGTTGATCTCGTGGCTGGCACCAGCAGCAAACTCAGCGAGTCCAGAGAGCTTGGCCGCTTGCAGGCGCTCAGATTCGCCGCGAATCTGTTCGCTGAGTACCGCATGTAAGTGATCAAGTTCATGTTCTAACTGCGATAGACGTGGATAGTCTCGCAGTTTGCGATTTTCGAGAGCAAGCGACAATAACTCTCGTAATAGTGGCTGATGAGCGGGGTCGGTCCAGTGGAGGGGTACGCTCTCGACTCGTTCCGGTTCACTCTGTTCTAGATCGATCAAGCGAAGTCCGAGAGCTGATTCCTCATCGTGCAGAGTGGCAGGAGTAAAGAGGCCAAAGTCAACGCCTCGTGACCGGGCAACTTGAATAGCCAAGCGTATAAGAGCGAATAAGGCTGGATCGACTCCAAATCGGCGAGCATGTTCTAAAGGTAGTTCCAAATGCGTTAGGAGACCCTGAAGCCAAGTAGGCAGCTGCCATTGACGGGCTAGACGCCGACTGACTGTTGTGGGGGAAAAGCCGAACTGTCGGGTAGAAGCAGTCACTGGATCACGCGAGAAAGACGCATCGAGCAAAACCGATGCTACCTGTCCCGGGGCAATGGTAGTCAACGCCAACCAACCGAGTGGAGAAAGTAGTCCAGCACACCAAGCTTGCTCAGGATCACAACGTCCGCTACGACGTGCAATCCAGCGAGCCAAGCGAGCAAGCGTAAGACATCCATCGTAAACTGGACGAGCTTGCCCGCTATGCCAATCAAGAAAGCTCGTTTTGGACTCGAGCTGCTTCAGCGCCTGCTCAAGCGGCAAAGCACTCGAACATATGGTATCGACAAAAGTTAGCGAGGAAGAGGTCTTCGCCCCGCGTAACAACAGTAAAACCGCTCCCGGATCAAAGCGTAGGGTGGGCCAAGCCTGTTCGGGCGAACAAGCCATCAACGCGAGTGAAGAGGCCGCCGGGGTGAGCCAAGGCAACGCTAGCGTGGAGTGCAATAGCGCTTCCCCGTTCGCGCGACCTGTCCTCGACGGAGACGGACTCTCCCGGTCAGCCGATTCCGTCACGGCAACGGCTCCTTCCGTGGTCAGAAAGGATGAAGGAGGGAGGATTCAGGGTTGGAGCGGCGATACTCGTACCTTCCCTTCACCCTCAAAATTCATCCTTCATCCTTGATCCGTCATCCTTACCTGAGTTACGCCGTGGTCGTCGCCGGCTCGATCTCGAGCATCGCACACATGCGATCGATCAAGGCTTCGATGTCGAACGGCTTGTGCATGAAGTCGTCGGCACCAGCAATGCGCAACTCTTGGATACGGTCTTCTTCGACCATACCGGAGATGCACAAGATACGCACGTCTTCCAAGCTGGGATCCTGACGAACTCGCTGGCAGACTTCTTTGCCATTGATGTCGGGCAACATCACATCCAGTACGATGATGTCCGGACGATAATCCTTGACCATCATGCCTGCGTCGAAACCGTTCGAGGCAATGCGGACTTCGAAGCGTCCGTCCTCGTCAAGCACCTTGCTCATCAAGCTGACTAAGTCGGCATCGTCATCGACGAGTAAGACTTTCCGTTTGCCACTTTCCAGGGCATCAGTGGGAATACTGTTGTCTTTCATGAACTTGTAGAGGGCCTCGCGCGGGATTCTCCGAAAGCGAGACCCGGGCACGCGGAAACCTTTCAGCTGCCCATTGTCAAAGCACCGAATGATGGTTTGCTGGCTGACCTTACAGATCTTAGCCGCCTCACCGGTCGTGAACACGGTTTTCATGCGTTCATCCATCCCTTACGGGCGCTCAGCCCGTCGCACGAGTAGGGGTCTTCCAGCGACCCGTCCGTGGGTCGCCGTCATACCAGGGTCTTCCGTGAATGCCTATGCCCATCCGTGATGGGCGTCCTAGCTTTAACCAACCGCCAGGTCGCCGATGTCTCTCAAATGGTGTCTGCACCAGAACCCCTCCTAACGCAATCTGTGCGCATCCCGAACCACGCCGGGCAACTCGGCTTCGAGTTAGCGGGTAAGAATGCGGAAGACTGGCCCTGAACCCGTCGAGCAGAAGGAGCCGAGGTCGGTTCCCTCCATCATTTTTTCTTGCTGCGTTCTCAGGGCGTGAGGGGGATTGCCAGGCTTTCACACAGTCGCGATTATAGCCAACTTGTAAACCGTGTCAACTCGATCTCTCTCTCCTGTCTTGCTCTAAGTACTTATCAGTACACCACTTCCTCGCAACAATCACATTTTCTTGCCGATTCGTGTAAAGTTCACTAGTCTGAGATTGTTGCGCCAAAGTGCCAAATTACCTAGAGTACCTCATCGAGTTGATCTCGGTGGGGTTTGTTTCTCTTATCGTCCTTCCCGACCTACCTAATTTAGCTATCTCCAGATATCAACTGAAATCCAGCTAGTCCAGATAGATCACCAAAACTGCCAGGTCCGCTGGGTTAATGCCACTGATACGGCTGGCCTGGCCCAGAGTTGCTGGGCGAACACGCGAGAGTTTCTCTTTGGCTTCGTGTCGAAGCTGCGGTACAGCAAAGTAGTCGAAATGACTGGGGATCGGTCGCGACTCCAGTTGGTGGAAGCGTTCCACCTGAGCTGCCTGACGTCCGACGTAGCCTGCATACTTCGCCTCCAAGATCACCTGATCCCGGGCCGGACCAGGGGTGCCTAAACCGCGCAACTCGGGATGCAGGGATTCGAGTTGCTCCCAGGTTACTTCGGTTCGTCGCAGCCAAGTTTCCAGCGTATCGCCCTGATGACGGTGTGTCCGAAGATACTCCGTAAGTCGGGCTATCTCCCGCTCTTTGGCCTGCAACCGGGACCAATCGTCGTCATTGACTAGACCAATCCGACGGCCCAGCGGCGTCAGACGACGGTCCGCGTTATCGTGTCGCAACAGCAGTCGGTATTCGGCCCGACTGGTGAACATGCGATACGGCTCATCGACGCCCCGGGTAACCAGGTCATCGAGGAGGACTCCGATATACGCTTGAGACCGATCTAGGATCAAGGGCTTTTCCCCGCTTCCCTCCAATGCCGCGTTGATGCCTGCCATCAGTCCTTGCGCCGCTGCCTCTTCGTAACCTGTTGTTCCATTGATCTGACCAGCGAAATATAGCCCGCTTACCTGTTTCGTCTGCAGACTAGGAAATAGCTGAGTCGGCGGTGCGTAGTCATACTCCACTGCGTAGCCCCAGCGCAGCACTTCAGCCCGTTGCAAACCAGGAATTCGTTGCAGCATGGCCTGCTGAACGTCTTTGGGCAGGCTCGTACTAATGCCGTTACAGTAATACTCCAACGTGTTGCGGCCCTCCGGCTCCAGAAAGATTTGGTGCCGCTCCTTATCGGCAAATCGCACCACCTTATCCTCGATTGAGGGGCAGTAACGTGGCCCACGACTAGAAATCTGACCGGAGTACATAGGTGCCCGGTGAAGGTTGTTGCGAATCAGATCGTGAACCTCCGGCGAAGTATAGGTAATGTGGCATAGCATCTGGGGAGTTTCGATCCGCGCTGTGCTGAAACTGAAGGGTTGCGGTTGGTCATCGCCAGGTTGCGGCTCACATTTGCCGAAGTCGATGGTGCGACCATTGAGCCTACAAGGAGTACCAGTTTTGAACCGGGCCAATTCAAACCCGCAAGCGGTGAGACTGTCGCTGAGCGATTCGGCGCTGTTATCCCCGGCTCGACCGCCAGCTGTCTTTGCCTCTCCGGTGTGCATGATCGCCTTGAGGAAGGTGCCGGTGGTCAGCACTACGGCCTTGGCGCGGTAGACCGTCTCTCCACGAGCCACGACTCCAACCACGCGCCGACGTTGGCCCAACTCCGTTTCTTTCGTAATCTCCTCGATTAACAATCCTTCGATCAGTTCCTGACGTAAAGTGAGGTTTGGCGTCTGTTCGACGATCCATTTCATCAAAAATTGATACTGTTTCTTGTCGGCCTGGGCGCGAGGGGAGTGCATTGCCGGCCCTTTGGTACGATTGAGCATGCGGAATTGAATGCCGGTCGCATCAATACACTTCCCCATCTGACCGCCTAGTGCATCGATCTCACGAACGATCTGCCCCTTGGCTACCCCGCCGATGGCCGGGTTGCAGCTCATCTGAGCAACGGTGTCGGCGTTCATAGTCAACAACACAGTTTTGCGTCCCATGCGTGCGGCAGCGAGAGCCGCTTCAACGCCGGCATGCCCGGCCCCAACAACCGCTACGTCATATTCAAAAGTCAAGCGTGACATGCAGTGCATTCCAAAAGTTCAATCCTTAGAATTTTTGTTACGTTGAATTCTTAGAACTTTTGTTCTTTCAGCATCCTTAAGTGTTGCAGGTTCGTCAACACTGCACGTACCGCTGAGGTAGCTGAGGATATCTTGCGGACTTCCGCTTGTTCAATCGTTGCTCCTGGACCAATAATGCCGATCCCTACCGGTTTGCGATGCTGTAACTGTAGTTCGACTAACGATCGATGCACCACATGGCCCATGACTTCACCGTGCTGTGTCTCACCGCGTTCGATGTAGCCCAGCACAACGAGGGCATCGATCGAGGGAACGCGAAGAAGCGCGTCGGCGATTAATGGCGATTCATAACAGCCAGTCACACGAACTAACTGCAGAATCTGGGCACCAGCACGTTGCAACTCGGCTGTCGCGGCGTCGATCATTGGTTGGACAATCGATTGGTTGAAATCCGCTGCCAGAATTGCAATTCGGAAAGATCGTTCAGCCATGTAGTTTAGCTCCACTAAACAAGGATCTCAGAAATTCAGGATTGAGGCTATTGCTCGCTACTGTTTCTGATAGACATTTCGAGCAAAACAGTGAAGCAAGTTTACTAGGCACTCCTTTTCCGGAGTGGCTTTTACTCGGTTAGGTTCCGCTGCCAGTGCGTCTATTCAACTGGTGGTATGACCATTTGAGGTAGACGCACCGACAGAGAATCGCCTGAACAAACCACAAAAAAGCTAGTTTTTAGATCTTAATTAGTTGAACCACAAGGCAAAGCCGAAAAAGTTCTGTCCGCCGAAGATCCGACTGATGTTCTCGATTTCACGCGGATCAGCCAACTTTGTAATGTCCCCCTTCTCCAGATAGGGCATAGCAGCGGTCCCCTGCACCCAGCGCGGAATGTCTAGCCGACTTGGCGGATTGAGAAAGGCCTTCCGCAGATTCAACCCTCGCGCGCCCGGCTTGCCCCGCCAGAACGGCACCAACTTCTTGCCGGCGAGAATCTCCTTCGCTTCGATTAGTACCACACCGCGCCACGATTTGACCATCTCGTTCGTGACTTCGATCTTTAGCACTCCTGTTTGGCGAGGATTAGGGATCCACTCGTTATCGTCGTCCTTCTCGGCCAGGATGTAAGTCCACATCGCTTCACCCTGTTCCACTGCCGCCTCAAAATGCGCCAGCGCTTTTTTGAACCGAGCCGGTTCGCTGATAGGCAGATTAAACAGATGATAAACGAATTGGACGGCGTCGGCGATGACGGGAAAATCGAGCGGACCGAAAGCACGAACATCTACGTCTTTATAATCCTCGAGTAGAAAATCATAAGGCGTGTCCGGATTCATGAAGAAGCGGTGGGCGGAAGCCTCGAAAGCTTGCTGGGCGTCAAGGGCCTGGAGCATTTCTCCGACACCAGCCAGGATGTGGCAGTAGCCTTTTAGCCAAGCTACATCACCTCGGTCGAAGCCGACCACCAACTTTTCCGCTGCCTTGGCTTCCTCTGTCAACTCAAACTGCCGAAACAGCAGCCCTGCGGAGATCGGCTCTCCTTTGCCCCAAAAGTCGATTTTTATCTTTGCCACCTCCAGAGGCAGCTTGACCTTATCGTCTTTAATTTCCCCTAGAGTCTTTGCCGCCGTGTCGAACGAATCAACTACCTCCTGAATCATTTTGCGGAAAGCGGGGTAATTGAGCTTTTCTGGTTTGTCGTTCTGCGGCAGCAGCCGTTGCAATTCGCGCGGCATTCCTGGATGGAAGGTATTGGTACGAAGTCCATATTTGTACAGATTCGCACCCAATTTCTCGAATCCTCGAAGGAACTGGATAACCCCAAGTTCAAAGCGTACCTGATCGTCAGCTGGTCCGGCTTGCAGATGAAGCAGTAGAGCTTTCTCCCCGTCTGACAGTTTGCCTTCGTACAAATACCTTGCAGCCACTGGTGGAGCAGCCACAGCTGGCCCAACACCTACCAATCCCACCAGCGCACACCACATCAATCGCGACATTTTCATGCCCTCCTCAGAACAAAACATCCTCTTTTCTGAAGGCACTTCCTAGAGTGCCTCTGTCACTCAGAGTATGTCTTGAAACCGGGAGATCGTCGACTATCCCCAGCAACACGGCCACGGAGTGGGTAGTCCAGCTCCGCCGACGGGCGATAGAGCAGATATATACAAGATTTGTCTAATTTCGCATTCCGATTATGAGATAGTATGTTTCCCGATTATTGAGATAGTAATAGTGTGTGCTAATCTCGGTTTGTCAGGATTGGATAAACAATTTGAAAAAAGAAATAACTATTGACCATATGTCAGTCAATAGTCGATAAACAGTGACTAATTCAATTCAAATCTACAGAACCTTGCGATAATTGCAGCGATAGCAATTAAAAGCGGTTTCCTTCCGGTTGTCCGTCGGGGAACCGCTCTCGCATAGTTCATGTCGACCAGTGTCAGCTAACGAGGATCATCGCTCGGACCTCGCCCTTGATGCCAAATCCGTCCAAGTTGCCGGTGTTGTCAGGACCGTCGAAGGCAAACGTCAAATCGATGATGGATCCCAGCTCCAGACTCGAACCATTGAAGACTGTGCGAATTTTTTCGCCCCCATCTCTGATGGCCCTGAGTCCTTCGAGACCACCGAATTTGACGGTGATCTTGTTAGTGCCAGCATCCAACTCATCAATGACCCCCTCGACGGAGAACCGTTGTTTCTTCGTCAGGCTGAAAGCAATGGAGCGAGTATCGAACGACACCCAGTCTGCCAGGTTGAGCAACGTGTTATCGCCAAGCTGCATGGCTTGGCGCTGTACATTATACACGAGACTCTGAGTGTTGCTGGTCGCAACAGGCATGGCACTGCCGACCAGACCCGAACTGACGACAATAGTGGGATTGGCCAAGCCTGTTGTGGAACTGTTCGAGGGGAGTCGGACGTTGAACTCAAAGCTGAAGTCGCCAGTGTCGGTACCACCGTCGCCGTCCACCTGTACCAGGAAGCTGCGATAGATCACCGTGACCAGGAAGTCTTCCACCAACGGATTGAGATTCAACAGCCATTCCTCGCCATCGCTGCGACTATCCCTGTCGGTGTTGGATTTGTTCGGATCGGTACGATATAGACCACCATTCCAGTTGAACTCCTCGCCATCGACCAAGCCGTCGAAGTCGGCGTCGGCTTGGAGCGGGTCGCTGTATACGCGATAGGGCGTTTTGCCCACGGGGCGAACGATCCAGCGCTTCGACTCGATATCCACCAATTCGGCTTCGTCACCGTCGGATCGCATGTCGTTGTCAGTGTCGGTGTCAAGCGGATTAGTGAAGATGATGCCAAGGTCGCGGCAGACAAAGCCGCGGACTTCCTGAAAGTCAGTCAAGCCATCGCCGTCGGTGTCGACACTCCTGGGGTTGAGTCGCCGCAACCACTCCTCGCCATCGGGAATTCCGTCACCGTCAGTGTCCGCCTTGCGTGGGTCGGACGTAACGCGAATGGTGACTGCCGTCCCCTGAGTCAGTGGGGTCGTGCTGACGAGATAATAAGTCACTTCCCAGCCGAAGATCTCCTCGATGTTGGTCAGCCCATCTCCGTCATCATCGACAAAGAGATCGCGGTCTGAGGGATCAGTCGGGTTGCCCCCCAGCCGTCGCTCGACGCCGTCGGAGACGTTGTCGCCGTCGCTATCAGCGATCGCCGGGTTGGTCTTGACGGTAATCGTAGTAGGCGGGGCGAAAGTGAAGGCGGCAGTCACGGTTGCCGTGATGGCGTCAGTGAGGTCGACGCGGTTGGTATCTTTCTGAGCGTTGGCCAACGAGGTGTAGAAGCTATTGCCCGATCCGGTCTTCCGAACGAAGTAGTCCGTACCGGCCATCAAGCCCCCTCCGCTGGCCGACACGCGGACACGGGTTCCCGTGTCGAACTGCTCAAAGTTGGGGAAGAAGAGAACATCGAAAAGAATGCTTGTGGTGCTGGGCTGCTTGCCGACTGTGAAGTCGGGTACAAGTGAGTTACGAAGAATGACGTTGTAGCCATTGATCTCTTCAAAGTCGGAAACACCGTCGCTATCCGTGTCCCGGTTGAGCGGGTCGGTGACGTGGTCCGTCGGCCCGGAGCGCGTGGCCTGAATGATCAATCCGTTGCTGTCCCGAACCAGGTTGCCGGGAGCTTCTTCGGCGTCACTGAGACCATCGCCGTCAGAGTCCGCTAGGTTCCCACGCGAAAACACGTGCCGTCGTCCTAGGGGACCGAGATCCACGTCCCAGCCGATCAGCGTCTCGAAGCGATCGTCCAGACCGTCGCCGTCGGTGTCTTTGAACAAGTCCGAGGTACCAAAGAGTGCCTCGACGTTGGCAGGAACCAAGTCCCCGTCCAGATCTTGCACATAAGCGATCTTGATGTCCGAAGCCGTCGTCAGAATGGTGTTGTCCAGACCTTTGGTCGGGTCAATCCCCGTAGGGGTGAGTACCACCCAGGCCTTGCGCACGCCTACTTCAGCGCCCACATCACGGATGCGAGCGATCTGTTCCAGTCCATCGTTGTCGATGAACGTGGAATAGCTACTGCGGATCTCTTCGCGCGACAGGCTACTGGTGGGATTCTCGCTCTCGTTGTAGTGCTTCAAACCAATGGCCTCCAGAGCGTCACGCAGAGTAATGCCAACCTGTTTGCCCGATGCGTCGAGGATGACGCGACGGTCCTGGGCATCGATGATGCTGTCGCCGTTGGTATCGATGACTCGCCCGCCGTCGGTAGCGATGCGGTAAATCTCGGTCAGGTCTCCCTGGCCGTCGCCATCGCTGTCAAAGCCACCGAAGTCGATGACCAAACTGCCAGTGCGGTCAAAGATGTCCTTGGAGGTGAAGGCGAAATTGCGCCCTAGCTCGTCGGTGATGTCGAAGTTGGCGATCTTGAAGACTACGCCAGTCGGGTTGCACATCAGGCGTTCGACTTGGCTGGTGAAGATGGTGTCGCTGGAGAAGATGAACGGTCCGCGCTCAGGAACGAGTGGCCCCAAGTTGAAGCCCTCGGCTGGGGCCTGTTCGGGTAACAAGGTGGCCAAAGGCGTGAGACGACCAGGGTTTTGCGGATCCTGAAGGAAGGCAGTGACTTGCATGTTCTTGATATTGTAGGCCAGCGTGCTGGCGTTTTTGAGGAACACCGTCACAGACATGCGTGCCCCCACGACATCGCGCTGGACGGAGGTTCCCTGGCTGATCTCGGCATTGGTGGAAAGCGACTCGGCATATTGCTCCTGCGTTTCCGCTACCGACGAGTTGGTGTACGAGGAGGTCCAACTGCCGGTCCAGCCTGTCTCGGCATTGACGCTGAACGAGTTCTTGACACCACCTCCGACCGAATCGGTGCCGAATTTGACGGTGTTCTCAAACTGATAGCCCGCCGCCAGCTTGAAGAAGGCCTCCTGAGTGTTGGAGTTGGTGTTGCTGTATTCTTTGCGAGCGCTCTGCGTGAGCTGCGAGTTGACGGTACGGTTTTCAACGACGTTGGAACCGCTCGTTGTGGTTTCAGTGAAGCGAACATCAAGCTGTAGGTTGAGGTCGCCGATCTCGATAGCCGGTGTCGGCAGATCGGCGACGCGCGGGTTGCGGTTGGCGAGTAAGATCTCCTCACTATCAGGGAGCTGATCGCCATCGGTGTCAGCATGAACCACGGAAGTACGGAAGAAATTGAACTCGGCAGCGTCATCCAGACCGTCGCCGTCGGTGTCCTGACTGGTGCCGTCGCTGAAGATTTCGTTGTACTCCTGATAGTCGGTCAGCCCGTCGAAGTCGGTGTCAATGCTGCGAGGGTCGAAGCTCAAAGTCTTTTCCAAGCGATCGTCGAGACCATCGTTGTCGGTATCGGGGCTTAGCGGATCACTGCTGACGCCACGGCTGATGCGGATGCCATCTAGAAGTTTGATGGTCACGATCCAGCCACGCTGCTCAACGTTGTCCGGCAAACCGTCGCCATCTGTATCGATCGACATGCCAGCGGGCGGGGCAATCCCATTAAAGAAGGCAGAAGTGAAGTCAATGCTGCCGCTGAAAAAGCCGATGGGCGGAGCCAAGGCGTTGCCAGCCAAGTCTCGCACATTGACAACGTGAAGCGAATAAGCCAAGTCGTTTTGTGACAGGGTGGTCAACAGTACGGTTCTCTGGCCCTTGTCGACGAAAGCAGCGCCAGTGATGCGGACGAAGCCAATTTCGGGGTTGAACGTGGTCTGTCGGATCGAATAGTTCCGCACGTCCAAGGCACTCGCGGTAACGGGTTTGCTGAACGAAACTAGGATGGTCGTGTTTGAAGTAGACACCGCACCAACGACACGCGGAGGGATGGGATTGGCAACCGAGACAAACGGTGTGCCGTTCACGGTCGCATTTGCTCGCTGAGCACTTACCAAGGCCCCGTTCTGCGCAAGCAGATTATTCAGTTGCACCGTGTACATCCGGTCTTTCAGAGGCGATGTGGTCAGCAAGATGTTCCTCTCGTTGCCCAACAGCTGAGCTTTTGCAACTTTTAGTCCCGGGATCACGAACGCCGTGCGATGGACGGTATTCTTGCGGAGCTTCGTGCTGAATTTGAGCAGCAAGGAGGTCTCGCTCATGGGTGTTACGTTGAGTAAGGTCGGCCCTTTCGCCTCGATCCCGGCAGAGAGAAGTCCACTGGCGGTTGCCGTAGTGGAGGAACTCACAGCTACCAAAGGGGGCAGAGATTGTGCGGAGAGTGCAGGAACGATTCGGTTTTCCAAATGATCCAGTACAGGGACGAAACAGCGCCGTGGTTTCCGACGAGATTCGCTTCGCTTCCCTTGCAGCCAGTTGAACCAGGAAGAGATGGACATAGGTATTCTCGCTAAGAAGTTCTAGTTTGCAGTATGACCTGAGAACAACGATCCGGGCGCGCCAACTGTACGTTCAGGCGCTGTCTGATCGGTGAGGCGAT
Source organism: uncultured Gemmataceae bacterium (assembly GCA_937923405.1). GTDB lineage: Bacteria > Planctomycetota > Planctomycetia > Gemmatales > Gemmataceae > CALDUY01. The sequence goes on along the minus strand of CALDUY010000024.1, from coordinate 55,676 downwards.
TTCTTGGCGGCCCAACTTCACCGGCGGCTTGCTCAACTCAGCAGGTGGTTAACCAGACCTCGTTCTCAATGCGAAATCGGTGCTCTTTTTCCCTCATGCAAAGACGAGAATTTTTCAGAGCTGACTGCGTGTGCTGTTGATCTCTTTTCTTTTGGAGCATAGCGTAATAGCGTCCTGGCAAACTGTGACACTACTACTCTTGTTGAAAGCGGCAATCCTTTGGTGGAATTGGATTGCTCCCCAACACAATCCAACGAGTTCGATTTTTGCCCGTGGCTACTTGCTGTCGGCTTCCTTCCAGAACTCTGCTATCGGCTTATTGTTGATGAACTCCAGCCCGGAGAGTGACTTGATGAAGTTTTTGTGGCTGGATTGGTAATCGAGTCGCAGCCATTTGAGAGGCAAGTTCTTGAGAGGACTCAGGTCCGTTACTACGGCCCCTCGAATGCTTAGGGCTTTTAAGTGAAGACCCTGTAACGGCGTCAAATCAGTAACCGGCATGGAATCCAGGATTAGTTCCTCTAGCGAATCCAGATTGGCGAGTATAGAGAGGTCATAAACCCGAAGGGCGGTCAGGTTCAGGTACCGCAACGGCATCCCCTCTAGAACTTTCAGATCGGTGATGTTCTGGGCCCAAAACAGATCCAGATGGGCCAGCGGCATGCCTTTCAGAGGGGCGAGGCTCAAAACCTCGGTCCGCTGGAGGGTGAGTGTTTCCAGTTTCATCTCAGTCAATGGGGTGAGGTCATACACCCGAGTTTCACCACAAATCAAAACCTTCAGAGGCATCCCCCGCAGTGGGCTGAGATCCTCCACTCGGGTGCTGTTGCACTTCAATAACTTCAGAGACATGCCTCGCAGAGGTGCCAGGTCAGACAGTTTTCCCTTCCGCAAAAAAGTGCCGGAGCAGGAGAGGCTTTCAAGTCCCTTGAAAGCTCGCACCGGTGAAACATCAGTCACTTCGTCGGTAAGGAATTCTAGTCCCTTAACCACGCCGTTTACGATCTGGGGCTTGATGCGGCCATCGAAGCCAGGATTCAGTTCCTGAAGCCGCTGGGCGACGGCCTGGACTTGTTGTTCGGCCGGCAGCTCGGCAATGGACTTTTGCCATCGCTCGGCTTCAGTCAATGGCTCAGCCTCCCGACTAATCCGCACCACTTGCCGACCATTTTGAACGAGTGAGATCAGTTCTTGACGGATTACCTTGCCTGCCTTCCTGGCCTCGACCTGATGCAGTCCAGGATTAAGGCGAAGCTTCCTCTTTCCTGCACCGGAGATAAACACCTCTTCGCCGTCCACAGCCACGCTCACTTCAGGATCATCGACTTCTACGATCAACAATCCATCTGGGTAGAACAGTCGGAACATGGCACCTCCAACATCGCTCAGGCCGATTGCCTCACTAAGTCCCAACCCGGCGAACAGCAGCCCTCCTGCAACGCACACCCAGAGCCACGAGTATCGGCGCAGTGCGACAGCAGACCGATTGGTACTCCGATTATTCAGCACCAAGAGTTCCGGTTCGGGAGCGATTCCTTGCAGAGCTGCCAACAACTGAGTTAGCAGTTCGGCCACTTGTGTGGCGGAACTGGGACGATCGGCTGGTTTTTTGGCGTGAAGTAACTCGATCAATCGACACAGAGAGACGGGAATGTCCGGATTGATTTCGCGGATTGGCCGAGGGGTTTCCTCGCAGACTCGTTTGAGAACGGCTACTGTGGTTTCCGCCCGAAAAGCAGGCCGACCGGTGCAGAGTTCGTAGAGGACACTGCCCAGGCTGAACAGGTCGGCACGGGCATCAATCGTTTCCCCAGCCGCCTGTTCCGGGGCCATGTATAGAGGAGTGCCGGCGATGACCCCTGACTGTGACAGGCTGGCGTCGTCGGCTGCGCGAGCTAGGCCAAAGTCAGTCAGCTTAACACGCTGCACGCCATTTTCCAGCAAGATATTGGCCGGCTTAACGTCGCGGTGAATCAGTCCCTGTTTGTGAGCAGCGGCCAGACCATTGGCAACCTGAATACCGATTCGCAGGATCTCCTTGACCTCTAGCGGGCCGTTCCGCCGGACAAGTGTTTTCAGGTTGCAGCCGTCGATGAACTCCATGACCAGGTAGGGGACCGGCGTATCATAGACGGCGTGGATATCGACGACATGATCATCGCGCACCGCGGCAGCCGAGCAGGCTTCTCGCGCGAAGCGGCGTCGAGCCGTTCCTGAGGCCGACAGCGGCGCGGCCAGCACTTTAAGAGCGACGATGCGCAGCAGGTTAGTATCCCGGGCGCGCAGGACAATTCCCGTTCCGCCACGACCAACGACTTCGAGAACCTCATAATGATCTAGCCGACCTAATGAATCCGGGGCAGTCGACGCAGCGAGAAAGCCGAGATCCGCTGCGATCCCGTCATCTGTCTTCCGTGTCCCAAGGTCTATTGTTTCCGTGATGGGACGCTCCAGGAACTGACCAACCAGCGGATAGGCAGCTAGGAGCCGTTCGACCCGCTGACGCAACGCCTCTTTGCCGGAACAAGCTTCGTCGAGGTAGGCGGCTCGCTCCTCGGGAGTGGCCTTCTCCAGGGCAGCAAAGAACAAGACTTCCGCCGGTGATGGTTCGTTCATATCCTGCTCCGCATCCACGACGCCATTGTCTTCAATGCGAAAAATCGAACTGTATTCCCTCACGGAGGGGCAGGATTCTCATCCTCATTTTGCAACTCGCTGTACAACCAAGCACGGGCGAAGGTCCACCAACGCTCAGCAGTAACCACAGAAATACCCAGGGCCGCGGCCGCTTCAGCATTGGACAAGCCAGCGAAGAAGCGAAGTTGCACCAAGCGGGCCTTGTCCGGCTCTTCTACGGCGAATCGGGTCAGAGCATCATCGAGATCAAGCAGATCCTCGGGGAATTCCGTGACGCGATGAAACTCAGCAAGCGGCAACCGCCGCCTTCCGCCTCCATGCTTGAGAGCCTGTTTACGGCGAGCTTGCTCCACTAGAATCCGCCGCATCGCTTCAGCCGTCGCAGCGAAGAAGTGGCCACGGCTGTCCCAGTGCTGCACCTCGTCGGTGTTTACCAGACGGAGATACGCTTCGTGAACCAGAGCTGTGGCGTTGAGCGTCTGTCCTGGCCGCTCCTGAGCCAGCCGCTGAGCTGCGAGCTGGCGCAGTTCATCATAAACCAACGGCAGCAGCTGGTCAGCCGTGCCGGACTCGCCGCGCTGGATAGCGTTCAGGATACGGGTCACATCGCTCATGGATGCGGCAGTGGAGTTCAAAGTCTCGAATTCAAATGCTCTTGGCATTAACACATACTAGCCCGAGATTGTCTAGTCCCGAAGGCTCACCAGTGGACCGCAAACCTGCAGGAGTTCAAGAATAACTTCAACTTGGAGACGGCACGGAATGAATGTTTTGACAAGTCACGAATAGCCATTAACAAGGCTGCCTCGGCCGCTGACCGCAGGGTGATCGCGTTTACCCTTGAAAACTTTGTGAACGGCTGAACGTCCGCCTACGGACTACGACTCCGTCCGTCGGCCTGCGCGGAAGGCTCCACTCTTGCCTGGCTCAACTTGGCTCCAACTCAACGAGAACGGCGAGCAGACGGCAACTGAGATTGTCGGTCGTAGTCGAAATCACTTCTGTTTCGTATCATCTAGTGGTCGAGATGGCAGTCGATTTTGAAATTGGCGTAGTTGCGGCTCAATAACCTTCTTGTAACAACTGGGACAAATGCCGTGGCTGAATTCAGCTTCCGTATGCGCGCTCAAATAATGCTCGACTTGTTGCCAATAATCCTCGTCTGTACGGATACTTTTGCAGTAGCTACAAATAGGTAACAACCCTTGCAACTTTTTGACGTTGGAAATTGCTGACTCCAGTTCACGAACACGGTCAGCCAAAGTCTGTTGCAACGTCAACATGCGTAATCCGACCCGAATTCGGGCTAACATTTCCTCGTTGTCGAAGGGTTTCGTGATGTAATCGTGAGCACCCGCTTCTAGACCTCGAACGACTGCATCGCGCCCCGTGTTTCCAGTTAACAAAATCAGATAAACCAGTTTCGATTCTGGAAAACGATGTGCCCGGCGACAGATTTCCAAACCATCCAAAATGGGCATGTGCCAATCAAGAACTGCCAGAATCGGCGTTGTTGTCTGTTGCAACACGTGCCAGGCTTGTTCCCCATCGCTTACTGCTTCCACCTCGAAATCGTTGGACAACAAAGCGAAGGCAAGCAGCTCACGGCCGACTGGATCATCGTCGGCAATCAGAATTTTATAGCGAGACATCTGGCTGAGTCCGAAAGAAAAAAGCGATGAATCTAGTGTCTACAAAACGAATCGTTGGACAGCATCGGGATCATCCAAGTAATGGCAAACACCAAGATCAGAGTCAGAAAATTCTGGATCAAACTCCAATTATGCCAATATCCGAACGCTTCTCGCGCGGCTTGCATTTCTGCAAGAACTTTTGTGGAAGGCTCTGGACTTATGAGAACAAGATCGGTCAACTCATTTCTGGAAACTCTCAGCTCGCTGACTCGCTGTTCCAGCCACCAACCTAGCACGACTGTCAGCAGGGCCAGCAGGCACACCAGGAACCGCCTCCGAGACCAGATCCCAAGTTGGCTTCGCCCAAGATACCACGCACTGAGAACAGCGAGCATACCACATCCGAATTGCAGTGCGTAATAAAATGGAAAAATTCCACCAACCGCCACTCCAGCCGCTCGCGAACCTTGTTCCAATCGCAACGGGGACGGAAGACCTGTTGGAGCCTCGCCGGCGTAAAACTCGGGAACGGGAAACCACAAGGGACGCTCCGCAGGAGCAAGATTGCTCAACTCGCGAAAGGATTGAAATATAAGCACTCCTGAAATGGTGAAGAAGACCACGGAACCGAACCAGAGTGAAACGGCGAGAACATGTACTTGACGGAATAAGATATACATACAAAATCCTTAAACGTGAGGTTCGGTGCCTGCGAACAGTCGACGAATGTTGGCATGATGGCGAATCAGTACCAGTATCGCACCAAGCAAACAAAACAAGGTCACAATAAGATGATCGCGACTCCAGGGAGCAGGGTAGAGCGTGATGCGCAACACAAATAATAGAGAAGCACTCAACATCGAAGCTAACGAGATAAAACGTGTGAAATAGACAAGAATCCCCCAGACCACCAAAACCAACAGTGTAAGAAATGGAACCAGCACAGCAATTACGCCGGCTCCTGTCGCCACGCCCTTGCCTCCTCGAAACCCCAACCAGATCGGAAATAGATGGCCCAGAAAGGCGGAGATTCCAGCTAGTACAGGCAAAGTTTGTGGTAGCCAGGCAGAATTCACCTTCGCATCCCAAAGGCTAGCGAGCCAAACCGGAACAGCTCCTTTGGCAAAGTCGAGCAGAAAAACGAGTACTCCCCATCGTTTGCCACACACCCTTCCGACATTCGTTGCACCAATGTTGCCTGACCCACTGGTCAAGACATTCACTCCACGAGCACGACCGACGAGGTAGCCGAACGGAATCGACCCCGTAAGATAAGCCCCCAGAGTAGTGAGGATCACGACTAAGGCCACGGATATTTCCCTCCGGCGAACGTTGTAAGGGCCCTAAGGTGGATTGAACAGAGCTAGCAAGCATAACTTCCGACAAAAATTCTCACAGTACCCCCTTGCGGGAGACGTGACGGAGTGATAATGTCTTGTTTACCCAAGCGTCTCTGAGTGGCAGGAGGCGATTATGTTCATTGAGGAACGACCTTCTCGACAGAAGCTACCGCGCCCACAGGTTTCTGGAGTCGTTTATTTTGTTACACTACGCCTTGCCAACTCTCTCGACCCGGACGTAGTCAACCGAATTTATACTGCTCGGAAACGTTGGTTGCTCCACTTCGCGATACGCGGATTGAATCCAGCGGATCGCCTACCCGTTGCTCATAAACTTCTCTTTAGTAAACTCGATGATTTGCTCGATCGTTCCACGGATGATCAGTTAATCAGTCGCGTCGATGTAGCTACGAGCGTTCGTGATGCCCTCCAAAGCTTGGACGGAACGAAGTATCAATTAATTTCCTACTGCCTGATGCCTAATCATGTACATGCGCTGCTTCGCATGGATCGAAGTGTGGAGGCACATGAGACAACTCTCGGTGAACAACCAGATACGGACAGCCCATTAGCCGATGTGCTAACAACCTGGAAGCGAGAAACTGCGGAGCGAACCGGCATCGCCTGGCATCCCCTGTCCTTTTTACAACGAGTTCGAGATTACGATGAACTCGAACGGATCATCGATTATGTGGATTACAACCCCGTGAAGGCAGGGCTATGTGCCCGAGTTCTTGACTGGCCGTGGTGTTCCGCTCGTGAGGATTATCCTAGCAAAGCGTTCGATTTCCCATTCGATAACTCGATTAAGAAGTAAGCCAATTCTCAGCCGCGAACATTGAATTCGAGCTTCCAGCGTTGTTTGCCGTCGCGACTGATGCACCATAGCTCAAGTGTACCCACTTCGGTGACCTTGCTGTGAAGATGCACGGGTACAATCTGTCCTTGTCCTGAAGAGGCGGCCAAGGTTGCTTGCATTGGGGTGAGTTCGTCAATCTCCCCCTGCCAGTCATCAATTAGAGCGCCAACTGGATCTTCGCGTCGTATATTAGAGCCGAGAAAACGAAACTCAGCAGGTGCGCCCACAACCAATCCGAATTCTTGACCGGGCACATCTACCGACGTCCCTTCCTCCATGCCAAACGGCACGACACAAAGTGCTTTGAGGGGAGGCGGAGCACCTGGGATGGCTGGTAACGAGGTTTCAACACCGACGTAGTAGGTGCGTGCTGTACCGCCACGAATACGCACCCCCTTGCCACGTCGCACCATGCCGTAGTAGGCCGCGCCACGTGCGACGGCAAGATCCAGGTCAGCGGAGGGCAACACCCGGACTGGCGAGTCGGATCCTTGTCCCCAACGATTGAGGACATTAACGATCCGTTGTTGCATGGATGTGGCTTTGAATACGCCACCATTGAACAAAACCGCCGTTGGTCGAGGCGGTCCACCTGTATGTTGGGCTAATTCGGTCGCGTTCCGCGAGAGAAAATGGGCAAGGTGAATTGTCACTGCCGGGTCACTGGCATAAGGTAGTCCGATCTCTTGAAATCCTGTGGTTCGCTGAGGCTTGGGCACGGCATCCGCGGGGCACTCAGGAAAGAAGCCCTCCAACAGCTCCTTTTCCAGATCCGACCGTTGTAACTCCCCTTTGATGGTGCCGGCGATCACTTTGCTTCCTCGACCGACAACAGTAACGGGAGCACTAGACAATTTCGGATCCGCAAAGAGCGATTCTTTGGCTTCGCGACAGCTATGACGAAGCATCTGCATTTGTCCCAAATCGAGTTTGATCGATCGGGCCGCAAACTGCTCGGCCATCACATAGGCGAGCTTCCAATCCATGTTGTCGCCGCCCAACAGGATATGGTCTCCGACCGCGACTCGGGCTAACTCTAAACGTCCAGCGTCTTCGCTGATAGCAATCAAGCTCAAATCAGTGGTGCCGCCACCGACGTCACAGACCAGAACCACATCCCCGAGTTTGACCTGTTTGCGCCAGGCGTCTCCTTGATGATCAATCCAAGCATAAAAAGCAGCTTGCGGCTCCTCGATGAGAGTGAGATGCTCCAGACCAGCGGCGCGAGCAGCTTCCACGGTTAACTCGCGTGCGATGGCATCGAACGAGGCTGGAACCGTCAGTACAATCTCCTGATGTTCCAGCTTCAGTTCCTCTTTCTCGCCGGCCATGCGACGATTCCATGCCTCGGCGAGGTGCTTCAAGTAGAGAGTTGACGCTTCCAAAGGAGAAACGCGTCTATCTCCTTCGCCGGCCTTCCAAGGAAGTATTGCAGCTTTGCGATCGACCCCGGCATGGCATAGCCACGATTTGGCGGAACTAACCAAACGAGTCTCCACCTGAGTGCCCACTTTGCGAGCATATTCACCCACGGCAAAATCGCGCTCGGCTGCCCAGGGGAGCCGCAGACTGCCCGCGGGCACTTCTCCAGGTCGAGGTAGATAAAGAAAAGAAGGCAAAAGCGAGCGATCTTCGACCACGCCAGGTTGCACCACTTGCGGAATGGGCAATATAACAGGACGTTGCTCTTTTTCGTCAGCAGTTGTGTCCACGTAAGCCAAGGCACTGTTCGTTGTCCCCAGATCAATGCCAACGACGTATCGCGATGCCATAACGTAACCTCTGCGAACACAAACCAGGAGCCGGTTCAACCGTTGTACTATGATCGAGACTTGGGATCTAGCAACTCGATTTTTCTAATCAGAGTTCGATACCCAATAACCAGTCAGGGAAGTTCGACTTCCGCTGGAGCGACGACCAGTTCATCCACTCCCGAAGCCGGAGCGGGCAATTTGTACGCTTTCACACGCCATCCATGATGCTTGAGAACTCCTTTGAAGGGCGGCTTGCCAGTCACATTGCCCGTCAATCGAATCGCAGAGGGATCGAATCCAGGTGGCACTTCGACCATTGTTTCTTCTTGCCCGGCCATGACTGGCTCAAGTGTGAGATGTTCCTTGAGAATAGCTCGCGATTTCTTATGGATCTCACGTACTCCCGCACCGATTTGCTCATCACTGGCACCAGATAGGTCTTCGAGCAGAAAATCCAGTAATCTTCCTTCACGCTGGAGCAGATTCAGCAATCGCAAAGGTTCCCCGGAAAGCTTTTTCGACTTATTCGAATCTGCTCCGTCCGCAGATAAAAGGGATTGAATGCGTCCAGCAAACTCGGCATTACCTAGCACCTTAAAGTAAGTTCGTAGGGCAAGTCCGAAGCGGGCGAAACTGAACCCTCCCGCGATGAACAGAACCAGCAACTTCAGTCCAGCCACCGCCAGCAGAGTGTAAACGACAATTAGCAGCGTGTCCATCGACTCCTCGAATCAAATACAGGGTTTCCCTTGCTTAGGAGTGATTATAGAGATCCCCGATCGATTGGTCGTGGGACTTGAATCAACAACGACGACGTGCGACTCCTGGCACTTAGACCGGGAATCGCACGTCACAGGAACTACTGCTCAGATGCGTACAGTTACGGACGAGGTACTTCGGTAACAATCGGCACCGGTAGTAGACCGATGGGATCAGTACCATTCTGTGTGTTGAACTTGATGTTGGAGAGTTGGCGTTGCAGACGTTGACATTCGGGATCATCTGGGCTGTCGAACCCACCGACGCACACGACACTGGTGTAGCGAGTATGAAGTACCCAGGCCGTGAAACCTAGAGCAGGTTGGCGCAGAAATTTGGCTAATTCATGAGCTTGTTGCGCGGCTGCATCGAGTCCTTCCCCCTCTTTGGCTCCTCCTAGGCCGATCGCGTTGAGGAAGGCATTTCCTTGAGTCTGCTGAGCTGATTGAAGCGTTCTCGCTCCCATGTATTCCTTCACAACTAACGTGTACTTTTTGGGGTTTTTCAACAAGCTGTATTCCTCGTTTTCATTGAGTTTTTTCCAAAACGGATCCCATTTGGGCTTATTGGAGACTTCGTGTGGAATCAGTGGATTTCGCACCACCATGGCGTTGGCATAAGGATGAAGTCGCCCAGTGCGAGTGACCGGCTTTTTGGTTTCCGGATCGATTTCCTGGTAGGTCAGTAGTTCATATGGACTCTTTCCATTGTCCAGGTGGAGCGTCGGAGGAGGCAGCTTTTTGAACTTGGGGAGATAGGCACTGGCACTTTCAAAATCTTTGAACCCACCCACAAGCACCGCATATTGATCCTGAACGCGATAAACTTTCTTCTTGAGTGGTACGCCAGGATAGCGCTTCTGCATTTCACGAAACTCTTCGTCTTGCTTACGACGCTCTTCGTCCCCACGATTGAAAATGTATGCTGGGAGTTTGTGCTTTTGACGTAACTCTTCGACGACTTGTCGCGACAATGATTGGCCATCTGGTCCCAGATAGGTCGTAGCACAAATCAACCACGTTCCAGCATCTGTTGTCAGTGGATAGGGATTCACCGGACGAGGATTACTGACCGATTGGGGATGAATCGGTTCAATCCCAGCAGGCACGGTGCGAGTGGTAGCCGGAGCAGATGCGGGAGTGGTTTTCAGCACGCCAAATTCTTCAGCCTGCTGCGCTGACACCCAGGCTGCCGAACCTATCATTCCGAAGGCTGCCGCTAACGGCAACCACAGCAACCTCCTCATCGCGAGGCCCTCCCTGAATCCACAGTGATCTGATTTCAGTGAGAGCCTATAACGATCAACCACCGAGAAGTCGAGAGCGATTCACTCGCTCACTTCTTTGCCTGTTTGAGTTGATTGTCAATACTCTTGGCTCGATCGCGAATAGCGGTTTTTAGTCGATTGATATGATGAGGATAGTCGCGTCCTGCACCGCTATCTACCTCAGCCAAGGCAGGTTGGAGCCGCTTTTGTAGTTCATCCAAACGTTTGTGCAATTCCTCTACTTTGAAGTGCTTCTGCATGATCTCTTCCATCCTCGTGAGATACCGCTTCCGCCCTTCTTTGGTCTCTAGCAATGCTCGTGCTACTCCATGCATTCCAGGAAAAATCGTTCCGTTGGGATCTCCAAACATTTGATCCATACCAGAGGGAAAAAAGATGATCTTATTTTTTACAGGATCATGATAAACCCGGTAATTGTTTCGGTTCATGGGATAACCATCCCAGTCCCAGGTAATCACTTCCATGCAGAGATAGCTAATAAATTTGTCCAAATCGAGCAGCTTCTCTAGTTTTTGAAATCGCACGTTGTGATCACGTTCGTTGGCTGCTTTGTGCAGCGCTTTGAGATCCTCATGATTCTTGACACCATTCTTTGATCCTGACAGGAGTTGCAGCGGTTGATCGATGTCGCGCAAAAAGCCGCCATCGTAAAGATTTCCTGTTGGATTCTCAAACCAGTGTCGGCGGAAGTACTTATCGTAGCCCTCTTTGAGGTAGTAGAAGCCTCGACGCTTACCGTTAATCGTGACCACAGCGTGACTGATACGAGAAGCTGGCACTCCCACGGTGCGGAACAACTCGCCGCAAATCAATTCGGAAACGTAGCTGGGATCTTGAACTGAGTTTGCTAGGTGCCATTTGTCCATGCCGTAAAAGCGTTGCTCAACACCAAACTTATTCATGTTGATCGTCAAGCCTGGTTTGTCATCGATTCCTCGAGAACTTCCCGCAGCCCCTTTTAGATGAATCCCGACGTCTTTATATTCCTTGTCACCTACTTTCAGGTTGGCTTTTACATACTTGCGCGGCTCACGTCGTAAGGAGTCCAGCGACTTATTATCCAACGTAATGTGAACATGAATTATTTTACCCGAGTTGAAGAACTCGTCGGATTCCTTCTTCGGTGTTTCGGCAATTGAATCCGACTGACAAACGAAACACAGGCTGATGAGGAGTAACGCATATAAGGCAAAAGTACGGATCATGAGATGCGGCTCGTAAGTGGAGAAACTAGTATCTTATTTTTACCAGCTTATCCGTTCAGATCTAACTCAGCTAGTAAAAGCAATGTGAAGAATTGGGGAAGGATTCGGAAGGTAAGCACTGAGTATCCAGTCTCCGAAGTACCAAAATTGAATTACGAAAATACCTTACGTCAACTTATAATGCAAATTAACACTGCGATTCTTGACAAAAAAGTAGAGATTCCTACAATGCTGCTGAAGCAGATCGAGAGATAAGGAGAGTACATGAAAATCACGGCGCAAGAGGAGTACGGCGTTCGCTGTCTGCTACGACTTGCTCGTGCCGGTCAGTCACTGACTATTCCAGAGATCGCCCAGGCTGAAAATCTCTCGACTCCCTACGTTGGTAAATTACTCGGCGTGTTGCGGCAGGCTGGTTTCATTGAAAGCGTGCGTGGCCGTGCTGGCGGCTATCACCTCGCGCGACCGGCAAATGAGATTCGTCTGGGAAGTGTCATGCTCGCCCTGGGCGAACCTTTGTTTGACGATCCAGGATATTGCGAACGGCACGCCGGCCCAGAGACCACTGGACCTTGTGTTCACACCGACAGTTGTTCCTTGCGCGAATTATGGCAAACGCTCGAGCATTGGTTGCGGCATACGCTGGACCAAATCACACTAGAAGATCTATTAAATCAGTATATTCCGGTCATTATGCGATTAAAAGAGCAGCTCCGCGACGAGGTTCCACTGTTGCAACTTACACCGTTATCTCGGTCGTGACTAGGACGGTATAGTTAATAGTCTTATTGCTCCACATGGGAAAACCGATGAGCACTTCAACAAACACAATTGAAGAATTCGCCAATAAAGAATACGAGCATGGGTTTGTTACGGCGATCGAGGCGGATTCTGTTCCTCCGGGACTGAATGAGGACATCATCCGACTTATCTCGGCCAAGAAACAAGAACCGGATTGGCTCCTCGATTGGCGATTGAAAGCCTATCGTCACTGGCTCACCTTAGAAGAGCCGCGTTGGTGGCCGAATGTCCAATTTGCTCCGATTAATTATCAGGACATTATCTACTATTCTGCACCAAAGCAAAAAAAACAGCTCGCAAGTATGGATGAGGTTGATCCTGAGCTTCGTCGTACCTTCGAGAAATTGGGGATTCCACTCGATGAGCAAAAACGATTGAGCGGAGTGGCGGTTGATGCTGTTTTCGACAGTGTCTCGGTCGCGACTACCTTCAAGAAAACCCTGGCGGAGAAGGGAATTATCTTCTGCGCCTTCTCCGAGGCAGTTCGAGAACATCCGGAATTGGTTCGCAAACATCTCGGTAGTGTTGTGCCGCACACCGACAACTACTTTGCCGCTCTGAATAGTGCTGTATTCACCGACGGGTCGTTCTGCTACATCCCTAAAGGCGTGCGCTGTCCAATGGAGCTTTCCACTTACTTCCGTATCAATGCTGCCGGTACCGGACAGTTCGAGCGAACGCTGATTGTCGCTGAAGAGGGAGCCTATGTCAGTTATCTCGAAGGTTGCACCGCTCCACAACGCGACGAGAATCAACTGCATGCAGCCGTTGTCGAACTGATTGCCAATGGAGATCGTGCCGAGATCAAATATTCGACGGTCCAAAATTGGTATCCTGGCGACAAGGAGGGCAAAGGCGGCATTTACAACTTCGTCACCAAGCGAGGCATTTGCAAAGGGCGAGCCTCGAAGATCAGTTGGACTCAAGTAGAAACGGGTAGTGCGATCACTTGGAAATATCCTTCGTGTATCCTGCAAGGTGACGATTCCATCGGTGAATTTTACTCTGTGGCATTGACCAAGGGTAAGCAGCAAGCCGACACCGGCACGAAGATGATTCATCTGGGCAAAAACACACGAAGCACCATTGTTTCCAAGGGAATCTCAGCTGGAAATGGACAAAATACTTATCGCGGCTTAGTGAAGATCAACAAAGGGGCAAACCACGCTCGCAACTATTCCCAGTGTGATTCTCTCTTAATTGGCGATCGCTGCGGTGCCCATACCTTCCCCTATATCGAGGTAAAAAACTCGACAGCCAAAGTCGAACACGAAGCTTCCACGTCCAAAATCGGCGAGGATCAGATTTTCTATTGCCGGCAACGTGGGCTTTCGACGGAAGATGCCGTGAACCTGATTGTCAATGGCTTCTGCAAAGAGGTCTTCCGCGAATTGCCGATGGAGTTTGCCGTTGAGGCACAAAAACTATTGGGAGTGAGTCTGGAAGGAAGTGTGGGCTGAAATTGAAGGTGTTAGGTAGTTTGACAGATTGGAACTCAACAACTCACTCTTCCAGAAGTGATGCGAGAATGCTCAACGCAATAGCATTCCAATTGATAATAATGATTGATTCCATCTGTTAGCTAACTAAATGTTATTTGCAGTTTAGTTCTCAGGACAACTAGATTGGATTGGTAAGGCAACCTCAGTTGAACCTGACAGAATAAATTCTGAATCTCAACAAGAGAGAAGGATACATGCTCGAAATTAGAAACCTTCATGCTAGTGTCGAAGATCGTGAGATTCTGCGCGGAATTGATCTCACCGTTCGTTCCGGTGAAGTGCATGCCATTATGGGGCCAAATGGATCTGGAAAATCCACTTTGGCGGGCGTACTCGCTGGTCGAGATGCTTATGCAGTGACTGAGGGCGAAGTGCTCTACGAAGGAAAAAATCTACTGGAGATGGATCCGGAGGAACGTGCGCGTGAAGGCGTATTCCTGGCTTTTCAGTATCCCGTCGAAATTCCTGGAGTGACTAACACTTATTTCCTTCGAGCCGCAGTTAATGCTATTCGCAAGCATCGTGGCGAATCGGAACTGGATGCTGGAGCGTTTCTCAAACTCGTGCGCGAAAAGATGAAGCTAATTCAACTTAAAGATGACTTGTTGAAGCGACCGGTCAATGAGGGGTTTTCCGGCGGCGAAAAGAAACGTAATGAGATCTTCCACATGGCCGTTCTCGATCCCAAACTTGCGATTCTCGACGAGACGGATTCTGGACTCGATATTGATGCTTTACGGGCCGTTGCGGATGGCGTGAATGCTTTGCGAGGTCCCAACCGTTCGATGTTAGTCATTACCCACTATCAGCGGTTGTTGCAGTACATCGTGCCAGATCGAGTACACATTCTGGCGAATGGTCGAATCGTAAAAAGTGGCGGCAAAGAGCTGGCACTGGAATTGGAAGAAAAAGGCTACGCTGGCCTGGGCATCGAAGACCGCGTGCCGGCGGGGGTGTAGCATGGCAACTGCTCTCAACTCGGAACTCAGTACATCCAAAACGCACCTCGATGCTTTCACCGAGCTAGAGAAGTCCATGCCCGGTCACGACCTGCCGACGATCGCGCGGCTCCGCCGGGCTGCCATCGCCCGATTTGGCGAACTAGGGTTTCCCGGCGAACGAGACGAGGACTGGAAATTCACGAATGTCGGCCCAATTGTACGGACCCCAATGCGGTACGACAACGGACTATCTCCGTGCGTCGAGTGCGGCTCATTGCCTCACGGTGTGCAAGTGCTGTCTCTAAAAGAAGGGCTGAACCGTTTTTCGGAACTGATTGAGTCCCACCTGGGTCAGTATGCCGACTTCAAGCAGCACCCATTCGTTGCTCTGAACACTGCCTTCTGGCGCGACGGTTTGTTCATCTACATTCCGCCTGGTGCGGTGGTTGAGCCGATCACTGTTGTTTGGTCAACCGAGCATCAAAGCGATATTCCCGCTCTGTATTATCGTCGACTTTTGATAGTTGTCGGCACTGAGGCACAATTCACACTCGTCGAGGATTACCACGGCATTCCCCAAACTCATTACTTGACCAATGCCGTGACTGAAATCGTTCTCGGAGAACGAGCATTAGTCGATCATTACAAGATCCAGCATGAGTCGCCGAATGCCTACCACCTTGCCACAACGCAGGTAGTAGCCCCGTACAAGTCAAATTTCTCCACACATTATTTTGGTATGGGTGGAGAACTAGTCCGCAACGAGGTCCGCGTGAAATTCACTGGCAGCCATGCCGAAGCGACTGTCAACGGTCTATATTTGGCTCGTGGTACGCAGCATATGGACAATCACACGGTCATCGATCACGCTATGCCGCATTGTGCCAGTCATGAACTGTACAAGGGCATTCTGGACGACAAGGCTCGCGGCGTGTTCAACGGCAAGATCTTCGTCCGACTCGATGCTCAAAAAACTGATGCCAAACAGACGAACCAAACACTACTGCTTTCCGATGATGCGACGATCAACACAAAACCGCAGTTGGAAATCTACGCGGACGACGTGAAATGCACTCACGGAGCAACGGTTGGTCAATTAGATGAGCAACAACTCTTTTACCTGCGATCTCGGGGCATCGGAGCAGATCAGGCACGATCGTTGCTGACATATGCTTTTGCTAACGATATTGTAAGTCGCATCCAAGTGCCCTCATTACGCCAAAAATTGGAACGCACTTTGTTGGAAGCAAACCACCTGCCGAAGTTAGAAGAAGGCGAGTAACTATGTCCATTATTAGCCAGACGGTGCCTAGTTCCATGCCAGCGCCAGTAGAGTCGCGATCGTTCGACGTCCAACGTCTCCGAGACGATTTTCCGATTCTTCGGCAAAAGGTGCATGGTCGACCGCTGGTTTATCTGGATAATGCCGCCACCACCCAGAAACCCAAGGTGGTGCTGGATGCTCTTCAGCGTTATTACACCCAAGATAACGCAAACATTCATCGAGCCGTGCATCAGCTGAGCGAACGAGCCACCCGAGAGTTCGAGGAAGCTCGTGAAAAAATTTGCCGTTTCCTTCACGCTCACGATCATCGCGAGATCATCTTTACTCGTGGAGCCACCGAAGGCATCAATCTCGTGGCCCAAAGTTGGGGGCGTACCTTTTTGAGACCCGGTGATGAGATCCTCATCTCCACGATGGAGCATCACAGCAACATCGTACCTTGGCAGATGGTCTGTCAAGCCACTGGGGCAGTGTTACAGGTCGTTCCTATCAGTGACGATGGTGAGTTGCTCTTTGACGAGTACGAGAAACTGCTCAGTTCGCGAACTCGACTGGTGAGCATGGTGCATCTGTCGAACTCGTTGGGCACGCTCAATCCGGTTGAGCGAATTATTGAACTTGCCCATGCCAGAGGGGCCAAGGTGTTGATCGACGCGGCTCAATCGATCTCTCACTATGCCATTGATGTTCAGGAAATGGATTGCGATTGGTTAGTGCTATCTGGCCACAAACTGTATGGTCCGACCGGAGTTGGCGTGCTGTACGGTAAAGCGGACTTGCTTCAAGAGATGCCTCCCTGGCAGGGTGGTGGCGACATGATTAAGCAAGTGACGTTTGAGCGTACCACTTATGCTGAGCTTCCTAACAAATTCGAGGCAGGAACTCCGAACATCGCTGGTGTGATTGGTCTGGGCGTGGCAGTGGATTATCTGCAAAGTGTCGGGCTGCCTCAGATTGCCGAGCATGAGGACCAGCTGTTACGCTATGCTACCGAACGACTCGAACAGATTCGCGGCATTCGCCTCATCGGGCAGGCTCCTAATAAAGCTGCGGTACTGTCGTTCCTCGTAACTGAACCAGTTCTGGCTCCGCTAGACGTTGGCACTCGGCTTGATTTGCACGGGATCGCCGTCCGGACTGGCCATCATTGTTGCCAACCGCTGATGGATCGACTCGGCATCAGCGGTACTGTTCGCATGTCGGTGGCCATGTACAACACTCTCACCGAGATTGACTTATTCGCCAATGCTTTGGAACGAATCGTCGAGGAAGGTGCCAAACGAACACGGACGCTGGCGATGACCTCAGAGAGTTGCCCTGCAGAGGCCGTTCTTTGTGGCTCTACACGCGATACCTGTCCTCCACGAGTCGATCTCGCTTTTGCTCCTGCGATGGGGCACAGTCCAACAGAAGCAGCCCAGGAGATCTTAGATGTCTTTGATCTACTAGAGGATTGGGGAGATCGTTATCAGTACTTGATTGAATTGGGCAGTAAAATTCCGCCAATGCCCGAGGAACTGAAAACTGAATGCACTCGCGTGCATGGTTGTCAGAGCATCGTCCATTTGACTGCTCGACAAAAACCGGGTAGTAAAGATGTCCTAGAGTTTCTCGCCGACAGCGACGCGGAGTTAGTGCGTGGCTTGATTGCCTTGCTAGAACACGTCTATTCAGGTCAACGTGCAAAGGAGATTCTGGCATTTGACATCGACGGATTCTTCCGAAAACTGGGACTTGATCAGCATTTGAGCATGAATCGTCGCAACGGTCTGGCAGCGATGGTCCAACGGTTGAAACAACACGCCGCAGCTTTAGCGGGATGATATTCGATGAGTGAGAAACGCATTCATCTCCCCCTCATGGGGGAGAAAACAGACCCACAAAACATCTCAAATGTCGAACTTCCTTCTGATGCACCGCTCAAAGACCGCGTAATCGCGGCTATAAAGACCATTTTCGATCCTGAATTGCCCGTTAACATTTATGATCTGGGATTGATCTATGAGTTGAATGTGGCCGATTCCGGAGACGTGTTCGTTCGCATGACATTGACTACGCCCAACTGCCCGGTAGCTGGCTCCTTTCCGCAGCAGGTTCGAGAGAAGATTGTCTCCGTTCCCGGAGTTCGATCTGCGACTGTGGAACTGGTATGGGAGCCACCCTGGACGAAAGACCGCCTTTCAGAAGCGGCACAACTCGAATTGGGACTGTTCTAGTACGCATCGCAAGATAGTAAAGCGGATCGTAAACTGAAGCTTGCGACTACCAGTTTTGATTGACAGACATCTGCAAACGCATTCACAGGTAGCCGCAGGCCTCAGCCCGCGAACTTTAGCAGCGCTGCAGTCAATTTTCTCGTCATTTTAGATACAGTAAATCCAAATTAGGACGGCTCTCAACTCTTAGATCGAAAGTTGAGAGCCACTCCTAGCTATTACTGATCGATTTAGGAACGAAGTTGTTCCAAAATCGACGGATCTTGAATTTCGTGATCACGAGTTAACAGCAGCACTTTGCTGACAACTTCCGCAGTGCGTGGATCGTCATCGGCGAAAGGCAGAAACAATCGGCCACGATGCTGCGAATGTACAGGCACGATACAAACATGCCCGCCAGGTTGACGATGCACCACACCGCTGCCCAAATGCACAGAGTAGTTTCCGAGTTTTCCTTGGATGCGTACCTGCTGCTTGACAATGTCAAAATTATTGATATTCAAGAGCGCACAAGTCTCTCGAATAAGGGCTTCACGCATCTGTACCGTGCTGGCACTGGCCTCAGGATCCACTCCACCGACGTGGGCTACGCTGACCACTAAGTCGCAATCGCGCATTACCTCGGAGAATAGGCGAGGAGGTACCTCGGTTAAAGGCATCGACTTGGCTTCGTTTACTCGTCGGAATCGAATTGTGTCAAGAGTCAACCCTTCTACCTCAGCTCCGGTCCAGCCGTGATGGCGAAACCACACTTCGGCCACGATGCCCGCTTCGTGAAATGTCTTCGAGATTGCCTCTCGGGTTGCCCACCCACGACTTCCGAACAGAGCCATTGCCTGGCGGGGATTCACTTGCTGACCGGCATAACGACTAGATGCGGTACCATCGACCTTCTCCTGCGCCGTGATGATGTATAGTTCACGGAACACTTGTTTGAACGGTTGTACTCGTTCGGTGCGGAAACAATGCGATTGCCAAGCTGCCCAATCCCCGGCGCTGAACAGATCATATGGATGCGCCAAGCGAAGCTGTTCATTGGACTTGACCGGCTCACGTTTCCCTTCGTGATTCTCCAGAGCCTGACCACCAGCAATCGGGTAACCACAAATTCCCTCGCCAAGAATCACGAGCCGTTCTATTGCTGGTTTTAGTAATGCATGTAGACAGAGTTGACGCAACTCACTGCCCGTGAACGTGTCCCCACGCACCATCATAGATTCAAGGGTTTGCTTGACTCGCGAGGCCTGACGCTTCAGGTCCGCTCGACGTTCAAGCAAAGCAACGACCTTCTTGTTTTTCCGTAGCGGAGCAGGGAGAGTTTTGAGTAGTTTTTCTCCACGATGAATGGAGATCTCCGGCTGAGCTTCGGAGTTAATTGCCAGAGACACCGTAACGCCATTGACTGTAACCGCGACTGGTCCTTGAGCGAGATCGCCTGTTTGCTTCGCTTCCATTGCCCATTCTAGACGGATCGGATCATTATAACCGGCAGTCTTGGCCAAATTAGTGAGGCCAATCGTTGCGGTTCGCTCGGCTTGCTCTCGCGACATGGGGCCAAGGCCGCGTGCATAACGCCGATAGTCGATCAACACCTTATATCGGGTTAGTAGCTCATTCTCGCGCCGTTTCCCTTCAGGCAAAGGTAACAATCCCAGTAAGCGGACGTTTTCTTTAAGATTCTTCTTTTTAATGCCAGCAATCAATTCCGCTCGTTTAGCTCGACCGAGTAGCACTTCGGTCAAACGAATTGCTTTCTTGTGAGCCACTCCATCGCAACCGAACTTGGCCGCCTCGGCGAGTGCCTCCCAACGCTTGCGGCCTAATCTTGGGAAAACACGGTGGAACCACACGGAATCGACGGCTCCCGCTCGCATCTCGTCGAGACTGAACGGAGTGCGTTCGGCGAGCAATTTTTCCCAGGAGGATTTGGAAGATGGCTCATTGACCTGGTTGGATTCCCCAGAACTAATCGCTGTGTCCTCATCGAGAACCAGATCGAACTCTACGAAGTTCTCCTCAGTATCAGAAGAGCTACCAACTCCAGGCCATGCTCTAGGCATGTGGGCCAAATACCACCAGACGCCTTCGCGCAGGCCGGGCCAACCAAGCGTATGCTCAATGTGTTCTAGCCAAGCCGGAGCGAGAAAGGCCAATTCCAAAAGCCGTTCACGCGAGATCTTGGCTTTCTTCATTTCTTCAGCAAAGCATTCAGGAGTGTCCTCGATTGTTGGATGCGATACCTGAATCAAATGAGTCAGTACGTCAATCCGACCCTCGCCATAGCGTGAGCGCGAGGGAGGTTTCCCTCCCAATGCGGTCAACAGATGTAGCAATTGCGACAATCCTGAGATTGAAGCGATTTTTTTCGCCGGTTTACTGGCAGCAGTCGGTAACTCACCTCGTTGCAGTTCGATTTCCAAAATACGATTCTTAACCTTTTCGACTAAAGGTTGTAATTGCGGACATCTTTTCAGATAACGGCAATCTGCTTGAGTCAACTCATATAAATCTTGAAACGAGCGATTTTCGGGAGGTCCAATCAATTGATCGATCACATCGGCTTGGTTGGCCAGACCAAGTCGATACGCCTCGACTAGCAACTCTAGATCAGGACGCACCCGGGTAACTCCAGGTACTGGTTCATCGCGCCAGTGCTGTAAGTTCCATAACCGTTTGAATTGGTCCTCAGTCATTAGTTGTGGATGCAGTTGTCGAACATCATGCAATACAATGAGCCACCGATCAATTGGTGACTGAATTCGCCAGTCTTGAGATCGTTTTTGCCAATTATTATGATCCACAACTCGTTTAAGCACTTCTTCTGAGACATGAGCGTAGCCAGTCTCAATGGCGTCGAGCAAGTAATCGATCGTGCCTGCGGGGGGATGTAATTTTAGAAGCCATAATAACAGAGAGTGCAATATCTGAAGGTGTTCTAGTTGAATAGGAGTATAGTCCGCCAACATCAGATTGAGTAATTTCGACCAATACTTGCTATGAGTTGATTTTAATTGTTTAACCAACTCAGCGGACGAGAACCAGACCAAAGCGCGAATTAATTCCAGACCATCAGAATCTTTAAGCTTTTTACCACGATTGTGATACCAATCCTCCCAAACATCGAAGAGCGGTAGCCGTTTTTGTGCCTCCGCCAAAGCGGATGTTCCCGGTCCGGGATTGGGGAATCGCCAATCAGCGTTGGCCAAGAGAATTTCGTCTTGTCCGTCATAACCCTCTATTTGAATTGGCGTTAGGGCATGCTTTTTGATTAATTCCTCCAATTCTTTGAGACACTCGTTTGCTGCTGTCGAGGCGAACTTCACTTTGCGCGCCTTAGGAGCAACAGTTTTGCTACGAGTCGCCGGATCGATCAACCCCAAACAGTTCTCTAGTGTCGGCGTTTCTCGTTTCAGATCGAGAATTGCTTCTAAATGTAACTGCTCTTCCTCGTCAATCTGTTTTAAATTAGCTCGATAAGCAACTGCGCGACTTCGGCATTCCTCAACATATTTCTTCTTTTCAATCTGTTGTCGCATTAACTCCAAAGCTGCCAGACGTTGTAGTATTTTCTTCGATGCCAACAATCGATCAATACTGGCTAATAATTGAGGCTCAGGTTGTTTGCTGAGAAGATGTAGCACACCTTGACGCACTTCACTGGTTTTTCGAGTCAGTAGTGTCTCGATGCGCCGAGCCTCAACTTCCGTGATTGAGGTTCGTGTTAAGGCTTGTAGTGCCTTGTCACGCACCCAAGAATCTCGATCACCTGCTAAATCGAATAACAAATCGCGGGTTGCGGAGTCCCAGTTCTTTTCTCGAGTAAGTGCGTCAATTAATTCTCCCTTGCAAAAGCTATTCATTTCATGAATGTACGGAATTAAGTCAGTAGCCGGACGTTTACCTAGATAATTGATGAGTTGGTCAGCAATTCGATTTCGAGATAGTGTCACTCTGACCCAAGGCCAAACGAGTGGTTCGCTCTCCTTCGGCTTCTCTGGCAACCTCTCCAGCAGATGAATGAGTTGGTTCCACGGGTCAAACTTTGGCTGTTCTTGTGCTTTGGTGATCGCTTCCGCAGCGGTAACAGCAATACGCAAATCTTCATCTTCGAGACACTGTACCAGTAGTTGTTGAACTTCGTTGATTTGCAAGTCAGCAAGAAACTTGACAGCTACGAAGCGTCGTTCGACGTCACGATCTTCAAGTAACTTCTTAGCAGGCTCGATGGCTTGTTGGGCATCCTCGAAACCGATAGCCCACAAAGCAAGATATAAAGACTCTGCCTTATCATTTTTTAGTGCTTTGGCTCTCGCAGCGGGATCGTCGAGATACTTTAGCACTAGTTCTAACGATTGCTTTAGTACCGCGGGAGTTAATGCGCTCCATTGCAACCCAAACCAGACATCGACGGCACGAACGACCGATGAAAAACGCAGCAAATTCTCTTGGAGAATTAGTCGCACCATTCGCTTGAATGCTTCTGGGTGGGTTAAATCAACGGCTTCAAAGATGACACTGCGCAGCCCTTCTTGGCGCTGGGCCGCCAACAATAGTTTCTCAATGAATTCCCAGGCATCCGGCCGTGAGCTGGCCAGCATACTAATGACGATATGTCGGCCCATTTGCCCAATCGGATGCTCGTTGGTCGCCGACTCCTTGAGTATAGTAAAGAGTTCCTCGGCCACTGGTCCACCTTCATCTAGAGCAACGGCAAAAAGTACGCCCAGCGATTGAGAGTTGTAGCCAGTGGCCACATGTGGAGCCCAAGCGGCGGCCCAGAGTAAATCCGGATCGTAGCCCTTAAACGAGTTGATCATGCTTTGCACCCAATAGTAGCGTGCAGCTGCGGCAATTTCCGGATCGTTGGGCGAGCGAAATCCTTTTCGGGTAAAATCGACCTCATATGGTAACTCGCGAAACCGTTGATAGGCCTTTTCCATGTAGTCAGCTAGTCTGGGAAAAAAGACAGCGAATAGTTTTTTACGATTTGCTGTTGACAATTGGACTAGCTTCTTAAATGCCTTTTCCTTGGCTTCATTTTGTTTTTTCCAATTGGAGTAGATTTCGCCCTGAGAATTGCGACCCAATAACAGATATCCAATCACTTTCACTTCATCAGGTAACTCGGTGAGCGCATCCAATCGTTGCTTTTCCCAGTTTTTGATCTGAAACTGCTCAAGTTGCTTCTGTGCTTGTTCAAAGGTCAACATCGATCAGCCTCCCGCCAGCATGACTAGTCGGACAAAGGCCAGACGACTATCCGGTTTGAGGAACACTTGCGAATCGAGACTACGTTGCTCCTGACCATCCACTACCACCAAATACAGACCATCTTCGAATGCTTGCAATGCCGTGCCGATCGCCTCGTCTACATCGACATTCTGCTTCATGTCGCGACCTCCCATGTCGATCTTGCCCTTGGCCGCCGATTCCTCAATATCTCGTGCCGTCAGAGCATGCAAGAGTTTTCGTTCGTCTTGTCGTTGCGCAAACGTCTCTACCTCGTGACGAACGACTCGCTCAATTAGATCTCGGAGGGTGATCTCACCTCCCTGACCCAGTTCAGGAGGAAACGGCACAGAAAAGTCGTTGAAGAGCGGTTTTTTCCGTCCTAGCGCTTTGCCTGAAATAGTTAACATCTGATCCCCCTTGAAGTGAAACCGTATAACAACCGGGGTGATTGTAATTTGCATTTGCCGCTTCTTCTAGGCACGTAGGCGACGATTTTCTCACTCTACTCAGTTCATTCATACTGCGATAGGATGAAGAAATGAAACCACTCCAGGAGATGCGAAAGCAATGAGTGAGCAGTTTTCGATTCGCGTCACGAAGGATTATCTCGTCTTCTGTAGCGGTCATTTCATCAGCTATGAGGGAGACCGCTGCGAACGGCTACATGGACATAATTATCGGGCATCCGTTGATCTCCGGGGGAGCCTGGACACAAACTATTACGTCTTCGATTTCATCGCATTAAAAAATGAGCTAAAGAAGATCGTCGATGAGCTGGATCATCGCATGATGTTGCCAACGCAAAACCGCTACATTCAGGTCGAGGCTGGACCAACAAGCGTTCATGTTCGCTATCGAGAGCGCGAGTGGCTCTTTCCACGTGAGGACACTGTTTTACTGCCGATTGAGAACACCACTGCAGAATTGCTCGCTCGCTATATCGGACAGCGATTGCTGGAAGTGTTGAAGCGAGAGTATCACTTCGTGCCCAAGCAGCTATGCGTTGAGGTTGAAGAGAATATCGGTCAATCAGCGTTTTACGACTGGCGATTGGAATAAGGCCACTTCTTCAGGCGTAAGTTGACCGTCGTGTAAAGCCGAAGCAACTAAAACCGTTTGAACCCTATAGTTCTGCAGGCGATGGAGATCGATCAATCCACGGACTCCGCCTCCAACGCTGAGTTCGATGTCTGGAAATCGAGATTTCAAGCACACACACAGATGCTCAGTGCCGGTGCCCTGGGCCACCCCAACGCAGGATAGATCAAGCAATAACACCCGCCGCACTCCACGACAGATGACCGCTTCAGCGATCTGGACCGCATCGTTTCCCCAGGCCACAGGAATTCCACATTTTAGATCCAATGAGAACACGATTTGTTCACCTAATCGCGCGACGAGTTGCTCGACAACATTCAAACTGTGTACCGTTTCAAGCCCTACTATCACAGTGCCATGTTCGGACAGACGCAGCCCGTCCTGTACATTTCGAACACCAGCGTCGATCCACAGCGTAACGCCGAGTGATGCCAACGCTCGATAAGTGTGCCAAGCCGGCTCCGCTCCAGCAATGGCGTCGAGATCAGCGAGATACAGTTCGCGTAAGGCAAACTGGTTAATCAACGCCGAAGCCACTATAAGCGGATCACTGGATGAACAGAGTGAACTAACGATCGGTCGATAGCGTTCTCGTTGTCCAGCTATGCCTCGGACTACCTGGCCATGCAGGAGATCTAAAACACCAACCACATTCATAACTTTCTGATCTCGACTTTACACCTTGTCGCAGATTGTGAGCTAGATTTTAGTAGAACGTAGTTTCGAGGAGTGCCATCATGACCGACCGCGCTTGCCCTCTCGGATTCCTGATGTTTGCAACATTTGCCAGTGTACTGATTTGGGTCTACGCGCTAGTCGCTTCGCTGCCGACCCCTTGAGGAGCGACCCTCGATGAAGCCGTTCGTCCTCGTTGTTGTTCTGCTCACTCTGACTGGTCTGATCGTAAGTTTGCAGAAGATTCGGCCAGAAGGTGATTGTAGACAACCATCGACCGACAGCGCGCTGGTCAATGTGAATCCTGAATTTCAGTTCACTTGTGATGCCGCCAAAGAAGCGCTGGCAACATCAGCTTCGGCGTCGTTGCAAGAAAATATCCCCGAATTGTTGCCCTTTCCTACTCCAGAATCTCTTCCTGAAACACCACTCATGGTTGGCCCAGACGGTACGCCTATTTTACGACGCGACTAATCGCCTTGCCGCAACAGACTCTCTCTCGCAGGATAACTAGAGATCGGCGAACCTCGTCGAAGTAGTAATCCTAACTGGGAGATTCCTATGCGTTGCACTTTGCTTGTGCCTATCGTGGGCCTGTTGCTATTGGCTCTGGGCACTCTCCACGCGGAGGACAAGTCAGAACCGTTCCTCACGGAAGATCTATCGGGCTGGGAAGGACTCATCAAGGAACATTGGACTTACAAAGATGGGGAATTGATTGGTACTACCCCCAAAGGTTTGAAATCAAACACCTTTCTTTGTAGCAAAAAGAAATACAAAGACTTT
This sequence comes from uncultured Gemmataceae bacterium, assembly GCA_937923405.1. Lineage (GTDB taxonomy): Bacteria > Planctomycetota > Planctomycetia > Gemmatales > Gemmataceae > CALDUY01. The sequence goes on along the minus strand of CALDUY010000024.1, from coordinate 29,664 downwards.
GAGATGACCTTCAAGGTCAAATTGAAAGATGGTCAGGGCAATTCCGGTGTGCAAATTCGCAGTAAACTAGCGGATAAGAAATGGTATGCCGTAGCTGGTCCACAATGCGACATTGGTGAGGGATGGTGGGGAAGTCTTTACGGAGAGCGCCTGCCGGGTGGTATGATGAAGGCGGCCCCAAAAGATGTTCAAAAAACGATCAAAAAAGACGACTACAACGACTACTCTATCCGCTGTGTTGGCAAGCGCGTTACGATCAAGATCAACGGTGTGACCACCGTCGACGACGAGTTTCCCAAGATGGAAGATGAAGGGATTATCGCCTTTCAGCTTCACACTCCTGGGCCGATGACCGTGATGTTCAAGGACATTGTGTTTAAGGAGATCAAGTAATCTTCCTCCGCGAGCGCGAACAACAAGGTTCGCGCTCGCTGGAGTCATGACATCACTTCTTGGGATAGGGCGGCAAGGGGGGAATCTGCCATTTACCTTGTGCTTGTCCCTCCTTCAACTCCTTCAGCACCTCAGCAATAGCTCGTTCCAGCTGCTGATCCTCGCCGGCATATTCCTTGGCTGGATCATTATCAACAACAATGTCAGGATCAACCCCATAACCTTCAATGATCCAAGTCTTCCCTTCGACATCATAGCGGCTAAATTCAGGTCGGTTCAAATACCCGCCATCGAGCAGCGGAAGTGTGCCACGAATGCCGACGACTCCGCCCCAACTACGTTTCCCAATCAGTTTGCCAAGTTTGTGTTGACGGAATCGATAGGGGAACAGATCGCCGTCTGAAGCGGAGAACTCATTCATCAGACAGACCATCGGTCCATAGAGCATGGCAGCTGGATCAGGACGAGGGGACGAGTTACGAGCGATGGTAATCATGGCGATTTCTCGTCGGAGCCGTTCAATGAGCATCGGCGACACATTGCCTCCGCCATTGCCGCGCATGTCGATGATGAGCGCCTTTTTGCGAACTTGGGGATAGAAATACTTGGCAAATTGATTCAATCCGGTCTGCAACATATCAGGTACGTGCAGATACCCGACCTGTCCGCCCGTGGCCTCGGTGACACGCTTCAGATTCGCCTCGACCCAGTCGTGGTAGTACAAATTGGCCTCACTAGCGATCGGAACCACGGTGACAACTCGGCTGCCTTGTTCACTGGCTTGACTGTTCAAGCGTAGTGTAACTTGCTTGCCGACTTTATTCACCAGAGCTTCAGCGATATTGGCCATCTGTTTCGTTGACTTACCATCTACTTCGAGAATGAAGTCGCCGTCCTTAGCATTGATCCCAAGTTCGTTCAAGGGTGAACGCAACTCGGGATCCCAACGCGACCCTTTTAGGACTTTGACGATCTGAAAATAGCCACTTGTCGGATCTTTGCGGAGTCGCGCGCCCAATAGTCCGAGAGGAATGCGTTTGGGTTGTGGTAGATCCCCTCCGCCAACGTAGGCATGACCGGCGTTCAACTCAGAGATCATCTCGCCGATGACGTAGGTCAAGTCTGCTCGATGAGCAACGTGAGGAAGCAATATTTCGTAACGTTGCCGCATGGCGGGCCAATCGACTCCGTGCATCGTCGGATCGTAAAAGAAATCACGCATCTGTCGCCAGCATTCGTGGAAAATCTGTTTCCACTCGGCCCGACGATCGAGCATCATCTCCATGCCAGAGAGATCGAGCCCTGTGCTTATCGAAACAGGGGCGCGCGGTAGATCGATAATGGCATACTTGCCCTGTTGCGAAACGAGCATCTTTTTGCCATCGGCGCTGATCTCAAATCCGCTAACATTTCCTAGGGTTGTTTCTTTCTTCTCCTTCAGATCATAGAGCGCCATTGTAGGAGATGACCCGGACGAGGTACGGATGTAATAGACGTTGCCGCCGACCGACTGAAGGTTGCGATAATTTCCAGCAGTCACAGGTAGCTGAAGGATCCGTTCCTCGATACCTTCGAGATCAATTTTGGTCTCTTTGGCTTTGTCCTTGTTCGCAGCCTTCTCCTTGAGGAACTGCTGATACAACTCGCGCGTCATGTTTCCATCAGCTACCCCTCGGCTCTGAAGAAACTTCAACATCTCCTCAGTCATCTTGGTCGGAACCTCGATCTGCTTATCCGGCTGGGATGGTTTCTCCGGCTGGTTCGCCAAGGATTCGTCCTTTGGTAAAAACGGCGAAGGAGTATCTTTGGCCAAGGCCAAGGCATAAATGCGAGACATGTCGCGATAGGCGTGGTTCCATTCGGTTTGACTGTAGATTGGATTAAAGTCACGAGCCGAGACGAAGAATAGAAATTTGCCGTCACTCGAAAAGCATGGATCGGAGGAAGAATACCGCCCTTCAGTTACGCGAGTCGCCCTGTTCGAAGCCAACGAATAGACGTAGACCTGTGACAGGCCGTTCTCTTCTTGTTGACTGAAAGCGATCCATTGACTATCCGGACTCCAAACGCTATCTCGAATTTCCCAATTTTTGGATTGAACAACCTCGACGACTTTGCCACTGTCCACCTCGACGAACGAGACACGGTTTTTCTTGTCGCTCCACAAAATCCGCTTGCTATCCGGACTCCAACTCAGCTCATACTTGTAAGTGTCGGCACCTTTAGTGAGTTGACGAGGCTTCTCAGTGCTAGTCGGCGAGGCGACCCAGATTTCATCCTCTCCGGACTCGTCGCTGATCCAAGCGATATATTTGCCATCAGGCGACCATTTCGAGGCTCGTTCATGGACGCCTGGAGTGTTCGTTAAATTGCGAGTTGGACCTGACTTGGCCGGCACCGTGAAGACGTCGCCATGGGCACCAAACAAGGCCCGAGATCCATCTGGAGCAATCTCGTAGTTGGTCACATCTTTGGCCACATTGAGTAGCCGATTGCGTGCTAGTACGCGATTTTCGAGGATACGAATTTTGATTTTTTCGACCTGATGTGTCTGCAAATCGAGCTTATGAATAAATCCCGCCTGCTCGAAAACGATAGCGGAATCTCCGATCGAGGGGAATTTGATGTCAAAGTCTGTGAAATTCGTCAACTGCTTTGACTCTCCTGCGGAAACAGGAACGACATAGAGGTTCATGCGCCCTGTGCGTTCCGAGAGGAAATAGATGCGATCCTTGTGCCACATTGGAATAATGTCTTGGGCTGGATCATCGGTCAGCTTCGTCGTGGTTCGCGTCTGGAAATCATGCACCCAGATATCGTCGGCCATCCCGCCCTTATAGCGTTTCCAGGTACGAAACTCTCGGAAAACGCGGTTGTAAGCCAGCTTCTTTCCATCTGGAGAGAACGAACAAAAACCGCCGCGGGGCAAGGGTAGTTCCTCAGCGATACCCCCCTCTACAGGCACTTTGTAGAGCTTGCCCAGAAAATCATTGAAGCTGTGCATTCGAGACCGAAAGACGATGTGCTTGCCGTCTGGAGTCCAGCCCATGCAGATGTTGTTCGGCCCCATGCGATCGGAGATGTCGTCGCGTCCCAGCGTGGCTGTGTAAGTCAAGCGAACGGGTTCGCCTCCCTCCGCGGGGATGACATAAATCTCGGTGTTGCCGTCGTACTGCGCGGTGAAGGCGATGTGTTTGCCATCTGGTGAAAATCGTGGAAACATTTCGTAGCCTTCGTGACTAGTCAGTCGACGAGCAATACCTCCGGTACTAGCAACCGTGTAAAGATCACCCGCGTAGCAAAAAACGACATTTTCACCATGAATTGTCGGAAATCGCAACAGACGAGCTTCACCTGCGCGAAGATCGTCTTGAGCATAGATCGGCACGGTCAACAGAACTGTGACGACCAGCGCGAGTACGGCGCGGTATGGCATGTAGGTTCTCCTAAAAATCGCTAAAATAACTCCAGTGAGGTGAACAAGATCAAACTGGCCAGCATTCGCCTTGATCGCACATCTCCAGAAACATCCATTGATAACGACTACTTGCCATGAAGGCATCGCTGGCCCAAAACACATTTTCCGCGCCGGCACCGATGACAAGACGATCGAGTAACTCACGACCTTGTTGAACGCGTCGTTGCATTGATGGGCTGGAAAACTGATGAATCCAGCGTGCGTAGTGGTTGTCTGACGTAGACGGCTGACAAGCCAATCTCTGACCAATCTCGACGTGTGTCCACAGATAAGGAAGTAACGCTGCCACTAATTCCAGCATGGAACTCAGAGAGGCCGTGCGTAGCAAATGATCGGTGTAGGCACGAGTCGTAGGTAATTTGACGCCGTTGGGCAGTTCGTCGCGTTGGAGGTTAAACTCGATCACATAGGCTTCATGCAGCAACATGTCATGATGCAAGACGCCATGTGCCATATCAATCATCCAGCGCATGTTGTCTCGATCGGCGCGCGCAGCTGCATGAGCAAAAGTCCGAGCATAGCCGATTAAGAACAAGTAGCTCTGACGAAGCCAGATTTGAAATTTGTCTGTGTCCAGAGACCCATCTCCTAGTGCGCGGAGAAACGGATGGTGGTGTATGGCTCGCCACACCGAATCGGCCCGTGCTCGTAGTTCGTTGCTGAATGAGTCTGACATTGCGAACCCTCGTCTACGGACATGCTACGTCATGGTGCGTGCTTGGACAACCGATTGTCTTTGGAGTCGGGGCACGATTAAGTATCATGACTTAGCCCAGAGTTAGGAGAGATCAAGTAATGCACCGGCTGACGATCATGACGTGGTTGCTATTGAGCCTCGCAGTACCAGCGGGAGAAAACGCACCCGGCTTCCTGACTGGTCGCTATGCCGACCAACAGGGCACAATACCACTGGTGTGGGATGAGACTCGCAACGTGCTTTGGAAGGCTGACATTCCCGGAACAGGCTGGTCGTCGCCGGTGGTTTGGGGATCGCGGGTCTTTGTGACCACGGCCGTCAGCGATACCAAACAGTATGAGCCACGCAAAGGCCTATACATTCAGGATTTACAGGGCAAGCTGCCTCCAGGAGAACACGACTGGCGAGTTTTATGCCTCGATGCCAACAGTGGCAAAGTGCTGTGGAACAAGCGGGCCTTTCAGGGGCCGATGCAGTCGACGATTCACATCAAGGCCTCACTGGCTTCAGAGACGCCAGTAACCGATGGCAAGCACGTTTGGGCATATTTTGGCAACGTTGGCATCGCTTGTTTTGATGTCGAAGGCAACCTGATCTGGAAGGAAAAGACACCGGTTCACAAAACTCGTATGGGCTGGGGCACTGGATCGTCGCCTGTGTTGCATGATGGAAAATTGTTCTACGTCCACGATAACGAGGAAAAGTCATTCCTAGCCGCACTGGATGCCAAGACCGGCAAACAGCTTTGGCACGTCGATCGAAAAGAAGGCAGCAACTGGGGAACTCCGTTCATCTGGACCAATTCCAAACGTACTGAACTGGTTACAGCAGGAACCGGTAAGACGCGTTCCTACGATCTGAACGGAAAGCTGCTCTGGGAATTGCAAGGTATGTCGATCGTCTCGATTCCTTCACCGTTTGCCGTTGGCGATACGCTCTACGTTTCTTCCGGTTATGTGTTGGATCCCAAGCAAAAACCGGTCTATGCGATCAAACCTGGAGCAAGCGGCGATATTTCGTTGCCTTATGGCGGAACCAGCAACGAGTACATCGCTTGGGTGCAATGGCAAGCTGGAGCTTATCATCCGACACCGATCGTTTCGGGAGAGTATTTGTACGTTCTCCTCGATCGAGGTTTTCTATCTTGTTACAAGGCAAAAACAGGAGAGGAGGTCTATCGCAACCGGCGGATTGGTGGTGGCGCATCCGCCTTCACCGCTTCTCCCTGGATCATCGAGGGCAAGGTTTGTTGCCTCAGTGAAGATGGGGAAACATTTGTCCTCCAAGGCGGTCCTGAATTTAAATTCCTGCACCGAAATCCGCTGGGAGACATGGCGTTAGCGACTCCGGTCATCGCAAATGGGAGCCTCTACATTCGCACTAAGTCCCGATTATTCTGCCTGCGACAGATGCAATGAATCGAACGTTTGCGACCCGTTCTTTCACCCTGGTTAGGAGAAACCGACTGCCCCAAGGGAACTGTAGAGGATAGGTTCGCGTCTTTATAACGTAGGCATCCTGTGAAGCGATTACACCAGCGAGGCAGGCTCTGCCAGGTAAAGCTGGGTAAGCCAGTGAAAAGATCACGGGGTGATATTGCGAGCGATTCAGGCGAGAAGTACAACCGTTTGTGGACAGTTGACAATCGGGAACCGAGTGCAGGCGTCGCCGGAACCGGCGTCGGCTCGGTTCGTCCTGATAGCTCCGCCGTCTCGATAGGCTCCTGCCAAGACGAGCCGAAGCGTTGAAGCCTAATCGACCTGCAACAACAGACAAGACCAAATCTGTTGGGTGGGCCGATGTTAGATATTCTGCGCGAATGAACGGCGAATCGGTCACACCAGGTCAGTAAGAGGCAATTCATGAAGCGGCTAATGGGAACAGACTGGGTGCGACAATTGTTTGGAACCAAGAAAAAAAAGACCCGCTCGTCGGCTAGGCGGCTCACTCTTGAATACTTGGAGTGCCGATTGGCTCCGGCCACGCGCATCTGGACAGGTTTAGGTGGGAACGGCCTGTGGACCAATCCACAAAACTGGGGCGGAAACGTTGCTCCACGTCCAGGCGATGATCTGATCTTCACCGGTAATACCCAACTTAACACATTCAATAATTTCCCGGTTAATACCCGATTCAACTCGATTACCTTTACTAGCAGTGGGTTCCAACTTAATGGTAATGCAATCATCCTGGGAAGTGCGGCTCCGAATACGGGCTTTCTGATTGCCAATGCAGGAGCGAGTCAGAATGTCGTTAATTTGAACCTTACGTTGGGTGGAGTTGCTGGAAATCGTCAGTTCTTCACTGTCGGCTCGCTCGGCGCGGAGATGACCATCAATGGACGTATCTTCAGCACCTCAGCAGTTGAGCTGAGTAAGGACGGACTTGGCACGCTTATCTTCACCAATAACAACTCAGGGTTCACTGGGCCGATTACCATCACCCAGGGGGCTTTGCGAGTTCAACATGCTCAAGCTTTAGGCACAGCAAATCAACCAACCACAATCGTCAGCAATTTCGCTGGTCGTGGACAATTACAGATCGATAGTGTGGCAGGCGTAATCAATGAACCGCTACGCCTCAATGGGCCTGGCTTGGCCAATGACGGTGCGTTGCTCAATTTGGCAGGCAACAACATTATCACGGGCAATATCGTCCTCGATAGTACGTCCACCATCGGAGCGCGAGCGGGAGTTCTAGCTCTGCAAGGTGTCATCAGCGACACTGGTGCGGGACACAGTCTGATTAAAGAAGGTCCAGGCACAATAGCACTAGATCCACTTCGCACGGCTCAGGGCAATACCTATCGTGGGCAAACGATCATCAACGAAGGCATTTTGCAGATTCGACACTCGCGAGCGTTGGGTAACAGTCCCAATCCGATCGTCGGTGTCAACGATACAGTAGTGAACAGCTTTGCCAACCGAGCTGGCACATTGCAATTGAGCTTTTCCACCAATCCCGCACGGATTGATCCCTTTGCTGGTCCGAATGGATTCACTGTGCCCAACGAAGCGTTGACGATCAACGGTCAGGGGTTCCAGGGCATCCAAGTACGTCCTAAACAACCTGGACCTGATGGAGAAACGGTCTTCGGAGCGCTGCACAACTCCAGCGGCAACAATACTTGGGTGCGCAGCATCACGCTGTGGAGTGGAAACGGCGACGCGCGTAACATCAATCCACTTGTTTGGGGGCAACCGGAAACTTTCACGACTGCAGGGGTTACGCCGGCAATTGATTACTCCACCGTGGGTATTGGTGCTGAAGCCGGAACTACGTTAATCATTCAGGGCACGATTAATGATGTGAACCTGACGGGCGATGCTTTCACCACGGACGCGCAGTATTCACTAATTAAAACTCGCCCAGGTCGAGTGATCTTTGTCTCGGCGAACAGCTATCGAGGCCGAACGGAAATTCTTCAGGGCGCGCTGAACATTCGCGATTCGCAGGCACTCGGCTCCGTTGGAGTTGAACAGAATGGTACCTATGTGTTCCCCGGCGGAACCTTGGAATTGGAAGCCGACAATATTCCTGACTCGCGGCCAGGCGGTATCGCCCCGGATGGCCGACCGCATCGCAACACTGATCTCGTCATCACCGACGAAGTGTTGTTCCTCATGGGCAGCGGTATCCGCGGTTTAATTTCCACGGGAAATATCCTCAATGACACCGGCGCGCTGCGTAACATCCGTGGCACCAATGAAATTACCGGTGCGATTCCGCTGATGACGCGACTGGATCGCGGCAGTCAAGACATTGGTGTTAGCGGTTTGCCAACTGGTGTGAGTTACCGCGATCGCGGCGCGATGATTCGTGTTGATCCGGATCAATCTCCGTTCAATCAGTTCAATCTCAGTCAACTGACCCTAAGTGGTGAGATTCGCGATGGCAACTTCTTGTTAGCACCTGATGTACAACTTGGAAAAACCTTGCAATCCGGGTTGGCTGTCTCCAGCGATTTATTTAAGGTCGGGGCCGGCGAGTTGGTCATCACAGCCGACGCAGTCGATGCTAACGGTGTCGAGACAACCGCGAATACTTACTCTGGAGTTACCTACATCCTTGAAGGCTGGGTGACGGCCCGAAACAACAGAGCGTTCGGTGCAAACTTCCCGCTAACTCAATCTCCTCCGTCGCTGGACGGGAAAGATCCATTCGATCAAGACATTCCATACAATGGGCCGACACGTTATCCCGAAACTCGTGTAGCTAATGGTGCCGCACTGCATTTGAAGAATCATCGCGTCACTGGTGAAGGGATCAATCTTGAGGAGAATCTCTGGCTCTCTGGCCAGGGTATCGCTCATCGGTTCCCGGAACTGCATCGCAAGGGGGCATTGCTGAACCTGAGCGGAGAAAACACAGTTTCCGGTAACATTCAATTAATTGCCCAGGCAGGTCAGCCTCAGGTTGGAATCGGTGTTAACCTCGATCCATTGGATCTCGGTGCCTCGACGACAAGCGAACTGACACTGACGGGCACGATCAGTGACACGCTGTTGCCCTTCTCTGTTCCCCGAAACGCGACTGGTGCTGGCATTGCCGAGGATCGTTATAGCCTCGACACGGGTACGGTCAGCGGCACGATCACGTTGACCTACAATTTCTTCGCCATTCCAGATCAACTTAGAATCTATTATCAACGTCAACTGATTTTCGACACGGGATTTGTCGGTACGCCTGGTGGTCCGGTGACGGTAAACATTCCCTACGGTCCGGGAAATAGCACTTTCGTTGAGATCGTCGTCAATGAAGGATCGACCGGTGCCCCCGGCACACTGTGGGAGTACAGTGCGACCGTAACTCCTAATAATCTTCCCGCTGGCATCGACAAACACGGCCCTTATCGACTGACCATTCAGGGGCCGGGGAACTACGCTGGCGCGCTGAATGTCCTCGCAGGCACATTCCGGGCACAGTCTAACACCGCGACTGGAGTCGGCTACTCAAATGTGCCCACCAACACTACGGACATCAATCCGGGTACTACGACAATCAATGTCGGAGCAGCATTGGAACTCGCTGGTCGAGTACCAGAATTGAACGGTGGCACGACAGGCGGCATTCAGATTAATGAGCGCGTCATTTTGGCCGGCGCTGGATTGGCCGAGACGCAACGCATCCGCACTCGTCGGATTGCTGGAGCCAACCCGACGTTCCGTTTGACCTACACCGATGGCGGCGTTACCCGCACCACTGCGGCCCTACCTTACGGTGCTACTGCTGCTCAGGTCCAAGTCGCGTTAAATAGCCTGTCAAACATCGGGCGACAAGGTGTCATCGTCACCCGCTCCGAGGATGTATTCACCTCATCGTTCTACTACACGATCACGTTCCAGGGACGGCTTGCTGGTGCCAATCGCAATCAGATCATCGGTACAGGCACGGGAGGAGTCGTTGTCTCCTCGGCGACTTTAGTGCAAGGCGGCATTCGGACTCTGACGAATCTCTCGGACGACAACCAGCTTCTCGGACCAATCGTTTTCAGCACCAACGTTGGAATCGATACCAAAAACGACAGCCGACTGTCTTTACTTGGGAATATCACTGGTGCTGGTGGCTTGAGTAAGTCGGGGCTAGGTAAAATCGTCCTAGCTGGCAACAATAGTTTCGCTGGCACGGTCAATATCAACCAAGGCATCTTGAATGTTCAGAGTCCGACCGCGTTAGGATTACCAGGCAGTAGTCCAAACAATGGCGGAACAATTATCGCCAACAATGCACAACTAGAAGTGCAGGGCGATATTGCCATCGGTGGCGAGCCGATCTTGATCGCTGGAAATGGTCCAACCGTTCCGCCGAATATCACTCCCACTTGGGTGCCAGTGGGACCAAGCCCAATCCTCGGCGGAGACACAATCGGCAATAATAATGTAACCGGGCGTATTACCTCCATCGCCACGGATCCAACCAACCAGCATGTGATCTATGCTACTTCGGCCAACGGTGGAGCCTGGGTCACAACGGATGGCGGAGTGTCTTGGCGACCTCTCATTGACAACATAAACGATCCGAATTTTGTCGATCAGACCATTTTTGCCGCTTCGATTGCCGTAGCTCCCACGGATCCTCGCGTGCTTTACATTGGTCTGGGTAATCCATTAAACGCAAACGATTCGTATTACGGTCGTGGCGTTTTGAAGTCTACCGATGCAGGTCAGACTTGGACGTTAATGAATACTCCAGTGAGTTTCGATCGACAGACAATCTCTAAAGTGGTTGTCGATCCGACGAATAAAGACGTGATCTACGTCACCGTTCAGGGGAATGGTGTCAACGGCCTGGATCCGATTCAACCCCAGCAAACACCCGCATACGGGATCTGGCGATTCACGCCAGCGATGCCAGCTAGTTTCGCAGTTGGCCGCGGCCCAGTGACCGAAGGTTGGGTCAATTTGACAGCCCCGCTCTTGGGAACTGGATTCACTTCATCTGAACGGTTCACTGATCTGTTTGTGATCGATGCCAATCCCTATCGATCTTCTCCGAACTATCCGTTTGGATCACCCGGATTCCCCAATCGACCTGAATACCGTTTAGTCACGTTTGCTGTTGGTGATCCAGTCGGAGGCGAGTTTAACGCAGCGTATCTAGGCTTCTTCACGGACTTCGCAGATGTTCAACCCGGTGGTGCAGGGCTACCCGGTTCGGCTGCCGATGATGCCGGCTGGCAGATCAACAGTTTTCCTTCAGGATTTGAAGGGGATTCTGCTCGTAATGGTTTGATCAAACTAGCTGGCGTACGCCAGTTACAAGCGTCTCCCACTGGTTCTTTGGCACCGCGTATCGTCGCTTATGCTGCTGTGACTTATCCGGTTGATTTTCGCCGTGAGGTGACCAATTTAGATGGTCGTTTGCGCGAAATTCGCACTATGACGATCAACCTAACTGGCGGCGAATGGAATGTTGGTGCTTGGGGTACACCGGGGTCACAACCACCAGCTAATTACATGGGTGGAACAAATCTTCCCACTCAAATTCCATTTAACAACACAAACTTAACGGGTAATGGTTGGTATGCTTCGACTTTGGCAATCAATCCGAACAACGATGCTCAGGTCTTCTTTGCCAGTGTCGGCGCACCTTACACAGCTGGACCTTTCTTTTATGATGGCACCAATTGGACCGATCTGAGCGTCGGTTCGTCGTCCATGCCAGCGGTGAATTACCATGCGGTTGCCTTTGATCGCGTCGGTCGTTTGATCGTTGGCACCGATGGCGGTGTTTTCCGTCGTACCTCGTTTGCTCCGGGTGGCACCTGGGAAAATCTGAATGGTAATGGCCTTCAGATCACAGAATTCCAAGGAATCGATACGCATCCATTCCTCAAGGGGGTTATTGCTGGCGGAACGGTCAGCAATGGCCTGATTTTCACGGACGGTTCCAACTTCTGGAACTTCAGCGAAGCCGGTCATATCGGTCGCATTTTCTACAACCGACGCAATCCGAATCTCGTTTATTACATGCGTAACAACGAGCTGGTTCGCTTGAATATTAGCACTGGCAACCGTGTGGTTATCCATACCGTGACGGCATTACCAATATCCATTTTCGGAGATCCTTCCGGAGTGGGTAGTAATGTACTAGGAACTGGGATTCCTTATCAATTCAATGAGCCTGCCCCATATCCGTATATGCTACCACAGTACAATGAGGGGCCTGCTTATCTCGAAATGCATGATTTCCCCACGAATTTTAATTATCCCAGCAACAACTTCATTTTCGTGATGGATGAGAATGATTCATCACGGTTGCTAGTCGTACAGCGCAATGTGAGACCAGATGATAACGATGTCAACGTGCTGCAGGAGATCAGACTTGCTGATTCGGCAAACCCCGTGGTAACTACGATTGGTGATCCCGATAAATGGTTCCCGGGTGGCAATGGTCTGCAAATCCATCCGATCAATGGTCTTCTGGACACAGCGAAGATTTTGAGTATTGGACTTGCTAATCGCGAAGGTCCAGCCTTTGCAGATCCGGACTTCCCCGATGCTCAAAGCAAAGGCCCCGACTCCTATGATCCAGGCACCATCTATGTATTGACCAACTATGGTCTGTTCGTCACCAAAAATTACGGCAATAGCTGGGAATTGCGTGTCAACGGATTGCCGACTTCGAATCGCCCTGTCTTGAGCGGGTTATTCACCGGGTATGTGGCTCCTCCTTATGAGGAATACGGGGAGATCACCGTTGATCCGAACAACCGTAATGTCGCCTACATTACTCGCAAGGTATTCCGTAACGGCTCTGCATTCGGACAGGTTTTCCGCACTGAAGATGCTGGCTTGAACTGGGTGGACATCAGCGGCGATCTGCCCGATCTGCCAGCGTGGAAGGTCACACTGAATACGCGAAATGGCGATGTCTATCTCGGCAACGATAACGGAGTTTATCGGTTATCGGCGGCCAGTCTCGCAGATGGACTCGCTGGAGGGACATTTACTTGGACTCGTATGGGCGTAGGTCTACCCAATGTCCAAGTAAAGCAATTAGTGTTTAATCCATTGAACAACACTCTTACTGCGGGAACGTATGGGCGTGGTGCGTTCCAACTTTTCCTAGATGAAAGCACAGATGATGTCGAATTGGGTCGCTTCAACATGGGGGCGATCCGGGCTGTCAGCGGCTCCGCTGTCTGGGCCAGCAATCTTCAGATGAGCGGCCCAACCACGATTCACACCGCGGCTGGCGCACAAATTAATTTCCTCGGACAGATCTCGGATCAACGTGCCGGAGCGAACCACACCATCACCAAGACTGGGCTAGGTCGAGTCGTCTTCTCTGGTGCCAACACCTTCGGTGGTCTGCTCGATATTCGCGAAGGGTCGCTGAACGTCCGAAATCCGCGAGCGTTGGGTGCGGCCACGGCTACCGGGAAGACGGTCGTTCGTAACGGTGCCGCTCTGGAACTTCAATCCAACCTCTTGGGCGAACGTATTGAAGTTAGCGGTTCGGGCCGACAGTTTAACGGAATCGACACAGGTGCGATCCGTAATATCTCTAATAATAATGTCTTTACTGGCAACCTGGTTCTGCTCACAGACATTGTCATCGGTGTGGAATCTGGCAGCGTGCTGACGATCGGTGCCCGAGCTGGCATCAACGGCGTGGGCACGATCAGCGAACTGAGTGGTCCCAACGGCATTCGCAAAACTCTTCAAGGCACCTTGGTTCTCAACCGAGCCAATAGCTTTACTGGTGATCTGACCATTGACGAGGGGTTGGTACTCGTCACCCATCAACGCGCCTTAGGGCCGAATGACACCGGTTCAGTAATCGTGCAACCTGGTGCCACACTGCGAATCCAAGCCCCACAACCAACCACGACTCCTCCGGGTGGTGGTGGTGGTGGTGGAGGTGGAGGTGGTGGAGGTAGTGGTAACGGTGGCAGCGTCGTCAAACCGTTCCTCCTGTTCTCCACGACTCCGTTCGTGTTCATCGGAAAGACGCTGATTCTCTCAGGGCTGGGAATTCAGGATGGCGGCGCTCTACAAGTGAGCGGCGCGGTGCAGTGGCGGGGACCGATCATACTCGATCTAGGTGTGAACAGTCTGCCGCAGACATCCATTAACACCCTGACAGCCACTTCTTCCTTTGTGGTTTTCGGTGAAGTAAGTGGTGGTAGCGGTCTTCTCAAGACCGGCCCTGGCCGACTGACTCTGACCGAAGATAACAGCTACACGGGCTTGACGACCGTCGCGGCTGGTTTCCTGCGAATTCAGGCCGATCTAGCCCTGGGAACAGGAGATGCTGGGACCATTGTTCAGAATGGCGCGACACTAGAACTAGCTAGCACAACAGGACTGAATCTCGTTGACGAGGCGATCTCGTTGGTTGGTTCTGGTCCGAACCCACAAGCGGGTACTGCCGCACTGGTGAACGTCCTGGGTAACAATACCCTAAGCGGTGCGATCCTGTTGCAGGATGATGCCACGATCGGAGTGAACCCGAATACTCGGCTCACCATTGAGGGAGTGATCGACGAAGTCTTCTCCGCCGATCTCATTAAACGTGGCACTGGATTGTTGGAACTGAATGCCGCTAATAACTACACCGGTCTAACTCGTGTAGTTCAAGGTGAACTGAGAGTGAACGGCACGATCCACGACGTTCGACTTGAAGGCGGTAGAATCAGCGGCGAAGGGGTGATTGGCCAATTGCTCGCCACTGCGGCAGGCGGACTGGTCAATCCCGGCAATACCACGCCAACCGCGATTCTAACCACTGAAGGAATTACTTGGCGCAGCAGTGTGCGGTACTTCGTCAACCTCAACGGGACGACTCCAGGCGACGAGCACGACAAACTCGTGGTTAATGGCAATGTCGCACTAGGACAGGCCACTCTCCAGGGAACTGCTGGAGCTGGTTTGGCGATCGGTGATACCTTTACAATCATCGAGTCGATTGGTGGACGAATCACCGGAACTTTCGCAGGGTTGGCGAACAACGCAATCGTTGTCATCAGTGGACAACGGTTCCGCATCAACTACACAGGTACGGCTGTTGTACTGACCAAAGTAGGATAAGCCACTGACGTTCACTGGGAACTAGCGAACGTCGACAAACTAGCCGGCCACTTCTCTGAAGTGGTCGGCTAGTTTATTGCCTTGTTTTCGCCAACTGTTTTAGTATGCGTCGCAAGAGGGTGTAGCGGCAATGGGTTAGGAAGCGCCTTTCACAGGCTGAAGCCTGCGGCTACCGCTGCTCTGCCTGCGGCTACTTAGGAATCAGAACTGGTAGTCGCAAGCTTTAGCCTGCGATCCGCTTCAGCATCTTGCGACACATACCTAACTGTCTCGTTGCACAGCCCGATCGGTCATCACTTCCAGCATCGTTCGAGAACTCGACGATGGAAGGATAGCAAGTTCAGCCTTGGCCAAGTTGGCCAGTTCCAAGGCGCGATCGCGAGCATACTGTAGGGAACCGGCCTCTACTAGATAACTCTGAAGCTCAACCCGGCAGTTTCGCCCAGCGGAGCGAATTACCTCACGGGCTTGTTCAGCAACAGGCGAAGCCAGTAGATGGATCAAGGGTAAAGTCAGTTTGCCTTGCTCTAAATCAGTACCCAACGATTTCCCTGCCAGTGTTTCTTGCCCAATCAAATCGAGTAAATCGTCGGCAATCTGAAAAGCCTGACCAACATAGCGACCGAAACGAGTCATCGCTTCAATAGTTTCGAGATCGGCACCAGCATAAATCGCCCCTAGTCGTGTGCAGCAAGCAGTCAATTCTGCCGTTTTGCCATCGATAATATGGAAGTATTCTTCTTCGGTCAGGTCGAGGTTCCCCGCATTAAGCACTTGGCACAATTCTCCCTCACAGACGCGATCGGTGGCTGAGCCGATTTCTCGACAGGCACGGAGGTCGACTGTACTGGCTAAGTGGAAGGCATGAGTAAACAGATAATCCCCTAGCAAGACGCTAGTCTTGGTGCCCCAAAGCGCGTTGACAGTGGCTACGCGACGACGGACTTTTGCCCCGTCCAGCACATCATCATGAACCAATGTCGCCGTATGGATCATCTCGACGACCGCGGCCAGCGTAAGATGAGACGGCGTGACACGACCGCAAGCCTTGGCGGCTAACAGCAATAGCACGGGACGCAATCGTTTACCGCGATAATGGCGAACGTGATCGACCACCTCTGCAACTCGTGGGTGGCTGTTCCGCAGTGAGCGAGCCAGAATCCGCTCTACTTCCTCCAGCTCAGTCGCAATCGGACTGGTTACGTCGAAAGGAGCAAAGGCCAGCGGCACGACAGGAATGGTCGTCGAGTTCATGACAGGCCTGACCTGTGGGTGATTGGTGTTCAAGTTTCCAAACCCTTCCATGGTGAAGGAGCAAACGGATGAATGTTTCATTCCGAGGGAGCCTGAAACGACCCGCTTCGCCCTCCACTCTTTGCTTCTAACCGGATTCGCTCGACGCTCATAACACGATCGACAGATTTACACATGTCGTAAACCGTCAGAGCGGCAATGCTCACGGCAGTTAAGGCTTCCATCTCAACACCTGTACGGGCGACGATGCGAACGGTAGCCTCAATGCGGAGAGTCTCTTCGGAAGGGAAGGAAAAGTCAACACTGGCCCCGGCGATGGGTAGAGGATGACACAATGGAATTAAGTCCCCCGTGCGTTTGGCGGCCATGATGCCGGCTAATCTAGCAACGGCCAAGACGTCGCCTTTAGCTAAGCCTCCCTGGCGGATGAGTTGCAGTGTAGTTGACGACATGCGAACGATCGCCGAGGCACGTGCTATGCGCAACGTCTCCGCTTTGTCGCTAGTATCGACCATGCGGGCGGCTCCGCTCTCGTCAAAGTGGTTGAAGTCACTCATGAGCAGAACCTAAGCGAGCTAAAAGAGAGTCGTTCAGATCCTCCTCCAGTCCTTGAAGAACAAAGGGAATCAGTTCGTGAGAATCGGCAAGAAATCCATCGTGGCCGTGTGCTGAATCTAACTCAACGTAGCGGGCCTCGACGCCAGCCGCTATCATTCGCTCCGTCAAAGATCGCACCTCAGCTGGTGGGAAAAGCCAATCGGAGCGAATTCCCACCATCAGAACGCGAGCCTTGATTCGAGCGAGGTTTTTTGCCTCTTCCTCCGGGGTTGCTCCGAGATCGAACAAATCCATCGCTCGGCTAACCACCTGATAGCTGTAGGGGTTGAATCGCGCTGAGAAGATGCGCCCCTGGTAATCCAGGTAGCCGCCCACATCGAAGCGGCCCTCGGGGAACCGTCGCGGATCCTCGCCGCTGCGATCCGGTCTGCGACCAAAACGATGCTCGAAAAGTTCAGGAGACTTGTAGGTCAGCATGGCCAAACCGCGAGCCAACTCCAGACCGCCGACCGGATCCAATCGAATCGCTCGACGTTGAAGATGGCTCAGGGCCAAGCCCATGGCCGAGAGGGGACAGGCCCCAATAACGATACAGCGGGGCACCTGATTGGGATACTCAACAGCCCAGGTAAGTGCCTGCATCCCGCCAATTGATCCTCCTACCACAGCATGCAACCGTTCGATGCCGAGATGCTCTAGCAGTCTAGCTTGGGCATGTACCATGTCATGAATGGTAACGATGGGAAAATCAAATGAAGTTGGTCCCGTCGAACCATAGCAAGATCCCAGCACATTGATGCCAATGATCGCGTATCGATCGAGATCAAACGGTTTCCCAGAACCGAACAGTTGCGGCCACCAGTCGTAAATCCGTGCAGATCCGGAGAGGGCATGGCAAACCAAAATGGCGTTCTCGCGGCTCGGTGCGAGGTTGCCGTAGATGGCATAATGTTGCTTCACCGGCTGAAGAGTTTCTCCACTGGCCAGGCGGAAGGGAACATCTTCGGCAAAAGTGAAATCACCCTCGACAGTTGGTTCGAGTAGTTCTGCCACGGGAGGACTCTCCGAGTTACGCGCTCTTGGCCAACGCTTGGTCGAGATCGGCCAGGATGTCGCGAATGTCCTCAATTCCGACCGACAAGCGGACCAGTTCGGGAGTAACTCCGGTCGATTTTTGCTCCTCGGCAGTCAATTGCTGATGCGTCGTTGAGGCAGGATGTATCACCAATGACTTGGCATCACCAATATTGGCTAGGAGACTGAAAAGTTTCACAGAGTTAATGAACTTCTTGCCGGCTTCATATCCGCCCTTGATGCCAAAGGTGAGCAAGGCACCAGCTCCGTTAGGCATGTACTTGCGTGCCAGTGCGTGCCAGGGACTGGTCTCCAGACCTGGATAGTTAACGTAGTCAACCCGAGGATGAGTGGCGAGAAACTTGGCGACCGCTAGGCCATTCTCTGAATGCCGTTGCATCCGCAGATGCAAAGTTTCGGCTCCCTGGAGAAGAAGAAACGCATTAAAAGGCGACAAACACGCTCCAGTATCTCGCAAACCTTGAACTCTGGCTTTCAGAATGAAAGCGAGTGGACCGAATGCCTGAGTGTACGAGATCCCATGATAGCTCGGATCGGGATCGACGAACTCCGAGAACCGACCGGATTTTGCCCAATCAAACTTGCCACCATCGATCACAACACCGCCAATTGCCGTGCCATGTCCGCCGATGAACTTCGTCGCTGAGTGAATGATGATGTCAGCTCCATGTCGCAACGGTTGGCAGAGAGCAGGTGAGGGAGTGGTGTTGTCGATGATCAGAGGAATTCCTGCCGCATGAGCAATGTCGGCGAGCTTCTCGATGTCCAGCACATCCATTTTGGGATTGCCGACTGTCTCGGAGTAGAGGGCTTTCGTGCGCGGAGTAATGGCTTTTTTTAGCCCTTCATAATCGGCGGCATCAGCAAAGTGAACCTGAATGCCCAGCCGGGGCAAGGTATGGTGAAATAGGTTATAAGTGCCGCCATATAGTGAAGTGGTCGAGACAATATCGTCACCAGTTTTGCATAGAGTGAGTACGGCCAGCGTCTCCGCCGCCTGTCCCGAGGACAGAGCCAGAGCTGCCGCTCCGCCCTCCAGAGCAGCCATTCGCTTCTCAAAGACATCGACCGTCGGATTCATGATCCGCGAGTAGATGTTGCCAAACTCCTGCAACGCGAAGAGCCTGGCCGCATGATCGGCATCGTCAAACAAGTATGACGTCGTTTGGTAGATCGGCACTGCGCGCGATTTGGTGGCAGGGTCGGGGATTTGTCCACCATGAATGGCCAAAGTAGCAAACTGCATCGAGGGCTGATCTGCCATTTGTTCGTCTCCAGTCGGCACGCAAGTTCATCTCAAATTTTGATCTACGACCGATTGATAGCGACGGCAACGCAAGGAAACTACTTCGGCCAGCGACCAATCCATGCCTGATTCAGATCATGGGAGACGCGCGTACTCCCTCCGGTAGCCACAGCAAACAGCTGCTTATCTGATAACAGCGACAGCCCATAGATGGTGCCGATGGGCAGCTCCCGAGTCCAAGTCGCCTTGCCTGCGGTCGGATCCCAGAAGGCCAGATAACCGCGTAACTTTGGTGCTGCTCCTGCGGAAACCAAGGTCTTGCCGTCGTCACTCCAAGAAAGAGCGTAGACCCATCCGGGATGTCCGGTTAACTCGCCGATCACCGCCCCATCAGCAACATTCCAGATCTTTATTACTCGATCCGCGCCACCGCTGGCCAGAAGCTTTCCGTCTGGTGAGAACGTCACACAGAGTACAGAATCCTGATGTCCTTTAGGAAATTCTTTTTCCTTGAACGCCTTAAACTCGCGGATCAGCTTACCATCAGCGATATGAAAGAGCTTCAAACTACCATCTTTACTCGCCGACACCACTTGAGATCCATCAGGACTAAACGCTACTCCGTAGATCGCGCCTTCGTTGTTCATTAAGGGATGTGCGTTGATTTGACGGATTTGGTTTCCTTTCTCTAAGTCGAACAGCCGTAGAAAGCCATCGCCACATCCCGTGACCAGGAGTTTACCCTCCTTGCTGTAAGCTAAGGTGTTGACCGTGTTAGGATGTCCGAACGAACGAATGGGATTGCTCGATGCGGGTTTCCACAGCTTAAGCGTGCGCTCACCTGCAGTAAAGAACGTCGATCCAGAAGCGGCTACGGCTATTCCAGAGACATTCTTCAACTCATGGCGATAACTTTGTACGAGCTTGCCAAAGTCAGTTGATACTGGCTGCCCTGGGTTGAAACCGCTGTCCAACAGGAGAATTGAACCATCGCTACACGTCACCATCAGGGTTTGGTTGTCTGGTTGAAAGGTCACTGCGACCGGATCTGAAGGAACAGCGACACGGGAAATCATTTTCCCATCAGCTAGCGAAAAAATTCGCACTTTACGATCACTGCCACCGAGTGCGAGCAGTTGTCCCGAACGAGAGACTGCCATACTTCGAATGGCTTTTTCCTCAGCTGCTATGAGACGATCCACATTGCCCGTCCCTGCGTTGAGGAACCGAATTTTCCCATCCCCACAAGCAGCAACAACGTGAACCGAGTCAGGCGTCGTCGCCAAACCATGAATAGGAACTCCCAGAACGCTAATTCTTGCTGAAGTTAACGTGTGCATAGCAATAGATTTGTCATAACTGGAAGAGATCAACAGATTCGGCGTCGTCGGATGGAAAGCCACTCCGGAGACAGCGGCCTCGTGCAAAAATGCTTGCTGTTCCAGGCGAAGAGCGACATCCCAAACACTAGAGCGGCCATTCTCGTGGGCTGTCGCCAAACGGGAGCGATCCGGACTGAAGGCCAGACTCCGCGCGGGAGTCGGCAGTTCCACTGTGAGCATCTCCTTAGCGTCGCTGGTGTTCCATATCTTTAACAGTTTACCCGCAGTGGCCGCAACCTGAAGCCCGTCTTTCGCCAAGGTTACCGTGTCCACCGAAGTAGGAAACGGCCCGAAGGTTCGTTCCAGTTTCGCGGAGCTGACCGACCATAACTTGACCGATTTGTCCACGCCTGCTGTAAGCACTTGCGAACCGTTGTCATGAAAGACCAATCCAGTGCATCCCCCAGGATGTGCTTCGAAAGCTGTGACAATGTTCACGTCCACCAAGCGTGCTGTACTATCTCCCCCAGAGGCCAACAAGGTTCGTTGATCACCGAGAAACTGAAGCGTCCGCGCGGGCATCGTGCCATTTTCACCTAATTCAAGCAGGTCTTTGCCAGTCGAAGAATCAATGAGGAGAACTCGTTCTTGGCCTGCTGCTTGGATGCCGACAGCAACTCGTGCTCCATTCGGCACTAGACTCACGGAAATAGGTTCTGCCGGCAAGGTTCGGGAGACGAGCGGCTTCTCGATTGGAGGACGATACAGATCCCAGATGTGCAAAAACTTGTCTGCTCCTACTGTAGCAAGTCGGCTGGCGTCTGCATTCAGAGATAATGCCATTATCGCTCCGGAATGAGCGCGAAAAGTACCAAGATTTTTCCCCTCTGCTATATCCCAAAAGCGAACTATGCCGTCATCCCCGCCCGATAGTACACGGTTATCGCGCGGACTGACGATGGCTTGCCGAACTGCTTTTTCAGAGCGAGCTTGCCAGAGCAGGGCCGTCGTCCAGCTCCGAGCGTTTTTGTCGGCGCAAGCGGTGAAGACTCGCTTACTGTCCGCGGAAAACCGTACCCCATTCACTGCGGCATCATGAACGAAGAACTCTTCCAGTTGCCCTGTGGCGTCGAACACTCGAACGCGATGATCTGCACAACCGATGAGCAGGCGATTTTGCTCCGCATTCCAGTCAAGGCTGGTCACCTCGGTAGGAAGGTTCAGCGTTCGTTCCACTTTTCCCTCAGAGACCAAGTAAATCTTAACGAGCTTTCCTCCTCCCACCGCGACACGAGTTCCGTCTCGATTCAAGACCAGAGATTGCACAGCAGCGCCATGAATCCACGTCTGTAAAGGCGCTCCTCCCGCGAGCGAACGTAGCAGAATTTTGCCATCTAATCCACCTGTCAAAACCTGGTCGCCTTTGGGAAGCAACGCTACGCAGGTGAGCGTTCCCTTATGCCCCTCCATCCCGCGAAGTTCTTTGCCCAAGTCCAGATCGATCAGCCGCAGCGAACCGTCAGATAGTCCGGCCAGCACCTGTTTGTCGTCTGCGGTCACAGTGACTGCATGAACGGCAGCCGGTAAATTTTCGATTTTTTTGACTAGTTTAGGACTACTTAGCTCCCAAATATAGATTGATTTATCAGCAGATCCCGCCAGCACACGATCGCCTTTGCGATTACTCGTTACACAGTGGATAGTCAAGGTCGGCCCCGCCCAGGTTCGCTCAACTTGGCCGGTTTGAGGACTGCATAGACGAACCAGTTTGTCCTCGCCTCCGGTAAGCAGTCGTTCGCCATCGGCCAACAAGGCCAGACAGGTAACAGCGCCAGTATGGGAGAACAGCTGTCTCTGACTGGCTTCTGGTATCGACCAAGCTTTCACACTGCCGTCGATTGAGGACGAGATAAGTCGATCACCTGTTCTTAAAATGCTAGTGATGGAGCCATCGTGTGCGCCAATCTGCGAAGCAATTTCCCCTTTTTCAATCTTCAATAGCCGAATAAGGCCATCATCACTGCCAGTAATCAGAGTCTTATTTTCGCTTCCATTAGCCAGAGCATTGATCAAAGCGGGCTGCCCGTTCCACTGCCGTTCCGGAGATTTCAGATTGTCCAGTTTGAAAAAACGAATGGTCCGATCGGCAGACGCGGTCACCAGACGTGATCCATCTTCGGTCAGTATGGAGGCAGGCACGGCAGCTGGATGCGTCGCCACACGAGCTGGCACTACAGGTATAGCGAAGAGACGTAGCCAGCCATCTTTACCCACCGTCGCTAGCTGGGTACCGTTAGGATGAAAGGCCACACCAGTCACACCGCCGACATGTGTGGGTTGATGCATGACCTGTAGCCCATCTTTCATTTGCCAAAGATGTAGGGATTTTCCCGCACCAGACGCAATCCATGCCCCCCCGTTGGTTCCCGCGATGCAACTTATAGGTTCTCCAGTGGAGTATTCCCGAACCTGTGTGCCGTTCGCCACGGCCACCATCCGCGCTGTTTTGCCAGTGGCAGCGAAGACATGCGCTCCATCTGGCGATAAACTCATCGCGGTTACGGCTTGGGGTTGGAGAAAGGACCGGCTACCTGTCTTGGAGGGAAACCAAATCCTCACGGTATTATCTGCGCCTGCTGTATAAATTCGATCCCCGTTGGTTTGGTAGATCACTCCTGTGATGGGGCCTGGATGCGCGGCGAATGCCGAGAGTTGGCGTTTCTCATTAACTTGCCAGAGTCGGAGTACCCCATCCTCGCCTACGGAAGATAGCTCTGTACCGTTGGGAGCGAAGGCCAGCCCTGTGACGGTTCCACGATGCCCCGAGAGATCGAACAGAGTTTGCCCGTCCTCGGTTTTCCAACCATACAGCTTGCCATCTTTACTGCCAACAACTACTCGCCCACCATCAGGCGTGACAGCTACAGTGGTAGCTTCTGAAGGAACAGCAATATTGCGCAAGGGATCTGGTGAAGGAAAGTCCCAGATCATCGCCAAGTTATCCGCTCCGCCAGTGGCAAAATGGTTGCTCTTGGGGGCGACTGCCGCGGTCAGAATCAACCCTTTGTGCCCATTCTTACCCGCGAATGTCTTTAACACGTTCCCTGTGGCCCAGTCCCAAACCTTTGCAGTGGCATCACCGGATCCTGTGACCAAATATTTGCCTCCGGGAGCGAAGGCAACGGCATAGACCGGCTCTTGATGCCCCTTTAGCGAAGTGACGATTCCCTCGATGCCCTCCAGTGGCTGCGCGGAAAGTCTCGAAAAAATCAATACCCCGAATAGAAGAATAAACAGAGCGAAAAATGAGCTGATCGATCGGGGAATCATGCGTAACATCTCCTGGCGATGTGCTAAGGTTGGCAGGCTTGAGGCTGCGGTAGTTTCTCGCGCAAGAGCGAGACTGTCAACCGTTACGACGTTGTTCGCGCCATAGGCGAATCAACTCGGCTTCCTGATAGCTTTGATGATGACGGCTGCGTTGTAACTGAGTTAATCGGGAGATTGGCGCAAGTTCCATCAAGCGGCGAGTGGTCAAAGGCGGAGCGAAGTTCAACACCTGTCCCTGTAACACCTCGGCGACGTAGATAAACCGATCTCCTGCATCAAGCCGAGCCTCTACCTTGCAGTCCAGCCAACCGACCGTCTCGCGAATCAATGGACAACCTGTCATCGTGGTGCCAACGTCAAGGTCAGAAAACTTGTCTCGCTCTCGTCCAGATTCCAGACCGAATTTCCATACCAGTTCCAGATTGTCAGCCCCGAGCAGATGGAGGGCGAATTGATGACTCGATTCAATAAGTTCTGTGGTATAGTGATGGCGTGCCAGACTCACCAGAACTCGAGGTAGTTCAGGAACGATTGATTCCTGGCTCACTGAGGTGGCAATTAGTCCGTTGCGATGGCCGTCTGCCACTGCAGAGATCAGCCAGATTTCTCGGTCTAACCAAGCGAACAACGTGGCGGCAGCGGTGGCGTCCATCGGCGAGGTCGATATCCATGAGTGAGAATTTTCATATGGGCATTGTAGCACACCTCATCGCAAGAGCGAATCAGGCCAGTAACGCCGCCTCTGCTACTAGTCCTGGTCCAAACCCCAATAAGACACAGGGGCGCGGTGCATCTCGCTGAAGCACTTGTTGCAAAATGAACAACACTGTTGGAGATGACATGTTCCCATGTTTTGCGAACACTTCGCGTGAGATATGGGTTTCCTCGGGAGTCAAACTTAGGGCGGTCTCGACGGCGGTTAGTATCTTCGGTCCCCCTGGATGAATGCCCCAGGTTCCAATTTGATCCAGACTATAGCCCTGTTCTTCCAACCAAGCGTTTAGCCAAGGACGGAGATACGCGGCGATCAATTCGGGAACATGTTTTGACAGTGTCATCTCAAAACCATGATCGCCAATTGTCCAAGTCATTGCTCGCTGGGAATCTGGAAGATAGGTCGAACCCGTGGCTAGCACGCGCCAGGCCTCTTTAGGAGCTGCCTCGTGAGGAACTCCTAAAAGTGCGGCCGCACCGTCAGCAAAGATGGCATTTGCCACCATTTTCGAGGGATTATAACTGTAATGATAGTGCAGACTGCACGTCTCGACGGCACAAAGCAAAATCCGCGCTCGGCGATCGTGTGCGAAGGCATTGGCTACACGCAAACCGTTGATCGCTCCATGACAGCCCATGTACCCAACATGAGTACGCTCGATCGTCGCAGGTAGTCCCAACCTCGACACCAAAATCCGATCGATTCCCGGAGCGAAAAAGCCGGTGCAAGATACGGTGATCAAGTGGGTGATGTCTCCCGGGCACAGTTCACCGGTTGCCAGGGCTTGTCGCGAAGCTTGTTCTGCCAAAGGTGGAGCGAGTTCCTGGTAGTGTTGCATGCGTTGTGCCGTGGTCGGACCTCGATCCGTTGGATCGTATTTGGGCAGAAACACGGATCTAGAGTGCGTGGTCCCTTCTAATACATCTCGCACTAACTCTGGGGAAAAAACCAAGTGCCGACGTTCGATCAGCGTTCCCGAATACATGCCCGGCAGCCAAGTATCTTGTTCTTGAGTAGGACAAGCTAAAGTACGGGCAACCTGAAGCGCTTCCTCTTGGTTAACTACCGTTGAGGGTACCGCAGTGCCGATACGGAGAATTGCCAGGCTCATCGAACAATTACCTCTGGGGAAAGAGAAAGCCGAGAGTGATTGAGGGAGCGTACAATCGGCTCAGCGAGCTTAGGCCAACGGCTCAATACCAAGGTCATCGCTTTACTACAGACGGGATAGCGAAGCAACCAAGCAACCCCCTGACAGAAAATCTGCCCTCGTCGAAGGAATCGTTGCCGCTGTCGCCAACGATGTGCTAGCTTAGGCGACCATGGTTGACAAGCCAAGGACGCGACGGCCAGAGCCGATGTCAAAGCCCAAGCAATGCCTTCACCAGTAAACGGTTCGACATAACCTGCTGCATCCCCCAGAACAAACAAGCGGTGTCCGGCGATTTCTCTGGCGACGCGCGTCAACGGAAGGGTTCCTCTCCAGCGAGCGTGAGCGAGTCCGTCCGGCACTTTCACGCCGCATTCCATCAGAATACGCCTCGCGAGGTTAGCAGGGCCATGTGCGAGTCGCATCGCTTGTACCTCGAAGGCACAGGCTACGTCTAGTCGGCCATCTTCCAGTCGAACTATGCCGACATAGCCTCCCTTCCCACAATGCAGGTGAATCTGCCCAAGAGGACAATACGACTCGTCTTTATCCAATATCGTTCCTGCTCCGACTCGTGAGCCGGGCCATCCCATGCTTCCTGCACTGGTCAAGCCAGTAGCGTCGAGCAAGATGGAAGTCGACACTTCTCCTGAATAACTCTCCTGACGAAGTTTTATTTGTCGCAAGGTTTCGCTACCCATCACTCCTTTTGGGATCGCGTGAGTGCCTGGTAAAAACTCAGCGCCAGCATGAATCGCCGCCTGAATGAGAGCCGTGTCAAGCGCTTCTCGTGACAGAGCTACTCCGCTTGGTAATCGTATTTGCGCAGTGTGTCGCCCAGCATGCAGCAAGACCTCGTGCAGTGGTATGGCGTGCAGGTGTGTTGTCAGTGATTCCAGTCCAACCGCGGCTAGCACGGCCAATGCTACGCCATTGAGACAACACCCGCATACCTTGGTTCGCGGAAACGCCGACCGATCGACCAGCAGTACAGATACGCCGCGGCGAGCAATCTCATGTGCAGCCAGTGCTCCGGCAGGACCTGCTCCGAGGATCAACACAGGCCAAGTTCGCTTCGTTGCCTGATCGAGGCTTAATGTCGGTGCAAGGCTCACGTTCCCCTCCATGTGAGTAGCCAACGAAAAGGCCAGCAACGACGTACCGACACTCCGTTTAATCCTGCTTGACGCGCCAGTTCCATTGCTTCATCAGGCGTAAACGCCCCTTCCACGGAAATAGGTCCGTCCGTATGCACCACAGATGAGGTCGTCAATAGACGGGAAGCGAGGCGCGCTGCCCACCAACCCAACCACGAACGATTCAGATCGTTAATCGCGATCAGACGAGGATTTACTCGTCGCATCGCTTGCAACAAAGTAATCACCTCGTGATCCGCAAGATGATGAAGAAACAATGAGCAGATAATCGCGTCGAACTCGCCTTCAATTGGTTGACGAAGTACATCCAATGGAAAAAAGTCAACCTCTGCTTGTATTCGTTGGGCCTGTTCACGGGCATACTCGACGGCCACCGGACTGAGATCACAGCCTACAATGCGCCAATTCAAGCCGAGTCGCTTTGCTTTCTGCCATATTCGAAGGGGAACATCTCCTCCACCTGAAGCGACATCTAAGATACGTAAAGGTGTGGTCGCGCTAATTGGAGGTAGCTTCCGCAGCGGACCGAACAAACTAGTCGCGCTGGCGGAGAGCCAATTGATCCTCTGCAAAGCTCGCAAGGCTCGACGATGCTCGGACGGATCGAGTCCGGGTTGATCCATCAATTCGGGGCGTCGCTGGCGATGTCGGAGCCAAGCCATCGAATTACTACCTCCGTTATAATCCTACCTAATAATGAACATCCCTGAACCGATGCTGTTTTTGCCCTGGATTTGATCCACACGCGCTGGATTCACCATTATCTCGAGTGTAGAATGACTTAAAATTTCTCGGTATCCCGATTTCTGATCTAGAACGGGATTGTCGACTCCTCGATTGAACGAAAGGCCCTTTCCCATGGCAGATTATGTGATCCGAGTCGGCTGTCGCTCGGCTCAGGGAAAGCGGAGTAACAACGAGGATGCCTACTTTGCCGATGCGAATCGGCACATTTTCCTCGTTGCCGATGGCATGGGCGGACAGGAGCAAGGCGAACGCGCCAGTGGCCTGGCCGCTGAGATCATTCCTCGTGTTATTCACGATCAGCTCGCCTCGAACTCCCAAGTCGATGATGCGGTGCGCTCGGCACTGCGTCAGGCTCATCAGGCGATTCTTCAAGAGGGACAATCACAAAGTGCTAATCGGCGAATGGGAACGACGGCGGTGATGGCGGTCGAAAAACAAGATCAAGTTTGGGTTGCCGGAGTCGGCGACAGCCCAGCTTTTCTGGTCCGCGGGGAACGTGTCGAACAACTTACACTGGATCATACCGTTGCCGACGCTCTGGCTCGAAACGGCACCATCACTCCCGATCAAGCCAAAAACAGTCCCTGGAGAAATGTGCTGTATCGCTTTCTGGGTTGTGTTGAAATGACGGAAGACGCTGAGGTCAGACCGTTTACTCCGCAAGCTGGTGATCGTTTGGTGCTGGCTAGTGATGGGCTATCTGGATTCATCACTCACACTGACCTGATCCAAGGAGTGAATCAGTTTTCCGATCCACAGACTTGGGCGGATCATCTTGTGGAACTAGCCCTACAGCGAGGCTCACGCGACAACGTAACCTGTGTCGTTGTCGCGTTTGAGCCGGTTTGATTGGATCTGTTACTGACCCGTGTCGCAGGTGGTGAGACGGATCGCAGGTGGTGAGGTGGATCGCAGGCTTCAGCCTGCGACTACCAGTTCCGATTCCCTGGTGGCCGCAGGCTTCAGCCTGCGAAAGTGCTTCATACCCGCTGCTGCTACACCATCTTGAGCAGCGCTCTAAATCGTCACCCCATTGAACTTGCCTACCCGGATTAGCTCGGTCAGCAAAACTGTGGCGGATTGATAACGATCCTCGGGACGCTTAGCGAGCAGTTTCAACACGATCGCCTCGAATTGCCCAGGAATCGACATCTGGAATTTGGTCGGTTTTTCCGGTTCGGTTTGACGAATCCGACTGATCTTCTCGACCAGAGTTGTTCCTCCAAACGGCGGTTTCCCGGTCAGAAGGGCATACAGAGCAGCTCCCAGAGCATATAAGTCCGAGCGATGATCCACATCTTCCGGACCGCGCGTGCGTTCTGGAGACATGTACGCCACATCGCCGACAATCTCCCCAGGACGGGTAATCTGCTTTTGCATCATCCCTTCCATCGCCTTGGCCAACATCAGGTCGCCGAGTTTGATCGTCTTGCTTGTGGCCTCAAGGAGAATGTTTGTTGGGGTGATGTTACGATGCAAAATCGATTTGCCATGGACATACTCTAGCGCTCTGGCTACATGAACTCCCACATGAAACGCCTTACGCCAGTCGAGCATGCCGGCTACTCCGATGCGATCGATCACCTGCTGCATGTTTTCGCCAGCGATATATTCCATCGCAACCCAGCAGTACTCTCCAGTCTTTCCCGCTGCATAGAGTTTGACTAGGTTAGGATGCTCCAAAGGCAGCATGGTTTTGATGGCACGAATAAATCGCTGCACTTCGTCTTCGTCGCTGGCAAACTCTTTGTTCAACACCTTCAGCGCGACTGGGAAATTGTCTTTGGTGTCCGTAGCATGGAAAACAACGCTGGTACGTCCCTTACCGATCACCATGTTGATTTCGTAGTGGGAAATTTTCTTCCCCACGAGACTTTGTAATTCCTCGACCAAGCCAGGCGCGCTCTTACCAGTCGCAACAGGTTTTTTCGCTCCAGCAGATTGAGCCAACGCCACGTCTAGCGGCATATCGCCGACCTGGAGTCGC
>CALDUY010000023.1 GCA_937923405.1 uncultured Gemmataceae bacterium | reverse complement strand
TACGAGGCCGTCGCGTTCGACCACCACGCGGACAGCGACCACGGGCACGGCCGGAGCGAGGAGCGGTCGGTGGCGGTGATCTACGACCCCGAGGGGTTGCCTTCGGGCTGGCCGGACGTCAAGGCGGTGGTGGAGGTGGTGCGGCGACGGGAGGTGGGTGGGGTGACCACGACGACGAGTCACTACTACATCAGCAGCCACGGCGGCAGCGGCGGAGGAGCCCCCCGTGCTTAAGGGGCTGTTGGTGCGAGGGACGGTGATGAAGCGTTGGCGGAAGACGCTGGACACGGGGACCGAGGTGGTTTACTACGAGATCGACGGGGTGTTGGTGCAGCGGTACAACCCGCAGAACCAGTATTTCGCGATTGGGGAGGCCGTAGAGATAGCCGTCGAGGTTTCGGCGTATGTGACCAAACAGGGTCCGCGGTACAGCCTGGTGCACCACGATGGCCATGTGGAAGGAGAGTTTTAACCGTTGCAGCAGATCCGGCGAGCCGGGCTGCTGAGCGAAAAAGCGGTGCTGTGCCCCGCGGTCGAGCGAGTGGAACGCTGGTGGCGGATCGCGGCCACGATGGGGGAGAGAATCGACTCCCCCATCGGACGGCGGCTCGGCTCAGAAGTTGGTGAGGATCAGATTGGGTGCCAGGGCGCCGTTGGTCTGGGTGAAGGTATTGCTGCCGCCGCCGCCGTCGAGGCTTCCGGTCAGGATCAGCGCCGGGCTGTTCAGCACCATCGTGTCATCGCCCGAGCCGAACACCACGTCCACCAGATAGGTCTGTGCCCCTTGCAGGGTCAGGCTGTTGTTGCCGTTGCCCGAGCGATAGATGAGCTTTCCACCCACCGACGATCCAACCAGGAAACTGACAGTGTTGTTGCCGTTGCCCAGGTTGAACGAGGCGTTGCCGCTGATGATGGCCGTGTTGTTCGTGAGGGTGAGGTCGCCGTGGCCGGCGTTGACGTTCAGGTTCCCGGCGACGGTGATCCCGGCCAGAATCCCAAAATTCAGATTGGAGTTGCCGTCACCCAGGTTGAACGTCAGGTTCCCAAGCAAAGTCCCCCCTTGAAGGCCACGAACCGGTCTACCCCCGCGCCACCGGTGTAGGTCGTGTCACCCATCACCGTGGTGGTACTACCGCCCGAACTGCTAATGACAAATAAGTTCCCCGGCTGGTTAAGAATGGGATCGAGGCCGGAAGCCTCACCCAGATTCACCGCCAGGCTCTTTTCGAGTTGCAGGCCGCGAAGTAGGACCCCATCGCTCTTCGCCGTGCCGGTGATGGACATTCTGCCGCCAACCGTGGTAACGTCGCTGCCGCCGATTGGGCCCAGATCCATTTCGAGCGGGCCGGTCGCCGTCGGTACGGAAATGAAGACGTTGCTGCTGTAGACGTCATTGGCTCCCAGGCCCATCTGGATTCTGGTCATGTCACCGACGATGAGGTCGCCGCCGACACGGGTTACCGCCGTGGCATTACCGGTGGTGAGATTGTTGGCTCCCAGCGACCCCAGAATCTGAACCGCTCCACCGATCGTCAACGCGGAGCCGCCAGTGGTGTTGAGGTTGACGGTGTCGTTACCGAGCCCCCCCCCGTACGGTCAGGGTGCCCCCCAGGGTGCCACCTGCCCCGGTGATCGTGAAGGAATCATTACCGTTGCCCAGGTTGGCCCGCACGTTGCCGCCGAAGATGTTGCCCGCGAGGTTGACGGTGACGTTGTCGGAGGCGTTGGTGCCGGTGATGGAGATGAGCCGGCCGACGCCGCTGACGGTTACCAGCTTGCCGTTGTCGGTGACCTTGATCTGACCCGGCGTGGCCGTGGCCTCGACGACTAGGCCTGTGCCGCCGGCAAGGTTGCTGATGAACAGGCTCCCGGAAACTACCCGGATGGTGGCGGGGACCCAGCGTTCCTCGAGGGTTTCCAGATTTGGAGGTCTGGACTGCTTGAAGGAAATCATTGAGGGAATCTCCTGAAGTTCGATGAAGAAATAACCTGATCGGGAGAATCCCATTTGATCACAGCAATTCCCAAGAACTGAACCCGGGTTGCCTATTTTTTTCTATCTTTCAGGGAAATCAGAAGCGGCGCAGCCACTACATTCACTAGAATAGATCGAATCGTTCGTCGGTATCGGCCGGGCGAGGGGGCAGTAGTCCGGCACGACATCGAACCCGTAATAGGCCCGGCCAAGCCGCTTGGCGGATCACGTCCGCCAGCTTCGTCCGCCCCGCCTGCTTCGAGCAGGTCAGGCGGTCCTACGGCACGGAGAAGGGCCGCTGGCCGGGGCACGGGTCGTCGGCCACGAGAAGTTGGCCCTGCTGGGCCGGGCCTTGGGGGTCGAGGACGCCGACGTGCCGCCGCTGACCGGCCCGTATGCGGACAAGGTGGCGGCGATCCTCGCCTCGGCCAAGGGCGACACGTTCAGGCGGGTCATCGACGACTACTACGAGTTGGTCAGGCGGCTCGCCAGCGACCCCGACAACCGGGCGGCGAAGAGGACCGCACAAGCCTGACCGCCAGCCGGGGAGTCGCCCGCCGCCATTTCCGAAGGAGCACATGAGGATAGGAGGTCATGAGGGACACCGTGAACGTGAAGCTGATGACATCGGCGGAAGCCGCCCGCTACCTGCGAGTCTCCCGCCGCACCCTCGACCGCCTCCGGCCCTTCCGGTGCTCAGCGTGGTCACGGCAGGTTCAGCTTGGCGAACGCTTCGGCGGCGTCCTTGAGGTCGTGGTGCGCCTCGTCGTCGTAGCGCTGGAGCGTGAGCCGGATGTCGGTGTGGCGCATGAACAGCATCCGCAGCCTCGCCGGAACCCCCGCCTGCCCGAGCGCGTATTCGCCGAGTGCCGCAGGCTGTGGAAGGAGGCGTAGCGGCCCTCGTGGTCTTGCAGCGGGATGCCAACGGCCCGGAGGTCACGCTTGAAGATTTTGCACATCTTGTCGGGCACGGTGAACACGAGGTCGGCGTCCCCCTTGCCGGTGTCGGCGAGGAACTGGCAAAGCTGGTCGGTGAACTCGGGCAGGATCCCTCCCTTGGCGGGCTTGCCGTTCTTGGTGTACTTCCCCGGCAACTCGTAAGTGGGAGCGGCCCCGTCAGGTTGAGATGCCCGACCTTCAGGTGGCGCAGTTCGTTCACCCGCAGGCCGGTGGCGGAAACTTGTTTGCGCAGGCTAAAGCCTGCGGCTAGCTACCAATCCGAATCGGTAGTCGCAGGCTTTAGCCTGCGACCCGCTACACCATGTTGAGAATCGCTCTAGAATCAACCACTAGCGGCGATCAAGTATACAGGTTCAAACGGCGGTTGAACTGCGTTCGATCGGCACCATCGACGTCGTTGTCGTTGTCGAAATCCAGGTACTCCTGATACTTCGACTGTCCCCGAACGCTTCGGTACGCCGCGTTGAACCCGTAGATCGCCAAGTTCTGATCGATCGCATTCACCACCCGATCACCGTTGACGTCGCCGAACAAGCGGTGGAACGTGAGCGTCGTGCTTCCTACACCGCCGCCCAACTGCAACCCTGGGAACGAACCATACGGCGGCGACGGACTGAGCGGCACGTAGGCTTGGATCGCTGCGTTGTTTAGGGCTAAGTCGTACACCCCGTCGACTAGTGACCCGGAGACCTCCACGCCGTTGCCCGAGAAGACGAAGTCGTAGTTGAACAACCGCTGGGTGGCGGTCGAATCGAACACCACCGGGCCGATCCGAGTCGCCGTCACCGGCCCGAAGTAGGAGCCGCCCGTCAGACTGTAGTTGCTGGTGTACGGACTTGGCGGGGCGTTCAGCCGCGTCAGCGTCATCGCACTGGTGTCGAAGAACACGAAGTCGCTGAAGCTGATGCGTGCCCGACGGATCATCGACCGTTGCTGCCAGTTGTTGTTCGCCGCCGCCGTTCCCGTCACCGAGAACAGCAGGATCGGACCGTTGGCGTCGTTAATCAGCGTCGGCTGCGTCGAAGCGGGGGTGACGTAGTTGACGAAGCCCAGCGACGACACATCGTAATCGTGGTAGACGAGATTCTCCAACGCCGTGTACGGCCCCGACGTGTAGGTTGACGCCGTTGAAGCTGTTCCGTTGCGCATAGGTGTCGTGCGGCGCGCCTTGCGGACCGGACAGGTTGTTGGGAGCGTTGGTGTTCAGATTGCGAATGGCCAGTTGCGTCCCGTAGGCGTTGCCGGCGACGCCAAAGACATTGCCTCCGGTGCTGCCGTTGCCGAACAGCGGGTTGGCCAGATTCAGGCGCAACCCCGTGTAGTCGAACGCTCCGCCGGTTTCGCCGGAGGGAATCTGCTGCCCCGCATCGACCCAGGCGCCGCCCTGGATGCGCAGCCCGATCGACGTACCGCCGGCATTGCTGTTGATCCGCGTGCCTTGCAGGAACAGGCGGGTGTTGCCCGCCGTCCCGCCGCCGACCACATCGATGTTGACGGCGTGGCCGCTGATGCCATCGACGGCAGTGCTGCCGAAGACGTTGACGATGCAGACCTGGGCACCCGCCTGCACGCTGACCCCGGTGGAGCCCGCCGAGGTGTTGGTGATACGGATCAGGTCGCGGATGGTGGCATTGGTCGCCAGTCCCGTGACCAAGACGCTGCGTCCTGCGCCGACCATGGCTCCGCTCCCGGAGAACACTGTCGTGGGACCGTTCAGCGTCACTCCCTGCCCCGCTCCGGTGAGGAAACCGGTCAGATGGAATACCCCCGCGTCGATCCGCGTCAACCCCGCGTAGGTGTTGCCGGCGTTGTTCAGTTGCAGCCGACCCAGACCCGTCTTGATGATGCCGCCGGGACCGGTGAGGTCGGCGTTGATCAGCAGGTCGGTGTCGTTCGCCGCGCCGGTGCCATCCAGAACGCCCGTACCGTCGGCGACGTTGAACGTTCGGTTACCAGTGTCGAGAACGACCGAACCGTTCACGTCGGCGGGGGTAACGCCCGTCCCGGTGGGGGTGAGGGTGACGTTGGCCCCGGCGGCAAGGGGGAGGAAGCCCCCCGACGTGGTGATCGTGGCCGCGAAGGAGGTACCGCTCTCCAGCGTCAGCAGCGCGCCGAGCGTTTCGTTCTTCCCGTTGAGTTCCAGCAACCCCGTCGTGAGGATCGTCACCGTCGAGGTGTTGGCAATCTGGTCCGACTGCAACAACCGAACCACGTCCGCATCGTTCCCCCCCACCCCGTCGCCGATGATCAGCGAACCGGGGATGGCATTCACGCCGGGTGTCTTGTTCAAGGCCAGGATACCGGTGTTGACGGTCGTGGTGCCGCTGTAGGTGTTGGCCGTGGTGCCGCCGAGGGTCAGCGTGCCGCTTCCGTTCTTGACCAGAGCGCCGCTGCCGCTGATCGCTCCCAGTAGGGTGCTGGCCGTGCCAGTGTTGGTCACGGTCAGCCCCGTCGTACCGGGGTTAAGTGTTCCCGCCGCCGTCGAATTGACGTTCACCGTGCTGATGTTCACTGACGTCGAGAACACGGTCGGCCCATTGATGCTCACGGTGTCGGTGCCGCTTCCCGTCTGGATGGTCAGGCTGGTGTTGCCGTGGGCATTGTTCGCCGAAGTGATCGTGATGGTATCGTCGCCATCCACGCTGGTGGTATCGATCACAATCGCCGATGTCCGGACACGAGCGTTCTCGAAAGGAACCCCGCCCGTACTGCCGCTGACTTTCAATGCCGGAGTCACACCATCGATCAAGGTGCTATTCGCAACTTCGACAATGTCGTTGGCTCCAGGCAGCGATAGCGTGAGCGTCCCGCCGACCACGTCGTAATCGATCGGTTCCAGTCCCGTGAACGTGACGGTGCCTTGACTGAGTACCTCGATTGTACCGCTCCCGGCAGTGACCGCATCGGGCGTGTACTTCGAGCTTAACCCCGAACCAACGATCCGTAGGGCATCGCTGAGACCCGTACCGCCGTTGTAGAAAATGTTGCCATCAGGGATCGGGTCACCGCCGCTGAAATTGACCAGCACCACGTCACTGCCACCCATCGTGTTGACCGTGATACTCTTGCTAAACGCACTAGCCAGAATGCTGATCGACTTACGGTCGCCCGACAGGGTCCAGCCCATGGGAGCGGACTGGAACTCCTCCGCAGTGTCGCTGATGACCAGATCGCTGCCGACGATTTGAATGGTAATGTTGTTGTCCACGTCGCCGACGTCGGTCACGATCAGGTTGCCGCTTCCGTCCAACGTCGCGTTCAGGGTGCCCGGGGGCACTAGTTGCACGTTCGTGGCGTTGTACTGGATCAGGTAGGTTTTCCCCTGCACCACCACCGAGGCACCATGCGGCAACCCCGTGAAGGTACCGCTCACACTGCTGGCCTGCACGATCGTGAAGGTTTCGCCCCCGGTGATGCCAGGGAAACTCCCGCTGGTGCCCAGACTGGCCCCACTGAGATTCACCGCCCCGCTGACGTTGAGCTGCGAATACTGCGTATCGACCGTCGTGCCGTTGATGGCAATGTCGAGCAGGCCGTTCAGCGAGACCGTACTCGCCGTCGCATCGGTCCCTGCCCGAGTGGGTTGCACCGCGAAGGGCGAGGTGCCAGAGACCAACAATAGCGTGCCTCCTGCTGTGTTCACCTGTCCGCCACTGACGACAATGTCGTTCCCCGAGCGCAGTTCGAGGTTGGCACTGGCCGAGCGGGTGATGTCCGCGCTTACGGTGAACTTCCCACTATCGCTCTTCCCCAGCACGATCGTGCCCGCGGTGATTCGGTTGATTTCGTCGTTGGTGAGACCAAGGGTCAACGGCGAACCGCTGAGTACGTCGGCCCCGCCCAGGTCGATCTTCGTCCCGGCAGCACGGGTGCGGAGCGTTGTCGTGCCGCTGCCAGAGTCGATGGAAGTACTCGAGACTAGATTAACACTATCCGCAGTAAGGGTGATCGAGGCATCGCTGCCGGAGGTAATGGCCCCGGCGCTTTCCAGGCGTACGGCTTCGGAATTGCTGGTGCCAACACCTTCGACCAAGACCGCACCTCCGCTGGAGGTGATTTGCGAGCCGGAACTCACGACATACACGCCGTAGTTGCTGTTGCCGCCGGTGCCCGAGGTATTGCCACCTTGGCCTTCGACAGTGACCGTTGCCCCCGCTCCCGTCCCTGCACTGGTGATCACGCCACTGGAAGCGATGTAGACCCCGTAGTTGCCGGCACTCGTGCCCGCCCCGCCGCCAGTCCCCTTCACCAGGACCGCCCCACCGCTGGAGGTGATTTGCGAGCCGGAGTTCACGACATATACGCCGTAGTTGGAACTGCCGGTACCCGAGCCGCCAGTGCCGGTGACGGACACAGTGCCCGCGCCACCTGATGTGATCGTACCCCCGGCGAGGACGTACACGCCAAAGTTCCTCATACCACTCCCCGCACCGCCTTTCCCCTCGATGGTGACGGTCCCACTGCCCCCCGACGTGATCTTGCCTTGGTTATCGACAACCACGCCATAGTTTTGGTTCCCGTTGCCCGCGTCCCCGGTGCCGGTGACGGAGACGTTCCCCCCGCTGGAGTTGATCTTTGAATTACTCCCAGCGATCCACACGCCATAGTTTTGATTCCCGTTCCCCGCACCGCCGGTTCCGGTGACCGTCACGGTGCCGCTGCCCCCGGCCGTGATTGTGCCGCCGGATACGACAAAGACGCCGAAGTTGTTACCTCCACTACCCGCACCGCCAGTGCCGGTCACGGACACGTCGCCATTATTCGTCGTAGTGATCGTTGCGCCGGAAACCTCTACGCCGATAGTGTCCAGCGCGGCGGTCCCCTGGCCGATGAGCGTAATCCCGGCGCTATCCCCCGTCAGGTTGTGGAAGACCTCAACGCGCTGCGGTGCGGTGACGCTGATCCCGGAACCGCTGGTCGCCGTCACCCCTTGATTGAACGTCACGGTCTCGACGTCGGTGCTGGTCAGACCGTTGGAGAGGGTGTAGCCTACCGACCCAGAGATCGAGAGCGTTTGACTACCTGTACTGCTCGGATCGCTCACGGTGATTTTGTTCAGGCTCGCCAACGCCGTCGCACCTAGGATCGCTGATCCGGTGACGGAAAAGTTTGTCCCGTCGTTCGTGATCGTGACGCTTTCGCCAGCGGCAGCAAACGTGATTTCCAAATGGCCGCCGGCGAAGGAGGCAGTCGCCGGAGCGAGACGGTCTTCGAGGGGTTCGATCCGCAGGCGAGGACCAGCAGCCCAGATACTCTTCAATAGATTTGTACGTCGGAGTTGCTTCAGCGCCAGCCTCTTCATCGGAAGAGGCTCCTTCGGTAAAATCGAATGAGTGGATCGCCGAAGTACCAGAGAGATCAGCGACCCGACACAGGGCGAGCATGACCACGAAGGCACACCCGTCCGGCTAAGAAGAGTATGTGTGACTAACAACGAACGTTATTGCAGCGATAATAACTGCTTGCACTGGGACTCCAACATCCCACAGGATCGATTCTAGAAAGTCCCACATACGATGATCTGGGTAGTTACAATTTTTACCAGTATAGGATCAATAAAGCATCTATCAAAAACTCAACGGCGTTGATGCTTTCAGGTGCTTTGTAGTGCAAATAAGGCATAGCCACTGTTTCTTGTGTGACTCACATTTTGCATGTTCTAGCCGCATTCCAAAAATCGAGCACAGCCCCTGCTCCGCAGGCGAAGCACGGAGGGCTAACGCCCTCCGCTCAGAAGCGTCGGTTCTAAGCTTCCGCGAGCGAAGGACGTAAGTCCTCCGTGTCTCACGTTGGGTTACTGCCGCGGCGTTGGAACGGACTTGGTCGGTACGAGTTGGAGCATGAGGGGGCTAGCTGGCCACTGTTCCTCCAAGAGCAGCCCCGAGATCTCCGCAGCGGCTCGCCAGGCCTCGCCTTGGGACCGCACATACTCCAGGTCCGCCTGGGAGTAGGCCCGCTGAGCCTCAAGCACCCGAAGGTAATCGGACTGACCCGCTTGGTATCCCTTGAGCGAAAGCCGATAGCTCTCTTGCGCGCGAGGCAAGATCGATTGCCGGTACAGTTCGGCTCGCCGCTTCGCAGAGGAATACAGCTCGAAAGATTGGGCCAGCCGCTCCACCAGTTCATTTTCTGTTCGTCCAACTTGCTGGATGGCCTCGCCGAGTTGGGCCTGGGCGGCAGCGATGTTCCCCTGATTCCTGTTCCAAATCGGCACGGGCAGACTTGCTCCTACCATGAAGTCGTTGGATCGATTCTGCCCCTGATAGACGTATCCAGCCTGGACGTTGACGTTGGGGATCGGTTCGACCTTCGCTCTCTCCAGCAGGAGCTGCGCGCGAACGATGCCCTGCTTCGCCGACAGAATATCGGGGTGGACGCGGCTGACAAACTCGCGGGCCTGTTCCAGGTCGTAGGTAGGTAGTGGCAGGTCGATCGAGCCGGAGAGGGGAGCGTACGGCAGTTCGGTAACCCCCACTGCCGCAGACAGCCTTCGGAAGACGCCGGCCACTTCTCGCAGACTGGCCTCCTTCTCCGCGCGGAACCGCTCACGTTCGACTTCAAGTTGCACCACGTCGAGGCGGGCGGCCTGCCCAGCCTTGAGGAGCTTCTCACTCGTCCGAACGGACTGTTCTGCCAGGTTATACAGGTCATTCAGGATCTGAATACGGCGTTGCAGGGAGAGTAGCTCGAAATAGGTCTGGCGGACAGCGGCGAGTCGGTTGTAGCGGAGCGACAGCAGGTTCAGAGCGGCCTGATCGATCTCACGCTCGGCAGCGTCCCGGCTGAGCCTTAACTTGCCAGCAGTGATAATCTCTTGGCTGACTCCAGCACCGAGGATGACCGGTCCAGTCCGGTCGGCAATCTCGTCGCCAACGACGCTCACTACCGGGTTGGGGTACAGCCCGGCTTGAACGGCTCTTCCCGTAGCGGCGTCGATCGAGTAGGCCGCCTGGGCCAGGCTAGGGTTTCGTTGCAGCATCAGGGCGACGAGTCCGTCCAGGTCATAACCTGTCTGGGAATGGACGGGTCGCGGCAAGGGGAGTGTGCTGCCGTCTTTCTCCCGCTCGTCCTGCTTGTCGTGGCGGCGGTCAGTTTTCTCGTCGGCGGGTGCCGGATTGTTGTCCTGAGATCGCGGCGGTGGCAGCAGCAACTTCTCCGCCTTTTGGTTCGCTGGCTCCATTGCCCCACCGATTGGCGGGAGCGGCACCTCCTGACCTGGTGCCGTCGCCGCTGACACTGCCACGGCGAACAGAAGCAGTGCAGTCCGAACTAACTTGTTGACCTTACTAGCTCTAGCCATGTCCGCTTCTCCACCGAGTCGTCACAGTCGCGAGCTACCTCGCCGCTACCCCGCAAGGGAGCTGGCTGGGTAAAGTGATACGAGGTGTTACGCCGTTTACCCGCTGGAACCAAACGGCGGTCTAAAGCAGGAGCGTGCAGTAGTGCAAGTGGAGGGGACATCCCCACATGGTGGAGTCACGCGGAACATCTAGGCCTGTTCTCGCTAGCACCTGATGTGCCTGGAAATGACGAAAAGGGAGGTAAAGCGCCGAGACAACCTTGATGCCGTTGAGATCGCTTTCACGAGACGGCTTGAGAAAAGCCGTCTCGTCAGGCAGATAGACCGCGTCCGAGTCGTGGTCGCCGAGAGGGGGCACGGTCTGCTCAAGGCAGAACCTCTCCTGCCCCGTGCTTCGCTGGCGGCCATCAGTCGGGTTCCGATAAGGCGCGTCGGAACGAAGCTGGTCACCCCAAGATGCACCCTCAAACACGAAGGACAAGTGGAAGTGGGGAGCAGAGCCACTGTGCGGACGCTTGTCGCAATCGTCGTCGTGGTGGTGGCACGGCAGCAACTGTGTCAGCAGTAACTGCCAGGCCAGAACCAGATTTAGAAAGCGAAAGGCACTCATAGCCGTTGTATCGGTCAGGCTGTCTCGCCGAGTGCAACGAAAAACATCGAAAATCATTCAAGTATCTGCTGCCGTTCGTGGCTCTGAAACAGCGACGAATCACTGCCGAACCCGCGAGCGGTGTTAGCGGTCAATGGCCAGTAACCGGAACTTCGCTGTCTGGTTCTGTGGCCGGCGGATCGAACCAGCGATAAAGCGCTGGTAGCACGAACAAAGTCAGCAGAGTAGAGGTGACCAGACCACCGATCACCACCGTCGCCAGAGGGCGTTGAACCTCGGCCCCAGAACTCTGCGACAAGGCCATCGGAATGAACCCGAGCATGGCCACCAATGCCGTCATCAGCACCGGCCGTACTCGGATCATCGCTCCCTCGAACGCGGCTTGTACCGCTTCTATTCCCCGCTTGCGGAGTTCGACGATGTAGGTCACCAGCACCACGCCGTTGAGGACTGCGACGCCGAACAGGGCGATGAAGCCTACGCCCGCGGAAATCGAGAACGGCAGACCGCGCAACCATAACGCCAGGATGCCGCCCGTCGCCGCCAACGGCACGTTCAGGAAGATCAACGCCGCCAGCCGCATCGACCCAAACGACAGGTGCAGCATGGCAAAGATCATGAACAGCGCCAGGGGGACCGCGATCATCAACCGCTCGCTGGCCTCCTGCAAATTCTTGAACTGCCCCCCCCACGTCAGCGAATAGCCTGTCGGCAGCTTCACTTCCTGCTCGACCGCTTTCTGAGCGTCCGCGACAAAACCTGCCAGGTCCCGTCCGCGGACGTTGCACTGGATGATAGTGCGGCGACGGATCGAATCACGGCTGATCTGGGCGGGGCCGTCCTCCAGGCGGAGTTCTGCCAGCTCGTCAATCGGGATTTGTCGTCCGTGGGGATCGGCGATTTTGATCTGCTGGATCCGCTCCAGATCCTGACGCCATTTCGGCCCGAGGCGGACCTGCAGCGGGAAGCGACGCTGCCCCTCGAATACCTGTCCAACCTCTCGCCCACCGATCGCCGCCACTGCGTCCAACACGTCGCGGGCATTGATTCCGTAGCGAGCGATCTGGTTCCGCTTGACGATCACCCGTAGAAACGGCAGCCCTCCTGTTTGTTCCGCCTGTACGTCCGCGGCTCCAGGCACCTTGTTCAGTACCCGAACGATCTCCTCGGCCTTCTCTTGTAGGGTCGTCAGGTCGTCTCCGTAGAGACTGATGCCCACGTCGGATTTCACACCGGCCACAAGTTCGGCCACGCGCAACTCAATCGGCTGCGAGAAACTATAGACGTTGGCCGGCACCTCATCCTCTAACGCCTGCTCCATCGCCGCGACCAGTTCCTCCTTGGAGGAGAACCGCCACCCGGCGGACGGCTTGAGCGTGACCATAATGTCGGTGAGATTCACCGTCATCGGATCGTTAGCAATTTCGGGGCGACCAGTCTTGCAGATGACGGACTCGACTTCGGGGAACTTCAGCAGGCACTTTTCGATCCGAGTTGTCATCTCCACGGAGGTTTCCAGCGACACGCTTGGCAGGCGAGCAGCCTGGATGGCGATCGATCCCTCATCCAGTTTCGGGATGAAGACCGCGCCCAGCGTGGAGGCCAGCACCAGGCTGCCGACGAAGGCCGCCGCCGTACCGATCAGAACGACCTGAGGACGGTTGAGGACGAATTGAAGCAGCGGTCGGTAGCCCCACTTCACCCAACGGACCAGGAACGGTTCGTTCTCGCTGACCTTGCGGAGGAAGATCGATGCCAGCACGGGCATCAGCGTCAGAGCTAACACCAGCGAGGTCAGCAGGGCGAAAATGACCGTCAAAGCCATCGGCTTGAACATCTTCCCTTCTAGACCGCGGAGGGAAA
Organism: uncultured Gemmataceae bacterium; assembly: GCA_937923405.1. Lineage (GTDB taxonomy): Bacteria > Planctomycetota > Planctomycetia > Gemmatales > Gemmataceae > CALDUY01. The sequence continues at coordinate 168,152 of CALDUY010000023.1, read as the reverse complement.
GGATCGGTAGGTAGACCAACAAAATGATGCCGACACCGAAGAGAACGGGGCGGGCAACCTCTTTGCTGGCGTTCCGGATGATCGCAAGCGGAGCTCGCTCTTCGCCGTGTTCGTGGCGATACTCGGCGACTCGGCGGACGACGTTCTCGATTAGCACCACGGATCCATCCACAATCAGTCCAAAGTCGATCGCTCCCAGGCTCATCAGGTTGCCCGACAGATTGGCGTAGACCATGCCGACGAAGGCCCCGAGCATGGACAACGGCACGGCCAGCGCGACGATCAGCCCGGCGCGGAAGCTGCCCAGCAGAACCAGCAGCACGAGGATCACCAGGAGGCCGCCTTCGATCAGATTCTTCGTTAAGGTGTGGACGGTGTTCTGCACCAACTCGGTGCGGTCATAGAACGGCTCGACCATAATGCCCTCGGGGAGGGTCTTTTCGATCTCGGCCATCTTCTGCTTGACTCGCTCAACGACAACGCGGGAGTTCTCGCCTGCCAGCAACATGACGATGCCGATCACCCCCTCACCCCGCCCGTCGCGGGTGACAGCTCCCTGGCGGATGAGCGGAGCGAAACGCACGTCGGCAACCTGATGAAGGTAAACTGGAGTGCCCCCCTGGCGGGCGTCGAGGACGATGTTCCGCAGATCGTCGAGTGTGCCGACCAGCCCCTCGCCGCGGACGATCCGTTGTTCCTCGGAATGCAGGATGAGGTAGCCTCCCCCCTCGTTGCCATTGTTGGCCCGCAGCGCCTCGAAGACGCGAGTGATGGGGATGTTGTGGTCGAGCAGCCGGTTGGGGTCGATCTGCACCTCGTAGGCCCGCGCCTCGCCCCCGCTGACGTTGACCTCGATTACGCCCGGCACACTCCGCAGTTGATAGGCGATCTGCCAGTCCAGCACCTCGCGGAGTTCCATCAACGAGTGCTTATAGCCTGGCTTGGAGCGGACCTCGAACTGATAGATCTCGCCTAGACCAGTAGCGATCGGACCCATTTGTGGACTGGGGATGCCCGGGGGAATGTTTTCTCGGGCAGCTCCCAGGCGTTCGCCCACCTGCTGCCGGGCCCAGTAGATGTCCGTGCCTTCCTCGAACACGACGGTGACCACCGACAAGCCAAACTGCGACACCGAACGGATCTCTTCGACTCGGGGGATGCCGCTCATCGCCGTCTCCACCGGGAAGGTAATGAACTGCTCCGTCTCTTCCGGACCCAGGGCCGGGGCTGTGGTCATCACCTGCACCTGCACGTTGGTCACATCTGGCACGGCATCGACCGGCAGGCGGGTCATCGCCCAGAAGCCGGCCACCACCAACAGTAGGCTGTTGAGAATGACGACGAACCGATTCTCGATCGCCAGATCGATCAGTTTGCCCACCACGTTTTGCCTCCTCTGGATTGTGCGACGGGCATCACTCCCCGGCGATCTGGTCCTTGAGCATCTCGGACTTCAACACGAATCCACCTGCCACGACGATGGGTTGCCCTCGATGTAATCCTTCCACCACCTCGGCGACCGCCCCTGAAGTGCGGCCCAGTTTCACATCCACCCGACGGAACTCGTCTCCCCCGGCGTGGACAAACACGAAAGTTTGTGTGCCTTGCCGTTGAACTGCTCCCGCTGGGATTTGCACCACAGCCCCTCCGGATTGGACGAATTCGACCTCCACGAACAGGCCTGGTTTGAGCTTCTTGCCAGGGTTCGGCACCGAGGCTGTGAGAGCGACAGTTCGGGTGTCCTTGTCCACGACGTCGCCGGTGTAGAACACCTTCCCTTCCAGATCCGACCCGATATCCGCCGTCACCCGGAACCGCACCTTGCCCCCCGTCAACCCCTGCACCAGATGCAAATCCTTCTGCGGCACCTCCGCCTTCAGCCAAAGCGTGGAAAGGTCGGCCAGCTGGAACATCTGATGTTGCGGACCGACTCGCTCGGCCAAGACGGCGTGCATGTCGAGGATGGTACCGTCGAACGGTGCGCGGACCGGATAGAGCGATACCTTCGCACCCTCGGCAATGGGGTCCATGGTCTCTACCTCTTCCCGCGAGAACCCCAGCATCATCAGCCCCGCCTTGCTCAGGGCCTCCGTTGTCTGAGCCTCACGGAGTTTCTGCTCACTGGCGCGGGTCTGCTGGCCCGCTTGAAAGACGACCTCTTCGCAGAGTGCTCGGTAGGTCGCCTCCGCTGCCTCGTAGTCGGCCCGATGACGAATCACGGTCGCACTCGGAACCGCGTCCTGAACTTCTGATTGGTTCACAGCGTCGTAATGCGCCTTGGCCTGGAGGCGGCGGCTGTAGGCGGTCATCAATTGCTGCCGCAGATCCCCGATCGGTCGATCCTTGAACTGGTTCTCGATTTCGGACACCTTCGCCCCGGTGGCCATCGCCTTGACCATCTCGACAGCGGCTTGGCTGGCGGCCTGCGTCCAGGCATGCTGGGCTTTAGCGTAGTTGGAAGCGAGGCGAGCCTTGACTAGATCGAGTTTCGCCTGACCAACTTCGCGAGAATCGATGACGGCCAGCACGTCGCCAGACCGAACGTCCTGGCCCAGCCGTACCTTGACCTCTCGCACTACGCCCTCGGCCATCGGGGAGATGTGGGCCAGGCGGGTTTCGTTGATGGCCAATCGCCCGCTCCGCCAGACCCGCTCGGCGAACGGAGCATACCCTGCCGGTTCGACGCGGATGCCGGCCGCCGCCCACTTCGACTCGGGCATTTTCACCACGGCAAACTCACTGGGAGCGTCGGCGGAACTGTCCGAACCTCCGTCCCGTTTGCTGAGGGGGGAGGCACTACCTGGCCACATAAGCACCCCATAACAGATGGCTGCCCCCAGACCCATAAACAGGACGGCGGCAGCTAACCACCGGATCCAGGACAGGCCCTGAAGAAGCTGTGGTTGTGGGCATGGATGATCCATGACGAGACGCCTCCCTTTGCTGCCGCTTGAACGGCACCGGAGTAGTGTTCAACCCGAGAACAATGAGGGTGGAAGGACGCGTGAACAGGAATCCACTGTGCCGGAAAAGACCGACAAGACCGTCGCGCAAAATCGTTGAGGAGAGGATCAGGTGAGGCTGACGCCAGACCGTTCACCGCGAGCGCAGTCGCAGAGTCCGCAGCGTGCGGCCACCGCGGGTCGGAATGCCCAGTGAGTTGAGTGGATAGCTAAGGGCGCGGCTTGCGGTAAGACAAAACAGGCACCCAGAAGAGAGAGCTTGCCTAACAGACTTGAATTCGTGGCGAGAGAGACGTTCGACACATCAACCCCCGCGCCGAGGATCACCTGCGGCTCGGCAAGCGACGGTGCTGCAGGGGATGGAGACGAAGAATCGGGCAGGGTTTCGCCATCGTAGATCTCAATGCCGACTAGGAGAACGTGACGATGGCGGCAGGTGAATTTGCTCGATCCATCGGTCAAAGATCCTTCCCCAGGTGAGCTGCTGCAAGCGCGGACCAATCCGAATCCGTGGGTGTGGGGCAGATGTCCATGCTCGTGACTGTGTTCGACCGAAATGGTGGTCGACCCGGTCAGCAGAGATAAACAAAGTAATACCCGCAGCGCTTTGGAACCCCAGGAGGACGTCATAGGAGTGTCAAATCAAGTCGTAGAGTAGTGGATACCTTCCCCTGCCCCCTCGTCAATCTATCAGAAACGCATGGCTTTTGCAAGAAAACCCCAATAGCAGCAGAATCGTTTTAGATCGCTTCTCCAAATGGTGTAGCGGCAACGAGGGATGAAGGGCTTTCGCAGGCGGAAGCTTGCTTTCGCAGGCTAAAGGCTGCGGCTGGCTGCCAATCCGTATCGGTAGTCGCAGGCTAAAGGCTGCGCTCCGCTAAACGATTTTGTAACGCGCACTAAAGATTGCACGACTTATTGCGGGTAAGGAGTTACGCAGTTGAGGGCGTGGCTGGTGTTTTTCCCCCTCACCCCTAACCCCTCTGCCCAAACGAGGAGAGGGGAACCCATTTCACCCCTCGCCCCGAGTGGGGAGAAGGGTTGGGGATGAGGGGGACACCTTCAGGAGTTAGCCCCCCCTTACCCCTAACCCCTCTGCCCGAGTTCACGCATCGCGAGCAGAACTGGCTTCCGCCCGAGATTGCAAACGTTGGCGGTAGTATTTGAGGCCTGGCACGAAGAAGCAAATCGCTGTCATGATGCCAAACAACAGGATACCGTAGTCTGGCCAGATTGCCATCGGAATAGCGATGAGAAACTCGGCGGCAGCGGAGAGATAGAACGCGCCCGTCAACATGCCGGCTTTGACAACGAACGTCATGCCGGCAATCACTGCCAGCATCGGAGCCAGCTTCAGGACGTGGAGATCGAGCAGCATCTCCAATACAAAGACGCAGATCGTGCCCAAGACCGCCGCTCCCCAAACGTGGGCGATCTGTCGTTCAATAAACAGAACCGGTCCGGCCCGCTTGCGCAGTCCCCAGAAGACGCCACCCCAAAGGATCAGTCCGCCCCCCCAGAGCAACAGATAGACCAACGGATTATCGACTCCGTTCCAGGCGAGAGCGGTTGTTAGCACGCACTGCAAGAGAATCTTGACGCTATGGGCCATCCACAACAGGCCCCAGTTCTCCAGCACCACCGCATGATGCGTCTCTCGGAAGAGCCGACCGAAGAAGTGCCGTATGTCGGTGAAGCGCGTCCGCCGAACCGACAGCTGATCGCCGCGCTGATATGCTTCTAGGTCAGCAGCCAACTCGGCGGCAGATTGATAGCGAAGTTCCGGCTCTTTTTGAATACATTTCAGGCAGATTAACTCTAAATCAGGGTCAACCTTGGGATTGAGCATTCCCGGTCGAACCGGTTCCTGATCGAGAACGAGCAGAAGCGTATCCACCGGCGTGGGAGCCTGGAACGGCGGTCGTCCGGTGAGCATCTCATAAAGAATCACCCCTAGCGAGTAGACATCACTGGCCGGGCTGGGCGTGCCGCGCGAGCCGGTCACTTGCTCCGGGGCCATGTAGGCCGGGGTGCCAACGATGGCGTTCGTTCGAGTCAGACGTTCATGCTGGCCCATCGCTTTGACTCGCTTGGCCAGGCCAAAGTCGGTAATGTGTGGACGCCCTGTGTCGTCGAGCAGAATGTTCGACGGTTTCAAATCGCGATGCAGGATGCCATGCTGATGGGCGTAGTCCACTGCTCGGGCAATCGTCGCCAACAGCGCCGCCGCCTCGCGACCACGCAGCGGCCCACGACTCAGCAAGGCCGTCAGTGTCTCCCCTTCGACATAGCTCATCGAGAAGTAGGCCTGACCGTCGTGATCTCCCGCAGCATGAACCGGCACAATGTTAGGATGCCGTAGCGTCGCTGCTGCCTGCGCCTCGACTCGGAATCGCGCCAAATCCTCTGGAGTGGCATGCTCCCCCCGCAGGATCATCTTTAGAGCAACGACACGATTCAGACTTTTTTGATAGGCTTTGTAGACGACCCCCATGCCGCCACGGCCTAGCTCTTCGAGCAACTCAAAATCGCCGAAACTCTTCCCCAGATTGGTCGTCGGCAAGACCACTGGGGCCGGATGCAGACGCGAACCGCGGGACCGGCGTGGCTCGTCTCGACGACCGACGAAAGCATCGGCGAACTGTGCGGCGGCCCACAACTCACGCAGCTCGGCGGCCAGGTCCGGATGCGCCTGAGCGGTGGCTTCCAGGTCGATCGGTTTGCCCTGGTGATGACGTTCGGTCATCTCCGCCAGCAGACGGGCCAACCGTTCGTCGCGCTCGTCAGTCGTGCTAGGCAGGGACGGCTGCATCGTTTACCCCTCCTCAATGCCTGACGACGTCTCGGGCAACAGCACTTCGCGCAGTCGGCGAATGGCGCGCAGATAACGCATCGAGGCGGCGGCCTCGCTCAGCCCCAGGGAAGTGGCCACGTCCTGATTTGATAGCTGCTCTCGATGTCGCATCAGGATGATTTCTCGGTCGTCCTCGTCGAGGTCAGCAATAGCTTGATCGAGTTTGCGCTGTAGCTCGCGATGGATGGCGGCGCTGGCGGGGGTGCGTTCTCCGTCAAGCAATTGTGCCGCCAACTCGTAGGAGGAGTGATCGGCGAGAACGGCAGGCACCAACGGCTGTTCGCGATCGAGACTGCGACGCTGGGCTTGACGGTGCCGACGATGCGCGTCAATGACATGATCCTTGGCGATGTGCCGCAGCCAAAGTCGGAACGGCATCCCAGGATTGCGGAGATACTCTTCCAGGCGGCGATGCGCTTCCAGTAGTACATCTTGAACGATATCGCTGGCATCCACTCGCGCTGCCAGGGCCGGATCGAGCCGCAGGTCGATGACCCGCCGCAGTGGTTCGCGGTACACGTCCAGCAAACGATCGACCGCGCCCGACTGCCCCTTTCGTGCTTGGTCAAGCAGATCTTGCGTCTCTGGATGATCATTGAACATGGTCTACCGTCCTTCCGCCAGGCACGCTTCAGCTAGTATTGTAATCACTATGTCATCCTTCTGGTATCTCGATCCGCTGTCATCTCCAAACCGAGTCGAAGAGCGAAGGAGGCCGATCAAATTACTGAAGCAAGACGGTCACTCAGTGACCCAGTGTTGAATCCTTCCGCAGATTCACTAGCTCAAAGGTATCGTGGTTGACACCTTGATACGAGGAACTTAGAGTGTAAAGCCGCGCACGAACGGAAAACCGAGAACGTATCCCAGACCTCGTTTTGAGGAAAGCAACGGAAAGGACTCCGGGCGATGACCTCCATGAATACATCGGCGAATGGTTTGACCTCCGAAACGATCCACATTGTTCGTGAGCCGAGGGTCTATCTCGTCGGTCGTCAGGTAGTTGATTCGGTGACGGTAGATCAGTTTCTGGCCGATCAGGGAGTCGCCTGGCAAAGTGACACTGAAGTGGGCGGAGAACTGCTCGCGGAAATTGCTGGCCGACTCTGTTACCTGTCCTATGCGCGACCACGGCCCGGAGGCAACAAGGCTTACCTCGACCATATCCTCGAAGTGGGACATGGATCCGTCCTGGAGCATGCCGCCTGGAACCTGATCTTCACCGGGATCTCGCGCAGTTGCACCCATGAGTTGGTACGGCATCGCGCGGGGTGGGGATTTTCTCAGCTGAGCCAACGCTACGTCGATGAGTCGGTCGCCGAGTATGTCGAACCCGATGTCATTGCCGAGGATCCGGAGGCCCACGCGATCTGGGTGGAAGCGATCGGACAGGTTCACACGGCCTATGTCCGCTTGGTGGAACGCCTGAATGCGCGCTTCGCGTCCGAGCCGGACAAGACATTGCGGCGCAAGATGGCGCGTCAGGCAGCCCGCAGCGTCCTGCCCAACGCCACGGAGACGAAAATTTTCGTGACGGCCAACGCTCGCGCCTTGCGACACTTCATCGAGCTGCGCGCCAGTCGGCATGCGGAGACGGAAATTCGCAAGTTAGCGGTCGCCGTGCTGCGTGTCTTACAAAAAGAAGCCCCGAATCTGTTCGGCGACTATCAGCTGACCGCGCTGGGAGATGGGACGTTCGAGGCGACGACACCGCATCGCAAGGTGTAACACCGTCCGTCGAATCAGTGAATGGATCGCCACCCTACGACGCCCTCCGAGAAGAACGTATGAACTCACCGATGCCGAGCGCCGAGGGCGTTCTGGAAATGCATCCGCGAGGATTTGGTTTTTTGCGTGCCGCGATACGCAACTTTCAGGCAACACCAGGCGATGCCTATGTAGCCGCTCCTCTCATCAGTAAACATCGGCTGCGTGAAGGGATCCATCTGGCTGGTCCGATAGAGCCGCCACGCGCCGGCTCAGGGCCGCGTCTAGTGCGCGTCGAAGCCATCGAAGGACGTCCGGTCGAAGCATTCGTACCGCGTTCCTTCGAGGAACTCACTCCGGTTGATCCGCATGTTCAGCTGACTCTGGAGACGGCCAAGCAGCCGTTGACCACGCGTGTGATGGATCTACTGACGCCCATCGGCAAAGGAACACGCGGGCTGATCGTGGCTCCTCCACGAACCGGCAAGACGATTCTGTTGCAACATGTGGCCTCGGCGGTCGCCACCAACCATCCCGAGATGGAATTGATTCTGCTGTTGATCGATGAACGTCCCGAGGAAGTGACCGAACTCCGCCGACTGTTCCGCGATCAATCGCAAGTGCAGGTCATCGCTTCGAGTAACGATCGCGACAGTAACAGTCACACGCGGACAGCGGAGTTGGTGGTCGAACGAGCGAAGCGGTTGGCCGAACAGGGGCGCGAGGTGTTCGTGCTACTCGATAGTTTGACGCGACTGGCCCGTGCCTACAACCGCAATACTCCGGGCGGCGGACGCACCATGTCGGGCGGGGTCGATGTCCGCGCGATGGAAGTACCCAAGCGGCTGTTCGGTTCGGCGCGCGTTTTCGAGGAAGGCGGTTCGTTAACCGTGCTGGGCACGGCGTTGATCGAGACGGGGTCGCGGATGGATGAGTTGATCTTTCAGGAGTTCAAAGGGACTGGCAACATGGAACTGGTCCTCGATCGCAAGCTGGCCGATCGGCGCATCTATCCGGCCATCGATATTGCCCAGTCCGGCACTCGCAAAGAGGAGCGATTGCTGGCCCCAGATGTGCTGCAACGAGTCACTCTGTTGCGGCGTACTCTGGTTCAGATGGATACGGTGCAGGCGATGGAGTCGCTCGTCAACAAGTTGGCTACCACGGAGAGCAACGCAGCTTTTCTGGACCGAATCGTTGTTCCATCTCGCTGATCGTGAAAGGGTTTCGTAAATCCCCTCATCGTTAGCACACGCGCGAAGCGGCGAAAAGATGTCTGTCGTGGGCCGATTTCCAGGGACTTCAGCCCCGTCGCGGGGTTAGAATACTCACTACTTCTTCATCCATACAACCTGGAGGCGCTTCCATGAGGATGGTTCGCTGGATCCCGTTGATGTTGTTCGTCGTGGTGACGACGCTGCAAGCTGCGGCTCCGACGCCCAAGCCGGTGCCCTTGCCCGAGGAGTTTAAGGATTATCGCACAGTTCACAACGTGATCCGCGCTCGCCTGGCGATGGCCGCTCCTTCGCCACAACCCCCACAACCGGGCTATCTGGGGATTACCGTCGAGCCACAGGGGGATCGCTTCGTCATCGCCGCTCTGGATCCTAACTCTCCAGCCGCACGATCGGGCCTGGCAGTTGGCGACGTCCTCGTCAAGGTGGACGGGGTGACACCCAAGGACACGACGACGCTGGGCGAGATTATCCGTGACAAAGGACCAGGGAAGAAAATCGCGCTGGTGCTGGAACGGCAAGGCGCTCAGCAGGAAAAGGAAGTGGTTCTGGCTCCAGTGAGTCGCCCCTTGACTCCCGGCGAGCGAGTGGTTCTGGGCGTCAATGTCGAAGAGGTTCCCGAAGGTATCCGATTGACGAGCATCACCTCGGGCATGCCTGCCGACAAGGCCAACCTCAAGGTCGGCGATATCATCACGGCCATCGACGACGAGAAGCTCGCTGGAAGAACTTACACCGACAGTCTGGCAGGCAAACGCTCCGGCGACGAGGTAAAGCTGACGGTGAAACGTGGCGATACCACGTTTGAGACCAAGGCGATTCTGGCCGTTGACCGCAACGCCAATCGCGGCAAGGGAACCGGCAAGGCCAAGGGCTGGGACGATCGCGCCCCGCGCGTCTTCCGTAAGCCGGTGTTCAAGCTTGCCGTCATCGCCATCGAGTATCCCGACCAAAAGCACAACCCTAAGATCAAGCCGTCCGACTGGGAAGAATCGCTCTTCAGCACCGGCACCTACGTCAACAAGAAGAACGTGACCGGACAGACGGTCTACGGCAGTATGAACGACTATTATCTCGAACAGTCCAACGGTCAGTTCCGCGTAACCGGCAAGTTTTTCGACTGGGTCGAGGTGAAGCGGAAACGGGCCGAGTATGCCAATGACACCAACCGCACCGCGCTGCTGACCGAGGCGATGGACAAACTGCTGGCCCGCGACGGTAAGGATGCACTGGATGGCTATGACGGCATCTATTTCCTTTATGCAGGCGCTCGCTTCCAGACACGACGCGGAGGGTTGTACTGGCCACACCGAGCCAGTCTGAATCACAACGGCAAACGCTGGAGTTATTTCATCTGTCCTGAGGGCGGCTCGACTTTGGCATCGATCAGTGTCATTACTCACGAGTTCGGCCACATGCTCGGCATGCCCGACTTGTATGCTCGGCCCGAGGTGCCCGGCGAGGAGGGGCTAGGTGTCTGGTGCACCATGTCGACCGGCCACGGACGCGATGGCAAGCCGTTGCACTTCTCTGCTTGGTGTAAGGAGCAGCTGGGTTGGCTCAAACCCGTCGAGATTGACCCGCGTGTGCAGCAGAAGATCGTCCTGGGTCCGGTGAACGGCACTAGCATCGAGTGTGTCAAGATTCCGCTGCGGGCGGACGGCAGCGAGTATCTGCTACTGGAGAATCGCCGACGCATCGGCTTCGATCGGGACTTGCCCGCTGAGGGATTGTTGATCTGGCGCGTGCTGAATGGCCGACCCATCCTGGAGGAATCGCACGGCATCGCTGGGCCATCGGGACCACAGACGTTCCTTGGCTCGATCCCTTATCCGTCGGGGTCGAACACGGCCTTCACGCCACACACCACGCCGTCGAGTAAGTCGCTCAAGGGTGGCGGCTTCCCGGTGTACATCACCAATATTACCAAGTTGGCCGACGGACGCATCGCCTTCCAGGTCGGCTACGAGTATCATTGAGCGACGAGCCAGTGGACCACGCGGCGTTCGGCCCAACGGACGATGCCGCCTTCCCAACTGACAAACCCAACGTGTCCACCGAACGGCTGGATCTCTAGGATCAGGTTCGGTGGACATTTCAGCTCTTCAAACGGCTCGATGGCAATAAACGGGTCATCCCGCGCCGTCACCATCAGTGTGGGCAGTTTGATTTGTCCGAGCAGTGGAAACGACGAGGCTCGGCGGTAGTAGTCGGCGGCATCGCGGAAGCCGTTGCGCGGTGCGGTGTAGAGATCATCGAAGCCAATCAACGTCAGATCACGGGGAAAGTTCACCGGCGGCAAGTCCGGAAAGAGCCGCTGGCGGCGTAGCGCGTCCCGGACCAGGTCGCGGGTGAATCGCCGTTCGTACAACCGATTCTTTGGCAGCATGATGAGCTGGGCACAGCGAGCCAGATCGATCGGCGGATTGATTACGGCCACGCGCTGTAGTCCCGGGAGCGGATCCGTGGCGGCTTCGGCGGCCAGCTTCAGGGCCATGTTCGCTCCCAGCGAAACGGCGATGATCCAGATCGGTGAAGTCGGTGATTCGGCGTGCATCACTCGGATGGCACAGCGCAGATCGTGGGAACGGCCGGCGTGGTAGGTCTGCCGGGCCAGAGCCAATCCCGCTCCCGCGCCGCGCAGATCGATGCGAAACGTTCGCACTCCCAGTGCCAGCAACGACTCGGCCATGCGGCTAATATGGGTCGAGGCATGGCATCCTGTCAGGCCATGCACCAACAGCGTCATCGGCTGGCCCGGCTGCCAATGCCGTGGCCTATTCTCATGCAGCAACAGCGCGTCGCCATCGCCCAATTCCACACGCAGTCGGCGTTGCGGCGGCGGACAAAACTTGCCTGGTAGGAACGCTCCTAGCACGGTCTGCAGGTGCGGATTCCTCAGCCAGGGATGCGGACGAAACTCGCTCATCTTCGCTATCCTATCTGCAACTCCGGGGAGGAACCGATCATGGCCGTACTCTTGCCCAACCATCCCACGCCGCGCCAGTTGGGCTATCGAATGCCCGCTGAGTGGCTGCCGCACGCCGCCACCTGGATTGCCTGGCCGCATCAGCGCGACGACTGGCCCGATCGCTTCGAGCCGATCCCTTGGGTCTACGTCGAGATTGTACGACACCTGCACCGCAGTGAACGAGTACGAATCGTGGCCGAGGCCGAACTGGCTGGCCAGGCCCGGGAGATGCTTCGACGAGCCGAGGTGGATCTTTCCCAGATCGATTTTCTCTCTTTTCCGACCGATCGAGTCTGGACGCGCGACTCTGGAGCCATCCTTTTGACTCATCCTCGGGGAAAGCGCGCCGCTCTGGACTGGCGGTTCAACGCCTGGGCCAAGTACGACAATTGGCAACACGACGACGCCCTGCCCCAACGCATGGCCGAGTACCTCGACCTGCCGCGCTGGCAGCCGAGCCTGGGCGAACGCCGCATCGTGCTTGAAGGCGGCAGCATCGACGTCGACGGCACGGGGCTACTGTTGACGACCGAGGAATGTCTGCTTTCACCGATCCAAGCCCGCAATCCAGGACTGTCACGCGAGCAACTCGAGCAGGTGCTGCGCGACTATTTTGGCGTTGGAGAAATTCTCTGGCTGAATCGGGGCATCGTCGGCGACGACACCCATGGCCACGTTGATGATCTGGCGCGCTTCATCGCTCCGCGTCGAGTGGTCACCGTGGTGGAGAGCGACAAAAACGATGCGAATTATGAACCACTTCGGGAGAACCTCGAACGATTACGAGCGATGCCACAATTGGAGGAAGTGATTTCTTTGCCAATGCCAAATCCACTGAGCTTCGATGGTCAACGCCTACCAGCGAGTTACGCGAACTTTTATATCGCCAATCGCGTGGTGCTAGTGCCGACTTTCAACGATCCTCACGACCGTCTGGCGCTGGACATTCTGGCGCGCGTCTTTCCCAGTCGCGAGGTGGTCGGCATCCACGCCGGCGACCTCATCTGGGGACTGGGGGCACTACACTGCTTGACCCAGCAGGAGCCAGCAGTTTGAACAACACATTGATTCTTCTGGAGGAGCAGCAACCATGAAACTAGGTCTGATTAACTCCGCCTGGGCGCAGGCGGGACGCGACACGGCGTTTGGCATCCGCATGACCCGCGAGATCGGTTTCGACTGCATCGATCTGTTCACCGATCCGCTCGACATCGACGCACGAGAACGTCGACTGCTGCGCCAGGAGTGCCAAAAGCAGCAGTTGCCTATCATCAGTCTAGCCTGTGTCGCCGTTGGACTGATCGATTTCAACCCGTCGGTGCAGCGGTTTCATCTCGATCGCTGCAAGAAGTATCTCGACCTGGCCTATGAACTGGAGGCACGTAATCTGTTACTCGTTCTGGGCGAGTACATCTGGGAACGCCAAGTCATTCCACCGGCAGAGCAGTGGAAGACCGGCGTCGACAATGTCCGCCGACTCGGCGAGTATGCCGGCTCGCTCGGACTGGAGATCGCGTTGGAATTAGAACCATTTCAGCTCTCGTTAATCAATAATGTCGAATCGATGGTACGCTTTCTCGACGACGTTGGCCATCCCGCTGTGAAGGCTAATATCGATATTTCCCATCTTCAATTGTCCAAAGTGGCTCCTCAGGAATTAAAGCGTCTTCACCAACGAGCCACTCACGTTCACCTCAGTGATTGTGATGGCAAGGTGCATGGCGACCTACCGCCCGGACGCGGGGTCGTCGACTTCGTGCCGTATCTTCAAGAGATTAAGGCTCTGGGCATCGACGGTGCCATCAGCATTGAACTGGAGTATTCGCCCGAGCCGGACAAGATCGTTGACTGGGTGCGCGAGGCGTACACCCAGACGGACAAACTAATGCGGCAGGTCGGACTGCGCAGCTAAGCCGCGCTTCCGCTTGTCTCGCCGTCCGCGTAAGATGGACTTTGTCGCCGAATCCTGTCTAGGCTGTGGGGAATGCCCTGTGCTGATCTCCGTTGTTTGCCCCCGCTGTGGTGAAACCTATAATGTGCAGGATAGTTTGCGCGGCAAGCCGATGCGGTGTCTTCGGCCCAGCTGTGGCAAACTGTTCCTGATCGACGATCCACCCGCGGCTCAAAAACAACAGTCCGGCTCGGTGGGGGATCTCATCCCCTTGCTTCCACTGGACGACGAACCAAAATCGACTCATGTGACCGACACCTTGGAGCTATTGCCGGTCCAGGTCGATCATTCCGAAGTAATTCCCCTGGAAGTCGTGGATCCCAACGAGGAAGAGCCGATCGAAGCTGTTCCCGTCGAGGAAAATCCCGTGGCGGGCTGGACCTCACCGCCACCGGTCCGCCGCAAGTCGACTGCCCCCGTTAAGCAACCCGATGAATCGCCGCGCCCCACTCCCCCCCCACGCCGAGAGCGTCCTCCAGTGGTTGACGACCCGCATGTCTTGGAACCTGGCAACGGGGATGCTCCGCCAGTTCGGGGCAAACCCAAAGGGCAAGCCGAATCAGAGCCGGACTCGGTGTCTCACGAAGCCATCACCGAGACGCTTCCCGTGGAGAGACACTCGGACTACGAGTTGCATCTTAAGCCACGAACCCGATGGCTAAAGTGGGCAATAGTGCCATTGTTGTTTCTCACGGTTGCCGGATTGGCCGTCGGCTTGACGTTGATTTGGGCGGCCACACGCGAAACCCAGGAGAAGCTGGCTCAGGAAGCCGCCGACTACTTCGACAACGGTCAGTTCGCCCAGGCGGAGAAACTGTATCATCGGTTGGCCGAGGATTATTCCGACAGTGACGAAGTGGGCTTCTACCGTTACCGCGAGGAGTTGGCCCAGCTTCGGCAGCGCCTCGCCGACTCGGACGATGAACTGGCTCAAGTACTCGATCATGCTGGGCAATTTGTCAAAGAGCGGCAGAAGGATCCGTTTCTGGAAAAAGATGTAGCCCGTTTCGCCGAGGCTCTTCTCGATCGCGTGGCCGGCTTCGCCAAACAGGCCAGCAATGATCTGGTCAACGGCGAGGAAGCGTTTGCCTTACAGGACAAGGCTAAGCCGATCATCGAGTCGCTGCGGAAAGTGCGTCGCCCCAGGACCGATCCCGCACCTCAGTGGAGTAAAGTCGACGAAGCCTTTGCCGACCTGCGGCGTTCACTGGACCAATTGCGGGCCAAGCTGTTGGCGATGAAACGGCTGGAAGACTTGGCTCAGAGCAAGTCGGGCTACGCCGCTATTCAGGCGGTGGAAAACTACCTACGAGAGATTCGCCCGACCTATCCCGACGTAGGGGACTCCGAAGAGACGCGAAAGCTGTTGCAGGAATTGTACGACAAGCATCTCAAGAGTGTGCGTTACTCGACCGCTAGCGCTGGGGAGGATGGCCCTAGTCGAGCAGGTGGCGGACAACTCGATGAGCCATCGTTAGCCTTCGATCCGGTGGTGGTGCCCGCTGAGGGGAAGCCTTCGTCGCTGAGCAATCCCGACGAGATCCCCGCACTGGCTCTGGTGCGCGGCGTGCTTTATGCCCTGGATCGGGCCACTGGCAAGGTCCGCTGGACACGGCGTGTGGGCATCGACACCACAACACTGCCCGTGCTGGTGCCGCAGCGGGTCGCCCAGAAAGACCTGCTGCTGGTGCTGTCGTCGGACACCAACACGCTGACGGCGCTGAACGTGCGCGGCGGGGTCGAGTGGAGCTACTTGTTGCCCGCGCCAGTGCTGGGGCGACCCGTCGTTGCCGAGCGGCGAGCTTATCTGGCCACCTACACCGGCGAGGTCCACGAGATCGAATTGAGTCAGGGCCGCTTGCTGGGCACCTACAATCTCGGACAACGCTTGACCCTGGGAGGAGTCGCCGAACCCAACAGCAGTCGTGTCTACTTCCCCGCCGACGATCATTGTGTCTACATTTTGGACGTGGCCAAACGACGCTGTGAACGCATCCTGTATTCCGGGCATCCCGCTGGTTCGCTGCGGGGCGAACCGATCATCTTACCCGCTCTGGACGAGGAAACGCCCGGACGGCTGATTCTGAATCAGGCCACTGGACTAGACGGAGTGCGGCTGCGTGTGTTCGATCTGCCGATCATCGATGGGCGCGCTGCCGAGCGTGTTTTCTCTCCGCCTGCCACCCTAGCTGGTTGGACCTGGTTTAACCCCTATCACGATCCGGAAAAGATTATTTTGATCTCCGATGCTGGACGTTTGGGGCTATTCGGCACTCGTCAACCGTTCAACCGCGATGAGCCGTTATTCTCGCTGCTGCCCGAGGGGAGTTACGATCTAGCCGCCCGCTTTCGTGGCGCACGCCGAGGGCGAGCCGAAGTGGCCCACGTCGAGGGCGATGATTTGTGGGTTCTCGCTGCCGAACGCTTGCAGCGCTTGCGGCTAGCCTGGGGCTTTGCCCAAGGACCGCGGCTCGTGGACGTATGGAAGGAACCGCTGCCCATCGGCTCTCCGCTGCATGCGACGCAATCGATCAACGGCCAACTCATTACGGTCACGCGGCCCTCGCGGCGCTCCTGTACTTGGGTCAGCAGCATCGACCGCAAAACAGGAAAACTGAATTGGCGTCGACAGTTGGGCCTGCTCGCAGCCACGACTCCCGTGCCACTGAGGACGAACGAGGGCGAATCGCCGCTTTGGCTGGCGCTCGATCAGGCCGGTGGCTTGTTCGTCCTGGATCCGACCCTCTACTCAGTGAATCGCGAGACTCGCTGGCTGTTCGACAGTCGCAGACAACTCGCCGAGGGAGTCGAGGAAAACGTCGAGGAGGATCCCTTAGTGCTGCTGCATCCCGAGGGAACCTCAGCGTATGTTTTGGCTTTTCCTGGCGAGGGGCAAGAGATGCTCGTCCGTGAGGTGCTTGGTACGGGAAGCACGCTTCGTGTCGAGAATAAAAAACTCCAATTAGGAGAAAAATTATCAGGAACGCCTCTGCTCCTTGGGCAGCGGATGCTGTTGCCCACTAGTGACGGTTTGATCAAGCGCTTAGCTTTACCCATGTCCGCGGAGCCGACGACGGAGGATGGGCCGTTGTGGCGTGCGGAACGCATCGGAGCGGACGCTCGTTGTGTCTTGGTGCCGTTGGGCGAATCGCGGTTCGTCAGCAGCGATGGTGGTTCGGGCTTGATGGTCTGGGACTGGCCGGTTGGCAAAGACAGCACCCCACTTCCTGCTAACCGGGCCGAGGATGAACCGACCCTGCGCTGGAAGGATCGCATTGTCCACGCTGTTGCTTTGCCAGGACAGACCGAATTCGTCCTAGGCGATTCGCGTGGCGGCTTGGCTCTGGTTCAAGTTGAGGGCAACGGCTCGCTCACGGTGCAGCGTAGTTGGTCGCTGGGCGGAGAGATCACCGCCGGGCCGTTTCTACGACAGACGCCCGAAGGTCCGCGGATCGGTTGCGTGGTTGGACAAACCAAGTTGGTTTGGCTTGATCCAGCTAGCAATCAGCCGGGCAAAGAGTACCATACCCAAGACGACGCTCCCATCGTCGGCGAACCACAGGTGTGCGGCGAATGGCTGGTGGTGGCGGATCAATCAGGGCGGCTAGTTGGCTTAAGTCTGACCGATTTGTCTCCGCGTGGTCGCGGCTATAACTTACCTGGTAGTCTCGCGCCGGTGACCAGCCCTGTTCTGTTCCAACCTGACCGCCTCCTCGTTCCTTTGAGCGATGGCACCGTGTTGCTGTTGAGTACGGCTCGCTTTCGGTGAGGCAACATTACCGCTGCTCTCATGGATGAATACGACAGTTAGGGCTGTTTCCGGGGATCGTCGACGGAGAACAGCGTAATCCACCAGGAATCAAAAATGGATAAAAACGCTGCAAATTAGAGGTTATATTAGAGGTTATAGGGTTATTGTCGCGCCGAATCGTTTGTCGCGGGGAGAACTAGTTATGCGTCTGTTGTGTTGCCTCGTTACTTTGCTGATGTTGGTCAGTGAGACACAAGCTGCTGCTCGCCGCAATGTAGTGATGATCGTCGCCGACGATCACGGTTTGGAACTAGGCTGCTACGGCGACAAGCAGATTCAGACGCCGAATCTCGATCGCCTCGCCGCCGACGGGACGCGCTTCCTCAACGCCTTCTGTACGACAGCGAGTTGCTCCCCTAGCCGCTCGGTCATCCTGACCGGACTACACAACCACCAGAACGGCCAGTTGGGGCTTCAGCACCATTATCACCATTTTCGCTCTTTTCCCTCGGTGAAGAGCTTGCCGGTCTTGTTGGCTCAGGCCGGCTATCGCACCGCGCACATTGGCAAGTACCATGTCGCCCCGGAGTCGGTGTATCGGTTCCAGACCTATCTTCGTGGAAATTCCGGTGGCGCACGCAACCCGGTGACAATGGCGGAGAGCTGTCGTGAATTCATCGCCGCCCAGGACGACCGCCCGTTCTTTCTCTATTTCGCCACGGTTGATCCGCATCGAGGCGGTGGTCGCGTCGAGGAACATCCCGACAAGCCGGATCGCTTTGGCAATGGGCCGCGCTACCAGGGCGTCAAGGAGGTTGTCTATGATCCGGACAAACTGACCGTGCCAGCATTTCTTCCCGACACGCGAGCCTGTCGTGCCGAGCTGGCCCAATACTATCAGTCCATCTCACGAGTCGATCAAGGAGTGGGGCGGTTGATCGAAATTCTCAAAGAATCCGGGCAGTACGAGCAGACGCTGATTCTGTATCTCTCGGACAACGGCATGGCGTTTCCCGGTTCAAAGACAACGCTGTACGAACCGGGCATGCGCTTACCGTTGATCGTCCGTTCGCCGGACCAGAAGACCCGAGGCGGCACCACCGATGCGATGGTGTCCTGGGTTGATCTGACGCCAACGATCTTGGAGTTTGCCGGTGTCAAGGACGTGCCTGGCCCGCCTGCCGTCCCACAACCCGAGCCGGAGATTCCAGAGAAAACCAAGCCGAAAAAAGGGAGTTCTGCTCAGCCGTCACCTAAAAAAAGTAATCCTGCTCAGCCGCGGCCTTATGTCTTTCATGGGCGATCGTTTCTCTCCGTTCTCGATCAACCCAAGGCGACTGGCTGGGACGAGGTGTACGCCTCCCACACTTTCCACGAGATCACCATGTACTATCCAATGCGCGTGTTGCGTGGCCGGCAATACAAGCTGATTTTGAACTTGGCTCATCCCCTGCCCTTCCCTTTCGCCTCGGATTTGGAGCAGTCAGCGACTTGGCGAAGTGTCTCCAAACAGGCCGACGCGCGACTGGGCAAACGCTCGATCCAGGCGTTTTTGCAGCGACCGCGCTACGAACTATACGATCTCCACGCCGACCCCGACGAAGTGAAGAACCTGGCCGACGACCCTAAGCATGCCGAGCTGCTCCAACGGCTTCAGGACAAGCTACGCGCGTTTCAGGAACGCACGGGGGATCCCTGGGTCGTGAAGTATCGTTACGAGTAACCTGACCTGCTGGGAGGCGGTTATGTTCCGACACTTCGTTCGCGGTCTGCTCGTTGTTGTGCTGCTGATCGCTCCAGTCGGTGCGGCGGACAAGAGGAACGTCTTGTTCATTGCCGTGGATGACATGAACAATGACCTGAAGTGCTACGGGCATCCTTACGTTCAGTCGCCCAACCTCGATCGTCTCGCTGCTAAAGGGGTACGTTTCGACCGGGCCTACTGTCAGTTTCCGCTCTGCAGTCCCAGTCGCGTCTCGATTCTCACCGGCCTTCGTCCAGACACGACGAAAATTTTCGACCTGCAAACCGATTTTCGCAAAACCACGCTGCCAGAGGTCGTCACTTTGCCACAGCTGTTCCGCCAAAACGGTTACTACGTCGCGCGGGTGGGCAAGATCTACCACTATGGCAACCCCGGACAGATCGGTACCAACGGCCTGGATGATCCGCTTTCGTGGGACCATCGAGTCAATCCCAGCGGTCGCGACAAGAACGAGGAGAGCAAGCTCATCAATCACACGCCGAAGCGCGGCTTGGGCAGTTCACTCAGCTTCCTCGCTGCCGAGGGCACTGACGAGGAACAGACCGATGGAATCGTGGCTACCGAAACGATCAAGTTGCTGGAGGCCAATCGAGAGAGACCATTCTTTCTGGCCTGTGGCTTTTATCGTCCGCACTGTCCCTATGTCGCCCCGAAGAAGTACTTCAATCTCTACCCGTTGGAGCGCGTCCAGTTGCCCACCGAGCCATTGGAGCATCGGCGAGCGATTCTGATACCGGCTCGTGCCTCCGTTAATCCCTACCCCAATTTTGGTGTGACTGAAGAGCAGGCACGCGAAGCCCTGCGCGCCTACCATGCCACAATTACCTTCGTCGATTCTCAGGTAGGTCGATTACTCGACGCACTCGATCGGCTCAAGTTGGCCGAGCGAACGATCATCGTCTTCTGGAGCGATCACGGCTATTTGGTCGGGCAACACGGACTATGGAAGAAACAGAGTCTGTTCGAGGAGTCGGCTCGCGTGCCGTTCCTTGTTTACGATCCCCGAGCGAAGGGTAATGGTAAGGCATGCCAGCGCACAGTTGAGTTGCTTGATGTGTACCCGACTCTGACTGATCTGTGCGGACTTACTCCGCCAAAGGATCTTCAAGGGGTGAGTCTACGGCCTCTGCTGAACGACCCGACAGCAAAATGGGATCGCCCCGCCTTCACGCAGGTCTGGCGAGGCAATTTTCCCGGCCATTCCGTTCGCACCGAACGCTGGCGCTATACGGAGTGGGACAACGGCAAACGGGGGATCGAACTCTACGATCACAACAACGATCCGAAGGAATGGAAGAACCTCGCCTCGGACCCCAAGTATGCCGAAACCGTCGAGCAACTTCGGACCTTGCTGCGAAAGAACTGGCCCGCCGACTCGTTCTCCAACACCGGTGGCCCACCACGACCCAATAAAAAAGGATCGCGCAAGTAATTAACTAATTGCGATCTTAATAGTGATTCATAAAAAGGCCGACCTCATGTTGCTCCGGCGGACAGGTCAGGGCGCTCGAAGATTTTTCGCTGTACTACTCTAGAGGCGGCGAAAGATACCGCTAACTGACTAGTGGAGCCTACATGGGCAATGAACCTGGAAGTTCTTTGAACAGCCCTTCAATTGGAACCATAGTGCATTCTGTGGTCGGACTTGATACGGTAGACCCCACGCTGTTTGGGAACCCAACTCACTGCTCTCAATTCGGAAATTTTTTGTTTAAGAATCACTTGGCCGTCGGATGCGGTAATCGTCACGGTGCCCGTGGGTATCTCCGACGGCGCGACTAGCCAAACGGCGATAGCGGCGGGTTTGGCTGCTCAAACTCAATCTCCGCGCTGCTCACAGGATTTTGGGTCAACGAGTTCTTCGGTCCACCCACGGCACCGGCCATCACCAGCACCGGTACCAGCAAAAGAACTATTGTTGCGATCATAAAGCGAGCAGGTATTTTGGGTCTCCTTGCGGAAGGGAAATTGGTACATGGGTTTAAAGAGCTTAAGAAGAGCAAGTCTGGCGACTCGCGTTGGATTCAGTCCTTCTTGAAATCTTTGCCCTCGATGACCCCGTCCGTGAGGATACGCGCAACGGAACCGCCCTTCGGTCCATACACAGCTAAATACCCGCCGTCATCGCTGGAACTGAGATAGAAGGTAAGGTATTTTTTGTTCGCCCCAAAGAATCTCAACTCCGCAATGCCGGCCATCGGACCTTTATCATGATTCCTCAGATCGGCCCGCACGGTTCCCTTGGCGTCAACGAGTCGCAGTTCGCGAACGGTGAGTACTCCGAAGTCAGCATCGAGGCGATTTGGTTTCTTCTGGCCGTATACATTCGGGGTTTGACTGAAGCCGAGTTGCCACAGGAGAATGCCCCCCACAAGCACCAAGAGAGTGGTGCGGATCAATTTAAGACGACGATTTTGAAATTCCAGTGCTTCAATTCGCTGGTGCAAATCCATGTCAGTTCAGCCTCCTTCGATTACTTGGTGGCGAAAGCTTTACGCCGGATTGTCCCGTTCAGAGGCTGTAGTGGTTGTCAAAACTGCCGGCACTAAGAACTACTTCTCCGGTTTCGGCTTGAACAAATCCACAGTATCCCAGGGTTTGACGGTAGTATCCTCACTTGCCGTGGCCAACGTCGTGCTGTTAGGAGAGAAGGCGATGCTCAACACGATCTTACTGTGTCCTGACAATCTGGCTGGGAGATGAGTTGCTGCTGGCCATCCCATTATTCCCAGACAGCAGCCGCGTCACCGTCCGCCAACGCCAAGAGCCGACCATCAGGGGAGAAAGCTATCGAGGTAGATGTCATTCGGGTGAATCTCCTTTTTCTCGACCAGCTTTACTAGTTCTCGACCGGTTTAGATTAAGGATTTTCTCCTCGATAGCCTCGAACCATTCTTCTACGCTGGAATCAGGGCGGAAACTCCTTTGGTTCAGAAGCTCTCGCAACCGGTTCACTTCGTCAAATGAGCTTAGCCCGGTCGGACCGAATTCTTCCTTTACGAGACGCTCGATCTCGGCAACCGTGATAAGCCTAGTCATCTTTAAGTCGTCTACAGACGAGGTTAAATCAACTGGACGACGGCGGGCGCGGAGTGGCAGATGCGATCTTCTTTAGCGCGTCTTTGATGGTTTCCCGTTGGTTGATTCCCACTCCATAACCCCTTCGACCGTATTCCCACCGATCAATCAGCAATAGTAATGCGGGCTTTGCGTCCGACTCCTGGGCAGCGCAAAAGTAGATCACCGTGATCTGTAGTTTATGTAGTTGTGTAATCAAACGAGGATCCCGTACTCGCCAGAGGAATGGTTTGTCATCAGCGACGGCTAGCAAACGGTCGTCGTCTATTACTTCAAGTAAGGTCAATAAAAGTGGCAAGGCGTCTCGCCCCTTGCCGATGAAGTGAATGGCCCAGATAGCCTCTTCCTGGACCGCAAACGATTCGTGTCCGAGAGCCTCGAGCAACGTCGGGTAGGCTTCGACTGCCCGCGGGCCTAGCCACTTTAATGCTTCTACGATGTAATAACTAGAGGCGGAACGCTCTTTAAGCGCGACGACTAGTTGCCGCACCCCTTCCAGCCCGTACCCGGCTATTGCTCCCGTGATATTCCAACGGACAGGCTCGAGTTCTGTATTCATCAGCTGAGTGATCAATTTTTTCAGTTGAGCCGGAGTGGGTTGCTCGACCTTGACTACAGGAAGGAACACCGGGTGTCTGGCATTTCCTCTCGTCTCAATAGAAGGTGGCGGTTTCTCGCTGGGCGGTGGCGGTTGGAGCCACTCGAACAAAACGGCAGCGCGTTCACGACGTGCCGGATCCTCAGACTTAGTGGCAGCCTCAACTACACGAATTCCTTTGTCTCCCATTCGACGTAGCGTGTGGTATACCAGCAGTTGTACCACTGGTTCCCCGTTCAGCAGGATCGGATTCCTCACGTTTTCTATGCGTTCAGGAATACCGCCCATAACGCGAATCTTGGCTTGTAGGGTAGGGGCATCGAGAGCAACTTCAGCTCCTTCTGTCGTGCCGGCAATCTGCCACAACGCTAGCGCTGCTTATGACTCGTACCGCTCCATCCTCGTCGCGGAGTAGCGCTCTCAAGGACGGGACGGTATCCCGCGCTGGAATCCCGATTCTCCCCAGTGTTGCTGCAGCCCAGTAACGGCGCCTTTCGTTCCGATCTCGTAGTACCTCCGTCAACGCAGGGACGGCTGACGCTCCAATGCGCGCGAGAGCAGGAGAGCAGTCATGAGGATATATGGACAAGCAGTCTATTAATACTGGAACAGCAGAAACTGCCTCTGGCCCGAACTCAGCCAGAACTTTCGGCAGAGTGGCTCTACGAATCAATTCCTCCTCGGTAGATTCATTCCAGCGGCTCCATCCTTTCTTCATTTCCTTAATCCAGTAGCTCAACGATCGGCCTTGGTATTCTGGCTCCGGAGGGACAATAGGCAGTGGCTGTGGTGGCACACGCCGCTCGCATCCGCTAAGACCGATCAAGATCAACAACCAAGCGGCCAGAGAGATTAGACTACTGTTCCAAGAGATGACCACGTTCATTTCAATATCCTCAATCGACGAAAGCGTCGTTCTCTATATTTGACGATGTTAGAGCGGGTAGGGTTGACTGATTAAGAAGGATACCGCCCCTTCTTGTAAGTCCAAGAAACATAATTGAGGGTTCTTCGCTGATCGTGCCCAATTTTACACATCGAGCCACCTTGAGAGTCTGTTTGGAAGCACCCCTTAGAAAAGAAGGATGAAGGCTGACTACCCAAGCGATCTGACCGATGAAATTCTGCACTCGTCTTTTACCAAAAAAAGATCTCTAAAATGTATTTGATAAATTGCACTAAGATCCAGGAGAGGAAAGGAAAACACAACACGAGGAGATAGAACCTCACCTCACTCACTCCTTGGAAGGCGAGGTAGACTAGACCACCTGGGACAACCGTAACCATGGTTGCGGTTGGTAGCAGCAAAATGGTTCCCAGAAGGTAGGGATAAATTCCGCTCACTTCGCCCACGGTGGGATCGATCCCAGGCGGAGGAACATCGCCTTCGTATTCTCTCCCGAATAGGGTGCGTCGGTATCGTGCTTTACCAGTTCGCCACAGAGACATGGCCCAACGGTACGAATATGGGACAATCAGAACACTACATGGAATCCCGAGCCAGAAAACCCAACTAGGAATATCTTCAATGTTGTCCATCGAATCTCTAACTACCTCATGTGAAACCGGACCAACCATCTGGAACGAACGAGGTTCGTTCATTCGGAAGGATTCCGCAAACGACAGCGACCAAGTCAGGGACAGGTGCTGTCAATCACGTCCTCTGCTACTAGTACGCCGTCAGTTACAAGAACCTTACAAGGAAATGCGAATTGTGAACGAGTCAGCGCCCGTCGGTTAGCGTTTTGGATCGGTGGTAAGCGATTTGGGATTGCCGCTAGCTTGACGAAGATCGTTTAAACGATCTTCGGCAGCCCGAATCTGGTCGGGACGATTCGCCCGCCGTGCAATCTCAGCGGCTTCGAGGAACAACTCCGCCGCCTCAATCAGGTTGCCTTGGCGGTGTTCATAATCGCCTAGCTGGAGCCGAGCTTCAATACCGGCAGGGTGCCAGCGGATTGGGGAACCTCGGCCTAGTTCGAGGGCGCGACGAATCGCCCGAACTCCGCCCTCAAGATCCCCCTTCTGACGCAATAATCCGGCATAATCACCTAGTAACAGAATGCTAATAGGGTGATCTTCGCCAATAGCAGTTCGACAATTTTCCAGCACTTGTTGGTACAAGCGCTCGGCTTGGTCGTAGCGGCCTGCTTTGCGATGCAAGCGAGCCAGGGTGTACAACGCGACCACTCGTCCGGTCCGCTCGGAAGCGTCTGGGCTATCTAGTGCAGCCGACATTTCTTGGAACGATTGGTTCGCTCCTACAAGGTCGTTCCGGCTCATTTGCAAGAAGCTCAACGCTGCCAAAGCCAGCGCAACATCGCGATGTCGCTGGCCTAAGTGTTTACGGCGAATGCGTACAGCTTCTTGAATTAGATCACTCGATTCTTGGAGTTGTTGCCGCGTAGTTGGCTCGGAACGGCTTCCCAGTGTCCAGGCCAGGTTAAGTCTGATTGCCGCACTCAGCAAAGATTCCTCCATGCCGGCAGCGAACTGCCGCTTCAGAGCCTGGCGATACAACCCTTCCGCTTGGGAAAATTGACCCTGATCCTGGCGCAGCCAGCCGAGATGGTACAGACTAGTGACAATATCTTCGTGGTTTTCCTCCAAGTGGTTGGTTCGCAATTGAAGTGCCTCCTGAAGTAATGGCTCGGCTTGGTCGAGCAGCCCCAAGCTACGGTGCGTATTCCCAATCACGTCGAGCAGGGCAGCCCGTATCAACGGTTCGTCCTCAAAGTGAGTTTTGAGACGTTCCCGACTACGATCTAGTACCTGACGCAGACGGAGATTCTCGGGTTTTGGCAGGGGGCGGAAATCCAACCCTCCTTCTAACGCTACAGGATCAGAACTGCGGAGCAGATCAGTGAGAAACCCAACCACAGTAGCAGCTGTTCGCGCTTTTTGATGGGCCTCGTTCCGTTGGTGCTTAGCTTGGTCAAGAGCCTCAGCTGTTTCACGTTGACTGCGTTCTGCCAACTTTCGAGCAAAAGTCGCTTCCTCTCGCGCTAAATGTTCTCGGTGATAACCAGTCATCAATAGTAGCGTGAAAACTGCCAAACCAACGACACCAACCAGGAGAAAAATTAACGCGGTCGCCAGCGCCGGATGCCAATAAACCCATTTCAGAAAACGCTCCGTTCGCGAAGCTGGGCGAGCTGTGATCGGTTGGCCATTAAGCCAGCGGTGTAAATCCTCGGCTAGAGCGGCCATCATCGGATAACGCTTGTGAGGGTCTTTATGAAGACATTTTAGAGTTATTGTCTCTAAATCTAGAGGTAGGTCTGGACAGAGTTGGCGTGGGGGCAGAGGGGCATCGTGATGGATACGGTGCAGAGTTTGGGCGATTGTGGCGGCGCGGAACGGCTGCACGCCGGTCAAACACTCGTATAGGACGACTCCCAAGGCGTGGATGTCGGTCGCGGGACCGACCGGTTCCCCAGCCACCTGCTCTGGGGCCATGTAACTGGGCGTGCCAATTACTACTCCTAATTCCGTCTGGGTGAGGTCGTTCGCTGTGGATACGTCTCGTGCCAGACCAAAGTCGAAGAGTTTAACTCGGTCGGTTGGGGTTTCGAGCCAGATGTTTCCGGGCTTTACGTCGCGATGGATAATTCCCTGCTTATGAGCAGCGGCTAACGCTTGGGCTACTTCATATCCGATGCGGGCAGTTTCTGTTGCCAGGAGCAGTCGTTGCCGCTTCAATCGAACATCGAGCGATTCTCCCTCCAGAAGCGGCAGAGCGAGGAAAATGATACCGTTTTGTTCACCGATATCGTATACCGGAACGATATGATCGTGCTGCAAGCGGGCCGCTGCTCGGGCTTCCCGCAGGAAACGGGTGCGGGCATCCGGTATCTCTGTTAACCCGGGCTTGAGAAGCTTCAAGGCAACAAATCGGTTTAGGTCGAGATCCTCGGCCTCGTACACAACCCCCATACCTCCCTGACCAAGTAGTCGGAGCAAGCGATACCGCCCCAATTCACTCAGTTTTGGTGGATCACCTCCAGGAAGAATTTCTGATCCCAGAGATATCGATGCTTTATCGGGTGGGGAGGCTGCTTGCGGTTGCATCGGATCAGCCCTTTCCGACAGCACGGTTCGCAATCGGGTGAATAACCACTCCAAGTTGAGGCTTGGTTCGGATTTTGGCGAGTTTGTGATATTTTTTAGATCTTTAATTATGCTGTCCTTCAAAAGGAGCTGATCGAGACGAGTCATGCAGACCAGGCAATCAGAGAGATGCTCCGCGATGGCTTGTTGGTCGTCGGGTAACAGACGCTCTGCGAGGAATAGAGCCAGAGTGCGATCGGTACGACATGGGAGCGGTTTCATGAACTGTGCTTCCAGAAACGGCAAAGAAGTTGGTCCGGTCTCCTCGCGAATTGCTTACGGCGAGGGCGCTCAGTCGAGCAATCCTTGCAATTCTATCCGAAGACGAGCCAACACACGACTAGTGGCCGTGTAGACCGCTCCCGGCGTCATGCTCAACTCGGCGGCGACATCCATTGCCGCACGTCCGTGAACAGTCCGCTCCCAAAAAGCTTTCCAGGTTCGAGGTTCGAACTCCTTTTGCAGCAGTTCTAACGCGCGAGTTATCACCGCTTGCCGATATTCTTGGTCGATGAGTTGTTCGACTCCGTTCTCTCCCGCGACCTGGTCTAACCGTTCTCCTACTCCTGGCAATGCTCGTGTGGCCTTCCGCTGCACTCGATCACGCAATTGATTCATGACCACGGTACGCAGCCAGCAGCGAAAACGTTTCTGGGGATCGTAGTGAAACTCACGAAGTTTTTGCACTAAGGCGACCAACACGTCCTGGGTCAGGTCGGCTGCATCCTCCGACTGCAATCCTGCTTTACACCCCCAACCATAAATGATTGGAGAGTAGATTAAAACAAAATGCTCCCAGGCGAGGGAGTCCGTCGGTTGCCGCAGACGAAACAGCAGACTTGCTGAAGTGCCGTCCATAAGCGTTTATGGAGTAAGCTACTCACAGGAGTGATCGATATTGATGATATAGTCCAGACCAGAGGCCAAACGATCACAAGTAAGTACTTTCAGAAAACTTAATACATCATAGGACCATATGGAGATGACACGCAAGCAGAATCGCAGAGTAGTGGTTGATTGCACCTGAATTGTGGGGGGGCTCACAAACGACCCCGCTTCTTCCTGCTCTTGGGTACCTGGATACGGAAGTCTGCCCGCAGCATACGCTCCGCTGTTGGTTTGTTGCCGTGGGCGCAGGACTAGGATCCAGGTGAGAAGATGCTGATCCTGTTACTTTACGGATCCCTTGAGGTTTTGTCTCAAAGTCCTTGGCACCTGAAAACGGCTCTCGACTGGTCCAAATGGGTAAGGTGGGAGTTTTGCAGGCTTTTGTAAAAAAATCAAGCTAGAAATTTCTTCAATCACCTCGCGGTCTGTACTAAGATATTGATTCACAGACAATGTTCCTAGTCAACGCAGACAGATGGAAACATGTACAGATTTTCCCGAAACAGAATGGTGACTTCATGGAGCAGCAGCCAGAAAATTCCAGCAGTTTCAAGTCCGAGGTCGTGACTTGGCTTCACGGTACCATCTGTCAATACATAACCGCTTTAAATGCAGAATGTTACATCCTTTCTGAGGCCCGCTGGAGGGATTTGGAAGCGCGAGTAGGCCGGGTTCAGGACTTAGCTGGACGGCTTGCCAAGGAGGTAAAATTATTTCTGGATGGGGTACAACGGAGTGAGGATTCGGGAAAATGAAGCGTCTGCGAATTCTCATGGTGGACGACCATGCGATTCTTCGAGAATCCTTGCGATTATTGATCTGCTCCCAAGCGGACATGGACATAATTGGGGAAGCCTCTGAGGCGAACCATGCTGTGATGCAGTTTAACTGTTTGCAACCAGATTTAATGCTCCTCGATCTCAGCATACCCGGTGGCGGTGGGGGCCGAGTTTTACAGCAATTAGGGGTGGAAGTGTCCCACCGCACTCTCGTTTTGACCATGCATGCTGAACAGTCCACTCTTCAGGCTATGTTGGCTTTAGGTGCGAACGGCTATGTGGTGAAAACAAGCCCTCCGGCAGTTTTGCTTCAGGCGATTCGGTTGGTGGGACGAGGCGATAAGTATATTGACCCGCAGTTGGAGAAAGAGTTTCTGCGAGGCAAGACGAAATCGGTGTCCTCTAATCTGAGTGAACGAGAAAAGCAAATCCTCAAGCTCTTGGCTCATGGATATTCTCACTCGCAAATTGCCGATACCTTATTTCTCAGCCAAAAAACCATTGAGACCTATCGTACGCGAATCGGACGCAAACTAGGACTGCGGGATCGCGCTGATCTGATGAACTATGTCTTAGCCACTGGACTGCTTGAAGACTCGAACCCAATAGAGCCGTTGCCCAAATAAAACACTGCCACCCTTTGACGGAGTTCTCTATCCTGAGAACCATCGCATCGCCGCAGCTCCAACGATGCCGACTAAAATGCTTGTCATAACCCAAGAAAGCCAATCCTTCCAAACCGGACTAGAAGAGCGCTCTCGCTGGTCAGTGAAAGGTAAGCTGGGATCCATTAATATAGGACAATTCTCCTCGAGAAGGTCTTCTTTGTTGGATAAACGAGGCCGCGGAACTGCAATCGAGTCAACCGAACTCTCTTTTGAGAGTGAAGTTCGAGATTTACGCTCTAGCCGAATCAAGCTTCGCTGAAAGTCTTCCACCGATGCAATCAAGCCTAAGTGTCGTGCTGTTTTTAAATAAGCGATCGCAGCTTTGCTGTTGGGGTTGTGTTGAACTAGAGGAAGGCCAACCAACAACGCTTCGCTAGCTTCCGAATCGAAGGGAATAACAACTGAAAGAGCTTGTTTTCCCAGTTTGGCTAGCATTTCGGTTTCCAAGGTGCTGCCCGGCTCTTGTCCCACAGGCAGTGTGAGTAGGATTCCGGAAAGCCGCAATTGCTTGCCGCTGTTCTTGATCATGGTCAACAGACCAGGCAACGAGCGATACGCTAGAGGTTCACAGCGTAAGACGATCAGCACTTCGGTAGCGGCCTGTAACAATAATCGAGACCGCTGCCACAGCGAGGGCGGAGCATCCATAAACACTACATCGTAGCCGCGCTTTCGTGCCAGCAAATCTAACCGTTGCAGAGCAAGGGATAATTCTTGCTCGTCAAACTGATCATGAGAGTAGGGAACCAGCACATCTAAACCAGACAGAGCTTGATCCCACAGCGACCCTGGTAGAGCAAGGTCAGCCGCAGCTTGACGGCTAGTATGGTCTGATGCAAGAGTTAAGCTCGCAGCTACGCTTCCAATTGGATCACTGTCTACAATTAAGATCCGTTTACCAGTAAGAGCTGCGGCAGTGGCTAGATTTAGTGTGGTAGTCGTCTTACCCACACCACCCTTTTGGCTAAGCACAAGTAGTTTACGCATAGAACGCCTCAGTATGCATTGGGGGCGAGAGCCGTTCTCTCAAAGCAAACGCCAATTCCAGTATTGCTGCCCGAGCCAATCCTGCCGGCATCGGAGAACCTGGTTTCAAAGCCCAGTCCCGAAGAGAAGGTTGAATGGGAATCGGGGCTCCCAGAATTGGTGGAGCCTTAGAAGATCTGATTTGTTGAATTAATTGTCGTTGAATCGGTGACGCTTCGTCAAACAGGTTGAAAACCAGTCCCAGCAAGACTGCGCGTCCACCGGCTCGTCGCGCTTGACGCAAGGCCGCCAGCGCTGTGGGCAACGTCCGAAGCGATAAGGTATCGGCCAGACAGGTCAAAATCAGTTGATCGGCAAATTTAAGCACAGGTAGTGCCGCGCTCTCACTGAGTGAGGGACAATCTATGATAACGACGTCAAAGTTCTCATACTCCTTTGTCTCAGGTATTCCCGCCTGGACACGCACGTTTTTCCACCGACAGACGCCCGCAGAATCACAGGCCGTCAATAGAGCTGATCCAACGGGATCGGCATCAACAAACAAGACTCGTTGGCCTTGTTGGCCAAGAACCCAGGCCAGCCCTAGGGCGATCGTTGTTCGCCCCGTACCGCCTTTATGACTAATCACAGCTAGGCGGCAAGTCTTACCACTCGAAATTGCTGAAGGCATTTTCCACGTTCCCCATCGACTCGGGCCTAGTGGCTTCAGGCTCCGCATGCTGAGTTAACAGGAAAGATCCTTCCTCCGATAGCACGGCATCCTCATCGCTAGGGCTCTCGCTCCAAGATGCTGTTGCGAATAACTCGACCGTGGGTACGGTGCTTGATTGGGAGCTAGGAGGCGTTACAGCATGCTGCTGAGGAGACGTTTTCTCCAGGTTGCTCCGCCGGGTATCCTGTGCCAATCGACTGAGTCGTTGCTGCGATACCTCCCAAATATCAATAAGCGAAGAAGGAGTTCTTTCTTCTGCGGTTGTCGGTGGCGGAGAGGGGAGTCGTTCCGCAGGCGAATCCACGAACTCGGCTAAGCCATTTAGCACTTCCCGAAGTTCTTGTTGATCGCGTTGCCAGAATTTTTTACGGTGTCCTACACTCATACATCACATCTCCAGAATTGTAAGCGGATAACAAGTTCAGTAGCGGTTGGTCTTTCCGCGGGATTTTTACTCAGTAGTCGGCGGAGTAATTCGGGCCAAGGCTTTGGCAGACCAGGATCGATGCATGGCGTCTCTCTTAAATGCATACGCGCCAGGTCCCCGGGAGAACCAAAAAATGGTAATCGACCATGTAACATTTCAAATAATAGGACACCTAGAGAATAAGTGTCGCTAGCTGAGCTCCATTTCCCGCAAAACTGTTCGGGACTCATGTATGCAGGCGAGCCAGTCAACCCGCCTAGACGACTTTCCACTGGAGCAAACCGGCCTCGTGCTAAGCCAAAATCAGCAATTTTTACTTGGGTTTGGCCTAAGAGAACGTTCTCGGGTTTCAAATCACGGTGAGTCAACCCGAGCCGATGAGCCGCTTCCAATCCAGCTGCGATCTCCATTCCAACCTTAGCTACTTGCTCGAACGATAAGCGTTGCTCTTCTTCCAATTTTTGTCGCAGTGTGCCTCGTGGACAGTATTCCAACACCAAACACGGACGCCCGGATGAGGATTCAAATAAATCATACAAGGTTACGATATTTGGATGGCTTAATTGAGCTAGAGCAGCCAATTCTTTGTAAAACTCTTGATGTCGTCTTTTAATCGAAGTGTGAAACCTTTTGATGGCGACAGGTCGCAATTGTACACAATCAAAGGCTTTCCACACCGTAGCGAAGGCTCCTTCCCCAATCAGATGCATGAAGCGATAACGTGGCGGTAATTCTGCCGCCACGTCGACAGAGAGCGAATCAACTGAGCTATCACTTGTGTAGGCCAGGATCATCGGGGCATCCTTAGGCGTGGGTCTGAGCTAAAGCAGCAACAATTTCCGCGTGGGTCTTGCCTTCGTTTCGCCATGCCTCAGCCATTCCTAAGCGTTCTGGTAGCGTGATAATAAAACGACTATCCGGTGCACCAAGTCCCTGGCATTGAGTTTGGAAGCAATCCAACTCTCGACCAGAGAAATGGGACACCATTCCCGCGAGGATACCAGCTAACATAATATCTGCGGGTTGGCCTGAGGTTTCAACCATCCCAGCATAAATGGGGTTTTCTACAATACACACAATCAATCCTTTGGTATATAGGTCTATATCCACAGTGAGTTTACCCAAACCATGGACATTGAAAGCTTCTACTAAGCATCCTTGAAAGACTGCCAGGGGAAGCTCCTCCACAGGGAGTCCGTAATACTGTTCGAGTTCACGGCTCATACGTGCGGCAAAAGTACGGCCCCAGCGCTTGCCAGCCGACTTCATTACAATATCCGCTGCTGAGCCACACTCGAAAACTAGAGCATTACGAAGACCGATCAAGAAGTCACTAGTAAGCGAGAGAATTCGAGTCCCTCCTCTGTTCCGAGTCACTCCTCGTTTCACATCTGTCCGGGCATAGTCGCGACTTCCGTAATAATTCGCGGTCATCTTCATCTCGACCATGGCGTTCTCCAATGAGGTTAGACAAGCACTTGGGCAGGTTCGGGCATACTTCCAAGCACTTCAATATTTTTCTCTAAGAACGGCTCAAGCAGCGTAAATGCCTCTGCTGGAACGTGATTTTTTACCGATTCCTTCAGAGCAGTGTAAGTGTCTCGATTAAATTGAGGTGAAAAACCAAAACTATGGAAGATCGTACCAAGCCAATATAATAGACGATCGGCTTGAAAATCTAAATCATCGCAAATCATCGCTTGAACGGTATAGCGGAGACACAGTTGTATATCGCGAGAAGCTTTCTCCCAAGCTCGAGGATGAAATCGTTCGAAAGACGAATATCGTCGTTTCATCTGTTCAACTACAGCCGCAACTATTACCTCTTCTTTCTGCTCAACTGCAGTGGCTGCTTTGAACCGACTTGGCAGTGATCCTGTATATTCAAGAATTCGTTCTTTTTCTTGCGCTCTGAGATAGCGTGACTCACTGTTCCGAATAATTTCCATCAGTTCAGGACTCATGTTAATTAGCTCCAAATCCTAAAATATTAATTGAAGTTAGTTAAAACCCAAAATCAGCGAAAAAGTTCTCAATAATTTGACCTCCAGCCGCAGCTCGAGCATTGCCAGATGCTTCGAACGTCGGTAAAGCCGGCACCTCATCCCGATTTTCCCAATTAACTAAGTTAAGGAAACGACGCAAGGGCACTGCTCCTGGGCACAGGGGCACGGACTCTACAGGGAGTTTCAGAGCCAGAGCAACTTCTTCGGTATCTTCTTTCAACCACGATGGACGTGGAGGTTGATAATCGGTTTGGTTCGTCCAGTTCACTTGACGAAGAAACGTTCCGGTGGGAAATGAACCCACAGACCAGCGCCGTAGTTCACTTTGAGGCGGTGGCATGGCTTTCGGAAACGCTGGCATGGACTCAAGATTGCTGTCCGGTAATGCCAGTTCTGTCAGTAACTGGTTAATTCGCGAAGTTTCATCCAAACTATCGAGTACAGAAACCATGTTGGGCCTCTCTATTAGAGAACATCCTTGACTTTCTTCATGATGTCCGCGCTGGTTGCCCCTTCCGATCGCCAAAAAGCTGCTGCATTCACCCGCTTACTTGTCGAAATGAGAAATTTGCAAAAATCTTCTCCCATGGAATAGCATTGAATCTCTATACAAGCTAACTCTTTTTTTGAAAGTAGAGTAAAGACGGCAGCGAAGAGTCCTGCATAGAAATAACAG
Organism: uncultured Gemmataceae bacterium; assembly: GCA_937923405.1. GTDB lineage: Bacteria > Planctomycetota > Planctomycetia > Gemmatales > Gemmataceae > CALDUY01. The sequence goes on along the minus strand of CALDUY010000023.1, from coordinate 134,026 downwards.
ACCACTTTTCCAACGTTGCCTAATGATTGAGCTACAGCAGATTCAAACAAATCAATAAAAATTAGCCCTTGTTTGCCTTGACGAAAATCATATCGCCAACTACCCCATCCTTCGATTTGTAAAGGCCACCACCATGTTTCCAGCATCATGCCCATACCCATTTTGGCAAATTGAACTTCAAATTCTTGCTGAACACGCGGGACAAATGACTTCATGTCCTCAAGGCCCCATTGATACCCCGCCTTATACATGATTTCGCCCGCAGCATCGCCTACTTCCTCTTCTAGTCCTCCCAGCAGACCGACTATAAAATCTTCCGTTACTCGAATGACACGCTGACCATAAATATTGCGAACAATCCCAGATTTGTGATCATGCTGGAAAAATCGTTCATCAAAGTAATAATTGTGACGAACTGGCTGCGGTCCGGTGACTACATCAATTCCCTCACGCAGTTCGCCTCGAAATCGCTCTGTTTTGAGAAACTTCAGAGGATCAACATTGGCTAATCGATTGATCGCTGTTGAGCTATTCGCTCCATTTGAAGTTTTCATAACGCTCCTTAATCATCTTATTAATTGTTCAATTTCAACATTCAATCGCTTCAGCTCATCGACTCGTGAACGAGTAATTAATTTGCCTTTTGAAATTAAAACGGTTCCATCTATGGGATGGAGAATGTCCCGTTCTGCTCGAGTTCCAATCAAGTCATAAAGATCCTCCACCCGCTCAAAGTACATCCCTTCTGGTAATCGCACGACAACGCCTTCACCAAGCACTCGTGCTTGACAGGACAAGCGACTATTCGATCCGACACCCGAAATCCGAGCGAGTGTCTGCATCTCACGTTCGGTAATTGGACTTAAACGATCTTCCCCTTTTTGCACATAAACATGACAAGTTGCACATAGTCCACGACCTTTGCAGGCCATTGGCACCTCTAACTGCGTGGCCAATAACGCATCTAACAAACTTGTCCGTGTTGGGACTGTGACAGTCCGATTGATTGGCTGTAGGTTGACGTTTTTCATGGGAACTCTTTTCTCATGCGTACAAGAATGTACTCATGAAGCGTCGTGTCCAAACTGGCCCAAAAAGACGAGTCATATAGTCTTCAGCTGGACAATCAGATAGGTGATTGGCCTTGAAGCATTGAAGTTCATCATTCATCAAAGCTGGATTATGCTCTGATGTTGTTTGGGTAAGTTCGACCCAGGTTCTTAGATAATCAGTCATTGCAGTTACAAGGGGTAGTGCTATCTCATTCGGTTCTGGTCGACGATAAAAATAATGTCCAGTGGAGTAATTGGTTGCCCAACTCGGTGCCGGTAAACGGGGTGGCAATGAGGTCAGTAGCAGATGAGTACGATCTGCTGTCACTTGACGAGTTTGATCGCTCAAGCCTACCGTCTGTAAATCGACAAAAACCAAGCGAATTTTTCCTCCAATCGCAATGTAATCAGCAACAAATACGGGTATTCTCCAACCATCTACTGGAAAAATCAAAATATTGACAATGCAAACGCTATGGCCACAAATTACCACGCTACGACACTCTGCAATACCATACCCTTTCAGCGTCCAGGCTTGAGCACGTAATGTAAATCGCTTGTCGGTTGATTGCCGATAAGCGATGTCTAAAGGTAAGGAACCACGCCGAGGTGCTAATGGTGCTAAAATTCGGCGTGTCTTGGGAATCAATAGTCCCAAAGCATGTGCTTTTGTGGCAGTCATCTTATTCTCTTCATGCCAAGAAATCATCTTCAAATAATTCTGTCAAAGCAGCGAAGATTGAGTATAGATTCGACATGAAGTCGGCTGCTGAAGCTACGACTATATCAACCTCTTCGTCCGTAAGAGGCAGTGTAGTTAAAAAGGTTTTGAATTGTTTCCAAGTATGTGGTCGTTGTTCGATACCCTCGAGATGGTAGTCGAGTCCAGCATTAGGAAGTAAAGGTACTCCTAATGCTTTTGATAATGGCTTTACCAGAACCATACTTCCCATACGGGATCCTTCCAAGACATAGATGGCTCCTAGCAAGGACCAGAAGCATCGTCTCGAAGCTTTTTGCAACTCCTTAATTGTATGAACCGTCGAAGGCAATATTGGACTGCATTCTAATTCTAGTTGATCTAAGTCTCGAGAAATTGTAGGTGAGCGTGGAGGTACTCTATTAAGTAAAAGAATGCTATAAATGGGTGAATTAGATTCAATTTCACGTTCTAGCTCGCGATGGACATACCATAGCTGACTCAATAATTGGCCATAGATGGCTTGGGAAATAGATGATTTTAAAATTGCTTTGCTAACCGGCAATTGTTCAATCTTGTCGTGGTTTTCCTGAATGGCTTGACGTAGCCGATCGGGTAAATCGGTGTGCAAGGTGCGTATAGGCCGATCAGAGATGGCGGCAAATACAACATCAGATGGTAATGCCGTAAAATACATAAAATCCTCCAACTAATCAACCTGAACGACGTATCAAAGTTGTTGTATGGCTAATTGGTAGTTGTTGAGCAGAGTTTGTTAAGTCTGCAAGAATTACTTTTATATCTGCGATTAGCTCATCATAGGTTTGCGGGCGGTCATTAGGATTCTTGGCCATCATGCCATTGATTAGTTCGGTGAAACCAGATGGCAACCCTGGAACTAACTGAGCTAAGGGATCGAGAGGTTGATGAGCGTGTTTGTAGAGTACTTCTTGTAGCGTTTTGCCTGGGAAGGGAAGTCTCCCCGTAACTGCGTGAAACATCGTTGCGCCTAAAGCATAAATGTCACTACGTAGGTCGATTTCCCCACTATTGGCTTGCTCAGGAGGCATGTAAGCGATCGTACCAGCAGTTGAGGTATTAGCATCTCGAGAACGAGCCAGCCCCAAATCAGCGAGTTTTGCCTTTCCTTCTCGCGTTACAAGAATGTTACCTGGTTTAACATCTCGATGAACAACGCCGAGTTCATACGCTACCTGCAAAGCTTCTGCAACTTGTAGGGCAAGTGCTAATGTTCGTTCCACTGTGATGCGACCGGATTGCTGAATCAATTCCGCTAATGAGGGGCCATCTACTAGTTCAAGCACTGCGTAAGGAAAGATATGTTCATCATCAAAATCCCAAACGCGGACGATGTAAGGATGATTAATCTGAGCAAGCAATTGTGCTTCAGCTCGTAGACGTTCACGGATGGCGGCTACTGTCTCAGAATCGCAATCTTGAGGTAATCGTAAAACTTTTACGGCTACGGGAATACCCAAAGAGCGATGATAAGCGCGATAAACAATTCCCGTACTTCCTGTACCGAGTTTAGCTTGCAAAACACACTTACCAAGTGTTTCACCAATTGCCGGAGCAAGCTCAGATGCCGTTTTATTTGGCAGGCGAATAGACCGAGAAATCGAAGAGCCTGTTGCTAAGGTTTGCGAATTGACAATTCGAGTTGAGACAACAACTCGGTCGATAGATGCTGCTGAATCGGCTCCTTTGCTCTTGTCCTTATCTGTAGCAGCTGTTTCATTGTGCAGCGGAGAGTTAATGTCCTTTATTAACTTTGAAGGGACTACTGGTGTTGCAGCATGAGGATTCGGTTGCGCCGTAGGGGGAACCGGTAGGGAAACGGTTGCATTCGGTAGGTTGTTAAGCGGCGGGTTGCTTTTAGGCTGTGTGTTGTTCGCTTGTGAAACCGGCTCTGAGAGCTTATCAATCGCATTTGCAGTAGCTCCTGAGGGGTTACCTTGACGCGCTTTATCCACCTCTTCTCGAAGACTTTTTAATAACTCGATTTGCGTTCGGGTAATAATCTTTCCCTTGGCAATCAGAACGTGCCCTCGAATTGGATGCAAGATATCTTCGGGAGATCTTGTCCCAAGTAAGTCTAGTAAATCTTCGGCTTTCTCGATGTACATCCCTTGGGGTAAATAAACGACAGCCGTATTGCCAAATACTCGTGCTTGACAAGCAAGCCGACTAGTTTCATCAGTGCCAGTGATGAATGACAATGTTCGCCTTTCTCGCTCATTCATCGGCGAAAGAGATTCTATTCCTTGGCGAACATGTACATGACATGTGGCGCATAGACCGTGGCCACCGCATGATTTAAGAACATTCAGTTTCTTGAGTTGCAAAACTTCTATGAGAGGCACGCCGGTTTGGACGGCTTGCGATTCGTGAATCGGTTCTAGCGCAACAATCTTCATGCTAGAATTCCACAACTAGCCAAGTAGGCGATCTGATCCGAAATCGTTCGCGAGTCTAGCGAATGTTAGCTGTGGAATCACATCGGTGTTGTCAGGGAAACCCCTACTTTTTTGCAAAAAGATTGGCTTTAAGTAACTTTCTTGATGCTATAGATGTAATTAATATCCGCTAACCGTCAAAGTTCCTCTCTGGTTTTTTGGGCTGTTGTAAGAATTTGGGAAGATACATGCGTTCACAGGAAGAGTTGCTCCGCGAGGCACTGGAACATTGTGCTCAAGAACCGATTCACATACCTGGATCCATTCAATCGTTCGGTTCTCTGTTAGTTCTGGATAACGCGGGCCGAATTGTCCAAGCAGCTTCGTCTGGCAAAGATGTTCTTAATTTAACCTCGAAAGAATTACTTGGTCTCTCGCTTGTTGATGTCTTGCCTGATCTTGCTCATGAGATTGTATTGTCGTTATCCCAGCAAATAAAAGATTGTATTGAATGGAGGCATTGGTCTAAACAATTAGGCGCTACGCTGATTCTTCGACTTCATGCAAATCGTTCAACTGGTGGATTGCTGGAGATTATTCCTGATTGCAATCAGATTGAGAAGAATAATCAAAAGCAATCCATGCTATTACAGTTACAGATGCTTCTTGCACACACCTCGAAACAGGAAATTTCATTAATAGAATTTTGTCAGAATGTGGTCAATTCTTGCCGTGAAGAGACTGGGTATGATCGAGTATTCGTGTATCGTTTTGATCCATACTGGCATGGCGAAGTAATAGCAGAGTCTCGCATTCCGGAATTGCCTGAGTATCTTGGTTTGCGATTTCCAGCATCGGATATTCCGCCACAGGCTCGGCAATTATATGTGCTAAATAAGATTCGTGTTATAGCTGATTGTGATGCTCCAATAATTCCACTAGAGCCAAAATATCATCCTATGACAGGAGCAGACGTAGATCTGTCTCCGTGCATGGTGCGAAGTGTCTCTCCGGTGCATTTGCAGTATATGCGTAACATGGGAACACGTGCATCGCTGGTGGTGTCTGTGATGGTGGGCAATCAACTTTGGGGTATGATTGCCTGTCATCATCGTAAGCCACGCCTGCCTGCTCAGGAGCATTGGCAGTTGGTGGAATTGTTCGCTACGGCATTAAGTCTGTTTATCCAAACCGAACAAAACAAAGAATCTCAAAATGCTTTCTATAAAGCCCAACGTTGGATTTCTTTGGTAAAGAAACAAATCGCCGCTGAACCAGACTGGGTGAGTGGATTGATCAAACCAGAGGCGGGTTTGCTCGAACTAGTGCAAGCTGACGGTGTTGCTGTAGTACGTTCTGATGGGGTGTGGCAGCAGGGATCGACTCCAAATGATGAAGTTTGTCGAAGCCTCACAGCCTGGTTAACCACGCGAGGGGAACCATTTGTTGTCACTGATTGCCTGAGCAGTTTGGAGCCATCTTGGGCTGCCTATGCTTCTGTTGCTAGTGGATTGTTAGCAGTAAAAGCGCCTAATCCGATGAACTGCTGGATACTTTGGTTTCGAGGTGAACAACGTCAACAGGTAAATTGGGCTGGTGATCCTCGCAAGGGGTTGACAATTGAAAACGGTATAGTTCAATTGTCGCCACGCACTTCGTTTGAAGCATGGTTGGAAGAAGTGGCCGGTCACAGTATTCCCTGGACCGACAGCCAAAAAACCATTGGTCAAGAATCCATTCGTTTGAATCTATTGGACATACTCGCAGAGTGGCAGAGCCGTACTGTTGAGCAACTAGAAGCAATTCATCGTACTTTGCTTGAACAGATTCACGAAGCAGCGATTCTTCTCGATAAGACAGGATATGTTCAGTTTTTGAATCATTCGGCCGAGGAATTGTTTGGTTGGTCTAGCAAGTTGTCTTTAGGAGAACAGTTTCTCAATCTGCACGAGCCTAAAGTGAGAATTCGGATGAAACAGCTGCTTGAACAAGCGCTGAAAGGACAACATATTGTAGTAGAATGGTATCATCAACAAAATACTCACAATTGCTGGGTCGAACTGTCGATGCAGCGTGTGCTTGACAACAAACGCAATTTTTTAGGAATATTGGTGCTGGCTCGAAACATTACTTCTAGGAAAGAAGCAGAGCAAGCTTTACTCGATCGAGAGCAATTCTTGAGACAAACGATTGATCGATTAATAACAGGTGTAATCGTATACCGGGTAGATGGAACTATCCTGGCAGCCAATCAAGTGGCTTGTCGTTTACTGCATCTAAATCCAAATGAACTTATAGGAAGAAATTTGAGGCGAGAACCATTCCCTCTTGTTGATGATAAGGGGCGTCTGTTGACGAATGTGCCCTTTCTGCCAACACTGGCACTGGATTTCAAAACTTCTCTGCCTGAAATTGAAATTGGTATCTGGCCACAACATTGTCTATTAGCCAGCTGGCTTCTATCACGAATAGATGTAGAATGTGATAGTCAAGGCATGGTTAAAGGAGCGATCTGGTCGTTTACGGATGTAACTTCTCGTCGCCGAACAGAACTAGCTCTTCGTGAAAATGAATCTTTATACCGTTTACTGGCTGAAAATGCTACCGATTTAATCTTGTCGATTCGTTCAGATAATGCTTTGGCCTATGTTTCACCACGATCTGAAATGTTGCTTGGTAAATCAGCAATATCGCTAATTGGTCGATCAATTGAATCACTCATCGTTCCGGAGGATTTACCGAGTTGGCAGAGCTTAGTTAGGGTTGTTCGGTCTAGCAAAACCCCTCAGAAACTAGAATGTCGCTTGCAACGACAAGAAGGCAGTATCTGGGTTGAGATTGCCGTGTCTTTCGCGTCGCGAAGTACCGAACAGGGTGAGCTAATTTGTGTCGTACGTGACATTCAGGATCGCCGACTTGCTGAAGAAACGCAACGACGGTTGTACAAATACCAGGCATTAGGTCAACTTTCTGGAGCCGTTGCTCACGACTTTAATAATTTGCTGACGGTAATTCTTGCATTGTGTTCTGATAAGACAAACGGCGAATTTGAGATGATCCGCAACGCTGCAGAGCGAGGGCGACAATTGACCCGTCAATTGTTGGCTTTTAGTCGTACTGAACGAAGCACTACTGAGCCATTATTAATCGATGATGTGGTGCGAGGTATATTGCCTTTAATGGGAAAACTTTTAGGAGTGAATGTTGCAATCTCATCTCAACTGAATGCGCCCAATATTTACATTTTGGCAGATCGCGGTCAACTAGAGCAAGCATTGTTGAATTTAGCTGTAAATGCTCGTGATGCTATGAAAGGAAAAGGAAATCTAATCATTCAAACAGAAAAAGATCAGGCTGTTACAAAGAGTTCTACACTGCATGATTCACAATTTGTGACGATTAGAGTTCGCGACGATGGCTGCGGTATGGATGCGGCAACAAAGAGCCATATTTTTGAACCTTTCTTCACGACTAAACCACTAGGCCAAGGTACCGGACTTGGTTTAACTGTAGTGCAAAAGGTTGTAACGGATGCAGGGGGCACTATCTCAGTGGAAAGCGCTGTTGGGCAAGGGACAACGTTCACTCTTGCTTTTCCAATTCACCAAATAAAATCTCAAACTTCAGAGTTTGAAACTAAATCACTGAAACCATCAGCTTCTGGTCACGGTCAACGAATCATCCTGGTTGAGGATAACCCAGAATTGCGAAACTTAATCGCGCATGTTTTGCAATCTGCGGGGTATGTTCCGCTAGTGGCGGACAGCGCTGAAATGGCGTTGTCCCTGCTCACTACCGAGGAAGCCATCGATGCTATGTTGACGGATGTTGTTATGCCGGGTAAATCGGGAATTGAATTGTGCAAAGAAGTCGCGATACGACGGCCTGATTTAAAGCTACTTCTCATGTCCGGATTTACCGATCAAATTAGTCAACCAGAGGATTATGCAAAATATGCCAAGGGCTATATACAGAAACCATTTCGACCTGATGAGTTAATTCAATTTATCAATCAAGCACTGCACGAAAAAAGTAGCTCATCTTAAGAAAGTAAAAAAGGTGCCACAACACTGTAATCGAGAGATCAAATAGACCTTTGGAGGTCGGAACAATCCACTAAATCAGAGGAGGGAGTAGCTTGGGAGGATGGTTTATTCAGGCCGGCTCCTTCAACGCGGTTGACGTACATGACAGCAGTCAAATCGCCGGCCACGTTCACCGACGTTCGCAGCATGTCTAGGAAGCGATCCACGCCGAGGATCAAAAACAATAAGTCGGGACTGACTCCCACAGTCAAGAGTACCATGGCCAACAACGGAATTGATCCGCCGGGCACGCCGGCTGCTCCGATGGCGGTGATAACGCTGAGGGCCACAACAATCATCTGCTTGCTCAGACTCAGATCGATTCCCGCTACCTGGGCGAGAAACAACACCGTCACCCCCTCGAACAACGCCGTGCCGTTCATGTTCATCGTTGCGCCTAGTGGAAGAACAAACCCCGCCACAGATTTGGGAATGCCGAGTTCCTCTTCGGCGGTTTGGATCGAGGTTGGCAATGTGGCGCTGGACGAACTGGTACTGAACGCGGTTAGCATCACGCTTTTGGTCTTATCGAAGAACTCCCACAGGTTCGCGCGAGCCATGACCTTCAACAGGATTGGAAAGACGATGACGAGCTGAATGCCCAGGCCGATCACGACGACGAGAACGTACATGCCCAGCGAGAGGAGCATGCCAAAGCCAAACTGAGCCGTGTTCGTGAAGATCAGACAAAATACGCCATACGGCGCGAGCCGCATCGCCACACCGATGATGAAGACCATTAAATCACCGATTGCTTCCAAGACAGGAACCAGAGAGGCGGCGCGTTCGTTGGGGATGTAATTGAGTCCGACGCCAATAAGCAAGGCGAAGACAATGATGCCGAGCATGTTGGTCTCGGCGGCGGCTTGAAATGGATTCCGAGGCACCATGTTGACAAAGGTTTGTACGCCGAATTCGGCTGGCTTCGATTTCTCCTCCGCGGTTCCCCCGTATGCCTCTTTCAGTTGAGCCACGGTGTCTTCCGAAAGATGAGCGCCTGGCTTCACGAGGTTTACTAATGTCAGACCGATCACCGCTGCTGTCGCTGAAGTGATAAGGAAGTAGCCGAAAGTACGCGCTCCCATGCGACCCAGTTTGCTGACATCGCCGAGTTTGGCCACGCCGACGGCCAAGGAGGAGAATACCAACGGGATCACCGTCATGATGAGCAGATTGAGAAAAACGCGACCAAACGGCTCGGTAATATTGTTAATGATCCAGGTGAGCCAATCCGGAGTCTTGACAGGCGGCCCTGGCTCAACAAAAAGAGCATTCAGGGTGCAACCTAGGGTTGCGCCAGCAACCAAACCGATCAAGATGCGCGTATGAGGAACCTTTGTCGACATGCAGGCGGCTCGCGGTTGGAAGAATCGTGGACGGAAAAGCGTATTGTGTCGGCTCAGCCCGACGCGAGAATGTGCATGATGTCGCCATCCTTAACCTGGTAGGTCTTTCCTTCTAGACGATAGACGCCCTGCTGTTTAGCCTCTTTCATCGATCCGGTACGTCGAAAATCATCGTAGCTGACGACCTCGGCACGGACGAAGGTTTTGGCCAGATCAGTATGGATGCAGCCAGCTCCGACGACAGCATCGCCGCCCGTGGGTATGGGCCAAGCGCGGCACTCGTCCTCGCCGACGGTGAAGAAGACAATCTGGCCCATGGCAGCGAAAATAGAGCGGAGGATCTCATCGCGCTGAAATCCCGGCAGTCCCATCTCCTCCATGAACAGCAGCCGATCCTCCTCGGGTAGTTCGGTTAGTTCCATCTCCAACTTCGGAGCGGCCTTGATTGCCGTCGGGGCCAAGGCGAGCAAGTCGGCGGGCAACGGCTGCTTCAAGGTCTCGTCGCCGCAGTTGACCAGAACGAGTTCCGGCTTAAGGGTGAGCAATTGAAAACTGCGAATCAGCTTCTCTTCGTCGTCTCGCAGTCTCAACGAGGCCGGCGTCCGCTCTTGCTCGAAGGTGGCGTTAATGCGTCGCAGCAGCTCCAGTTCGGCCTGTTGTAGTTCTTTTTCCTTGGCGGGGCGTGCCTTTTTCAGCTGATCTTCCAGCCGACTGATGCGGTTGGTGACGATCTCCAGATCGGCGAAGATGAGTTCATCGCGGAAGCGTTTGAGCTGGCCGGCCAGGTCGCTTTCGGAGTAGCCGTTCAGCACGACGACCAAGCCGCCGCCTTCGCGCAGCACGCCCAGCCGACGGGGATTGTCGCGACGCTCAGTCGGCATCAGTCCAGGAGTGTCGAGAAAATCGAGAGTCGCGGCGGTGGTCTTTTTGGGCTGGAACAACTCCGAGAGCCAATCGAGTCGCGGATCGGGGATGCGCGCAACCCCCGTCTGACCGTGTTGTGCTTTGGCCGGGTCTGGCTTCACTCCTGTGAGCCAGTGAAACACCGTGCTTTTGCCCGAGCCTGCGTAGCCAACGATACCAACTTTCATCACGCTGCCTCTAGCCCCTCAAATCGTCTGGTTCACTCTACACGTCCTAGCAGACTCTGGCTACTGCTGGAGCAATCGACGACGATGCTGGTTGATTTTGTTTGACCATCCCTGCCGGACGGGTAAGGTAGAACGAAACCTTCTTTCCTTGAAGAGTAAGCGAGAGGTTGTCATGCGTCATCGTCGCGGGGCATTCACGCTGATCGAGCTATTGGTGGTCATAGCAATCATCGCGATTTTGATTGGTTTGTTGTTGCCTGCGGTTCAGAAAGTCCGCGAAGCGGCGGCGCGGATGCAGTGCAGCAACAATCTCAAACAATTAGGTCTGGCGTTGCATAATTTCCACGATACTAATGGTGTTTTTCCAGCGTCGGGCTGGACGACGGCGGGACCGGGCAATCCTGCGGGCAGATTCGTGGGCTGGCGTCCGCTGACCTTGCCCTACATCGAACAAGAAAATCTACAGCGGCTCTTCGATTTCAATCTGAACTGGTGGGAAGGAGCCAACCTGCTCGCCGCCAGTACGCCGGTCAAGACCTACCAGTGCCCCAGCGCACCGAGTCGCTCGGTGACTGCCGCCGTGGCCAAGAATCCGCGACCTGCGTTGTCGGGATTGCACCCACCGCTGGCCCCTACCGACTACGAGGCGATCATGGGCGTGCAACCCTCGTCGATCAATCCGGTGTTTTACAACGCAGGTAATCGCTTCTCTGTGATGTTTCGGAACTCGCGGGTCAAGATGACCGACATTACGGATGGTACATCGACTACGATCATGGTGCTGGAGTGCGGGGGACGGCCCGTCGTTTATCGCGGGCGCACGCCGGTTCCGTCGATCGGCAATGACCAGGGAATCTGCTGGGCTGACAGCGAAGGAGCGTTCAGTCTCGATGGAACCAATGGGGACGGCTCCCTGGAGGGCTGCACACCAGCGGCGGGCTGCACCTTCGCGATGAACCGACGCAATGATAACGAACCGTACAGCTTCCATAGCGGCGGTGTGAACTGCCTGTTCGCCGATGGCCATGTTCAGTTCGTGCGCGAGACAGTCAGCCTGCAAACCTTTGCCGCACTCTGTACCCGTGCCGCCGGAGAAGTGATCCCGGGCAATTTCTAGCTCGAAGCAGATTCGCTGGTGATTTTCAGAGGTGCGGTTTCACGGGTGGGGCGAGGATTGCCTGGAACCAGACGCTCAGGTTGCCAGCTGCTCAGGTTGCCCTTGCGTCGAGTTGGCCTTCGCGGCTATCTACTCCAGACGAAATGGAGCGGAGAGGCTCGACATGGCCGTGCTGGCTCTGGAAAATCTGGTGGTTCGCTACGGCGGAATGGTTGCCGTCGCCGGTCTGTCGTTAGAGGTACAAGCCGGAGAGATCTTCGGCTTGCTCGGTCCAAATGGTTCGGGTAAAAGCAGCACGATCGGAGCGATCGCCGGCGATTGTTCGATCAGCGAAGGGACAGTCCGACTCAATGGGTTACTCGAACGAGATCACCCGCTGCAATACCGTCGACAGTTTGGGTTGGTGCCGCAAGAACTTGCATTGTACGATGATTTAACCGCTCGGCAAAACCTAAAACTTTTCGGATCTCTTTATGGATCATCGGGCCGGTTACTGAAGCGACGCATCGATGAGGTGTTGTACTTTGTCCAACTGACCGATCAGGCTCACCGAGTCGTTCGCACCTATTCCGGCGGAATGCAGCGACGTCTGAATCTAGCCTGTGCGCTGTTGCATGCTCCGTCGCTTTTGTTGCTGGATGAGCCGACTGTCGGACTAGACATTCAGTCGCGCGAGGCGGTATTCGCCTGTTTGCGCCAGCTGCGTGATCGGGGAACGGCGATGGTGTTCACGACGCATCATCTAGCCGAGGCCGAACAACTCTGCGATCGCATTGGCATTATGGAGCAAGGGCAACTGATACTCAGCGGCACGCTTGCGGAAGTGATGGGCTGGCGACGAGATGGAGCACATCGTTTCGGTGGGCCAACGCGGCGTAGGACCAGGTTGGAGCAGGTGTTCCTCGAACTGACCGGAAGGAGTGTGCGCGACGAATGATCCAGCCGACGCTCCTCTGGGAACTGACGCGGAAGGACTTGCTGTTGTTCCTCACCGATCGACGCGGCATGCTGTTGTGCTTCGCCGTGCCCATTCTGCTCGCCTCTGCCTTTGGAGCTATTTTTTATCGTAATTCTGAGGAACCAATTCGTCCTCAGGTGGTAGTGGTTGCTGAGTCGCATCAGGGGATGCTGTCGCGGGTGATCTCGGCACTGGAAGCCAGCGAGCAACTGCGAGTCCAAGTGTGTGATCGAGCCACGGCACGACGACGCCTGGTGGGTGAGAGCGATGTTGTCGTGGTGATCCTGCCGGCGGAATTGGGGCAACTTTCCCTCAGTCAATTAACGGGCAGTACAGATCGACCACGGATCGAACTGTTGCATCATCCGCGGTCACAGTGGGAGGCGCGTTGGGTCGAGGGGGTGCTGACGGAACTACTGCTTCGCGAGTCGGCACAAGAGTTGTTGGTTCCCGTATTGCGAAAGAGGGTGCCGCTGGAGCGTCCCTTTCAGGTGGTTCGTCGCTCCGAGCCAGCCAGTGGAGCGTTGGCCGAGAATTCCTTCAGTCACAGCTTCTGCGGGATGACGATCCAATACCTGCTCTTTTGGGGCATGGATTCGGGCCTGTTGTTGCTGCGCGAACGACGTCAGGGAATCTGGCGACGCTTGCGAGCGGCTCCGGTCACCTGGGGAACGCTGTTAACGGCCAAGACGCTGTCGACGGCATTGATCGCGCTGGCCCAAATCCTGGTGACGTTCGGTTTTGGCTGGCTGGTCTTCGGGGTTAGCATTACTGGTTCCTGGATAGGCTTCGTGTTAATGGCCCTGGCGGCGGCGTTGCTTTCATCGGCCACGGGGTTGCTCGTCGCCACGCTGGGCGGCAACGAAGGCCGCGCTCGCTCGATCTCAATTCTGGTGATTTTGACGCTGTCGCTGCTGGGGGGGCTGTGGCTGCCGGCCTTTCTCTTGCCCACTTGGGCACAGCGATTATCACTGGCACTGCCGACGACCTGGGCTGCCCGAGGGTTGGAAGGAGTTACTTGGCAGGGAATGCCTCTAGGCGATGCCTGGCACTGCGCCCTGATTCTCTGCGGTTTCAGTTTCTGCTTCCTCGCCGTGGCTTGGTGGCGATTGAAACGCTCCGAAGGAGGAGTTGCATGCTCGGTCTGATGCTCACTGCACTGCTTACTGGTCAATCGTTCGTCGTGCCGGATGTGGTCCTGGAAGATCAGTTTGAACAGGTTCACGACGTCAAGCAGTATCGCGGCGAGGTGGTGGTGTTGATCTACGGCGATCGCAAGAGCGCGGAAGCCAACCGCAAACTGGGCGAGCAACTGCACGTCGTGTTTCATCCGTCGGCGCAGGGACTGCCTCCAGCACAGGCCAGACAGCAACCGGTCCGTCCGCTAGAAGGGGTACCCGCTGGAACCAAGTCTCCCGAAGTGAGAGCGATTCCAGTGGCCCTGGTGGGCAAAGTGCCCAACCTGGTTCGCAAGGCGATTCGCGGCCAGATCCGCAACGGTTCACCGGACGTTCCCGTCTGGCTCGACTTCGACGAGGTGATGAAGACACGCTTCCCGTTCACGGCGAGCGTACCGAATGTCGTGGTACTCGACACGCAAGGACGCTATCGCTATGCCGCCGCCGGCACTCCCACTGCCGAGGGGTTGAAGAAGCTGATCGACACCATCGAGACGCTCCGTCGGGAGGCCGTCCAGCAAGCGGCGAAGTGAGGACTGGCGGTTCGCTCACAAGATCGGGGAGAACAAGCGAAAAGCGTTCTCTAACAAGCGGGTGCCGAGCGGCCGTTGGCTGAAGACCCACGGATCCAACGGAAGGGACTCAGACAAGTCGTGTTCGTAAGCCTGAGCCAACTCGGCGACTAACCCTTTGTCGTATAGCAGACAGTTCGTCTCGAAATTTAAGCGAAGACTACGATTGTCGAAATTGGCGCTGCCGAAGATCGCGCAATCATCATCGATAATCATGAATTTGGAGTGCATCATGCCCTTGGCATATTGGTAGACACGTGTTCCGAAAGCGAGCAGATCGGCCCAATAGTAGCGCCCCGCGTAGTAGGTAGACAGGTGGTCGGGCTTGAGTAGACCGAGGAAGCGCACGTCGACGCCACGCATCCGCACCAGACGCAACGCATCGAGTAACCCACTGTCGGGCACGAAGTAAGGGGAGGCGATCCACAAGCGTTTCTTGGCGCTGAGAATGGCCGCAAAGTAGATTTCTCGGATCGCGTTTGGTTCTTGATCAGGGCCAGACTCGACCACCTGAACGACATGCTCGCCTTGAGGACGAATCTCGGGGAAGTACAGTTCCTCGTCCACGTCCTGTCCCGAGGCAAAGTGCCAATCTTCGACGAAGATTCGTTGTAAACCGACGACGGCGGGGCCTTCGAGTTTGAGCATGGCATCGCGCCAGTAGCCAAATCGCCGCGACTTGCCCAGGTACTCGTCGCCGATGTTCATTCCACCGGTGAAGCCGACGCGCCCGTCGACGACCACAATCTTGCGGTGATTGCGTAGGTTGACCTGAATCCACGAGCGGAAGGGATTAACGGGCAAGAACGTGTCGATCTGTCCTCCAGCGGCCTTGAGCCGGCCCTGAAGCCGCCAGGAGAAGAATAACGACCCCAGGGCGTCGTATAGCAGCCGCACCTCGACCCCCTCTTTGGCCTTTTGCGTCAACAGTTCAATCAGTTGCTGACCCGTGGCGTCGGCGCGGAAAATGTAAAACTGCAAATGCACATGATGTTCGGCGGCCTTAATCGCCTCTAACATCGCTGTGTAAGCGGCTTCGGTGTCGTGATACAGCGTGACCCGATTGCCGTGACTGATCGGAAAGGCATCGACCATCTGAGCAATCTGAGCAAGCTGGTGCGGATCCTGTTCGAGTTGTCCCGCCCCGCGTGTGGCTTCGCGGCGACGCGGAGGATGGACAGCGCGGAACGTCGTGCGATGCGATTTCTTTTTGACCACACGCCGCTGAACGTAGTTGTAGCCAAATACCCAGAAGAGCAACGCGCCCAAGAGCGGCGTCAGCAACACGACCAGTGACCAGGCGACGGCCACGGTCGGATCGCGTTTTTTGATCAACACCACCGGAATGACAGTGAGCAGGATCACGGTGTGCAGCATCGCTAGAAGCGATGCAATTTGCAGGGTTTCCAACCAGTCGAACACAGTCTCCCTCCGAACAACTGGATGAGGTTACTGTACAGAGTCCCTACCCAGGCTACCAAGCCAACACCGACCCGTCTTCCGCCGTTGTGGATGGTTAGGTAAGATCACGAGTAATCACGGAAGAAGGTGCTTCACGTGGACTTCACCATGCACCAAGGGAGGATCCCGATGACAGAAGAAGAGTGGTGTTCGAGCGGCGATCCAGCAGCGATGCTGGCCTGGCTGGAACGTCGGTTGCTCGCCAATCAACGCAAACTCCGACTCTTCGTCTGCGCCTGTTGTCGCCAAGCCTGGGATCAGCTGCGACCGGCGCTGCGGGACATGGTCGAGGTCGCCGAGGAGGCCGCTGATCTCGATCCGTGGTATCGGCCCGCCTCTGCGGCGTTGAATAGTCGCTTTTATGGGGCGTTGATCGAGTTGCACCAAACTCCGTTGGGAGAGTTGGAGGAAGAGATTCGCTCACTGGCGGCACGAGTCGTCTTTGGGGTTGAAAAAAAGTCCGCCTCGCGGACGCGGGCGCTCTGTCCGCCCTCGACCCCGAAGGCTCAGGCGGATCTGTTGCGCGAACTGTTCGGCAATCCCTTTCGCCAGGTGCGGCTGGTGCGAGCCTCGTTACGACATCGGGTGCGGCATCATTCCTCTGCAAAGAAATCTAAAGAGATTTTGTTTGTGCGAGAATGGCTCGGCTGGCGTCAGGGATTGATCGGACAGCTGGCTCAGGCGATTCATGAGGAGCGTGCCTTCGAACGCTTGCCAATTCTCGCCGACGCTTTGGAAGATGCCGGCTGCGATGAGGTCGAACTGCTCGACCACCTGCGCCATCCCGGTCCGCACGTCCGCGGCTGTTGGGCCCTCGATTTGCTCCTAGGCAAATGAGAACGTATGATGGAGGAACTCCAAGATCGCCGAATTTTCTCATAAATCCTACTTGCATGTTGTCGATTCGGACGTCAAACTCGATTCGGTGTCAATTAGACGCGCAATAGGGAACCTTGATAGCCCCTACCTATCGAGGGGATGGCTTGCTATGCTGAATCCCAGCTGATCTTCATCTGCGCCTTGAGCTGGGATCTTGAAGAGATACTCGATGCCAGCGCCTACCACGAGCGAGGAATTTCTGGAGTTGGTCCGCAAAAGCGGCGTCGTCGAAGCCGACCGTTTGCAGACCTACCTCGAACGACTGCGCGAGTCGCGCACACTACCGCCCTCTCCCGAAGGGGTGGCTCAACTACTCGTCCAGGATGGGATCATCACCTACTTCCAGGCAGAGCAGTTCCGTGCCGGTCGGTGGCGGCGGTTCACCATCGGCAAGTACAAGGTACTGGAACGGCTCGGCGCGGGCGGCATGGGTACGGTCTACCTGTGTGAACACATGTTGATGAAACGCCAAGTGGCCGTCAAAGTGCTGCCGCCCAACAAAGTGAACGACTCCTCGTCGTTGGAGCGGTTCTACCGCGAAGCCAAGGCGGTGGCAGCGTTGGATCATCCCAACATCGTTCGCGCCTATGACATCGGAGAAGATGACAAGCTGCATTTCATCGTCATGGAACATGTCGATGGGGCCAACTTGCAGGAGATCATCAAGAAAACTGGGCCGATGGACCCGCTGCGGGTCGCACACTACATGCGACAGTCCGCCCTGGGCCTGCAACACGCCCATGAGACAGTGGGCCTGGTGCATCGCGATATTAAGCCAGGCAACATCCTCGTCGACCGCCACGGCGTGGTCAAAATTTTGGACATGGGCTTGGCCCGCTTCTTTCACGACGACACCGACGATCTGACGAAGAAGTACGACGAGAACGTCCTGGGAACGGCGGACTACCTGGCCCCCGAGCAAGCCTTGGACAGCCACGCCGCCGACATCCGCGCCGACATCTACAGCCTGGGAGGAACGTTCTATTTTTGTCTGACGGGGCGCACTCCCTTCACTGAAGGCACGGTGGCCCAGAAATTGATCTGGCATCAGACCCGACAGCCTAAACCGATCCGTAGTATTCGTCCCGAGGTGCCCCAAGAACTGGCGGCGATCATCGAAAAGGCGATGGCCAAAGACAAGAACGAACGTTATCAGACACCGCAGGAGCTGGCCGACGAATTGGAGCCGTGGACCACCATTCCCATTCCGCCACCGCCCGAGGAGGAAATGCCGCAATTCAGCCTGGCGGCCCGAGCGTCGAAGAGCCTTTCCGATACGGGGATGTCGTCTTCGGCCGCATCGTCGTCGCGCTCGCAGATGGAAACCTCTCCGATACCAGTACGGCGACCTTGGCCGGCGGCAACACAGTCCTCGACTGGCAGCGGACGTACTTCGTCGGCTTCGGCCAAACCTGCTGCCGTATCTCCGTTACCGCGTCCTGCTGGGCCGCCTCGGTCGACACCGCCCCAAACGCCCCTTCCTCCCGTCGCGCCCCCTGAAGCACTCCCGGTCGCCGCCGCCCCGCCGGAGTTGTTCATCCCTCGCTCGGTCAAACAGGTGACCCAGAATCTACTTCGCTACGATCGCAAGTCCCTGCTCCGGTGGCTGCTCCTCGCCGCTGGCGTTCTAGTTCCCGTCACAATGCTTCTACTGTGGCAGTTGCTCAGTACGGATGGGTCGAACAAGAGCAATCCCTCGAAACCCGCCGAGCCGATTTTGGTAGGTAACGGTACGTCGCTGGCCTCCGTTTTGCGGCGGATCAATGACGGGGACAAAATTTGGTTGACCGGCGACATCACCGAGGCGAATCTGTCGCTGACCAGCAAGAAAAACATCACCATCGAGGCCGAACCCGGCAAGGAGATTACCTGGCGGTTTCCTGCCGAGGCCCCTGCCGAGACTAAACTAATAATCCTCAGTTCCTGTCCAGGTTTTCAACTGCGCGGCATCACGCTCGACGGCGCGACCAAAGCCGAATCACTGGTGGTGTTATACGGCAAGTCTCCCGGCGCGACGTTGGAGAAACTCCAACTTCGCAATTTCACCAAAAATGGTATCGTCGTCTCCAATTCGGAAGGATCGGTGGAGGCCCCGATCACGTTCAGCGAGTTGACCATCAAGACGGCAGCCGCTGGTCAGGTAGGCGTCCGCTTCGAGGCTCCAGCGCATTCGGCCCTGGCGGCCAAGAAGAATGCGAACTTCGTGTTACGCCGCTGCTCTTTCTCGGGTCCGGGGACATCGCTTGGTTCTTCCCAACCCGAGATTACGGTCGATCTGGCCTCGATGCAGCTGCCCGGCAACATCAAGATCGAACGTGTTCCCTAAGTGCCATGCCGTTTCCTGCTTTTGATCGTTCGCGTCTTCGCATTCAACCGCTCGCGGCCCGGCAGCACGATCTCGATTTGTCGATCTTGCTATCTCTGGACGCCCCAGCGACGTTCACGCATCCGGCCATGCCGATCCTTGGCGAACGGCTGGCAACTGCCCGACGTGACCAGCGGGCGCGGATTCTACTCATGGGGGCGCACGTCCTCCGTGCGGGAGTGGCTCGACATCTGATCGACCTGATGGAACGCGGCCTGATCTCCCACATCGCCATGAACGGAGCCGGTCCGATTCATGACTGGGAATTCGCCCTGATTGGGGCCAGCACCGAGAGCGTGGCCCGCTACATCGCTTCGGGCGAGTTCGGCCTGTGGCAAGAGACCGGACGCATGAACGATGTCGTCCGCGACGCCGCGCGTCAGGGGCTGGGACTGGGTGAATGCCTGGGAAAAGCGATCTTAGAAGGTGACTTTCCTCACAAAGAAATTAGTGTGCTGGCCGCGGGGGTTCGACTCGGCGTCCCGGTCACGGTCCACGTCGGCATCGGTCAGGACATTTTGCACGAACACCCCAACTGCGACGGAGCTGCCTTTGGCGCGGCCAGTTACCAGGATTTCCTCATCCTGACACAATCGGTAACGCAACTGCAAGGCGGCGTGATGCTCAACTTCGGCACTGCCGTCATGGGACCGGAAGTCTATCTCAAAGCGTTGGCGATGGCCCGCAATGTCGCTCATCAGCAGGGCGAAGTCATCCGCCAGTTTACTACCGCCGTTTTTGATCTGATCCCACTCGAAGGCAACATTCGCACTCAGGCTCCCAAGAGCGACCCGCGCTACTACTATCGTCCGTGGAAGACGATCCTAGTTCGCACTGTAGCCGATGGTGGCGAGAGCTTCTACGTTCAGGGAGACCATCGGCAGACAGTGCCGGCTCTGCGTCAGGCGGCGCTACAGGCTGCCTCAGAAATTTGCTCATAAAGGCTCTCTCATGTCTTTTGTGCTTGCTTCCGAGCGTGTCGAACAGTGGCTCACTCGATTTCCGACATTGACGATCGGCGTGGTCGGTGATTTGTTCCTCGATCGCTACCTCGATTTGGACGCGACCTTAACGGAGCCTTCGCTGGAGACGGGATTGGACGCCTACCAAGTAGTGCGAGTTCGCCCCTCTCCGGGAGCCGCGGGCACAGTCATCAACAACCTGGCAGCCCTTGGCGTGGGTCGCATCTGTCCGGTGGCCGTGCTTGGCGATGACGGCGAAGGCTACGAACTGCGTCAAGCCTTGGCTGGCATGCCCGCCGTGGACTCGTCGGCCTTGTTCAACTGGCCTGGACGGCGCACGCCGACTTACACCAAACCGATGTTATGGCAACCGGGGCAGCCCGCGCGGGAGTTGAATCGGCTGGACATCCACAACCGCGAGCCGTTGCCCGAGGCGGCCCAGGATCGACTTCTAGAGTTACTGGATCGCTATTGGTCCCAGTGGTCGGGAGTGATTGTCCTCGATCAGGTGACCTTGCCCGAATGTGGCGTGGTGACGAGTCGGGTTCGCGAACGGCTGGCCGAGTTAGCCGATACTCGCCCTGCCCTGGCCGATAGCCGGGCACGCATCGGGACATTCCGCAACCTCTGCCTGAAGCCGAACCACCGCGAGTGTCTGGAGGCCGTGCCGGGGCAATCGTTGGAACAAGCCGTAGCCACGCTGGCCCAACGCGCTGGTCGACCGGTGTTTTGCACGCGCGGCGAAGCGGGGATTCTGCTGTCTCAGCCGTGGTGTGAAGTGCCCGGTTATCCGGTGTCTGGTCCGATCGATCCCGTCGGTGCGGGCGATAGCACCAGTGCGGGCATTCTCTGTGCCCTGGCCGTAGGAGCCTCCACCGTCGAAGCCGCCGCCTTCGGCAATCTGATCGCCTCGATCACCGTGCAGCAACTGGGCACGACGGGCACGGCCACTCCGGATCAGGTTCGCGCCCGACTAGCGGAAGTCGCTCGGTGCTGAAATCCGCTCTCTTGGTTAATTTTGTCGCGAGAACTCGGTTGGGCTGGTGGAGTTCTATCGAACCTTATTTCTGAGCGACCCATGTACGATGTTGCCCTCGTTGGAGCTGGCCTTGCCGGCATGGCCATTGCTGCGCGTGTGCAACCGCGTGGCTTGTCCACGCTCGTTCTCGAAGCACATGCTCTCGCGGGAGGCTGTGCGGGATACTATCGCCGACGTGGTTTCGCCTTCGATGTCGGTGCAACCACATTAGTCGATTTCGAGCCAGGCGGAGTCGGCGGCGAATTACTCGCGAGTATTGGCATGGAACCGCCCCCAGGCGAAGTGTTACCGGGCTATGTCGCCTGGCTGCCGGATCGCACCGTGACTCTGTTTCGCGATCACGACGCCTGGTCGGCAGAGCGACTGCGGTCCTTCGGAACTACTGAGCAGCATCGACGTTTTTGGCACTTTCTGGATCGACTGTCTCGGGTGTTCTGGGACGTCAGTCGGCGCGGCGTGCGCCTGCCGTTGCGACAGACGGCACATCTGATTAGCGCGCTGCGAGCCGTTGGCGTATGCAACCTGCACCTGTTACGCTATCTCCGCTGGACGATGGCGGATGCCCTGCATGCCTTCGGCCTAGCCGAGGACCGTCCGCTGGCGGCTCTGCTGTCGATGTTGCTGGAAGACACGGTTCATGGCCGACTCGACTCTGCGCCGCTGATCAACGGGGCGCTCGGCGTCACCATCCGTGGCGCGGGATTGACCCGAGCAAGAGGCGGAATGTTCGGCTTCTGGCGACGCTTCACGGCACATTATCGTTCGCTTGGCGGACAGTTGCGAACTCAGCATACCGTCCAGGCCATCACCCGTTCGCGGGACGGGATATTTTCGATTCTCACGTCCAAGGGCACCTTCCAGGCAAAACAAGTCGTCAGCGCCGTTCCGGTTTCGATCACGGCTCGACTGGCTCCCGCGCTGATCGGTCGGCAACTCGAACCGTTTCTGCTGCGCGATCGCGCCGCTCAGGGGGGAGCCCTCGTGGTCTTCCTCGGCGTGCCAGAAGACGAGGTGTCCGGGCAGACGTTTACGCATCATCAGCTACTGCACGACTACGCCCAACCGCTGGGCAATGGCAACAACATGTTCATCTCGGTATCGTCCAGCGGCGATACGGACAGCGCACCGCCAGGCCATCGCGCTGTCATGATCTCGACCCACTGCGAACTGGCCCCCTGGAAGTCGCTCGACGAGACGACATACGCGAAACACAAGCATGAAGTCGGCAAACGCTTGATCACTCTGGCGCGACGAGTCTATCCCGAACTAGGCTGCGCGGCAGTCGTCCGAGAGGTGGCCACGCCACGCACCTACATGCGATTCACCCAGCGAGACGAGGGAGCCGTAGGCGGAGTTCGGCAAACGCTGGTGAACACCAATCAGAAGGCGATTCCGCACGATCTTGGTCCGCCAGGATTCTGGCTGGCCGGCGACACCACCTGGCCTGGGTTGGGCACGGTGGCCTGTGCCCTCAATAGCCGGATCGTCGCGGACAGTATACTTGCTCACGCTCGGAGGTTCGGTCGATGAACCAGGTTCTCACTTCGCCAACAGAGTCGCCACCGCTGCCAACACTGGATGATCTCGGTGTTGATCTGTTGACTACAACCCGTCGTCAGCGCTGGAGAGCCTGTCTTCGCCCATTTATTCTACTAGCACTCTACATTGTCGCTGTTTGGCTGGAATGGTGGTGGGCGACGCCGTTCATCGTTTTTCTCATCTTCGTGGCCATCGTGACGGTTACGCATGATGTCGTGCATGGCTCGTTGGGGCTGAGTCGCCGAGCCACCGAGTGGGCCTTATTCGTCTTCGGCGCAGTGCTTCTGGAGAGCGGCCATGCCTACCGCTACTCACACCTCCAGCATCATCGGTGGTTCCCCGCAGACAACGATCCCGAAGGCGCGCCAGCGCGGATGCCTTTGTGGCAGGCGATCCTTTTTGGCCCTGTCTTTTTGCCGTGGCTGTGGTGGTATGCCTGGAAGCAGGCGAAAGCTCGGCCCGATCAGCGTGTCTGGTTGTTGGCCGAAGCGAGCTGGGCGGTGGGGTTCTGTCTGGTTGGCGTGCTGCTCTGGCCCATTACGCCGGGCGTGGCGGTTTATGCCTTGCTGGTCATCGTCGGCTCCTGGGTTTATCCCTTGTTGACCGTGCATTTGCCACATCGCAACTTCGGCCCCACGCCATTGACTCAAACTGGCTCACTGCAAGGGCGGATCACCCCCGCGTTGTTTCTCGAACTGACCTATCATCTGGAGCATCATCTTTATCCCAGCGTGCCCAGCCACCACCTGGCGGAATTAGGTCGGCGACTTGATCCCTATTTCGACCAGGTGGGGGTGAAGCGTACCTGGGTACCGTGAGGACTACTTCTTCTTGCCGGCTTTCTCCGTGGCCTTGGCCCAGGAGTCACGCAGAGCCACGGTACGGTTAAACACCAGTGCGCCGGGCTTGGAATCTTTGCTGTCCAAACAGAAGTAGCCTTGTCGCTCGAACTGCAAGCGGTCGCCAACCACCGTGTTCGCCAGCGCTGGTTCCAGTTTGCAGCCCTTGAGGACCACCAACGAGTTGGGATTGAGATTGTCCAGCCAGGCATCGTCGGGGCTGCCCTCGGGCACGTCTTCCGGATCGGGCACGCGGAACAGATGATCGTACAGGCGCACCTCGGCGTCGATGGCGTGCTGAGCGGAGACCCAGTGAATGGTGGCCTTGACCTTGCGACCATCAGGCGGGTTGCCGCCGCGCGTCGCCGGGTCGTAGGTGCAGTGAATTTCCGTCACCTCGCCCTCGGGGCCAACTTTGTAGTCGGTGCAGCGGATGAAGTAACCTGCCCCCTTGAGACGAACTTCCTTGCCCGGAGCGAGGCGGAAGAAATCCTTGGGCGGCGAGGCCATGAAGTCCTCGCGCTCGATGTACAGCACCTTGGAGAAAGGAATTTTGCGACGGCCCGCGCTGGGATCCTCGGGATTGTTATCGGCCTCGAACTCCTCGACCTGACCTTCGGGGTAGTTGTCGAGAATCAGTTTGACAGGACGCAGCACGGCCATGCGGCGTTGAGCGCGACGGTTGAGATCTTCGCGGATAGCGTCTTCCAGCCAGGCCATGTCGATCTTGCCCTCGAAGCGAGATACTCCGATGCGGGCACAGAAGGCCCGGATCGCCTCGGGAGTGTAGCCGCGTCGACGCAAGCCGCGAATGGTCAACAGGCGCGGATCGTCCCAGCCGTCTACGCGACCGCTCTTGACCAGCAACAGCAGCTTTCGCTTGCTCATCACCGCATAGGTGATGTTGAGTCGGGCAAACTCGATCTGCCGTGGCGCATAGATGCCGAGATTTTGAATGAACCAGTCGTACAGCGGGCGATGGTTCTCGAACTCCAGGGTGCAGATGGAATGGGTGATGCGCTCGATCGAATCACTCTGCCCATGGGCCCAGTCGTACATGGGATAGATGCACCACTTATCGCCGACGTGCGGGTGCGGCTCGTGGAGGATGCGGTACATCACCGGATCGCGGAGGTTGAAGTTGGGCGACGACATATCGATCTTGGCGCGGAGGGTGCGTGAGCCGTTGGGGAACTCGCCGGCTCGCATGCGACGAAAGAGATCGAGATTCTCTTCGACGGAACGGTTGCGATAGGGACTTTCGGTGCCGCCTTTGATGCCGCCGCGCGTCGCCGCCACCTCCTCGGGGCTGAGATCACAGACATAGGCTTTACCGGCTCGGATCAACTGCTCGGCCCATTCATACAGTTGCTCGAAATACTCCGAGGCATAGTACAATCCCGCCCATTCAAAGCCGAGCCAGCGCACGTCCTCAATGATTGCCTGAATGTACTCTTGATCCTCCTTGACCGGGTTGGTGTCATCCATCCGCAGATTGCACTTGCCGCCGTACTTCTGGGCCAGGCCAAAATTCAAACAGATCGACTTGGCATGGCCGATGTGCAAATAGCCGTTGGGTTCCGGAGGAAAGCGCGTCTGGACTCGCCCTTCGTTCTTGCCCTCGGCGAGGTCTTTCTCGATGATCTGTTCAATAAAGTTTAACGATCCCGCTGCTTCGGGAGTGGTACTCATGGTCGATCCATCCTTTGACTGACTAGCTTCGCTGCAAGGCCCGATCGATCCGGGACAGGCAGCGTTCCTTGCCCAGGATAGCAAGAGTTTCAAATAAACCGAAGCCGACTCCCTTACCGGTCACCGCAACGCGCAGAGCGTGGACGATGTCGCCTAGCTCAACGCCCTTGGTTTGCACGAACGACTGTAACAGCTGCTCCAGGGAAGCGGCATCGAAGGCCGTCGCCTCGGCCAAGGCATCGCGGCAGGCGCGGAGCAACTCGCGCGCACCGGGTGGTTTACGCAGCCGTTTATCGAAGATTTTTTCGTCCAGGGGCAACGCTTCGTCGGGCGTGAAAAAGTCGGCGTAGTCGAGGATGTCTCCAGCGATTTTGAGCCGCTCCCCAGCGGCGGCGACGATCTGGGCGATGGTGTCCCGTGGCACCGGGTCGCCGACTAAGCCAGCTTTGACCAGAAACGGCGTGACTCGTTCGATCTTTTCTTCGAGCGGCAAGGCCATCATGTAGCGTTCCTGAAACGCGGAGAGCTTTTTCACGTCGAACGAAGCCGGCGACTTGTTCACCCGCTCCAGCGTGAAAGCGTCGAGCATCTGTTGGCGAGTAAAAATCTCTGTTTTGTCGTCGAGTGACCAGCCGAGCAACAGTAGATAGTTGATGATCGCCTGGGGAAGATAGCCAACCTGTTCGTAGAAATCGACGATGACGGGGTTAAAGGTGTCGGCGGCGGTTTTCAGCCCGATGGCCTGAGCGATGGCCACGGCTCGTTCGTGGACTTTCTTGAAGTCAGCATTTTTCAGATAGGCGTCTAGTTTGCGTTTGCTGAGCTTGTTGGAACTGCCCGGCTCGGCGACGAACGGCAGATGGGCATATTCCGGACGCGGATAGCCCAAGGCGTCGATCATGAACAGTTGTCGCGGCGTGTTGGAGAGATGCTCCTGAGCGCGGATAACGTGTGTGATCTTCATGTCGAAGTCATCGACGACATTAGCCAGGTTGTACAGCACGGTGCCATCGGCTCGCTGGATGACGTGATCTTGTTCGCTGGCCCAGTCGATTTTCATCTGGCCACGAATGTGATCGACAAATTCGCAGGCTCCCTCGCGTGGCATCAACAGTCGCACCACGCCTTTGCGGCCCTCGGCCTCGAAGCGGCGACGGGCGGTCTCGTTCTGAGCCATCCAGCGACGCGAGTACAGCCACGAACGTTTCTCTTTCTCGGCGGCCTCACGCTCCGCTTTGAGTTCCTCGGGGGTGGCGTAATCCCAGTAGGCAGCTCCGCGCTGCACGAGTTGGCGTACCACTTCTCGATACCGCGGCAACTTTTGCGACTGATAGTACGGTCCGTGGGGACCGCCCACCTCCGCTCCCTCGTCCCAGTCGATGCCCAGCCAGCGGAAGCCATGCAGGATTGGTGCCAACGCACTGTCGACGTTGCGAGCTTCGTCGGTGTCGTCAATACGGAGGATGAACTGGCCGCCGTGCTTGCGAGCAAATAGCCAGTTAAACAGCGCCGTGCGAACGCCGCCAATGTGCAGATACCCGGTCGGACTAGGAGCAAAACGAGTGCGAACCATGCGTGCGGCTTCCTTCGTGAAAAGCATCGATCTTCCCTCATGATACAAGCGAGGCGACCGGATGCACGCGCCAGCTCTCGGTTGGGCTGGACAGGACGACGGGATAACGCTATCTGATCGGCTGCCTCAGTATCCTGACACGGAGTTTGGCCATGACTCGGCACCGCCTTCTGGTGGGCCTGCCGCTGGTGCTGCTGGCGGTCGGTTGCTTGTATGAAAAGCGTCCCCTACTGGTGAACAGCGACCCGTTTGCCGCGCCGAATCCTCTGCGAGCGCAGCGTCCGGTGATGCAGGCTCCGGCCACAGAGGAAGCGGCCAAACGGGTCATGGAGGTGGGGCGGAAGCTGGTGCTGGCCAACCCGAAACTTGGACTGCGACCGTTGTTCATCACCGTTGGCTCGCCGCGTCCGGAGATCTTCCACCTTGGCGGCGGCGTGGAGGGATACCAGATCTACATCTCCGAAGGCATGGTCACTCGCTGCAAAAGCGATGCCGAACTCGCCGCGGTCTTGAGTGTGGAACTAGGCAAAATCGTGCAGCAACGCGAGGCCCTGATGCTTGCCGGCAAGTTACCCGAGCAACCGCCGCCGATTAGCGAACCGATCGGCAACGATGTCACCGGCACGTTTGGCAGTCCCGACGGCACGCGCGTCATGGAGCAGGCCAAGTATGAAAAACAGCGACGTCAGCCCCATGTGCCCGCGTCCCCGATGGATCTGGCTCGCCGTTACCTACAGGAGACCGGCTACCCAACCGATGCTCTTGAGGCGGTCGCTGGTTTGCTCCGCGAGGCCGAGGATCACTTCGCCATCGAAAACCAGCTGAGGGAACCGGTGATCCGCTGAACGGAGATGCTTGCCGTCTCGCCGCTTCGGAATAAGCTCAGAGGAGAAACACTCATCAACCCACTGAGCTGCGCCATGAAACCTCTCCGTCTACTCGCTGCCTGGATCTGCACTGCGGCGTTGATCGGCTGCAAAGCCGATTCGGGAAAACCGCGTGTGGCGTTCGTGACGAACAACTCCGATACTTTCTGGTCCTACGCGGAGAAAGGAGCCAACAAGGCTGCTGAGGAGTTCGGCGTCGATTTGTACTTCCGCAAACCCGAACGAGGTAACGTCGCCGTCCAGCGCGAAAAGATCGAGCAGGTGCTGAATCAGGGGATCAAGGCCATCGCCATCAGCGTCATCGATCCGGAGAATCAAAACGACTATCTCAAGACGGTGGCCAGCAAGTGCAGCTTGTTGACGCAGGACAACGACGCTCGCGACAGTGGTCGGCTCTGTTACATTGGCACGAACAATTACGAGGCCGGCCGCACCGCTGGAGCGTTGATTAAACAGGCCATGCCCGAAGGCGGCACGGTGGCCATCTTTGTCGGGCAACTCTCTGCCCTGAATGCGCGGCAACGGCGTCAAGGCGTGGTCGATGAACTCGCTGGCGCGGTCGACTCGCCGACCAACGACGGAGCCACCCTAGGCAAGTACAAACTCTACAAAACCTATACCGATCAGCCCGAAGGTCGCAAGAAAGCTCGTGAGAATGCCGTTCAGGCCATCACAGATCTGAAGAACGAAAACAATGTCTGTCTCGTGGGCCTGTGGGCCTACAATCCGCCGGAAATCCTTGGCGCGGCCAAGGATCTTGGCGCGGTCGGCAAGGTCAAGATTGTCGGCTTTGATGAAGACCCGGTCACGCTCCAAGGCGTCATCGAAGGCGCGATCGTCGGCACCGTCGTGCAGCAGCCATATGAGTTCGGCTATCGCGCGGTCAAACTGATGAGCGAACTGGCCAGGGGCAACAAGTCGAACGTGCCGGAAGATGGCGAGATGCTCGTGCCGCATCTGGCGGTCAGCAAGGATGGCTCCACCGTCACTACCAGCAACGGCAAACGCACCGATGGCCGCAAAGCCGAGGAGTTCCAGGAGCACCTTAACAAACTCCTGGGCAAATGATGAACGGTGACGGCACGCCGTTGCTCCAGGCACGGCAGATTCGCAAGCAGTTTCCCGGAGTGCTGGCGCTGGATGGCGTTTCGATGCACGTCGCCGCCGGGGAAGTGCTGGCTATTGTCGGAGAAAATGGAGCGGGTAAATCCACTTTAATGAAAGTGCTTGCCGGGATCTACTCCCCAGATTCCGGCGAGTTGCTGATGCACGGGCAGCCGCTTGTCCTGCGTCGTGTCGCCGACGCCATGCGGCGCGGCATCGTGCTGATTCATCAAGAATTGAATCTCGCCGAAAACCTCTCCATCGCGGCCAATCTTTTTCTGGGACAGGAGAGCAATCGGTTGGGGGTCGGCTGGCTGTCGCGCAGCAAAGAGCGTGAGCAAGCCCGCAAACATCTGTCCTCTGTGGGATTGGATCTGTCTCCGGATCGCGTGGTCGCCACTCTGTCGCCCGGCCAGAAGCAACTCGTCGAGATCGCCCGCGCGTTGGTCCACTCTGCCACAGTCATCATCATGGACGAGCCGACTTCCAGTCTCACCCAGCGGGAGACGGATCGGCTCTATCAGGTCATCGCCGATCTGAAGCAACGGGGTGTTGCCGTGCTGTACATCTCGCATCGGCTGGCCGAGGTCAAGGAGGTGGCCGATCGCGTTACCGTGCTTCGCGATGGCAAAAATGCCGGCGAACTGAGCCGCCAAGAGATTTCCCACGATGCGATGGTTCGCCTCATGGTCGGTCGTGACCTGAAACAGTTGTACCCACGCACCCATCAAACTGCTGCCGCGACGAAGCCCGCGCCGCTTTTGGAAGTCGAGCAACTCACCTACGAAGGCAACCCTCAGCCGATCTCGTTTGTGCTGCGACCTGGCGAGATCGTCGGCATGGCCGGACTGGTCGGAGCGGGACGGACCGAACTCTCCGAAGCGCTGTTCGGCATCCGTCGCATCACCGGCGGCACGCTGCGATTGGCTGGCCAACTAGTCGCCATTCGCTCGCCGATCCAGGCCGTGCAAGCCGGCTTGTTGCTCATTCCCGAGGATCGCCGTCTGCATGGTTTGATCCTACCGTTTTCCATTCGTGACAACCTCGCTCTGCCGAATTACGACTTGCTGTGCCGTTTCGGCTGGATGCAGCCTGGGCGAGTGCAGGAACTGGCTCGGCGAATGATGGACAAACTCCGTGTTCGTGCCTACGGACCAATGCAGCCTGTCGGCCTGCTCTCGGGCGGCAATCAGCAGAAGGTCGTGGTGGGCAAATGGCTGGCTCGTCAGCCGCGAGTACTAATCTTCGACGAACCGACGCGCGGCGTCGATGTTGGCGCACGCAGTGAGATTTACGCCCTGATGGATCAACTGGCTGGCGAAGGGGTGGCGATTCTGATGATCTCCAGCGACATGGAAGAAGTTCTCGGCATAAGCGATCGTGTTCTGGTACTGCACGAGGGGCACCTGGCCGGCGAGTTGTCCAAGGCCGAGTTGAGTGAGGAAGCCATCATGCACCTGGCCACTGGCGGAGGTAAGCGGGCATCATGATTCGACTGTTGGGCGTCCTAGTCGTCGTGATCGTTCTTTACCTGGCGATGATCGCCTCCGACCCCAACGCGCGGACGCAAAGCACGCATCAAGTGCTTGCAGGACGACTCGGCTCCTATGGCGTGCTAACGCTAGGCGTCGGGGTGCTGATCCTTTCCGGCGGTATCGATCTGTCGATTGGTTCTGTCGTGGGACTTGGGGCGGTCTGTTTCGGCCTGCTACTGAATCGTGGTGTCGATCCACTTGTGGCCGCCTGTGCCGTCCTGGCTGGCTCAATGGGTATCGGACTGGCTCATGGGCTGCTCGTCACTGGACTGGGGTTGCAGCCGTTCTTGGTGACGCTGTGTGGGTTGTTCATCTACCGCGGCATCGCCAAATGGTCGACCCAGGTGCCTGTAGGTCGCGGCAGTAGCGATGCGATGCGGCTGCTGCTGGTCGGCGGCGAGGGCGACGGAGGACGCAATCAAATTCTGGTGATGCTGCTGGCGGCGGTGTTACTCACCCTGTTCGTGCATGGCACACGCCACGGACGCTATCTGTTCGCCATCGGGGCCAACGAGAACGCGGCCAAGTATGCCGGCATTCCAACCAACCGCTACAAGATCCTGGCCTACGTCATTTGCTCGATGATGGCCGGGCTGGGGTCGATTCTTTATCTGCTGGAGAACGGTAGTGCCGATCCCACCGACGCCGGCAGTTGGTTAGAACTCTACGCCATTACTGGAGCCGTGCTGGGCGGATGCAGCCTGCGGGGCGGCGAAGGGATGGTCCCTGGCATGGTTCTGGGCGCTGCCGTGCTTCCCTTGATTCGGGCCCTCTGTTCGTTCAACAACGTCGGCAACGAAATTGAGTTCGCTGTTCTGGGCGTGGCTTTGCTGTTGGGCACCATCGCCGATGAACTGCTGAAGCGCGGCACGCTTCGCCGAGCCGGATAAACCTGGCTTGATTTTCTCAAGATGGCCGACTATCAGGCCGACATCTCTGCACCAAATAATTCCAGGAGAACAAAGGACATGAGCGGTCCTCTTTATCGCTTTTTGGCGGCTGGATGCCTTGCCTGGTTGGCGTTGACTGTTGGTAGTGTGTGCGCGGAATCGATTAAACCGGATGTTCCGGAGTGTGAGTATCCTGAATTAATGCCTCTTCCCGCGGAGTCGTCCGAGGTTCCAGACTTCGTTCCAGGGGACGAGGAAGCATTGATGTACAACACTTCGATTCCAGGTGAGTCCGATTTGCCTACCGACCTGGTCTCGTTGTTGCCGGTCACAACCGAAGGTGGTTTCGTTTGGACCTATGAAGGGGTGGAATATCGTTGCACCTGCGTGGTGGTGACTCCGCCGAATCCGACACCGAGTTCGGCCGGCGAGGAAGCCCAGGAGTTCCTCACTACCGCGCCAGCAGTGGGAAATACGCCGGAACCGTCCACCTTGTTGCTCTTCGGTCTCGGCTCGATGGGCCTGTTGTTGGCGCATCGTCGCCGCCATCGACTCACGACCACGAACGGGGCGAATTAACCTCTAGCCTAGGCTGAGCGACTCTGGCAGATTTTTGCGTAATAAGCCGCCCGGTGCGACTTCGATCGAGTCGTGGCCGTTGCCAAACAGCAACGACCGCTCGTCGACGGCGCACCGGCCTTCTTCTTCTATGCGAATCGCCGCCTGCCCGTTGTGATCGATGCGGCAGGCGGCCACGATCGCTTCCCCACCTTCGCCAACCATGACTCCAGCCAGGCCGTTGTTGGTGATGCGGCATTCCTGGAGGACAGCTCGTCCCTCGGTCAGGACAGCGATTCCGGTTTGCGGACTGTGCTGCACGTGACAGCGTTGCAAGGCCGGTTGAGCGCCGTTCTCCAGCAGCACTCCGGCCAGCTTATTCGACTCCAGGTCGCAATCGGTGATCTCTCCTTTGCCATCCTCGGTGACAAATACACCCGCATGGCGATGATCTCGCACTTTGCAGCGCACCACGCGCGGATCACTGCCCTGTTCGATGGCTACGCCGGCGAGTTGATTGGCGTACAACTCGCAGCTCTGGATCGTACCTCGACTGTTGGTCGTCAACAGAATGCCATGATGTCCGCCATTGTGGATCTTGCAACGACGGATTGTTGGAGCCGCTCCATCGCCTAGCACGATGCCCGGATCAGGGTTGTGATGCACATCACAGCCTTCGATGAGGCCGCCGCTCTCGCCCCGGACGAAAACGCCACAGGCCGCGGTGCCTCCGTGAATCTGACAGTTGCGGATAATCGGCTCGGAGTGTTGCTCGACAAGGATGCCAGCCACCGCGTTGCCGTAGATCTCGCAATCTTCGAGGAAGCCAGTGCCACGCGAGTGAATGTGAACGCCGGGACGCAAGCCATCGAAAATGCGACAGTGGCGAATCTCAGCCGAGCCACCCCGTAACAGTTCGATGCCGGCCTGGCGGTTGGCAAAGATCTCACAATCAGTGATCCGACCGCCGCCGCCTCGAATGCTGAGACCGACCCCTTGATTGTCGTGGATTTGACAGTGCTGTAGCGTCGATGCCGCGCCAGGATCGATGACGACCGCCGCATCGCGGAAGTGATGCAGTTCGCAGCTGTTGAGTTCGATGTGGCAGTTGTCCTGAGCGTACAGGCCGATTCGCCCGTTGGATAGAACGGTCTCACGGGCTTCCAGTTTTCCCCCTGTGGAAACGAGGAGGTTAGCCTGGAAGGTGTCCCAGATTTCGCCTCCGGTCAATTGGACAGTGCCGCCGCTGCGCACGAGGATCCCCGCGCCGACGGCATCATGGATGCGACAGTGGCGAATCTGGGCCACCCCGAAGCCCAGCACCTCGATACAGGCCCGATCCCCGGAACGAATCTCACACTGATCGAGCAGGAGTTTGCCGCGAGGCACGACGACGGCTGCAGCCGTCGAACGCTGCCCATTAGTGCGGCCGCGCAACGTCATGCCTCGCACTAGCGCCTCACTAGTCTCCATCAGTAGCGCTGGTCCCCACAGCGAGAGAATGACGATGGTTTCAGCGGGACCATCGCCAACCAGATGCACTTTGCGGTCGAGAATGACGCTTTCCTGATAGATCCCTGGTCGAACGACAATGCGTGCGCCCGGCTCACAGTCGCGAATCGCCTCGTTGAGCGTGCGAAAATGAGCGAACCCTTCGCGGGCCACCAAAACGATCCGCGGACCCGGTAAAGGAGTCTTGTCCTCGGGTCGTTTCGCGGTCGGTTGCGGCGACGTTTCAGCCGTCTCGACAGACGGATCAGTGCTGAACGGGTGCATCTTCCGCTCTAGGTAGTTAGCCGCTAACGCGATTCGGCCAGTTGTCCTTCTTCACAAGCATAGCTCATGTCTGAGCCAAAGCGGTGGAATTTTATGGTCTTATCCGATTTTATCGGGCTTCGTCTCCCAGTAGAAATTGCCTGGCACAAGTCCTTCCACCGACGCTTTCCGCTTCTTCCTACCTTAGCAGAGAAAAAAGGCATCGATTTGCTCTGGTCTTCCCTCGCTGCATCGTTCACAATCGATGAAGTCACTATCGTTTTGCCTATCTTGCCCGAGTCGAGACTGTCTCACGAGAGCATCTATTATGTCGCTGTTTGGCAAGATTCTGGTTGTACTGAACCTGCTGGGTGCCGCAGGTCTGGTTTATGTGTCTTCGCTGGACTATGCGATGCGTCAGTCATGGGCGCATGCCTATGTTCGCGGCGAGCTGATTCTTCGCGGTCTGCCTCTGGACGAAAAAGAACTCGACAGCAGTTTTCAGGCGGCGGTTGAGCGGCTGAGCGAGGCCGACTACAGCGAGATGTTCCGCACCGTCGGCGGGCGTCCCGTCCAGACGCAGATGCAGGAATTCAACGCCGTCAAGCAACGGGTCGATGAGCGGGTCGCCAAAGCGGGTGAGGGGATCAACGAGGAGGCCAGACGGGTTGGACAAACCTTGGTCTACGCTCGCGTGTTGCTCTCTCTCACCGATGCCTACCTGGAACGTGAGCAGATGCTGACGATCCGTTGGTACTACAATTCGATGGACAGCTTTCAGCAACTCAAAGCGCGATGCGCGGCAGCAGTGAAGCAAGCTCTGTTGCCTGGTCCGCCCGATCTTCCCGAACGACCGTTCTACGACGCCTTCCGCGCTGCCTTCAACGCTCAACGCGGTCCTTCGGCAGAGGTGTTCGCCACATTGTTCTTACGCAACTATCCGCTGAATCGCCAGCAAGCCGCCCAGGTCAACTTCGAGCAAGCCTTCGCTCAGGCCGTCGAGATGCAGCGCGCCGGACTGGAACTACGCTTCAAGGAAGCGGTCGATAACGCTTTGGAACGCTCTTCGGATGGGGAGTCGAAGAAGCAGGCCATTGCTCACTTCCTCTATGGAGTGGCTCCGTTCCTCGCTGAGGAATCGCTGGCCACCGAGGGGGCCAACGCCGAAGATCTGGGGATGATCGGCAATCTTAGTCCGCTCTCGGCGGAGTATCATCGGGTCTTGGTTAACACCAAAACCTACCGCGATCAGATCAGCCGCATGCTCGTCGTCTGCGGCTTGCGTGCCACGTTGATGGCCATCACCCAGCGGACTTCGGACTTACGACGCATGAATGAGTATGCTCAGAACTCCGCGGCTCAGGAGCAACAGCGATTCGTCAACGATCACAATTTCGTCATTAGTGTCATTCGCGAACAGGCGGCGCTGGTCAAAGGCGAGCAGATGCTCATCAATGAAAACAAGGAACGTTTGGTTGGTTATGATGTCGTCGCCAAGGAGCGAAAAGCCGAGATCGCTCAGTTGACGGAAGACTACAAGCAACTCCGTGCCTCGACTGCAGAGGAAGCAGCAAAGCTGCGGCAGAAGTCGCAAGAGGTGCTGGAGCTTCGCCTACGAATCCGTCAAGCGATTGAAGCGACGGAACGCGGCGAGGAGCGCATCCGCGCCCTGGAGAATCGCATTCGCCTTCTGGATCAACGCCTGGATGATTGACTGAATAACGGACAGCAGAGAGTAGAGAATTTCCCATGACGTTCATCGGTAAACTGTTCGTGTTAGTGAACTTGGCGTTGAGCCTGATCCTGGCTACCGCCGCCTTCGGGGTCTACAGTTCGAGCATTGACTGGTCGGATAACAAGGGCAAGTCGGGGCAGCCGGATGGTCGGCTTGTCGCTGTCAAAGCCGAGATTGCCGAGTTGGGCAAACTGCTCAACCAAGCTGAGGCCGACTGGCAGGAAGTGCGGAACGAGCTACTCCAGCGAGAGCAAGCACGACGGGCCAGCCGCGATGTCTACGCCGACCAACTGGCCGCGCTGTACCAAGGGAAAGCGGCCGTGCGCATGGTTGGTCCAGACTTGCCCGACGGTCGGCTCAATCTGGTGCCCGCGGAGGAGGTGCCCGGAGTGCCTCTGATGCCTTTGAATGTTTATGTCGACAAAGTCCGCGAACTGCGCGAAGAGAACGCCACCCTTCGCAAGGAGATTGAGGCCAAAGTCAAAGAAAACACGGAATTGACGAATCAGTTGATAGGCGAAGGCGACAAGAAGGGATTGCGCCAGTTGCTCGTCGAAGAACGAGAGAAGAATCTGGGCATCCTGACGGAAGAAGCGATCATGGAGGGGTTGCGCATCAATACTCTGGTCGAGGAGCAGCTCATCTTAAAACGTCAGGCTTCAGTGCAACAAACCGTGGAGGAACTGGTAAAATACCTGAAGCAGAAACATCAGGTAGGTGGAGCAGCGAACTAAAGATCTCTTGAATCGTGGCTGGCTGCTCTTTTGCGAGTGAGTTGCCATTGACACGATTCCTGCTCTTGGGCATAGTTCCGCCCCGCTCACCGGGAGAACTAAAGTAACTTCACGGATGGCCGCCTCGCCTTGGCTATGGGGGAGCTGTTCATCAGGGAAGCTGGTGAACGAGGTTGGCTGTTCCGAAGGGGGATCGGATCATGACAGTAGTCGGCAAGATCCTGGTTTTCTTGAATTTGGTCTTCAGTCTCGTCGTCGGTGGGTTTGCTGTGGTCGATTATGCCACTCGCACCCACTGGGCCGAGGCCTACAACAAACTGGCATCGGATAATTCCAAGCTGCGTGGGGATGTCTCCGCCTTCAAGAACCTAGCTGAGCAAGCCGCCAAAGAGAAGGCCGATCTGTACGAAAAGCTGACCGCGCAGCGTGTGGCTATCGACCCGACCCTGCAGAATGATCCCAATGCCGGCGCTCGCATTGCAGAGAATGCCTTGGCCGAACTCCGCGAGCGAGCCAGGATAATCGATGAGCTGAAAGTGAACGTCGAATCGTTGCGAAAACAGCTAGCCGATGAGAAAGCTCGCAACGTGACCCTGCTCAACATGGAGCGGGCCATGAGTACTGACCGCGACCGCCGCACCGAAGATACCAAGGTGCTGCGAGCCACTCTTAAGGCGGAAATGGACAAGAATTTCCGGCTAGAGCAAGAAAAGAATCAGATGCGTGACGACATGGTGACGGCTCAGATCGCGGCCAAGGCGCTGAAGGATCGCAACACGCAGATGGAAGAGCAGATTCAAGAGCTAGCGCGAACGCTGGCCCAGCTGAAGTCCAGTGCCGGGGCCGGTGGTGTTGCGGGACGTGGGGCCAATCCCCCTCCGGAAAACATCGAGGGCCAAGTGACCCGTGCCGACGGCAACCTCGTCTCGCTTTCCGTGGGGGGAGATAACGGCTTGGCCAAGGGACAGACGTTGGAAATTTTCCGCCTCGGTGCCCAACCGCGCTACATTGGCCGGGTCAAGATCGTCGAAGTGGCCGCCAAGACCTCGGTCGGACAGTTGGTCGGCAAGCCGACCCTGCCGGTTCAGGCTGGCGACAAGGCTGCTAGTCGCATCATGGGTGGCTACTAATTGCAATCAATAGAGATCCCAAAAAGAGAGGATAAGCACAAATGGCCGCTCGCTCTAGTTCCAGTCGTTCTGCCTCCACTGGGCCGCGCAACGACGCCTACACGGGATTGCTGGCGATCTCGCTGATCGCCCAGATTGTTGGTGTCGTCTTCTTCTATCTCGACTACAGCGCCTACCCGACAACGAAGCCGAGTCCGCCGGCTGGCCCCACGCTGTCGGCTCCGCCTCCTCCTCCAGCTCCGGGTGGGGTGGCTCCTCCGGCGGGAGATCCGGGCGCTCCCTGAGCTAGTTTTGGTTGATCGATCCCTGGTGAGTGAGTACGGCTCGCGGATTCCTCCGTGGGCCGTTGCTTTTTTCCCTCTTCGCTTCTGGTACAACAAAGAGTAGTAACATCCCGCCAGAAACCGCTCTTGGGAGTACCCACCGTGAAACGCATTTGTCTTTCCCTCCTCTTGCTCGTCTCTGTTCAGACCCATGCGGACAACTGGCCTCAGTGGCGTGGCATAAATAACGACGGCATCACTAACGAAAAGCATCTTCCGACCGAGTGGAGCGACTCGAAAAACATCGCCTGGAAGCTCGCTCTACCCGGCGAGGGCGGCTCGACGCCGATCGTCTGGGAGAACCGTATTTTTCTGACTAGTCAGGACGGCAACCGCATCGTTCTGCTCTGCGTCAGCACCGAGGGCAAGGAACTGTGGAAGAAAGATCTCGGAGCGGCTACCCGCTGGGCGCGGTCCGACGAGGGCAACGGCGCTTCCGCTTCCCCTTCGACGGATGGGAAGTATGTCTACTGCTTCGGTGGGGATGGTACCTGTGCGGCTTTTGACTTCGAGGGCAACGAACGCTGGCGCTTCAATGCCCAGGAGCGGTACGGCAAGTTCAACATCCAGTTTGGCATGCACTCGACGCCGGTTCTGTTCGGCGAGCATTTGTATTATCAGTTCATCCACTCGGGCAATCGTCGGACGGGCGGTAAAGTTGGACTGCTCATCTGTGTGGACAAAAACACCGGCAAGGAAGTGTGGAAGGTCGATCGTCCCTCGGATGGCACCGACGAAAATGAGCATAGCTATGCGTCGGCGTTCATCTGGAAGAACGGCAACGATGCTTACCTGGTAGCTCATGGGAACGACTACACCACGGCGCACTCGCTCAAGGATGGTTCGGAGATCTGGCGTGTCCACGAACTGAACCCGCGCTCGCGTTACAATCGCTTCCTACGCTTTGTCGCTTCGCCGGTTTGCACGCCGGATTTGATCGTCATTCCCAGTGCCAAACGAGGCCCGGTGGTCGGGGTCAAACCCGATGCCAAAGGCGACATCAAACCGGGCAGTGCTGGTGAAGCATGGCGACTGCCGCGCGACACCTCGGACGTGCCCTGCCCGCTGGTCTACGATGGCCTGGTCTACCTGTGTCGAGAGGACGGCGAGTTGTTGGTACTCGATGCCGTCAACGGCAACATCGTCTATCGCCGCGACACCCATAATCACCGTCATCGTGCTTCCCCGGTGGGTGGAGACGGCAAAATCTACACCACGTCGCGCGATGGCGTCTTCCACGTCATCGAGGCGGGGCGGACGTTCAAGAAACTGGCGACCAATCGCCTGCCGGATCAGTTTTCGGCATCACCGGCGATCTCTAATGGACGAATTTATTTGCGGGGCTTCAAGTATCTCTGGGCCATCGAGGAGAAGAAGTGATTACTGATCGAGTAGTGGATCTAACCGATCCCTCACGGAATGTTCTCTTTAACGTCACCTTAGACGAGGCGCGAGCGCGGGTGGCGTCTGGAGACGCTCGCGCCGTCGGCCAGATCGACGGTCAGTTTGCCTTGGTGGCCACCCAAGGCGTGCTGGTGCGCATGGCCCGTTCTATCAGTCGACCGCTGCGGTTTTTCATTGCCAAGCGGAGCGAGGGGCCGTGCCTGGTCGCGGCCGATCGCATCGACACGATTCATCGCTGGCTGCGAGAGAATGACTACGACGATCAGTTCCATCCCAGCTACACGCGCATGGTGCCCGCGCATCACCTTACGGAAGTCGCCTTGGTCGGCTGTCCGGATCCCAGTCCGCGGCATGATCGCTTCTTCACTCCGCAGCGTGGCACCTTGGCTGCTGACGTCCAGCAGCTAGGCACCGCCTACATCGAGGCCGTCGCCGACCAGGTGGGCAAGTGGCTGACAACGAGAGCCTGCTCCGGACCGATCGGTGTGTGCTTCTCAGGTGGCATCGACTCCGGCGCGGTCTTTCTTGTCACCTACCACGTCCTGGGCCAACTAGGACAAAGTCCCTCTCGTTTGAAGGCATTTACACTGGCCGTCGATGGGCGGGGCGACGACGTGGCTCAGGCACGGCAATTTCTCGAGAGGCTCGGGCTGGGCGTGTTTCTCGAACCGATCGAGGTGGCTGCCAGCGCTGTCGATTGGCGACGAGCCGTTCGTGTCGTCGAGGACTACAAACCACTCGACATCCAGGCGGCGGCGATGAGCTTGGCGCTCGGTGAGGGGATTCGTCAGCGCTACCCCGACTGGCGCTTTCTGCTCGACGGCGATGGCGGCGATGAGAACCTCAAGGATTATCCCATCGAGGAGAATCCCGAACTGACCATCCGCAGCGTCCTGCACAACTCCATGCTGTATCAGGAAGGCTGGGGCGTGGGAGCGATCAAGCACTCGCAGACGTACAGCGGCGGCCTCAGCCGTGGGTACGCTCGCACGTATGCTCCGGCGACGACGTGCGGCTTCGAGGTGTTCAGCCCGTTCACGCAACCGGCGGTGATCCGCATTGCTGAAGGCATTCCCTTCATCGAGCTGACCGGCTACGACCACGACCGCCTGTACGCGCTGAAGGGCGAACTAGTCGCCGCCGGGGTGCGAGCCGTGACCGGCTTCACCATGCCGACTTTTCCCAAACGTCGCTTCCAGCATGGTGCGACTCAGCGCGACGAGTTTACCCGATTATTCCCTCAGCGTGAACGCGACTATCGCCGGGCCTTTCAGGCGCTGTATGAATGAGTTGCCGCTTACTGACGCATGGATCGTGGCTCAGCGACCTCCACGACCGCGCCACGATCCCTGGAAGCCGCACGGCTTCCTCGTTGAAGGGGAACGCACTCGTCAGGGTCGGGTCGAAGAAGTGGCCACGATCTTTCTGGTCAATCGTGAGTGTCCGTTTCGCTGTCTGATGTGCGATCTCTGGAAGTACACCATTCCAGATCGTGTGCCCGACGGCGCGATTGTGGCTCAACTGAGGCAGGCGTTGAATCAGCTCGCCGAGTCGCATCCTGGAGTTCGTCACGTCAAGTTGTACAACGCCGGCAACTTCTTCGATGCCCAGGCGATTCCACCCGGGGAGCTGCCCAGCCTCGCCGAGTTGCTGGCTCCGTTCGAGACCATCATCGTCGAATGCCATCCCAAACTGATCGGATCGCGTGTTGTGGAGTTTCAAGATCGTTTGAGGGGAGAACTCCAGGTGGCCATGGGGCTGGAGACCGTACATCCAGAGGTGCTGCCACGTCTCAATAAACGGATGACGCTCGACGACTTCGCTCAGGCCACGCGCTTTCTCAATGCTCAGGGCATCTCCGTGCGAGCTTTTCTACTCGTGCGTCCGCCATGGCTGAGTGAGGAAGAGGGTGTGATCTGGGCCAAGCGCAGCCTCGATTGGGCATTTGCCGTCGGCGTAGAATGCTGTGTGTTGATTCCGACCCGGGCCGGTAACGGTGCGATGGAGGTGCTCCAGGCCCGAGGGCAGTTTTCGCCGCCTAGCCTCAATTCGCTGGAGGCGGCGTTACGCTACGGCCTGAGTCTGCAACGAGGCCGGGTCTTCGCGGATCTATGGGAGGTTCACGGTTCCGCCGAGCAACTCGCCCGCCTGGAACGACTCAATCGGGAGGGGCGAGCATGATCCGCGAGACGGTCGAAATCGCCATTTTGGGCGCGGGCTTCGCCGGCAGCCTGCTGGCTCTGTTGCTGCACCGCCGCGGACGACGAGTGGTGCTGCTGGAACGCGGTCGGCATCCGCGCTTCTCGTTGGGCGAGTCTTCCACACCGTTGGCCAACCTGGCCCTACGGCAGTTGGCACAAGAGTACGACCTGCCCTGGCTGGCCGACTTGAGCGAGCATGGCCGCTGGAAAAAATTTTATCCTCATCTGGAATGTGGCTTAAAGCGAGGCTTCACCTTCATTGGCCATCGCCAGCCCGAGGAACGTCTCTTGGTGACGGCCAATCCCAACGACGAGCAGGCCGACACTCATTGGTTGCGGGCGGATTTCGACGCCTTTTTGGTCGATCGCGCCGTCGAGTTGGGCGTTCCCTATCTCGATCAAGTCGAGCTGACCCTGCATCATGCCGACGCCTGGCGACTACAGGGGCATCGCGGCGACGAACCCGTGGACCTGCAGGCGGCTTTCCTCGTCGATGCCACCGGACCAACCGGCGTGTTGGCACGCTGGCTAGAGCTGACCGACTCCGGCGAGCAGATGCAAACGGCGTCGTGGTCGATCTATAGTCACTTCGTCGGCGTCGAACGCTGGGAGTGCATCGCTCGGTCGATCGGTTGGACGTTGGACG
The DNA here is from genome assembly GCA_937923405.1 of uncultured Gemmataceae bacterium. Lineage (GTDB taxonomy): Bacteria > Planctomycetota > Planctomycetia > Gemmatales > Gemmataceae > CALDUY01. The sequence continues at coordinate 92,259 of CALDUY010000023.1, read as the reverse complement.
ACTATCCTTATCGCTGCGATGACGCCGCCTTGCATCATGTGATCGAGGGAGGCTGGATCTGGGTGCTGCGTTTCGACAACGGTTTAACTAGTGCCGGCCTCTTGCTGGATCCGCGATGCGCGAAGTCGAACCTGTCGTTGTCCGCCGAGCAAGAGTGGCAGACGATTCTGGCTCGCTATCCGCGGATCGCCGAGCAGTTTGCCCAAGCCGAACCAGTCCGACCGTTCACGCGCACAGGTCGACTACAACGGCGCATCAACGACATAGTCGGTCCTGATTGGGCACTGTTGGGGCCGAGCGCCTACACCTTGGACGCGCTGTACAGCACGGGGAACGGACACGCCCTTCAGACGGTGCGGCGGTTGGCGCGCGTGCTGGAACGCGATTGGGGAGCGGATCTTCAATCAGGTTTGCACGCCTATCAAGACAACCTGCGGCGCGAGATCGATTTTCTCGACAGCTTGGTTGCAGGAACCTATCAAGCGTTCCGACACTTCGGCTTGCTCGCGGCCTTTTCGATGTACTATTTCGCCGGGGCGATCACCTCTGAAGAGCGTCACAAGCAAGGGCGTGCCAGCGAAGCGGATGCCTTTCTCCACTCGCACGATCGGGAATATCGAGCCGCGGTCGAGCGGGGTGTGCATGCCGTGCGCACATTGGCGGCCCAACCGACGCCGGACGTCGCTGAGTTTCGCGCGTTCGTCGCCCGAGAGATCGCTCCGTGGAACCGTGTCGGACTGTGCGACCCGGCCAAGCGAGACCTGTATCCCTACTAAGCAACCGGCTATTCGTCGTCCAACTCAGATGCTAGAATGGAACAAAATGAGTTTGCGACCCACTCACGGACAGCATCATGTCGATCACGTTTTCATGTCCGGGCTGTTCCTCGAAAATGACGGTGCCCGACCATCTCGCGGGAAAGCGAGGCAAGTGTAGCAAGTGCAAGGGAGCGATCGTCGTTCCCGGTGGGACACCAAACGGAGCCTCGGCGTCAGCAAAACCGGCGGCGGTCGGAAGCAGTAAACCGACCCCGCCGACCGCGCCGCCCCCTGCTCCTGAGGTGGATCTCGAAGCCGAAGCGGCGGCACTGCTGGCCGACGCTCCGAAGGAAGAACAAAATCCACAGTTTGTCGAGTTTAATTGTCCGCAGTGTGACGAGCCGCTGAAAATGGCGCTAGAACTGGCCGGCAAGCGTGCTCCCTGTCCAGAGTGCCGCCGTATCATTGCCGTGCCCATTCCCAAGACTGCGACCCCCGCGGATTGGCGTAATGCTGGACCGAAACTGCCTGCTGGGGCGCGCCGCGATGACGGCCCTGCTCCGGAGGGGGCCTGGGGAACCGGGACTGGAACCGTGACTCGGGCCAGCAACGAGGCCCTGGTGGAAGCCGGCGTCATCAAAGAGAAAGAGAAACCGCTTACCTTCTATCAGAAGTACCAGCGCGTCATGCTGGCCGCTGGTGCCGCGGTCGTGGTGCTGAGCCTTGGTTTGGGCGTCTGGGCGTGGATGACTCGCAATCTTGAACGCCGCGCCTTGCAAACAGCGCTGGCGATCGGCTCGGCCAAGAATGCCGAACAAGTCCTTGGCAGTGGGGGGCAGGCAGTTCTGTTCGGTTATGCGGGTATTTACTATCTCGAAAGTCAACAATCTGGCTGTGCCAAGCTGGCGTTCGAGGAATACTCCAAGGCGGCGTCGTTCGGCAAGTCGACCCAGGCCGCCGATGCCGACGCCTTGTTGACCGACCTGGCTCTGGCTCAACTGAAGTTGGGTGGCACCACCGACATTGATACCGGACGGAAACTTCCCTGGCGCGACACTCATCGGCTGGTGCAAGCCACGCTACGCGGGATCAGCAGTCGTGAGGCACGCCTACAAGCGATCCGCCGACTCTCCGCCGCTCTCGTGGAGGCTGGCCAGCTCGACTATGTCCAACCGACGGTCGACAACCTGGTTCCAGCCACGGGCAGCGAACGTAGCGAAGCATTGGCGGTGGCCGGCTTAGAGATGCATCGCCTGGAGAAGCAGGACTTGGCCGAGTCGCTCCTGGGCGAGGCCCTTTCGCCTTATCTTCCCAACAAGAACGACAAAAACCACAAACCGCCAGAGCTGAACGCTGCGGTCGTGAGCCTGGCCCTGTTGTTGGGCAAAACGCCGCCGACTCCGGGCAAAGGGCTGGAGGAGGCCGAGAGTGACGCTCGCGGACGTGCCTTTGCTCTGGCTCGGCAAGGCAAACTCGACGAAGCACGAGCACAAGTCAGTAAGTTGCCCGTGGCCGACGGCGCGGCGATGCGCGGTCTCATCGCTGTTGCTGAAGGTGCCCCCTCGGTCGAGACGATCGAACAGGCCCTCGCCGCAGTGGCTCCCGAACGGAAACGGCGCGATCAGGACTGGCCGTTACTCCGTCTGATCGAATTGGCAGCTGCCGCCAAGCTTGACTCAAGCAAACTGGAACCAGCCGCGGCAGCCATTGAGGACGCTGGTCTGTCGGCCTGGGGACGGATGCTTGTCCTACGCGCCAAGTTGGCAGCGTCGAATTCGCTCGTTCCTGAGGAAGCGGTGGGGGCGATCTCGGCGAAGTCGATCGGCGGGCTGGTTGCGCGTTTGGAGTTGGCCCGGCACAATACTCGTATGAGTCGGAGTTGGGCCAGCACGGTCAATTCTTGGGACGAAGCGCCTCGAGCACTGGGATCGCTCGGGGTGGCTCTGGGGGTTCAAGCGGCACGCTGAGCGCTTATTGCTGCTGTTGCTGCGAGGCATCGTCTTCGGTCATCAGCTGCATCGCTTGTCGTCCACTGACAATTTCAGTTAGTGGAACGTGCAGAGCCGGCAACTGATCCTGCCACGACAGCGAGGGCAGCGCCTCCAGTTGGCGCGTTTCAACGCGAACCTGGATCGTCTCCGTGGCTCGACCTTTGAACAGCCCCTTGTTCGGCGGTACGTCGGTGAAATCGCGTCCCGTGGCTACTTTGACGAAGCGTTCATCCACGAGGCTATCGTTGGTCGGATCGATACCGATCCAGCCCAGATCCGGCAGCCAGACTTCACACCAGGCGTGCGACTGCGATTCCTTGTCCGGGCGATGAATGTACCCCGAAACGTAGCGAGTCGGTACGGCGAAATGCCGCAACACTGCGATCATCAAATGCGTGAAGTCCTGACAGACGCCTTTGCCGTGGCTCAGCACGTCATCGATCGGTGAACTCGCTAGGGTAACATGGCGAGCATAGATGAAATGGTCGTGGATATAGCGGCAGACGGTCTGTACCAACTCGGCGAGCAACTGACCATCCGAGGGGCGTAAGAGGTTGAGAATCGGATCCAGTCGCGGAGTATGACGAACCGGCCCTCGCAGATGTAAAAAGTCGAGCATTTCCAGGGGCAGCGTCGCGGGATCCAGCGGATACTTCGCTGAGCTGGCCGACAGGTCGCGCGGTCGTGGATGCGTCTCGACAATGCTGGCCGCGAGCATTCGCATTTCCAGGTGCGGCGGCGCGACGTTGAAATGATGCACCCGATTGCCGAACCCATCGACGTAGCGGAACACGCCCGTTGAGGGATTGACCGCCAGATGAAAGGACCGGCAACTTTGGTCGGCATCGCTGGCCGGCTCCATGCGCATCTCGGCGATCGACTCGGTGACGGGCTCACTGTAGATCAGACGTGTCTCGTGCTGGATTTCCAGAATCATGTGGCTCTCTCGTACTGATCGACTCCACCGAGGAAGTACAAAAGGTTACGGCAACCTGGAGAAGAATTGAACACTTTATCGATCTTTTTTGCTCGTTATCGTAGGGAATACTGTTCCTGGACGGCCCGGCTAACCTGGCTAAGTCGATCGATCAGGCCGGACAAAAACCCATGCAGATCGTCTGCCATGATCTGATCCAGCGAGCGATAGGTCAGTTCCGAGAGCATCATGCCCAGCAGTCGATCTGCGCGGGTCAACTGCCGGCTGCCGGCGGATTTCTCGATGGCTCGCAGCGACGACGTCAGCCGCTCCAGCGAGAACCGCACCGAACGGGGGAACTCCGGCTCCATTAAGAGAAATTCAACGACCCGATCGGGTTCGATGCGTCCGACATGGCAGCGCTGGTAGGGTTCGTAGGCATTGCAGCTCTTCAGCACCGCGCCCCAGTGCAAAGTGGACAGCGAGACGTCGGCGGGGTTGGTCAGATCGCGCAAGAGATGATACTGGATATCAAGGATCCGCAAAGTCTTGTCTGCGCGTTCCACGAACTTGCCCAACTGGATGAACTGCCAGCCCTCATCGTGAGTCGAGGTCGCATCGCATAGCCCCTGGAACAACGCGCTGCCACACTCCATCGCCTGATAGTACTCGTAGGGCGATTCGCGCGAGCGACGGATGAACTCGGGATCGCTCATTTTCCAATAGAGCTTGTTCAGTTCGCGCCAGACTTCCGAGTTGATCGTCCCACGAATGCTGCGTGCGTTGAGCCGAGCCTTTGCCAAACAGGCGAGAATGCTGGCGGGATTGTCGACATCGAACATCAGCCGATGGCTCATCGTCACCTGGGGATGGGTGCCCGCCGGTGCTTGATGTTGCAGAATCGCTGCCAGCGCCGTCCAGTGCATCTCGAACGGGGCGGCTCCCGAGCTGGACAGATCCAGTTCCAGATGGAACCAAACGTCGAGCAACCGAGCCACATGTTCGGCCCGTTCCAGATAGCGGCTCATCCAGAAAAGGGCATCAGCGACGCGGCTGAGCATGGAATATCACTCCGAGAGAACCCAGGTATCTTTGCTGCCGCCCCCCTGCGAACTGTTGACCACCAGTGAGCCGCGCGGCAGAGCCACCCGAGTCAACCCTCCGGGCACCACCACGACTTTCTCGCCGCACAGCACGAATGGTCGCAGATCCACGTGTCGGCCTTCGAGTTTGCCCTCCACGAAGGTGGGATGCGTGGACAGCTGAATGACGGGCTGGGCGATGAACTCGCGGGGACGTGCCCGCAGATGGCTGCGGAACTCTTCGCGCTGTTTGGCCGTTGAAGCAGGGCCGACCAGCATGCCATAGCCGCCCGACTCGTTCACCGTCTTAACTACCATATTTTCCAGGTTGGCCAGGATGTGATCCAGGTGCGAGCGGATCAGCGGACGATACGTCTCGACATTGGGCAATATTGGATCTTGTTTGAGGTAGTAGCGGATCATGTCCGGCACGAACGGGTAGATGCCTTTGTCGTCGGCGATGCCGGTGCCCACGCCGTTGGCCAGTGCCACCTGACCCGAACGATAGGCATTGACCAGCCCTGGTACTCCCAGGATGCTGTCGGGCCGAAACGTCAGCGGATCGAGGAAGTCGTCGTCAATGCGGCGATAGATGACATCGACCCGAGCCAAACCGCGCGTCGTCCTCATGTACACGCGATTCTGATCGACGAGCAAATCGCGTCCCTCCACCAGTTCGATCCCCATGCGTTGGGCCAGGAAGGTATGCTCGAAATACGCCGAATTGTAGATCCCTGGGCTGAGCAGCACGACGGTCGGATCGGCGCGGCCTCCCGGAGCGATGTAGCGAAGCACGTCGAGCAGTGCTGCGGGATAGTCATCGGTCGAGCGAACGTGGAGCGGCTCGAACGCCTGCGGCCAGACGCGCTTCAGCACTTGGCGATTGGTCAACATGTAGCTGACGCCGGAGGGCGTGCGTCCGTTGTCTTCCAGCACCAGGTAGCGTCCATCCACATCGCGAACCAGATCGGTGCCGCAGATGTGGATGTAGATGTCGCGCGGCACCCGCACGCCCATGAACTCACGCCGAAAATATTCTCCTTCGTAGATCAGTTTTGGGTCAATTATCCGATCGCGGAGAATGAACTGTTCGTGATAGATGTCCTTGAGAAACAGGTTCAGCGTGACGATACGCTGAATCAAGCCTTTCTCAATGTGGCTCCATTCGTCAGCGGGAATAATGCGTGGCACCGGATCCATTGGCCAGACACGCTCGATGCCTTCCTCCTGCCGATAGACCGTGAAGCCGACTCCGTCTTGCAGCATGGACAGATCAGTCATGGCTTTGATGTGACGGAAGCCTTCCGGTCCCAGCTGGGCCAGCTGTCGGGCCAGCGGCTGATAGTGCGGGCGCGGCTCTCCAGGGCGCATGAACATTTCATCATACGCCGATCCAAGTGAGTAATCCCGGGTCAGTGCCTCGTTCAACGCGGCGGGAACGGAGAGGGAAGTCATGTAGGCGGCCCAAGCGGACGACATCACGAACCTCGATCCTTAGGCGGGGGTGATTGCTACCAGATGCAGCAACGGTGCCCAGGAGCGCGGCAAATAGACCGGCTCGGGGACAGCTTTTGAGAGGGCTGTCCGACTCTCGGCAAGTCCTGTACCAGAATCTCGAAAAGTTAACATAGGGATCGAGTCTCATCAGAGCTACATTATCATCTTCAAGCCAGGTTCAGAAAACAAAAAAACCCGACGAGTGAACTCGTCGGGGTGGGGTGTGTGGATCCAGTTCAGCTGATTAGCTGCCGCCGCCGCCAGCCCCACTGTTGCCGATGGTGTCACCGACGAAGGAGAAGGTGTTGTTGGCGTTGGTGCCGAGTACGCCGATCGCCGTGATGCACACCACGATGATCAGAGCCAACATCACGGCATATTCCACCGCCGTCGGGCCGCTCTCGTCCTTGATAAAGTTGACCAAAGCCTTGGTGAATCGCGACATAGTACATGTCCTTTCCCAAAAAATACACAAATAGGATCTGGCAAATACGTCTTGCCACCTGGGAACAGCTCCACCCTGGGCCTGACCCCAACGGTCAGGCGATCATCACGAGGCCTCCTCTTTGGTGGGGGAAGGATGCTCGGTCGATGAACCCCGATGGCGGGTGAACTGCTCTGGTTCCGCCACAAACATGGGATGCGCCGCAAAACTTGTCAAGTCGTTGCGACAAGATTCTTCCAAGATTTTCTCAAGTTCTGCTCAGCCTCGGTTCGATGCCAAAAAGTGGTTCCGGGAGTTCTTTGCCCAATCTGGAGTCGAGCTGATGAGCAACGAGTTCGAGGCTGAGCTGGACCAGCTGCCAATCTGGGTGCGGCGACTGTATAGCGACGACGAGGCTCAACGAGTCTATGCCGCCATGCGGCTAACCTCGTTGGGAGTCGATCTCACCCCGGTGGTGCCTCAGTTGCAGGAAGCGTTGCAAGACAGCGATGCGCAGATCCGTAAGCTAGCGGCCTACGTCCTGGCCCATGTAGGCCGAGCACGCGACGCCGCGTAGCCGGTGCTTGCCGGTTTCTCGTTGCTCCGCGACAATAGCTCCACTTCGCCCGTGGAGGCTATTCAGCATGGATTACCACGCCTCACGGCGCGAGCGGTTGCTTGGCTCCTTAACCGAGGAGCATCTGGATGCTTTGCTCATCAGTAGCGTCTACAACGTCACCTACCTGACGGGGTTCACTGGGGATAGTTCGTGTCTGGTGCTGACGCGACAGCGCGCTATTTTGGTGAGTGATCCGCGGTATGTTGGCCAGCTCGCCGACGAGTGTCCCGAAGTAGAAACCCACATTCGCACGCCCAATACTAAGTTGCACGAAGCAATCGGGCATGTGTTGAACAAGCTCGGGACACGTCGTGTTGGGTGCGAGTCGACGGCCTTGACCCTGGCAGAGGCGGAAGCTCTACGACAAGCAGCTCCGACGATCGATTGGAAGCCGGCCAGTGATCGTGTCGAGAAGTTGCGCATGGTCAAGGACGCGGTCGAAATCGCTGCCATTCGTGAGGCAATTCAGATTGCCGAGCGAGCCTTCACCGCATTTCGCGGACTTTTGCGACCGGAAGACTCGGAAAAAGAGCTGGCGGACGCCATCGAGCATTACGTTCGTCGCTGTGGTGGATTGAAGACCGCCTTTCCGCCGATTCTCGCGGTCGGCGAGCGTGCCGCCCTGCCGCACTGCCCGCCCACGTCACGCCGCATCCACGAACGGTCGTTTCTGTTAGTCGATTGGGGGGCGATGGGGCCGAGCGGCTATCGCAGCGACTTGACGCGCGTGCTGCCCACTCATACAAAGCGCTCTTCGGCAGATACCCAGCTGGCGGAGATTCATGCGATCGTGCTTCAGGCTCAGGAGGCGGCCTTTGCTGCTATTCATCCGGGAGCCATTGCCAAGGACGTCGATGCCGCGGCTCGATCGGTGATCGAACAAGCCGGCTACGGCTCGCGCTTTGGGCATGGATTGGGACACGGGATCGGGCTACAGATTCACGAGGCTCCCTCGGTACGCGGGCTGTCAGAGACCAAACTTGTGCCGGGGATGATTTTTACTCTGGAGCCAGGGATCTATCTGCCGGATTGGGGCGGAGTCCGCTTAGAAGACAACGTGCTGGTTACCGAGGATGGTGTGGAGCGGTTGACCACGGTGCCTCGCGGTTTGCAGGAGTTGTCCGCCTTCGTGCCCTTTGCCGAGTAAACCGGCTCGTGCGTGGGACTGTATCAGGGAGATGCGTGGTGGCTGACGAAAGTGATACCCCTCGTCCATTTGATGTGAACACGATCCGCGAGTTGATTCGCCTGATGAGCCGCCATGACCTCAGCGAGATCGATCTGTCCTGGGGCGATGAACGCATCCGACTGCGCAAAGGGGGACGTATGGTCGCCGCACCCATGCCAGCGATGCCGTTGCCGGCGACGATGCCGACGACTGCTCCTGTGGCTCCACAAGTCGCCACGACGGCTCCAGCTGCTCCCGCTTCCACTTCCGAAGCTCCCGCCAAGAAACTGATCGAGATCAAAAGCCCCACCGTGGGCACCTTCTACGCTCAACGCGAACCAGGCTCACCGCCGTTCGTCACGGTCGGCAGTCGGGTCACGCCGACCACCGTCGTTGGTCTCATCGAAGCGATGAAGGTGTTCAACGACGTTCCCGCCGACTGCACCGGAGTCATCCGCGAAGTCTGCGTCAACAACAAGGATTTCGTCGAGTACAACACCGTTCTGTTCCGTGTAGACCCGGAAGGCTGATGGCATGTTTTCTCGCATTCTCGTCGCCAACCGTGGAGAGATCGCTCTTCGAGTCATTCGCGCCTGTCACGACCTCGGCATCGAAGCCGTCGCCGTCTACAGCGAAGCAGATCGCGGCGCGCCCTATCTCGACGCCGCCGACGAACGTATCTGCATCGGCCCCGCACCAGCGGCGGAAAGCTATCTGAACATTCCGCGCCTTATCTCCGCCGCCGAAGTGTCCGACGCTCAGGCCATTCATCCGGGCTACGGCTTTCTCTCGGAGAACGCGCACTTCGCCCAGGTCTGTCGTGATTGCCACATCGAATTCATCGGGCCGCCCCCCGAGGCCATGAATCGGCTGGGCAACAAAAACCAGGCTCGCAAACTGGCTCAGTCCGCTGGGGTGCCTGTGGTGCCCGGCAGTGAAGGTCTGATCGAACCGGGTCGAGATGTCACTGCCCTGGCTCGACAGATCGGCTATCCCGTCCTGATCAAGGCGGCAGCCGGCGGCGGCGGGCGAGGCATGCGTGTGGTTCGCGATGAAGCCTCCCTCCAGGACGCCATCTCTTCCGCGCGCCAGGAGGCCGAGGCCGCCTTCAAGGACGGCTCCATCTACATGGAGAAGTATATCGAGCGTCCTCGGCACATCGAGGTTCAACTCCTGGGCGATCGGCATGGCAATGTCATCCACTTATGGGAGCGGGATTGTAGCTTACAACGACGCCATCAAAAGCTCGTCGAGGAGTCGCCCGCGCCGAATCTGCCTGATGAGGTCCGCCGCGCTATTTGCGAATCGGCGGTCCGCCTGGCCCGCGAGGCCGGCTACTACTCTGCCGGCACCTGCGAATTCCTGCTGGCTCAGGATTATTCCTTCTACTTCATCGAGGTGAACGCACGCATCCAAGTGGAGCATCCCGTCACTGAATTAGTGACCGGGGTCGATCTGGTTCGTGAACAGATTCGCGTTGCCGCTAACCAAAAACTGCGCTATCGACAAGAAGACATCGTGTCGCGTGGTCATGCCATTGAGGCACGCATTAACGCCGAGGATCCCGCTGCCAACTTCCGCCCCTCACCTGGACTAATCACTCGTTGGTATCCACCCGGCGGACCGGGAATCCGCCTCGACACCCATGCCTGTGCCGGCTATCGTGTGCCGCCCAACTACGACTCGCTGGTAGCCAAACTACTCGTGCATCAACCGACACGCGACGAGGCGCTGGCGGTCATGCGACGAGCCTTGGCCGAGTTTGTCGTCGAAGGCATCCGCACGACGATTCCCATTCACCGCGAGATCATGGCCAACGAGGAGTTCGCCGCTGGCCGTGTCGATACCACGTTCCTCGAACGCACCTGGCTACGGCCGGAGTGACCGCTTACCGCGACCTATCTGCCTGCGTCAGGAGAATTCGAAACTGAACTCCACCATTTTTTGTCTCAGAGCAGTAAAATAATGGGGTAGAAGGAAATTGGAGATCTATCCCAATAAACGCTTGCAGCATCGCATGGTGAACGGACGGTAGAATCGCTAAAAAATGAAGATCTGTCCATGATAAGGTAGTCGTATGTGCAGGTGTAGATGCCATTAATAACAACATAGGACTGTCGCCAAATTAGACCTTCACTTTTTCTTTGTACTCTAATTTTCCTAACCCTCGTTCTCACAGCAACTGGTTTAAGACTTAAGGAGTATTTTTATAGAAAAAAGGGAGGCGACTATGGTACTGAGTTGTATGTCAACTCCAGTGATTTAGATCTTGGAACAGTATGGGAATCTGGTTCTTACACGATTACGATCAACATCCAGAATCCACATACTGATCCAGTTACGATCACTTCTGTTCTTATGTCCTGTGGCTGTGTCAAGGTTAGCCCGGTCCCCTTTACAATTCCAAGCAACTCATCCTGCAAAATAACCCTGGATCTTGATTTAACGAGTAATAGCAAATTCACCACGAGAAAATCAAATTCTGATCTGCGATTGTGGCAAGTTTGGTTACAGCCAGCAATTCAAGGAGCTAAGGATCCCGGCAATAATAACAAGTGGGTCATTAAAGCAGTAGTTCAATCCGCAATTATAAACACTCCAGATTGGATAAATTTGAGAGTTATAAGAACAACAATTGCCTGAGAAACAGATGCTTTCAGGTACGATGTGTGTTGTTATGGAACAACGTATTTCTGTTAAGAACGATTTAGTAAACCTACTTTGGCTTGATCCGAAGAGGGATTATTTAGTCCTTCGCCAATCATTGACTAAAGCAGGTAAGGCCATCCAACAAATTGATATTCAATACAAACCTCATGAGTCGCTTGAATGGGTGCTTCATTCTTGGAGCACGAAAACTCGAATCGGTAATTCGCAAATGCTGATCTCTGAAAATGTCACGGTTACCAATTTCAGAATCAATTCTCAGGAACCTGATTCGAAGTTTTATGTGCGATTTCCTTCGAACACTCGAATCTCTGATGAGATTCGAAGGACCGATTCAAAATATACCACATCGGGAATTGGTGTCAGTCGTCAATCTGTTCCTTACATCATTGTGATTTTCGCCATATTCGTGGCGTTGGTAGGTTTTGCTTCTTATTGCCACTTCAAGCGAATCCGAAACAGTGTTGGGTAATAACACTTGTGTATTATTTTCAATGCAATTCAATATCCAGGACTGATTGAGAGAATAATCTATTGATTAAGGAAGTGTATTGATATACTTCGTCAGTTTCACTGTACTAGGGTGTGATTATGCCCAATTCTCTATCATCATTTCGCACTTCAATAATGCGTCGACCAAGAATTGGAATGACTCTTCTCGAGTTTATCGTCGTAATAGCAATCGTAGGTGTACTTGTTGGCTTACTTTGTTCTGCTATTCAGCAAGTTCGATCAGCTTCGGCTCGACTCACTTGTGTCGATCACCTGCGACAGATTGCTATCGCGTTACACAATTATCATGATACCAACCATGTTCTCCCTCCTGGCTCATCGACACCCAATAATCCTCCTCTCCATATCCCCATACTTAAGAACGATCCATACCCGACACTGAATTGGACTGCCCGAATCTTGCCATTCCTCGGGGATGATTCTCGTTGGAGAATAATTGTTCAATCATATGAAGGTAATCCGCTTCCATACCTTTATCCAGATATAGTGTCAGATAATATACCGATATTTCCATGTGCCAGTGATTCAATACGTACTCCAGTACCTTGGATGAGGCGACCTTATGGACAAACCTCGTATGTTGGAGTTAGCGGGATAAGTTCCCGTTACCGAGAAGGGGTAATTGCGACCAATCTTCAACTACGACTCACGGATATCGCGGATGGCTTAAGCGACACGCTAATGCTGGGAGAGCGTCCACCGAGTCAGATTGTTGAGTTTGGTCGATATTACGGAGGAGCAGGTGCCTGGATTATACCTGACGCTACATTGGGAGTAGCAGAGACGAAAATTACAATCTCTGCGGGATGCCCTTCTCCGTAGGAAGTTGGCCCAGCCGTTCTGACGGATCCTTGTTCTTCCTATCGCTTTTGGAGCTTTCATTCGGGGGGAACTCACTTCACCTTTGCGGATGGATCCACCCGTTTTATTAGCTATTCGGCGAAGAGTATCCTTCTACCATTAGCGACTCGAAATGGTGGTGAAAGTGTAGAATTTCCTTAACCTTCATACAGTTTCGCGAAACTGACTATCCACCGACAACGCGACGTAGGAACGCCACGCCCGAGGCCACGTCAGCTCGGCGATTGTCGCCTTCCTCGCGTTCGACAACCAACCAGCCGCGATACTCGATCTCACGCAAGGTCTCGACGAACTGCAGCCAATCGATGTCGCCTGCTCCAAGTGGCACCTCGCGTGCGGCTCGGCTGACGCTACCTTTGCGGCAATCGCGGGCGTGACAGTGAACTAACCGTTCCCGCAAGGCTTGCATCGCCTCGAACGGATCGAAGCCGTGCAGGAGCAGGTTGGCCGGATCGAGGTTCGCCGCCAGACTGCCGCTATCGAAACTGGCCAGATACCGTGCGAGAACCGGTCCGGCTTCTAATCCTGTCTCCAGGGCCAGCGTAGTGCCAATGCGATCGCCGAACCGCCCCAGATCGGTCAACGCCTCTCGCAGGCGACGAGCCTCGGGAGTATCCTCGTTCTCGGGCACCTGCCCTGCAACAACCAGCACCAAGCGCGGTCCCAATTCGTAGGCCAGGCTCATCACCTTGCGAAGGTGTTCCAGACGCGGCTCCAGGTTCTCGGCGACCTCCAGCGTTCGCCGAAGCGGACAACCGATCGCCGTCAGTTGCAGGTTGGTGTTGCGCAGCATCGCGGCAATGGTGCGTCGGCCAGATTGAGAAAGTGCCTCGGGAGATAGTGGTCCAACCGCATCGAGTTGCACGCCGCCGACCCCGAGTCGAGCCGCCTCGTTCAGCGCCGCTCGAAACTCTAATCCAAGAGATTCCAACCTAACGCCAATCGGAATCGGTTTCATGGCTTGGTCTACCAAGGTTGCCTGTTCGGGGAGTCAAGGTCCAGTCGTCTCGTAGCCGCACTCGCCTAACACTTCGCGCACCAGTAATCCCTGGGCACGTCGTAGTTCGACGCGAGCGAGTTCCCATTCGATGACCTCGTGCAGTACCTCGCCACGAGCCTTGAGATGCTCCTTGCGAGCCAGGAGCCGTTCGCTGTCCCCAGCCAGTTTCTGAGTAAATCGCTCCTCAATATCGGCGTACCGCTTGGCCGTCAGGGATTCACGCTCTTGAGCTAGCTTGGCTAATTGTACAGAAGTCTCGACGCGCCGCAGCGCCTGGCGAATCTCGGAAACTGCCTGCCGTTCGCGTTCGCAGAGCAAGGCAGTCAGTTCCTTCCGCACCTTTTCCAACTCGCCTTGAGCCAGCAGCGGCAGGACGCGCGGCAGGCACTCCAGAGCCGGTACACAGCGTTTCACCTTCTCGCCCAACAGTGGACTGGAACCGCCCAGCAGCTTGCGAATCAGAGGCAGTGTCGAAGCGTCGAGATTGTTCAACGCGGCGCGGAGCAAATTCAGATCGGGACGATACTTCAAGCCGATGGCGATCATCTCGCACTCTTCGAGTGGCTCATTGATGACATGGAAGACCTCAATTATGCCAAAATGGCGGGACTTCGTTTTGCCGTCGGAGAACTGGCGTATCTGCTCGGTGAGTCGATCACGAGCCAATTCGAGCTTGGCTTGATCGGCGGCAGTTTCGCTAACCTGACGTTGAAGATCGGTGAGTTGGGTGGGGATCGCTAATCCCTTGGCCTGCATCTCTTCAGCCTGATCGACGAAACGCTGGGCGATGTCACGCGCCTGGTAGATGAGTCGAATCCGGAGGCGAGCCTCGGCCAGGCGATAGTAAGCATCCAAGGCGAGTGCCGCCGATTGATTCCGCACTTCGTCGGCGGCATAGGCTTTGAGCAGCTTTGCCAGACGGTTGCGTTTCTGACTGGCGGTGCAGGCCAGACAGGGGTGCCCGTCGCCGCCTTCGGAATCGCTATCTAGAGCCTTAGCCAGGCCAGAATTCTCCACAGCCCAACGCTGCACCTGCTCCGGAGCCAGCACGGTCTCACTCTGGTCCAACGCATAGTGCGTTGCCAATCTGCTTGGGTCACAGCTGCTTTGATGCCGCAGACTCGACGATAAGGCGCAACCGCTCATTAGGCAAGCAGTGCCTAGCAAGAGCAGCCAGTTTCGCCCGTTTCGCCGCATGCCCAGCTTCCCCGTTTTGGTTCTCTTGGCAGCGCACATGCGCAGTCCACGCGGAATCTGCAGGTGGTATCGGTTCGGCGAAGTGTTAGGCTTCGATGAATTAGCGCGGTTCTACGATAAAGGTCGGCACAGTCGAACCGCCGCCCGCTGTTACGTTCAGCAGGGGATCAGTAGCGATTCGGGTCAGACAGCCATCGACATAGTCGCCCATGCAAACGAAGGGCGCGGTATCAAGCATCCGCTGGCTGACGTGAACGCGGCCAGCGATCAGAGCAGGGAACGGCTCCTCAGGTAGGGTGATACGATCTTGCACGATGTAAGGCGTGGTCAGCGCGACTTGCACCGCCTCCTGCCAGCGAGCCTCATCCACCGTCCAACCCAAAACGATGCCTTTGCCGCCGTAGTCGTCGTTCGGCTTTAGCACCAGTCGTTGACGCTGGGCCAGCACGAACGGAATCAGATCGATCGATTGGCCGTTGAATTCGGTGCGACGCTCGGCAACCACGCGCGTCCAGGGGATATGCTCGGCGATGGCCTGTCGCTGCTCTTCGTCGAAGAGGCTGGCGTTGCGTTCGTCGGACAGCACTGCGAAGCTGGCTTTCTTGTACAGCGCCTTGCATCGGAAGGGATTCACCATGCAAACGGCGCGGTCCCGAACGGCGCGAACCACCGGATGTTCCAGCCCGCCGCGATCGAGCAATTCGCTGAGGAGGACACGTTTGTAGATCAAGGTGATGTGCAATCCGTCCGCGTAGAGTTTGCCGTTGCGATACTCGACTTCACGCGGGTCGGCTAAGACGCACTCTAGCCCTTGCTCGCGGAAATACTTCTGGAACAGAACGAACTCAGGGTAGGTCGGCACATCTTTCCAGTCGAGAATAGCGAGGCGAGGCAGCTCCCGCACGCCGCGCCACTCGACGAACGAGTCGAGCAAGGCGCGAAGCACTCCAGGCCGAGCTGGTTGGAGTACCGCCTGATAGTGCCGTGAAAAGGCCGAGAAGATCGGCAGCGTCAAAAAGACGTCGGCGAGTTCATCAGTATAGGCTGGAGCGGCAGGAGTCTCGGCGTTGAACTCGGTGAACCGGAGTTCTCCGATCCCGTTTGGTTTGGAGAGATAAAACGCATCCAGCCGCGAAGTCGGCATGGGACAGCGATAGCCTGGCTCGAAGCGGAAAAGCTCGTCCTCTTGGGGAGTCAAAAGGAACTGTTGGCGAAAGTGTGCGTCGGCCACGGCTCGTTCATGTGCCCGACAGAAGGCTTGCAGGAGTATCCGCACTTGTCGCCGGAGATAGCGGTACTCTTCTAGCGAAAGGAATCGCGGCCGCAGCACTGTGCAGAGCGGGCGCTGGCCGAAGCCCAGGCCGCGGCGGCGCTGCTGTTCGTCGAGCCGTTCTTGCGAGGCAGCGGCAAGATCGTCCGTTAACAGATCGAGATAGGTTTGAATAGCATCGTGGGACACGGCGTTCGGCCCTGGTTTAATCGGTCGGCATGGGAACAGGCCGAAGTAGCTGCACTTTGGGACCGCTCGGTGCTCGCCCTCGAAGAAGGGTCGGGCCTTCCGTGGAAGCGGGCGTGCCCGCAGGCGGCATCGTCGGAATCGGAGTGACGCCTGGCGGCGGAATGGGAGGCGGCGGAATATCCGACATCATCCCTGGATCCTCCGGCAGAATCGGTCCGGGCAACACTTCGGTTGGTCCAGGCAGTGTAGGAGCGGGCGGAGCTGTTGTCTGCGGGCCGATCAAAATCGTGCGTCGGCGATGTTCCGGCAGCAGGCGAATCGTGATGTCTTTCTCTGTCTCGAAGACTCGACCGTCAACCAGCGTGAACCGGGCCTGGACGCGGAGTTTCTCTTGGGTCGGCGAGACCTTCCAGGGTAGAGTCAAAATGTAACCGGAGTTAAAGAGGCGACTTTCCCATTTGTGACGGAGCTGCTCTCGGGGAAAGTCCCAACTGGAAAGAGGAGATTTGAGACCTTCTTTGTTGATCTCCAGCACCTCGATACACAAACTGCCCGGAGCCTTGATCGTTGACCCTTCGTTATCGATCGGTTCCAGATGTACGATCAAGGCGTCGGCTCCGCCACAGTCCGCTTCACGTCCGGCGGTGCCTCGTCCCAAACGAATCGAACGAACGGGATACGGCTCGGTGGGCAACAGGAGCTGGCCGTTCGGCCCAGGTTCGCCACGCACGGCGGCCAATTCCCTGGACAAGGCATGATTGTAGAACTCGGCCCGATCCAGTTCGGCGCGAAGTTGGCGAACGTCCTCCTCGCGAGCGCGCAACTCCAACTCGACAGCCTCGCGGCAACCTTGATTGCCGCGACAGCCGACAGTTCCGCCCAGAAGGGCCAGGCTCATCGCCAAGGGCAGCGGCCAGCGCATGGTGCGGATTCCTTGGGTGCGTTGCCCGATCGCGCTAGTCCTGCCCAGCCGCCTTAAGTCTGGTTACCTGGGGGGCATCCGTTCCAGGATGTTATCCACCAGGCCATACTCCTTGGCTTCGCGTGCCGTCAGGAAGTTGTCGCGATCCGTGTCCTTTTCGACCCGCTCGATCGGCTGTCCTGTTGCTTTGGCCAGGATTTCGTTCATCAGCCGTTTGGTGCGGAGCAGGTGCTGGGTGCGTATCTGAATGTCGGTCGCCTGCCCACGGAACCCACCCAGAACCTGGTGAATCATCACCTCAGCATGGGGGAGGATGTTCCGTTTGCCTTTGGTACCGGCGGCAAGAATGGTCGCTCCCATGCTGGCCGCGATACCGATACAGTAGGTCTGCACGTCGCAGTTGACGTACTTCATCGTGTCATAGATGCTCATCCCGGCGGTGACCGAGCCGCCCGGCGAGTTGATGTACAGATGAATGTCCGCCTTGGGGTCTTCAGCGTTAAGATACAGCAGTTGTGCCACCACCAAGTTGGCACTTTCGTCGTTCACTTCGCCCAGAAGGAAGACGATGCGATCTCTGAGCAGCCGGCTGTAAATATCGAAGACACGCTCTTCGCGGCCGTGCTGTTCGATCACGAACGGAACGGAAGGCATGGGTAAATCTCCAGGCCAACCCGGTTCCGACTGTAGAGATCGGCAAGTCCCGGGTCGGCAGCTAAGGTGAATTCGAGTAAGGAGTCGGTTCCGACGGTTGTCCAGGAGACGTGGAGACGCCCGTAACGGTTGTAGCGTCTCGCGTCCTCTGGGCGGAGTTAATCGACTACTTCTTCTCCGTGGGGTTCATCTTGCTCAGTACATCGTCGACAAGACCGAACTCTTTCGCTTCCGCAGCGGAGAAGTAGCGATTGCGCTCGGTCTCAGATTCGACCACCTCGATCAATTGACCAGTGTGCTTGGCGAGAATCTCGTTGAGGCGTTTCTTCTCGCGGAGAATCTCCTTCATCTCGATCTCGACGTCGGACGCCTGGCCGTACATTCCCGAGGTCCAGGGTTGATGAATCATCACCTTGGCATGAGGTAAGGCGTAGCGTTTGCCCTTGGCCCCAGCAGCCAGCAGGATGGCCGCTCCAGAGGCCGCTAGTCCCATGCAGTAGGTGACGACAGGGCATTCGAGAAACTGCATGGTGTCGTAAATGGCCAGAGTCGCTGTCACCGAGCCGCCTGGCGAGTTGATGTAGAAATGAATCTCCTGATTGCGATTTTCGTACTGCAAATAGAGCATTTGCTGAATCGCCATCGTTGCCGTCAAATCGTTGATCTCGGTACCCGCGAAGGTGCTTCCAGAAACGCCCAGGAAGACAATGCGGTTATCGAGTAAGATGTCGCCTGTGCCGTACTGGCGCTGGCGCGTGTAGTCGCGGAATCGCTGGTTGCGCATCACGCCAGCCAGCGGATCAATCAGTTCAGACATGCTTACACTCCTGTGGTCGCAGGACAGATCACGAAAATCTGTCGCACGGAATTACTTCCCTTCCTGGGGAGCCGTAGCCGTGACTTCGGCTACGGCACTGGGATCGCGCATCTCTCCGGGAACGGCCTGAACATCGACAGTGGCGAGATCGGCTTCCGATTCCAGTTCGGGATCGATGCTCACGTCCTCGTACTCGGCGGTGTCCAGAATGAGATCTAATGCCTTGCGCTCGACCATCTCAGCCATCAGCGCCTCGATCATATCCTCCTTTTCCAGCTTGGCTCGAACTCGTCGTGGCGACTCACCCGACTGATCGGCGATGCGCTCAATCTCGTCTTCGAGATCCTTTTCATCCACCTCGATCTTTTCGACCTCGGCGATCTTCTGCAAGACGAAATGCTCCTTCAAGGCCAGCGCCGTCGAAGCGTGGATATCCTGCTCCATCAGGCGCAACCTCTTGGCGATTTCGTCGTCGCTGAGGCCGTCGCTTCGCATCTCCATGATACGCCGAGCGCGAGCCCGGTGATATTGCCGTTCCAGTAAATCCGCCGGCAACTCCCAGGTCGCAGCGTCGGCGATCTGGGATAGCACCTGCATGCGGGCCGACCGCCGTTGTTCGGCCTCCAGATTCCGCCGCAAGGCCGTGCGAATCATCTCGTCGAGTATCTCGGCACTGGCCAGACCAAAGGTTTCCTGAACGTATTGCGGAGTCAACTCCGGCAGACGGATGGTCTTGATGTCCTTGATGATGAAGGTGGCCTCCACAGTCTTGCCGCCCAAGTTCCCCGCGGCGTTGGAGGCCAGTTCTACTTGCATGGTCCGTGTGTCACCCGCCTTGGCTCCTTGCATTTGCTGAGCGAACTTGCGGATGATGCCATCCTTGAAGGCCAGCGTTCGTTCCACGCGAAGTTGCGTCTCCTGCAACTTGCCCACGACTTGATCTCCCGACTTAACTTCCACATCACAGACGGCGATGTCGCCCGGTTCGATCGTTCCGTCTTCCTTGGGCACAATCTGTCCGTAGCTGGTCAGGAACCGCCGACGTGCTTCAACGATGTCGTCTTCGGTGAAGTTCTTCACCGGCCGCTTGAGTTTCATGCCGCGATAAGGCGGTAGGTCGAATTGCGGTCGCACCTCGACTTCAAATTCATAGACCAACGGCCCTTCGCGAGGGATCTCGATTTTGTCCGGGTCGATCGCGGGAGGCGCCAGCGGAGCCACGTCGTGATCTTCACCGACCTGTTCGAGACTGGCTAGCAGCACTTCGGCCTTGACCTGGTTGGCCACATCTTGATGAAAGCGTTTCTCGATCAGCTTGCGTGGAGCCTTTCCGGGTCGGAAGCCGGTGACGTTCGATTCCTTCACTAGTTTCGAGAAGTGTTCGCTCATGCGCTCGTCGATGTCGGTGCGTTCGACGGAAACGCGAATGTGTTTTTTGCACGGGCCAACATCACGGATGTCGACCGTTTGACGTAACTTCTTGGGAGCCTCTTCAGTGGCGATGGCATGGTCTTGCAGTGGTTCTTCGCTCATGGTGTGGCTCGATTCCTCGTTCGAGAGTCTGACAACCCCGGCTCCTCCATGAAGGCAGTGTGAGGCCCGGTTAAATAGAATGCGATGTATTCTAGGGGTTCCCACCCCGGATGGAAGCCCTGGTAAATGCCGAAGACCTGGAGGAACTTCCTCCAGGTCTTCAAGAGCGGGTGATGGGACTTGAACCCACGACATTCACGTTGGCAACGTGACGCTCTACCACTGAGCTACACCCGCAACAACCCTCAGCATTATAGAATCATACTCATTAGCGGACAGAAGGCAAGGGGAAATCTGGCGGCAGCTTCCTGTTCTCTCATCCAGAGTGGGGTGCTAAGATGTAAAACCTGAGGAGTGTAGCCCATGCCGAAAAACGATAAACCCGGACCCGATGTCATCAAGGACATTTGTCGCAATCGACGGGCCTTTCACGAGTATGAGATACTCGATCGACTGGAGTGTGGTCTTGTGCTGACCGGCACAGAGGTCAAAAGCCTTCGCGAGGGGAAGTCGAGTTTGGAGGAGGCCTATGCCCGCATTGAAGACAATGAAGTCTGGCTGATCGGCAGCGACATCCCCGAGTACGCTATGGGCAACCGTATGAACCACAAGCCGAAGCGGCCCCGTAAGCTGTTGTTGCATCGCCGCGAAATCGCCCGATTTGCGGGGAAGGCTTCGCAACGCGGCTTCACGCTGGTTCCGCTGCGCCTGTATTTCAAAAACGGTCGGGCTAAAGTCGAACTCGCCGTTTGTCGAGGCAAGCAGCTTCACGACAAACGGGAAGCGCAGAAGAAAAAAGACGCCGACCGTGAGATTCGCCGCGCCTTAAGCGATCGCCGTAATCTATGACGTTTCAGGAACAACGAAGGCTCGCCGTCTCATTGGAGCAAAAGCAAACCGTGTAGCGGAATCGTTTTCTCGGGGCCAGGGAGGGCCGTACCGTGCATCTCGTCGCACTCGTTTCCGCCATCGATCATGTCTGTTGCCGGTATCGTCTCGCCGCACTGCGACCCTGGCTGGAACAGGCGGGGCATTCCCTTGAACTTCTGCCCCTACCCCGAACCTGGCATCAACGTTGGTTGTTGTTTCGTCAACTTCGTGGAGCAAATGTGGTGCTGCAACGCACGCTGTTGCCGGGATGGCAGCTCCAGCAGTTGCGTCGCCAGGCCGCTCGCTTGTTGTTCGACTTCGACGATGCCATCTTTCTCCGCGACTCCTATGCCCAGAAGGGACTACACCACGCGGGGCGGCTTCGGCGTTTCATCTCTACAGTGCGTGTTTGCGAGGCCGTGATCGCTGGCAATGCCTTCCTGGCGGATCATGCGTCTCTGTATGCCGACCCAACCCGAGTGGTTGTCGTGCCGACTTGCGTCGACGAACAGCGGTATCCCGTTCGAAGCGAGACCGCCGGCTCACGGGATGGCAAAGAACTGGTCTGGATCGGTTCCTCTAGCACGCTGCAAGGGATCGAACGCATCGCGCCGCTGTTGGAACAACTCGGCCAGGCGATACCGGGACTACGGCTGCGGGTGATCTGCGATCGCTTTCCCAGGTTCCAGCATCTGCCAGTGATCTGTCGTCCCTGGAGCGAAGCCACCGAAGTCGCGGAATTACTCCAGGCTGACCTGGGCATCAGCTGGATCCCTGACGATCTTTGGAGTCGTGGCAAGTGTGGTCTGAAACTGCTGCAGTACATGGCAGCAGGACTACCGGTCGTCGCCAATCCGGTGGGGATGCATCTGCAAATAGTGCGGCATGGTGAGACGGGGTGGTTGGTGCATTCAGCGGAAGACTGGCTCTGCGCCGTAAGGCGGCTCGTCGGAGATGCGTCCCTGCGGGCCAGGATGGGGCAGGCCGGTCGTCGCCAACTCCAGACCGAGTATTCGATCAGTTGCGCGGCCAAGACCTGGCTGACTCTGCTGGGCGAATTACTACTCGCGCCAGTCGGAGAGAGAGGACATGAATAATCTAATCACGATCCGAAAAGGGTCATTTGTGTGGCGACTGCTTGCTGAGATGGCTGGAGGAGGGATCGAGCAATGGCTTGGCCCTGACGGATTCTTGTTGCCACCCGGACGTACCTCTGTAGTCAAACGGGCTTCTCATCGTGCCGTCTATCGGGTGCAGGCGCAGGGGATGGATCTGCACATCAAAGAGTACGGAGGTGGACTACGGGACTGGGCGCGATGCCTGCTGCGAGGAGGACGTCGGGCTCCGCGCGAGTTCACTCTCAGTCTGGAAGTGGCCCGTCGTGGTGTGCCGACCGTCGAGGTGCTGGGCGTCGGCGAACGGTATCAGCGACTGGCCCCCTCAAATAGTGTGCTAATTACACGAACTCTGCCGAATACCCAACCTCTGCTGGACTATCTGGAGTACGAATTGCCCGCCTTGCCTGAGGTGCGCCGAGTCATCGCTCGACAGAGGTTGGCCGAGGCCGTGGGAGCTTTGTTGGCCACCCAGCATCGTGCTGGAGTACGACACGGGGATTTGCATCCGGGCAATATGCTTATTCGCTTCGTTGACGAGTGGCCCCAACTGTTTCTCATCGATCTGGACAAAGTGCGAGTCGGGCCACCGTTGAACTGGACCGACTCGCTAGAAAGTCTGGTCATCCTAGATCGTTGGTTCGCCTTGCGATTTAGTCGAACCGATCGCCTGCGGGCCTGGAGAAGTTATCTCGCTCGACGAGTGGATCTGTCTTTAGACGAGCACGAGTCGGCTCGCGTAATTGCTCAGCAGACCCAAGATACGCTGATCGAGCAGATGCGACAATTTGATCGACGCTGCCTGGGGGGAAATCGCCATTATCGCCGGATCAAGGGCGGGCTAGCAGTGACCGAACTCGATCCCTGTGCCCTAGACGAGGTCTGCCGTCGCGCCGACCAACTCCTCAACAACGCCGACCTGAAGACGCTAAAACGGTCCGAGTCTTCAGTGGTGGTGGAATTAGAACTGCCCATCGCTGGTCGGCCTCGCGCTGTGGTGTTCAAACGACTCAAGGCGACGTGGAAGAGTCGCTGTCTGGCCTGGCTGCGCTGGCCCCCAGCGATGCGCTCCTATGTGTTCGGTCATGGATTGCGGCTACGAGGCGTGCCGACTCCGCGTCCGTTGGCAGTCTGGCATCGCTGGGGGCGCGGCTATCTTCTCACGGAAAAAGTGCCCCAGGCGGTTCATTTGCGGGCCTTCGTGGAACAGTATGGCGGTGAGGCGATCCGCCGACGCTTGGTGATCGAGGAATTGGCTCGCTATGTGCGGCAGATGCACGACATGGGGCTGTCCCATCGCGATCTCAAGGCGGCCAACATACTCATCAGCCCCACGGATCACGTCGTCTCGGAACGAGGTTTGCGCGAGATCGATTCAACCACGACCGTCCGGCGAGATCGAGTCTGGTTTGTCGATCTGGTTGGAGTGCATCGACAAAGCAAGGTGAGTCGGTTGCGCCGAGTGCGTGATCTGGCTCGATTGCATCTGAGCTTTCTTGAGCATCCGCTAGTATCGCGCACCGATCGTCTCCGGTTTTTGCGAATCTACCTGGTCTGGGGATTGGCAGGCAAACTGGGGTGGAAACAGTGGTGGCGAGAAGTGCATCAGGTAGCGATGGGTAAGGCAGGACGGAATGTAGCGCGAGGACGGGTTATTGGGTGAAGACTGCATCAACTGGACTTGATTTGCCGATGAATCGTTCGTATCGTCCTACCCCTCCCGGCGGCAGGCCGGGGTTGTGTGGGCTGCTGAGGTGTTCATGATCCGCACCCTCCTGCTGTTGTCACCGTTGTTGTTGGCGATCGGCTGTCACCCTCTGGGCTTCGTGCGGCAACGCGAGAAACCCGCCGAGGAGAAGATTGACCGCGCGCCGCGCGAGGAAGCCGCCACGCTGCCGTCGCGTTACTCCTTCCGCATCGCGCCGTACATCTTTCTCTCAGACTTTGAGATTCCACGCGAACAACCTCTCTTCGACGAACTGGCGCAACTCCGCGATCAGGTATACAAGGAACTGTTGCTTCCTCCTGGCACTGCTGAGGTGCGTGTCTATCTGTTCGAGACTCGCGAACGCTATGAACGCTACATGAAGGAACGCTATCCTGACTTACCCGAACGTCGCGCGTTCTTTGTGGCTCAGCCACGCGGCGTTGGCGGTGGGGAGGACTTGATGGTTTACACCTACTGGGGCAAGCGGATCCGTCAGGATCTTCGGCACGAGTTGACCCATGCCTTGCTGCACAGCGTCATTCGCGATGTACCGCTTTGGCTCGACGAGGGATTGGCGGAGTATTTTGAGCTTCCCCCTGAGAGCAAGGGCATCAACAAGATGCACGTCGAGGTTCTGCGACGCGGGGTCGTCTCTGGTGCGTACAAGGTCGAACTGGCCCGACTGGAACGACTCAGACAGGTCGATGAGATGAACCCCGCCGAGTACCGCGAGGCCTGGGCTTGGGTGCATCTGATGCTGAACTCCCATCCCGATGCTAAAACGGTACTGCTCAGCTATCTCCAGCAGCTTCGCGGCACTCGGCACCCTGGCCCCATCGGACCGAAGCTAGAAAAGGTCTTTCCCGATCCGGAAAAGAGCTTACTCGACCATCTTGAATCGCTGGACGCACAGTTAGCCCGCGTTCGGCTGCCGTGAAAAAGCGTATCAGGAATCTCGGACAGAGCCAGAGATTCCTGATCGCTCATGGATCAGATGTAGCTCTCACGGGAAGTTGATCTGCTGCAGGGTCGGTAGCAACACTAAGGTGGAGTTCGGGTCTGTTAGCGTAAAGGTGTTCGAGGCACCGGGGGCCGCCTCGATCACGCCGTTGATGAACATCTGATTTGGCCCGAACACCGCCGAGGCATCCAGTTCCAGAGTATTCGTGCCGACGCCAAACAGAATGTCGAGCATGTATAGATAGGTGTCATCGACTGCGGGAGCGAGGGTCACGGTGTCCTGGAAGTTTCCGCCGCGATAGGTCAACACGCCGGAGATCCCGGTGCCGATGAAGGTGTCGTTGACGCCGTTGCCCACGACGATCGTGACATCGCCACCGATCTCTCCATTGAAGAAGTTCGTGAACACGCCAGTGACGCCGATTAAGTTGGAGTTGTTCCCGCCAACGTAGGTGAACTCGCCATTGATGAACGCATCAGGTGTGGTGTCGCCGAACGAGAACTCGTTATCGCCTTCGCCCAATTGAACGCCGAGATCACCCTCGATAAAGCCTTGATGCTCAACGCGATCTATGGAACCCGGATCGAGAATTCCGTTCAACGAGCGAAACAGGACATTACCCTGGATTAGTGTCGTTGATGCTCCCGTCGGATTCAGGATGGAAAAGCGATTGCCATCGAATGAGTTTCCCAAGGTGACCGTCACCTTCCCTAGCACCGTGGTATCATTGGTGGCGTCAGCGGGTTGTAGGAGAAAGACATTTGAGGATTTCGACGACGAGGCTCCCGCCTTGAGCGTGATATTACCGCCGATCGTACCGGCTATTTGGTACTTTAAGCCTGCGTTAACCCCGTTGTAGGTGATCGTCAGGTGCCGACCAATCTTCGAGAAGCCAGCAATGCCCACTGCCTCCTCTCCGATGATAACTTGTTCGACCTGTGAGGTAGCCACATAGCCGCCGATGATGGTGGCGTCGGTGATCGTCAGGGAGTCGACTTTATTCGGACTTATCGGAGCGCCATAGGCTACATTACCACGAATAGTCAATGGGTTGACGTTCGTGGTGACGAGATTGATTTTGTTCGCGCCAATGTTGATGGTCTCGCCACCGTTGCCGCGCACGATGGTCACGTTACCGCGAATCTGGCCCGTACTCAGCCCCGTAGTCGCGGTGCTGTCGTAGATGTCCACGGTGGAGAGCTTCGTAGCTGGGTTGCCCGTGAAGCCATTGCCCAGGTTGATGTAGACGTTGCCGGCTAGGACTTTGCCGGCTAGATCGATATCCAAAAAGCCCGGACGCGAACTCAAGCGGATATCGAGAAACTTCGTGATTCGGTAGCTTCCCAGATCGTTGGT
Source organism: uncultured Gemmataceae bacterium (assembly GCA_937923405.1). GTDB lineage: Bacteria > Planctomycetota > Planctomycetia > Gemmatales > Gemmataceae > CALDUY01. The sequence continues at coordinate 66,171 of CALDUY010000023.1, read as the reverse complement.
CCCGTCCGTGATTTTGAACAGTCCGGACGACTGGCCCGTGATGGACAGATCGGAGTTGGGCCGCCCCCAGATGAACAGACCGCCAGCAACATAACGAAGGCTCACGGTGGGGCATTCGCGGCTCTCCAGAACCTCGACGCCCAGCCTGGGCCGCACGAATGGCTTCATGAGTCCGATCTCCCGCTTAGGTAGGTGGGTGGACGATTATAGGTGGGAGCAGCGACCTTCGAGGAAACAGCAGGTCGCGCTTTGGCTGTCACTGAGAATATGCCCGATGGATCAGCGATGTGTTGGCCGTCTAGACAAATCTGGCCAAGATTTTCTAGATCCCTCATCGGGATGAACAAAGTGTAACGAAACGAGCGAAGGTATAGGACGTTCCGCTGCGTTCTTCTAAACGCTTCTCAAGATGGTGTAGCGGCAGGCAGGATGAAGTTCGTTCGCAGGCTAAAGCCAGCGGCTACCGGTGACTCCGCATGGGTAGTCGCAGGCTAAAGCCAGCGTTTTGCTCCACCGATTTCACAGAGTGCTCTAACAGTCGGCAGCGTCAGGCAAGCAATGCCTGCACCACCTTGCCATGTACGTCGGTAAGGCGGAAATCACGGCCTTGGAAGCGGTAGGTCAGCTTTTCGTGATCGAAGCCGAGTAGATGCAAAATCGTCGCCTGTAAGTCGTGAACGTGGACAGGATCCTTGACGACGTGAAAGCCTAGGTCGTCGGTCTCACCATGCACCAACCCTGGCTTGACACCGCCGCCCGCCAACCACATGGTGAACGCTTGTGGGTGATGATCGCGGCCCAGACTGCGCCCCAGAGCGGCGTTGGTCTCGACCATCGGCGTGCGGCCAAACTCGCCGCCCCAGATCACTAGCGTATCGTCGAGTAATCCACGCCTTTTAAGGTCTTTGATAAGCGCTGCGCTGCCTTGATCGGTGGCCTGACAGTTATTTTTGTGGTTGCCGGTCAGATCCGAATGCGCGTCCCAGCCTTCGTGGTAAATGTTGACGAAGCGAACCCCGCGTTCGATCAACCGTCGCGCGATTAGACAAGCTCGGGCAAACGACGGTTTGTCCAGATCGCATCCGTAAAGATCGAGAGTTTCTTTTGACTCCTTTTTAAGATCCATAAACTCGGGAGCTGAGCTTTGCAGACGGAATGCCATCTCGTAGGCATTGATGCGCGTGGCAATTTCTGGATCGCCGTCCTGATCGAGTCGCTTCTGGTTCAGTGTGCGGACTAGGTCCAACGATTCTTTCTGTAAGCGCGCATCGATGCCGCGTGGACTGGCCACGTTGAGGATTGGCTGGCCGGTGGAACGCAAGCGAACTCCCGCATAGACCGTGGGCAGAAACCCACTGGACCAGTTAGCCGATCCGCCCGAGATGCCTGCGCCGGTGGACATGACCACGAAAGCTGGCAGATCACGTGTCTCCGCTCCCAGGCCGTAGACCGCCCAGGAGCCGAGGCTCGGTCGGCCTGGCTGGGAGAAGCCTGTGTTGAGAAAGATCTGGGCCGGCGCATGGTTGAACTGATCGGTCCGCATCGAGCGGATCAAACAAAGATCATCGACCACTTCGGCGAGACGCGGCATTACTTCCGCGGCCAACTCTACGCCGGACTTGCCACACTTTTGGAATTTGAACCTTGGCCCCATGACGGCAGCATCGGGACGGATGAAGGCGTAACGTTGGCCGCCAATGACGCTAGGAGGCAAGGGCTTGCCTTCCAGTTTGGCCAAGGCCGGCTTGGGGTCGAACAGATCAAGATGACTCGGCGCACCGGCCATGAACAGATGAATCACTCGCTTGGCCTTGGCCGGAAAGTGTGGTTTCTTCGGAGCCAGCGGATCGTTCGGCGATTGGGCCTCGGCTAGCAGGCTTGCCAGAGCCATCTGGCCCAGACCCAAGCCACAGCGCGTGAAGAACTGACGTCGCTGCATCATTCTGTCCATCGTCTCACCTCTTCACGATCGTCTCATCGAGATTCCACAATACTCGCGCCGTCACGGTCCAAGCCGCTCGCTCGACGACATTGCCCGGCCCCTCTCCGGCGACGGCAGCGGCGTCCAACTCCTTATTGGCGAAGCGATGCCGTTGCGTGAGATAAAAGCCACGCAGTAACTCCACTTCGTCGTCGGTCGGCGGACGAGTCAGGATTTGTCGAAAGAGTTGCTTTAGGCGATGATTCAGATCGGCTTTATCGTCAATCATCTGTCGGCCCACGGCCTGAGCTGCTTCGAGGATCGTCTGATCGTTCAGCAGAGACAACGCTTGCAACGGCGTGTTGGTTACTTCGCGTTTGGCCAGGCACACCTCACCAGAGGGGCCATCGAACGTGCTGAACAAGGCAAACGGGGCTGTCCGCTTCATGAAGGTGTACAACCCGCGACGGTAGCGATCGGCTCCGGGACTGACCTTCCAGTCGAGTTTGCCATAAGCCCCTTCCGAAGTCACCTCGGGAGGCTGCGGCGGAAAGACGCTAGGACCACCTAGCCGCATGGCCAGCAGACCGCTGGAGCGTAACACCAGATCGCGCAGTACCTCGGCTTCGAGTCGGACACGCGGTCCACGAGCCAACAAGCGATTATTCGGATCGCGTGCCAACAGCGGCGGCGTCACCTTCGACGACTGGCGATAGGTGGCACTGGTGACGATCAGGCGATGCAACTGCTTGACCGACCAGCCGCGTTCCATGAATTCCAACGCTAACCAGTCGAGCAACTCCGGATGAGAAGGCAGATCGCCTTGCAGCCCGAAATCCTGTTGCGTGGCAACGAGGCCGGTTCCGAAGAACGCCGCCCAGTGACGATTGACTGTCACTCGTCCGACCAAGGGATTATCAGGCGAGACGAGCCAGCGCGCAAATTCCAAACGAGTGCTCGGCATCGCGGGCGGTTTTAAGATGGCTGGCAGTCCAGTCGTGACAGGTTCGGTCGGTTCGAGGAATTCGCCGCGATGATGCACGAAGGTGGGCCGCGGGTTTTCTGCGGGTCGTTCGACAAACACCAACGTCTTCTTCGGCGCGGGCAGTTGTTTGCGGAGTTGGTCGATCGGTTCGCGGAGTTTTTTGGTATGTGGCGAGGTCAGGGCGAAATGTCGGCGCAGCAAAGCCCACTGAGGCGGAGTTCGCTGTTCGGAGTCTAGCAGAAGAATTGGCTCCAACTCGGTGGGCACCTCTCCAGCCGTAGCCGAAGTGTCGCTCGTCACCCACAGGCGGAATCGTCCGAGATTGGCCGCATAGTATTTCTCGAAGAGCATCTGTACCCGTAGCTGGCTCACGTCACGCGGTTTGTCCAGTCGATAGACCGCCTGATGAGTTTTGCCCTGACCGCCGTTGATCGACCAACCTGTCTGTTGATCGCCGTCGAGCGTGAACTTGGCCTTGTTGTTACCACTGGCGAAACTCTGGCTGGCCTCGCGGAAGGTCACCTTTTCTCCGTCGGCAAATGCGGAAAATTCAGAGAGGAAAAAATCGCCTTGCGGTCCCTCATAGTAGACACGCCCCGGACCGCGTCCCGGCAACCGATCGTCGGGCAACACTTCTAGCCGGATCGCCGCGATGTTCTTGAGCGGGGTGTCAAAGGTCAATTCGTAGGTGTCGCTCTTAGATTGATCGCCGGTGACGAAGATGGAACCATCGTCTTGAAGCGTCAACAATGGCAAGCTGCCCTTCAGAGCCGAGGGGCGCAACACGGTCCAGCGAGCCGTTGTCGAGCGAGCCTGTTCCACCCACTGCTGAAACTGTTTTTCTTGTTCCGGACTAAAGCGATGTGGTAACTCTTCTTCAAGGCGGGCGATCTCCTTGAGCTTCTCTACCGCTCGATCATCGGGCAAGAACAATTCCGGCTCGTCGGCATTGTTCAAATAGGCGAAGAGTTGGTAGTACTCGCGTTGAGTGATGGGGTCGTACTTGTGGGTATGGCACTGGGCACAACCGAGCGTCAGGCCCAACCAGACGGTGCCGGTCGTCGCCACGCGGTCGGTCATGGCATGAAAGCGAAACTCCAGCGGATCGATGCCGCCTTCCTCATTGATCATCGTGTTGCGATGAAAGCCAGTGGCGATACGTTGCTCCAAGGTCGCCCCAGGGAGCATGTCGCCGGCCAATTGCTCGATGGTGAATTGATCGAAGGGGAGATCGGCGTTGAGAGCAGCGATGACCCAATCGCGATAGGGCCAGATCGAGCGAACACGATCCTTTTCGTAGCCGTTGGTGTCGGCGTAGCGAGCTAGATCCAACCAACGTCGCGCCCATCGTTCCCCATAGGCTGGGGAAGCCAACAAACGATCGACCAGCCGTTCGTAGGCATCGGGGCGAGTATCTCTTAAGAATTCGTCCGCTTCGTCGGGAGTGGGCGGCAGGCCGATCAGATCAAGATATAGCCGACGCACCAGCGTGAGCCGATCCGCCTCGGGAGCAGGAGCAAGCCTTTCGCGTTCCAACCGAGCGAGGATAAAGCGATCAAGCGGATTACGTGGCCAGTGCCCGGCCAGCACCGAGGGAGGAGCTACCCGCTTGGGCGGCAGAAAGGCCCAATGTTCCGTGTAGGTTGCACCATCCGCAATCCATTGTTTAAGGATCTCTTTTTGCTCTTTAGTGAGCGTCAACTTCGTGCTGGGCGGCGGCATGACCTCGGTCTCTTCATCGGTGAAGATCCGAGCGACTAATTCGCTCTCGTCGGGTTTGCCCGGGACGATGGCCCGACTCCCCGAGCGGGCCGGTTTCAGCGCGGCCTCACGAACATCGAGCCGTAGCTTGCCCTTGCGTGTCGTTTCGTCGGGACCGTGGCATTTGAAGCAATAGGTCGCCAGAATCGGCCGCACCTTGCTAGCAAAGAAATCGTCGGCATAGGCCATCCACGGTAAAAACCCGATAATAAAGAGCGCAATTTTCCAGATGCTCATGGCTTCAACTCGACAGCTTCGCTCTCCAAGCCCACGCGATCGATCGAGGTCACGACGACGCGGGAGGGCGTCTTGTCACTGTACCAGGATTTTGCTTGATCCACTGGCACGATGTCGATGTGCCACTTTTCCCCGACCTGTTGTCGCACGACCTGCAGGTGTACTTCCTTGTTGGCGGGTTGAATCTCTAGCCACAAGCCTTTGTTGGAGTCCAGGCGGCGCACGGTCGGCTTGTCTGGCGGGGTTTTGCCCAACCACGGCGAGGCCGGAACCAGGGCCGGTTCAGCGTAGAGCTTGGTGACAAGGTCGGTCACCCCGTCGGTGTTGCGTTGCAATGATTTCATGCTGAAGTGGACATTGCCGCTGGCTCCAGGCTGCGTTCGGGTGGTGCGAATCTGCTGGGCCAGCTCGTTGGCCGGCCAGATCGTCGGATCACTGCCGACGCGATAGGTGGCGATGCCTGGCCAAAGGTGCCGCTTCTGCGTGTTCTCACTAGCCCACCAGGCCAGCAGTTTGGGATAGCTCTGCCGTTCTTGCTTGCTCGACCAGTACAGTTGCGGCGTCCAGTAATCAATCCATCCTCGGTTCAGCCATAAGCGGGCGTCGGCATAGAGTTCGGCAAACTGATCGAATCCCTGAATACCCGGTGGATAGCCAGGACGCCAAATGCCGAACGGCGAGATGCCGACTTTGGCGTGGGGCTTGAGTTTCTTGGTTTCGCGATATAGCCGTTCGACGAACTGATTCACCGCGTCTCGCCGCCAGTCATCACGAGAGAGTTTCCCGCCAGATTTCTGATAGGCTTGCCAAGAGTCCTCATCAGGGAAAGGGATGAGTTTGCCATCCGCGCTTTTCTCCTTATAGGGATAGAAATAGTCGTCCATGTGGATGCCGTCGATGTCGTAGCGCCGCACCACATCGAGAAAGACAGATAAGGAATGCTCCTGCACCTCCGGCGAGGTGGGCACCAACCAATGATGCTTGCCGTAGCGCGGCGCGAGATCGGGCCGCTTCTTGACAATATGATGGTCGGGAATAGGCGACGTAGCGGAGGGATGATGGGCGCGATAGGGGTTGAACCAGGTGTGCAGTTCCAGGCCGCGTGCGTGAGCCTCCTTGATGGCAAAGGCCAACGGATCGTAGCCGGGCGATTTGCCTAACTGGCCGGTCAGGTACTCCGACCACGGTTCGAGTTTCGACTCATACAAGGCATCGCACATCGGCCGCACTTGAAGAATAACCGCATTCAGGCCGTACTGTTTGCACTGATCGAGGATGGTCAATAGTTCTTGCTGCTGCTGCTTAGCCGAGAGGCCTTTCTTCGAGGGCCAGTCGATGTTGGCTACGGTGGCTACCCAGACCGCGCGAAACTCGCGCGGCGGCGAAGGATAGTCTGGGGTATCTGCTCCGGCACAGAGTGCAGCAAACAGCAACGTTGACATCATGGTGGAGAGTCCTGATGAGTGAGTGATTTCCAGTTGAGGATACAGTCTTATCGTACTGGCGAGCAGAGGGTGCGGTGGGTAAAACAAACCTCAAGGCAAGCCTTTCACGTATTCTAGCGAGTTTCTCTCATCATGCGAGTCACCTTTTCTCTTTTGCTGGTCGGGGTCTGTGGGGTTGGGGTTGCTCAGGAACTTCCCCCGACTAAGGCCAAAGCCGAAGACGGCGTCTTGTGGTTTGATGCTCGATTGCTACCGATTGAGGGGCAAGGCTGGAACCAGCTAGCGGCCCCGTATGATCGTCTACCCGCTAAGGCGGAGAAGACAGTTCGACCGGCAGTGTGGAACCTATCTCGACACAGTGCGGGGCTGGCTGTTCGCTTTCTTAGCGATGCTACGACCATCTCAGCACGTTGGACGGTGACCAACAAACGGCTAGCGATGAACCACATGCCGGCGACCAGCGTCAGTGGGCTGGATTTGTACGTTCGCCAGCCGTCGGGAGGGTGGCATTGGCTCGGCGTCGGTCGGCCCAAGGGACAGACCACGACGCAGCGCCTAGTGGCTGAGCTGTCCAGTGGATCGCTACGCGAGTTCCTCCTCTATTTACCGCTGTACAACGGGGTCTCTTCGCTGGAGATTGGCATTCCCTCGGGAAGCAAGCTGGCTCCGCCCCCCGCGCGACCGGCCCATAAGAAGCCAATCGTCTTTTACGGCACCTCGATCGTTCAGGGCGGCTGTGCCTCACGTCCAGGAATGACCCATAGCGCGATTCTCGGACGCAAGTTCGACTGGCCGATCCTCAACCTCGGGTTTTCTGGCAATGGCAAAATGGAACCCGAATTGGCCGAACTGCTCGCCGAAATCGATGCCGCCGTTTATGTCCTGGATTGTCTCCCCAATATGTCCGCTGACGAGGTGAAACAACGCACCGAACCGTTTGTGCGTATTGTTCGGCGGCATCGCCCCGACGCGCCGATTCTACTCGTCGAGGAACGTAGCCTGGCTAGCTCGGCGGTACTGCCCGGACAACGTCGGGGCCATGCCACGAAGAACGGCATCTATCGCCAAGCCTGGGAGCAGATGTTCTGGGAGGGGGGGCAGAGTTTGCACTATCTGGAAGGGGCGAATCTGCTCGGCGAGGATGGCGAGGCGACGGTGGATAGTTCGCATCCGACCGATCTGGGCTTTCTCCGACAGGCCCAAGCGATGGAGGCGAGCTTGCGCTACTGTTTGCCCAGTCCGCCGCCGCCCCGGGCTGCCCTGGAAGGCTACACCGATCAGCTGAGTTATCAGCCCGGGGAATCGCTGCGGTTGCACGTCTCGTCGGCGGCTCCCGAGTTTAGCTACGAAGTCGTGCGTCTTGGCCCCAAGCCGGTAGTCCGAGCCACGGGTAAGGCCAAGGGCCAGCTGCCGCCGATTCCCGACAACGCCTCGTCGCATGGCTGCAACTGGCCAGTTTCAGCAACAATTCCGATCGAAAAAAGTTGGAATTCGGGCTACTATGTCGTCCGTCTGTCCGCTCGACAGACAGACGGTAGCAACGTGACTGGTGAGTGTTTCTTTGTGGTGCGACCCTCTCACCCAGGTCGAGACACCAAAATTCTTCTGCAACTTGCGACCAACACCTACAACGCCTACACCAACTGGGGCGGCTACAGTCTGTATGCCTACAACGGTAGGAACCGTGTCCAGGGGCGGCGAGTGTCGTTCGATCGTCCGTTGGCGTCTCAGTTCAGTAACTGGGAGTTGCCGTTTATTCAGTGGGCCGAGCAGGCTGGCTATCGGCTGGATTACTGCGTCAATAGCGATCTGGAATTTCGTCCGGAACTACTCAAGCACTACAAGCTCGTGCTGTCGGTTGGCCACGATGAATACTGGTCGTCGCCGATGCGCGATCATTTGGAACGATTCATCGCCGACGGTGGCAACGTCGCCTTCTTCAGCGGCAACACATGTTGCTGGCAGGTGCGTTCCGAGGACAAAGGGCGAGCCTTGGTCTGCTACAAACAGGCTTATCGTGCTGATCCGCTCTATCGAGAAAAAGGGGATCTGAAATTACTCAGCACCTTGTGGAGCCATCATCTCGTCGGACGGCCCGAGAACACGTTGACGGGAGTCGGTTTTCTCTGGGGCGGCTATCACCGCAGTCATGGACAGCTGATGGAAGGGTCCGGAGCCTACACGGTGCATCGGCCTGACCACTGGCTCTTTAGCGGAACGAATCTGAAGCGGGGTGAGGAATTCGGCGGCAAGAACACGATCGTAGGTTACGAGTGCGACGGCTGTGAACTGACCTGGAAGGATGGACTGCCCTACCCGACGCATCGTGACGGCACGCCGAAATCATTCACGGTGTTGGCCACGGCTCCGGCTCGCTGGCATCCGGATGACTGTGAATGGTACGAGCGCTGGGAAAAGGGGCGCAACGGTCATGCGGTTCTGGGCGTCTACCAGAACAATGGCACCGTGGTTACGGTTGGCTCGACCGACTGGTCGCATGGGTTACGCGGCGGCGATGCGATCGTGATCCAGATTACCCGCAATGTGCTGGATCGGTTCGGTAAGTGAGAGCAGAGCGGAGAGAGTGGCCAACAGTCGCCAAGGTGGAAGGGGGCAACGGCGACTGGGCCACTCGAACTCAGCGCTGATGAACATTTTGCAGGCGGGAGGCTACTTCAGGCAAAGTTACGGCCAGCGCGTCCTCGATGCGCTGGGCCAAGGTGATTGACATTTCCTCGCGCACTTGCTGGGGCAGATCGCGCAAGTCGGCCTCATTGTCCTTGGGCAAAACCACCTTGAGGATGCCGGCTCGACGCGCGGCCAGCACCTTTTCCTTGATACCGCCAACCGGCAGTACTAACCCAGACAACGTGATCTCTCCGGTCATGGCCACATCAGCGGCGACGGGCACTTCGGTATACATCGAGGTCAACGCCGTCACTAGAGCCACGCCTGCCGAGGGACCGTCCTTGGGCACCGCGCCGGCGGGAACGTGGATGTGTACGCCGGAGTGCCGCAGCCGACTATGGTTGATGCCCAAAGCCTCGGCGTGAGTCCAGACAAACGACCGCGCCGCTCGGGCCGACTCTTTCATCACCTTGCCCAGTTGCCCCGTTAGCAGTAGCCCACGCGCGCGAGGCAACAAGGCGGCCTCGACATAAAGCACATCGCCGCCCGCTTCCGTCCAAGCCAAGCCGGTCGCTACGCCAGCAGGCAGGGAGTGCCGCGATTGCTCGGGGCGCACTCGCTCGCGGCCCAACAGCTCGATCAGTTGGTCTACGGTGATGGTAACCGGTTCGGTCTGTCCCTCGGCGACGCGGCGAGCGATCTTGCGGGCCACCCGACCAATCGATCGTTCTAGTTCACGAACGCCCGCCTCGCGCGTGTAGCGGCTGATGATGTGTTGCACCGCCGACGGCGTGAACGTCAGCTGCTCCGCCGTCAGTCCCGCCTGGCTAAGCTGACGCGGAATCAGGTAGCGCGTGGCAATTTGTAGTTTTTCCTCCTCACTGTATCCGGAAAGTCGAATAATCTCCATGCGATCCAACAGCGGCCTGGGGATGGGGTCGAGGCTGTTGGCCGTCATGATGAAGAAGACCTTCGACAGGTCGAACGGGAGATCGAGGTAATTGTCGCGGAAGGTGCCGTTCTGAGCCGGGTCGAGCACCTCCAGCAGGGCACTGGACGGATCGCCCCGATGGTCTCGCCCGAGTTTATCCAGCTCATCGAGCATCAGAACGGGGTTGTTCACGCCGGCTCGTCGTAGTGCTTGAAGCAGTCGGCCTGGCATAGCACCGATGTAGGTGCGGCGATGGCCCCGCAGTTCGGCTTCGTCGTGCAGACCGCCCAGGCTGAATCGCTCGAACTTTCGCCCCAGCGAACGGGCAATCGATTGGCCCAGCGAGGTCTTGCCGACGCCCGGCGGGCCGACCAGACAAAGGATCGGTGCCTTCGCCTGGGGATTGAGTTTCAGCACAGCTAAATCTTCAAGGATGCGTTCCTTAACCTCTTCGAGACCAAAATGATCCTCATCCAGGATCTCTTTTGTACGTTTCAGATCGATGACATCCGTCGTCGATTTGTTCCAGGGTAACTCCAGCACCAGTTCCAGGTAGGAGCGGATCACCTGATGATCCGGAGCAGCAGGCGGCAACCGTTCCAGTCGATTCAGCTCGCGTTCCGCCTCTTTGCGGGCATAGTCCGGCAGGTCTGCTTCTTCCAGGCGACGCCGTAACTCTTCGACTTCGGCCTTCTCCGGCGTCTTTTCCCCCAGTTCTTGTTGGATCGCCTGCATCTGTTGCCGCAGCATGTAGTCGCGCTGCTGCTTGCTCATCTCCGACTCGACTTTGCTAGAGATCTGCCGACGTACCTCTAGCACACGCACTTCATGGGTGAGATACTCGTGCAACAACCGCAATGCCTCGTGCCGAGTCGTGGCCTCCAGCAGAGCCTGTTCCTTAGCCACCTCCAAGCTGAGCATCGAACCCAGTAGGAAGGCGAAGCGGAGCGGATCTTGAGCTTGAGCGAGTAGTTGTTGCGCGGTGACGGGAGTTTGCACCTCGGCCAGTTCTAGCACTTTCAGCGCTAAGGATACCACCTCACGTTGAAGCGCCTCGACTTCGGTTCCGCTATCCGTCGGGAGGGGGTATGGCTCATAGCGAACACGCAGGAACGGCTCGGTCTGTTCCACTTCCAGCAGACGAACGCGCTCGACCCCTTGGACGATCAGCTCGATCACATTTTCACTGCGGGCCATTTTCTTGATGACCGCGCGCGTTCCGACGTTGTAGAGGTCGGCGAACTCCGGTTCGTCGATGTTGAGGTTTTTCTGTGACGAAACCAGGAAGGTTTTTTCCTCAGTCGCCAACGCCGCCTCGATGGCGGCAATAGAATGGGGCCGGCCCACCGACAGCGGAACGAACAAATAGGGAAACAGCAGCGTGTTCCGCAACGGCAGCAAAGGCAGCGAGGTCGCTAGCGCCGGAGCCTCGGTCGAGGTCGACACGGGCGACGGTAAAACCGGAGCCTCGGGCGGCGTCAGGGGGCTAGGTTCTTTGCTGTCGAGCGGTTCGCTGGGAGTGGTCAAGGTGGGACTCCTCGCAGATTCCTTCAGATGATTGACTCCTTTATTATTGTAGTCCAGTCTCCCCGCAGGTGTATCACCGCGTGCGAATACTGCCGATCGGAGCAGCGGGCAACCGTCCTAGCGGCAGACGAATTTCGCGGAAGTAACTCAGTGCGAGGAGACCATACCGGCGCGTTCCTTTTCCAGATAGTCCAGGACCGGTCCCTTGAGTTGGAAAGCGCCAAAGCCCGCCGCCAATACCAATAGCAGCAGCACCAGCCGACCCAGGTATCCAAACAACGACCAGAGGGTTAGCAGAATTTGCAGCCCTAGTCCCAGAGCCACGATCCCGCCACTGATGGGAATGAATCGCGCGAACATCTCGCCTTGTGCTCCGTCGAGACGGGCCAGCCACCAGAAAGAAATATCCGCCACCTGAGCCACAAGTGGCAACGGAGCGAGTAGCAACCGCAGCAGTCCCGGCCAGTTCGTCAAAGCAAAGACCAATCCAGTCAGGCCATAGAGCATGGAAAATCCCAGTAAGTGAACGTGGGTCGTCAAGGCTAGCTTGGCCAGCGACTTGCCGGTTGGTCCCTCAGGTTTGAGGTACAGGGCGATCTCCTCGTACTTATCTAGCGGATACTGCGAACCAGCGTCGCCAGCACTTTCGCGATGGCAGCGTGCGCAGCGGCTGGAGATGATCGATTTGATGAGGGCGAAACGCTGTCCTTCTTCCTCCTCAACGAAGCGCGGGGTGATGGTCAGTTTGGCCAGCTCACCCACGAGGGGGAAGCGGTCCTCTTCGTAATTCTGTTTCTGCACCTCGGCGTCCTGCATGCGCGCCCACCAAATCGTGACGAGACGCTCGCCTTCGAGATCTTGTTGCACGGCCTCGTTGACCTTCTTGAAATCTTCCGGGTTGTTCAGGTCGAGCTTCATCTCCTTGGCTTTACGTTTGCGTGCCGCGTCCCAACCGCCCGCTTTGCTGCCGAAGGCTGCACGCATGCTCCCCTGCCCGTTAAACGGCAAATGCGGGCTGGCCTCGCACAGACGGACGAACTGGCTGGTTTGCGACACGCCGTGATAGCCACGAATCACGTCCTCTTCGGTGGGCAACAGTTCCCCCGGCGAGGCGGACTGAAAATGCAGGTTCACCAGCGCAGAAAAGTAACCTAGTCCAGCCGAGATCAAGAAGGCCGCGATGGTCAATCGTGCTGAGAACGGTAGGTCGCGAAGGGTCCATCGAGCCGAAGGAGCGGGTATCTCGCTCATGCGTGCAACTCCGAAAAGCAGGGATCATCGGCGGTCGGCTTCCAGTGCCTGACTCACCGCAGCAAGAACACGGGCGCGGGCCTCGTCGAGGGTCATCTGGAGGATCGCGCCCGAGGCGAGTTGGTGGCCGCCTCCTCCGAACTGCTGGGCGAGGCGGGCCACGTCTAGTGAGCGGGAGCGAAAGCTGACCTTCACCCCACCATCGGGCTGCTCCATGAAAAACAACCCCACCTCGACTCCGGCTACCGAGCGCGTGTAATTGATCAGATCCTCGCTATCCTGGGGTACGGCTCCGGTAGCCATATAGTCGCTTTTGTAGATCGCAGAATGGCAAATTTTGCCTTTGTGGTCCAGTTGCAAGCGTTCTAGGACCAACGCCGCCAGCTTGAGCCTTCCCAGTGAGCTTTGCTCGAAGAGCGACTCATAAGCGGTAGTCGGCTTGGCTCCAGCAGCAATCAGACGTCCGGCCAATTCAAAAGTGCGCGCCGTGGTGTTGGCGTGACGGAACCAACCGGTGTCCATGGCCACAGCGACGAACAGGCAGTGGGCCGACTCCGGACTCAACCGACTGCCCATTGCCTCGATTGCTTCAAACACCAGACGCCCCGTCGCCTCTGCCGAGGTGTCCACCAAACGAATCGCTCCGAGGTCATCCTGAGTGACGTGATGATCGATCACCGCTCGCGGCACGGATAAAGTTCGCAACAGAGTGCCGAAGTCGCCCAGTTGATTCCAGGTGCCCGTATCGAGAATGACGATCGCGTCACACTCGCGGAATTCGTCGCCGGTGCCCTGCAGTCGCTGGACGCGACAAGTCGGATCCAGGAAGTCGTAGCGCGGTGGCACGACACTGGCCACAACCAGGCGCACGGCTTTGCCCTGCTCTTGGAGCGTGTTGGCCAAGGCCAGCATCGATCCCAGCCCATCCCCATCGGGGCGAACGTGCGTGGTCAACAGAAAACGATGATGATGGCGGACTAGATCGACAAACGGTGTCCAGTCAAGCGGCATGGAGACGAGTTCCCACGGCAGGAGAGCGAGTGGGAATTATAGCGAAAATGAACGGCGTCGCAAAGGCAGCGAGGGCGGGAAGCCGCTTCCCGAGCCCGTGGCTTGGGAGTCGGAATTCCGCCCTCGACTGGGGGAAGGGTAGACGTCATTGCGGGCAGGTCGAGCAGCCGGTTCGACGCAAGTTGGTCTGGCCGGACATCTCTCGATCGGCGGGGGAACCCGGTGGTGGTTGCCAGTAGCCGGACTCCCGTCCTGCCCAGGGCGGCAGCGGAGATGGCGGAGCGCCTTTCAGACACGGCTCACCCCAAAAGGAGCGACAGCCGCCGAATAGGAAGGTACACTCTGACCGCAAGCTTCCACAGCCGTAGCCATTGAAACTCGCCCAACAGCCAAGGGGCCTCTTGTAGAGGATCCAATCCTTGAGGGGTGTTTTAGAAGGGGACGAATCCACGGGCGGATGGCCAGGCGGTAAGGTAGTAGCCGCCGACGGCGTCCGCGGATAAAGGTCCGACCCTCCGGCACGGGCAAGCCCGGCCCACACCCCCCAGCCCAGCACCGCCGCTAGGGCAGCGCGGGTAAGTAGATTCCTTGGCATGGGGTAATCTCCGCTCGCATCCTGCAAGCACGTTGCGACAATGTCGCCTACTCCTCCGTGAGCGGAGATCTGCCGACCCCCGCCAGAATTACCTATCGACGCAAATCTCCATCCGCCCACACTTCACCGCCTCGATTCGGGCCAGTTCCGAGGCGGTTAACGTCCGTTGAGAGCGATTGTAGGGGTTAAATGGAATAAAGCGGTTTTGTTGCCTTTGTTTCTGGTTGCTCTCCCTTTCTTCCTGGGGTTCACGGTATGATCCGGCGTCGCCTGTTTTGTGAGGAACACGGAATGTTCCGCTCCATGAATCATCGGGCTGGTCATTATCTGTTGCTGGTCGTTCTCTGGGCGCTGGGATGTCTGCCCAATCTGGGCAAGCCCACCCTCTGGGACATCGACGAGGGGCTGAACTCCGAGGCTGCCCGCGAGATGCTACAGAGCGGTAATTTCGTCGTTCCCACCTTTAACTACAAGCTCCGCAGCGCCAAACCGGTGCTGTTGTATTGGTTGCAGGTCGCTAGCTACCGCGGCCTGGGGGTCAACGAGACCGCCGCCCGATTTCCCTCGGCTCTGGCGACCCTACTGGCAATCGTGGCCACCTATGAATTCGGTCGACTACTTTTCGGAGCTGGAACAGGGCTGTTGGCTGGAGTAGTTCTCTCCACCTGTGTTGCTGTTCTGGGCGGAGCGCACTTCGCCAATCCAGATGCGCTGTTGCTGGCCTTCACCACTCTGACACTTGGCTTGTACTACCGCTACTGGCAAACAGGTCGGGTGTGGTGGATTTACGCCTCGGCTGTCGCCTGTGGTTTCGCCGTGCTGGCTAAAGGCCCGATCGGATTGTTGTTCCCTGGCGTGGTGGTCTTCCTTTTTTTGCTATGGCAACGGCAGCTGAGCCGACTGTTCGATCTGCATCTGGGAGAAGCAATCCTGATTTTTCTGCTGGTGGCGGCTCCGTGGTACATCTGGGTCGGCGTGGAAACCAAGGGGCAGTTTCTCCGCGAGTTTTGGAACACCCACCACATGAACCGCGTGAACACCTCGATGGAGAATCACGGGGGGTCGCCGTTCTATTACGTCATCGTGCTGGCGGTCGGCCTGTTCCCCTGGTCGATCTTTCTCGGACCGACGTTGGCTCACCTGTTTTGGCGGCTCCGCCAGGCCGACGAGACTCAGGCCCCGGCTCGCTTTCTTTTCTTGTGGTTTGCCGTCTGCTTCGCCGTGTTTACCTATGCCAGTACCAAGCTGCCCAACTATATCTTGCCGCTGTATCCAGCCATCGCGCTAGTGACTGCCTGGACCTTGGAACGCTGGCGGACCGAACAGTTGGCCATTCCTGGATGGATACTGGCCACGGCCCTAGCGATTCTCGGTCTCGCTGGCTTTGGTACCTCGACCGCGCTGTTCATACTCGGCGGCGGCATCGAACTGCCACAGTTGAGCTTCTTGATTCCTGGGCTGCTCTCCTGGGTCTGGGTCGGCGTGATTCCCGTACTGGGAGCCTTGGTCGCTGGTTGGTATTTGCTCTTTCGCGATCGTGACCGAATGCTTATCGCCCTGACACTCACAGCAACGCTGTTTGTCTCGGTGGTGTGTGGCGGAGCATTGATCGCCCTGAACGATCTCAAGGCTAGTCCCTCACTGGCTAGTACCTTACCGAGCGATCATGAATATCGCGAAATCCGTGTTGGAGCCTACTGTTACGATCGACCGTCGATGGTGTTCTATTGTCGTCGAGAAGTACGTCGGCTCGACGTGGTGCCCGAAGCGGTCCATTTCCTGTCCCAGCCATTGCCCAGCTATGTCTTCGTCAGTGTGGAACGCTGGCCCGAGCTAGAACCCCTACTTCCTCCAGGTTCCCGAGTCGTCGGTAGTTTCCCCGATTTATACGCTAAGGGACAACCGGTTCTGGTTGTCGCCAATCACGCCACGCCATGAGACCGGCAAGGTCAATTTGTTCGCTACGGTTGTTCGCCCTCGCCTTTGTTCCGAAGGAAGCGACGGTACGAGCAATTGTTTCAGGGCGACGAACGGCGGTACACTGAGAAGCGGCACCCGAGGAGGGCTTTGTCATGCGTCGCATTTGCTGGTACTTGCCCGCGTGCCTGCTCGGAGGTTGCTCTTATCCCCCGGTCAGTGACACGTCGCCTCCCCTGTTGTCGGTCATCGAGACTCGCAAGCCGATCCTCAAGACCGGCGACCTCGAAAATCTGGTGGTTTCCGATCCAGTAGCGTTTCTGGAACAGTGTCTGGATCGAGTGGATCGGCACATACACGCCTACACGGCAACGCTGGTGAAGCAAGAACGGCTTCAGGGCAAGTTAGGTGCCGAGGAAGAAATTCTCGTCACCTTCCGTGAGTCGCCCTTCAGCGTGCTGATGGAGTGGAAACGCGGGCATCGCTTGGCCCGGAAGACCCTGTTTGTCGACGGGCAGTACAACAACGAAATTATCGTTCAACTGGCGGGATGGAGAGCGATTATCGGACAAGTCACCTGTCCGGTGGACGACGAGGATGCCCGAGCGACGTCACGATTTCCGATCAACGAGTTCGGCATGAAAAAGGGGATGGAACGCACCCTACAGGCGTGGAAAGCCTCTCGGGAACGTGGTGAACTGCGAGTGAGTTTTCGCGGGTTGCAGGCGATTCCTGAACTAGAGGGGCGGACCTGCTGGGTGGTGCATCGCGTCGATTTGCCCCAACGAGATCCTGAAGGGATTGTTGATTCTACCTACTATTTTGATCCTGAAACGGGGTTACAAGTGGGGACCGTTCTGCGCGATCAGCACGGCGACTTGATCGGAAGCTACTTCTTCCGCAATCTCTGTCTGAATCCCATTCTGGAGGAAACCGCCTTTTGTCGCGAGCGGATGAAGAAACATTGATTGATATAACAGATCCTAAAAGTCAACCAAGCCGATCCCGTGATCTGTTCGGGGTCGGCTTGGTTGCATTTAACCCTTTCCAGCGTGGTCAGTTCGCCAGGTGAACGTGTAGCTGAACGTTGCGCGCGCCCAGCTCGGTGACGTGCAGCAGGCGAGAGACGAGTAGATGCTCGGTGGCCGGTAGTGCATAGACATGCACCAGGATTTTCTGATCCGGCAACACTTCGATGCGGACCTCTTTGGCCATTTTGCCGCACGCCTCGCCGACTCGTTTGTGCAGCTCTTTCTCCGTCATTCGGATCGGCGGCGGAGAATTAAGATCCTCTTTGATTTCTGCTTGTGCCGAGTGACGCTGCGGGATGATTTCTGGGGCGGCGGCCAGTGGTGCTACCACCCGAGCTTGAGGAGCGGAGGAAGCCTGCACCACGGACGGACCTGTCGCAGGAACAACAGTCGTCGGTTGCTGCACGACCGGCTGGCTCGATTGCGGCATCGCCGGCGACGCATTCTGGCGGGCCGGGATTCGGAAGGTGGCTAGTGGACGGTTTTGGAGCGGCTCATTCGGCGGCGAGGAGCGATAGGCCGGCGGCCAAGCCGTCACTTCCCCAGCGGCATTTCGTGGCGGAGTCGTGTACTGCGGCAACTCGTTGGAACTGAAGTGTGTCGCTGCAGTGTTCACGGGAGCCGAGGGCATTGGTTGGGGCTGAGCCGAGTGGTAGCTGGTGCTGTGGGTGACGATCTGCGGCTCCTGTTGCACCATGCCGGGCTGTTGCCGACGCGCCGTGCGAGCATTCTTCCAGGCTCCGAGCTTGTCGAGCATACCCGGCTTCTCGTGCGTCACCATTGCTCCCTGGGTGCAACTGCATCCCGACGTCGGGATCAGTTCCGCCTGAGATGTACTTGATACGGAGCGTAGTGGCGGTAGTCCCGAGGCGACCGTGGTGCGCATCCGTGGCAATGGCGGATAGATTTCGTCGGAATATTGCACCTGTCGTAGAGTTAGTTCAGGCTTGGTTTCGGTGCGGGGGTCGCTGCGAAGCGTCGAACAGACCAGTCGATCCGCGTCGCTAGCGATCACCGTGATAGGTTTGCCCACGACATCGAAGCCGCGTACGGCCAGGCAGTTGACCACACGGGAGCAACCCATGACACTTCGCAGAGCGCGACTGACCTGCAACTTTTCTTCGATCGAGTTCACTTCTCCTTCGACCTGAATCTGGCCATCCTCAGCTACGGTGATGGTGAAGCGATCGGCCTTGCTGCCGAGCTGGCGGACCAGCATGTCGCGGGCCTGTTTCTTCATTGTCAATGTGTCGCCGACTACCACACTGGGCACAGTCAACCCGTCCTTAACTGGTAGGTAGCAGCTCTGCCGAGCCACTTCGAGGACACGCAAACGGGTCGCCTCGCTGGGGACGATACCTTTGACGACTACTCCGGTATCCTCGAGTCCCACTGTTAAGGGAAGGCGCATGGTGACGGGATCGCCGAGTAGGGCGACCTCAACTTTCATCGCCTCGTGGCGGACTTGTTCCGCATTCAAAGTGATGGTGTTCCCAGTCTGGGGAGTATATTGAGTATAAGCGGGTTGGAATGTGGCTAAACTGCAACCGCCAGCCACGCACAGTAGCCGGGCTAGTCGCCGGATCAGGTGGGTCATTGAAAAAACCTCCGAGGCACGCAGGATGCTTGCGGGTGGGAATCCTGCGCGATGGCGGGAAGGCAGATAGACGGTAGATGGTAGGCCCAAACAGTGGCTGGGCAGGAAGCTGGCTAAGTTGGGCGAAGGATTCAGGGGAGCGATTGGCCGCTCTCACGACGAGTTCACGTCAGGAGTTACGAGCCAATCGCTCCGAAGAGCCTCACGGGCCACTCAGATCACGAGTGACCGATTGTTTGACATCGTCCGACGGTCCGGGGCACAGATGCAGATGGTCCAAATCGATGTACACCACCTGCACCCGAGGACGAGTGCATCGGAACGGGAACGGATAACCCGATTCGATGGTTTCGTCGTAGTAAACCGTGCATTTCCAGTGGCAGTGATGCAGCTGAGCCAGACCGATCAGCGGGAAGAAGCGTGGCGGATCGATCTTGTCCACGATCAACTCGGTCGTGGTGACGATGTTGTCGCGATGCTCCTCATAGAAATAAGGTATTCCACGCGGTACCTTCGGCAAAGCTCGTAAGATTCGAGCCTGGTCCGGTGGATCCTCACACAACGGCGGCGGTGCCCCTTCCTTGATTGGCGGCAGAACTGGAGTCCGCCAATCGTTTTTGTGGCAATACTTCTCTTGCATCCTCTCCGTGACCCAGGGGGGCACGGGGATGGGTGTAAAGATGCCCATTGACAGGGGGGCACACCCGCCGATCCCGGCCACGGCGATGGCCGCCATCAGCACCAGGGTTCGCAGCTTTCTCATTCCCCTCACCCCTTCCTAGACCGGGGTGGCCGATCATCAGCACACCCGGCAAGCGCGAATCCGGTTGTGCCGGATCTGCTGGTCCTCCCATGCCTGGTATCGGTTGCGGGGATAGAGCGACTTTAGCTGTGGCATGGAATGCCCTGGTTCTGGCGATCGATCGGTCTAGAATGGCCTCATCTCCTTTCTGCCGGTCGTCGTGCCAGAGGCCATCTCTATGTTGCTGTCTCGGATCTGGCAAGAACTAACGGATCTACTATATCCTCCCCGATGTCTGTTGTGCCTTGCACCGCCACGGCTGCTACGCGATTCGTTCTGCGAGGGATGCCAGCAGGCGTTGTTCGTGGATCCTTTCCCCGCTTGCCCGCGTTGTGCCGCTACCGTTGGTCCATACAGTCAGGTCAGCCACGGGTGCCGTGAATGTCGGTCACGATCCCTGGGGTTTGATGCGGCAATGCGGCTGGGGGTGTACGAGGAACAACTCGCCTGGGCTGTGCTGCGGATGAAGCACGCTGCCAACGAGTGGCTGGCCGAGTTACTCGGTGAGCGTTGGGCCGAATTGCATCGTTCCCGCTTTCTCTCCCTCGGTGTCGATGCCCTCGTGCCTGTACCGCTGCACTGGCGGCGACGACTGCAACGCGGCTACAATCCCAGCGCGGCTCTGGCCTGGGGCCTCGGTCGTCTGTTGCACGTTCCCTGCTGGTATCACGTCCTAAAACGGATTCGCCCGACGAAAGACCAGAAGGTCTTCAACTCTTTCACTGAGCGGGTCAACAATGTTAAAGGCGCGTTTTGGGCAAACTCTGTGGTTCGCGGTAAGCACCTCTTGCTAGTCGATGACGTGATGACCACAGCAGCGACGGCGAGTGAGGCAGCCAAAGCTTTGAAAAAAGCCGGAGCTTTTCGTGTCACAGTTGCGGTACTCGCTCGTACTGGACGATGAAGCACTTTTTGCCGGTTGAAGGCGGCTCTATCGGAAGACGAGGCTGCGTAGAGATGTACGCTCTCTACGGACTGGCACTCTGTGAATTCCAGAGGAGGCCCGTTGACGAGCCTTTGGCCGCGCGTCATAGTCAAATTGTACCCCCGAGGAAGCCCTACTACAGAACTTCACCGGCGTGAACACCGGCGACCAAGGGGGCAGGAGCAGGATTGAGCTACCATGTTGCGGTACAGTCTGGTTCTGATCGCCGGTCTCTGGGTGGTTGGTTCGGCGGAAGCTGCCACCTGGGCCGACGGCCTGTTCGATGCCCTGAGCAAGGATTTTGGCTCAGTGCCTCGTGGGCCGGCACAGAAACACAATTTCCGTGTAGTCAACAACACCAAACAGACGGTGAACATTTCTAATGTTCGCGTCTCCTGTGGCTGCGTCACCGCCTACGCTTCTCCCAGGACGCTGCTACAACCTGGTGAGGATACGTACATCGTCACCTCGATGGACACGACCCGGTTCGTCGGCCCCAAATCCGTTACCGTGTATGTGCAGTTCGATCGGCCCAACTTTGAAGAGGTTCGCCTCTGGGTTCAGGCCAACGGACGCAATGACTTCATGCTCACTCCCGACACCTTCGCGATCGGGCAAGTCAAGCGGGGAACTACCCCTACCTCAACCGTGCGGGTGACGATCTATGGCAACATCGGTGCCAAGATCGAATCGGCCAAGGGGGAGAGTAACTACGTTCTACCGACCGTCAAGGAAGTGCATCGTTTGCCGACTGGAGAGGTGGCTTACGACGTTACAGTCAAGCTGCGTCACGACACGCCTGTTGGCAAGTGGTATACCGATGTCTGGCTCAAGACCAACATCGTCAATATGACGCAGGTTCGCATTCCCTTGACTGTGGAGATCGAATCTCCCTTGACGATCAGTCCTTCACTTTTGGCTCTGGGCGTCGTCAAGAAGGATGAAGAGATGGTTCGCCGTGTGGTCGTTCGCGGCGTTCAGCCATTTGTCATCAAAGAAGTTAAAGGCACCGATGGCATTCTCGAAGTGAAGCCAGCGAGCAATGAGCCTCGTGAAGTGCATGTTGTTTCGGTCAAGCTGAAGTCGAACAAGGTTGGGACGCTGGACCGATTATTAAAAATCGTCACCGACTTGAAAACCGATGGCGATATCGACTTCAAGGTTCAGGGACTAGTGACGGACTAACCGTTCGAGCAACCTCGACTCGAACGAACGAGCCGCTCCTGGAAAGTTCTTCCAGGCGGCTCATTGTTATTATTATTCGAGTGAGTTACGTTCATCCGAGTTAGCACCCGGACGCTTTTGGAGCGATTCTTCAAATGGTTTAGCGGCAATGAGGTAGGAATCGCTTTCGCAGTGGAAACTTTCGCCGGCTAAAGCCTGCGGCTACCTGCTACTCCGCCTGCAGCTACCTGTCAATCCGAACGGTAGTCGCAGGCTTTAGCCGGCGCTCCGTTTCACCATTTTGCGACGTGATCTAGAGATTATTTCTCTCTTGATTGTGTGACGCGAATATAGCGGTCCACTGGCTGATTGGCAAACTTACTGACGCTGCCATCGGGCCAGGTAACTTCCACGGCGTCGATCTTGTTTGCTTTGCCCAGGCCGAAGAGGCAGCGGCGATCGTTGGCCGAGGTGTAGGAACCGCCTCCTTTGGCGAAGCGGGTCTGAGTCTCACCGTTGGCCGTCAGCGTTACCTTTGCGCCGACATAGTCCGCATGGTCTTTCCCCACCAACTCGACCCCGAA
The DNA here is from genome assembly GCA_937923405.1 of uncultured Gemmataceae bacterium. Classification (GTDB taxonomy): domain Bacteria; phylum Planctomycetota; class Planctomycetia; order Gemmatales; family Gemmataceae; genus CALDUY01. Next base: position 43,859 of record CALDUY010000023.1, on the reverse strand, counting down.
CCAGTGATGCCCCTGTCCGCCGATGCCGCGAAGTATCGAGACTGGCTCGTTCGTGTGGCAGAGAACCAGGTCCATGCGTCCGTCGTTGTCCAGGTCGCCAAAAGCCACGCCGCGACCAAGATGCTGCTGCGTGCCGTACTCGCCGAGTTGTCGGTTGCTTTTGACGAAGCGTCCACGTTGATTGAGCATCAGCACTGGCTTTTGACGGCGAGTCACTCCCGGTCCGACGGGATAGCGAATAGCGTGGCCGTTACTGACAAACAGATCCTCCCAGCCGTCCAGATCGACGTCGACGAACGCCGTGCCCCAGCCGACATAAGTCTGTCCCAAAACGGCAAGGCCGACCTGCTCCGTGGCATAGGTGAAGTAGATCAGCTCCTTGCGACACTCGTTGCGATACAGGGCGTGCAACTCGTTCTCATAGTTGGTCACCCAAATCGACGGTCGGCCTGTGCGGAAGGGGTCGCCGGCGTCGACGCCCATGCTGCCGTTGGCTCCGCCTTTGCCATCGCGTGCGGTGCCGCTGAGGATGCTCATTTCTTTGAGGCGAATTTTGCCAGGGCTGGACTGATTCACGTAGAGGAAGTTATCAACCGTGTCGTTGCAGACGTAGAGCTCGGGTTTGCCATCGCCGTTGACATCGACAGCAATAACGCCTAATCCTTTGCTTGACTCCGGTCCACCGGGCTTCAGCCCCACTTCGCTGGTGACGTTCTCAAAGGTGCCTTTGCCCGTGTTGCGATATAAGAGATCCTGTAAACCGTTAAATTCGCGCGGCGGAGCCACGTCATAGATGTCGCGATCATAGATGAACGACGGATTCTTGTTCCACGACCAATCGACGTACTGACAGAGAAACAGATCGGGGTAGCCGTCACCATCGAGATCGGCAAAGGCGGGACTGACAGCCCAGTAGATGCCCTGATCAAGGCCGGATTTGGCCGTTACGTCTTCAAAGCGTCGCCCCTTGCTGAGGTCGTTGGCATCCACAGGGACGTTGCGAAACAGGACCACGCCACCGAATCCCGTCACGAGCAAATCTGGCCAGCCGTCACGGTCATAATCGGCCACCGCGACGCCATGGGTATAGAACCAGGTCCGCTCTAGCCCGACTTTGGCAGTAACATCTTCGAACTTCCAGTTGCCCAGGTTGCGGTACAGCTTGCAGGGATAGCCAACGATCTGTTTCTTGTCTGGACCGGCAAATCCGCCCCCGCCAGGCAGGAAAATGTCGAGCAGGCCGTCGCCATCGTAGTCAATCAGTCCGGCTCCACCTCCCAAAGATTCGAGAATCGATAGGTGGTTCGCGGTGTCCTCGCCATTGCGATAGGTGAACTGGATGCCGGTTTTCGCGGTCACGTCATCAAAGACGTTCGGCCCGGCGGGTTCCTCATCCGCTAGCGAAGTGTTCGGCACGTCTCCTATCTCGACTCGTTTGCTCTGAGGCTTGTTGCAGGCCATGAGAGAGACCAACAGCAAAGCGATCACGGAGAGGCCAAGCCAACGAAAAGTCATGAAACACCTCAGGCCGAATCCAGGGAGAGAGGATTGCCTGAGCGTCGTTACTCAGGCATACATGCGATAATCCACGTCGGGGAAGAGATTGTGCCGACGTTCGATCTCGCACAGCCAGCCTTCATCGATTTCGTGTTTGTTCAAAGAATCATAAAGGTGCAAGAAGTTCAAGAGGTGAACCTTCGTTCTTTCGCGGGCGTAGTCCACCATGGTGCCGGTCTTCATGATGAACGCCCAGTCGCTGGATTGGGCCAGCAATAGTTCGCGTACCGCCTGGTTGAGCGCTCGCCGAGTCAGTCCCTCTGCCTGCGGATACTCCTTGGCCAACTCGACCATGCGCTCGGCAATTTCGTGCAAGTGACGGTAGATCCAATCATTCGAACCTTCTAGCCAGACTTCATTGTAGCCCTTGTAGCCCCAACTCGACATCGTCGGTTGGGCGATCTGTACCCGAGGATGCCGCTCTAAATACTCCGGAATAGTAATTGTCTTGATAGTCTCCTGATCGAAGTGAATCTTACGGAGCAGGAAGTTGATCCAGTCTGGTCCCTCGAACCACCAATGGCCAAACAGTTCGGCATCATACGGCGCGACGATCAAAGCTGGTCGACCATCCATCGAGCCAGACAACCATTCCACCTGCTTCTCGCGGTTGAACAAGAAGTTGCCGGCGTGTTCCGCAGCGCGGGCCAGCGCCTCTTCCGGATTGTAGGGCAGCTTGTGATCGGTCTTGCCGGTGATCTTGTAGTACTTGATCCCCAGAAGACTGCGAATGCCGATCTGGTGCAGGTGCGGTTTGAGATAGTCGTAGTCCAGATCAAAGCCGACGTCGCGGTAGAAGTCGCGGTAGGAAAAGTCGCCCGGGTAGCCCTCGACCGCACTCCAAACCTGCTTAGATGATTCGGTGTCACGGCCCAAGGCGGCGACGCCACTTTTCGGACAAACCAGAGGGGCATACACGCCATAGCGTGGTCGAGGCTCGGCAAAGAGGATGCCGTGCGTGTCCATGAAAAAGTAGCGGATCCCCGACTGACGAAGTAATTCATCGACTCCCGGTGCATAGCCACATTCCGGTAGCCAGATCCCCTGAGGACGGCGACCGAAGTGACGTTCAAACTCGCGGCAACCGATTTCGATCTGGACCCGTTGCGAGGCTCCGTTTTGCACCATCAGCGGCAGGTAGCCGTGGGTAGCTCCGCAGGTGATCAGTTCGAGCCGACCCGCCTCGTAGAACCGCCGAAAGCCGCGCAGCAGGTTGCAGTCGTACTGTCGTGTGAACACCTCGCGACAACGACTGAACCGCGAATGATACATCTGGGCCAGAACGTGAAACTCGGGCTCCCAGCGCGTGCGTTCGAGTTCCTTTGTCGTCAGTGACAACAGATTGTCCAGGCGATTCAGGTAGCGTTGTTGCAGTAACTCATCACTGAGCATCGCCGCCAGCGTTGGCGACACCGACATGGTTACTCGCCAGTCGACACCGTCGCGATCCAGTCCTTCAAAAACGTCGAGCAGCGGAATGTACGTCTCGGTGATGGCCTCGTAGAGCCAATCTTCTTCGAGAAAATCGTTGTACTCGGGATGGCGAACGAAGGGCAGATGAGCGTGCAGTACCAAAGCGAGATAGCCGAGCGGCATTGTCGTCGATTCCTCTGCTCGAAGGAGTGCGCTTACGGATGTTATACATGTCCGACTAGCCAGCGTCCGCGACAGAGAACATGCGTAACGGGCGAATCGGACAATAGCAGTAAATCGTAGGGGGTCTCCAGACAGGACGAGCTTTCGGCGCGAGATACGACGAGGAGATCCGCCGATTTGCCTGGAGTCAGGCTGCCAGTGACGTCGCCATAGCCCAGAGCTTCCGCTCCCGCGAGCGTTGCCAATCGCAGGATAGTTTCGCCCGACAGCTCGGTTCGCCGACGCAAGAAGCGCGCTTCGGCCAGCAGGTCCAGGTCGGGGTTGGACGCCAGCGAGTCGGTCCCCAACGCTACCCGGATGCCGTGCCCTAGAAACTCCTTCAACGGATACGGCGCATGACCGAAGGCGGCATGAGTGCGCGGACAGTAGACCACGGTTGCACCAGTCGGCACTTGCTGCGGCGACAGATAGTTACCATGCGCCAACAGCACAGGCACGCGAGTCGCTGCTTGAGCCAGTTGGTTCAAGAGTTCGTCAAGATCACAGAGTTGCTCAGGCGACCACACTCCGAGCTGCTGTAAAAAGGAAACAAAAGATCCTGAATGGTCTCTTAACAGTTCCAGTTCTTCCAGTGATTCGCCCAGATGCGTGGCCAACGGAACAGGATATGGCCAGTCCCACGCCGTGAGACGACGATAGAGTTCGCGCCCCGCACTGTACGGCGCATGCGGACTGAGTCCCGGTCGGCAGGTCAGCGTTGATTCGTGGGACTGGCTCCACTGGCATGCGGTAGCGATGGCTCCGTGCAGTCGGTCGCCGGCCAATCCCAACAGTTCACGAAACACCACGGCTCGGATCGGTGCCTTAGCCAGAACACTCCACGAGGTGCCATTTCCAGAAATGTCGCCCAGCAGTGTTGTGCCGGTGCGGAGGCATTCGGTAAGTCCCGCGTGGAGATCCGCTTGCACCTGCTCTGCAGACTGAGTCCGACGATGGGCGATTACCTCACGCAACCAATTGGGCAGTGGTAGCCGAGCAGGTGCCAATCCACGCATTCCGGACAAATCGAGGTGCGTGTGCGCATTGACCAGGCCGGGTAGTACGATCGCTTCGCCGAAATCGACATCCGCCGAGCGAGTGTCCGCAGGCTCAACGGCAACGATCGTCTCCCCATCCACCGTGACGAGACCACGCTCAAGCGGCGGCGCGGTAACCGGCAGTACCCAGCGTGCAGTGAGGGAAAAGCGTGCCATCAAACCGATTTTAGGCCCCGATCCAACTGGACAGGTTAATCGAGCGTCCCCACGACGATGGAGCAGTTATGTCCGCCGAAGCCGAAGCTGTTGGACAGAGCGCGACGCACCCGCAGCTGGCGTGCTTCGTTGGGGACGTAATCGAGGTCGCAGTTGGGGTCGGGCGTGCGATAGTTGATAGTGGGATGCACCACGCCATGCACTAAGGATAGCACGGTGGCAATCAGTTCGACCGCGCCAGACGCGCCGAGCAGATGACCGATCATGCTCTTGGTGCTAGAGATGGCCAGTTTGCGAGCGTGTTCCCGAAAGACTTCCTTGACCGCCTTGGTCTCGGCCTCGTCGCCTAGTGGCGTGCTGGTGCCGTGAGCGTTGACATACTGAATATCGCTGGGATCAAGCTTGGCATCTTTGAGAGCAACCTGCATGGCGCGCGCCGCGCCGGCCCCGCAGGGATGGGGCGCGGTGATGTGATGGGCGTCGGCAGTATTGCCCACGCCGAGCAGTTCGGCGTAGATACGTGCGCCACGACGGCGAGCATGTTCCAACTCTTCGAGAATCAGCACACCCGCGCCTTCGCCGAGAACAAAACCGTCCCGGTCCTTGTCGAAAGGACGACTGGCCTCCTGAGGACGTTCGTTGTTATTCGACAGGGCCCGAGCTTGGATAAAGCCGCCAACGCCCATCGGGGTGATGCCGGCTTCGCTGCCGCCGGTGAACATCACGTCGGCGTGATCGTACTGAATAGCTCGCATGGCGTCGCCGATGGCGTGGGCTGCGCTAGCGCAAGCAGTCGAGACGGCGGTGTTGGGGCCAGATAGCCCGAACTCAATGGAAATGTTGCCGGCGGCAGCGTTGACGATCATCTTGGGCACGACGAAGGGACTAATGCGACCAGGTCCGCCTTCCATGAAGCGGGTGTGCTGCTCCTCGAACTCCCACAGCCCGCCGATGCCCGATCCGTAAATCACGCCACAACGAAACGGATCTTCTTTGGCGAGTTCCAAGCCGCTGTCTTTCAGTGCATGATAGGCTGCCACCAGGGCAAACTGCGCGAAACGATCGAGCCGTCGTGCCGTTTTGGCCTCGACGGTGGCCTCGGGGTTGAAATTCTTCACCTCGCCGGCAAATTTTACTTTGTGCTTGGAGGTGTCGAACTGCTCGATGTAGCTGACCCCGCTTCGACCAGCGCAAAGGCCGTCCCAGAATCCCTTCAGGTCCGAGGAGAGCGGGTTCACCGTCCCCATGCCCGTGATGACAACCCGCCGCGTCATTGCTTTGCCTTCTCCCTTTCGATGTAGTCGATGGCTTCACCAACTGTTTTGATCTTTTCGGCCTGATCGTCGGGAATGGTAATGCCGAATTCTTCTTCCAGCCCCATGACCAGTTCGACGATATCCAGTGAATCCGCGCCGACATCATCGATAAATGAGGTCTGACGAGTGACCTGTTCCTTGTTCACACCCAGGCGCTCACAAACTAACTCGATGACACGTTCTTCGACGGAGGCCACGATTAAATCTCCCTGTACGTCCGATCTCCGCTCAGGTGGAGGTCGGACGAAAATGATCCCCTAAATCCACGTTCATACCACAGCGCACGCGCACCAGGCAAGCGAACCTAGCCAAACCGGTTAATCGATAGCCGATTTCGCCAGATGGACGAGTGAAGATTAACTACACAATCCACAGGCACACGGACAGAGGGGAGTGTCACGCGGAGAGAGCGGAGTAACTCGGCGGAGTTACTCCTCGGGTTCAAGAATGTCCACAGAGGGAAGATCGCGTTGGGCACGATGGGTGTGCAAAACGCGACGCAGCGTCTCTCGTTCTAGAGCGGCATAGGCGGCATCGAGCAGTTCGTAAGCGGCTTCCGCCTCGACCTCGTTTCCGGTCGCCCAGAGATTTTTTCCTAGTTCCAGCGCCGTTCCGGGATAGCCTTCTCGAAGCGCTTGACGTGCTTCCTCGATCAAGCTGGGTAGTTTGTCTTTTTCCTTACGCAGAGTCTGCCAAAGTTTTTTTTCCCGCAGCGACAAGGGACGATATTTCTCGCGGGGCACGACGATTCCCATGCCTTCGCAAGTCTCCGCCACCACACGCGGCTCCCGCTGGGAGACTCCCGCATACCGTTCCGTGTAGGCTTCGCCAATCTCAGGCCGATCAGCCGTGGCGTAGCGTAACAGAGAATTCCGCAGCTTCTCCAAATCCTTGAGAGCATCGCCCTCTTCAATACCCTCTTCCAACGAGGCCTGCACGTCAGCCTGATAGTATTCCAGATGCAGGCGCACTGACTCGAAGATCGTGTCGCCATCCACGGACAGTTCGTAGGCGTCGCGAGCGTAGTAACTGCAAGTACATCCTTCTTTGCGTTCAGGGTCGTCGAGGAAATAACCGAAGTGCAGACCATCGCCGCCGCCCACGAGGGTGGTAAAAAACTCTGGGGGATCGTCGTGATAGCGCCAGTGCAATAGCAAGCTGTGTCGCGGCACTTGGCCATCGAGGCGGCCCGCCAACACGTCGAACGGCCCGACGAGAACCAGATCGATCGCGGCCAGGGCGTGCAAAGGCTCCAGAGGCGAAACTCGGTTGGCGAACTCCCAGAACTGATAGAAATCGTCCGGGAAATCGAAACCGTACTCGGCTCTCAGTCGGGCTTGCCGTTGTTGCAACCGAGTGGACATGGTAGCATCTCTGGCCCCTCCTCGGCGGTCGTCGAAGAGGGGCCGGGTTGCGAAAATCAGCCTTTTAACATCTCATCATGTCGCATACCACTGGGCGGATTGTCGGCACGGCGGCAATTGGCCAGCGCTGTTTTAGCCCCAGCGTGTTGCTCGGCATCGTTGTCTTCCCATTCGATGCTCACCGCACCATCGTAGCCGATCCGGTTCAGCTCAATGAAGATCTCTTCCAGACTGTTGGCATCGCGAGCGGTGCCGGCGGTCACGAAGTTCCAGCCGTTGGTCCAGTGGCCCATGGGACGATGGCCGCCAAGACGTCCACCGCGGCAGTGTTCTCGTGCCACCCAGACCCCCTTGACGTGGGCACAGTGAATACGGTCCTTAAACTCGCGGATGAACTCGATCACCGAGACATTCTGCCATTCCATGTGCGAGCCGTCCAGATTGAACCCGCAGACATCCGCGTAGCCAGCTTTATCCATTGCCGCGAGGTAGTCGTGCGCCGATTCAAGGTCGCCCATCGCTCGTTCCGAAGGATGGCACTCCAAGTCGAACGTCACGCCGTACTGTTTGCACAGATCGAACACCGGACCGAACCGTTCGACAAGCAACTCTAGACTGACCTGGCGCACGTCTGGAATGGGGTGTCCTTCGAAGCTGGTCGGCAGCGGCGGGAACAGGAACCAGTGGCTCCAGCAGTGGGCCGGCGAACCGACGAACCCTGGTAGAGCGACCTTGCGATTTTGTAGTTTGCTGAGATGGCCGGCGTAGCGAACGCAAGCGAGCAGATCACGCAGAGCCTCGGCGTGCAGCAGCTTGCCCACCTCGTCGGGGACGAAGTACGGATCGGTGCGTGGCGGGTGGTTGCCCTTGTCGCGCCAGGCTTTGTAGGCGGCGCGAGCTTCACCCGGCTTAAGAAACTGAAGGGTTTTGACACTTGGCTCGTCGCCCAGCGCCTGCCCCTGAAGATGGGTGGCGACCGTGAAAATTTCGAGGTTCAGTTTCTTCGCCAGCTCAACGCGCTCGCGGGCGTAAGCGGCGGCTCCCTCATCAGTATCACAACGTCGGAGGTCGAGTTCCCAGCTGGCTTCCTCCCAGCCGTCGAAGCCGACTTCGGAGATAAACTTTAACCACTGATCTTCGGGAACGTTGCCGAATTGGCCTCGCACCAGGCCGATCTGATGGAACGACCCTTTGCCGAATCGATGCTCACTGGTTTGTTTGAACCCCATGGTGGCCGCCCTTTCGTGGAGAGTCCTACTGCGTTGCTGGTTGGTGACGAGTTTACCCCGACAGCGACGGACGGCAAGGCGGGGCCGCAGATTGTCCGCCCCAGCGGGTCATTAACAGGTCATACAGTGCTTCTAGCGACTGCACGATCACTCGGGTTTCGCTGAGAACGGGCATGAAGTTGGTGTCACCGTTCCAGCGCGGCACGACATGCCAATGCAGGTGTCCCGGCAACCCCGCGCCGGCGGCCTTGCCCAGGTTCAGTCCGACGTTGAAACCATCCGGCTTCATCAATTCCCCGAGTGTCCGCACGCTCTCGCGGACGCCTTCCATGACATCGAGCAGTTCGTCGACGGTCAACGCTTCCAAGGTAGCTTTGTGGGCCTTGGGAGCGATGAGCAGATGTCCATTGTTGTAGGGAAACAGATTCAGCAGCACCACACTATGTTCGCGGCGCTGGGCGATGAGATTAGCTCGATCGTTATTCTCGGCCAAGCCGCGACAGATGAAACAGTCCTCTCCTACGGTTGGAGGTTTCGGAGCGGCGACGTAGGAAAGTCGCCAGGGGGCCCAGAGATGATCCATCGTCGATTTTCTCCCAGGTTTCTATGATAAGAATTAAGAGGAACCAGGTACGGCGGCTGTTTCAGCTGACTTGACACCCGCTGGCGACAGCCCTACGATGGTTCTCTTTACCCTGAGAACTCGAACGCACGAAGAATCATGGCTGTACCAAAGAGACGAACGTCGAAATCCCGCAAAGGGATGCGCCGCAGTCACCATCATATTGATCCGATGCAGATGCACTACTGTTCCAACTGCGAGCAGCCGGTTCGACCGCATCGGGTCTGTTCCAACTGCGGGTATTACAAAGGCCGAATGATTATCGCAGTTCAGGCGACGGAGAAGTAATTCATGCGCATCGCGCTGGACGCGATGGGTGGAGATCATGCCCCGGAGCCGATCGTCGCCGGGGCCATCCAGGCTGCTTGTGCCGAACCAGAGTTGACGATCGTTCTAGTGGGCGATCAAGCCCAGATAGAACCGTTGTTACCCAGCGGGCCGGAACGCGCTCGGCTGGAACTGTTTCATTGTACCCAGGTGGTTGGGATGGAGGAGAAGCCGGTCGAGGCCCTCCGCCGTAAGCCCGATAATTCCATCAAACGCTGCTGGGAATTGCTCGCCACCCGCAAGGTAGACGGCATTGTTTCCGCGGGAAACACCGGAGCGATGGTCGCTGGTGGGCATTTCCTCAAACGTTTCCTCAAAGGCGTTCTTCGTCCAGGGATCGCGGCTGTTCTTCCCACGGCGAAAGGGTTGTGCGTCCTGCTCGACGTCGGGGCCAACATCCACGCCAAACCCGAACATCTGTTCCAGTATGGCATCATGGGGTCGATCTACGCACGGAACATTCTCCAGGTCGAGAATCCGCGCATCGGCCTGATGAACGTCGGCGAGGAAGAAGCCAAAGGACACGATCTGGCCCGTGGAACGCATCATCTCTTTGCCCAGGCGTCCGGCTCGCTGAGAGATCGTTTCATCGGCAACATTGAGGGACGCGACATCCACAAGGGAGCGGCGGATGTCGTCGTCTGCGATGGCTTCGTCGGCAACGTGGTGCTGAAATATGGCGAAGGAGTCTTCGAATTTCTCATGAAGATCATCCACGCCGAGGTTCTGTCCCCACTGCAAGCAGAGCGTCACCTAGCTGAGCGCGCTCTGCACGAGCTGGCGGTTCGTTACGACTATAGCACCTACGGCGGGGCACCCCTGTTGGGGATCGACGGAGCCTGCATCATCTGCCACGGCAGTTCTGGCGATCGAGCCATCAAAAATGCCCTACTCGTCGCGGCTCGCTATGCCCGAGCGCACTTGAACGAAATTATCATTCAGGAACTCGAAGCCAATCCCCCGCCGGCGACCGAATAGTTTCGCCGCGGGATCGAGGAGCCAGCGAACATGGCCAAGGCGGCCTTTTTGTTTCCCGGCCAAGGGGCGCAGACTGTCGGCATGGCCGTATCGCTTTGCGCCAATCTCCCCGCCGCACGCCAGCTTTTTGACCGCGCGGCAACGATCCTTGGTTACGACTTACTTCAGGTCTGTGCCGAAGGACCAAAAGAGCGGCTCGACTCCACTGCCGTCAGTCAGCCGGCCATCTATGTAGCCAGCCTCGCCGCTCTAGAGCAACTCAGGCACGACGAACCGACCGCTCTGGAGGACTGTGTGGCCTGTGCCGGACTGAGTCTCGGCGAATACACCGCTTTGACTTTTGCTGGAGCCTTATCGTTTGAGGATGGACTGCGACTAGTGCAGCAACGCGGCCAAGCAATGCAAGCGGCGGCAGATGCTACGCCTAGCGGCATGGTCAGTCTGCTCCTGCTCGAGCTACCGCAAGTCCAACAACTCGTCGAACAAGCCTCCGAAAAGGGGTTAATTCGCATCGCCAACTACCTCTGTCCGGGCAATCTGGTGGTCTCCGGCGAAAAGGCCGCCTGCGAGGTGATCGTTCAGCTGGCCACGGCGAGCAACGCGCGGGTGGTGCCGCTCGCCGTCGCTGGGGCCTTTCACACGCCGATCATGCAACCCGCAGTCGAACAGCTGACCCAGGCTCTGGAGAAGGTGCCCCTGAAGCCACCGCGCGTCCCGGTCTGGGCTAACGTCACCGCCCAGCCCTATACTGATCTCGCTGCGATTAAACCGACGTTGGCGCGGCAAGTCGTTGAGCCGGTGCTGTGGGAAAACACCATGCGCGGTATGCTCGAATCCGGGATCGAGCAATTCGTCGAGATTGGCCCAGGTCGAGTGCTGGCGGGATTGCTCAAACGCATCCACCGCAAAGCCGAGTGTCGCAACGTACAGGCGTGAGTGAGTTAGGCCGACTGGATGCGATCTTCGATGATCCGCCCATCACGAAGCCGGATAAGCCGATGGGCCCGTTCGCCGACTTCGGGGCTGTGCGTCACGACAATCAGCGTCATTTTCTTCTCACGATGTAGGGCCTCGAACAGCTGCAGAATCGCCTCGCCGGTCGCCGTGTCTAGAGTGCCAGTCGGTTCATCGGCCAGCAGCATCAAAGGATTGTTGGCCAAGGCACGGGCAATGGCGACGCGCTGCCGTTCACCGGCGGAGAGCATCGTCGGAAGGTGATTCAAGCGATGGCCCATGCCGACCTGCTCCATCAGTTCGATGGCACGTTTCCGCCGCGCCGCCGCCGTCAGCGGTCCCTCGAACATCGGCACCTGGACATTTTCACAAGCCGTCAGGGTCGGTAGCAGATGAAACGCCTGGAAGATGAACCCGACTTTGTTGACGCGCAGGTCATCTAATTGAGCCGGGGTTTCCAACTTCACCCCGTCGACCCAAATCGCGCCTGAGGTCGGTCGATCGAGACCGCCCAGGAGGTTCAACAGCGTCGATTTGCCGCTGCCGGACGGTCCCATAATGGCGACAAATTCACCACGAGCGATTTCCAGGTTGACCTCCCGAAGAGCAATGACATTGCCATCGGGAAACTGGCGGGAGACGTTCTCGCAGCGAATGACCGGAGGCGGTTCAGGAGGTTGCGGGTTGCTCATGAGGCTCCTCGGCTAATTCCTCCGGGGCGGCATTCGGTAGGAACGATTTAGGCACCTTGATCGGAACGACCTTCCAGGCCAGCCCTAGCCAGGTCATGACGACGATGGTGGTGTATGTCAGATCGATCTCCCACCAGCGGTGGCCGTGGGCAGCGGCGCGGGGCGCGGCGTGATGGTTGTTGTGCCAGCCCTCGCCGTTGGTCAAGAGAGCGACCCACCAGCAGTTGGTGCTGTGGTCCTGGGTGTTGTAGTTGCGATAACCAAAGTAGTGCGACGCCGAATTCACGAACCAGGTTATGTGCCAGACGTAGATCGTCCGCACCAGCACTCCCCAGAGAAACAGCCCAGTGCCAATCAAGTAGGCATCCCAAAGGCTGTCCGCGACAAAGTAGCCAACCAGATAGGCCAGGCCGGCTAGCAAAACGGCATGCACGATGTACACCCACAGCCAGTTGTATCGGCGATGCAGCCAGCGTTGAAAGGGATCTTCGAGTAGATCCGGCGCGTAGCGTTCGTAAGTCGAAAGCCGCTCCATCTGGTCGTTGATGATGAACAACCAGTTCATGTGCCCCCAGAGGAAGGTTACGAAGGGCGAATGCGGGTCTTCCTGTTCGTCGGAATACTGATGATGGATGCGATGGGTGGTGACCCAGCGTAGAGGCGAACCTTGCAAAGAGCAGACGCCTAGGATCGTCAACAGCCGTTCCAGCCAGCGCGGCGTCTCCAGACTACGATGCGTGAGAATGCGATGGTAGGCCAGGTTGATGCCCAGGGAGCCAAAAATGTAGTTTCCGGGGATTAAAAGGAGGATATACCACGGGTTGAAGAGGCCGGGCAGAAAAGCCAACGGTAACAACAGGTGAAACCCGCCGATAACCAGAAGGTACGGCCAGAAGATACGCTTCTTCGCCGCGGCTGGGGGTAGCTCTAGGTGGTGACTCATGTTCGGTTTGGCGTGGGGTACGCTGCTCATCGTGTGTCCTCCCTCCGTGGAAGACTGGGGTTTAACGGCTGGGGGTTTGTTCGGGGGTAGCGACCGGTTCGCTCAACAGCTGAGCCAGAACTTGATCGAGTTCGCCCTCGCTCAGGGAATCGACCGACACCTCACCGGGTTTCGAGGTAGCCACATAGTAGGCGGGGTCAGTCAGCCGGCGGGCGAGAATCTCCAAGGTTGGCGAATCAAACAGAATCGTCGGAGCAATGCTGCGACCCAACCACAGTTCCAGGTCGCGAGCAATCGCTACCAAGGTGATTGAGTCAAGGACATAATGGCTGAGCGGTTCGTCCGCGGCGATCTGTTCAGGCGGCACGCTGATGGCCTGAGCGATCCGCTGGCGCAACCAAGTCTGGATGACACTTTCGTCAGGGGGTTGCTCGGCGCGACGTAGGTTGGTGGACAGCGGTTCCACTGCCGCGCTGCCCGTGTCGAACGTCCACTCGGCGAGAGCGTCGAGTTCCTGGGCTAGGTACTTGCGTTTGGCCTCGCCGCGCTGAATTTTGCCGCTGGAGGTTTTCGGTAGACCGCCCACTCGAAGGAACACCAATCCGGCCAGGGGAACGCGATGCTCGGCCATCACGGCCTGACGCACTTGGGCGGCCAAAGCGGGCAGATCCAGCTTCCCTGGTCGTATGACCTCTTGCACGACGATCAGTTGCTCCTGTCCTTGCCGCTCGACGGCGAACGCCGCACCGCCATTGAGCCGCAACGATTCATGGCACCCGGCCACGGTCTGTTCAAGGTCCTGCGGATAGACGTTGCGGCCCCAGAAGATCATCGTTTCCTTGAGCCTTCCGGTCAAGTACAGGATTCCCTCGTGCAAGAAACCGTAGTCTCCCGTTCGCAGGAACGGCCCCTCTTCGCTGTTGGCAAGTCGAGCATTAAACAGGATTTCATTCTCGATGGGCCGATTCCAGTAGCCCCGAGTCACGCCCCGGCCGCGGATCCACACCTCGCCAACACTGTCGGAGCCGAGCGGTTGTCGCGAGTGCGGATCGACGATGCGAACCTCGGTTCCTGTCAAGGCATGGCCACAGCCGACGAATCGCCGCGTCTTTTCCCTCGAGGGATCGGCGAGGCGTATCTGATTGCGCTCCAAGTCGTGGACCGCGACATCGATCACCGGACAGCGGGTGCCATCTTCGTAGGAGGTCACCCCCAGGGTGGCCTCGGCCAGTCCGTAGGACGGCATCCAGATAGTCGGATCCCAGCCGTAGGGGGCGAAGGTTTCGTTGAAACGTCGCAACGTCTCCTCGCGAACAGGCTCCGCTCCGTTCATGGCAATACGCAGGCTGGAGAGATCCAGTCCTTCCGCCTCTTCAGGGCGGAACTTGCTGACACACAGATCATAGGCAAAATTGGGAGCACCGGTGACGATCGGGCGATAGCGCGAGATGGCCTGTAGCCAGCGAAGCGGGCGTTGAATAAAGGCGAGTGGCGACATCAGGACAATGCGTTTGCCGGCATAAAACGGCCCCAAGATCCCTGCGATCAGGCCGAGGTCGTGGTACATCGGCAGCCAACTCACGCCGACCACACCCAACTCGCCAGAGGCGGGATAGGACTGCTCCCAGCGAGTTTGTAGCAACGAAAGCTGATAAATCAGATTGGCGTGCGTGACCATGACCCCGCGCGGCGCGGAGGTCGAACCGGAGGTGTATTGCAAAAAAGCGACGTCGCTGGGCTGAATCGAGGGTGGAGTCCAGGGCAACTCGTTCCAGCCATGCCGCTGATCGACAGGCAGAACGATAGCGCCGTCTCCGCCCCGATTGGGAGCGTGTCCGAGCAAGCTGCCGATCAGTCCGAGACTCTGGTTGGTGCCCAGCACCACAGCAGGCTTGCAGTCCTCGGCCAGGGCCTGCAAGCGCGGCAACATGCGTTCGGCGCGCATCAGGTCCGGAGGATAGGCCGGCACCGGGATCATGCCCGCGTAGATCGAACCGAAAAAGGCCCAGATATATTCGATGCCAGGATCGAACAACAGCAACACGCGATCTCCCGGCTTGGCCAAGCTCTGCAGCTTACAGGCCAGGCCGACCGCTTCGCGATCCAACTCGCCGAACGTGACGTGGCGTTCCTCCGTTTCACCATCGACGAGAAAGGTGAACGCGATTCGTTCGCCATCGACTCGACCCCGCATGCGGGCCAAATCGAGGAGATTACAGATCGAGTTCAGTTCCACGGGTTGCATCGGTGCATTCTCCTGGTGCGTCGAACAATAGTGCGGGGTCGGATCTGGGAATCAGTACCCCGCGAGTTTCATCAGAGTCGGTTCCGGCTGCCAGAGGTAGAGAAACAGCGGCAGTTTGGTGCGATCCAGGCCGGGAATATTCACTCCCAGCAGGCCACCCGCGAGCAGTGGTCGGTTCGGCGTCGTCGCATACAACGTTCGGGCACTGTCGCCGGCCCGTCGATACATGATGGCTTGGGCGGTGTCGATTTGGGCTAGGCGACAGGCCTGAGCTAGCGCGTCGTCGAGGTAGCCGATCTGATCGATCAGTCCCACGGATTCAGCCTCGGCACTGGACAGGATGCGGCCATCGAAGACCTCGGACTTCGCTGTCACCCGCGGCCGCGCCTGCTGCACTACCTGGCGGAAGCGGTCGTGATAGCCGTTGGCCATCTTTTGCAGAAGCTTTTCTTCTTCCTCGGTGAGTTTGCGGGTGATCGTTCCCATGTCGATCTTTTCGCCGGCGCGGATTGGCTCGCTGAAAATCTGCGACTGATTCTGACTGTCCTTGCCGTCCCAGATGTTGAGTAACACCCCGATGCCGCCGACCACCGACGAGGGAATAGCGATGATTGAGTCGCAGGCCGTGGCCAGGAAATATCCCCCACCCGTGGCCACGTCCAGCAGGCAGGCGACGACCGGCTTACCGGTGGCCTGACGGAAGCGTTTCAATTCGTGCCACATTAGATCGGTGGCCGCGACTCCCCCGCCCGGCGTGTTGATGCGCAACACCACGGCTCGAACGTTGGGATCGGCCGCGCAGACGTCGAGTTTCTCTTTGAACATGGCCACTGGGTTTTCCCCCAGCGAAAAGGGGCCGACGTTGTTCAAATTGGCCAGAATTCCGTCGATGTCGAGAACGGCGATCTTGCAGGAGTACTGCGGGGCGACAGGCGGCACGGGCACTTCCAATAGCGGGCCGGGATCGACGACGGGAGCCTGTTCCGTGCGAACGCGGGCTTCCATCTGGCCCTGCATGCGAACGTCCATGTCCCCTTTGAGACAGCCGTTCACTTTGACGGTGGAGTCGGTGCGCAACGGCATGGAGCAGCCGACGAGCAGCAGTAGTAGCCATCCCGTCGTGATGAGTCGCGTCATCGCTTCGCCCTCCTTCCGAATCACCGTTATTTCCCTCACTACCGTTGTTGGTGTTATCGGCCAAAAACTCGCTGTCTCATCATCGGAATCGTTCGGCTAACTTGGCGAGGAGGGGCAAACTCTTCAGAATCGCTTGCGCGGATGGGCCAAAGTCGATCAGGCAAGCAATGTCCTGCACGTCGCTGGCGATCAGCTGATCGACGATCTCGGTACAACTCTCCGGGGTGCCCATCAGCGAGCGTGCCTTGAGGAATTTCTCGAACAACCACTCGATCGCCAAGCTAAGCTCGTCGGCTGCCAAACGCTTCAAGTCGACCTGCACGCCTCGACTGGCGGCAAGCTTTTCCAGCAGGCCGAGGTTCGCTTTGAGATATTCCGCATAGGGACCGCGCACCTGTTCCTTGACGCCGTCGAGCGTATCGCCCAGAAAGGTATGCAGCGTCACCGCCACTCGACCCGTCGCGGGATCGTAGCCCGCGGCAGCGCGTGCTTCGCGATACAGCTTGATCTTTTTGGACAACGTCTCGACATCCTGATCGAACAGATGGGTCAAGAGGTTGGCTCCCACCGTACCGGCCTGCTGGAAGCTGCGTTCACTGCCGGCACAGGTGATCCAGATCGTGAGGTGCTTCTGCACCGGCGTTGGGTAGGTGCGTACCTGGATCGGCTTGCCCTCGCCATCAATCGCGTCGAACAGTTCGCCTGCCCACAGTCGCCGCACCTGCTGCAGCCCGGCGTACATCACGTCGTAACGGCTGCTGTAGCGATCGGGAGCGAACACGAAGTCGCCGGGATTCCACCCTGGGGCAAAAGAAAGCTCGATGCGGCCGTTGGACAGGTTATCGACGACGGCCCATTCCTCGGCGATGCGCACGACGTGATGCAGCGGCAGCACGACACTACCGGCACGCAGGCGTAGTCGCTTGGTCTCACGAGCGATGGCCGCGTGCAGCACCGCCGGGTTGGGATACAGGCTGCCCATGCGCGTGAAGTGGCGTTCGGGCACCCAGACGGCGCTGAAGCCGTGTTCATCGGCGAACCGAGACGCTTGCAGAACCATCTCGTACTTCTCACGAGCCGCGTTCCCCTCGTCGCTGCCGAAGAACATCAGGCTGAAGTCGATGGTGCGACGTTTGGCCAGTTGCGAGGGGGCCGCAATGGATCGCGGCTTGCGGCGCGGTTGCAGGGCGTGCCACTGCTGCTGCACATAGGCCAAGGCTAGTTCGCGCGACGAGGGAGCGAGGGTTTCGCACCAGCCTGTCGGTACGGTCCGCGCTGCCGGCCACAGAGCATGGCGTCCAGCCATATCGACTACCACGCGGAACAGTTGCTCGCTCATTGATGGGTTGCTCCCCGGTACAGAGCGCAGGCCACCTGCACGCCCGCGCCCACTTCTAGAACCAGTGCCAGTTCCCCCGTTCCTGGTCGGCCTCGTTGCTTGGCCTGGGCAAACACGCAGGCCAGCGAGGACGTGAAGAGATCCCCCCCGCTGTCGGTCCTCAACTCGACCTTGGAAAGCGGCTGCTCTAACCGTTCCGCCAGTTTGGTCGTGAATTGGGACGATCGCCATGGAGGCAAAATCACAGCGATGTCCTGCCAAGTTAAGCGATGATGCTGGAGAAACTCGTTGGCCGCCGTCGCCAAGCAGTCGAGGTAGATCGACTCTAGCTGGGGATCGATTTCGTGATACGCGGCGGGTTTGTAGTCATGAGCCACAGTCCACGAACCGCGTTTCTGCACCTGCTCAGGGAAAGCACGGAAGCCAAAGGCGAAGAATCCCTCCTGCTCCGAGGTTTCCAGAAGCAGCGCCGTCGCCGTTGGAACTAGTCCCAGCAGATGCTCGGGCCAGGTTTCGGCGTTGTTTTCCACTTCCGAAGCGAGGAGCAGCGCCCGAGACATTCGTCCCGGTTGCAGCAATGTGGCCGCGACACTACAGGCGGTCAGGGTACCGGCTCCGCCATTGAGCAGATCGAAGGCTAACGTCTTCCGCGAGAAGTTGCTTTCGTCGTCGTGATTGATGCCCAATTCCCCAGCGGCGATGGTGGCCAGGGCCGGTTCGCTGAGAAACTCGGTGTGATAAACTCCTGTATGCAGGATAAGATCGATCTCATTACGCGGTTTTGTCGAGCGAGACAGGCACTCCTCGCCGGCGTGACGGAGCATCGTCACTGAGTCTGCCGCGGGAGCCAAGCCGCTGACACACTCGATCCGCACGGGCTTGCTCAGATTCACCGTTCGCAGGGGAGAACGCGGCTCGAACTGACGCGGTTTGGTGACGGGCTTACTCTCGCGCAGCCGGTCCGGTAGATCGTCGAAGGTGTAAATCGCCGTGCCAACCACCAGACCCGAGCCGCTGATCGCGTAGAGTAGGCGATCCCCTGAGTGGATCTTGCCGGACTGAATGTTTTCCCAGGTGGCTAGCATGTGGGTGTTGGTCGCACAGTTGCCACGATCGGCGAGATTATAGATCGTGTTTCTCTTGTCTACGGCAGTCTTGCCGAGGACGCGGTTGATCTCCTGCACTGCCCCGTCGAGAGTACGTTCCGACGTCTGATGCATGACCAGATGGCGGACCGATTCCGGAGTCCAGCGATGGCGGTGGAGCATCTCCAGGCAGTGCTGGACGGCGAGCTTGGTCGTGACCACGGCGCTCTTGACCGGATCAGTGTACATGATCGCGCCGCCGTGAGGCTCGTGCGTCAGCTTGGCTACGCAAAGGTGGTGATACCGGCCCAGAGTGAATAGCTCCAGGTCATGGAAGCCGACTTCGGGGTTGGGCGCACGCTCCAGAAGAAGGGCCTGGCCAGCATCACCGAGGGTCAGGCAAGCCATTCGCGAATCCATAAAGTCGCTGATTTCTTGCTGAGCGGTTCGTGTCAGATGCGAGATGTACTCACCGGAGACGACCAGAGCATTGCGAATTAGCCCCAAGCGGAGCATGGTGTCGGCCAGGAAGATCGCTGTGAACGTACCGGCACAGGCGTTGGTCAGATCAAAAGCCATCGCGTTGACCAAGCCGAACTCGTGCTGTAACTTCGCTGCCGTGGTCGGCTCCAGCGAGAAGCGGAAGAACGGGCCATCGTACCGGGAGATGTTAGCACAGACGAGTAAATCGATCTCTTCAGGAGTATATTTGCTACGCGATAAACAGTCGCGAACGGCCTTACGAGCCAGGTCGATGGAGAACTCATCCTCGCCGGCCACGCGACGACTACGGATACCGGTGAACCGCTCTAGGGGAAAATCCAACGCAGCTTTGCACCCCCTGAGTACCTCTTCCGTGGTCAACACCTTAGGAGGGAGATAAACTCCGAGACTTTCGATCAACGCGCCGGGCGTGGAAGGCAGGCTGGAAGAGGAGGCATCCAGTATGGAGGCGGAAGAAGTGGCCTCTGCGTTTTTTTCTGGATTCTGCACTCGGTGTTCTGCGCTTGGCAAAACCACAGTGGCCAACTCGGCGATGGTTTGATAGCGGAAGACCATCTCGGGAGTGAGGGCCAAGCCTTCTTGGTTGGCTCGCGAGGCCAACTCGACCGTCTGCATCGACGCCCCGCCCAGGTCGAAGAAGTTGTCGTGGATGCCGACGGTGTCCAGCCCCAGCACCTGGCACCAGACTCTGGCGAGAGCCTTTTCCTCCGCGGTGCGAGGAGGCACTTGCTTGCCCGAGCCTTGCACCCGAGGGACGATGCGGGCCAGCGCCTTGCGATCGATCTTGCCGTAGCCCGACAGCGGCATCGTCTCCAACGTGGTGATCGTTGCGGGCAACATGTACGCTGGCAGACGCGAGCGCAGATACTCGCGGACCGCATCTAATGGGAAGTCGTCCTTCCTGCTCGGCACGACGTAGGCGGCCAGGGTTGGCGGTTTGCCCTTCTCCTGGCGGAGCAGGACGGCGGCTTCCTCGATCGAAGGATGCTGCCGTAAAACCTCTTGAATCTCTTCTAATTCAATGCGATGGCCGCGCAGCTTGATTTGATGATCCAACCGCCCCAGGAACTCAATCTGGCCATCGTACCGCCAACGAACCAGATCGCCGGTGCGATAGACAACATCGCCTTCCGCAAAGGGATTGGGAACGAACCGTTCGGCGGTGAGTCCAGGTTGCCCCAGATAGCCCAGTGCTAGTCCCGAACCAGCGAGCCACAGTTCGCCTGGCACGCCGACTGGTACCGGCTGGAAGTTGCTATCGACGATGTAACAGCGAGTCGAGGCCATCGGCTTGCCGATCGGCGGAGTCGTGCCATCCGGAGTCGTCTCGAACCAGGTGGCACAGACCGTTACCTCGGTTGGGCCATAGGCATTGATGACGCGGCGACCGTTGACCGCCCAGCGAGCGACTAATTCCGCAGAACAAGCCTCACCAGCGGTAATAATCAGTCGCAGGTCTGGGTAATCCTCTTGCGGCAGAGCGGACAAGATCGACGGGGGCAACGTGACTACGCTGATCTTGGAATCGCGGAACAACTGCGCCATGCCAGGTCCAGGCAGTAGACTGGACGGCGTCGGCAACACCAGACGGGCACCCACTCCCAAGGCCATGATGATCTCATAGACACTGGCATCGAAGCTGAGAGAGGCAAACAGCAGGACTCGATCATTGGGACCGACCTGCAGAAAGCCGCGCTGGGCCGCATCGAGATAGGGTAGGCCGCGATGGGTCAGAATGGTTCCCTTGGGTTTGCCGGTCGATCCCGAGGTGTAAATGATGTAGGCCCAATCTTCGGGGGACAGGCATTTGTCGAGGTTGGACGGCGAGAAGGCTGCCAACGTGTCGGTCAACTCGTGCAACTGAGCCGAGGGCACTTCCACGGGAAGTTCGCTGACAGTCAGCAGGAACGCGGGTCGAGAATCGGCGATCATCTCGACGAGACGTTCTTGGGGATGGGTTGGATCCAGATATAGCCAAGCCGCTCGCAGCTTCCAGGCCGCCAGCACGCCGACGATCATCTCGGGACAACGCGGCAGATGCAGCGCGACGATGTCGCCTGGCTCCACTCCCTGCTGTTCCAGATAGCGTGCAAGTTGGTTCGCCTGGGCGTTTAACTCGCGATAAGTCAACAGTCG
This sequence comes from uncultured Gemmataceae bacterium, assembly GCA_937923405.1. Classification (GTDB taxonomy): domain Bacteria; phylum Planctomycetota; class Planctomycetia; order Gemmatales; family Gemmataceae; genus CALDUY01. The sequence goes on along the minus strand of CALDUY010000023.1, from coordinate 22,582 downwards.
CCCGTCTTGCTCCAGAACCACAGCCTCGGGGGAATTCGCCGCCACTTCCTCGAAGACGGGCAGCCAAACCTTGTTCAGCAGTTTCAGGGCTGGCGGGTTGGCCCATTGTTCGAGGATGGTTCGTCGCTCCCGAAGCGAAAGCATCGACACCTCGGCCAGCCGAACGCGGGGGTTTTCCGCTAGCGTGGCCAAGAGCGTGTCGAGATGTTTGGCCATCCGTTCGATTGTTGAGTGACTAAATAGATCGGTGTTATAGCAGAACCGTGCTGTCAGCGTTTCGGTCTCGAAAACGATGAGCGTCAGATCCGTGGGCGCGCCGCGCTGTTCGAGAAGCAGCGGTTCCAGCGTCAAGGCGTGATTCGGTCCGCTCACAGGGCGAGACAGATCGACACGATGAGGGAACGACATGGCTCGCGGTCGATCCCAGATGAACATGGTCTGAAAGATCGGCGAACGCGACGGATCGCGATGCGGTTGTAGGCGTTTGACCAACTCGCCGAACGGGTAATCGCCATGCTCCAGGCCGCGATAAAGTTTGTCGCGCACCTGCTGCACCAGGTCGAGGTAAGTCATCTCCGGGGCGAGCGAACCGCGCAGCACGATTTGATTGAGGAAATAGCCGACCAACTTTTCCCACTCGGGACGCCCCCGATCTGCTGTGGTGACGCCGATGAGCAGATCGGCCTGCCCGGTGTAACGGTTCAGCAGCACCTCGTAGGCAGCGAGCAAAAGTGGAAACAGCGTTGCGCCAAGTTCTCCGGACAGACTGCGGAGCTTGGCGATCGTTTCCGGAGAGAGGTTCCAGGTGTGGGTGTCGCCGTGATAGGTCTGCACCGGGGGGCGAGGCCGGTCGGTCGGAAGATCCAGCACTGGCAAAGAACCTTCCAGTTCCTTTAGCCAGTACGCTAATCCCGCCTGTCCTTTGGCACCGTGCAGATGGGTCAGATGATGACGAAGGTAGTCAGCGAAGCTGCCTCGCGGTAGCGACAGGTTGAGTTCTTGGCCGCGCTTTCTCGATATATAGAGATCTTTTAATTCTTCAATAAGCAGATCCATCGACCACAAATCGGCGATGATGTGGTGAAAGACCAGGAGTAACACCGTCTCTTCGGAACGCTGATAGAACTCGGCACGCAAGGCTGGGCCGCGCTCCAGATCAAACGGCGCATCAGCACGTTCTTCGAGTTTGGCGAGCAGTTCGGGCCAAGTCATCGACGTGGCATCGAAGCGCGGCAGATCGATCGGCATTTCCTGCTCGACCTGCTGCATCGCTTTGCCGTCCTTGAGCAAGAAGCGCGTTCGCAAGGCAGGATGGCGACAGATCAAGGTCTGAAACGCCTTGGTCAGGGCGTCGAGGTCGGTCGACAGAGGCAGTCGCGCGGCGAAGAGAAAGTTGTAGGCCGGGCTAGACGGTGCCAACTGATAGACAAACCACAACCCCTGTTGACCCGGAGAAAGCGGGTACAGCCCGGTGACGTTGCCGTCTCGAACGCTGAGCAGGGTCTTGAGAAGTTCACGCTTCGATTCAACGGAGAGCGTTCCCAGCTTGGTTGGATCGATCATGGAGGGTTCCGCCACGACGCCCAGTTGGGGCAGTCGGTTCAGGGTTCGTCCAGTTGCTCAGCGGGCGTCCGAGTTCCCGTTGTCGAGCAAAGTGACCAGAAGCGAATCCAGTTCGCTCTCTGACAATTCGCCGACCCCTTCGGTCGCCACTGCAACCGGATCGGCCCGGCGCTCCATGCCTTCCTCAACGGTGGAGGCTGCGGCAGCGGCGAGCTGCTCGACGATGCCCTCCACGAGCTGCCGCACCCGCAGCCCCTTGAGAAAATCAACCAGTGAGAGCGACACGCCCAGACTGGTTTCCACGCGATTGCGAACCTGGATCGCCATCAACGAATCCAGTCCGAGTGACTGCACGGGCATTTCCATCTCTTCTTGAGAGATCGGCGCTCCTAAAAGTCGAGATAATTCCTGACGCAAATACGCTTCGACAATGCCCCGGCGCTCGAACGGTGAGGCGGCCAGCAGGGCGGCGCGATCGGGCGCGGCTACTTCGGGCAACTGTTCCTCGACGACGGCTTCTGGCTGCACCGAACGAGGAACGTAGCGTTGATCGCCGCGGTAGGCAACGACCGGTTCGCGGTCGGGATGGCTCAGGGCTTCCGCCAGAATGGCCGCCTGTAGCTCGGCAGATTGTCCGGGGTCCAGGTCGATTCGCAGCACCCCAGGTTCAGCCGCAGGCCATTCACCCACCGAAACCACCCAGTCCAGTTGGCGTGAGTCGGAACTTGGTGAGCGCGTCGCACCAGGCAGCCAGACCGTTCGTGGTGCCTCTTCGGTCAGCTGCACATGCTCGGCCAACGCTCGACGCAGCGGCCCCTCTCCCAGCACACGCAACGACAGCGAGGGAACGCGGCGCGGTGCGGTCTGCAGCACGGCCTTGCGAGCTACCAGCACCACCTGGTCGGGATCGGGCGAGCGTTCCTCGTTCTCGGGCAGCGCCACGATGGCGTCGAAGCCTTCTTCCAGCAGCAGTTTTCGCCAGGCGGTCGGCGAGATCAGCGGATAGTCGGAACGAACGTCATCCTCCACAAACTTCCACCACCCCTCGGTCAGCCCGAAGATGAGATCCAGCAACCGGCGCGGTCCGGTGCCTTCGAGCAGGATAATGGCTCCTCCCGGAGTCAGCAGTCGGGCCGCGTGTCGCACGGCCAGTCGCAGATCGGCCGTCGCGTGCAGTACGTTCGAGGCAATGACCAGATCGAACTGACCGTCGGCAAAGCCCTGCGTGACTGGGTCGCTCTCCAAATCCAGGGTGCGGAACTCCAGAGCCTCGCAGCCAGCAAACTGATCGCGAGCGCGAGCCAGGAACAAGCTTGACACGTCGGTGAAGACATACTCGGTGCGATCGGCGGGCAGGACCGGCAACAGAGCCTGGGTTGTGCCGCCCGTTCCCGCGCCGATTTCGAGAATCCGCACTGGCCGACTCGACGGCAGCACTGCGAGCAGGTTCGTGAAGGCAGTTTTCAACAAGGCATTGTAAAACCGTGCCACGGGAGCGCGGCTGTAGATTTCGGCGGTGAGTTGGCCTGCTTCCCCGTCAAAAAGGATCTGCAATGGATCCACAGAGCCCCGCAGTATCTCGGCGAGATGTCGGGCACAGTGATGTGCCAGCCGAAGCTCAACGTCGAAGTCAGCGAATCGCTCGCGCAAGTCGAGATACAACCGGTGAGCATCGTCCGTCGGAGGCAACGCCCGGACGCGCACCACGTCCTCTTGTTGCTCTAACCAACCATCTTCAGCGGCCAGTTGGGTCAATCGGCGAAGCAACCGTTGTTTGTGTGGTGCAACTCCCAGTCGGGTAGCAAGCTCGGCGAGGGGGAACTGCTCGCCGGGCACCGGATGCCAGCCCAGCCGCGCGAACGCCGCCACGATGTACAGTCCGGCCAGTCGATCGAACTGGGGTCGCAACTGCACCGCCTCGGCCAGTGACTGCTCGCGCCAGGCGGCTTCGACAGTTCCCTCGACGAGGGCTGGTAAACGGTCGAAGTTGGGCGTCCAGCGCGGTAGAGCCTGCGCCCAGCACGAACGCGGCTTCCAGGTGATGGTCGGGGTATCGACTCGGCGTTCGATCGGCTCGACCGATCGTTCGACACGCGGTAGATCCTCGACCCAGTAATCGCGATGCTGAAAGGCATAGCCTGGCAGGTGAATCCGTTGCCCGTGGACGAGGCGGTTCCAGTGCAGCTTGGCTCCGTCGACATGTAGCCGTCCGGCGGCGCGGAACGCTTCATGGAAGTTCTCTTCCTTCATCGAAGCCAGCCAAGCTGCCTCGACGGTTGGCAGACAGGTGGCACCCAAACGGGACAGCACCGCAGCGGGGCCGATCTCGACGAAATGGGTGATCCCCAACCGCTGCAGCGTCTGCATGCCGGCATCGAAGCGGACGGTACTCCGGGCATGCTTGGCCCAGTAGTCCGCCGTCGGCGCGGAGTGGAGTAGTTCGCCGGTTACATTGGAGATAAACGGGATCTTCGGCGTCTTCATTTGGGCGGTCTGAGCAGCTCGGCGCAAGCCAGCGAGAGCTGGTTCGATGAGTGGGGAGTGAAAAGCCCGCTTGACGCCCAACAGACGCGACTCGATGCGGAGTTCGGTCAGTTCCATAGCCACGGCAGCCAGAGCGGCGGCATCTCCGGCGAAGACGCACTGACGCGGCCCATTGCTGGCGGCCAAGCACACTCGCGGCTCATAGCGCTCGACCGTCTGCCGGACCTGGTCATGAGCGGCGAGGACAGCCAGCATCGCTCCAGGGGGGCAAGCCTGCATCTGTCGTCCGCGCTCGGCAATCAGCCGTAGGCCATCCTCTAGGGACAGCACACCGGCGGCGACGGCGGCGACATACTCTCCGACGCTGTGGCCAAGAACGGCAGCCGGCTCGACGCCCCATGATCGCCACAATTCCAGCAAGGCATACTCGAAGGCAAACAGAGCCGGTTGGCCGAACTCCGTTTCTTCGTAGGCCGCCTGTCGCACCGACCAACCCAAAATCGCCTCGCAGCGATCCAGAGCCGTTCGGAAGGTTTCGAACTGGTCGAAGGCGTGAGCCATGCCAGCGTGGGCGGACCCCTGGCCGGTGAATAGGAAGGCGACGCGGCCAATAAACTCGCCGAACGCCTTGCCCGTCTGCACGCGCGGGTCACGCCCGGTTCGATGCCACTGCTCCAGGGCAGCGAGCAACTCCGCCGAGTCGTGGGCCAGCACGACTAGTCGATGGGGATGATGCGTTCGCCCCAGGGCCAGGGTCGTCGCGACGTCGGCCAACTCGACGGGATGCGTCTTCAGCCAGTGGAGCAGCCGGGCCACTTGGTCACGAAGGGCGGCTTCCGTTCGCGCGGAGATCGGCACCAGGAGTGGAGAGACCGGAGCGGAACGACACGGCGGAAGGGAGGCTCGTAATTTCGGATCGACCTCGGAGAGTAGCGCATGGGCATTGCTTCCGCCGAACCCGAAGCTGCTAACCCCGATCAGGCCGGGCGTCCATTTCTCAACCGCCCGCGGAATGCGGAAGCGTGTGCCGTCGAGCTGAATCAGTGGATTGACTTCGCCGAGTCCGACAATTGGGACAATCTCACCGTGATGCACTTGCAACACAGCCTTGATGAGGCCGGCGATGCCGGCGGCGGCTTCGAGGTGGCCAATATTGGCCTTGACCGCGCTAAGGAGACAGGGAGTCTCGGCCTCTCCCAGTGCCTCGCGGAGGGCGTCGAACTCGATGGGATCGCCCAGCGAGGTGCCCGTGCCGTGCGTCTCCAGGCAGGTCACTTCGGAAGGCTTGCATCCAGCCCGAGCCAGAGCCGTTCGCAGCAGCGCCACCTGAGCAGTGCCGTTCGGCGCGGTGATACCGTTACTTCGCCCATCCTGGTTGACGACCGTCGCTTCGAGGACGCCATAGATCGGGTCGCGATCGTGCAGGGCAGCGGAGAGTGGTTTCAGCACCACGACACCGACGCCTTCGCCACGAACGTAGCCATCGGCGGTGGCATCGAAGGTTTTGCACCGCGCGGAGGGGGAAAGCATCTGAGCCTTGGACAAAGCCTCGGTGATGTCCGGGGTCAGGATTAGGTTGACTCCGGCGACGAGGGCCAGGTCGCACTCTCCGTTGCGGAGCGACTGGCAAGCGTAGTGCGTCGCCGTCAAGGACGACGAGCAAGCGGTGTCGATGGACAAACTCGGGCCGTGCAGATCGAGATGATAGGACAAGCGATGGGCGGCCATGCTGGCGGCGTTGCCGGTCGCCAGATACATTTCCGATCCGGCATGGTCGGCAAGCAGCCGAGCGTAGTCGTTACTGGAGATACCAACAAACACTCCCGTTCGCGAGCCGGCGAGATGATCGACGGCCAGACCGGCATCCTCCAGGGCGTGGTAGGCGGTTTCGAGCAACAGCCGATGCTGCGGATCGATCCAGGGAGCCTCGCGCGGCGACAGGGAGAAGAAGGCGGCATCGAAGCCGCGCACTTGGTCGAGGTAGCCGCCTCGGGTCGTGGTGACTTCGCGCGGCAAACGGGTCCAACGTCCAGCGGGCAGCTCTCGAATGGCCGTCCGCCCCTCACGCAACAGACGCCAGAACTCCTCCGGTCCCTCGGCTCCGGGAAAGCGGCAACCAATTCCGATGACCGCGATTCGCTGCTCCAGAGCGATGCGCGCCCCGGGTTCCTGGTTGGTTCTGTTTTCCGTCGCCAGCGCCCGAGCCAAAGCGTTAATCGTCGGGGCACTGTACAGCAAGGTCGGCGAAAGCTGTCGGCCCAGCCAGCGTTCGAGATCGCCGGCAATACGGACCATTGCCAACGAGTCCAGGCCGTAGCTGGCAAACGGGCGATCTGCCTCAATCTGCGACCGCTCGACTCCCAGTTGTCGTGCCAGGCGTTCGATCAGCCAATCACGAACGTTGGTGCCGCGATCTTGCTCTAGGCCAGCGGTCAGTTCCGGCTTTTTCTCCCGAGCAACAAAGCGTTCGACAATGTCCAACTCACCGGCCAAGAATCGCTGCCGAGTCTCACGGCGAGCGACCTTGCCGCTGGAGGTGCGGGGCAGCGTCCCCGCGCGGATCAACACCAACTCGGACAGCTCCAGGGCGAACTCCTCGGCGATAGCCGAGCGAGCCTTCAGGTAGGTCTCTGGATTGCTGCCCGGTTTGTAGCTCCGCTGCACTTCGTAAACCAGCACCAGCCGAGCGCCGAACTCGCCCTCTTCGCTGAACGCGGCTCCTCCGCCCGACTTGAGCAACGGGGCGGCTAGCTGCACGACTTCCTCGATGTCTTGCGGATAGTAATTTCGACCGCGGATGATGAGTAGGTCTTTGAGCCGACCCGCGAGGTATAGCTGGCCTTCGTGGAAGAAGCCCAGGTCGCCGGTCCGCATCCAGCGCGTTGCTGGATCGTCAAGGAGGGTGGCAGCGAACGTGGCTTCAGTCGCGTCGGGACGCTCAAAATACCCTGCGGCAACGCTTGGACCCCGCACCCAGATCTCACCGATCGAACCGGTTGTGGACGGGCGGCGCGTCTGAGGATGCACGACGAGGACTTGTAGGTCGCGAATCGGCTCGCCACAGCCGACTAAAGCACGACCGGTCTCGTCCGGTTGGACTTTGTCGCGCTCCAGAGCGACCCCATTGAAGCAGCGGACGATCGGTCCCGCGCCCGCCTCTCCGCCGCTGACCATGAGCGACGATTCGGCCAGACCGTAACAGGGATAGAAGCTATCGCGCGAGAAGCCGCATTCGCCAAACGTTCGAGCGAACTCGTCGAGGATACGCGGCGAAATCGGTTCGGCTCCAACATAGGCGACGCGCCAGGCCGATAGGTCTAGTTGTCGGCGTTGCTCAGCGGTGACCCGCTTGATCGCTTGCTCGTAGGCGAAACAGGGGCCGCCAGAGATGTAGGCGCGTGTGCGGCTGACCGCCTCCAACCAGCGGAACGGATCCTGCAGCATGGCCATCGGTGACAGAACATGGAGCAGCCCCGGATACCAGATCACGCCCAGCAGGTTGCCGATCAGTCCCATGTCGTGAAAGGCCGGCAGCCACGACACCCCGATCGAGCCGCGTTCCAGCTTCATCGCCCGACTGATGCCCGCGATGTTGTGCAGGATGCAACCATGCGTCAGCATCACCCCTTTGGGATCACCGGTCGAGCCGGAGGTGTACTGCAACACCGCCAGATCATCGGGACGCGGCGAAACCGGATGCCAAGCGTCGGCGTCGGCTTGGTCCGCAGCGTCGCTGGCCAACCAAGGAAGGGCGGCCAGTTCCGGCATCTGGGCCGTCAGCCGCTCGCGATCGGCCAGCAGCTCGGCGGTCGTCAGCACCAGCGACGGTCGGCAACTGACCACCATACTGGTTAACCGAGCGTCTGGCTTATGGGCGCGCGGGGGATAGGCCGGCACCGCAACCATTTCGGCATACAGCGCACCATACAGGCCGACCATGAAGTCCAGCCCCGGAGGATAACACAACAGAGCGCGTTGCCCGGCGAGTCGGCGGGCCTGCAAGGCCACGGCTACGGCGCGGGCGCGGCGGTCGAGTTCGGCGAAGCTCAACGCGGCCTGAATGCCGCCATCTCGACTGGCCAGATAGCGCAGTCCCAGGTCGGCGGGTTCCGTCACACGGGCGCGCAGCAAGGCAACTAAGTCCGAAACGACAGCATCTTCACGGTGGCAATGCATGAGCTTCGTCGCTTCCAGGTTGGGCGTCCGGCTACCACATCCGAGGCGCGGATGCTCTCCAGTTCTTCATGACAGACGTTTGTACCGTCAGCAAGCTAAAATTTTATATCTTGCCCTTATTACCTGTCTTATCAGATAGCAGCGTCGTTGGAACCCTTCGAGATCGGAAATGCGCTAACTGCTCGATCCGAGCAGAGAGAGTGTCCGCTTTCCGAGCTTTTGTTTGCGTGGTCCGAGCATCTCGCTAGAACCGGAAACGCACTAACTACAGATACTCGCGAGGAATCGGATTGTGACGAGAGTAAAGCGGATATGTCGCTCTGCTAAACCCGCGCGGAAGCGGGGCATCGTGCCAAGACAGAGCCACCTCGTCGAGGCCGCCGAGAAAAATGAAGATGAGCAATCAGTTACGTCAGTTCTCGGCGCGAGCTGTGGTCCGCGTCGGGACCGGTTGGGCCGGATTCCGGGCCGGCGTTTCGCCCGCTGGTCGGCAGTTCACCAAAAACTCGACGAGAGCGGTCACTTCGTGCGGTTTAAGCTGCTTGCCATAAGCCGGCATCAGTCCGCCACCCTGGATCACCTGCCGGATCAGTTCGTCACGGGTCAGACGGGTACCGACGTTGGTCAGATCGGGGCCACGAATGCCACCCTTTCCTTCCAGGGCATGACAATTGCGGCACTGCTTGTTCTGCAAGACGGCAGCCCCGGCGAGTTGCACCGGCGAGCTACGCTTGACCATGTCCACCGGCACGGGGATGCCGCTCCAGCCGTCCATCGTCGGGGCACCTGGCCCCTTGATGCCGATGAGCGTCAGCACGATCAACAGCGACCACAGGACGATGACTCCCAGTACGGCCAACGGGCGGCGTGAAGGGGCGCGCTCGCCCCGATTGGCGTAGAACGGCAGTCCGAATAGCACGACCAGGAGGACCAACGGCGCGGTCAGGATCAATGGGGTCTCGACCTCAGCAGGCAACAGCGTCAGAGCGGCATAGGTCCACAAAAATGGCCAGTCCGGTTTGGGGTCGGCTCCGGGCAGCGTTGGGTCGGGATAGGCACCCGGTCCTTTCGGGCCAAAGACGGCCGCGATCACCACTACCGTGATGACCACCAGCGCCGAGAACAGCCCATCTTTGACCACAGCATCGCCGAGGAACGGTACCCCTTTTTTTAGCTCCTCGTGGTACTTCGCGTCATAGGTCGTCGGATCGACCGGCTCGCCGGGGACGGGCGGCTCCGAGATGCCCTTACGCAGCACGACCCACAGATGCAGGCCCAGCGTCACCAAGAGCAAGCCAGGCAAGATGAAGACATGCAAAGCGAAGAACCGGCTCAAGGTGTCCGCGCCGATGATCGGCCCGCCGAGCAAGAGCCGCACGATGTAGGGGCCGAGGATCGGCACTCGCCCCGCCATCGCCGCCCCGACGCCCAGCCCCCAGTAAGCGTCGCCATCCCAGCGCAGCACCTGTCCGGTGAAGGCCAGACCAAGCGTCAGAAATAGCAGGCACACGCCGAGTATCCAGGTCAGCTCGCGCGGGTATTTGAACGAACCGTGCAGAAACACCTGGGTCATGTGGATGGCGACCATCAGCACCATGCCGCCTGCCGAGGTGTTGTGCAGGGCGCGAAGAAACCAGCCCATCGGCTGTTCGTAGTTGAGATAGAGCAGCGACTCATAGGCCTTGTCGGCGCTGGGAACGTAGACCAGGGCCAGACCGATGCCGGTGAGAATTTGAATGGCCAGCAGCGTCATCGAAGCGCTGCCGAAGACATACCACCAGCCCATCGGCCCCGCCGCCCCGCGTGGGATGGGATGCATCAGCATCGGCAGGATGCTGTCGCGGAAGCCGACTCGGTGTTCCAGCCAGGCCAGGAGCTTCTTCATAGGTCCAACCTCAACGGCGACCTCGACAGTTTACGCCGGATGCGTCAGGGTGTCTTGCAACGTCGGAAAATGCGGAGCCTCGACCAACAGCGTGTCGCCGTCGACCTTCCAGACACAGTGAAACATGCCTCGGGGAGGCGGGCCGCTGGCACGCGACCCATCCTCGTAATAGACGCCGCCATGACAGGGGCAGAGGAACAACCCCGATTGCGGGAACCAGGTCACCGGACAACCCAGGTGGGCACAGTTCATGGCCAGCACCATGAAGTCGTGCTTCCCCTCCTTATTCACTCCTTTATATCGCACATAGACGCCCGTCATGCCGGTCTTGCCATCCCACGGCTGACGCAACGGATTGGGGAAGGTGAGGAGCTTCGTCTGATCGAGCGGGAAGTCGTCGACCTTGCCTAGTGGGTGCCAGTCGGGAGCCTTTCGCTTCAACGGACCCAACAGATAGCCAAGGAACGGCACGGCGAGCAACAGCGTGGCCAGGGCACCTAAGGCACTGGTCAGCCAGAGCAGAAAACCTCGGCGGGACTCTTCGGGGGGAGGGCTGGACATGGTCATCACTTGTCTCCCAAGCTGTGCCGCCAACTGGCCAGGTAGGCAGTCAAGTTGGTCACCTCGACCTGAGTGAGCGGCTGGAACTTTTCATTCCGACCTTTGCGATCCGCATAGTCCGGCATGCCCAAATCTGGACGGCCAGTAATGATCAGTCGCCGTAGCGCTTGATTCGTCGTCAATCCCAGGAACGCCTGCTCGTGGATCGCGCCGCTGGTGTTGCCTTTGCCGTCCGCGCCGTGGCAGTTGGCACAGGCTTTAGCCCAAACCGCCCTGCCCGCTTCGACGTCGCCGCCACCTGGGTCGAGGTAGGTCGGCACGCCGGCGGTCTTCTGTTTGGGATCGCCCCAGCGAGCCTTCAGCTGACGGGCCAACTCGCCAGCCTCAGCTTCGTCGAACGGGCCGCCGTTCGCTTTGGCGAAGCCGGGCATCGGCGTACCGGGCCGTCCGTTCAGAATCACCTTGACCAGTTCTTCATCGGGAATCAGCGCCAGAAACAGCGGATCGTGGATCGGCGGCGCTGGGCCGTAGCGACCGTCCTCGCCGTGACAGCCGGAACAGTTCGTGGCGTATTGCGCCGCCGCTCGTTCCGCCGGTGTGGGATCAGGCGGTTTGATTGGCTGGCCCGGCAAACGAACGCCACAGCCGACCGTGCCCACGAGCAACGCCACCAACAGCGTTTGTCTCACGTTCCACCTCCGGCTGGTTCGACATACACCTTCCCGCTGCGTTCGATCACCAGCGAGGCGGCGATCCCGTAGAACATCTGCGACATGATGAAGAACCGCCAGTCGACATTCTCTTCTAGGGCAGGGTTGATCGCCCCCATCAGCCCGAAGCAAATGCCGCTCCAAAGCAGTGGCATGATCAGGCCGCCGAAGAGCAACTGCGCTCCGGGAAACTGCGGAATGGTCGGCAAAATGACGCCGTACATCGCACCAATTCCCGTGGCCATGATGCCGTGGATGAACAGCGCGACCACGAACAACAACGGGCTGAACTGCTGCAATTCCTCGCGTGTCATCGTCTCGACTCCGGGAATGGCGATCCCGGCGAGGAGATTGATCGGCCACCAGACACTACCATAGACGAGCAAGCCATAGGTCACGGCGGGAAGCGGCATGACTAGTCCGCCGACGATGCCGCCCTTGACGCCGGAGGAAATGGGATGAATCTTCTCCGGAATGCGAAAGCGATAGCCCGGATGATCCGGCTTGAGCTGTTCGACCGGTTCGGCCCTGGGGCGAATCGGTTGCGGTCGTTGCTCCAGCGGAGCGAGCGGCTCGTGGACGTGGCCGACGCCCGGCATCAGCTGGCCGATCCAGCCGCCGACCCCGAACAGCATCAAGATTAAACCGACGAGGAATAGTAGCCAGTGCGTGATGACGCCGACCAATAGCAGCGACACGCCCAGCGATAGCACCAACGGCCAGACCGTGCGGCGCGGCATCTCGACATGATCGGAGCGGTGCGAGGAAGAGGTCATGCTTCACCTGCCGACGACGTAGACCAGTACAAAGACGAACACCCAGACGACATCGACGAAGTGCCAGTACCAGGAAACCAACTGGACAGGTTGTGGTTCGGCGACACCGCGCATAGTCAGAAACCAGAGAGTCGCCAACGCGACCAATCCCATCGTGACGTGGAAGGCGTGGAAGCCTACCAGGGTGAAGTATGTTGTGCCGAAAATGTTGCGGTTGATGGTCAGTTTCCAGGTGTAGATCAAGTCGTGCCACTCGATCGCCGTGCATGTGAGAAAGACCGCGCCGAGCAGAATCGTCAACCCCAGGTAGATCAGAAATAGCGAGCGTTTGCCGCCGTGTAACGCTGATTCGGCGAGATGGACGGTGACGCTGGAGGAGAGCAGACAGACCGTTGCGCCAATCACCAGGGGAAGATAGAACACTTCCGACGGCGCGGGCGAACAGGCCATCGTCTTGCGGAGGAAGAAGACGTAGGCCATCAGGAGCGTGCCGAAGAAGGCGACCTCCGAGAAGAGGAAGGCCAGCATGCCAGCCTGCCCCGGGGTCAGCGTCACGTTGGCTGGGGCGGTCTCAGTGTTCATACTTCCAATCCGGATCGTCAGGGTGCTTGAGATCCCATAACGGACGGCGACTGCGCACCGAGGGCACGTCCTCGAAGTTGTACGATGGCGGCGGCGAAGTGGTCGCCCATTCCAGCGTCCAAGCATCCCAGGGATCGTCGCCCGCCGGTTCTCCGTACTTCAGCGACCAGACCACATTGATGCCGAAGATCAGGAAACTCGGTGCCTGGATGAACGCGCCGAGGGTGGCGATCTGGTTGAGCAGATCCCAGCCGCGATCGGGCAGATAGGTGTAGATCCGCCGAGGCATACCGGCCATCCCGAGCAAGTGCTGCGCCCCGAAGGTGAGGAAAAAGCCGATCAGCAACAGCCAGAATTGCCAGCACGCCAGCCGCTCCGACATTCGCCGTCCGGTCATCTTGGGGAACCAGTAATAGAGTCCAGCGAAGGTGCCGAACAGCGTTCCGCCGATCAGCACCCAGTGGAAGTGGCCCACTACGAAATAGGTGTCGGTCAACTGCCAATCCATCGGCACCATCGCCAGCATGATGCCGGTCAGCCCGCCCAGTACGAACATGGCGAGGAAGCCCAGCGCGAACAGCATGGGGGCGGCGAGGCGTAGCCGTCCGCCGTAGATCGTCGCCAGCCAGTTAAACATCTTCACCCCAGTGGGGATCGACACGACGAGACTGGAGGCGGAGAAGAACAGATCGGCCTGGCGGCTCATTCCGACGGCGAACATGTGATGCGCCCAGACCCCAAAACTGATAAATGCGATCGCCATGGTCGAAACGGCGACAAACTCGTAGCCGAAGATCACCTTCCGCGAGAAGACCGGAATCACCTCGGAGATCATGCCGAAGGCGGGCAGGATGAGAATGTACACCTCGGGATGTCCGAAAAACCAGAATAAGTGTTGCCACAGGTACGCCGAGCCGCCGGTACGCGGATCGAAGAAGTGCGACCCCAGGTTGCGATCGAACAGCAGCATGATCAAAGCGGCGGTGAGCGGCGGCAGGGCCAGGATGATCTGCACGTTGGCCCAGAAGGTCATCCAGGTGTACAGCGGCAGTTTGCGCAAGGTCATGCCTGGGGCACGCAGTGCGATCACCGTCGCCACCAGGTTGATCGCTCCGGTCAGTGTGCCGATCCCCGCCACCAGCAGGCCGACAATCCAGAAATCCGTGGCCAGCGACCGCGACGAATCGTGGCTGGTCAACGGGGCGTAGGCCGTCCAGCCGATCTCCGGTGCCCCGCCAGTGATGAAACTCACATAGGCCAGAGTTGCTCCGAACAGCGTGACCCAGAAGCCCAGGGCGTTCAGACGCGGAAAGGCCATGTCCCGCGCTCCGATTTGGAGCGGCACGACGAAGTTGGCAATCCCCGCCAGGATCGGCATGCCGGCGAAAAACACCATCGTCGTGCCGTGCATGGTGATCATCTGGTTGAACAGATTCGGCCCCAGAAAGGTGTTGCCTGCGTGAAACAGCTGCATCCGCATCAACAGCGCTTCCACTCCGGCGAGGAGCAGAAACAGCACGGCCATGCCGATGTACATCAGGCCGATTTTTTTGTGATCGACCGTGGTCAGCCAGTCGAGCAACACGCCCGGTTTGGATTCGTCGAGGCTCGTCGGCGGGTGCGCTACAACAGACATAAGCTCTCTCGAAAAGGCGAATTACTCTAGGGAGCGAAGATACTCCACTACCAGATCGATCTCGGTCGGCGACAATTTCATCGCCGGCATCAGACAGCCGGGCTTGGTTACTTGCGGATCATCGACCCATTGACGCAACTGGGCACGATCGTTTTCAACCATGCCGGAGGCCAACGTCTTGCGGGCCATCAGATGCGTCAGATCCGGGCCGAACGCACCGTCGGCGGTCGTGCCACGAATCCGATGACAGTTGACGCACGAGGTGTTCAGGAAGGTGGTGCGGCCCTTGCGGAGCGTGTCGTTGCTCGGTTCGCGGGCCGGCTTCCTCTCGTTGTCCAACCAGCGGCGAAACTCCTCGGGCGACTCCACCACGACACGCAACAGCATGTTGGCATGCTGCACGCCGCAGAACTCAGCACACTGTCCCAGATAGGTGCCCGGCTGTTGGGTCTGGAACCAAAGGGTGTTGGTGCGGCCCGGGATCAGGTCGATTTTGCCGGCCAACCGCGGCACCCAGAAGCTATGGCACACGTCGGCAGATTGTAGCGTGAGGATCACCGGGCGTTGCGTGCCTCCGTCAGGATCGCTGATCGGGAGGTGCAGTTCGTTGGCGGTGATCACCTTGCCGTCCTCGGTTTCATAGTGGAACTCCCACCACCACTGATGGCCGATGACCGTGACGTGGACCGGCTCCGAACCCTCCGGAATGGGCGGCACGCGGATGTTGGACTCGGTGCGAAACAGAGCCAGCACGAAGAGAAAGACAATCAATGCCGGGGCTGTCGTCCAGGCGATCTCAATCGGCATCGAGCCGTAGACTTGCGGCGGTTCGCTGGTCGGATCCGAAGGCTTGCGTCGGAAGCGCAGCAGCGAGTAGATCAACACTGCTTCGACGATGAACAGGATGCCAGCGCAGACCGCCACGACGAGAAAAAACAGCTGACGTATCTGATCTGCCGGCGGTGAGACCGGAGCAAAGATTGAGGTTCCGTTCTGGACGGCGAAATGCACCAGCGAGCAGCCCATTGGCGCGCCCTTGGAGCCGACCAGGGGTGATCGGCAAGAAATCGAGCTTTGGCAATAACGTGGAATGATATAAGCCGCCCACTCTCCGACGGCAAGCGTCGTGCCGACAGATTCTTCGACGCATCCGGATGTACCGATTCGCCTGTTGAAAGAGCTTTCTTGATGAGGTGATGTGGGAAAGAAAGAAAATTTAGGCTTGATGGGTAGTTTTCTCTTGTACGAGCGAAGATTTGTGTTAGGTTCGCCAATAGTTTGGTTCTCACAATCATCGAGGAGCCGTTCGTCGCTCCTGCTGTAGACGTAGTTGTCTCCCGGAACGGAGAGACAAACAAAGACCGACTCGCACATCATCTCCTTCACAAGAGAGGCCCAACCATGCGCATGCTGAAGAAATGGACCCGTCCGATTTTGGAATCGTTGGAATCCCGAGTGGTTCCCGCAAGTGTGGTCTATACTGGTAGCCTGTTGACCATAACGATGCAGCGGGCGTTCCTGACGGTCGAAGAAATTAGCCTGGGAACATATCAGGTCAAGGAAGGTACGTCGCTGTTCACCCTGCAAAACGTCGGCACCTACCGCACCAATGGGATCACGATCAACGGAACCAACGCGGCGGATACCATCACGGTTACGTTTCTCAATGCAGGTGGATTAGCGGGCAATCTGACGATCAACAGTGGCAACGGCAATGACACCGTCAATATCGTCGGCGCAGCGACCACGGCAACGATTCGTGGCTCGTTCCTTTTTGACGGTGGTTTCGGCAACGATATTCTCAATGTGGGCACGAATACGAAGCTCTCCATACGAGGTACCAGTTCGCTCAATGGCAACCTTGGGAACGATACCCTTGACATCGGCACAGGAGCTGGGGGACAAGTCGATCTGAATGTTGTCAACACCAATAACATCGGCAACATCACGCTGGGCGGGACTGGCGCTGGTTCGTCCAAGGTGAACATCAGCAGTCACACTTCCATCCAGGCAGGAACTTCCACGCCGCTCAATCTGCTCGTAAATTCCAAGGCAACCCTGGCTTCGCTGTCGGTTACGGGGTCGGTACTTGATGATTTCGTCGAGATCAAGGGTGCCATTACTGGAAACACGAACCTGAAGTACGCCCTGGATGGCAACATGGGACTCGGAAATGACACCCTGCTGATCCGCGCCAACACGGTAGTCGGCGATCCGTTCCGCAACACTGGGATCCGGTGGCTGTCCGGCGATGGGGCGGACACCGTCGATATTCGCAATGGAGTACAGATCGGCGGCGATCTCTATTTGCAGATGTCGGCCACGGTGAACGACGTGGCCAATACCTTCAATTTTGGCACCAAGCTAGGCACAGGCGTGTCGGTGGCCAACAATCTGATCATCTCGTTCGTTGTAAATGGCAAGTATGGCAGCGCGGCAGATGAGAGTATCACCTTCAATGGACAGGTGGGTGGCGGAATCGTTCTTGAACTCGGCAGCGGCAATAACACGTTCGTGTTCAATGGAACCCTCGCAGGCCCCATTTCGGTATCGAACTACAGTAGCAATATCTTCGGATTCGGCGGACCCGGTTCGGGTGAAGGGAACAACAGCATCACCTTCAACCTGACTGGAAGTAGTGCGACAGTTGGCTTTGTACCGGTTGATCCGCTAGATCCCTTCTCGCCGTTGCTCGGCTTTGGCATCCTGATGGGTAGCGGTAACGATGATTTCACCTTCAACTTCACAGGATTAGGCCCGCACACCATCACCGGCCTGCTTGATAGTTCGTCGTTCGACGGCGGAGCAGGTACGAATACTATCGCGGTACCTGTGGGTACAATCTTTGCGGGCAATCCGTCAGTGAACTTTACAATCATCTAGTGGTATCGAGTGACACATGGTGGAGTAAGCGGCTCTATTTTGGGTCCGCTTACTCTACTATTTGACGCCGCTGTCTTGCTTCTAGTGGTTCATTGCAGCTGAATTGTGGGGTGGCTCAGAAACGACTCATCTGATCCGAGCGGAGGGCGTCAGCCCTCCGTGATTCGCGACACACACGGAGGACTGACGTCCTCCGCTCGGAAGCGCAGATACGACTCTTTCTGAGCGGAGCGCCTCAGCCCTCCGTGCTTCGCCTGATTGTGACTCCTCGAACGGTGCTAGTGGTTCATTGCAGCTGAACTGTGTGGTGGGACGAATGGATGGAACGAGGCTCACCACCACATGCCGCAGCGGCCTCGATGACTCGAACCTCCCCTCAATTCAACTGCAATGAACCACTAGTCTGGATCGTCGCATCTTACTGCTTCTTCAGCCACGTTGCCACGTCGTCGATCACTTCGCGGGCGACGTGGCCGGCCACGCCGTACTCGGCAGGGGTGGCCTTGCCCTTGCCGACCATGAACAGATGATTCAGGTTCGGGTAGCTCTTGAACGTCACCTGCTTGCGACCGGCGAGTGCCTTTTTCCACCCGGCGAAGTCCTCCATCGTGACTTGATAGTCGCGTTCGCCTTGCAGGATGAGCAGCGGTATTGACAGCTTCGCCGCCGTCGCCTTCTGGTCGTACTCCTTCAACGACTTCCAATACGAGGCGGGCAATCCCAAGGGCAAATCTTCGGCACTAGTGTCGTTGCTGAGGTGGTGCTTGACGCGGTCCACCTTTTTTTTCAGCTCGGCCAGGTCCGCTTTGTGACGCTCGGTTAACTCTCCTTCTAGCGAGTAAATGTAGCTGAATTGTTCTATAATCAGGTCCTCTAGAGGTCGGCTGTTGCCGGCTAGCAGGATCAGCCCCGCGAGCGTCGGCATTTTCTCGCCTACCCGAGGAGCGGCGATGGCACCTAAACTATGACCGAGAATGAAGATCTTTTTTGGATTGATAGCTTTGTGTTTGCTTACAGCATCTGCCGCCAACAAGGCGTCGTCGACAACCTCGTTGTCGAGGGTGATTTGGCCCGAGGCCAGCATCTTTGCTCCGTGCGTTAGGGTCCGCTTATCAAAACGGAGAATAGCGATCCCTTGACTCGCCAATCCCCAGGCCAGATCGCGGAACGGCTTGTTTGGGCCGATGGTCTGATCGCGATCTAGTGGCCCGGAGCCATGCACTAGCACGACGCAAGGAAATGGTCCCGCGCCTTTGGGTAAAGTCAGCGTTGCAGGCAGTGGATATTCGCCGTCTTCGCCGACGATGAAATTCTCCTCGCGGTAGGCGTCTTTCTTGGCATACGGCGGCGGGTCGAACTTCAGCGGCGTCGCCGGGCGGAGGAAGAACCCCTCGATTTCATCGTCCTCGTTGAACGACACTCGCACCGTGATGGTGGTTTTATCGAACTGGCTGACTAGATCGATGATCGTGGAGTTGGCGACTTTCGAGGTGTCGACACGCTCGATCTTTTTGAGTTTACCGATCTGCTTGGTTACCGTCTCCCAGAGTTCCTGCGACTTCTCCGGAGTGAACTGCTCCTTCATTGTCTTGTCGAAGTGCTTGCCGACCTTCTTCCACTCGGCTTTGTTGAGGGCGTCGAGCAACTGTTTGGCCCGCGTGACGCGCGGATCCTCGACCTGGGCGGCCAAGGCCAAAAGAACGATAATCGAGAGGGGTTTCATGGTTGATCTCCTAGTCGGCCTTCTCGTTCCAGCCGTTTGTACAACCATAAGGAGTAAAACACGGGTATCAGGATCGCGGCAAGGAATATCCCCAGGGCGGCGAGCGGAGGAATACCCAGCACCAGCAGAGCCAGTCCAATCAGACCGCCAGCGACAAACAACCAGGCTCCGACCCGATGGGTGCGGTCCCAGACCTGATCGCTGGCCAGGGTCCACGGCGTGCGAATGCCGACGTAGAAGTTGCGTTTGACCTTGCCCAGCACGTTGCCTATCGCCGTCAGTAGGATCAGACAACCGCCGACCAACCAGGTCATCAGGTCGATCTCGAAGCCGAGGTAACTGGCCAGGATGATGCTACTGAGATAGGCGAACAGCAGCATCACTAACATCAGGATATACTCGTAGGTGGGACGAAACGGCTCGATCTTGAAGCGAATCGGCGACAGCCAGGGCAGCAGCAAACCTAGCACGAGCATCAGCACCATGGTGCCGGGCATGATCAGTAGATGCGACCACATTTGCTCGCGCGGGGTGAACCGATCTGGCTCGCCGTGCATATCCCAATGTGTGGGCACGGGGTTCGGCAACCAGTCCTCGCGGTTCTCCCACACCAACCACGACGCGCCGGAAACCAGCGCGGTCAACACAATAGCGACCAGCAACCACGGCCTCATGGGTTGGCTCCTCCTTTCGACGGGGCGGCGTTGCCGCTCAGCATGTCCAGAATCACCACCATCAGATCCTCGACAACCGTGGTGTTGAGATAATAAATCACCTGCTGCCCCTCGCGACGGCTGCCGATCAAGTCCGCTTGTTTGAGCGTGGCGAAGTGGTGCGACATCGACGGTTTGCTCATATCGAAGTGTTGAGCGAGTTGGCCGGCGCTCATCTCTCCGCTGCGCAACAGCCGCAAGATTTCCCGCCGAGTCGGATCGGCCAACGCCTTGAACGCCTCGTTCATCCTCATCTTCGTCGCACCGGATTAGAGATTTAGACAAATTTCTTATTAATTAATTTATGTGTAACACGTTGAAGGAGGCAAAATCCTCGCGAGTATCTCGGCCCTGGAGTCGTCGCCCTCGCGGAGGAGTAGCGCGGCGAGAGGTTAGCAGGATGGGCCACGCTTCTACCTCCCAACGCGACGGCAGGTTGGCCCGGTCGATCGACGATCTCTTCCGTTTCACTATCTTGCGACACGCCCTAACCTCTCAGCGTCCGTGAGCGTGGCTCCAGACCGCCTGCCCCTGACCTGACAGCGTACGGACTGTCAGGCGCGGGACGATTTCGCCGGGTTTCCGACGAGTCGGCAAGTGGTTCTCACTGGGGGCATGCAGACTCTCGGGCAACTGGCCTTCGAGATACACGGCGTAGCGGCCCGGGGTCTTCACTTCCAGATCCAGGGTTAATTCGTAGGTGGCCTCGTGCAGCGTCTGATGCAAGCGGGTCGGAGCCTGATCGGTTTTCGCCACTACCTCCAGATCATCGCGGGGGCGGGTCTGGCCCTCAGGGTCGGGCTGCCGAACTAGCACCAGTTGAAAGCGCGACAGTGGTTCGCGGTAGACATCATCGCCATGCTTCAGTGGCAAGGGATCGTGCGGTTCGCGCCATTGCAAGGCCAAGCGAAGACGAGTGCCGGCTGGGAGCAGCAGTTGCTCTGGGCCGCGGCTGGGCTGCCAGACCAGGAAGTTCAACTCCGGCGACCAACTGCCCGCCGCCGTGGCCAGCCGCGGATCGGCGACGAACTCCAACCGACCGTTCTGGTCGCGATCGACAAAGCGACCCGACCAAATCTGGCCCGGCACGTCGCCCACGGCCTGGAACCACAGCGCTGCTCGGAACGGCTGCTCGTCGAAGTGACGGGAAAAGTTCCCTTGTAGCGGGTAACCGTCCGGCCAAGCCAGGGCCAAGGCCACCAGCCGCGTTCCGCGCAGCCCTTGCATCGCGCCGAGTAAGTCAAAATAACGATTTCGACGCTCTGCATACTCTTGTTCTTCACGCTCGAACGCTTCCAGCTTCTTGCGGTAGGCGGCCATCGCCTGGCGACCGGGTTCGTCGTCTTTTGGATTCTCCAGCACCCGGCGACGCGCCTCGGCCAGCGCTTCTGATTCGCGGTCGAGCAAGCGTCGCTCGTTGCGCAGCTCGGCCAGCCGTCGTGGCAGTCCCAGTGATCCCGGCGAACTGCCGTTGATCGACCGAGCCAACGTCTCCAGTTGATACGGGGCGGCGGCATCGATGCGAACCAACGTCAACTCCATCGCTGGAGCCAGGGCCAGCAGCGACCTCGCTACCCGGGTTCCGTGTCCTTCGCCCTGCGACGATGGGAAGGGATCGGGCCGCAGATCACGATTGCGCTCGGCGGTCAAGTCGACGAGACGGACATTACCCTTCAAGTTGGTCCAGCCGGCGAAGTCGTCGGCCACCAGAGCGAGTCGCGTCCCCTGTTGGTTCAGTGCCGACAGTCGAGCCGAGCCGTCGCCACGCAACGGCAGCCATTCGGTTGGCGCATCACCGGTCCGCGTCGTCACCCGCAGCGCGGGCCGAGGCAAGCGAACGTGAGCAATCTGTGGTAGAGCAGCTAACCGTGGTGCGACAGTCTTCGGCTCACCAGCGATCGTCACCAACGGACCAACGCGCCCTTCAATGGTGGCCCCGCTGCTCTCGATCAAGCGCGGCCAAGAGGTATCGCCCGGCGAAGGCGTCCAGCCGAGAATTACCTCCATTCGCGAGCGATTGTCACCGGAATTACTCGCCAGCAGTGCCCTCAGATCGGCGCTGTACTTGCGCTGCTGCTCGGCGATCGGTGGGGGCGGTATCTGTCCGGCAGGTATCGGTAAATCCGGTCGAACGAAGACAATGCGGATCGGTGAAATCCTAAGTAAGGGTGAGCCGCTCTCAGTCGCGCTGGGCAGCTGGCGCACGTCCTCGAAGAGTTTGTCAAGTTGCTCAACCGGCACACTGCCGACGATCCGCTGGTTGTCGCGAGCATCGTAGCCGACCGCTTCGATGAACTCGGCGTCGCGTGTCAGCACCTCAACCGTTTGTCGAGCCAGGGCTTGTTGCAGATGGGGAGCTAACCCAGAGGTGAGGCGTATCTCGACGCGAACGCGGCCCTTGTCGGGCAACTTCGCTGAGGCCGGGGTCAGCAGCAACGAGCGAACGTGACGATCGCGGAAGAGTTCGTCGATCTGTTTTGTCGGAATAGTACCACGCATCGTTGTCGCCTTAGGGTTGTCTGGCTCGTCGTCGGCGATGACTTCGGTAGGATCCCGCTGGAATCCTACTGCTTGGAGCGTCTTCAGCATTTGCTGGTAGCGAGCCACGCGATCGCTACGGTAGGCAAAGATTTCGTAGCGAAGACGGACGTTGTAACTCGTCGGCTCGGGCGGAGCCGCTTGGCTGGAGATGAGGAAAACTCCGACGAGAAGCATCAGGCCAGTGCCGCGGATCATGACAGGACATCCCGAATGGAACTGGGCGTACTTCATTATTTCCCGTGCTGAGCGATCGTGTAGCCCTAAGGAGCTACGCAGTTAGAACGTTCGGACGAGTTTGTTCTCCCCTCGCTTCCTGTGGGGAGAGGGGCACATAATTCTTACTCCCTTC
>CALDUY010000022.1 GCA_937923405.1 uncultured Gemmataceae bacterium | reverse complement strand
GCAACACCCCGGCCCGTCGGACATCGGTCTGGTGATCGAAGTCGCCGAATCCTCTCTGCTGCGTGATCGACACGACAAGACGCGGATCTACGCCCGAGCCGGTATTGTTTGTTACTGGATCGTCAATCTCGTCGATAGTCGCATCGAAGTGTTCACCAATCCCTCGGGACCGATCGCCCTGCCGGCCTACGGCACCTATCAGACGTTCCAGCCCGGCGACAACCTGGACCTGCGGCTCGATGGCGTCGTTGCCGCTTCCCTGCCCGTCGTCGACCTGTTGCCTTGAAGTCGGTGGGCATCCACCTGCTTGCCATTCATTTCTTCAGATTTTTTTGTGGCCATTAGCGATCGAGGAGGTACTCTGACCAAAATTCGTGCGTATACGCATGAATCGGCCCAAAACGGAGTACAGTCATGCGTGATGGCCAGGAACTTCCACGTCTCCTTCGTACCGCCTACTTCGGGATGCACCGCATTTCCGATGCCCATTTCTCCAGATCCGGAGTGACTGCCGACCAGTTCGTTTTGCTCGCCTGTCTGGCGGAAGAGGACAGCATCACACAACGGGAACTGGCTCGCCGCGCTTCGTCCGATCCTAGCACGATTCGGGCCATGCTGATCCTCCTGGAGGGCCGAGGTCTGGTGAAGCGAGAGCGGCACCCCGCCGACAGCCGCGCCCGACTCATCACTCTTACTCGCAAGGGACGGCGTTTGTTCGAGCGGTTATGGCGGTCGAGTGAACCGATTCGCGAGCAGTTGCTCTGGGGGTTCTCGGCAGAAGAGAATCGCTTGCTAGTTAGCTTTCTGCGACGTTTGATCGGGAACGTGGCTGAGGTTGGCCGTGCTCCAACCGAAACCTAGCTAGATAATTGGCTTCAAGGGAGAGAGGATTTATGCGAAATTCATTCGTGACGACCGCCTGTGCCGTATTACTGGCGTTGAGTTGTTTCGGCCTATACGGCCAAGACAAGTCAGACAAGCAAGACCAAACGCGACCCCTTCCGCCGATCCCCGAGGGCTTCGACGTCAAGCGTGACGGCATCGCCCGCGGCAATCTGGAGATGGTCGAATACGACTCCAAGACAGTCGGCATCAAACGCAAGGCCCAGGTCTACACTCCGCCGGGCTACTCCAACGACAAGAAGTATCCCGTGCTTTACCTGTTGCACGGCATCGGTGGCGACGAAAGGGAGTGGACGCGCGGCGGCGTGGCCAATGTGATCCTCGACAACCTCTATGCCGACAAAAAGGCGGTGCCGATGATCGTAGTTCTGCCTAACGGTCGGGCTGCCAAGGATCTGACGCCGCGTGATCCCATTCCCAAGCAGTCGCCAGCGTTCGCCACGTTCGAGAAGGATTTGCTCAACGACTTGATTCCGTTCATCGAGAAGCAATACTCGGTAAAAACCGATCGCGAATCGCGCGCCCTGGCCGGCTTATCTATGGGCGGAGGACAGTCGCTCAATTTCGGACTGAACAACCTCGAGACGTTCGCCTGGGTTGGAGGTTTTTCTTCCGCCCCGAACACGAAACGGCCCGCCGACCTCATCAAGGACCATGAGGAGGCGGCTCGGAAACTGCGGTTGCTGTACGTCTCCTGTGGGGACAAGGACGGTTTGTTCCGGATCAGCCAGGGCGTCCACGCCATGCTCGAAGAGAAGAAGGTGCCGCACGTCTACCGTGTCATCTCCGGCGGCGGGCACGATTTCCGCGTATGGAAGAGTGATCTGTACTACTTCGCCAGCATGATCTTCCGCGATCCGCAGCAGGAAAAGGCCTTAGAGAACAAGTCCGACCGTGCCCAACCGGAGAAGAAAGATTCCGATACCGCTGCTATCGATGAGGGAAAGCCGGCGTCCACCAACGTTGGAAATGCCGCCTATCCGCGCGTTCACGCCGACTTGCGGGTCACGTTCCGCCTGCAAGCGCCGGATGCCAACAAGGTCCAGGTGTTTACCAACTACGGACTGGGTACAGGCGGTCCCTGGGACATGAAACGCGGGGAAAACGGAGTTTGGACCCTGACTTCGCCACCGATTGTTCCGGGCTTTCATTACTACGCGCTGATCGTGGACGGCGTTCGGGTCAATGATCCAGGCAGTGACACCTTCTTCGGCACCGGCCGACCGACGAGCGGAATCGAAATCCCCGAGAAAGGGGTAGACTTTTATCATCCCAAGGATGTGCCGCATGGCGAGGTCCGTTCGCGCTGGTACAAATCCACCGTGACCGGACAACTGCGTCATATTCGGGTCTATACTCCCCCGGACTACGACAGCGATCCCAAGAAACGCTATCCCGTTCTCTACCTACAACACGGAGGCGGTGAGGACGAAACCGGTTGGAGTCGGCAGGGCCACATGAATTTTATTCTGGACAATCTCATCGCGGAGGGGAAAGCTAAGCCGATGATCGTAGTCATGGAGAAAGGCTACGCCAACCGAACAGGCACCTCACCACAACCCAACCAATCAGGCGGTCGGCCAGCCAAATTTGACTTCAGCGCCTTTGGAGACGTGGTCATCAAGGATCTGATCCCGATGATCGACGCCACCTATCGCACGATCCCTCATCGAGAACAGCGGGCTATCGCCGGGTTGTCTATGGGAGCTGGACAAGCCCTGCAAATCGGACTGCGAAACCTGGACACCTTTTCCGCCATCGGAGCTTTCAGCGGAGGAGCAGGCAAAATCGATCTGAAATCAGCTTACAACGGTGTGTTCGCCAATCCCGAGGAGTTCGATAAAAAGGTGAAGTTGTTGTACCTGCATTCCGGCACCTTCGGTCTCGATGCGGGCATCCACAAGAGTTGCGAAGCCCTTTACAACGCATTGCGACAAAGCGGGATCAAAAATGTCGTCTTTCGCGATGCCAAGGGATTGGCCCACGAATGGCAAACGTGGCGTTATGCCTTGTACGATTTCGCGCCGCGATTGTTCCAGCAAGAAATGATGCCCTGACACTCGCCTTTCCCCTCCCCCTCAATCCCTCTCCCCCAAGGGAGAGGGATATACTTGCTTTTCCCCTCCCCCTTTCTCCCTCTCCCCCAAGCCGACCTATTGGCGCGGGAGGCGTTTCAGGGAGGACGGCGCACCCCATCTCGGACTTGCTTCAGTTAGTCTCAAGATGGTGAAGCGGCAGCGGATATGGAGCTGGTTCGCAGGCTGAAGCCTGCGGCTACCGGTGACTCCGAACTGGACGGGTAGGCGCAGGCTTTAGCCTGCGCTCCGCTTCACCATCTTGAGGAGTGCTGTAAAGATTCCGTGAGGGAATTCCCTTGCAGACGCACAAAAGGAGACTAGAATCCACCAGTAAGTGCCGCGTCTGTAATCACCTTCAGTAGCGAATCTGGTTTCCACGGCACCGCGCAACATCGGTATCGTTGAGATTGACTGACCCGCCGTGGGCGGGAGGCCTTCCTCTCCCGGAGGCGCATCATGGCTCATCGACCGCGCGTCCAGACCGTCGCCTCGCCAACACTCGGCGAGGAACACTCTCGCTTTGAGGACTACTGGGACGAGCCAGCTCCACACGAGCGTCCGGCTTGCTCCGATGCGCAGGCCCTACAAGGAGCCTGGCGATGCATCGTAGGGCGTCGTCCCGCCGAGTTTCTCATTGCCGGAGACCGCTTCACCGTACATTTCGAGGATGGCGACATTTACATGGGCAGCTTCGAGCTAGTGCCCGAGAGCTGGCCCCGAGGCATGGATGTCCACATTGAACAAGGCCCTGCGCTGCACCGTGGGCTCGTGGCTCATTGCATCTACGAGTTCGACGGCGACACCCTGCGCTGGTGTACCGCCGCGCCCGGCCAAGCGGAGCGACCGACCGCCTTCATTGAGCGTGACCCGCGACATCTCTGCCTGGTGTTCCGCCGCGAACACCGCCAGGCAATGAGATGATTCGCGGCCGCGCGTTAGCGCATCCTTATCTTGACAGGCCCCTGTTTGCCGTCCGCGCGGTGAACAGGGGTTGGAACCATTTACGCACCCGAGGCATCCCATCATGACTACCGCTGTGGCCGAACGGCCTACCCGTAGCCGAGAACCCGCACCTGAACCGACCACCCCACGCTACCAGTATCCTGGCATCCCCACCACTTGCGACGGTGCGGAGGCCGTTGTTCATGTGGAAACTCACATCTGTCAAGCCGCTGGGGCTTACCCGATCACCAGCTCGACGACGATGGGCGGAGGATTCAACGCCGCCGCCATGAACGGCGTAAAAAACCTGTGGGGCGACACCTTGATGTTCTTTGAGCCGGAAAGCGAGCATTCCGCCGCTTCCGTTTGCGAAGGCTTCGCCGTCGCCGGTGGACGAGTCACGAACTTCACCTCGGGCCAAGGCCTGGTGTTGATGAAGGAAGTGCTATATACCATCGCCGGCAAACGCTTGCCCGTGGTCATGAACATCGGCGCACGAGCCTTGACCAGCCAGGGACTGAACGTCCACGCCGGGCACGACGACATCATGTCGGTGGCAGATTGCGGCTGGGGGATGCTGTTGGCCCGCAATGCCCAGGAAGCCGGTGACTTCTGCCTGATTGCTCGCCGAGCCGCCGAGGCCAGCCACACGCCGTTCTTCGCCGTCCAGGATGGTTTTCTCACCACTCACACTGTCGAGACAGTCCGGCTATTGGAGCCGGAGTTCATGAAGGAGTTCGTCGGCGATCCCAAAGAGAAACTCCTGAACCTGATGGATCCGGCCAACCCGATGATGTCCGGCGTGGTGCAGAACCAGGACAGCTACATGAAGGGCAAGATCGCCCAGCGCTGGTACTACAGCCGAGTTGGTCCCGCCTTGGCGGAGGCCTTTGCCGAGTTTGCCCGCAAGACCGGGCGGCGTTACGGTCCCGTCGAGGCCTATCAGTGCGACGACGCCGACTACATCCTGGTTGGCATGGGCTGCTACATGGAGACCGCCCGGGCCACGGTAGACTATCTGCGGCAACGCGGGGTGGCCGCTGGCTGTCTGACCGTCTTCCAATTCCGCCCCTTCCCCGCCTGCGAGATCGTTGAAGCCCTGCGCGATTGTCGCGCCTTCACCGTTTTCGAGCGGATGGACGATCCGTTGTCGACGACGGGCAATCATCTGACCCGCGAGATCAAGGCGGCTTTCTGCGATGCCATCAATGGCCAAGGTGGCCACGAACAGTTGCTGCGCATCCCGCGCATCTACTCCGGAGCAGCGGGACTGGGCAGCCGCGACGTCCGCCCCGCAGACATCCTCGCCGCCTTCGACAACATGGCCCACAATGGTCGCGAATTCTTCTGCGTCGGAATCGATCATCCACTGGCCCTGAAACGCAAGGAAGACCCCGACCTACGCCCGCCTGGCGGCTTCTCGATGCGCGGCCACTCCGTGGGCGGTTTTGGTTCCGTGACCACCAACAAAGTCATCGCCACTATCGCCGGTAATGTCTTCGGCAAGGATGTGCAGGCCTACCCCAAATACGGCTCCGAAAAGAAGGGCCTGCCAACCACCTATTATCTCACCATCGCCGACTCGCACATCAACATCCACTGCGAGCTGGAGCATGTCGATCTGCTCTGCATCAACGATCCGACAGCGATTCTCAGCCCCTTGACGCTGCAGGGCTTAGTGCCTGGTGGGGCCATCTTCATGCAATCGCCTTACAGCGATCCCGCCGAGGTCTGGGTCCGAATTCCCTCGGTCAACAAGCAAACCATCCGCGAACGTCGCATTCGCGTCTACTACTGCGACATGGTCAAGATCGCCCGCGAGGTGGCCAGCGAGCCGGACCTGCAAATGCGCATGCAGGGCATTGTCCTCCTTGGTGCATTCCTACGACTGACTCCGTATGCCCGCGAGGCTCAGATGTCTGATGAGCAGGTCTACGCAGGCGTCGAGAAGGCCCTGCGAAAGTATTTCGGCAAGCGCGGCGACCAGGTCGTTCAGGACAATCTGATCTGTGTGCGGCGCGGCTATAGTGAGATGAAAGAGATCCCACAAGAGCTAATTCAGGCCAACTGAGTTGAAGCTCCTTCACCGAAGATCTACCCGGAGTGAATCATGAGTACCAACGTCTCTGCGCCGTCGATGAACGCGGCCAGCGAGAAAGACCCCTTCAATAACAACTGTTACGGCAGTCTCGTCGATGCTCCCTATCGACTGGTCAGCTTGCCCGTTTTGGACGTGGAAGATTTCAACGAACGCATCATCCGTGGCTACGAGGAGGGCTACGGCGAAAGCGAACTGCCCGCCGATCTCTCGGTGGCCCGGTCGCTGATCCCCGCGGGCACCGCCTCGTTGCGCGACTTCAGCTACATCGCCCCGGAGATTCCCGAGTACATTCCCGAAAACTGCACGGGCTGCATGGACTGTGTCACCGAATGCCCCGACACGGCGATTTTGGGCAAAGTCTTTGCGGAATCCGAACTGGAGGAGAAGCTAGCGGCCATTCCCGAAACCGATCGGGCGATGTTCCGCGCCCAGTGGGCCAGGACGAAAAAATACTACGACGCCGGCAAAAAGAAGTTCGGCGACGGCGGCTTGTTCCAGATCATGATTGATCCCTCCAAATGCAAGGGCTGCGCCGAGTGCGTCACGGTGTGCGATGACCAGGCGCTCAAGATGGTCAACAAGACCGACGACGTGATGCATCGCACTCGCAAAAGCCATCGCTACTTCAAGAATCTCGGTCCCAGCAACAAGAAGTACATCAGCGACAATCTGCTCATCGACATGATGTTGCACGAACACACGCTGATCTACACTGGCGGCGCGGGCAGCTGCGCCGGCTGTGGTGAGGGCACCGCCCTACGCATGCTCTGCGCGGCCACCGGCTACCGCTACGGTGACCAGTGGGGCATGATCGCTGCCACCGGCTGCAACACCGTTTACACCTCTACCTATCCGTATAATCCGTATTTGATCCCCTGGACCAATTCTCTCTTCGAGAACGCCCCGACCTATGCCATCGGCGTGCGTATGCGCTGGAACCAGCTGGGCTGGCACGACAAACCTTTGTGGGTACTCGGCGGCGACGGCGCGATGTTCGACATCGGCTTCCAGGCGTTGTCGCGCATGTTCGCCAGCGGCTATAACCTCAAAGTGTTCGTCCTCGACACTCAGGTGTACTCGAACACCGGCGGACAGGCCTCCACCGCCAGCTACACCGGGCAGAACACCAAGATGAGCGTGCATGGCAAGGCGATCGATGGCAAACAAGAGCAGAGAAAAGAGATCGCTCAAATCGCTATGATGCACCCACGCACCTACGTTGCCCAAACGACCTGTGCCCATGCCAACCACTTTTACAAAGCGGTACTGGGGGCGCTGGAGTTCGACGGTCCTGCTCTGGTCTGCTGCTATACCACCTGCCAGCCGGAACACGGCGTCGCCGACAACATGGCCGGCGAACAAGCCCGTCTCGCCGTCGATAGTCGGGCCTTTCCGCTGTTGATCTACGACCCGCGAGCCGGCGACAGCATCAAGAAACGCCTGTCCTTGCAAGGCAACCCCAATGTTAAGGGCGACTGGTACATCAATCCCAAGACTAACGAGCCGGTTACCTTCCTCGATTTCGCCCGCAGCGAGGGCCGCTTCGCCAAGCATTTCGACCGAGACGGCAAACCCTCCGAGACGCTCCTGGCCGCCATGCAGGATCGTTTGGAGAACTGGCGTTTGTTGCAAGAGTTGGCCGGACTGCGTTGACGGTCATGGCTCGTCGTTCACCGGGCGTCGCGAGCGCGGATTAAGTGCTGGCATCGGTGGCGGTTCCGTCGGCACCAGCCACAAGCTCCGACGTCCGGGCAATTGGTCACTATCAACCAGAACCTTGGGACGACCAGCCAGCGCCTGCGTCAGCGTATCCCAGTAGGTACGAAACTCGACGAGGGCGGCTTGCCGGGCGACCAACTCACGACGTGCCTGGCGATAATTCGCCCACACCGTGGCGGTGGAGGCTCCGTGTTGATGCTCCTCGGTCGCTTGCCAGAGCAACCGCACTTCATCGGTCCAGCTAAGCGTTGCTCGGGCTTGTTGTCGCGCGCGAAACTCCAGCTGTTTCGCTTTGGCCAGCCGCACTTTCTCGAAGCGTTCGGCCTCGGCCAGACGGACGATCTCCAAACTCTTCGCCTCCTGATCGCGCAGGCGACGAATACGGTCGGTCTGAGCTTGGTTGACTTCGCGATCGCGACGTTCCATCGCACGGGTGACCTCGTGATACGCCTGCACCACCTCACGCGGCGGGTGCAGATCGTGCAGCGAGACGCCCTCCAGTCGCAGCCCCAGTCCCAGCGCATAGCAGCGCTGCTCCAACTTTTCGGCAACGGCTTGTTGGAACGAGCCACGATCGATGGTTAGCAAATCGGCCATGTTGTGCCCTGCCACCACCTCGCGCAGCACCGATTCGGCGGCATCGCGGAGAGCCTCTTCCGCGCGCGCCACGGTGAACAGGTAGATGCGTGGCTGAGCGATGGTGTAACGGATGCTGCCCTGCACTTCCAGCAAGTTGCCGTCGCCGGTGAGCATCACTGCTTCGTCCTGGTCGCGAATGGCTCCGTCAGCGTGAAAGCTGGCCCACGAGCCGGCACTAGTCAGGCCGCGACCTCCCGAAATAGAGCGAAAACCGATCTCTAAAGTCTTGATCTGACGTGGCTTGACCCGAGTCACGGTTTCAATCGGCCAGGGCCAGCGCCAGTGCAGTCCCGGAGTCAGATCGTCGGGGGCAAGCCGACCAAAGCGTTGCACTAGGCCGATCTCGTCGGCCTGGATGGCGTTAAACCCCGAGGCCAGCCACACCAACACGGCTCCGCCAACAAGGACGGACAACGTAGTTCGCCAGCGATGGCTCAGTTCGTGCAACAGTTCGTCGAAGTTGAAACGCCGCTCTAGCCAGTCGTTGAGGCGTTGGAGGTGCGGTAGCCATTGGGGTTGGCCACGCTCGAACCACAGCAGTCGCATCGAATTCAGCAGCACCAAGAGCGAGCCGAGCTGATGGTAAATCACCGCTGCCAACGGGCCGGTTTCGTGCCAACTGCTGGGCATCACCAACGGCCAGAGCCAGGCGGTCAAGGCGATGCCCAGCAGATTCCCCCCAAAGGCGAAGAAGATGATGTTCTGGCGAATGATGCGAACCGTCTCGCGCGAGAGCCGCACCAGAAGCGGCAGGTGTCGCAGCGGGTCGCGTGGTCGTTCGCCCCGAGTTTGTTGCGGCCCGATGAGCAAGACCGCATCGCCGGCCTCGGCAGCAATGTCGGTGCCGGTCCCACCGATCGCCAGGCCGACGGTGGCGCTAGCCAGAGCTGGGGCATCGTTCACCCCGTCGCCGATCATCGCTACTTTCTGCTCCTGCAGCCAGGTTCGCACTAGTTCAGCCTTCTGTTGCGGCAAAAGTTCGGCATGAACCTCTAATACACCCAGTTCGTCGGCTACCCGTCGGGCTACCGCTTGGCGATCGCCGGTCAGCATGGCCAAGCGTTTCAGCCCCAGTTGCCGTAGCTCCGTCAGCACGCCGCGAGCTTCAGAACGCACACGGTCTCGCGCCCCGATGGCACCGAGCAACTGGCCCTCACGACAGACGAACAGTACGGTTTGGCCGCCGCCGTCGAGCCGCTCCAACACGGCCAATGCCTCGGCAGTAAGCGCGATGCCCTGCTCCTCCAACAGCCGACGATTACCGACCAGTACCCGACCAGAGGGCAACTTTGCCGACACTCCCGATCCTAGATGGGCAAAAAACTCATCAGGCGGATCCAGGGTGAGGTAGCGTTGGCGGGCCTCGTGCAGCAACAGTCGGGCTAGCGGATGTTCGCTCAGTTGCTCCGCTGAGGCCGCCAGCCGCAGCAATTCCCCAGGCTCCACGTCGGCCAACGGCACTAGGTCGCCTAGTTCCAGCCGCCCTTCGGTCAAGGTGCCGGTCTTGTCGAAGGCGATAGCGTCGATGCTGGCCAGCCGTTCCAGCGCTGAGCCACCCTTGATCAGCACCCCGGTTCCCGCTAGTCGGCCCAGAGCGGCGATCACGGCTGCCGGCGTGGCCAGAATCAAGGCACAAGGACAGGCTACGACCAACACCGACAATGCCGGATACACCGCATAGCGCAGCGACACGCTCAGGCTCGTCGCCCCGGTGCTATAGCGGTGCAGCAGCATCGCCGCCAGGAAGGTCAGCGCGGCCACCAGTAACACCGCCGGCAGAAAGTACCGAGCCAGCCGGTCGGCGGTGCGTTCGATCTGGGCGCGATCCTGCAAAGCCCGGGCAGTCATCTCGATGACACGGCCCAACACGGTATGTTCGGCCACTCGCCGCACTTCGATAGTTACCGCGCCTTGTTGGTTGAGTGAACCAGCGAGAATCTCGTCGCCCGGCCCTTTTTCGAGGGGCAGACTCTCACCGGTTAACGCGCTAGTATCGACAGTGCTGTGCCCCGACTGCACGATGCCATCGGCGGGCACCTTCGCGCCGGGTTTGACCACGACAAGATCGCCCGGTTGCAGCTCGCTCACTAGGATCCGCTCTTCCCGCCCCTCGCGCAAGCGCCAGCAGCGACGTGGCGTCAGTTCGGCGAGCTGGCGTACGGCTTGCTGAGTTCGAGCAAAGGTGAAGTGTTCGAGACATTCGCCGAGTAGCCCAATGAAAACCAGTTCGGCGGCCACTAACGGTTCGCGAACCAGAATGGCAGCCACCAGCGCGATGGCCAGCGCTAGATCCGCTCCCAACCGACCTTGCAGGAGACTATCGAAGGAGCCATAGAGAATACGTGCCCCACCGAGAATGGCCGCGATCAGGGCGATGCGATAGCCACTGATTTCATTGGACCAGGTGGGAAGAGAAAGGCCACTCGCATTCAGCCACGAGGCGAGAAACGGCCAGAGATCGACTGCGAGAATGAGTCCGACCAGACCAGTGAGCAGGAACAACGCCAATCGGCTGTCCTGCTCACCAAAGGCTCGATCCGCGTGAGTGATCTCGCGATGCATGCTATTCTGTCGCGGCCAGGTGATAACTGGTCAGGCCGCGTCGAGCTTACTCGGACTTGGCCTTCTTCTCGTCCTCGCATTCCTTGACGAGTTTCTCGACGGCCTCGTCCATGTCCTTGCCTCGTAGGTCACGATAGCGAATGACGCCCTTATGGTCGAGGATGAAGATGGTCGGGAAGGCCTCGATCTGCCAGGCCTCGACGATGTCGTTGCGGCCCCACCAGTGGGTCCAGGGCATCTCTTCCTTCTTGAGGAAGTTGATGACCGTTTGCTTCTCGTCGTCGCCGGAGATGTTCACGAAAACGAACGGCTTGTCCTTCATCTTCTTGACCAACTCGCGGGTATGCGGGATCATCGCCCGACACGGACCGCACCAGGTCGCCCAAATGTCGAGGACGACTACCTTGCCGCGCAGATCCGATGGCTTGACTTTTTTGCCCTCCAGATCTTCCGACTCGGTGTCCGGAACCACCTTGCCGACCGCTAGAAGCGGGAAGATGTCGGCATACTTTTCCATCAGCTTGGCATAGGTCTTCGACTCCTTGGCGTAGCGTTCGGCTCCATCGACGATGCCTTGCACGAACTCTTTGCCACGCAACTTCTCGAACCGTTCGCGAAGATCGTCATCCCCTTTGAGACGTTTGGACATTTGCTCCATACGGCTAAAGGTCGCCTCAAGGATCTTGCAGGCTTTGGCCTGAATCTTGCGGTCGGGATTTTCCTTCTGAACCACCTTGAGGAATTCCAGGTTCAGTTCGTCTGGGCGAGACCCGAATAGAGCCAGATAAGTACCGATCCGCGGACTTTTCACATAGTTTTGTCGCAAGGTGTCCAGCGCCTTGGTGGCCGGCGCTTCCTTGTCCTTGCTGGCCTCGGACATCCGCAGCACCATGATCAGTGCTTCCAGCGCGCTGTCATCCTTGGGATTCGCAGCGGCATGCTCGTAGAAGAGCTTGGCATACTTCTTGAACAACTCGTCACGATCCTTGGTGTTCTTGAGTTGTTCCATGAACTCCTTTTCCAGAGCCTTGTACGCTTCAGTAGGCTTACTCGCCTTGGGCTTGTCCTCGTCGGCGAGAACGACTGTCGTCGCCAGTACGATCACGCAAGCGGTCTGGAGCCAACGTTGCATTGATTCAATCCTCAACAAATGAGATCTCAAACGGTCGTGATCGATTCCCAGTGAAGTCGTGTCCGCCGTTGTGAGAACAAGACGAACCATGTCGCAGCTTTTCACTGAGGCATGGCTGATTCCGAACTGTAGGGCTGGACGTCCCCATCGGGTTGGACATTCATACCGGCAGGCGCGGAATAGAGATCATCATACGTTTAGTGAACATTCCTGCAAGGAGAAAATTCCTCTTGAGCCAATCGCACCGGCTCAGTCTAATCCACTGTTCCCCCTCGGAAGCGAACATGGAGGTTCCGCCAATGTCTGTGGTCATCGTGATTCCCGCACGCTATGCCTCATCACGTTTGCCCGGCAAACCGCTCCTGAACGAGACAGGAAAGTATCTGATCCAGCACGTTTACGAACGTGCTAGTCAATGTCGTCGTGCCGACGCCGTGCTGGTGGCCACGGATGACGAGCGTATCGTCGAGGCCGTGCGCAGCTTCGGTGGACATGTGGTGATGACCCGTGCCGATCATCCTTCGGGGACCGATCGCATCGCTGAGGCCGTGCGCGACCTGCCCTGTGAGCTTGTGGTCAATTTGCAAGGCGATGAGCCGCTCCTCGATCCCGCTGCGGTCGATCAGTTGATCGAGTTGCTACAACGAGATCCGTCAGCCCAGATGGCCACGCTCGCTACCCCGTTGCACTCCGAGGAACACTACCGCAACCCCAACTGTGTCAAGGTGGTGGTCGATGCCCACAATCGAGCCTTGTATTTTAGTCGTTCTCCGATCCCATTTGTTCGTGATGGCTACCCAGACTTCACGACACGACCAGCACAGTTTCTCCAACACGTCGGGTTGTATGCCTACCGACGCGAGTTTCTCCTTCGCTTCACCGCGACGCCCCCCTCTCCACTGGAACTGCTGGAAAAACTGGAACAACTGCGAGCCTTGTCGCTGAGTGTGTCGATCCAGGTGGGCCGCATCGACCAGCCGACTCTCGGAGTGGATACCTTTGACGATTATCAGCGATTCGTGGCGATCTATCGCCAGATGTCCGCTCGCTCTGCCGCCTGACGCTGGCCTTGCCGTCGCCAGCAAGTAGAATTGATGAGGGCGAGTCCGGCCCCTGCCCGCTCGAACTGTCCGGAGGGGACGGCCTTGCCTTCAACCACTACTCATCCGCGTACCAAACATATTTTCGTCACAGGCGGTGTTGTCAGTTCGCTCGGCAAAGGTTTGACCTGCGCTTCCATCGGCATGCTACTGGAGCATCGCGGCCTGCGGGTTCGGCTGCAGAAGTTCGATCCCTACATCAATGTCGATCCGGGCACGATGTCTCCCTATCAGCATGGCGAAGTCTACGTCCTGGACGATGGCGCAGAAACCGATCTGGACCTAGGCCACTATGAACGCTTCACAAACGCCCCCCTGAGTCGCGATTGCAACTACACCACGGGCAAAATCTACCTCTCAGTCATCGAGAAGGAGCGGGCCGGCGACTACCTAGGCAAAACGGTGCAGGTGATTCCTCATGTTACCGATGAGATCAAGGCGGCCATTCGCAAACTCGCCACCGATGATGTGGACGTAGTCATCACCGAGATTGGCGGCACGGTTGGCGACATTGAGGGCCTACCGTTTCTAGAGGCCATCCGTCAGTTCGCCCTGGATGTCGGCAAGCAGAACTGTTTGTACATTCATCTGACACTAATTCCCTACCTCAAAGCCGCTGGGGAGGCTAAGAGCAAACCGACGCAACACTCCGTCGAGCAACTCCGCCGCATCGGGATTCAACCCGACATTCTCATTTGCCGTACCGAGCGCGAGATGCCGCGCGACATGGCCGAGAAGATCGCTATGTTTTGTAACGTCGAGACGCGCTCGGTGATCGAGGAACGCGATAAGACGGTATCGATCTATGAGGTGCCGCTGAGTCTGTCGGAGAACAAACTGGATGAATTGATCGTCGAGAAACTGGGGCTGCGCACTGCTCCGCTGGACATCTCCGACTGGCGAGCGATGTTGCAAAAGGTGCTGCATCCCGCTCAGGAAGTCAACATCGCCGTCGTCGGCAAGTACATCAAGTATCAGGATGCCTACAAGTCGGTCTACGAGGCACTAGACCATGCCGGCATTGCCCTATCCAGCCGGGTCGTGGTTCGCCGCGTCGAATCCGAGGAGATCGAACGCGACGGAGCCGAACGAGTCCTGGGTGGAGTGGACGGCATCCTCGTACCGGGCGGATTCGGCTATCGCGGGGTGGCGGGCAAAGTGGAGGCGATTCGTTTTGCTCGCGAACGACAGATCCCCTTCTTCGGCATCTGTCTGGGGTTGCAGTGCGCCGTCATCGAGTTCGCGCGAAACGTGCTGGGCTTGGAAGACGCCAATACCACCGAAATCGATCGAAATTGTCGCCATCCTGTAGTTTGTCTGCTCGATGAGCAGTTTGCCATCACGCAAATGGGTGGAACAATGCGGTTAGGGCTTTATCCTACGGCACTATTGCCAGGCAGTCTGGCGAGTGTGGCCTACGGCAGTGACTTCGTGCAGGAACGGCATCGTCATCGCTACGAGTTCAACAACGCCTACCGGGCTCAGTTCGAGGCCGCTGGGATGGTCTTCTCGGGCACCAGTCCCGACGGGCCACTCGTCGAGGTGATCGAACTCCGCGACCATCCCTGGTTTTTGGCCGTGCAATGTCATCCGGAGTTTCGCTCCAAGCCGACGAAGTCGCATCCGCTGTTTCGCGGATTCGTCAAAGCCAGCCTGGAGCGACGCGAAGTCCGCAAACGTAGTGAAGCAACTCGCCCTCGAGCGGCAGGGTAGCCGCATCAGCGACTTAGTAGTTGCCCACGACTTCGCCGCCGGCTCGAGTACCCAGCGCTCGCCAGATCCCTAGTGTGATGCTCTTGGCTACCGAGCGCACTGACCCATCCATCAAAGCGACGTTGACGATGCCGCCGCTGTGATAGCTGCGCGCGGTGATGGCGGCCCTTGAGGGCACGGTAGCGCTGTTGCCTTCCTGCACGGAATTGAAATCCATGTCGTAGATGGCTCCATTGCGTTCGACGGGGACCGGGGTATTAGGCCCGATCACGGTGGTGAAGCCGGCGTGGTGGACCCGACCATCCGGCCACTCCGTATGTCCGGTATTCAGGTTGGTGTCTGCAAAGGCCCGAATGTCGCCGGAGGCCAGGATCAGAGCCGCGACTTCCGCCGGTGTGCTGGGCGGAGTTACGGGAACTCCAGTGAACAGGTTACGCGCGTAGGGCGTGAAGGCCTTGACCTCGGCGATCATCAGCGTGTTGCTCAAGCCGTCGCTGATACTGGTTGGCTTGAGCCGAGCGTTGGGGAAGAACACGCCATCCCCCCCCTGTCCGGTGTTGGGATCCCACGACAGCCAGGTTCCATAATTGAATCCGTAGTTATGTGGGTAGACATACGGCACACCATTCCTCAGCCGCACTCGGTCGTTGACCTCACTAGGGCACATGAAGACCGGAATCCGCATCGTGGGCACGCCAGAGGTGGAATTCGGCGGTTGATCATAGCCGACTTCCAGATTGACCCTGGCACCGGCGTTTCCCTGCTCGATGTAGTGCAGGATACGACCGTGGACCGACCACGAACCGTTATTGACACCGAAGGTACTCCCAACGGGGGCATGCATACTCGGCGGATAGAGGCCCATTGCCGACTCGTAGTTATGCACCGCCAGTGACAACTGTTTGAGGTTGTTCTGACACTGAAGCCGCGCTGCCGCCTCGCGGACTTTCTGTACAGCAGGCAGTAACAATCCAATCAGGATCGCGATTATCGCAATGACGACTAGCAACTCGATCAATGTGAATGCTCGACGACGCATGAACCACCTCCCGCGGTTGAA
This sequence comes from uncultured Gemmataceae bacterium, assembly GCA_937923405.1. Classification (GTDB taxonomy): domain Bacteria; phylum Planctomycetota; class Planctomycetia; order Gemmatales; family Gemmataceae; genus CALDUY01. Next base: position 11,395 of record CALDUY010000022.1, on the reverse strand, counting down.
CTTCGGATACCGGGTTACTTACAAGGCAACTCCCGCGCCAGTAGGACATTTCCGCTGAGATTGGCCTGTTTCAGCCGTGCTTCTGCTGATGTCCTCGCCAGTGGTGGCGAAATCGCATTCACTTCGACAGCTGGTCGGCATACGCCTGCACGCGATGAACGGCTCGGGCGAGCCGTTGCAGATCGTTATCGTCGCCTAATAGGATCGGATGGTGCAGAATCACACAGTCGCGATGGGCGCGTTCAGCTTCGAGTAATGGAGTCCTGGCACTCCAACGGTTCTTGGCCCGTCCCAGGTGCAGAGCGCGGAACCCCTCGTCGAAAGCGACTCCCTCGGCACGCAGAGCGGCCACGAATCGCGACCGAGACAGTCCGAAGGCGGTTTCGTCGAACTGGAACCCGAGTTTGTAGAAGGCGGGCACTCCCTCGACCGAGGAAGTAAATGGGGTCAGTCCTGGCACATCGCGGAGCAACTCGCCCAATCGCGTGACGTTCGCTAGTCGTCGCTGGTTGCGCGGATCCAACTGATCGAGCTGCGGCAACAGTACAAGGGCTTGCAATTCCGATAATGGAGAGAGCAAATTGTTGCCACGACTCAGGAGTAGCTTGGCTCGCTGGATCACATCAGCCCGACGACTGAGAATCGCTCCACCGCGACCAGCGGCCAGCAGCTTCGAGCCGCCAAAACTCAGAATGCCTACATCGCCCCAGGTTCCGGCAAGTCGGCCCTGGACCACGGCTCCGGGAGCCTGGGCGGCATCCTCGATCACAGCGATCCCACGCGGCGAACACACCTCCATCACTTCCCGCATCGGAACTAGTCCACCGTGCAGGTGCGACACTATCACCGCGCGCGTCTGCTCGCCCAGGGAGGCGGCAAGCGCCTCCAGAGAGAGGTTCCAGTCGCTGGAATTGACGTCGGCCAGAATGGGAACAGCCCCGACCGCGTGAACGGAGAGAAAGTTGCCGGGATAGTCGTAGGCGGCCAGGACCACTTCGCCGCTGTCGATGCGCAGCGCACGCAAGGCGATCTCGACAGCGAGCGTGCCGCTGGCACAGGTCAAGACGTGAGGCGAGCCGGTCCAGTGTCTGAGTCGCTCGATCAGGGCAGCGACATGGCCAGACTCATATTTCCCCCATGTGCGATCGCGAATAGATTGAAGGAGTGCGGCTTCAATGGCCGGGTCGACGAGCGGCCAATCTGGCGGACCGAGAGGGAAGAGCGGCTGTCCCCCCAGAAGGGCAGGTCGATCCATAGCTACTTAGCGAACGAGGAGGTCGGGCCGAATGCAGTCCGCCCCCTGAATGCGGATGCGCTTAACAGGCCAGTATTCCGGCGGCGTAACCGGCTTGGGACCGCTCTCGGTGACCAGAAAAGTATCGCAGCTGAGAGCAGCTCCCGCCGAGGCGTTCCAAGTGACGGCCCAGCCGGGTTCGAGCAGGTCGTCGGTGAAGGGGGTGAACCCCAGTTCGACCGGTTGTCGCCCTGTGACGAAGCCTTGCGGAGCTAAGAGCCAATCATGCTCGTAACCAGAAAGCAAATAGATTCTTTTCCCCGCCGTGAGAATCTCCCGAGGCAGAGCGTCGGGCCAGGTCGAGGCCAGGTAGCTGGCACTGACGCGCACCACAGCGGATTGCTCGCGAACCAATTCCTCCGGCGGGGTGCCGAAGCAGACCGTGCGGCTGGCAGTGACGTGTAGCCCATACTTGCGGGCCGTCGTAGTCAGTACGGCGTACTGTTCGATTGGCGTGGAAGTGAAGCCGAACCGTCGATACAGGCGAGAACGGCCATCCGCCGCTACGCCGAGATGGACTGGCTGCACCCCGCGATGCAAGAGTCGATGGGCCAGCTGCCCAGCGACCTCGCGTTCCGTTTCCCCCTTGCGCATGGTACGACAGGCCGCTTCCAGAGCGTGGGAGACGATGGCCCCCAGAGCCTGCAGACAAGCTTGCTCGTAGGGCGAAAGGTTGCGCCGCATGCGAGCCAAGCGAAAAGAACAATCGACCATGTCGCCTTCGACAGGCGGCAGACGATCGCATAGCGTTTTGCGGTTGGCCAACAAGTCAGCAAGGAACTGCTCGCGGCCCCAGTGCCAGGGCCACTCCTTGAGCTGAAACCCCTGGCCGTCGAGTTCCTCCTCGAAGAAGCGCTGACTGTCGACGTTGCTGGCGATCAACCAGCGTCCTTCCAGGGTGCAAAAGACAGCAGGCATAGTTGTCGGGTCGATGTGGCCACGCGGCGTGGCCCCGGCGGTTAGCCAGGTCACGTTCTCTGGATCCAAGAGGAGAAGGCCATCGCGGCCCGTTTCGCGTAATAACGACGCTAGTCGGCCATGTTTGGCCTCGATGTCGGCTCGGCGATCCGAACTGAACTCGATGCGGAAGCCGGCCCCTTCGGTTGGCGGTGCGATCAGTTCGGTACTCACGAGCGGGCCTCTCGAAGCCAAGGTGCTGGAAACGCGCCGGCTGCGTAGCGCTGGGCCATCTCCAGATAGTGCGCCGAAATCGCCACCGTCCGTTGCACGTCTTCATCGGTAACTTCTCGCACCACCTTGCCGGGTACACCCATGACCACCGAACGCGGCGGAATCCGTCGTCGTTCCGTGATGAGAGTGCCGGCAGCGATCAGACACTCGGCTCCGACCTCACAACCAGACAGCAGCGTCGCTCCCATGCCAATGAGCGTATCCTTACCGATCGATCGGCCATGCAGGGTGGCACGATGCCCGACCACAACGCCTTCCTCGATCAGCAACGGCTCGTCGTGATCGGTGTGGACAATCGTCCCGTCCTGTAGGTTGACGCGCGAGCCGAGGGTGATCGTTGCCAGATCCCCGCGCAAGACGCAGCCGAACCAGATGTTCACCCCTGGGCCGAGTACGACGTCGCCAGTGACGATCGCTCCGGTCGCGATGTAACAGTCGCCGATGCGTTGCATGATCGGGCACACCTCCTCAGGATCCCTTGTCGGGCACCATTCATTGTACCCGAACTGCTCTTGTGGTGCAGAGTCAAATGCCGTATCCCCGCAGTAGTCGCCGCGCTGGAGGGATTCTGTTGTGGACGGGTTGTTCGCTACGTCGTTGCTGGAGATGCCGTACCTACCCTGGTTCATCTTCCTAGCCGAGATGGCTGTGGTCACGCTCAGCACCATCCGCACGATTTTTGTTTCGCGTGGCATGCGTGTACTGGCTCCGATTCTCGGCTTTTTCGAGGTGACGATGTGGCTATTCGCCATCGGCGAGGTCATGAAGAATCTCACCGACTTCCGTTGCTCTCTGGCCTTCGCAAGTGGCTTCACAATCGGCAACTTTTTGGGCATTTTCATCGAACAAAAACTGGCTCTGGGTAGTGTGGTTGTGCGAACCATCACGCGCAAGGATAGCACGCTGTTGGTCTCACAGCTGCGGGCCGCCAATTATGGCGTCACCTGCCTCGAAGGCAAAGGTGCAACCGGTCCCGTACAGGTGATCTTTACCATCGTGCCGCGCCGCGAACTGCCCAACGTCATCCACTTGCTTAAGCAGTTCGATCCCAGCGTGTTTTATTCGGTCGATTCCTTGCAAAGCGCCGCCTCGGGTGTTGTCCCAGTGCCGAAACGTCGAATTCCAGCCGTCTTGCCATCGATGCTCGTCGGCCCCTTCCGCGTCCTCGCCAAGTGCTTCTAGAGCGCTGCTCAAAATGGTGTAGCGGCAACGAGGTAGGAAGCGTTTTCGCAGGCGGAAACTGGCTTGCGCAGGCTAAAGCCTGCGGCTACCTGTCCCTCCGAATCGGTAGTCGCAGGCTTTCGCCTGCGCTCCGCGGCTACCTGTCCCTCCGAATCGATAGTCGCAGGCTTTAGCCTGCGCTCCGCTACACCATTTTGTAACGCGCGCTAGAATGGTATCTCAAAGGAATGTTCGGGTGGCTCTGGCCTAGTATCTGGATTCGAGACAATCCGTCCCTTACTGGGCAGCAAACGAGTACGTTTTCGTCCCTTAGTCGTTTGACGATCGGTTCGGCTCGTTTCTTTCCGGCCACATTGCGTGAGCGGTCGTCTGGTTTGTCGTGCTGGGGATTGGTTATCCGAAATGGAGCTGACTCACCTGGTTGGTGATGGCGGTTGTCGTCAGTTTGGTCGGCATGAACGTACCATTTTGTCGGCTCGGCGACAGGATCGACGGAATTTATCTGGGTGGGATCTGTGCCAGCTTTACCGCTCTGTGGTTTGAACTCTTCGAGTCGCCTTTTCAGAAACGGTTAAGGCGTCTCGTTGAGCATGCGGCTGGCCTCGTTGACCCAGGCCTCCCAGGGCTGGCGCACTTCCTCATCCATGCGTGGCAGAAGCAGTTTGATCTGCACGAGCCGTTGCTTGACCTTTTCCAGTTGTCCCATCGCACTGTAGCAGGACACCGCGCCGCCGAGCGCCTCCAGCGATTCGACCCGTCCCTCGTACTTGTCGATCAGCTTCTCGAAGAGCTTGACGGCCTCGCTGTACTCCCCGGCATGATACAAACACTTGGCGGCAATGAACGGGATCTGCTCGCGGAGTTCGGGCGTCAAATGATTCTTGCCCTCGGGCGATTCCAAAATACGAACCAGGATGGCGAACTCTTCCGCTGAGCGACGCATCAGACGGCGATGCTCCCGCAGGAAGTGTGCTTTGGCCTCCTCGGAAAGGCCCGACTTTAACAGCGAACTCTGGTTCTCTTGCGAGGCAATCTGCCGGTAGGAGTCGGCCAACAGATAGCGAGCGCGAGTCAGTTCCGGCGAATCGGGAAAGCGATGCAGAGCGTTCTCCAAATAGGGAACGACTCGGCGATAGTCCTTACGTTGATAGAGAAGATTAGTTAGGGCGAACAAGGACTCAGCCATCGCCTCAGGATCGGATTCCCAGCGAAGCAGTTTGATGTTGAGGACCAATCCTTTTTCCGCCTCGTCGACATCGCCCGATTCCAACTTGGCCATCGACATGGCATGGCGAACGCGATAAGCAAAGGGAGTATCATATTCCATACATTTCAGACCGGCTTTTTCAGCCATTTCCTGTTTGCCGGCAGCGCGATAGACGAGAAATAGCCGATGCCAGGCTTCGCCGAGCCGCAATGGTTCCAAATTCATCGTCACGACTTGTTCGAGCAGGCTGGTCGCTTTGGCTTCGTCCTTGCCGTCGAGATAGCAGCGGGCCGCCTTCCAGAGGTACTCGCCCTGATCGGCAATGGGCAGATCTTTGGTCTTGGCCACGGTGGCGAACGCCTCTCCCGCGAGGCGGAACAGTTCCTCGGCTTGTCGATCGATATCAGGCGAAGCAGGGGTATCCAGTTTCATGCGTGCCCATTCCGAGGCAATCTCGCCGCGCATTACTAGCACACGTCGAGGAATGGCGATTTTGCCATACGGTTCCAGCACCTTCAGGGCCAGATCGTAACGGCCGGCTCGCCGAGCGGCCAGCAACATTGACTCGAAGGCTTCTCTAGCCCTTTTCAGCTCTACATAGGGGTTTTTCCAGTCGCGCGGCTCCTTGACTCGGGCCACCGCCTGGGTGAGCAATTCCAAAGCCGGCTCCAGCGATTGCTCGGCGAGGCGTTGCTCGGCGAGGACAATCGCCGCCGCTGCTCCCTCGAAGCCGCGCGAGAGCCGGACGCACTCTTGCAAGGCTTTGGTGGATTCCTGGGGTTGATCAAGCTGGCGATAACACTGGCCCAATTCGTAGTAGATCTGAGCGGGATCGGCCAGCGGAGCGCGGGTGTCGGCCAGAACGGCGTTGTACAGCCGCGTTGCATCGCCCCAGCGTTTCTCGTCTTGGAAGGCGCGGGCACGCAGCACTCTGGCCCGCACGAGCAAAGCCGGCGACACCGACTCGCTAATCTTCTCCAGGGCGCGTTGCGCCTCCTCCGGCTTGCCCATGCGAAGAAGTATCTCTCCCGCCTGCAACTTGGCCTGCGTCAGTTCCAACTCGCTGGCCTCTTGCACGTCGCGGAGTTTGCGGTTCGCCTCCAGGGCCTTTTCTAGATCCGGCTTAGGGAGCCGTAGGTACACCTCGGTCAGCAGGCGATAACCTTCTGCGCGAGTGCTACAGTTGGGCACCGCTTCTTCGAGTCGAGCAATGACGTTGGCGGGTTGATCGGATAGGAAGTAACTGACCTTGGCTAAGCGATAAAGCAGATCGCCTTGATCTTCGTTAGAGACCCCCTCGCGCAGGGCCAGTTCCAGCGCGTCCCGAGCGGCTTGCCAGTGTTCCCCAGCGCGAACTGGGTCGGACTTCTCGGCCAGGCGAATGCAGACCGAACCAACCAGAAAGGCTGCTTCCCCGGCGCGGTCGGGCACGATGGCGCTGGAATCCAGGGCCGTTCGGGCGAGCTTAAGGGCCTGGTCCAGGTCGCTTTCCGGTCGCAACAGCATCTCCCGCGCGCGTGCCAAATCGGCCTCAATGCGTCGGGCGGCACTATCCGGCCAAAGCGGACGACAGAACCACACCGCGACCAGCGCCGCCACACCTAAGACGAACACCGGAGCTTGCCATAAAGGCGTGGTCGCTCCGCTGGGATCTTGCGAGGCAGCCGTATTCGTGGCCATGGCGTTCTTGCTCCCACAACAACCGTTCGTCGTCGAACGCGAGGACCGCTCCGGACGGCGGACACAGAGGCGGGTTGTGCCAATTTCGCGCCGACGTGTCAAGGCGGATGCATCCTTGCACTCCGCGCCAAAGCTGCGAAAATGGTCAAGAAGGAGAAAGGCATGCACGAACTCATCGGTCAACCGATTGCCGCCCTCGACACTCCGAAATTGCTCCTCGATCTGGACGTACTCGATGAGAATCTGGTCCAGATGCAAGAAGGCTGTCAAAGGGCGCAAAAACGGTTGCGTGTCCACTTCAAAAGCCTGAAGTCCGGCTCGCTGGCTCGCTATCTGGCTACCCGCGGAGTGCAGGATTTTGCTTGTGCCAAGCTCAACGAGGCCGAAGTACTTGTCGAGTTCGGCCTGCGCGAGATTCTCGTGGCCAACCAGATCGTCGGTTCCGCCAAGCTAGAACGACTGGCGCGACTGGCTCAGCTGGCGAATCTGAGTGTCTGTGTCGATGCGCTCGACCAGGTTCGGGCACTGGGCGAAGTCGCTCGGCGTCACAACGTGACGATAGGCGTGTTGATCGAGGTGGACATTGGCATGAACCGTTGCGGCGTGCCGCCTGGCGACGAGGTGGTCCAGTTGGCTCGTGCCCTCGTCGCCGAGCCGGGGCTGCGCTTCGTGGGACTTCAGGGCTATGACGGCCATTTACAGATGCTCCCCGATCCCACCGAACGAGCCAGACTATGCCGGCAAGGACTGGATCGACTGAAGCAAACCCGTGAGCTGGTAGAAGCTGCGGGGTTTGAGGTTAACTTGGTCAGCGGCGCAGGCACGGGCACTTGGTCGTTTGCCTGCGAGCATGCCGCTCTGACCGAGCTTCAACCAGGTTCGTTCCTTTTGATGGACGCGGCCTATCATTGGATTCGACCAGAATTCAACTGCTCGCTGTCGGTGCTTACCACGGTCATCAGTCGTCGGCCTGGTTGGTATGTCCTCGACGCGGGAAGCAAGGCGATTTCGCAGGATTTTGGCAAACCGCTCATCAAGGGACGCCCCGAGGAGCGTGTCCTCAAGCTGGCCGAGGAGCATACCTGCGTCGCGATCGACGGACCGGAGCCATCCATCGGTCAGGTACGCGAGGTGATACCGGCTCACTGCTGCGCTACCATGAATTTACATCGCCTGGTACTGGCCTGCCGCAAAGGATTGGTCGAGGGGGTCTGGCTCATCGAGGCCAGCGGACGCTATGACTGACCCTGCCGCCCCCCTGCTCTTCGCGGTGATTCCGACTGTCCTAGTCGGTGGCCCGTTGGCGGTTTTGGCCCTGCTGTTCCCCGGACTATTTGGCGGTTGGTCGCGCTGGCTGGCACTACTCTCGACCCTGACAACTATTGCATCTATTTACGCTCTTCAATGGTGGTTTTCTGCCCGACTGATCGGCTCCTGGTGGGGTACTCCGTCGGCGTTATCGACCCTGCTCAGCCTCGTCAGTCTGCTGGGTCTGTTCTGGGCCGGGCTACGCCATCTGCGTGCCGTGCGCCGGGGCGAAGCCTCCCTGCTGGCCTCGCGCTGGGAGCGGTTGGCTCTGGGATTGATGAGTCTGGTCGGCTTGCTGCTCGTGCTAGCTAGTGTACGATTTCAGCAATCTCTTTTCTCGCCGATGTGGCTACCCGTCCTCGCCTGTATCGTCGCGGTGTGGCTGGGCAGTGTCTACGTCGGCTGGACGTGGTGGCGCGGTCCGCGACTGGTGCCAGCCCTGTCGACGGAATCGGTCGTGCTGGCCGCGCTGTCGGTCACGCTGATCGGTCTGACGCCGCTTTTGGCTCCGCCGACACGCTCGCTGGAGTCGGCTCAAGTCGTCGAGCCGACCCTGCGCTGGTCGTTTCGTTTGCCGCGTCCCGGAGCCTTCGCCTCGTCGCCGGTCGTCGTCGGTCAGCGGGTGCTGATCGCCGCCGCTATCGATGAGCTGCTCCGCCCATATGGCGAGTTGTTCTGTCTCGATCGCGATAGCGGCAAGGTAGTCTGGTCATTCTCCGACCAGAAACAGATGAAACCGATTTTCTCGACACCGACCGTGGTCGATGAATTTATCTACATCGGAGAGGGCTTTCATCTGGATTTTGCGTGCAAAATCTACTGTCTGTCGCTGCACGATGGAAGCAAGCGCTGGGAGTATCAAACTGCCAGCCACACTGAAGCTAGTCCGACGGTGGTGGAGGACCGCGTCTTCGTCGGCGCAGGCGACGACGGCGTGATCGCTCTACGAGCCAACGATGGTCGGCGCCAGTGGAAATTCTCCGGCTATCATGTCGACGCCACTCCAGCTTACGATGCTGACCGCCTCTTCGTCGGCGCGGGCATCGGCGACGTGCATCGAACGACAGCCTTGCTGTGCCTGGAGGCAGGCACAGGCCAACCCCTCTGGCGCGTGGCCACGGCCCACTCGATCTGGGGCAAGCCGCTGATCCGTGAGAGATACGTCTACTTCGGCACTGGCAACGGACGCCTTAATGAGGCGGCAGATCGACCCGAGGGGGAGATTCACTGTCTTGAGGCGAGAAGCGGCGCATCGCGATGGCAGCAACGCCTGCCCGACGCGATCCTCGGCAGCTTGGCCTTAGATGCGGAACAACTCTATGCCGGCTGTCGCGATGGCCGACTCTACGCCCTGCGGCGCAGCGATGGCCAGATTCTCTGGAGCCGCCAACTTGGTTCGAGCCTCATCGCCTCCCCAGTGTCGGAGCGCGAGCCCCCGGCGGCCTCGCTGGGCAATCGCGTTTATGCTGCCAGTCTGGATGGCCTGCTCGCTGCCGTCGACGCCGCCACGGGCCGCGTACTCTGGCACCTCAATCTTCAGGAGCGAACTCGCGTGCCGATCGAGTTGGTGGCCACGCCTGCCTTGGAACTCCGCGCCGAAGGCCGACGTTTGTACGTCGCGCTGACCACGCTTTCGTCCGGCCGCGCCGCCGAACTGCTCTGCTTCGAGGAGCCGTTCGCACCGTGACGGAAGCCACATGGACGAGATAATATCTCTATTTCAGATCCATCAAGAGGAAGAGCCATTCGTCGGAGGCAAGGCGGCGGGATTGGCTCGCCTAGCCCGCGCGAAACTGCCCGTGCCGTCGGGGTTCGTCCTGCTCGAAGCAGTGCATCGTCGGCTGAAGGGGCAGTCGCTTCGGGACGATCCGCGATTGATCGAGCAGTTGCGCCGAGCCTATCGCGACCTCGGCGAAGGCAGCGTTGCCGTCCGCTCCTCAGCGCGGAGCGAGGACAGCGACGCGGTCAGTTTCGCTGGTCAACAAGTGACGACGCTGAACGTGACGGACTTCGAGGCTCTGCTTCAAGCGATCGAACGTTGCTGGAACTCGCTCGCCAGCGACCGCGCCAAAGCGTACCGACGACAGCACGGCTTGCCCGAGGAACCAGCCATGGCTGTTCTGGTGCAGCGAATGATTCCCGCCGAGGTGTCCGGTGTGCTGTTCACCCGCGCGCCCGACGGAAGGGGTATGCTCGTCGAAGCCGCCTGGGGACTGGGCGAGCCGGTGGTGTCGGGGCGAGTGACTCCTGATCGCTTTCGCCTGGATGCCGTCACCGGCGCGATCGTCGAGCGCTGCCTGGTCGACAAACCAAACATGCTGACAGCGAGTGGCGAAAGTGTCGTGCCGCCGGAACGGCGAAGCATCGCTTGTTTGAACGACGAACAGTTGACCGCACTATTCACCCTGGGCCAACGAGTGGAGGAGCTATTCGGCACACCACGCGACGTGGAATTTGCCTTCGCCGAGGGGCAACTATGGCTGCTGCAAGCGCGACCGATCACAGCGAATCTGGCCCAACAACGGGAACGTCTCTGTCGAGAAGAGATCGCAGCATTGCGTGCCAAAGCCGAGCCGCGCGGCACTGTATGGAGTCGGTTCAACTTGGCCGAGGTGTTACCGACTCCCACTCCGATGACCTGGTCGATCCTTTGCCGCTATTTCCTCTCTTCTAAGGGTGGGTTTGGAACGATGTACCGCGATCTGGGTTTTGATCCAGATCCGAACCTGACTGAGGGAGTGTTCGATCTGATCGCCGGTCGCCCCTACTGCAATCTGAGCCGTCAGCCGCGGTTGCCCGTGCGCGACGCACCATTGGAACACGACTTTGCGGCTCTCAAAAGCAATCCAGCGAGCGCCATGCATCCGGTGGCCCGCTGGAATCCGTGGCGGATGGGTGTCAGCGACTGGCTACTGTTGCCCTGGCGATTGCCGCGCTGGGTTTGGCTAGGATTGCGTATCTGGAACCGCCGGCGACGACTGCTCCGCAACTTCGCTCGACACTTTCGCGACGTGATCACTCCGCCGTTCGTTGCTGCCGCTCGGCGAGCATTGGATCAGGATTGGTCGCGACTCGACGAGACACAACTTGTTTCCGAAGTGCAAACCTGGTCGCAACGCACTCTGTGTGACTTCGCCCGCAACAGTCTCAAACCAACCGCGCTGGCGGCGTGGGAGCTGGCCCGGCTCGAACGCGACCTAGCCGAGGTGCTGGGCAATGAGACGGCCCGGCAGCGGCTGCGCGAGTGGCTTACGGCAGATCGCTCCGCGATGGGGCCGCCTCTAGAAAAATATATTAACGATCTTCAAAATGGTAAAATCTCGCTAGATGATTTCCTGCAGCGTTTCGGCCATCGCGGAGGCAACGAGATGGAGTTAGCCGCGCCGCGCTGGCGCGAGGAAGCGACGCTGCCCGCCCCCCTCTTCCACGCCCCCTTTCCCCAACCGGGGGAGAGCAGTACGGCAGGTCCCCTCTCCCACGCCCCCTTTCCCCAACCGGGGGAGAGCAGTACGGCAGGTCCCCTCTCCCACGCC
>CALDUY010000021.1 GCA_937923405.1 uncultured Gemmataceae bacterium | reverse complement strand
CTCAGGCGTCAACACTCGCCCGCGAAATACGCGCCCGAACCATCGCCAGGATGCCGGCCCGGATCGCCTCTGGCAGCGTCGGCCAGGCGTCGATCAGTTCGGCCAAGTCGGGGGCGAGTGCGCCGGATTCTGCGCCGCCTGTTATGTGATTCGTAGAATTCTTCAGGGAATACGGGGGGTGTTCGACTCCTGTCTGGTGTACATAGGCTCATTGCATCCAGAGGAACTGAAAAGAACGTCGTTGCTAACTGAAGAAGTGACAAGCTCTTGTCGCAAGTCACTCTGAAGCTTCTGCACGCTTGTACAACTGCCTTCCGGAAACTGCAACGTGACTTTTTGCGCGACTTGTTCTGTTGGTTGCGTCGCGCGAAGGTAGTGCCCTTCGTTTACTTGCCGATAGTGGGCATCGGCGATCTTCTCGGAATGCCTCAGCCAAATCGCTCGAACTGGATTGCTCTCAGATTCAGGCCCCACCTTTGATTCTCCGCCTTTCAGCAACGTCCGATTTTACGTCGTTTTGGATGCAAAAATTCAGTACACTGAATGCAGGGAAAAACAGTCCATACTTACGGTGGACGTGCATGGCGGCAGATCCCAGTAGTGGTTCGATCACTCAACTCTTCGTTTTGGTGCGAGAGGGCGACGAAGCGGCGGCGGCGCGGCTCTGGGAACGCTTTGTTCCGCGCTTGCTAGGGCTGGCTCGTCGCACTCTGGCCCAGCATCCTCGCTTGAACGGCTTCGCCGACGACGTGGTGCAGAGTGTGTTCGCCAGTTTCTTTTGCCAGGCTCAGGCGGGCGAATTCGTTTTTGATCATCGTCAAGACGTGTGGAATCTGCTCGGCGTCATGACGGTGCGTAAGGCGCGACAGGCCATTCGGTGGGAGACTGCCGATAAACGCGACGGTGGACGGATCGTCCGTCAAGTGGACCCGTCCGCATCCAACTCCCCTGCCGAACTCGTTGATCCGTCTCAACTCGGCCCTGATTTCGATCTGTATGCCGAGGAATTGCTAAGCGGACTACCCGAGGAGCTGCGCACCGTGGCCGTTCTGCGATTCATGGGGCACACCAATGCCGAGATCGCTCAACACCTCGATTGGACCGTCCGCAAGGTCGAGCGGAAACTGCACCTGATCCGCTTGACGTGGCAAAAGGACTATTCGGAAAAATAGTCCGGATTTTGTGTCGGGCTGGATCGCTCTTCGGGCATGTACTCTCCAGTGGCGGCGAGACCGACTCGCGGCCGAGGCTCGGCTGCCGACTGCAGCCAGCGTCCCATACTCAGGGGAGACACACTCGATGCGTGGACTTTCACTTATGACTGCGCTCCTGTTCGCAGCGACGGCTTGGGCCGACGAGCCGGCGTTGCCCAAGACCTGCCTTTGCAGCCCGCCGCAGACCGCCCTGGCGCGGGCCGTCAAGAACGGCGACGCCCTGGAAATCAAGCTGAAGCTGGTCAAGGCCGTCGCGGAGACGCACACCAAGAACGTGACCGTCAAGAAGATCAAGATCGTTGACGGCAAACAAGTCGAGCACGAAGAACAACAGCAGGTGTCTGTCTGCGTCATGAAGCCGGTCGGCTGGAACGAGGTCACGTTGAAGACGGAGACCATTGGCGTCACTGTTTACGACATTCAGGGCAAGCCGGTCGCCTGGGAGAAGGTCGCCAAGGCATTGACCAAGGACACGCCGGTGCTCATTTCGGTCGAACCGGTTGATCCGTTCTATCTGCAAACGATGAAGCCGGAGACGCTGGTGATCGTCGGTCCGCCGCACGTGATTCATGGTGGGCACGCCGGGAACCCCGCAGCGCCCCCAATCGTTCTGCCGCCGGCAACGGGGCCGTCGCCTCAACCAGGGCCAAAAGGCTCCGCTTCGTCGCCGATTGGAGCGTGAGAGCTTATCACCCTCGATTCTCCACAGGTCATTGATTTCCGAGGAACCTCCATGCCTCCCGCCGACCCGTCCTTGTCCCTGGCTCAGCGGATCGACGCCGTCTGCGACCGCTTCGAGGCGGATTGGAAGGCGGGGCGGCGGGCGGACGTGGAAGCCTATCTCAAAGACGTTCCTGCCGCCGAGCAACAAGCGGTCCGTTCCGCTCTGCTCGCCGTGCGCGCCGAACTGGAGACGCATCACCCGAGTGTCGCTAGTTCCGATCTTCAGGACAGTCAGCGGACCGGCCCGCATCGACCAGAACAGGACAGTCAGCGGACCGGCCCGCATCGACCGGAAGCGGCCTCGGCAGCGATCCAACGGATTGGTCGGTTCGAGATCCTCGCTTTGCTTGGAGAAGGAGCGTTTGGCCGAGTCTACCGAGCCCGTGATCCGCAACTAGAGCGAGAGGTGGCGATCAAGGTGCCCAAGTTGGGAGTGTATGGCAGGAAATTCGATTTACAACGGTTTCTTCGCGAAGCCAAGTCGGCGGCAGCGGTGCAGCATCCGAACATCTGCCCTGTCCACGAAGTCAACGTGGAAGGTGGGCAGCCCTACATCGAGATGGCCTACGTTCAGGGCAAATCGCTGGGGGAGTATCTTCAGGGGCGAAGCAAGCCGTTGCCGCCCAAACAAGCGGCGCTCATTGTGCGGAAGTTGGCCTTGGCTCTGCAAGCGGCCCACGAGAAGGGGATCGTTCACCGCGATCTGAAGCCGGCCAACATTCTCTTCGATGCTCAGCGAAAGGACGTGGTCATCACCGATTTCGGCCTGGCTGTGCGGACGACCGGCGATGTGCGGCAAACGCAATCTGGCCTGCTCCTGGGCACGCCGGCCTACATGTCGCCGGAGCAGGCGCGTGGCGAGGTCAAACAGATCGGCCCAGCGTCCGACATCTTCGCTCTGGGGGTGATTCTGTATGAACTGCTGACCAATCAACGGCCTTTCGTGGGGAGTCTCGGTGAGGTGATCGGCCAGATTCAACACGTCGAGCCGCCTTCCCTTCGCACCCACAATCCGGAACTCGACGAACGTCTTGAGATCATTTGCCAGCAGGCGATGGCCAAGGAACCGAAGAATCGCTTTGCCTGTATGAAAGCCTTCGCCGCCGCTCTGGACGCCTACCTGAAGAATCAGCCGACGGCACCAACCACCATGCAGCGGACCAAGGAGCCAGATCCGGAACACTCGGTCGGGCTGGCTCAGGTGCTGGCGGCACTGTCGGCGGATCGCCGCGCTGAAACCGAAGCCGTCGCTGAAGCCGTCGTCCGTCGCTCGCAACCGCCGCGTCGCTTGGTGGTGCTACTGGCGGTTCTGTTCCTCGGCGGGTTCACGGCCTTAGCGGGCATCTTCTTCTTCACTCGCACGCCGACTGCCTCGGTCCTGATCCACATTGACGTCGATTTGACCGACAAGACACTCAGCTTCTTCCTCGACGGCAAGGCGGTGTCGGCTGAGTCGCTGCAAGCCCCGATCGAGCTGAAAGTCGGCACCCACGAGTTGCTCGTGAAGCGCGGCGAAGAAGTCGTTCGCAAGTTCACGTTCACCGTTAGCCGCGACGCCGGACCGCGCATCGAACTGCGCGAGGAGACGCCGAGGAAAGACCCGACTCCACCTCGGCCTAGTTGGACGCCGTTGATCCAGTCCGCCGAGGAGCTAGTTGAAGGAACGACGATCAGCAAGAACGATGTGTCCCGGTCGGTCGTCTTTCGCGACGGCAAGTTGGAGATGCGCGGCAACGGCGCGTTCTTTCGCCCGCCCTTCACCGGCAAGAACTACGTCGTCCGCGCTCGCATCCACGAGTTTGTCGGGCAGAACGTGTTGTTCCGCATCCGGCTGCAGCCGAACGGTGGCGCTGGCTACGGCGGCTTTTTCCACTGGGGCGATCGCAACCTGGATTGGCCCACGTGCGGCATCGGCAAGATCCCCGTCGGCGGTACCTGGCAGGACAAGGCCATTTCGCTCAAACGGGTGAGCGACACGCTGCCCGTGGAGTTCGCCGTCGCCGGGTACGGAAACAACCTGATCGTGTTCATGAACGGCGAGCGAATGACCGCATGGAGCGACACCGAGTTCGCAGAGGGGGCCACGGCATTTCGGCTGACGGGAGAAGGCCGCGCCACACTGTCGGACCTGGCGGTCTGCGCTCTCGATGGAACGTCGTTCACCCCGGCGGATGTCTTCCCGCAGGTCGAGGATCCGGAGATTCGCCGACGTCTCTCGCCGGAGTTTCTCACCAAAGGAACTTCAGGCCAGGAATCTCCTGAAGAACGGCGATTTTGAAACCGGCGACACCAACGGCTGGAAATTCGATTCCTGGAGGAACAACAAGTCGAGCGTCGCCGTGGTTGAAGACATCGTCCGCACGGGCCGCAAGGCGCTGCGGATTCGAGCCAACCTGAACGACTCCATCGCGCTGATGCAGACTGTGAAAGTCAGCCCCAACCGCTGGTACCTGCTTTCGGGCTGGATCAAGACCCAGAATCTAAAGTTCTGGGAGCGCGATCACCAGGGGGCCCACCTGTATGTCTGGGGCCACCATCGCCATCAGTCCCAGTCGGTTCCCGCCAATGCCGACTGGACCTACTTCGCGGTGATCTTCGACTCGGGCCGACGGCAGAGCGTGGATGTGGCCGCTCGGCTCGGGGCGTTCGCCGGTACGATGACCGGCACGGCCTGGTTTGACGATCTGTGTCTGGTCGAGTGGTGAATTGGTGGGCGCAGTCTAAAACCTGCCGGTAGTCGCGGACTTGAGTCCGCGCTGGCTGGTAGCCGCGGACTTGAGTCCGCGCTCTAGCCCAGCAAGCGTTCGAGTTGCTCTTCCGGAAGTTCGTGGATGAAGGTACAGCCGACGTGGTGTTCGCCGTGGCTCTCGACAGTGGTTCGGACCACGCTAGCTAGAGCAGCGATGCTGGCCATGCCATCGCGACGTAATTCTATACTTAACAGATCGCCTACGGCGAGTTCTTGGCGTACCTTCAGGGCGATGCCTCCGCCGGAGATGTTGAGGATCTCTGCCGAGTTCCACGGCGAAGTCGGCTCTTCCTCACTCACTAGTTGATAGACCGCTTGCGCTTGGCACTCAAACCGTTTCCAGTTACGTTCCTCGGTGGCGAGTTCTTTACTGGTGTTAGCAGGGGAGTGGAAGCGGTGCAGATCGGCATCAGCAAGTATCGAGGAGAAGTTACAGCCCACCTCCCAGCGCTGTTCGTCTGCGGGATCGCAACGTACGACACAGGCCAGTATCTCGGTGTTCGATTCGGTAGTAGAGTTCGGCAAACTAAGACTGATCAGTTCCCCAGTACGAAAGGCACGCGGAACCAGCAGGCAAGCTCCGCTACGCGAGACGTTCTTGACTCGTGCGGGGACAGCGACGAACGGATCTCGACCCGCTGGATGACAGGTCGTCTCCAGATCGCAATGGAATCGGCCATGACGGCGACGCTCTTCTTCGGGGTCGTTCTTGGAACCCAATCCGAGGAGCCGTCCCCAGGTTGACATCGCACGCGCGAACATTATCCATCGACCTCTGAATGAGGGTACTAGCTCAACTGTAGACCGTTCGATCCCTGAAGTCAAATGGTACGAGAGAAGTGATAACGCCTGAGAGGAGCGCGAAGTCGCTTCGCGCTCCTTTTGGAAAAGGGAAAATTATATTGAAGAGCTTAATTATTGTTGATACGGATAATTTCGGCAGTGACCGTTTTCTTCGAAGCGGGTATGGAGTGGATCGAACGAGCGATGCCGCCGGGCAGCTCTTCGACGATCCAGGTTTCGGTGAGGGTCTCGCCTGCCTCGACTCGGCCTTTGGATTTGTACCACTTGGCCAGATATTCCCGACCAAGTAAGGTTAATGAGTCCGTTCGTGACTCCACGGTGCCGATAGGACGCAGTAAATCCCGTTTGGCCCTTTCCTCGGGAACCGATAACCAGCGAGAGTAGGTCATGTCCTGGGTGTTGCGCGAATGCACCTTCCCGTCGGGGGTTTTAATTTCCCCGTCGACCTCGACCACCACTTGCTCGTCGCTTCGTTGTTTGAGCTTGTAGGTAGTGATGGTCTCCGAAGCAGTGCCTGGTAGTTCGGTTTTCTCGCGGACTGCGACTGTGGTGCCGACGGGGTGTTTGGCCCAAAGTCGGTAATGGGGGTTTTCCACCTTCACCGTCGCCGGTGCCACGAAGTCGTCGGCCTTCTCAGAAGAAGCCTCTGACTCGACTGCCCGAAGATTGGGGGTTGATGAAGTCACGCGGTTACAACCCATCAGGAGCATTAACCCTAACAGAGCAGTGAAGCGAACGAGATACGACATAACAAGTCTCGAACAAAGGACAGAAATACTTGTACTGGGAAATTAACAGCACCTTGGTAGGTTCATGGCACCGACGACTCAGCCAAGTCAAAGGAAGCAACGATTAACGGCGTTTCCCTTTAACGGGAGTGCCGCGCTCCTCGTCATCGACTTGCTTCTGGGCTTGCTCCGCCGCCTTGATTTGTTCCTCAGTGGGTTTGTCGGCCATCTTGCTTCCGCCGCCCCCGCAACCGGTACTGAGCAGAAACCCAAACAAAACCGCCAACCTCAAAAACAAACGCATGAATCCTATCTCCTAGAAGCTTGGATGGTTGGTGATGCAACGCTTTCCCCTCTGCTGGCTTTCTTGCCAACCAAGAAAGCCAGCAAAGGGGGAAAATCAAGATCGAATTAGTAGTCTGTGTTGAGAGGCACTCCGTCGTCGATGACGCACAGCCGCATGAACGTCTCGGGACTGACCGAGAAGGAGATAAACTTCACGGAGCCATCGCCGAAGACGGCATTGAGACCGCCGCTATGCCGCGAGCCGAAGTTCCGCCGCCAGATGCTGCTGCCCGAACAACCGGTGGTTCCGGGCGGAAAGCAGGGCGGGGTTTTGGCCAAGTCGGCATCGGGGCTAGGAGCAAAGTGCCAACGAACGCAGTCTTCGTCCCAACCGCTGTTGTGCCAGTTTTCGTTGTCGCCGCCCTCGAATCCTTCGCGACCGACGGCGATGCTCTTTTCCGCCACCATGATGCTGTTGGAGTGGCCATCGATCACATCGGCATGAGTGCGTTTGGCTCCGCGAACGGGATTGACAATATAGCCGCGTCGCCCGCCGGTGTTGCCCAGATTGGGTGTGGCTCGTTCGTCAGCTTCCGGACGCATGCCGATACCAGGCGGACGGATTCCCGGAGGATTGGGCGGTACGCCAAGCCACAAGTCGTCGGGCGCGCCACCGCCGAAGTATTCAATGCGCGAGCCTTGATAGAATCCCGCCGATCCAGCGTAGTCAATTCGCCCTGTCTGTCCACTGCCATATAATCCGGGCGAACGACGACTGGGGCAATAGTAAATGCTAATAATTGAGCGGGCAATTTGAGTAGTAATTGCTCCAGGAACTGCTCCAGGAGCTACACTTGGGTCAATCAATCGGAACACGTTGTCTTGTTCAATATAAGGCAAGATGCGGAAGAATTGATTGTAGCCATTGGGGTGAGCTGCATTGCAGCACGGTGTCGCACCATAGGCTGGCGGAAACTCGTCATAGACAGAAAGACTTGGCTGTAGGCGAGGGTCGCTGTCATACGGCCCTTGCGGGAAAAAGCCGTTCGTACTCTCAAAATTGTGAAATGCCAGACCGATTTGCTTCAAATTGTTGCTGCACTGCATACGAGCCGCCGCCTCTCGCACCTTCTGCACAGCTGGTAGAAGCAAGCCGATAAGGATCGCGATAATCGCGATAACTACCAGTAGCTCAATGAGGGTAAATCCCTGGCGAGCTTTCGAACCGTTCATCCAATACACCTCCAAAGGAAGTTGATTATCGAACAGGAACTATCTTCCTAATCAAGAATAGGACTGTCTACCGCGCTATCTGCTAATTTGTTGAACCTTCTTGCGTTGTTAACGAATGTAAAGAATTAGTGTTTGATAGATGAATAAATTGTGATTAAATTGGGAAGAGATAAGCAATCTACAACTGATAATAATCATTTGTTCATATTTGAGCGGATCGCGGAGAGTTCATTCGGAAGTGAATTCGTCTGCCCGGCAGTGGCGATTCGGTCCCGCGAACACTTGGGCTTGTCGGAGGACGTTGGTTGTGATCGGTCTCGATCCTGCTATACTGAAACAGCTAAATCGAGGAATTCGTATAGGAGCCGTGGCGATGGCGTTTGTGGATCGGGTCGAGATTTTCGTTCGCGGAGGCGATGGCGGCAACGGCTGTGTCAGCTTCCGACGGGAAAAGTACGTCCCCAAAGGCGGACCCGATGGCGGCGATGCCGGCGATGGCGGCGATGTCATCATCCGAGCGGTAGCTGGCTGTGATAGCCTCGCCGATTTGGTCAATCGGAAATTCTGGAAGGCGGAGCATGGCGGGCATGGTCAGCCGGCCAACTGTCACGGTCGCAAAGCCGACGATCTCATCATTCAGGTGCCGCCGGGGACCGTCGTTCGTGATCGCGAGCGGGGACACGTTCTCCGTGATCTGGTGCAGGCCGGCGAACAGTTCGTCGTCGCCGTGGGTGGGCGTGGCGGACGGGGCAACAAATCGTTCGCCTCCGCCACCAACCGGGCACCGCGGCAGTTTCAGAAAGGCACGCCGGGCGAGGAACGCTGGATCGTACTGGAACTGAAGGTCATTGCCGACGTCGGGCTGATCGGCCTTCCCAACGCGGGCAAATCGACGCTGCTGTCGCGCTTGTCCCGAGCTACGCCGGAGATCGCCGACTATCCCTTCACCACCAAGTATCCCAACCTCGGCCTCGTCACGATCGGCGGCGAACGAGCGTTTATCTTGGCCGATCTGCCGGGCCTGATTGAGGGGGCGCATCAGGGAGTGGGACTGGGCCATGAATTCCTTCGCCACGTCGAGCGCACTCGGGTGCTGGTCCATCTGGTCGAACCGTTTCCGCTGGACGGCAGCGATCCCGTGGCGAATTATCGTTCGATCCGTCGCGAGTTGGAGCTATACCGCGAAGCCTTGGCCGAAAAGCCCGAGATCGTCGCCGTCAGCAAGTCCGAGCTGACCGGCTCTGACGAGGTCCGTCAGCGGCTGCGGGACGAGCTTGGGGTGCCGGTGCTGGGCATCTCGGCGGTCACAGGGGCGGGCCTGGCCGAGCTGGTGCGTCAGGTGGTAGCCAAGCTCAGCGAGATCAAGCAGACGCAAGCTCCGCCGCCGCCGCGAGTCCGACCCCCGCACCAGCGCGACGAGATTCTGTTATGAAGGCTCATGTGGTCGTCGACGTTGGCAACACGCGCATTAAATGGGGGCTGATCGTCGGACGCGACATCGGACGGATGGCGTCGCTGCCGGAGGAGGAACAAGCCTGGGCTAACGAGGCCGACGCTTGGTCGTTGCCTCGTCCTGCCACCTGGGTGCTAGCCAGCGTTCGCCCAGCTCGTTCAGAACGTCTCGCCGCTTGGCTAGAGTCTCGCGGTGAGCGTGTCCTCCGTCTGGAACGAGCAGCCCAGCTGCCCTTGGACGTCGCTCTGGCCAAGCCTGATCATGCTGGCATCGATCGTCTGCTCAACGCGGTGGCGGCGAAGCGACATCTGCAAGCCGGACGCGGCGCAGTGCTGATCGGCGCGGGAACGGCGGTTACGGTGGACTGGCTCGACGAGTCCCACGTCTTTCGTGGCGGTTCGATCTTTCCGGGGTTGGAACTGATGGCCGATGCCCTGCATCGCCACGCCGCCCTGTTGCCTCGGGTCGGAGTAACCCTACCAGTACCCAGGCTTCCCGCAGGCGACACCATCTCAGCAATGCAAGCGGGGCTGGTGCTGGCGGTCGGCGGCGGCATCCGGGAGGCAGTTCGGCAATACGCGGAACGGGCCAGCTCCCCGCCGCGCATCTTCTTCACGGGAGGCCAATCGTCGCTGTTGGCCCAGGCCATGGGCTTGCTCGACGAACCGCGTTCGGAACCGTGGCGCGATCTGATGCTCTGGCCCGAACAGACGCTCATTGGCATGGTCGATAGTATCGAGGCGTTGCCGTGACTACTACCGTCGCCGCTCTGTTGACGCCGCCTGGCAAAAGCGCTCTGGCGGTGATCGGAATTCGCGGTCCCCTGGCCTGGTCGATCGCTCAGACGATCTTCACGCCGCGCACCGGCCAGACGACATTGACTCCGGGCCGTTGGTGGTTGGGCCGCGTCGGGGTCGAGCTGATCGACGAGGGGATTTTGGTAGTGCGCCGCGCCGACCCTCCGGAGGTCGAGTTTCACGTTCACGGTGGGCGAGCGGTGGTGCGGTTGTTGCTCGATCTTTGTGCCCAGCATGGCGCTCAAGTTGTCGACTGGGAAGCGTACTCCGGTGCGGAACTCGGGGACGTGGCCGTTTTGCTGGCTCGGGCCTGTACGGTGCGAACCGCCAACATCCTCCTCGATCAGTTCCACGGAGCGTTTCGACGCGACTTGCAGCAAGCTCGCCAGGGAGACGAGAGAATGCGTCGAGCCTTGGTGGAACGCCTCCCTCTGGGGCAACGTCTGACGACGTCATTTCGTGTGGTGTTGGCTGGGGCTCCCAACGTCGGCAAGAGCAGCCTGGTCAACGCCCTGGCGGGGTATCAGCGAGCCATCGTCTCTCCCACGCCAGGCACGACGCGCGACGTGGTTTCTACCTCGTTGGCCATCGATGGTTGGCCGATCGAGTTGTTCGACACCGCCGGACTGCATAGGCCTAGCGGCGAACTGGAACGAGCCGGCATCGACCAGGCGCGAAGTGTGCTAACCAGCGCCGATCTGGTGTTGTGGCTAGTGGCCACGACCGAGTCGCCACCGTTGCTCCCGGAGCAAACGCTTGCTGCCCCCTGTCGAATCGTCGTCAACAAGATCGATCAACCGCCGACCTGGGATCTTTCGCTAGTCGAAGATGCGCCGCGCGTTTCCGCGACGACTGGAGAGGGACTCGACAGGCTGGTTCAGTTACTCTCGAGCTGGTTGGTGCCTAACCCGCCGCCGCCGGGGGCCGGTGTCCCCTGCACGCCCGAGCAGATGGCCGAGGTTCGCTCGCTCTCTTCACCGTGATCTCATACCCTGGATACAAAAGGAGAGCACGACTATGCAACTGTGCAAATTCCGCGAACAGAACCAAGTCCGAGTCGGCGTCGTCGAGTCGGCCATGGTCCGCGCTGTGCCCGACCAGTACTCGTTGAGTTCAGTTTTGTATTCAGAAGATCTTAAAAATATCTTAAAATCGCTGCCGTTGGGACCGGCCAGGCCTCTTGATCAGGTCAAGCTGTTGGCCCCCATCGACGAACAGGAAGTCTGGGCCGCAGGGGTAACCTACATTCGCAGCAAGGTAGCTCGTGAGGAAGAGTCCGCGGGTAGTGGCGCGTCCCGGTTCTACGACGCTGTCTACACGGCGGCTCGTCCGGAGTTGTTCTTCAAGGCTCCGGCCTGGCGTGTTGTTGGTCCTGGCGAACCGGTCCGCATTCGCCGGGATGCTACCTGGAGCGTGCCCGAACCGGAACTGGCTCTGGTGGTGTCGCCATCGCTGCGGATCGTCGGCTACACAATCGGCAACGACATGAGTTCGCGCGACATCGAGGGCGAGAACCCGTTGTATCTTCCTCAGGCAAAACTGTACGATGGCTCCTGCGCATTGGGACCGGTCGTCACGCTACTGGGCGGACTGCCTCCTCTGGACCAGACCACGATCCGCCTGACGATTCTTCGCCAGGGGCGTCCAGTCTTCGAGGGCAGCACGCACCTGGGCATGATGAAACGCTCCTTCGAGGAACTGGTCGGCTGGCTCAGCAAGGAAACGAGCTTTCCCAATGGCGTGATCCTGCTCACCGGTACCGGCATCGTTCCGGGGGAGGACTTCACCCTGGCAAGCGGTGACGAGGTGCGCATCGAGGTGGACGGGATTGGGCAGCTGTGCAATTGCGTCGCCTGACAAGGAGGCAAAAGATGGCGTTCTGGAGCCGAGGAGTGGTTCGCTGGTCCGTCTGGTGGTCGCTGTTGGCCCTCCTGACCTGGGCGCTGCTGAGTCCGCAGCCGCCTCGGGTGGCTCAGGCGTTGCTTCCGGAAGAAATGACCTTTTCGGCGAGCAAGGCGGTACACATCTGCGCTTATGCCTTCCTGACGCTGCTAGTGCTCTGGTTGCCGGCGACACGCCAGCAGCGCGTGGCTCTGTGGTTGGTACTGGCCAGCCATGCCGTGCTAACTGAGGTGGGCCAGACGTTCGTTCCAGGCCGTCATGGCTCGATCTACGACGTGGGCATCAATTTGTTGGGGTTGTCGCTGGGTTTGGTGGTGAGTTACTTGCTGACTCGCTCGAGCCAGCCAACGACGCTGGAGCCTCGCTCGCCGAGCGTGCCCGGTTCGTCAGTCGCAGTAGCCACCACATCGCCAAGCCAGCAATAATGAGAAACAGGCTCCCGTAACTCTCAAATCCCTTGGGGCGTGGATCATCCCGTAGGAGTTCGTTGAGATAGCGGTGCATGCCGTAACAGATCATCAACACGGCCATCACCTGCCCAGGCGTATGGCGCAGGGGATAGTAGGCCAGCAAGACTAGCAACAGCAGCACCATGCTGATCGTCTCGTAGACTTGGGTGGGATACAAACCTAGGGAGCGCGGCACAAAGGCCACGGTCTGGGGCGGATCCTTGGCTGTGGGCTTCACCTCGAAGACGAAGGTCGTTTGGCCGCGCGGTAGAATCGCCCCACTGCCGAGGTAGAAGTTCAGATCGCTGGGCGAGCGGATCGGCTTGCCGTTGAAGCTGGTGATGATCGCGCCGGGTCGCAGACCAGCGCGATAGGCTGCCGAGCCGGGTTCGACTGAACCGATGCGTGCCCCTTCGCCGTCTCCTTCGAGGCTCTCGGTCACGAGAAAGCCAGCCACGGATTGCGCCCCGCTTTCGACGAGTCCCTCGCGGCAGGGAGCGGTCATCGGAAAGTAAGCACAGACGATCGAGGAGCAGTCGGCAGCGGCCACCTGACCGTAGCAGCAACCATTGAGTAAACAGCCGATTCGTCCCAGCGCGATGCCCAGAGCGATCGACGGGGCGACGGCATCGAGAAACGGCAGCGTCTTCAGCCCGCGTTTGCGATAGATCAAGCCCCAGGCGAGGAAGTAGGCCGCGGTTCCGCCCAGCAGCGAGCCATACAGTACGATGCCGCCTTCCCAGATGGTCAGCAGCTTGAGTTTGAGGAACCAATCGCGGAACGGTGGGGCATCTTTATCGGTCAGCAGAAAGACCAGGCGTGCCCCCAATAGACCGCCCAGGAACAGCCAGATGGCAATGTCCTGCACGATCTCCTTGGCGATGCCTTCGAGTTCGGCGCGGCGACCGGCCAGCCAGGTGCAGGCGAGAAAGGCCACGAACAACATCATCCCGAAGCCGAAGACTGGGATGCCTTCTTCACCATAAGGGATGCGAAACAACACCTGCCACATGCCAGCACCTCCGTCCGTCGCGGAGTGCGACGCATCGTTGATATACCGCCCTGGAGCGGTCCCGTCGAGACGGACTCGCCCCACCAAGCGAAGAGCTTGCTACTTGAGGGAGAGACTGCTGGCTGGGCACAGCGGCACGAACTCGCCCGATTCCGCAGACCTCCCTATAATGAGAAAATGAGTTTTGTCTTTCGACAAAGGAAGGAAGGCTATCATGGCCAGTGCGAACGTGATCGAAGTAACCGGAGAGAACTGGGAACAAGAAGTGGTGAAATCCGACAAACCGGTTCTCGTGGATTTTTGGGCGGTCTGGTGTGGCCCCTGCCGCATGCTCAGCCCGACCATCGATAAAATCGCCGACGACTTTGCTGGTAAGGTCAAGGTGGTCAAGCTGAACACTGAGGACGCTCCAGAGATTGCCGCCAAGTATCGCATCTCGGCCATTCCTCAGATTATGGTATTCAAGGGCGGGGATCAGCCGTTTGAGCGTCCCTCTCCCGGCGTCAAGTCCGAAGCCGACATCGTCAAGATGCTCAATCGAGCTTTGGGAGCGTAACTGGCTGCTCCCCTCAGCTAGCGAGGGGAGCAACTTTTGTTCTAGCAGGGCTACTCCGGCAGCTCCTTCACTTCCAGCTTGCGGAACTTGACCACGGTGCCCGGGTCGTGTTGCTGCAAGGCCAAATGACCCGACTTGAAGCGGTGCTTCGGATCGGTCCATTCGACCGTCTTTTGGCCGTTGACCAGAATCGTGATCTTGTCGCCGACGCAGATGATCTCCTGGGTAAACCACTCATCGGGTTTATGCAGTGCTTCCAGAACGATCAGCTGTTTACGAGTTTTCGGCTCGTTCATATCCTTTTGTCGACCATCGGGGTACAGGCTGCCGGTGCGAATGGGATCGCGTCCTGTGGCGTTGATCTGGGCCTCGTAGCCGGCTGGGAAGCCGCGCTCGAACTTCGCCCGAGCATACTGCCCACTATTCCCCTTGTCGTTGATCTGCGCTTCGATGCGGAAATGGAAGTTCTTGTAGTCGCCGCGTTCGCTGAACAGATGGCTGGCTTTACCGCGACCGACGAGTACGCCCTCCTCGACCTTCCAATCTCCCGGATTGTCTGGATGGGTCTTCCAGCCGGTCAGATCCTTGCCATTGAACAGCTGCACCCAGCCCTGATCTTTGTCGTCGCTCCGTACCACAGCAGCCAACAACAGCAAGAATGTCAGTCCCACAATTCCACGTCGCATGGCGTCACTCTCCAACTAGAAAAAGCTATTTCTCCACTCGTTCAAGGGGTTGATTGGCCCAGTCGCGCGGCTTGAGCCAGTATTCCGTTAACCGTGCTTCGGGCGAACCGGGCGGAGGCTGATAGTCGTACCACCAGCGAGCCTTGGCGGGCAGCGACATCAGAATCGACTCGATGCGGCCACCGGTCTTCAGTCCGAACACGGTGCCGCGATCGTAGACCAGGTTGAACTCGACGTACCTACCTCGGCGATACTCCTGAAACTCCTTCTGCTGTTCGGTGTAGGCGTGGCCGCGCCGCCGTTGCACGATTGGCAGGTACGACGGCAGGAAGGCATCGCCGGCCTCCCGGACGAAGGCGAACAGCTGCTCGGGCTGTTGCTCCAGATAGTCGAAGAAGATGCCGCCCACGCCGCGCGCCTCCTGCCGATGGGCCAGATAAAAGTATTCGTCGCACCACTGCTTCAGTCGAGCATAGTCAATCAACGGAGCATGTCGCTGGCAGACTTCTTTCCAGGTGCGATGGAAGTGAACCACGTCTTCCAAAAAGGGATAGAACGGCGTCAGATCGGCTCCGCCGCCGAACCAGGCCCGATTGCCCTTGGTCAGGTAGCGAAAGTTGGCATGCACGGTGGGCACGAACGGATTGCGTGGGTGCAACACCAAAGAGACGCCGCAAGCCGAGAAGTCGCGCCCCTCGCCGGGGATTTGTCGCGCGAACTCTTCGGACATTTCGCCATACACATCGGAGAAGTTGACTCCGGCTTTCTCGAAGACGTTGCCCTCCAGCAGCACCCGACTGCGACCGCCTCCACCGCCTTCGCGCTGCCAGCTGTCCTCGCGAAAAGTGGCCCCATCCTCCCGCTCCAGAGCGGCGACGATCCGATCTTGCAGGTCGAGAAAATACCGAGTTACGCGATCTCGAAAAGTGGCGTTCATGGCAGGCTCGCTCAGGTAGGGCAGGCGACCCGGCTATTGTATGCCCGTGTCGCCGACTGACTCTCCCCGGCGCGATAAGATGAGGAGAACAATTTTTCTCGATGCCTTGGGAGTTTGACCGATGAGCGATAGCGCGGTACTGGGTTGGCTCGAACAGCACCACGAACAACTAGTCAACGATCTCGCCGCGTTGGTGGCGATTCCCAGCATCAGCACCGATGGCGAGCACGAAAAGGAGATCGAGCAGAGTGCCGAACTGACTGCTGAGCAGATGCGTCAGGCCGGACTGGACAACGTTGCCATCCTGCGGGCGAGTGGTTCGTTGCCGTATGCCTACGGCGAGTGGCTCGACGCGCCGGGCAAGCCGACCGTCTTTCTCTACGCTCACCACGACGTTCAGCCGGTCAACGACGTCGGCGAAGCTCGCTGGCAGCAGCCCGACCCGTTTCGCCTGACTCGGCGCGAAGGCCGCCTCTTCGGTCGCGGGGCCGCCGACGACAAGGGCGCGATCACCGCCCAGCTCGCCGCCATTGCCGCCTATCGCAAGACCGTGGGCAAGCTACCGGTCAACGTCAAAATGCTTGTCGAGGGAGAGGAAGAGATCGGTTCGCGTAACCTGCTGGGCTTCTTCCGCGAGCAGAAGCAACGCTTGCTCTCCGACGTGATCGTGGTCTGCGACACAGAGAACATCGAGGTCGGCTTGCCTAGCATCACCTATTCGCTACGCGGCATCGTTTCGCTTCTGGTCGAGGTGCAGAGCGCGACGATGCCGGTGCATAGCGGGATGGCCGGTGGCGCGCTGGCCGATGCCGCTCTGGCCTTGAACGTAATTCTGTCTCGACTCTACTGGAACCACGATCGCCTGCCGGTGCCTGGGTTTTACGATCGCGTCCGTCCGATGACCGACACCGAACGCCAGGCCATGTTGCGGCTGCCCGTGGATCTGGACAAGACCCGCAAGGATCTGGGCATCCTGCCCGGCGTGGAATTTGCCACTCAGCAGGGGGTGCATCTCCACGAACAAACCTGGCGGTTGCCGGCCATCACCATCGTCGCTCAGGAGGCCAGTTCGTTCCGACAAGTGTCTAATCAAGTGTTGCCCCGCGCTCGGGCCATGCTCAGTTGCCGTATTGTGCCGGACCAACAGCCCGAGGAGGTCTTCGCCCAGCTGAAGGCCTACCTGGAGGCCAATCCACCGTGGGGGGTTCGCGTGAACGTCACGTCACCGCACCCCGCCGTCAACTGGTGGATGACTTCGCCGACGGGACCGGCCTTCACCGCTGCCCTGCAAGCGTTGCGGGATGGTTACGGCAAAGAACCCGCAATGATCGGCTGTGGCGGCACGATCGGCTTCGTCGGTCCGCTTGCCGAGTTGTTTAATGGTGCGCCGGCCCTGCTGCTGGGCATCGAGGATCCACAGAGCAACGCCCATGCCCCCAACGAGAGCCTCCACGAAGGCGACTGGAAGAACCTGATGCGCTCGCTGGTGCATCTGTTGGCCCACCTCGCGAGTTGCTGAGCCGCCTCCGAGCGGAGGACATTCCGAGCGGAGAGCGTTTTGAGCGGAGGACGTCAGTCCTCCGTGATTGTGGCGAAGCACGGAGAGCAGACGCCCACCACTGGGACGCACGCTGCAAAATCCGGTGCAGCAGGTGCATGAACAGAATCGCACTGAACAGAAGCAGTCATCGCAAGTTGAGGATTCTGTTGATTTTCCGCATCCTTGCCCCCACGTCTACGCTTCTGTTCAGCGGTCATTTGTGGAGCCGAAGGGGATCGAACCCTCAACCTCAGCATTGCGAACGCTGCGCTCTCCCAATTGAGCTACGGCCCCAGATGTGGAGAATTATAGAGGTTCCATCTGCGGCTGCAAGTTCGGAATCGCTTCTCCCCCAAAGGACGGGAGGCGAAAAGTAAGGTCCGGTCCCAGGCAGCGGAGTAGGTCTACATGGCTTATGTCGGCAGCCGCCACGGTGAGCGGTACGGCTTAGAAACCATCGCAGCGGCGTCGGCATCGCCGATCATCACTTCCTTGGCCGGATCCCAGCGGATCTTTCGTCCTAGTCGAATAGCGATGTTGCCCAAATGGCACACGGTCGCTGAACGATGACCAATCTCGACATCGCAGATCGGTAATTGCCGTGATTTGATGCACTCTAGCCAGTTGGCGTGATGGTTTTTGCTGACGTACAAACGCACGGCGGCCTCGTCGAGTTTCTCAGTCAACAGTTCTTTGGGGTCGGCCTCGATCTTACCACGGGTGACGTGGACGCGGCCCTTGTCGCCGAGGAACTCTGTGCCGCCCTTGCCGCCTTGGGTGCAGATCAGCTTCACGCCGTTGGCATAGTGCCAGATCGCCTCGCACCATTCGGGCACCTCGTACCAGCCCTTGGGGTGATAGCGGGCCTGTCCCTCGCAGGAGATCGGTCCGGATTCGTCCATGCCCAACCCCCACTGAGCAATGTCGAGATGATGCGCGCCAAAGTTGGTCATCTGACCGCCTGAGTAGTCCCAAAAGAAGCGAAACAGATAATGCACACGCTTTTCGTTGTAGGGCCGCTGGGGGGCTGGTCCCAGCCACAGGTCGTAGTCCAGTTCCTTGGGCGGCGGCGAGTCGGGCACAGGCTCCCCTCGAAAATTCACTTTGGGAATGCCCACCCGGACCGTGTGGACCTTGCCGATCTTGCCGTTCCGCACCAGTTCGCAAGCCTGACGGAAGCGGTCGTCGGAGCGCTGCTGACTGCCGGTCTGCACAATCCGTTTGTACTTGCGTGCCGCTTTGACCATAGCGCGGCCCTCGGCGATGGTTAGCGTCAGCGGCTTTTCAATGTAGACATCCTTACCTGCAGCACAAGCATCAATCGTCATCAGGGCGTGCCA
This sequence comes from uncultured Gemmataceae bacterium, assembly GCA_937923405.1. Lineage (GTDB taxonomy): Bacteria > Planctomycetota > Planctomycetia > Gemmatales > Gemmataceae > CALDUY01. The sequence goes on along the minus strand of CALDUY010000021.1, from coordinate 54,951 downwards.
GTGGTCCGGCACCGTGATGACGACGGCATCGACGTTTTTATCCTCCAGTAGCTTGCGATAGTCGCGGTAGCCGACGATCGACCGGCCCGTCTTCTGCTTCACCTGATCGATGGCCTTGCCCAGGTGATGGGCATCGACGTCACACACAGCAACGGTATTGTGAATATGGGAGTTGAGATTGTTCTTGCCCTGGTTGCCGACCCCAATGCACCCGATACGAATTCGCTCTAATGGAGATCGCTCTTGGGCTAAAATAAGATCGGGAAGCCAAGCCAATCCTGCGGTGCCCAGAGAGGCCGAACGGAGGAAGGAACGGCGTGTGACCATAGGAACAACTCCAGAGCGAAAAAGAAAGGTTCTACTGTCTGGCATTGTCGCGTGTCGAGGAATCGCTGGCAACCACGACATGAACAAAAGAGCGACGATTGGCCAAGAAATCCCCCGGGAAACCCCGCTGGTTGACGGTGGTACTAACACCAACGAGCGACCATGCGAGCGGTTGCCCAACGGGCTATTGGCGGGGCAATGCTTCGAGAACGTTGCTTCTAGGGGAGCAGTTCAACGCCGTGAGACCCACTCGGCAACGGCTCCGAAGCGTTCGGGAGAATCGTAGGGCGGAAAGTTGCGAAACTGGCCGTCGCCGATCAGCGTCAGCGACAACAGTTTGCCCCGTCGAGCATCACAGGTGCCCACACCGGTCAGCTTCAGTTCGGAGCGCGACTTCTTGCCCTTGTAGGGATCGAACTCGCCGACATGCTCGCCGGCCAGCGTGCCCTCGAAACTCAGATAGGCGATGCCGTCGCGCACGCGCTCGACTCGGCCTTTCAGCGTCGCCTCTGTGATCTCTTTGGGACGTGGTAGAGTGCTTTTATCGCTGATAGCCGTGAGCATGACGTAGAACTGCTTCATCGTCGCCGGAGGCACCTGCCAGGTCGTGCCGCGCGGCGAGTTGGCCACGGTCAGACTCTCGACCAGGTCGGCGGGCAGTTCGACCCGATCGAGTACCGCTGGACCAAAACCGTTGGGGTTGGTGCCGTTGAGCATGGTGCGCGTTGAGACGGCCAGGACAATGCTACCGTCGTCGCGAACACCGACGCCACGGAACGGCTGTGGATCGACCCAGGCGACCTTGCGCGGCTTGACCTTGCCGAAGGCGCGCAAGCCGTCGTCGAGGACGTCGAGCAGATCCCTGGTCCAGTCCTTCATTTCGGGCTGCTTCGCCTGATTGGCCAGCACCTTGCCTTCAGGTGTGACGACAAAGATGCCCTGATATTGGTCGGGACGCTGCTCTTGCACCTTGCGGAAGAAATCGCCCGCTTCGGTCTTGTCGTCGCGGATCTTGTAGAGGTTCAGAGCAACTGGCACGCAATTCAACGAGATGGTCTTGATGACCGACTCGTCGGACAAAGGGCCCTCACGGAGCCCAGCGGCATAGCCTCAGCAGCGGTCCAGCGGCTCATCTCCCGCGGTCCAGATCACCAGAGGACGCTTCTCCTCTTTGGCGGTCTTCACCGCCTCGCTGAGATCGGTCAGCCAGGGGATTTTCCGCCATTTCAGCTCGCGTTGGGTGGGTTTGACCAGATCATACCAGCGCTTCGACGAAGTCGGCAACAACTCCGGATCCGCCGACACCAGCGTCGTCAGAACCAGTCCCACGAGTAAGGCACGGCTGCGCATCGCTTCAACCCTCTTGCATGGTCAGTCACAGCGTTCCAGTCCTAACAAGGTCAGGTCGTCGTCTTGTCGGCCTTCGGCAAAAAGATCCCGAGCTAGTTTATTGACAAATTCCTGCACCGGAAGGGAGCGATGGCGTCGGGCCGAGGCCAGCAGGCTATCGACGCCGTCGGTCTGATTGTCGAAACGGGCCTGATCCACGCCATCGGTATAGAAGAGGAGCTTATCCCCCGGAAGCAGGCGATGGGTAGAGAGAGGAAACTTGGCATCGACGATGCCCAGCAACAGCCCGTCTTGCTTCCACAAGGTCGGCTCACCCTCGCGGGGAATGTGCAGCGGATAGGGATGCCCCGCACGAGCAAACTGCAAGGTGCCGTCCACATGGTTGAATAGGCCGTAGACCATGGTGATGAACGGATGCTCGGACAGTTCTTGCTCGATCAGGTCGCGATTGAGGCGGAACAAAACCTCGTCGGGCGGTACCAGGCGGTAGTGACTACCGTTGACCTCCTTGGTCTTAACGCCCTTCTTGACGAAGATGGTCAAGAGACTGGCCGGAACACCGTGGCCCATGGCATCGGCGACATAGAAGCCGACGTGCTGCTCGTCGAGCCGGAAGGCGTCGTAGAAGTCGCCGCCGACCCGGCCGCGCGGCAGGTAGTGGACGCCGAAGCGAAGGCGCGGCACCTGAGGCAGGGAGTGCGGCAGAAAGCTGGCCTGAATCCGCTGAGCCAACTCCAACTCCTGATCGATCTGCTGATAAGCCTGCTGTAAACGTTTGTTGATGCGATGGATTTCCGTGGTTTTCTCTTGAAGTCGATCGTGAATCTCTTTTATCCGCAAAAGAGCCGACACCTGGGCGATCAATTCGCCAGAGACAAACGGTCGAGCCAGGTAGGTATCCGCGCCGGCTTCCAGACAGGCCAGACGGCTCATCGGCTGAGCATCGTCGGTGATGAACAAGAGCGGCACAAAACCGTCCTCCAGCCGCGGACGCAAGCGGGCGCACAACTCCAGCGACTCCGCCATCTGTCCGGAACCATCGAGGATCACGAGTCGGCAGCCGTTCCATCTGCTCGTTTCCGGAGAGCCGATCAGGTGCCCTTCGACTTCGTAGCCATGCGCTTCCAGCAGTCGACGCAGGTCCATGAGCAGGTTGACCTGCGGCGCGCAGATCAGGATGCGACCTGAACCGGCGGAACTCATGGAAGACTCCGAATCAAGCAAAACGGGCAGATGGCCTATCATACTCCGACGCGAAGAGCATTCCTAGGGGCCGTTCAGTTCTTCCAGGGCGGCACGTGAAGGGGCATAATCGGGCTGAATCCGAACGGCCGTTTCCCAGGCTCGTCGAGCCGCTGACCGGTCGCCGAGTTGCTTGTGGCATATGCCCAGGTTGTGCCAAGCTAGAGTGTGGTCGGGCTTGCGACGCACGACTTGTTGAAACGCCTCGATCGCTAGCGGCAATTGTCCCAGATAGACCCGTACTGTCCCCAGAGCAAAGCGTGCCTCGACGCTGTCGGGATCGAGGGTAACGGCCCGATGCAGGGCTTGTTCGGCGAGTTGGTAGCGTCTCAAGCGACGGAGCAACAAGCCCTGCTGAAGAACCGGCGCTGCTTGGGTAGGATAAGCCTGCGACAGGTGTTGCAACAGAGTCAGAGCCGCTTCTACCTGGCCTTGCTGCTCCAAGGCCGCTGCTTCTGCCAAACGGATTGGCAAACCAACACGCAGCCGCTCGACGGCAAGGACGTAGGGATCTTCGGCAGGCAGATCGTCGGGAAGCGACTGGGCCAACTCCGCCAACTGATCGGCTTGAGCCAGCGCTCCAAGTCGGCGTTGGGCCTCAGCGGTGAGCTGATGCGCCTGCTTTCGTGAGCGGGGATCGTGCAACCAGGGCGTCAGCAACTGCACGACAGCGGCCCAATCCTGACGGATTCCGGCTAGACGCGCCTGAAGCAGCCTCCCTCGCGGCTCATCGGACCAGTGCTGCGTGGCGTGCTGAAGCCAATGGTCCGCCTCATCGAAGCGGCCCTGTTCCAGCAAAACTTCCACCAGCCGGTACACCGCCGGTGCGTACTCTCCCTGTTGCAAATGCACGGCTCGTTGCAAGCAGTCGATTCCCGCTGTTGGCTCAGTCAACACCAAGGTCAAGCCGCGATAGTAGGGCCAGCGCGAATCAGTAGAATCCAATTGCTCGGCTTGCTGGAAACAGTAGTTGGCTTCGGCAGCAAAGGAATGCGCCCGTAAGAGCATCCCCAGATGGCCCCAGGCGGAAGCCGACCGTGGCTGGGTGCGAACGCCCTGCTCCGCCTGCTGTAGAACCTCCACAATGGCGGGATCAACCTCGTTGAGGTTCAACACGGGAAGTTCGGGAGGCGGTTGTCGCCACGCCCACCACAGCGTTGCCGCAGTGAGAAACAGCAGCAGTCCTAGTCCGAATAACCAAAGCCAAAGCGAGGACGGAGTGCGGATCATGGCAGGAGTTTCTTTCCCTGGCCGCGTTGCAGCGTGAGCTGCTGATCCAGCCGAGGTACGGTAAAAGCTTCGTGTAGTCCGTCGGGCCAGGCAACGTGCAGTTCATCGATAGCCGAGAGGTTTCCTAGGCCAAAGTGAACGCGCGGATCACAACTACTCAGATAGCTCTGAGCAGGGCACACCTCGGCAACCCAACGACGTGATCCGGCTCGCACTGTGATTCGTGCCCCGTAGGCGTCGCGTTTCAGTGTGGGATCAATTGCTCGAACCATCAACCAACGGCCCTGACGCTGAGCTACGTTACGAAACAAACGAGCTGGTCCCGCTACGTTGGTCACTAGCAGATCGACCGTTCCGTCATTATCGACATCGCCCCAGGCTAGTCCGCGACCAAGAGCGAAGGTGCGGCAGAAAGAGGCATTGTCGAGAGATACATCGAGGAAACGGCCGCGACCTTGATTGCGAAAGAGTTGATTCCGCTCAGCATAAAGACGCCAAAACGGATCTAAATATTCAGTGTCAGAGGCGGCTCCGCGTGTGACCCGGCCATTGACGATCGCCAGGTCTAGCCAACCGTCCAGATCAAAGTCTGCCAACACCGTGCCGAACCCCGTTCCGCGCCAGCGAGGCGTGGCCAGTCCTGCTGAAGCGGTTTCATCACGGAACAGGCCGGGCGGATCTTGTCGCCATAGCGTGTGCGTCTCCTCGGTCAGATGGGTAATGAACACGTCGATGTTTCCGTCGCCGTCCACGTCGCCGATGGCAATGCCCATGTCGGCCTGGGGGCGACCCAGTAGCCCCGTGGCCAGGCCGCGCTTCCTCCCTTCCTCGCGAAACGTGCCGTTCTTTTGGTTGATCCACAAGTAGTTGGCTTGAGCGTCGTTGGCTACCAGGATGTCGGGCCAGCCATCACCGTTGAAATCCAAGCAAACCACGCCCAGCCCCGGTCCCGGACGACTCAGGCCGGCTTGTACCGTGACATCGGCGAAACCGCCCCAGGAGCCGTTCGCCGTTCGCCCGAGATTCCGATACAAGCGAGCCGTTGTCCCTGGAAACACGCTGGGATGACAGTAGTCCGGTTTCCCGCTAGCGTCTCGACATTGGCGCGAGGGATCGTAGTCCACATAATTGACGACGATCAGATCGAGCCAGCCGTCGCGGTCATAATCGAAAAAAGCACAGGACGTGCCCCAACAAGGCTGGTCAACTCCTGCCGAAGCGGTAACTTCCTCGAAGCCGCGCCAACGGTTGCCTAGGACTCCGCGGTTGCGAAACAGTCGCCCCCCGCTGTACTGCGAGACGTACAGATCGACCCAGCCGTCATTGTCGAAGTCGCCAACGGCCACCCCCATGCTATAACCTGCGAAATCTACTCCGGACCCAGAAGAGACGTTCTCGAAGGTGCCGTCGGCTTGCTGGCGGAACAGAGTATTGCGGCTGGCACTGTCGGGACCGGCGTTGTGCAACAGATAGACATCTAGTCGTCCATCGTTGTCGAAGTCGAGCAACGCGCAGCCCGACCCCATGATTTGAGGGAGGCGATGTCCTGAAACTGGACCTGGGTCGTGACAGAATGAAATATTAGAGGTGTCTGTAATATCTTCAAACCAGCCGCTACCGGTAAACTCTTCCAGCGAGGCCACAGCGGCGACCGGGCGATGACAGCCGCACGCCATTCCTCCCAGCAGTAACAGTAACACTGGCCACGGAGTCCATCGCCAAGCAGCAGACATGTCGGCTACTCCGAGAAGGTACAACCCATTGAGGAGTACTCAGCATCAATCGCGATCTTCTTCCACCGCGACAGCATCCGAGGTGAACAGCTCTACCAGGGAGCGCTTCCCTGATATTCTCCCCCTATTACAAGTGAAATTATCGAGATTGGATCCTCGCTTCCCAAAATGAAGGGTTTCGTAACTCAGGCCAAAAAGTGTTTTTTTGTGTGGTTGCATCTTGACAGGATTTGCTGGAAGAATCAAGATGCTGAAATCTCTCCACTTCTTCTTTTAGCGAGTGATTGTCGTTCCATTCTATTTGTTTGGGAGTGGCGTTATGCTTTACTCACTTCGGAAGCTGCGCGGCTTTACCTTGATCGAATTGTTGGTGGTCATTGCAATCATTGCCGTTTTGATTGGCTTGTTGCTGCCCGCGGTGCAGAAGGTCCGCGAGGCGGCAGCTCGCATGCAGTGTCAGAATAACCTCAAGCAGATGGGGTTGGCCCTGCACAATCACCATGACTCGACCGGCTTTTTCCCGCCGGCGATCGTCAACTCGGGACGTTGGTCAGCGGGAGCTACTGCGCCTCCGAGTCAGTCCTTCTATCCGTCTGATCCGGTCTGGTACGTTTATAATCACAGCGGCTTCGTGTTCCTTCTGCCTTATCTGGAGCAAGACAATCTCTTCAAGCAGTACAACTTCACGGTGCCTGGTTCGCTCTCCAGTCCTTACGGCGTTCCGTTACCACCAACCGCCAGTCTGCTGACGGCGACGCATCCCAACGCCTTGGTGCAAAGCCAGAAGCTCAAGGTTTATCTCTGCCCCTCCGATGGGGAACCTGAGGTCATCATTAGTAACACGGGTTCGACCGACTTTTACCAACGGCCGAATACCGCGCGGTCGAACTACCTGTTCTCATGCGGTTGGCGAACCGACTACAGCGGCCCCGCCGACTGGAACAACGCGACTCAATCTGGAGTGTTCGGACATAATTCTCGAACCAAGATGAGCAGCGTTCAGGATGGCACCAGCAACACCATCGCCATCGGCGAGTCGGTGCAGCGCAAAGATGGCGGCACTGGCACTAGTCCAATTTTTGGCCCGTACTGGGGATCGGGAACGCATACGGCAACGATTGGCTACACGCCGGGAAGCGATCCTCGTTTCAACATTAATGCCCCGTTCAACACGGCTTGCACTGCTGGTCCTCGCTGCGTCTATGCGTGGGTCTTCAGCAGCTTCCACTCGGGAGGGGCCAACTTCCTGCTGTGTGATGGCTCGGTTCGCTTTATCTCACAGTCGATTCCTTATGCGACCTTCTACGCGCTGAATACTCGTGGAGGTGGTGAGGTGTTGAATAACTTCTAACCGGTTAGGGAAACTAGCTACTTGGAAATCGGATACCAGTCTAGCTGAGTCAGCGTACCTTAGGCGCCCTCAGCTAGACTTTTTTGGCTATAGGCTCTCCGGACTCCCGGCATGATGGGGAATACGATGCGACAACTACTGCTTTTTCTCTTGGTTGGCTCTCTCACTCTGGTCAGTTTGGGCTGTGGTGGAGGCACTAAATACGACAAAATCATCGTTCGCGGCAAAGTGACGATTGATGACAAACCTGCGGAGGGAGTAGATCTTTCCTTTTATGGCCCAACGGACAAGGCTGCCTCGGGCATTGTCACCACTCAAGCGGATGGTTCCTACGAGGTGATGTTCAATTCTGCCGCGGGAGATGGCAACTACAAGGTCACTGCCGTCAAACGCACCAACCGCGGAACAACTCCGACCGGCGAAGGTTTGGATGAATACCAACTCAAATTATCGGGGATGGTTCAGAGTAGCTTGCCCGCACGATACGCGGACGTGAATACTTCGGGGTTGACCGCTGTGCTGACCAAAGGAGTTAATGAAGGGAAGAACTTTGCTCTTAAGTCAAAATAAAGCTGAAAGTCGTTGGAGTTGGCTAGATCTTATCCAGACGTGGAGGGATCACGCAGCCTGACAGATTGTAACGACTCTGCCAAGAAATCGCGTTCGGATTCGTGGCAACGACACTCCGGAAACGCGCTGCGCTCCATTGGAAAGGAACGCGCATCCGATAACGCCTGGGAGCATGGAACTGTTTGCCAGGTCGGATGGAGGATGCGCATGTTCACTGCGTTGCTGGCGCTTGCTTCGCTGCTGGGACCAGGCAATTCACCGCTGGGACCAGGTAATTCGCTGCCGCCGAAGCATCCCTATGGCTACTTGTGGACCTACAAGTGCAACGAACGCGGCGAGACCGTGCGAGAAGTGATTCCCTATCAACCACGCGAGGGCGACTGGATCTTTTTCGACGACATGAGCGAGTGGTGGACGTTTCTCTACTCGCTGGCCTCGACCGCACCGCCGTTCCACGTCGGCATCGTGGTCAAAAAGCCGGACGGTCAGCTCGCCGTGCTGGAGGCGGGGCCGGATGACACCTTGCATGTCTACGTTTTGGATCTGATTCCTCGCTTACACACTTTTAAGGGGATCCTTCAGGTCCGTCGTTGCAAGCGCGAACTGACGCCGGAACAGTCGGCCTGTTTGACCGCCTTCGCCGAGGAGCAGAAGGGCAAGCGCTATGCGATGTGGCGGCTGCTGCTTCAGGGCACCCCATGCAAAACTAAGGGCGGTCCTCTACGCGAAGCTTGTGCCTACACCCGGTTCAATCGTAAACGGTGGCTGTGTGCCGAGATCGTCGTCACCGCTTCGGCCCTGGTCGGCCTGACCGATCCGCATCGGATTCGCGGCTCGAACACCTATCCGCTGGACATCATCGACAATAGCAAGTACCCCGAGTTGGCCGAGGTCTTCGAGGACTATGGCTACTGGGCTCCGCATCCGTGACGCGGTCGGTAGCTCAACTCGTGGCCAAGGCCACAGCCAATCGGCAAGCGGTCAAGTACAGGTCGATCTCGACGAACTCCTCGACGGTATGGATGGCGTTCTGCCCTGCGCCGAAGGTGATGGTCGGGATGCCGTGCTTGACCAGCCAGTTGGCGTCGAGGCCGCCGTTGACCACACGCGTCTTGCCGGGCAGGCCGATCGAGGCTGCCGCCTTCAGCGCGTGTCGCACCACGGGAGCGTTGTCCTTGAGGCGGAACGCCGAGTAGTCCAGTCGTGAGGTGAACTTGATCCGCGCTTTTTTGCCTAGCTGGTCGGTCACCTGATCGGCGGCGTGAGTCAGAGCGTCCTTGTAGGCTTTGACAATGCTCTTAACGAAGCGGGCGTCGTGGCTGCGCGCTTCACCGGTCAGAAGAACGTAATCGGTGACGACGTTGGTCGCCTCGCCAGCAGCCTTGCCGCCCCTGCCCCCGAAGCTGCCGATGTTCGACGTGCCGGCTTGACCATCCTTCTCGATCTTGCCGAACCAGCCGTTCTGCTGGACCTCGGCCAAGGCCAGGGCGGCCACCATCGTCGCCGAGATGCCCTGTTCGGGATAAGCGCCGGCATGCGACGCTTTTCCGATAATTTCTACCTCGAATCGCTCCGCGCCGACGGCACCGACGATGACGTCGGACGGATCGCGGCCATCGACGTTGAACCCCATCGCGGGATGCTCCAGCACAGCGGGATCGACGTAGCGCGCTCCAAACAACCCGCTTTCCTCGCGGACAGTGAACAGCAGGGTCAACGGTGGATGTGGTAACTTCTGCTGCAGCAGCGTCGCCGCCAGCGTGACAAGGACGCCGACCCCGGTGCGATTGTCGCCGCCCAACGCGGTCTTGCCCTGCGGGACGATCTTGTTGCCTTTGCGGACCGGCACGGCTCCAGCGGCCAGCGGTACGGTGTCCAGGTGCGTCGAAAACAGCCGACGTGGGCCCGAGACGGTGCCCGAGAGTTTGACGATCAGGTTACCCGTCTGGGTCGGCAGTGGGATGCGACGGTTGGCGTCGTCGTACAGAATGGCGCTGGCGGGCACCCCGACCTGACGCAACGCCTGGGCCACCTCCGTGGCGATCGCTTGCTCCTGTCCCGTAATCCCCTCGACCGCCAAAAACCGCATCAACCGCTCGATGGCGGATGTGGCATCAATTGACAGCTCCGACATGGTCTGACTCCTGGAAGAAGGTATGGGGAGCATGGTATGTCGCGCCGTTGGCCGTGTCTCGTTGTATAATCGATCCTCAACCCCCGTGGCGGCCTTGCCGTGTGGGCCGCCCTTACTCATGGCTTGATGGATTCATGACTACTCCCGCCTCCTCCGGCGCGACTCCACCCTCTGGCTCATTGGCTCAGCGACTGATACGCGGTCCCGCCGGGATCATTATCGTCAGCAGTGTGATGTTCACCTTCATCAGCTACTGGCGAACCGCCGCCGTGGTGCTGTGCGATCTGGCGAGTACGGCGTACTACATCGGCGGCATCGTGGAGCAGGCCATCGGTCCCGCTGCTCCGTGGTTCATTCTCGGTGTGTTGCTGCTAGCCTTTGCCGTGGGACTGGTCTACATCGAGAGCTGTTCGATGTTCGTCCGAGGCGGCGTCTACCGCGTCGTCCGAGAGGCGCTGGGTTCCACCGCCGCCAAGTTCGCCGTCTCCGCCCTGATCTTCGACTACATTTTGACCGGACCGATTAGCACAGTCTCGGCGGGACAGTATGTCGTCGGTTTGCTTCTAGACACATTACGCACCTTTAATCTCGATAATACCTGGATCGAGACCAATCGCGACGCGATTCGCCGCTGGGGAGCAGTGGTCATCGCCTGTAGTATCACCTGGTATTTCTATCGCCAGAACATCCGCGGCATTCACGAGTCGTCGGACAAGGCATTAAAGATCATGATCCTGACGGCGATCATGGGAGTGATCATGATCACCTGGTGTGGCGTAACGCTGGCGACCCGCAGCGATCCGCCGGTCAATCCGCTGCCACCGATGACTCCGGACCTGCACGCCAAGTATGAGATCGATCCAGTCACTGGAGAAACGACCGACAGGCCTAAGATCGATCCCGCCACGGGCGAACAGTTCGATCCGCTGGGGTTCATGAAGTTCGTCTTGCCGGAAAGCTGGGTCGAAAATCTGCGTCAGCCGGTCCACTGGCTGAGCCTGTTCGGGGTGGTCGGCATCCTGATCGCTTTTGGGCATTCGGTTCTGGCGATGAGCGGTCTGGAGACGCTGGCTCAAGTTTATCGCGAGGTCGAGTCGCCCAAGCTGCCCAACTTCAAGAAGGCGGCAGTCATCGTCTTCAGTTTCGCCCTGGTGCTGACAGGCACGATCTCGTTCATGGCGGTGTTGCTCATCCCTGACAAAGAACGCATGCCGCTGTACTCTGAGAACCTGATTGGCGGCCTGGCGATGAACATGGTCGGTCCGCAGGCTGCCAAGCTGTTGCTCAACGCCTTCGTCACCATCGTCGGCTTTCTGCTCCTTTCCGGAGCGTGTAACACTTCAATCATTGGCGCTAATGGCGTTCTCAACCGCGTTGCTGAGGATGGTATCCTGCCGGATTGGCTCCGTCAGCCGCATCCGCGCTTCGGGACGACGCATCGTGTTCTGACGCTGATCGTGGTGTTTCAGTTGGTCACGATTATCGCAAGTCGTGGCGAGACGCTGATCCTGGGCGAAGCCTATGCCTTCGGCGTGGTTTGGAGCTTCGTCTTCCAGGCATTCTCGATGGTCGTGCTGCGCTTCAAGGATCGTCGGCCTCGCGAATTTCGGGTGCCGCTGAACCTGCCTGTGGGGAGTATCGATCTGCCGATTGGGTTGGGCTTGATCTTGGCCCTGCTGATGTCGTGTGCCTGTTTGAACTTCCTGACCAAGGAAGTCGCGACGATTGGCGGGTTGATCTTCAGCGGCAGTTTCTTCTTACTGTTCACGATCACCGAACGGCTCAATGCCAGGAAGCTCAAGGGCCGCGAACATCAGCACGTCGAGCTGTTCAATCAGGAAACGACGCCTCAAGTGACCGCTGAGGCGCTGGGCTTGACCCGCCCCTATCGCAAGCTGGTGTCGATTCGCTCGACGCAGAACCTATTCATGTTGGAGAAGGCGTTGGCGGAGATGGATCCAGAAACGACTGGCATGATCGTGATGACGGCCAAGTACATTCCTCCGGGCGACGATGGCCTGCCGACCGCCGCGGATCCAGCCGACATCGATCCGTATGATCAGCAGCTGATGACCGCCGTCGTCGAGCGAGCCGAGAAGGCCGGCAAGGAGGTCAAGCCGCTCATCGTGCCGACCAATAACCCGTTGCACGCCATTTTGAAGCTGGCCAAGGACGTTCAGGCCCAGGAGCTGATCGTCGGCGCGAGCAACAAGTACACCGCCGACGAGCAGATGGAACAGATCGCTTTTTACTGGATCAGTCTGCACGATGGCTCGACGGCTCCGTTGACGGTGCGCATCCTCAGCCGCGAGCGCGACATGTACCTCGATCTAGGGGGGGGCAGTCGCATTCCCAAGATCAGCGAACGGCGCGCACGCTCGGTCGATGAACTGCGCGAGGCCGGCGTCGGCGTGGATCGCGTGCTGCTGCTGCACGATGGCAGCCCGACCAACAGCGACTTGTTCCAGGCCGTGTTGACCATGCTCGATGAGAAGGTGGTTCTGGGCATGGTGTCGCTGTTGCCCGCCGAGGCCGAGACCGTCAATGGTCCGACTCTCGTGCAAAAGGATGTCCAGCGTGCCGAGCAACTCGGTCGGCAGCTGCTGCTGCATCCGCTGACGACGTGTGATGGCCCAGCGATCGTCGAACTGGCCAAGAAGGAACTCTACGATTTGATCGTCTTACCGTTGTCCGCGGAGTCGCCGCTAGATCCCCTGGGACGCCTGGACGATCGCTCGATCTACATCATCCAGCACGCCCATTGCCGTGTTCTCTTAGCGACGGCCCCCGTGATTCCCGACGAAGTCGTGGACACGACCCAAGCACCTAGTTCATAATCGAACGAAGAACAGCAACCAATAATTTGCACCACGAGGTTCCGATGACGAAGTATCGCAACTGCATCGCGCTGGCGGTTGTCGCGCTGGTTGGCTCGCTGAGTTGGGCCGCTGCACGCGAAGCGTTGAACCGCGCGGCCGCCGAGGCACGCATGAAGAAGGACGTGACCTTTCTGGCCTCGCCGGAGTGTGAGGGCCGCGGCGCGACCACCCAAGGGCTGAAAATTGCCGGCGACTACATCGCCGCCGAGTTCGAGCGCATCGGTCTGAAGCCGGGCTACAACGGCACCTACTTCCAGCCCTACGCCATCACTGGCGCGGTGGGTACGCTGGAACTGACTGGACCGCAGGGGCAGACGATCACGCTGAAGCAGGGGCCCCAGTTCGTGCCGCTGGGCTACGATCAGAAAGGTGAGGCGACCGCACCACTGGTCTTCGCGGGCTATGGCCTCAGTTGCACCAACCCCACCTACGATGACTACGCCAACCTGGACGTCAAGGACAAGATCGTTGTGGTCCTGCGCGACACGCCACGAGCCAGCCAGCCGAACCGGCCCAAGGAGATGACCAGTGCGGCTTCATTCATCGCCAAGCTGAACCTGGCGCGAAAGAAGGGAGCCGTCGGCGTGTTGTTCGTCAACGACGCCGAGACCGCCGAGGAGGGCGACGCGCCAGCCGACTACAGTTTCACCAGTCTCTCGCGGGGTGGTTCACACTTGCTCTCCGCGACGATGCGTCGCGAGTTTCTCGATCTGATGTTGCCGCCGACCATGAAGCTGGCCACCCTCGAAAAAATAATCGACGCCACCTTGGAGCCGCGTAGTATGGAACTGACTGGCTGGAAGGCGAAATTGGCCGTCGAACGCCGCGCCGATGGCATCCCTCTGCGGAACGTGATCGGCTACCTCGAAGGTAGCGGCCCGCTGGCCGACGAAACCATCGTTGTTGGTGCCCACTACGACCATCTGGGCTACGGCGGCCCCAGCAGCATGTCTCAAGGCAAGAAGCGCGCCATCCACTTCGGAGCCGACGATAATGGTTCGGGCACGACGGCCATGCTGGAACTGGCTCGTCGCTTCGCCTCCATCCCCCAGCGTCAGGGCCGACGCCTGGTCTTCCTCGCCTTCTCGGGGGAGGAACTCGGGCTGTTCGGTTCGCGCCACTACGTCAACCATCCGGTCTTCCCGCTAGAGAAGACCGCGGCCATGTACAACCTCGACATGGTCGGTCGGTTGACCAAAGACAAAGACACCGGCCTCGATCGACTCCAGACCGAGGGGCACGGCACCGCGGCTGGGTTCAAAGAAATACTAGAAGAAGGAGCGAAAAAGTACGGTTTCACCCTGAAGATGCAGGCATCCGGCTTTGGTCCCAGCGATCACGCCTCGTTCTGCGGTAAGAAGATTCCGGTCATTTTCGTTTGGACCGGCACTCATGCCGACTATCATCGCCCCAGCGACACCGCCGACAAAATCAATCTCGAAGGCATGTGCCGCATCGTCGACATGAGCGAGGAGATCATCACCCGCTTCACCCAAATGGACAAACCCGCCTTCATCGAGGTGCGCGGAGCGGCGATGGGGCGGCCCTCGACCGGGCCGCGCCTGGGCATTCGTCCCGGCGACTACAACGACGCCGAGGGCGTCAAGATCGACGGCGTCAGTGAAGGCGGTCCCGCCGAGAAGGCCGGCATCAAGGCCAACGATGTGATTATCCAGATGGCCGGTAAACCCGTGAAGAACATCAACGACTACATGGCGGTGATGGCCCTGCAAAAGAAGGACACGACCATCGAAGTGATCGTGTTGCGCGGCAAGGAGAAGAAGACGCTCAAGGTGGTTTTGGAGTAAGTCGCATGACCCGCTGGCTACCGCTTCTGCCGCTGTTGCTCGTGCCCGCTTGGCTTCTGGCCCGCGAGGAGAAGTATCCTTCGCCTCGCGAAGCAGCCGCCCGCATGACTGTGCCCGAGGGGTTCCGGGTGCGGCTGGTGGCTGGCGAACCGACCTTCAAAAAACCGATCGCCGCCGCCACCGACGAACGCGGTCGACTGTGGGTCGTCGAGTCGGACTCTTACCCGCATTGGATCAAGGATGGCCGCGCCGGCAAGGATCGCATTCTGATTTTTGAACCCCAGGCCGATGGTTCGTGGTCGTCGAAGGTCTTCCTCGACAATGGCACGAATCTGTCGGGCATCGCCCTCGGCTTCGGCGGGGTCTGGTTGGCCAGCGTTCCCAACTTCCTCTTTCTTCCCGTTCGGGACGATCGCCCTGCTGGACCTGCCGTCACTTTGCTGGACGGCTTCAACCTGCACGACTCCAAGCACAACGTCTTCAACAGTCTGTGCTGGGGGCCGGACGGCTGGCTGTACGGACTCAATGGCATTCAGTCGCGGTCGAAGCTCGGCGCGCCGGGCAGCCCCGATTCCAAGCGCGTCAAGATGGATTGCGGCGTCTGGCGCTACCATCCACAACGAAAGGTCGTCGAAGCCGTGGCCCACGGTACGACTAACCCTTGGGGCCTCGACTGGGACGACTTCGGTGAGATGTTCATCACCAACTGCGTCATCAAGCACGCCTTCCATGTCGTGCCTGGCGCGCACTTCGTCCGCATGTATGGCCAGGATGTCAACCCGCACACCTATCGGCTGATCGAAAGCTGTGCCGACCATATCCACTGGGGCGGCGGCGAGTGGACCAGCTCCCGCGGCGGACAGGGCGAACACTCCGTCGCGGGCGGTGGTCATGCCCATGCCGGAGCGCTAATCTATCTTGGTGACAACTGGCCCGCGGAGTATCGCAACCGTCTGTTCATGGGCAACATCCACGGCAGTCGGCTCAACCAGGATGCCCTGGTTCGCTCCCGTTCCGGCTACGTCATCCAACACAAGAACGACTTTCTGCTGGCTCACGATCCGTGGTTCCGCCCGTTGTGGCTGCACGCGGCCCACGATGGTGGCGTCTACGTCGGCGACTGGCACGATACCGGCGAGTGTCACAATTTCGACAAAACCCATCCTAGTGGGAGAGTATATCACGTCACTTTCGGGTTGCCGCGACGACCCGCCCGCGATCTGGGCCAGCTCGACGACGTCGCACTGGCTCGGCTGCAAGCCCATCGTGACGAGTGGCACGTCCGTCAGGCGCGACGACTGTTGACCGAGCGAGCGGTTCGCGGCAACCTCTCGAAGGAAGCGATTGAACTGTTGTGGCAACAGGTCACGACCGGCAGTGTGCCGACCAGCCTTCGGGCTATCTGGGCGCTGTATTGCACCGGCTCGCTGCCCGAGGCGAGGCTACTGCAGTTGCTGGAATCCGCTGAGCCGGAACTTCGTCTTTGGGCGGTGCGCTTGTTGGTCGATCCTGGAAATGCGTCCGAGGCTGTCGTTCAACGGTTGACCAAGCTGGCTCGCGATGAAAAGGCCGAGCCGGTCTTGTTGTCGTTGGCGTCGGCGTTGCAGCGTATCCCCCTGGATCGTCGCTGGTCGCTGGCCGAGGCACTACTGACGCGGTCTGAGGTCGTCACCGATCCGTATCTACCGTTGATGCTCTGGTACGGAGTCGAGCCGTTGCCCGCCGCCGATCCCCAGCGCGGAGCGGAACTGCTGTCGCGATGTGCCGTGCCTGTGGTGCGGCGCTTCCTGGCTCGGCGACTGACCGCGCTGGAGAACAAGTCGGCCCTGGGGCATCTGGTGAGTCAACTGTTGAAGGACGAGGCCGGCCCTGCAGTGCGCCGCGACCTGCTCGACGGCATGAGCGAGGCACTGGCGGGGCGACGCTCTGTTGCTGCTCCGCCGCGTTGGTCGGAGGTCTATCGGAAGCTGGGTCAGACCGGCGATGCCGAGGTTCGCGCCAGGGTGAATCGTCTGTCGGTGCTGTTCGGCGACGCCCAGGCACTGGCCACGTTGACCCGACTGGTTGGCGATACGAAGGCTGATCCAACGGAACGCACCCTGGCCCTGGAAGTGTTGCTCGATCGACGTGGCAACAACCTGCCGGCACTGCTGCGGGAACTGCTCGACGATGCAGCCCTGCGCAGCGCGGCCCTGCGTGGCTTGGCAGCGTTCGACGATCCGCAAACTCCGAAACTGATCCTGGCTCGTTACGCCAAACTGAGTGAGTCGGAGAAGGCCGACGCTCTCAGTACGCTGGCCTCGCGCGTCAGCTATGCTCGGGAATTGCTCGCCGCTATGGAACGCAAGGAGATTGCTCCCCGTGATGTGTCCCCGTTCCTGGCCCGACAGATCGCCAGTTTGGGCGATCGCGAGGTGCGTAAACGGCTGGTCGCGATCTGGGGCGAGGTGCGTTCATCGGCGAAAAACAAAGAACAGGATTTGGCTCGGTATCGTCAGCTGGCGACGCCGGAGCAACGGCAGCGCGCCGACCTGTCCGCGGGCCGACTGGTCTGGCAAAAGACATGTGCCAGCTGTCATCGGTTGTTCGGCGAGGGCGGCCAGCTTGGCCCAGATCTGACCGGCTCCCAGCGTCGCAACGCCGACTACATTCTGACCAAGGTGCTGGACCCCGGCGCGGCGGTGCCCAAGGAATACCAGCTGACTCGCATCGTCACGACCACCGGCCGCGTGCTGACCGGCTACGTCAAACAAGACGGCGAGCAGGTGTTACTATTGCAAACACCGACCGAGGAGGTGCGCATTCTCAAGAGCGACATCGAGCAGCGCGACCAGCAATCCGGTTCGCTGATGCCGGACGATCAGCTCAAGACGCTCAAGGAACCCGAGATCCGCGACCTGTTGGCCTACCTCGCCTCGGAGAAGCAGGTGGATCTCCCCGCCGACGTCAAGGGCAAGTGAGGGCAGGACGAGCGATTCCTGCCCCAGCGTGTGGATTCAGGCGTGGCCATATTGTGCCCCCGGAAGAGCCAAATTTTCGCCTAGATTTGATCGCCTCGTTTGCTTCTGTTGCCAATGTGACCTACGTTTCTGGTGTCCTCGACTTTGGGGAGAAGGAGAGGACCTCGTGAGCCGCCGACAGAGAGGGGATTGTCGGCGGCTCTTTTCTTTTTCGTCCCAATCGACCTCACCTCCGACTCTGGTCAAATCTACGTCTTCACACGACAATGAGCTAAAACGGTTCAGGCATCGCATAGGAAAGATGAGATCATGGTCAATTCACTCGGCAGCCGGTCCTTGATGCAGGTCGGCGATCAGGACTATACGCTTTTTCGCCTCGACGCGGTCTACAAAACGCATCCCGACGCACAACGTCTACCCTATTCGTTGAAGATTCTGCTGGAAAATCTGCTCCGCACTGAGGATGGACTGGCCGTTCGCACTGACGACATCCTCGCCCTGGCAGGGTGGAATCCGCAGGCCAAGCCGACCAAGGAAATCGCCTTCATGCCAGCACGGGTGCTGCTGCAGGACTTCACCGGCGTGCCTGCTGTCGTCGATCTCGCCGCCATGCGTGAAGCGATGCGTCGCATGGGCGGCGATCCGTCGCGCATCAATCCGCTGTTGCCCGCTGAGTTGGTCATCGATCACTCCGTGCAAGTGGATGACTACGGCAACGCCAACGCCTCACTCATCAACGAACAGCTGGAGTTCCAACGCAACCGCGAACGCTATGCCTTCCTCCGCTGGGGCCAGAAAGCGTTCCGCAACTTCAAGGTCGTTCCGCCGGACACCGGTATCGTGCATCAGGTCAACCTGGAGTACTTGGCCCGCGTGGTCTTCGTCGCCGAGTCCGCGTCGATGGCGTTACGCGCTGACGCTCCGCTGGCCTATCCCGACACGGTAGTCGGCACCGACTCGCACACGACAATGATCAACGGCCTGGGGGTGCTCGGCTGGGGCGTGGGCGGCATCGAGGCCGAGGCGGCGATGCTCGGTCAACCCGTGTCGATGCTCATTCCCGAAGTGGTTGGCTTCAAGCTGCGCGGCAAACTTCGCGAAGGAGCGACGGCGACCGACCTGGTGCTGACCGTCACGCAGATGCTGCGGCAGAAGGGCGTCGTCGGCAAGTTCGTCGAATTCTATGGTCCCGGCTTGGCTGAGCTGCCCCTGGCCGATCGTGCCACCATCGCCAACATGGCTCCGGAGTACGGGGCGACCTGCGGCATCTTTCCCGTCGACGCCGAGACCCTGCGTTACCTGCGCATGAGCGGTCGGGCCAAGAAGGACATCGCCCTGGTCGAAGCGTACATGAAGGAACAAGGGCTGTTCCACGAGGCGTCGACGCCAGAAGCGGCTTACAGCGACACGCTGGAGCTGGACCTGGCCACAGTCGAGCCGAGCCTGGCTGGTCCGCGCCGGCCACAAGATCGCGTGGCCCTGAATCGAGTAAAAGAGAATTTCTTTCTGGAACTGCCTAAATTGCTGGCGGCGGCCAAGCCCAAGACTACCGCCCTGCCCCAGGCCGGCGACGTTCCGCCACCCGTCACCGACGACGTGGCCAGCCAAGTGAAGAACGGCTCCGTGGTCATCGCCGCCATCACGTCTTGCACCAACACCTCGAACCCGTCGGTGATGCTGGCCGCCGGTCTGTTGGCCAAGAAAGCCGTCGAGCGCGGCTTGACCTCCAAGCCGTGGGTCAAGACCAGCCTCTCGCCCGGCTCGAAGGTGGTGACCAGCTATCTACAGAAGGCCGGTCTGTTGCCCGCGCTGGAGAAACTCGGATTTTACGTCACCGGCTACGGGTGCATGACCTGTATCGCGGAAGGGACACCCGTTCTCCTGGCCAACGGCACAGCCCGACGCATCGAGCAGATGCCCTCCGCAGGCGGGGCCGTCCTGTTCAGTCCAGATGAGGAACAACGTCTACGACCAGCACTCCAGGCCGAGGTTCTGCCGAAGGGGCAACGAGACTGTGTCCGCCTGACCTTGCAAGATGGGCGAACGCTTGTCTGTACGCCGGATCACGAAATTCTTCGGGAAGATGGAACCTGGGTGCAGGCAGATGAGCTTCAGCCGGGCCGCGACCGGGTCGTGGTCGGACTGGAGGCTCCCGTGGATGAGATCGGTGCCGATGAAACCGGTTACTCCCTCGATGTGGGAAGGTTGCGCTTCACGATGGACCAGCCTCAAGAGCGTCTGCGCTTGCTGGCCTTTGCCCGACTGTTGGGACATCTTCTCGGAGATGGGTCGATCAGCACCTGGAAGCAAGGTCGGGTGTGTGTGGGGCAATCGATCGACCGTGAGACGGTACTGAATGACATCGAACTACTCACGGGGAAGCGACCTGCGGCAAAGCAGTACGACGAACGAAAGTGGTCCATCGTTTTACCAGCGGAGTTGACCGAAGGGATCGCCAGTCTGGCCGGGGTTCGGGTCGGCAGACGCATCGATCAGCCTGCATCGCTGCCGGAATTCGTGCGGGACGATCGCTGCCCGGTCGCGGTGGTGCGCGAGTTCCTCGGCGGGGTCTTCGGCGCGGATGGACATGCTCCCAAGCTCCATCGATTTGGGGATGGTTCCGACGATGCAGCTCTCGAACCCCCCATGTATTCGCAATCGGCCAAACCCGAACATGTCGAGCAGCTTCAGGCTACCATGAATTGCTTACTCCATCTGTTGGAGCGTTGTGGCGTCTCCGTGGACGGGGCCTGGATGGGAACTTATCCCACTCGTCGCTCGGCTTCGACTTACGCCGCGGCCCAGGATGGCGAACCACGCCTCGAAGTGCGGCTGAAACTGCCCGATGGGCTATCCTTCCTCGAACGAGTTGGCTTTCGCTACAGCGTCGATAAGTCGCTGCGAGCCAGTGCCGCGGCTGTTTACTGGCGTACTCTCGATCGGATCCAACACCAACGCCTGTGGATGGCAGATCGACTGCGCGACTTGCATCGCAGCCATCCCGACTTGTCCTTCCGCCAGGCACGGAAACTCGCTGCCGCGGAGTTAGCAGAGCGAGAAACGATTGTTTTTCCTTACTACTCGCTGCTAGAAGGGTATGATCGGTTTGATCGACTGCCGCAACCGAGCGATCGAAAGTTCCGACCCCTCCATCGCGAAAGCTGCGCTTTCCCTTCTCCAGTAGAACTGCTGACACAGATCGGAGCGCGCGACTGGTTCGCCCCACTGTTATCGCGTCAGTCGGGAGATTACCAAAAGCGTTATAGTACCGGAAAAACGGCGCAATCTCTGCCTAGCTTGACGCTGCAAGTGATCGATCGGCGCCATGCGGGATCTCGCCGGGTGTTCGATCTCTCTGTGGAGGGACCACACTCGTTCCTCGCTGGAACTGTCGCGGTTCACAACTGTATCGGCAATTCCGGACCGTTGGCCGAGAGCATCTCGCGAGCGATCAACGATCAGGGGCTGGTGGTGGCGGCGGTGCTGTCGGGCAATCGCAATTTCGAGGGCCGCGTCCATCCGGATGTGCGGGCCAACTACCTCGCCTCGCCGCCGTTGTGCGTCGCCTATGCCCTGGCCGGGCGTGTCGATCTCGACCTGACCACGGAACCGCTCGGCACTGACACCAAAGGCGATCCAGTATATCTCAAAGACATCTGGCCCAGCCAGCAGGAGATCCAACAAACCGTCGAGCAGTCGATCTCTACGGAAATGTTCACCAAAGAGTACGGCGAGGTGTTCGTCGGTCCCGAAGCCTGGCGAACGTTGCCGGTGCCCGAGGGCGATCTCTACTCTTGGGATCCTAACTCGACCTACGTCAAACATCCGCCCTACTTCGAGGGCATGACTCGTGAGGTGCCGGCGGTGTCCGACATCACTGGCGCTCGTGTGTTGGCCGTGCTGGGCGACAGTATCACCACGGATCACATCTCGCCTGCTGGGTCGATTAAACCCAGCAGTCCTGCGGGCAAGTACTTGATCGAACACGGCGTCGCTGTCGCTGACTTCAACTCGTATGGCAGTCGGCGCGGTAACCACGAGGTAATGTGGCGCGGCACCTTCGCCAACGTGCGGCTGAAGAATTTGCTTGCACCCGGCACCGAGGGCGGCGTCACACGACACCTTCCTTCCGGTGAGACGATGACGATCTTCGAGGCGTCGGTCAAGTATGCCAAGGAAAAGGTGCCGCTGATCATTCTCGCTGGCAAGGAGTACGGCTCGGGATCGTCGCGCGACTGGGCGGCCAAGGGACCGCTGTTGCTCGGCGTTCGCGCGGTCCTCGCCGAGAGCTACGAACGCATCCATCGAAGCAATCTGGTAGGCATGGGCATTCTACCGTTGCAGTTCCATCCGGGCGAAAACGTCGCCAGCCTTGGCCTGACCGGTGAGGAGGTGTACGATCTGGGCGGACTGGTGGACCTCTTCTCCAGCGGCTACAGTGGCGGTCAACAGCTCACCGTGACAGCGACAGCAGCGGATGGCTCGAAGAAGACGTTCCAGGCCCTGATCCGCATCGACACGCCGCAAGAGGTGCGTTACTACCAACACGGCGGCATCCTCCAATATGTGTTGCGCTCACTGCTCGGCAAGTAGCACGCTTCGGAGGAACAGCGGAGGGCTGACGTCCTCCGTGGTGCGGCAAACACGGAGGACTAACGTCCTCTGCTCAGACGACCGGTAGTCGCAGACTTCAGTCTGCGATCTTAAACTTGCGCGCAGGCTGAAGCCTGCGGCTACAGTTAAGCGGGTAGTCGCAGACTTCAGTCTGCGATCGGTTACACCATGATCGCAGAGTACTCGGCGGAGCAACTGCGAGAGCAAACGAGTGGCCTACGGGAAAAACGGCTAGCTCAGTCAGATCGGTCCGTAGACCCGCGACAGCGCTTTGACGAGCGTATATAGAAGCAGGTGCCGACTGACCGGCTTAGGTAGGACACTGAAGAACTGGGCCTGGATCGCCGCTCGAACCACCTGCTCATTGGGATCGCCCGTAACCAGAATCGCCGGCAACTTCTCATTGAGCTGTCGCACGAGTCGGAACGTCTCTACTCCAGTGAGTGTCGGCATGTGCATGTCGAGCACCACTAGATGAATCGGATTGGCCAGCACGAGGTCTACGGCCTCTTCGCCCGAGGCGGCCTCATGCGTCTGAAACCCTTCTGGGGCGAGCATGTCGCGCAGGGCCTCACGACTCGGCCGATCGTCATCAGCGATCAGGATCGAGTAGTTCTTTTTTGCAGGTGCCTCACGGACCATCGTCATTGCCGCACCTCATCAGTCGGAATACTTTCCTTCTCCCGCACTGGCGGCATAAGGCGGGAAACAAGGCAAAATGATCCGATTCCTATTCGCAGCAAATCGCATACCAAGGGGCATCTCGCCGAATCGAGTGGCGAGATAACCTCTTATTTCAGTAGAGCATACGACGCCCGGAATTGCAAGACGGAGCGAGGAACGCCAGCAAAGAACTGTCAAGGGCGACAGAGGAACCTGCCGGTTTGACAGCAGCGCAACTCCGGGCCTGGGCTAGTTCAGTTATCGGCTCTCGGGTTAGCTGGGCAGTTCCCAACCCTTGCGATACGTCTTGCGGAGGAACCGTTCGGCATCAGCTTGGCTGGCTTTAAGGGTCTTGCCATCCCAGTCGAACGATTGGCCCAACCGATAGGCCACCGTTCCCAGAAGCACAGTCTCGGTCAGCGCGCCGGAGTAGTCGAAGTTACAGGTTGTCGAACCATTGTTCTTGCAGGCTTCGACCCATTCCTTGTAGTGGCCGATCGAGGGAGGAATCGTGGGTTTAGGAGGGGTGAAGTCCTTGAATTGCTTCTCGGGGAAGAGCTTGCGTTGGCCGTAGTTGGCCAGCAGCATCCCTTTGTCGCCGACGAACAGTACGCCATCGTTCCACTTCTCGGGAATAGTGCCGTCGGTCAACTGCTTGGGCTTCTTACCGCCGTCGTACCAGGTGAGCTTACAGGCGGGCATGTCCTCGCGTGCGGGGAACTCATAACGGACGGTCAACGCTTCGCAGGCAGTATCGGGATGCGGGGGGTGCCCCTCGGCTTCGACACGAGTCGGATAGCGTAGCTTCAAGGCCCAGAAGGGCAGATCAATGAAATGGCAGCCCATGTCGTTGAGGGTGCCGCCGCCAAAGTCCCAGAACCTGCGCCAGTTCATGTTCATGTAGACGGAGTGATAGGGACGCTCCTGGGCCGGTCCCAGCCAGAGATCCCAGTGCAAGCCCTTGGGAACCGGTTGGCCTTTGGCGGGATGGCTGCCGCCGCCCCAGTTTTTGCCCACCCACACATGCACTTCACGCACTGGGCCGATCGCGCTGCTCTGGATCAACTCGACGACGCGGCGATAGTTGGCACCAGCGTGAATCTGGGTGCCCATCTGGGTAACGCGGTTCATCTTCTTGGCCAGCGTGGCCACGGCGCGGGCTTCCTCGACGGTGTGAGTCAACGGCTTCTCACAGAAGACGTGCAGGTTGGCTTGCAGCGCCGCCAGGGTCGCCGGGGCGTGAGTGTGGTCTGGAGTGGCCACTAGGACGGCATCGAGACCGCCTGCGTCCAACAGCTTGCGAAAGTCATTGTAGAATTTTGCCTTGGGGTACTTTTCCCGAAACGAACCGACTTCCTTACGCGTCTCATCCACATCACACAGAGCAACAATCTCAGCACCAGCAGATGCAATCGCATTCAGATCGCTATGTCCCTGACCGGCAATGCCAATCGCTCCGACACGCAGTCGGTCACTGGGAGCCAGAAGTCGCGCCCGACTCCACGCGGGAGCCAAACCGACCGCCAACGAGCCAAGCAGGAAGTGCCGACGAGAAAGATGAGTTCGCATGGGAAGAAACTCCGAATAGCGGAAGTCAATCAACCAGGGCGTGAGCATTCTACTTGCGCGGGTCGAACCGGGCTAGAGTGGCTCACGCAGCCATTCTCAGTACAGAGTTGGGATAGCGAACCCAACGGGTGATGGATACCCTAAAAGGATGTGCATGACCATTTTGCCAGCGAGGAAAAAGGTGATGACTGAGGGCGAATGGGAGGAAACTCTAGATCCCAGTGTGATGTTGGCTTATGTACAGAACCATGTCAGCGAGCGAAAGATCCGGTTGCTCGCCTGTGGTTGCTGTCGCCACATCTGGGAGCATTTGCCCGATCAACGAAGTCGTCGTGCTGTCGAAGTCGCCGAGCGCTACGCCGATCAGCTAGCTACGCCGCGCGAACTGGGGCAGGCGCGTGGAGCTGCTTTGGTGGTCGCCGGTGGAGCGGCCTGGGCCGCCTACTGGGCCGCTAACGTCAAGGCCAGCGGTCCTCTGCTGAACGTCTTCGAGGCCGCCGTCGCTGCTCCTGCTCGTAAGGCAACCCAGCTCACCCGACGTGCCCACACTTGGGACATCGTTCAGGCCGAGAGTGTCCGCGAGCAAGTCGAACTGATCCGCGAGGTGATCGGCAATCCGTTTCGCCAGCTGCAACTGCCTCCCTACGTCTTCGCCTGGCAGGGCGGATTGATCCGCCAACTTGCTGAGGCCATCTACCAAGAGAAAGCCTTCGAGCGGATGCCGTTGCTCGGCGATGCGTTGGAAGATGCCGGCTGTTACGACGAGTACATTCTCGATCATTGCCGACAGGGAAAGTCTCATGTTCGCGGTTGCTGGGTGCTGGATCTGCTCTTGGGCAAAGAGTAGAGCGCACTGCGAGAAGGAGTAGCTGCTGGCGGACGGAGTCCGCTGCGCAGGCTGAAGCCTGCGACTACCTTTGAACTGGCCCCTCCGAATTGGTAGCCGCGGGCGAGGTCAGCGTCGTCCAGCCATCTCGGGCAGCAGACCGGGAACGGTCGGTAGTCCCTCTTCAGGAGTGACCGTCAACAGAAGGGGTTGGCGCGTCGGCACGCCTTCATCCAGGGAGCGGGCTGTCACATCTTGCACACGCGGTGGGTTGGCCAATCGCTCGAACTGATACAGCGACGAGCGTGAACGCGACCAGACCAATCGTTGCTTGCCGCCTGTCAGAGGCAGTTCGGCCCAGAATTTATCGCCCGGTTTGTAGGTGATCGGCTCTCCCTCCACCAGTCGGAAGGTGTAGCGATCCAGACCTTGCTCCTCGTCCCGCTCGGCAGTTCCAATCGGCTCGAACTCCAGAAGTGGGCGCTTCTCGTTGTCGGGCCGATGCACTAGTAGACGGGCTTCGGCGCGGGGCCGCAGCCCAGTTCGCACGGGGATGGTCAGCCTCAGCGTTCGCAGATTCAGCGTGAACGACGACTTGCCGAGAAACTCGGCTAATTCGTCCACAGGATCTGGCAAATTCGGGTCGTCGAGCTTACGGATCACTCGGGCCAGGAGGCGCCAGTCATCGAGTTCGACCGGCTTAGCTAGCCAGAGGCGAACCGACTGCCAACTAGTCTGCGTCTCCTCGTTGCCCGGACCGCGCTGCTGGAATTGATGCAGCACCTCTCGTCGCGCGGGAGGCAATAGAATTTGATACAAGACGCGGGCTTTTTGTCGCACAAACGGCTGAATCAGATCGGGCAACCCAGAACGAGTGAAGGTCGTGTCGTACTCCGGATAAGCCTGCCGCAGTTCTTCCAGGCGTACCTTGCACGCCGACAGCGACAGCTCATCCGGAAAGACCAACACAGCGGGCCGACGTAACGAGGCCGGCACCAGTCCCAGCGCCGAGGTCAGGTTTAACACTTGCTCTAGACGATCGCGACGTTGAAACCAAGTCAGGCGAGCATCGAAGACGCTCTCGTAGCGAAGCACCGTCGAGTAGGTCAGCACTCCGCCGGGCACTCCTGGAACCGGGTCGTACTCTCGGATCGGCGAACGCTTCTCCCAATCGACGAGCGGCTCGGCGCGTTCGCCCCAACTCGTCCAGCGAATCCCGCCCTGCGGGGAAGTGAAATCGGCAAAGGTCCACAGGCGATCGGCCTCAGTGCTGGCATCGCGGTAGCGTGTCCGAACTCGTCGGACAGCTTCGCGGAGGGCCTCGGCAGTCTCCACCTGTTCCTGACGCAGTCGGCCTGCGGGGGTCTCGGCCCATTCGGGTCGTGGCAGAGCCAGCTGTTTATTCAGTTGGGCCAAAGCTGCGTCCAGGGCGGCCTCAGTCGTGATCTCAGCCAGAGAGCGCAGAGATTGCATCTTTTGCAGATAGGAAATATAGCTTTTAATCTCTTCGCGGCGCTGCTCGACGAAGTCGCGGAGTTCGCGCGGCAGTTTGGCAAAGTACTCATCGTCGCGCAGTTCTTGCAGCCGCTCCAGCTTGGCCGTCAGCTGTTCTACGTCGCCTTGGAGATAGACCGCCGGCGGTCCGTGGTCCAAAGCGCGAAAGTCCTCGACACGTGCTTGCAACAGCGTCAGCCGGGTGTTTGAGTTAATCACTAATAACGCCGCCGCCAGCGCCAGCAGGATGCCGATCAATAGGGTAGCACTGAAGACCATGCGCACCAGCCGACGCTGGGCGCGCTCGTAGCGGACGCGGTAGTCGGCAGCCGCTTCCAGGGCTAGACCAAACAGTTCGCTTACGCCATAAGGTTTGGAAGATCCCGTTGGGAGATCGTTCAGCGGAGGGCGTCGAGTGGCGGTGGCCCAGACGTGCAGAGTGATTTTGCCAAATGCCGGTACCGACAGCGGTTCTCCTGCTTGCTCACTATTGGGTTGCTCGTCAGGTGGCCTTGTCGAGGAAGCGAGAAACCGCTTAAACCGCTCTCCGACCTCCCGTTTTCGCTCCTCGATGCGGTCGAGCCATTGGCGATGCGAGTCGCCGCGTCGAGCCAACTGATCACACTTGGTCAACACCAAGAAGACGGGCAAGCCGCCGACTTCGGTACGTCGGCTTCGGCTAGCCTGCATGTGAACGAGGAAGCGGCCAAACTCAGCAAAGTCATCTTCGATCCGGTTCAACCGCGACGCATCGAGAACCAATAGCACTGCATCGGCCTCGTTCATCTCGTAGGCCAGTGTGCCGCTCGGGTTGTCTTCGACCAGCGAGCGTTTCTGTTGCAGAATGTCGAGAGCGGCTCGACTGTCACAGTCGAACACGACAAAATTGCGGCGGGAGTCGGCCTGCTCCGGCTCATAGCGGACAAAGTACGGCACGACTTCCCCAGCGGTTGCCGGTACACCATCGGGAGCAAGCGGAGGACACGTCGGTTGCCCTTCGCGTGGTAGCAACTTGTCTTTCGCCGACGGTTGCGAAGTCCGGAGGAGTCGATCCAACGCGGCCAGTAGCGAGGACTTGCCCGCGGACGGTAGGCCGAACAACACCAACCGCAGGTCATTGTCGCCCACGAGCAACGAGGTCGTCGAAGCTGGTTGGGTCGTACTCATGGCGGCCCTCGGCGACACACCGTTCAGTCCAGCAGGTCGAAGTCGCTGGTCGTCGTGATCGACACCAGCAACCAGGGTTTGCCGTTTTCTTCTAAGTCGGCGGCCCAGCGTTCTAGCGAAGCGACGAAAGGCCCGCGTCGGTCGGGGCTATCCTTGGCTAGCACCAGAACGAGCAGTTCCAAGGGCGGCTCTTGGCCACGTCGGGCCAGGATCAGTTTGCGTACCTGATCCTGGGTGAGTAATTCCTTCTGTCCAGCAATGCGATACCGTTTCTCGGGGTCGGGCGATTCGGTTTTGAGCCGACGTTTTAGATGTGCATCGCCGAGGATTTCGATCTCCAATTTCCTCGATTGAGCGATCTGACCAAGATCGGGCTTGGAGGCTTGACCCGGGTCGGTTGTCTTGGGAGCGGTGGAGTCGTCTTTACTGCTGGCGGTGAGGCCAGTTCCCTCTCCTGGGCCGTCGCCCGGAAGCAGCCCCTGACCTCCTCCACCGACGTTGAACAGAATCAGGGCCGTCACCCAGGCACAGGCGATCGCGCCCAGCACACGGACGATCCACAACGGCCAATGGGGGATTTTCTGCTGAAAGATCAATGCACTGATGATCTGGATACCCCCGGCGAGCAACAGTCCGCCCAGGGCGGCGGCTCCAATTACCGCCAGCACGCGAATGGGAAAGTCGGCGCTGATCGCCAGGATGTGCATCGCTTATTTCTCCTTGCCCGGAGCCTGGCCTGGTACATCATAGCCCAGGGCCACCTCCTCGAACCAGCGTTCGTAGTTCCGCACCTGTTCGACCGTGGGATAGGCACTGATCGCCGAGCGCGGATAGAGCAGCAGATAATACAGTTCGCGGCTAGACACTCCCTGAGCACGACGGTCGCGCTCGATCAGTTGATGGGCGTCGGCTTGGTTACGAATCTCGATCAAATCCGGATCGCGGTAGAACAGTCGGCCATCTTTGCCGTCGATTTCCAGTACACGGACCGCCAGTCGATTGCGTAGCGTCTGGACCTTTTCTTTGCGGAGTTTTTCGATCTCCTGACGCAACTTAGCTGCCGCTGCCTCGCCGCCCATTGTTTGGCGGGCCAGTTCCGACTTCAGCTGAGCCACCTGTTGTTCCAACTGTCGAGCCTTCTCCGCGTGCGTGGGATCGCCGGACTGACCGACTATCGGCATCAACAGATAGATGCAAAAGAGCAGCGTCAGTACGTCGATCATAGGGATAAAAAAGCGGGTCACGCTACGTCTAGGGAGTTCGACCATGCGTGTAGGCTCAAGTTGGTGGCTCTTCGCCGCCGAGCGTGCCGATCATTTTACGCCCAACGATGATGACCCACGAGGGAAGGATGTTGATTAACGCCATAAACAGACCGCTACCTGTCGCCGTCAGCGCCGGAGCGTACTCTTTGATGATACGATGGGTCGGCGTGTCTGGCCCGATGATGCTGAACGTCTGTAGGATGCCGCAGACGGTGCCGATCAACCCCAACAGCGGGAACCACTCCGACGACTGGGCCAGATGGTTGATCCACGAGTCGGGACGTTCGTCGAAGCCTTCTCCAATCCAGCGCAGGGCGCGGAAGGCCAAATAAGTTTGCACCAGAAACAGCGATCCCCCTACACCAAGGATGACGCCGTCGAACGGCGAGACGTGCGTCAGATAGAAGGCACGAGCGTTGGGCGGCAACGTGGCGAGGATGAGCAACGCCGCCAGCACTGGCAGCGAGGCAAAGACGATCGGCAACAGAGTTTGGATCAGTGAACGGCGCACGATGGCTGCTACTCCTGGGCTTTCTTGGGGTCGCTACGGAGAAACTCCGGCAGGGCTTGCGGTTTGCCCTCGCGATCGATACAGGCCAACGTTGTTGCTCCCTCAGCGAGCAGCACGCCTTCGCGTAGCACTTCGTAGCGATGATCGATACGAACGAACGTGGTGCGCTGTACCGTGGTTCGGATCGTCAGAAGATCATCATAGTGCGCTGGTTTATGATATTTCACCTCTACTTTGGTGAGAACCAGGAGGAACCCCTGATCTTCGAGATCCTTGTAGGTTGCCCCCATCGCGCGCAGCAGTTCGGTGCGGGCCTGCTCGAAGTAGATCAGATAGTTGGCATGGTGCAAAAAGCCCATGCGGTCGGTCTCGGCGTAGCGGACGCGAATCTGAATCTCCCCCGTGGTCATGCCATGCTCTCCTGAGGCTGGATCGACATGCCGACTCCTCAGCGAATACGACCAGCCCGTGCGAACGGATAGTAAACCAGCAGAGCACGGCCCAACAGTAGGCGTTTGGGGACCAGCCCCCAAGTGCGGCCATCGGAGCTTTCGGCGCTGTTGTCGCCTAGGCAGAGGTAGTGGTCCGGCTGCACATAGTAGGTCGAGACCGGAGCATCCGCCCAGGCGGCGAAGGTCGCCGGATCCATTGGCCGGAAGTCGCCCACGTCCGCCGACGCCGGCTGATCGCCCCGTGCCGTGGTGTAGTAGGTGTCGCGGTAGACTTTGAGCTTGCTGACCGCCACCTTGGCTCCGCGCGAACCAATGCTGACAGGACGCTCCAGATCGTTCTCGCGGGTCGGCACCAACTTCCTCTCAGGGCCATAGGTGATTCCCTCGCCGAAGGGGAGTTTGTCATCCACCCAGACCAGCAGGCGATCATCCATGTTGGCGAAACGCACCTGATAGGTGCCAGCCTTGTTCATGGTTGTGGCGGCCTCGCCCATAGTCCGAGGAGCCTGATCGTTGTGCAGATCGTACAGCGTGCAGGAGCCGGTCTTCAGATCAAACGAAGCCTGGTAGCGATGCGTGCCGCGCGACAGCTCCAGCACGAAGGTGCCCTCGGGCTTGTCGACCTTCACAGTACATTCGATCATCAGATCCGACGCCCAGTTTTCGCTGGGCACACTGTGAATGCCACCTCTCCAGGCGTTGTAGCCGAGAAAGTCGGTGATGAGTTGAGGCATGCCATCGTTGTAGCGCAGTAGATGACGATAGCGCAGCCAGGCGGTGGTGTCGGTGTTGCCGACGTGGCGGAAGCCGGTCGGTCCGTCGGCGACCCAGTTGCTGCCTTCAACCGCAGACCAGCGTTGGTGTTTTTCCGATCCCAGCAGATCGCGTGCTTGATGATCGTTGTCGTAGACCAGCCGCCGCATCGCCAACAGGTTCTCCGGCTTCTTGCGGACGATGTCGAACTGTCCTTCGTAAAAGAGTTCCTTGGCTCTTGGGTCGTCATGATGCAAGAATTCGCGCCGCCAGAGCTGGGCCATCAAACTGGGGTCATTCTTGGCTCGTTCGTAGTCGTCGTACTTAGGACTCTTTTCCGGCGACAGCACCCAGAGCTTGCCGCGATGGATCCCGATCGTCTCGCCGGACTTACCATCGAGGCGTTTGATGTAGTTCATCGGCGTATGGCGCTTGACCGGACCGGTGTAGGGGAAATTGCTCTCGCCAGGAAAGCGGAAGACCACGACATCGAGTCGGTCCGGTTCCCGATCGAGCAAATCGTAGACAAACTTGGCGACCAGGACGCGATCACCACTGCGCCAGGTCGGATCGCGAATGAGATCGGCCTGTGCGGGCATCGCTTCGTTTGGCCGGCGCGGATCGGGTCGCCACAGTTTGATGTCCAGCCGACAGTTCGGACAGGTGCAGCTAGAAACGGCAATCGGGGCCTGGCCGTCGGAAGGATCGACTTCCTGCGAGCAGTTGACGGGAAACTCCAAACCGCACTGTGGACAGGTGACAATCTTCTGATAACCCCATAGGGTCTCGGCCATCGACCCAGTGGGAATGACGAAAGCCTCGGCGGTGAACGACTTCAACAGCAGCACCAGAACAACGACGAAAACCACAGTCTCGATGATCTCGCGGGCACTGTCGATCTGTTGCGGCGCGGGCGTGGTCGAGGGTCTTGCTTTCTCGGCCAGCTGGGGAATCAGCGAGCGCGTGAAGAACGATCCCACCAGAGTGATGACCGTGGCGAAGCCGATCGCCTCGGCGGTTTTGTATTTGAGCAACAGCAGAATCAGGCAAGAGATGCCCCACAACCCAGCCAGCAACCCAAAGTTAATGGCGTAATATAGCAGCACCGATTGGAAGGACGCTCGGGCCGTGGAGGGGGGCTCGTTCCCGGACCTGGAATTGGTCGCGAGGATGGTCACAGGTTCGCTCGTCTGCGGAGCAGTCCCAGCAGGCGATGCAGTAGAAGCGGTATCAGGCGACGGCAACGGTTTGTCAGTCATTTCCCACCTTCAGAGTCGCGAAGCAGCACGGGCTACCGAAGTAGTTCGGCGGCGCGGCCTCCGCCTTTCGTGGCCGTTTCTCCAGACCAAAAAGTCTGCTTCCCCGGCACGGTTGATACAGGGATAGTACACAACAGTGCCGTCCTGCAACAAGAGGCGTCAGAGTTCGAGCAGTTCCGGCGCGACTTGCCACAGCCCGACCAGCACCAGCCCCGATTGCCCCAGTGTCAGCACACGCCAGACGACGAACACCACCAGCGTGCGTCCCCACGGCTGACCCAACGTCCATTTGTGAATCGTCAACGGCACGACGAGACTCAGCAGCGGCAAGGTCCAGCGGGCCAACGTCCTTGGCGGCACTTCCCAACCGAACCAGCCCACTGCCAGGACCAGCAGTAACACGGGCCAACCAGTCACGAACACCAGCAGGGTAATCCCCAAAGCACGTCGAAAGCTGATTTCTGTCAGACGAGCGACTCGACAGGCTAGCAAGAAGATGCCCGCATTGAGCGGCACATTGACGACGACGAGAACCACGACGACCACGAGCAGGGTCATCGCACCTCCAGGGTGTATTCGGGGTCGTTCCGCGGCCCGACCTGCACCACCAAGCGGAACGATTGGCCGAACACCGCCGACTTGACCCATCCCTGTTGCTTGCGCGTGACGACATAACCTCGGGACGTGTGCCGATGGAGATCGAAACGCGGCGGCTCGTTTCGGGCATCGACCAACCAGTATTCGGGAATGCCGGCCTCCCAGTAGCCCTGCTTGAGCAGCACTTCATCCTTGGTTTCGGAACTTTTGCTCAAGATTTCTAGAACCATGTCCGGACTGCCTTGCAGCTCGACGAACCCGCCGTCTCTGCCTTCAATCAGCCGCACTCGATCGGTTTGCCGCGTCGTGTAGGTCAGGAATAACCCGTCGGGGTTGCCGGAGATGTCTGCCGCGAAATTGCTGAGCAACACGCCATTGGTGAAATACAGCCCGAGCTTCTTTTTTTCGCCAGCCCCGTCAGGACGAAAGCGAACTCCGTCTTTACTAGGACATGTGTGAATATCTGTTCCTTGCTCATGTCCAGGAACACCTCGCCTTTGAGCCACCACACCCGTAACTTCTCCGGCAGGCGGTCTTCGTCGAGCCAGCGGCGAAAGGCGTCGATGTCGGTCACCCAATCAGGAACAGTGATGAATTGATCTTCCTCGACGCAGAAGGTGACTTTCTTGCGCGAGAGTTCGGCACTCATTCATCGGTCTCCAGCACGGCGAGGAAGGCTTCCTGCGGCAGCTCGACCTGGCCGATCATCTTCATTCGCTTCTTGCCGGCTGCCTGTTTGGCCCACAGCTTCCGCTTGCGGGTGATGTCGCCGCCATAGCACTTCGCCGTCACGTTTTTCTTGATGGCGGCGATGTTTTCACGAGCAATGATTCGACTGCCAATCGCGGCCTGAAGCACCACCTCGAACAAGTGACGATCGATCTCCTCGCGCAGCTTCTTTAACAGAATCCGACCGCGGCGCTCGGCGTTGCTGCGATGCACGATCGTCGATAGGGCATCGACTCGCTTGTGATGCACCAGCACGTCTAGACGGACCAGATCGGCGGGACGGAAGCCGATCACTTCATAATCCATCGTGCCGTAGCCGTGCGTCACCGATTTTAACTTGTCGTACAGATCGTAGATGATCTCTGCGAGCGGCATCTCGAAGACGAGAATCACCCGCGACTGACTCAGGTACTCGGTGCGAACGTAGACAGCTCGGCGTTCGTGACACAGCGTCATCAGGTCGCCGATGTTCTCCGCCGGGATCAGAAAGTTGATGCGGACGATCGGTTCGCGGAACTCCTCGATCTGACCGGCATCGGGCACCTTCTGCGGATTATCGATCAGAAGGGTTTCGCCACGTCGGGTCAGAATCTCGTAGGTCACGTTCGGAGCGGTCTGCACCAGGTCGAGGTCGCAGTCGCGTTCTAGGCGTTGCTGGATGATTTCGCGATGCAACATGCCCAAAAAGCCGCAGCGGAAGCCGAATCCCAATCCTTCGCTGACCTCGGGCTGATAGACGAAGCTAGAATCGTTCAGACGTAGCTTCGCCAGTTCCTCGCGGAGTGTCTCGAAGTCGTTGTTGTTAGTCGGATACAGTCCGCTGAAGACCATCGGCTTGGGTTCCTTGTAACCCGGCAGGGCCTCGGCAGTGGGGTTCAAGGCGTCTGTCACGGTGTCGCCGATGTGAACATCAGCAATGTTCTTAATCTGGGCCATGAAGTAGCCGACTTGGCCGACCACCAGTTGGGAACACGAGGTCGGCGCGGGACGAAACTGACCGATGTCGGCGACCTCGTACTCGTTCCCGCCACGCATCAGCTTGATTCGCTGGCCCTTGCGGAGCGTGCCTTCCTTGACTCGAACGTAGACTACAACCCCCTTGTAAGAGTCGAAATGGCTGTTATAAACCAGAGCTTTCAGGGGAGCATTGACGTCGCCTGAAGGAGCCGGCACACGGTCGATGACAGCGGCTAGCACTTCCTCGACGCCTTGGCCCGTCTTGCCGCTGGCGTGCAAGATTTCGTCCGCTTTGATCCCTAGGGCGGAATCCATCTCCTCGGCGACAGCTTCAGGCCGAGCGATCGCCATGTCGATCTTGTTCAACACTGGCACAATGGTCAGATCATGCTCAATGGCCAGGTAGGCGTTGGCTACGGTCTGGGCCTGCACGCCCTGGGTGGCATCGACGAGTAGGACCGCCCCTTCACAGGCGGCCAGACTACGCGAGACTTCGTAGCCAAAATCGACGTGCCCAGGGGTATCGACGAGGTTCAGTTCGTAGGTCTTGCCTTTGTACTCGTGGTACACCGTAACGGGATGCATGCGGATGGTGATGCCGCGTTCGCGTTCCAGGTCCATCGAATCGAGCACCTGGTTGCGGAAGTCGCGTTCACTGATAGCACCAGTCTTGAGCAAGAGCTGATCGCACAGAGTGCTTTTGCCGTGATCGATGTGGGCAATGATGGAAAAGTTGCGGATGAACTGCGGATCGGTCATGGCGAAAGCGGCTCTCCTGCTTCAAGGGCAGTTCACAGGATAGCACAACCGGCGAGGAGCGGATAGGGACGATCGTCGGGTTCGTATCGCGTCACCAGTCGGGACCGAGCGTCTCGCCGCTTGCCGGGGTCACCGCGCCCCAGAAGGTCGTCTCCGACATGCCCCGGCCGAGCGTTCGCACGCTACCATCCGCAAGTGCGGCAAGCATGCCACTGCGGTGGGGGGAGTTTGGCAGGCCAGGGTCACACTCAGGCCATGGGAGTGGGGCAAGTTGAAAGGTTCGGCTCGGGTGGAGTCCACGGGTCACCGGCGGCGAGCCTTCGGTAATCGGGTAGTCGTCCCCGCCGTGACGACCATTAAACAGTTCGCCCCCATCCGCGAACGAGGCCCGATGAGGGTTGTGGTCACCCCGGTACATTGCCCAGAGATAGTAGGTTCCATGGCACCGAGCATAATGCTCCGCGAAGGCAATGGTCTGCGAGGTTCCGTCAGCGAAGGTTGAGGTCAAAGAGGGGCTTCCTGAGAACACTTGAGCGTTAGCCGCATAACTGGCTGTGCCGATCGGAGCGTATTTATCAATCGGCTCCCTCGTCGGGTCCGCAGGGCTAAGAAATCGCTCCACGCGGGTGTCGAACACCGGATCTTTGCGAAGAACGGAAGCGTAAAGGGCTTCGTGCTCGAGGTAGGGCAGCAGAGCAGCCAAAAGCGAGTGGGCTGGGTTAGGTCCTCGCACGTTCCCATCGATGGTAGGAAGCTTGTCAGAGTGAGTGGCTGCAAAAGTGTGCGTGGCGAGGACGATCTGTTTCAGGTTGTTCATGCTGGATACACGGGCTGCTGCTTCCCGCACCTTCTGAACGGCGGGAATCAGCAAGCCAATCAGCACCGCGATGATAGCGATCACAACCAGCAACTCGATCAGTGTGATTCCCTTCCTGACCATCTCTCACCTTCCGTCTATCCGGGATGGGCCAGTGATTCCGTCCAGCAGTTCGTTTGCAACAAACCGAACTGGTTCAGCTAAGATGGAAGACACACTTTGGCGAATATGGTGAACTATTGGACTTTCACCGACACCGTAGGAGTATAGAGGTCTTTCTTATTAGACTCCTTGTCTTGGTATCGCATGTGAGTATACACTTCATAAGTGACACCGGAAGTTAGCCCACTAACCTGACCGTTGAAGTTGCCGCCCTTAGAGTCGATAGTCTCTTGGGCACCCTGACCGCCAGCCTTTGGGTGACAAATCATCTCAATGTAGAGGAGCTTCTCTCCCTTGTCCTTGTCGATCGTGTAAGTTCCCGAGACGTTAATCTTGCCATTAGCATCAGACTTCGGGTAGCCGGCATCGTCCGTGATGGTGGCCGCGTACACGGCAGTCGCGGCGAACAGGATGACGAGACAGAGGCGAATCTTGGTGAACATGAGAGGATGATCCACGATTGGTGTGTAGGCGGAGTTGGCACCAACTCTCCTTCGCCTCACCCAATTTACCCCCCCCCAAGTCGTCAACAGAAAAATCGGCAACATTCTCAACATCGATAAAACTTAGCGGAAGTCGCGCTCGCTGATCGCGCCGGTCTTGAGCAAGAGCTGATCGCACAGAGTGCTTTTGCCGTGATCGATGTGGGCAATGATGGAAAAGTTGCGGATGAACTGCGGATCGGTCATGGGGGGCACTGCTGCTCCTCGGGGCGGGATGGAATCACCGTCCCGAGAAGCATAGCAGATCTGGCGAAAACTGCATAGAGCGAGGTTATTTGCCGGCCTTGGGAGCGTTCTTGAACTCGTCGGCCGTCATCGTCTTGATCGAGCCGTCTTGCATGATCACTGTGCCGCCCTTGGTCGGGACGTCTTTGTGATAGGCCAAGACGGTGTTGGAGGCGCTGGGGTTGATCGGCGCTTTCCAGAAGACGATGTACCGGTTGCTGACGACAGCAGTATGCCCGACCGGATGGGTAGCAGAAGCGTCGTTTAGCTCCTGCACGCCAGCGGGACCCCGCTTGTAGGCAGCGGAAAACTCCTTGAGCATGTCGGCGACGTTATTGGCGAAGTCGGCATCCGACGGCTCTGTTGGGCCGGACTTGGAGCCGGCTCCGCCACCACAGCCTACCAGCAAAACGATTCCCAGAAGACCGGTCCAACTAATCAATCGCATCATGTCACATCCTTACGGGAGGTTGGCGACTTCGCCACCGTTGCGTGTGCCTGTGGCCTGCCAGACGAAGAAGTCAACCGCATCGGAAACGAAACGCACGCTGCCATCGGCCATGCACAGGTTGACCCCACCGGAGTGATAGCTGCTAGCGGCAATGTGGGCCTGATTGAGATCGTTGAAGTTGCCGCAGTTATAGCGTTGCTGTCCCGTGCTGACCCGACGGTTCCAATTGGGCGGAAGCGTGTGCGTGTAGGTTTGCAGGAAGTTCAAGGCGCGATAGTATTGATGCCCGCCGTAGGTCAGTCGACCGGCGAAGCCCGAGCCGTTCTGGCACATCGGAACTTGTCGGCCATCGAACATGTGGGGCAGCGGGCCAGTCACACGCATCAGAGTGGTGTTGTCGAACACGCCAGCAGGGGCGTTCCAATCCAGAGTAGCTCGCATGACTTCGGAGAACATGGCGGTGTTGCTGGTGCCATCCTGAATGCCGACCAGCGTCGGTCCACGCATGACCGCGCCGCCGGAGGGGAACGGCCCACCGAAGATGCCGACCGCCGCTCCCGCTTCGCGCGAGTTGGCCGTTGCTCCCTGGTTGCCGCGATAGTTGTTGCGGCCAGCGTTGAAGTAGTTATTCGGCGAACCATCGGAGGGGCACAGATAGATGGGCACGTCCGAGGTTCGAGCCGGCGTCTGATTGAACGTCGCCGGCGTGATCGAGGGATCGATTCGAGCGTCGCTGTTGACGTCGTAGTTCAGATCCGGATGGAACTGGTTGAGCTTGTTGGCCTGCTCGACGTAGGGCAGGATCATGGCCAGGATGCTGGCGTTGGACGTTCGGGTCACCCCATTGATGTTCTTAGTGTGTTGATAGGGCGGCAACATGCCGTTGGCTGATTCGTAGTTGTGGCAGGCCAAACCAATTTGCTTGAGGTTGTTCTGGCACTGCATGCGGGCAGCAGCCTCACGTACCTTCTGCACGGCCGGCAACAGCAGGCCGATCAAAATGGCGATGATGGCAATTACCACCAACAATTCGATTAACGTAAAACCAGCTCGACGTGATCTCATTCTCATCTTCTCCAAAAAATGAAAGAAAAAAGATCTGGGTTTGACCACAGAAACTCAGTTAATCTGGATGGAAAACAGATAAAATCCTCTCTTCAACGAGTCAGATGAGAGGAACAGTGGGGAACTTGGAGTTTTCTCATCCTCTTCTCATAACATCATACGACGAGTGTGTGAAGATGGAATAACTAGATTCGCTTTTTTTTGAGTAGATCGACCAGCAAATTAAGACGTGTTTATTTGTCTAAGTGAAGTTGCCCAAAGTGTTTCGGCGGAAGTTTGCCTTCCCAGGGCTTGTACTTTTTCATCGTCGCCACGGCGTGAGCGTGTGGTCCTTCTTTAGGATCGCGACCGGGCCAGTAGCCGCTTTCGCCGCGCTGCTTCTTGTCGATCCAGGTCGGCGCTCGCCCAGGACGAGTGACGGTCAGATAGGGTCGGCGTCCGGTGTCACGTTTCATCTGGGCCTTCATCCAGTCGGTCACAGTGGCCAACTCCGTAAACAGCGACGGATCGATGACGTACCAGCGCTGCGAGTCGTCCGTGTCGCGCACCCGCAAGGCCGGTGCGACGTGATAGGCCCAGGTGACGTAGCCGCGTGGGTGGTTCTTGGTCTTGGCGTGCAGGGCCTCTCCGTTGGCGACTGCCCAGATTTTCCGCGGTTTCGCTCCCAGTTGGCTTAGCCGCTCAACCATCAACTCGGCCCGCGCGTAACAGCCATCCGTGGGATAGCGGAACGCCAAATCGGTCTGTCGGGCCATCTCGCGGAACAACTCCTGGGCCCGTTTCAGTGGCACTGTCTGCTCGATGGGCAACAGCTTGGAGCCGCGCGCAACGCTCTCAGCCTGTTGCGTGGTTGGAATTGCGACATTAGTGATACGCAGTTCGGTCTCAAAGCCGGCTTGATCGAGATGCTCGAAGACGGCTCGGGCTTCGTCCTCGTTGGCATAGTAGCCGAACAACAGCCAGTCTTTGTCACCCGCGTCACGATAGTAAACGGTGCTAGTGCGGATGGCGGACTGGGACTTCTGCTGGCTGCTGTTGGCACCGAGACTCAGTACCGTCGCCAGCAACAGTAGTAACCATAGAGGACGCATGGGCTGGGCACTCGTGAGAACGAAAGAGTTGTCCGGAACAAATCGACTTTCCTATGGTAACAGATAGAGCCAGGCCTGGAAACACCTGGCATCTGTTCCCACCTACAAGGAGACCTCGCAATGCTCAAGTTTCTACTGCTCGCCGTGGTGATGGTACTTCCGTTGACCGCCATCGCTGCTGAAGAGAACAAGAAGACGCCCCCCGTGCTGAATTTCACCATGAAATCGATCGACGGCAAAGACGTCGAACTCTCGAAGTACAAAGGCAAGGTGATTCTGTTGGTCAATGTGGCCAGCAAATGCGGGCTGACGCCACAATACGAACAGTTACAGAAACTACATGATACCTACGCCGACAAGGGACTGGTGATTATCGGCGTGCCGGCCAACGAGTTTGGCCGCCAGGAACCGGGCACCAATGAGGAGATCGCCGCCTTCTGCAAGGCCGACTATGGCGTCAAATTCCCGATGATGGCCAAGGTGGTGGTTAAAGGCAACGACATTTGCCCGTTGTACAAGTTCCTTACCTCGAAGGAAACCAATCCGAAGTTCGGTGGCGAAATCACCTGGAACTTCACCAAGTTCCTCATCAGCAGGGACGGCGAAGTGGTCAACCGCTTTGAGCCGCGCGTCAAGCCCGACGACAAGAAGGTGATCGAAGCGATTGAGGCGGAACTGAAGAAGAAGTAATCGCTCGGCAAACTCAGCAAGCCGCTCTCCACGCCGGGGAGGGCGGCTCCATACTTGCTCTAGGATCTGGCTGTTGGCGTGGCAGCTCTTCCCCACTCTCGGAGTTCTCTCCATGAAAAAACTCTTGTTGCTTCTCGCCTGCTGTTTGCTGACTAGTGCAGCGGCGGCTTTCGAGGATAAAACCGCTCCGAAAAGGCTGCTGGTTATCACCGAGTCGCGAGGCTTTGTCCACGACGTGGTCCGTCGGCCCAAGGATGGCTCGTTCTGTCTGGTCGAACAGATACTTACCGAGCTGGGCAAGGCCAACGGCTTCGAGGTCGTCTGTTCCCAGGATTCGCGCAAGGAGATCAACGCGGAGAATCTCAAGCAGTTCGATGCCGTGTTCTTCTACACCACGGGCAGCCTGCCGCTCTCCGACACGCAAAAGGCCGACCTGATCTCGTTTGTGCGCAATGGCAAGGGCTTCACCGGCGCGCACAGTGCCACCGACACCTTCTACGATTGGCCGGAATATGGCAAACTGATCGGCGGCTATTTCGATCAGCACCCCTGGCATCAAAAGGTCAAGGTGGTCGTCGAGGACACGCAACATCCCGCGACGCGACATTTAGGCAAATCGTTCGAGATTACCGACGAAATTTACCAGTTTAAGACTCCGTATAGTCGAGAGAATCTTCGCGTCTTGATGCGGCTTGATTTCTCCGTCGATCGCGAACGGATTGTGGTCAACGGTAAGGAAGTCACCGGGAACGTCGAATTCACGTTCAAGGATGGTGAGGCGACGCTGAAGGTGAATGGCAAAGACGTCCGACCGCGTGAGCTGCGCTTCGAGGGCCGCAAGGGCCATCGGCCCGACCGCGATCATGCCCTGGCGTGGATCCAGGAGTATGGCAAAGGCCGCGTCTTCTACACGGCGTTGGGGCATCGACCCGAAGTGTGGAAGGACGAGCGGTTCCAGAAACATCTGGTTGGTGGCCTGCGTTATGCGATGGGACTGGAGAACGCCGACGCCACCCCTAGCGCGCGCACTCGCTAGAGCGCTTTTCCAAATGGTGTAGCGGCAACGAGGGATGAATCGCTTTCGCAGGCGGATACTTGTTTTCGCAGGCTAAAGCCTGGGGCTACCTGGCTGGGGCTACCTGGCAATCCGAACGGTAGTCGCAGGCTTTAGCCTGCGATCCACTACCCCATTTTGTAACGCGCCCTAAGTACCAGCAGCGACCGCCAGCCGCCTGTTCCGCGAGGAGGAGGCGGCCCGGACGAGCAGGGTAGGCCAATCTTTCCCGGATTTTATCCCAACTGGGTCAGCCGCGTTTTTCGATCAGCGACTGTGTCTTGATGACGGTGTGTTCGCTGGGGAAGGTGTGGAAGCTGGACAGGAACAGGCAACCGGGACGGAACTCGGCCTGGAGGAAGCCCAGCGGCGCGAGCGTCAGTCGATTCGAGCTGGAAAAATGATGCAGCAGGCCGCGCTTGCTACCGTCAGCGAGAATCTCCTCGTGAACCTGAATAAATAGTTCGGGCGGCAACGTCTCGACCTGAAAACTGGCCTGATAGTGGATGCCGTGGGCACAGGGCAACGAAGTGTTTTGTTCGTGCCGCAGTTTGTAGTCGAGCAGACGCCTCTGCGAGGGCAGCTCCTGATCGGCGGCAGCCGTGACCTCGGTTAAATAGACGTCGTCGTTCTCCCAGGAGATGACATGCCCCGTGCGCGTGATGCGCACTGTCAGAACAAAGTCCGCCTGACGTACTTGGCGTTCGGCCAGGATCTCGAACAGTTCCGGATGCAAGGGCCGACCGTAGACCTGGAACACCAAGTCGGCGACAGACGGTCGTACAAGTGGACTGGGCATACGACACGCGGCTAGTGGCTCCGATGAGCCGAGCCGCCCTCGATAGAGAAAAAACCTCAGCATGACGGTAGAGACATCTACCGTCCACGAACGCGCTTCGGGTTGCTCGTGGAGGAGAAAACCAACCAGGAAGACTGGCGTCGTGGGCGAAACCTTCGGAGGATTATAGGCTCCTACGTCGTGCTTCACAATGCGTTTTCCGCACAATTTCACCCGTGAAGACGCCTCTTGGTGATCGATTGTGCTATTGACGTAGACCGCGATACCGCGTTTACACGCTTTAATCCTCGCTCAAGCGGCTAGCACAGAGGCGGTTCTGTGCAGCGAACGACAAACTTGGCAACCGGGAACCTTCAGCCTATTATCCTTGTGTGGTGCCGGATCGTTCCGCCGACTTGTGAAACTGCCATCGTGCTACTTCGCACCGACCAACTGACGAAATGCTATGGCTCGTTCAAGGCCCTGGACGCGCTGACCTTTGAAGTCGCTCCCGGCGAGGTGGTTGGGCTGCTTGGCCCCAACGGTTCGGGCAAGACCACCGCTTTGCGACTGATTCTTGGCTTCCTGAAACCGACCAGCGGTACCGCTCAGATCGATGGCCACGATTGCTGGCGCGACAGCGTTGCTGCTCGGCGGAAGGTGGCCTACCTGCCCGCCGAACTCCGTCTGTATGAGAACATGAACGGTCGGCAGCTCATTCGCTTTCTCTCCGACCTGCGTGGCGAACCGGTCAATGGCGAGATCGAAACGCTCGCTCGCCGCTTCGACATCGACATTGACCGACCGATTGCCAATCTGTCCAGCGGCATGAAACGCAAGGTCGCGCTGTTGCAGGTACTCGCGCCGCACGCCCCACTGGTCATTATGGACGAGCCGACCAACGCCCTGGATCCCACCATGCGCGAGCTACTCTTGGATCAGGTGGAAACGGCTCGGTCACGAGGTCAGGCGGTGTTGTTCTCCTCTCACGTTCTCACCGAAGTCGAGCGGGTCTGTGATCGCGTGATGATCCTGCAATGCGGCAAGCTGGTTCATCTCCAGCGCGTCGCCGAGTTGCAGGCTGGACGGTTGGTGACGGCTCGCTTCGCCGGCGTCGTGCTGGATCCCCCTGCCCTATCCGGGTTGCACGTTCGCGAACGGCACGGGGATCGGC
This sequence comes from uncultured Gemmataceae bacterium, assembly GCA_937923405.1. GTDB lineage: Bacteria > Planctomycetota > Planctomycetia > Gemmatales > Gemmataceae > CALDUY01. The sequence goes on along the minus strand of CALDUY010000021.1, from coordinate 11,742 downwards.
TAGTGCTGGAGTTCACCGGCGAGTTGCCCCAGCTGTTAGACTGGCTGTCGCGGCAACCGCTCACCGAATTACGCCTGGAACCGCTCGGCCTCAACGCCATCTATTATCGCTATCACGGAAACCCCGAATGACCTGGACGCTTTGGCGAAAACTGCTGCGCGACCTGCGCCTGACTCTGATCGCAGTGGCTTTGTTGCTGGGCCTGTTTCAGATGTTGTGGGCCAAAGTCACCGAACGCATGCTGGGCAAACTCAACCCTTTGGTCGCGTCGTTGGCCGATATGGGGGGACTGACCACTAAGGACATCGAAGAGCGGCTCTTCGAGGGACCGGGCAAAGTCGTTCGTACCATTATGGGCGGTGAGCGCGTCCAGCTGGATCGAGCTATCGATGTGCTGTCGATCGGCTACGTTCATCCACTGATGCAGATGATCTTCTGTATCTGGGCCGTCGGCCGCGCCGCGGGAGCCATCGCCGGGGAGATCGATCGCGGCACGATGGAACTGCTGCTAGCGCAACCGTTGGCTCGTTGGCGACTGATTCTGTCCCATTTTTTGCTCGATTTATTTACTATTCCTATCCTTTGTTTCAGTCTTTGGGCGGGCAACTGGGTGGGAGCCTGGTTGATTTCGCCCATCCAGCCGGAAGAGAATGTTCTGCCCTTGCCGGTGGCCAAGCAAGGCTATCTCGTTGAGCTGGGACCGCTCCGCATCCGAGTGGACGATCCGATCCACCGCAAGCCACGTGGCGAGGTCTCGGCGGAACAACAAGCCTGGCAGCGGGAACGACTGGCAGTCGAACCAGCGCGGCTGGGGCCGGCTCTGGTGTTGGTCGGCGGACTGATCTTTGCCGTATGCGGCTTGACGCTGGCGCTGTCGGCCCGGGGCCGCTCCCGATGGCGCGTCCTGGGATTGGCCACGTTCGTTGTGCTTATTATGTTTTTGCTCAATCTGCTGGGGCAGATGTGGGACGAAGCAGCTTGGCTGCGCCCCTTCACGATCTTCTACTATTATCAACCTCAACAGGTGATCCTGTCCGGCGACTGGTTGGTCTCGCTGATGCCAGGCGATCCCGCTAGTAGTTCCATGCGGGTGCCGATGCCATTGGTACTGTATGGCGTTGGAACTATCGGCTATTTAATCGCTCTGGTAACTCTAGTTCATCGCGACCTACCCGCTCCGCTCTGATCAGGAGGATGCAAGTGTCGAATGAATTGATCTGCGCCTGCGGGCGGAAGCTGCGTCTGAGTGAACATCATCTGGGCCGACGCGTCCAGTGTCCCGGTTGCGGCAAGAGCCTGGTAGTGCCCGCGACGGGCGGTTCCGCCGGCGGAGCTGGCTCCGGTCCTGGACACACCTCGCCGCGTCCGAGTTGGCTGCCGACCCTGATTCTGCTGGCACTGCTGATTCCTGGTCTGGTCGGGGCCGCTATTACTGCTTGGTGGTATCTCCGCAAAGACAAACCTCCAACCCTGGGCGAGGACATCTCTGAACTGAAGTTGATCCCGTACAACGCTCAGGGTTTTCTTCGCTTTCGCGTCGCCGACATGTGGAACACGCCGCAAGTCAAGGCCGCCGTCCAAAAGGCTCGTCAGGAAGATCCCGGAAGCGGCGATCCCACCGCACTGCTGGAGCGAAATACTAGTTTTCGACCTGAGCAAATCGCTAATCTCTGTTTTGTGATGACCGGCAGTGGAGCCACTCCCACTGGTTGGGCCATCGTCAAAACCGTCGAGCCGTATGATCCCAAAAAGGTGATCGAGCGAATCAGCGAGCGCGGCAAAGCTCGGGAGCAGCAGCACGCCGGACGGAGTTACTACAACGGCACCGACCTCGAAGGAACGCCGATCTCCGTCTGTTTTATTGGACCGACGCTGCTGGTGGCGGGCGGCGAAAACGAAGTGAAAGCCTGTCTGAGTTGGTTGGCCCAGCCACCGTTGCCCACCCCGAAGACCATCCTGGGACCGCTCCTAGGACGTTACCACGATCCCGACCATGTGTTTGGGGCGTTTGATCCCAGGCAGGTTCACGAGCAGGCCGACGTCAACCCCATGCTGGCTCCGCTCAAGGAGGTGACCCTGGTGCAGCTCACGGGGCAGGTGGATCAGGAGACTGTGGTCAAGATGCAGGCCACGACCGACTCTCCAGAGCAGGCGAAGAAGGTCCTCGAGGCGATCAACGGACAGAAGACCGCACTGGGCGTGTATTTGTTCACACTCCGGCTCAAAGGCGGCCAAGAAGCCAAGATGGCCGGTCAACTGAGCAAACTGCTGAACCAGTTTACCGCCACGCAGAATGAAAGCGAGGTGACCGGCACGCTGAAGACCGATCTGGAATCGCTGCTGAGTAGTTTCACCGCTCTGGCCGGGTTGTTTGGCCGCTGAGCGAGTGAGGAACGAGCCAGTGACCCGCGCCGTCGACTCGCTCGCTGTTGACTTCGAGCGCTCTGCGAACCAGGGTAGCAGAACGCAGGCTAAAGCCTGCGACTACCAGTTGTGATTGATAGCCGCAGGCGGAGTGGGCGAGTAGCCGCAGGCTTCAGCCGGCGAACGAGCTTCATCTCCCCTGCCGCTACACCAACTGGAGAAGCGCTCTAAAAGCCAAGTCCCTTGGTTTTGGTTTTGATGCGGGCGATGGCCTTGTCACACATGACGTACAGCGTCGAGCCGTCTTCGCCGCCGAAGCAGCAGTTGCCAGTGTTCACCCCCGTCGCCAGGATGCCCAGGAGCTTGCCCTCAGGCGAGAAGACCAACAGTCCGCCTGGTCCGGTAGCGAAGAGGTTGCCTTTGACATCGACTTTCAGCCCGTCAGGGAGTTGCAGCGCAGGTTGGCCATCGGAGGTCTTGCCTTTTTTGCCGACCCACTCGGTGGCGTCGTAGAACACTCTGCCCTTGCCCAGCGAACCATCGTCGAGAATGGGGAACTCCATCCAGATTGCCTTTTTCGGATCGGAATTGGCGACATAGAGTTTCTTGTTGTCCGGGGACAACGCGATGCCATTGGGATAGGTCATTTCTTTGGTCAGCAGCGTCAGTTTGCCGTCTTTCGAGAGTCGATAGATCCCGTGAAAGTCGAGTTCCTTACCAGGGAAGACCCACGGTTTGCCCTTGAGCATCAAGCCATATGGCGGATCAGTGAAGTAAAGATCGCCGTTCTTGGCAAAGGTACCGTCGTTGGGGGAGTTAAGCCGTTTGCCCTCGTACTTGTCAGCGAGGGTGACTTTGTCCTCAGGTTTCTTGCCCAGCTCTAGCCGACTGACGCGACGATCGCCATGTTCCATCAGCACGAGCCGACCTTCGGGATCGATCAGCAGGCCGTTGGAGCCAGGCTCCATCAAATCATCCCGTTTGCCCATGTAGCCGGATGGCTTGAGATAGACGCTGACCTTCTCGCCGTCCTTGTACTTCATGACGGCGTTGTTGGGAATGTCGGAGAAGAGTAGGAAGCCGCCGTTCTTGACCCACACAGGGCCTTCGGTCCAGGCGAAGCCGTCGGCCAGCTTCTCCAGCTGAGCATCTGGCGGAATCAGTTCGTCGAAGGCGGGATCGAGTCGTTCGATGGTGCCGATCGTCGGTTTCTTGGTGCCATCCTCCGCGAACAGAAGTGGCAAGACGGCCAACAGCGCTAGGGGGAGCCAGCGAAGTCCAGACATGATGCGAGTTCTCCTTCTCCAGTGAATGGGTCCAGGGCAAACCCCGAGCATACCAGACCGCATGTGAGTCTCAAGCGCGAAGTTGTGTGACTTAGAGAAAGAGGAGAAAGAATCTCTGCATACTCCGAGATAGAGAGTTCAAACTAAGAAGGGGTGAGGGATTGCGCAGGTAGAAAATCGGGAAAACCGGTTAATTTTCTCTGATTCCCCCCTGTCAGTCACACGGCGCGTGTCTATGTTTTGTAGGGAGGTTCGACCGTCCTTCGTGGCGAAGGACGATCGAAAAGGGTCACACCGAATTCAAAGGAGATCTTCTATGTCTGCTATTGATTGGCGTACCGTCTGCATGGATACTCTGCTGGCCGATGGGGTCATTGATGCTCGCGAGGTCGGCATTCTTAAGAAGGCGTTGAAAAAGAAAGAAGGAGGCGGCATTCATCCCGAAGGCATGACCTTCCTAGTCGAGTTGCGGGCAGCAGCGACCAAGAAGGCCAAGGCCAAGAAGCAACAGCTCACCGATGTTTTCGAGGACTACTTTGCCAAGTCGGTCGTCGAGCATCTCATCAAAGATGGAGAGATCACAGCCTACGAGGCCGACTGGCTTCGCAAGACCTTGTTTTTGGACAAGAAGATCGACGATCGCGAGTGGAAGTTGTTGCAGACCTTGAACAAGAAGGCGACAAAGAAAGCGCCGGAGTTCGAGAAGCTGTATGCCGATTGTGAAGCAATTCGCAATAAGGCCAAGAAGTAACAGCGAGGCTCGCCCACGGTCTCGAGGCGAACCGCTCCTGGAAGACATCGGGGCGGCTATCTCACCTAGCAAGTGACAACGGTTGTTGACCGCGTTCGAGGAGGCCGAGCCAGACCCGGCGAAGCGCCCTGGGGGAACGACTGACCTGGTCCTCTCTGTCTTGACCCTGCCAGGTCCGATCGAGTGACCGATTCCCCTTGGTTGGCCCTCCGCCCAAGTGGCGGCTCCGCTTCCGCGAACGCGGTTGTTCACGTCAGGGCGCATAACCCACAGGCGAACCATTCGGTCGAGTCCAATCGGGGACAGTTGGGGCTGCCGGTCGTGGTGCCCCCAGCTTTACCGCTGGCCGACTTGCTCCTAGATCTGAAGGCGGAGCCTCGAACGGAGCGGCGAAGCGATCCGCAGAGTCGTCGGGCAGACGCTCTTCAGGAGCTGCTCCGCGAGCCACCGGACGCGGTGCGCCTAGCACAGGCACGGGCGGCAAGGTCTGTCGCGACATCACTCGATTAGTCGGCACGGCAACCGCAGGGCGACCTGCTCCCGCGGCGCTGGCTACGGTCATCGCTGGGTTCTTCTTGGTATCACGCAGGTGCTGAATCCAGGCCTGCTCCAGCTCATTGATGTTTTGGTATCCGTAATGGGCGCGAAGTGCCTGATCCCAGCCCAGCCGCATTCCGTCGGCGACGAAGTTGAGGAACTCCGGTCGGCTCGACCTGCCGACGAGGAAGTTCGTTACCGAGTAGCCCTCAGCATACAGCACCATAACATCGGGAGGATACTGCGTCAGGGTAAAGAGTCGGCGTAGCGGGATCATCCGTCCCGGGGTGTTGAGGATCTGGCGAACCAGCATGTCATGACGAGCGCGTTCCTGGTCGTCTTCGGACAGCACGCTGCCGCCCTCGTCGGCCCAGCGCGGTACGGGCTGCCGGAAGTGGTAGCCGAACACCGTGTGTGTGATTTCGTGGGGCAGCACACTGTAGGTCAAGCGTTCCAGGGTACCTTCGATCTCCATGTGCATCGAGAGAATTCGGCCACGGTCGAAGGCGAACGTGGTTGCTCCACCGGAACCGTTGTAACTGACTTTGACGACCAGAGGACAGGGCTGCCCCCAGGGGGGCATCTCTTGGCCGAGCCATTCGATTGCTTTCTGTTTGCGGTGATACTCGGCCCAGTCGCCGATATGCTTGGCCACCTTGGGATCAGCAGCGGTAACGACAAAGTTGCGGGTGCGATACTCGGCGGCCATCGAAGCCAGCGCGCCGAGGAGAAGGGCAGCGACCCAGCAGCGTGCGACCATGCGTCGGGTCTCCATGACCGGAGGATGGGATAGGGGGAGCCATCATCGCGAGGAGATGATCCTGTAACGAAGTGTAACCGCAAATGTTGAGCCGGAGCGGAATCCCGCTCCAAGATTTGCTCCGGTGCGTGCCCCAATTCGCGAATGGAATGCGACTTAGGAATCGCTCCGATCCTGACGAGACGCGCCAGGGCTTCGCTGACCGTTGCAAAAGTTACATACGGCATGGACCAAGTTGCAAACTCATGGCATAAAGAACCGTTTCCCCAAGTTGCCCAGACCACGTCATAGGACAGGGTAGGCGTATTCTCAGGATTCCCGAGGCTCGTTGCTTGAATCCCGAGAAGTCCCCCGGTAAAATCCATAAACTTCCATCGCTGACTTGGCTGTCCTTCGTCCGCGAGGTGCCCGAATGCCTTCCCTTCAAGTTCTCAAAGGCCCAAATGAAGGGGCTATTATCCCCATTGAACAGGAACGTTCAGTGCTGGGTCGTAATCATGACTGCGCTATTGTGATTCCAATCACCAGCGTCAGCCGAGAGCACGCTGAGATTCTTCGCATCAATGGGAAGTACTACATCGTTGATCGTCAGAGCCGAAACGGCACCTTTGTCAACAATCAAGCGATCAATCAGAGAACCCTGCTGAAGAACAACGATCGGATTCGCATCTGTGACTTCATCGCGGCTTTCTTGGACGATATGCCGGAAGTAACCACAACATACGAGTCGGAGGAAGCCGACGACCCCGAGGATGAAGGCCCCAGCACCGTAGAGGCGACGCTGAATCACACCAGCCATCTGTTGCTGGAGACTCAGCCTGCCGAGAAGCTCCGCTTACTCATCGAGATCACCAACAATCTGTCCAAGACTCTCGAACTTCAAACACTGTTGCCCAAGATCGCCGACAGCCTTTTCCACCTGTTCAAACAGGCCGATCGCTGCTTCATCATCCAGGCCGAGGGGGAAAAGGGCGACAAGCTGATGCCGCGTGTCGTCAAGACTCGTCGACCCTTCGATGAAGGCAACGCCCGCTTCAGCCGCTCCATCGTGCGGCGGACGCTGGAAGAAGCCAAAGCCTTCCTTTCCGACGATGCCAGCCGGGATGATCGCATTCAGCTGAGCCAGTCGGTGGTCGATTTCCGCATTCGCAGCGTGATGTGTGCCCCGCTGTGCAAAGCCGATGGTAGGGCGTTCGGCGTAATCCAGCTCGACACGCAGGATCGGGCCAAGAAGTTCTCCCAAGAGGATCTGAAACTCCTCTGTGGAGTGGCCAACCAAGCGGCGATCTCTCTGGAGAACGCTCGCATGCTTGACGAGACTGTTCGTCAGGAGCGTATCCAGCGCGACCTGCAATTGGCCAAGCAGGTGCAGATGAGCTTCCTTCCCAAAGCGCCGCCCCGAGTTGAGGGCTACGAATTCTGGGGGCACTACGAACCGGCTCGCGAAGTGGGCGGCGACTACTACGGTTACCTGCAATTGCTCGATGGTCGAGTCGTCTGTGCCGTCGGCGACGTGGCTGGCAAGGGCGTGTCCGCCTCGCTAATCATGGCCAAGCTCTCCAGCGACATTCGGTTCTGCACCCTCGCCGAATCCGAGCCGCACCGCGCCATTGCCCGACTGAACGACTCGTTGTGCGAGTTCACCGGGCCGATGGATCGTTTTGTCACCCTTTGTGCCGTCGTGCTAGATCCTAAGACCCACCAAGCCACGATCGTTTCCGGCGGACATGGCTCGCCACTGCTGTACAAATCTAAGACCGGGGAGATCGTCGAGGCGATGCCCAGTAGTGTCGCTGGCATGCCTTTGGGCATGATTGACGGTATCGACTTCGAGTCGTATTCCCTGGTTCTGGAACCCGGCGAGAGCCTGATTCTGTTCACCGATGGCGTCAACGAATCAATGAACATCAAAGGCGAAGAGTTCACGATGGAAGGAGTGCAACGAATCATCAAGTCGTGTAAGAGTAATTCGCCGAAAGAGATCGTTGAAAAGCTGGTGGCTGCGGTCAAACAGCACGCTGCTGGCCGCGATCCACACGATGATTTGACCGTGGTCGTCATGAGTCGACTCAGTTGAGACCTAGCCATCTCCGGAACCGATGAGCGTTATCACCTATCTCGCATGTCCGGATCATGGCGTTCGAGCGACCCCACGTCAATCGGTTCGCGAGGTGTTTGCTCGCTTGCTGGATCAACTGATCGATCAGGGGCGGTTCGCCCTTCGTCAACTCCAGAGTGAAGCGGCGCAGAGCAGTTCCGAGGTGCGAGCCTTGTTCGATGCTGGCTACCTTCGGTTAGATGAGCAAGGGCAAGTTTCCCTGACAGGGCTGGCCTTGCGCGCTAGCGAGGAACGGATGTTTGCCGAGCTATTTCGTTCTCGCGACGCAGCGAGGTCGGGTCGACATGAACTGTTGCGAACCGGAGTTGGCCCCGAACCGGGCGACGAAGTCCAGCCCTATCAACCGGGCGCACCACTGGACCATGTCGAATTGCAGGAGACGTTGCGCCAGTCGCTGCGACGCGGTCTGCCGCTGGCCCTGCGGGAGTCGGACCTTCGCGTGCGTCCAGGGCCGTCGACTGGCCGCTCCGCCTGTGTGCTGTTAATCGATCAGTCCGGTTCAATGGCGCGGCACGGCAAGTTTGCTGCTGCCCGTCGTGCCGCCTTAGCACTGCGAAGTCTGATCCGCAATTGCTTCCCTGGCGATGTACTTTTCACGGCGGGATTTGCTTCGCGAGCCTGGGTACTCGCCGATCACCAGTTGCTGTACGTCACTCCGTGCAGTGTGGGCCTGTTCGATTCTCCCGAGAGATCCCTGCGAGTGGCCGACGATGCCGAGGATGTGCCGCAGCATTTTACTAACCTGCAAGCGGGATTGCGGCTGGCTCGTCGGCTGTTGCGACACCAAACCTACACGGCCAAACAGATACTATTATTAACAGATGGCGAACCAACGGCTCACGTCGAGGGTCAGGAATTGGTACTGGCTTATCCGCCGACCGAGGCGACCTATCGTCACACCCTCGTCGAGGCCCGCTGCTGCGCCCGTGAGCGTATTGCTTTGAGTGTAGTTGGTTTGGTCAGCGAGTTCGCTGCCCCTGGTTTAGAAGCTTTCGTCCACCAACTCGCTCAGGCGGGACGAGGGCATTCCGTGTGTTGTTCGCCACGAACCCTCGCGGTCGGCTTGGTCGATCGCTTTTTGAATTCTCGACTCACAACGCAGGAGTAACGCTCGTGTCGGAACCGATGACGATACCCGCATTACCCAAGCAAAAGCCCGAGGAGAAGACTCGGCGAATTCCGCCCTATAATGTCATTTTGCTCGACGATGATTACCACACCTTCGAGTATGTCATCACGATGTTACAGCAACTGTTCGGCTATCCCCGAGAAAAGGGGTATCAAATGGCGTTGGAGGTTCATACAACTGGTCGGTGCATCGTGTTGACGACCACGCTGGAACACGCGGAGTTGAAGCGTGACCAGATTCACGCTTTCGGTCCTGATCCGCTCAGTTCCAAGGAGTGTGTTGGTTCGATGACCGCCATCATCGAACCAGCGTGCTGAGCCGGCCTGATGATTTAGTCGCCCAGCTAGTCCTACCGCCAAAGTAGTAGGCTGGTGTTTCACGCTGGAGGGTAGTTGATGTTTCACGCGGAGCCAATCCATCTGTTGGCTGCCACTGTAAACCGTGAATCGTTGGCTGGGGATTGGATCTAGTGTGAAAACACTGAACTGCGCATTGCGGGAGCCGTGCAACCATAAAATCTGGCATAGTCGGCCAAACTTCTGCCCGCTATAATCCCATCAGAATCGAATGCCTTGATCCTGGCAGGCCCTTATCTGAGCCTCGGGGTTCTCCGCCGACTTAGCTCAGCCGGTAGAGCGGCGCTTTCGTAAAGCGCAGGTCGTGGGTTCGAGTCCCACAGTCGGCTCTCTAAACGCCACAAGGACAAGAACTTGTGGCGTTTTCCGTTTCTCGGTCTTACTCATCTGCATGTTACGCACTGGCACTTTGGTCGGCTCGGTCGACACCTACTTACGTCGATCCGGCCAACCCGGCTCTTTTCGCCCATCCCGACCCGACACCCGCAAGAGCCAGCAGGTCTTCCACGAGCAGAAGTTCCGCTGGGGGTTGTGAACGACATCGCCCCAGCCTTCATCGGCCTCAAGGGAGCGAGACGGTATGGCCGCAGAGCAGGCACGTCTGCTGTCGCTCGCCGTCCTGCCAGACCCTCAAGACCGCCGTGCAGTTCGGGCAAAGGATTGGGGGAGACACGGCCCTTGCCGCTGGCTGCACGGGGTCGAGTGCCTGAACACCGATGCGCCGGGCCTTCGGGTCGTGCCACAGCCGGGAGCGGACGCCGTTCCGGTCCCGAAACTTGATCTGCTGGCCGAGGTTCATCCGGGCGATGACTTCCGGCAAGACTTCGGGCGGGAGGCCGAGCGAGGAAAGGGCTGGTTCGAGGTCGATGGTCAGTCGGCTGGCGACGACCTCGCAGGAGCCGTCGCCGTGCTCCGTGAGCTTGAGGTGAAGCTGCTCGTGCCCGTCGAGGAACATGCAGGCGTGGCCGTCGTACTCCCGCCACTGCTTCGCCACCGAGCAGGCAAGTTCGTCCATCTCCTCGGCGTCCAGCCCCTCCCCGAACTGCTGCTCAAGTTCGGTGGCGGCAATCTGGCGGTACTCCCACTTCCTCCCCGGCGAAATGTTCTCCTTGACGAGCGGTTCGACCCCTCGGCCCCTCTCCTTGGGGTTCACCCACAGCCGCAGCGGGATGCCGTCGCCGTTGATTACCTCGGCACTCTGCCGGTTGCCTCGGAAGATTTCAACGTTGAAGGATTCAGGGAAGTTGTGGAACGGGCCGGGTTCCTCGGCCCTACCGAATAGCTCCCTTGCCGAATAAATGCAGTGTGGTTCTCTGCCCGTTGCTGCCACACCTCCACTACTTGGAGCAACGCCAGGCCGCGGCCGCGGGAAGACCTTGCCGCCGCCGAGGACGCACGCCTCCGGTTACACCGCCGATGGCAGCCCCAGTCCCCGTATCAACCCAGACCTGGCCCCAATCAATCCGCCCCTGGTCGATCCCCTGAGAAACGACGCTGCTGGTAAACCCTCCAGCGGCCCCACTGGCCGCACCGATCAGCACTCCCCCGCCGATCACGGCCAACGCCGAGGGATCGCCCGTGGCCGCCCCACAAACCCGCCTGCTATCCCCCCGCGACGGCACCACCGGCAGCCGCTCCGGCTACTCCGCCTAATGTGATCGGGCGACCGGCGATGAGATTGAAGCCAACATAGCCAACCACCCCTACACCAGCCCCAATTAGTGCCCCCGCAGCAGCAGACAGCCAACTCCAGAACAAACCGCTCGGATCGAGACGGTTCGGCAGGTCGTTGCCCAGTGCCCGATACAGGTTCACATCCCCGGCCTCGTATCGAATTGGGTCGAGGCTGTTCCAGCGGCCGAGGGTGGGGGAGTAGTCGCGGTAGCGGAAGTGGTACAGACCGCTGGTGGCATCGAACCGGCCGCCCTGGTGCAGGTGGAGCCAGCCGAAGGCGCTGCTGGCCAGCACGTTCCAGCCGGCGTCGAGGACCGTCACCTGGCCGAACGGGTCGTAGACGTAGCGTTCGACGACATTGCCCGCGTTGTCAAAGAGCGCCGTGACGTTATAGTTGGCGTCCTGCACGACGTACAAGCGATCATCCAGCGTGCCGTCGCCGTTGGTGTCGCGGTTACGCAGAATCAACGCATCGACGTAGACCGGACTCCAGACGTACTGCGCCTTGACCTGCCCGCCGACCCGCTCCTCCAGCACCTGCCAGGCGGCCGAGTAGTACAGGTCTGTCATCCTACTTACGACCTGCGGATTCCCAGCAGGTGTCATTCAGCGCCAGAACTGCCACCAGGGCTACCGCACTATGAACAGCTGACGTGGTAATGGTTTAGGGCTATACCGAGGGGAACCAAGGAGATTCCCCGATGCCGCTGCCGATCACCGAGGTGTTCGCCGACCTGCCCGGCCCCCGCCGCGAGCCGGAGAACAA
>CALDUY010000020.1 GCA_937923405.1 uncultured Gemmataceae bacterium | reverse complement strand
CCTGGATGGTCATACCCGTTCCCATCCCGAACACGGCCGTCAAGCATCCAGGGCCGATGGTAGTCCGTCGAGGGCGAGAGTAGGTTATCGCCGGGTCTTTTCGATCCCTGGGAAGCTCACCCTTCCCAGGGATCGCCTTTTATGGCTTGCTCGCCACTGCTGGTTGCGTCCAGGCCATCTCTTTATCTCCCTTTCGGTAGGGATTGGGATGCTCCTTGCTACTCGTCACTCGGGCGCGGACGTACAGTTCATTTCCGACTAGCTTGTAGCTGGATGACAAACTCTCACTGGTAGCCACGATCTTTCCGAGGTCGGCACTGTAGATTCGACTGAGCGCTGCCAGTTTTTTGTCGTCGCTGAGGATTCGTGGTGTCGAATCGAGAGAGGCTTCTTTAAGGGTGGCGATGAAGTCGGTTCGGTACGTCACACCTGGCTCGCCACGAATCTTGAGCGAGATGCTCTCAGGCCCAATCTGCACCTCGTCAAGCAGAACTCCGGTGCTGGCATAAAAATCTCCGCGATCGATGGCTTTGACGATGGCTTCGGCAGTGAGGTACGGAGCGTTGACCATGATCCAGCCTCGGCCCGGGTTGATTTCGCCAACGCCGAACTTGTGGTAGCGGTGTGCATCATCGGTCGCCAGGGCTTGAACAACGCCCAAACCATGCTTGCCCAGGCGGAGAGCCAGAACGATGTCCCACAATTCCTCACAAGAGGGATGGTTTTTGTCGCCTTCGTTGCGAACTCCCGGATGCCCGTTGTAGACCTCGAAGAAGCGTAGTTCTGGAGCCTGGATCATGTCCTCCGCCGTGATGCCCCATTGAAAATTAGGATGATTGAGAAAGACGAGCATGGGGATTTTTGTTCGCCGGGCCTGCTCCGTGACAGCGCGATGATTGACGCTGATCGTCTCGCTGGCTGATCCACCATCGATTGGTTTGATTAGATCTCGCAAGTTGATGGCGTTTAGATGAACCGGGCGTTTGGCGTAGGCGTGGGTGATTTCCTCGGCCTGGATTAGTAGATAGTTTCCGGGTTCTTCGAGAAGACTACGAAACTCGGCTAACGGTTTGAGACGAACTTCTCGTCCTTTGGCTCCGTCGCGTAGCTCGACCCAGGATCGACCGAAACGTGCTTGATACTTGTTCAGTGCCGTGGGAAAGGTGCCCTTCTGCTGAATCGGTATCCAGCGTTCGCCCTCGCTGAGGATGTTGTGATCGGACAGAGCGAGGAAGTGATACCCCTGGCGCTTGTACCAGTCGGCGATCATCTCCGGGAAGTCGTCACCATCGGACCACAACGAATGAGTGTGCAAATTCCCCTTGAACCAAGTGGCCTTCTTAGGAATGACAGAGAGAAGATCCGGCGATTCGGATTCGTTCGAGGGGGAGTGCAACACCAAAACCACCAAGAGGGTTCCGAGTGTGCCCGTGGCAACGACTAAGGTACGAATCGAACGCAACATGAAGACCCTCGGAAAGGTGGTAATGGCGACCTTTTGACGGTAACCGACCACTTGAAGAAGAGCAAATGAAGAGTCGGAAAAGTCTTCGGCACCACCGCCATCACCACATGTAGTTGATCCATACGGCAAGGTTGACCTGCTTGAGAGTCCACCACGAAACAAGGGCCAGGCAGTGTGAGCGAGCCAAAGCGAGGCGAAGGGATTGGACGACCGGAGGACTCGCAACCGGTTCGGTCATGACTTCAGTCCCCTGCGCCGAGTTATTCCGTGACGTAGGTCGGCTTGATCAAAATCACGCACCAGTCGTTGTTGTCGTCGTTGTTACCCGTCAATGAGAGTTGACTCAAAACAAGGGTTTTGCCTGGAGTTAGTTGCTGCTTCGTGGCAACGGACATGGTGTACGGGATGCCTTGAACTTGCTTAAATCGAGTCATATCGAACTCGACCTGAATCTTTCCGGATTGGCCAGCCGAGGGAGTTAGATTCATCTCGTAGCGTTGGCGAGGAGAATCTGTGCCGATCGCGATTTGCGCGGAGCTGCCGAGGTGCAACTGAGCCACGGGTTGCGAGATGATTTTATCCTTCAAATACTTTCGCAGTTCAGCAGGGTCTTCCTCGGACAGTTCGCGGATCCCGGGCAGAGCCTGCAAGCCTTCCGCAACCACCAGCTCAAACCGCACTACAGGCTGTTGCCACTTTGTCGGCGGCGCGACAGCTGATCCCATCCCGGCGAACATCGCCCAAGCACCAACCACCAGACCTACTCGCGTCATCCATTCGAGCATGGATCGTCTCCTGTACGGGTTTCAACGAATCCTGTCCGATTCTGATTACTACCACGTTAGCGAGCGGCAATCAGATCGAGACACCAGTGCCACACCTCCTCAACTCTTTCGAGTACAGAACAAGTTGGTAAAATTGGCCTTCTCTATGGTGTAGGTCTTCAAGAGTTCAACGGGATCAACTGGAAGCAAGCATTCTTCGCCTTCATGGATCTCAGAAATAGAGAATCCGAGTTGTTGTAGTTTTTGGAGATACTCTGCCGCGTCGGCACCGGCTCGGTGCAGGCCGATCGGCCAGAATTCCGTGATCAGCTTCACTGAGTGATTCTGCTGGAGCGTGCGTGTCATGCCGTGGATTGCCTTGGCCTCGCTACCCTGGATGTCCATCTTCACCAGATCAACCTTGGGCGGGACTCCATTGAAGTAGTCGTCAATCGTGGTCGTTGCGACCTTGACCGTGGCTCGACCATCGCCCGAATTGTACAGCCGATGGTCACCGTGATTGGTCGGTGACAGGTGCAGCTCCAATTCACCCGTGAAATCAGTAACGGCTTTGTTGACGATCTCGACGTTTCGGTAGCCGTTTAGGCGCACATTCCGCTTTAGGAGATTGAAGTTAACCGGGTCTGGTTCAAAGGCGATGACGCGACCGCGCGGACCGACCAGTCGAGCAAACAACAGAGTGTAGTAACCAATATTCGCGCCGAGATCGAGAACGGTATCGCCTGGACGGACCTCCTGTTCGACCAGTTCGGTTTCAAACCACTCGAAGCCGCCTGTCTCGGACAGGGCACGCGAGACGATGGCATCCTCGGGATTCAGCTGCATGACATGGCCGCGGATGACGGCGCGGGAGCGAGCCGAGCGAGACAGCGCCTGAGTAGCTCGTGTCGTAGCAGCTAGTTCAGCTTGAAGGCTTTCGACACGTTGTCGCAGAGCGTGAAGCTGCTCGTTCAGTCCGGAGCCGATGAGCCGCTTCACGGTCTGCTTGATGTTCGAGTAAAGTGATTTCAAGGCCGACATCGGAACCTCCTTCATCGAGATCGACTCCGGCTTGGGACTGGTTGGAACCGTTGGAGCAAACAGGCTTTCGCCGGAGCGGTTGGGCGTTAGGGGAATGGCTGGGAGGGAGCGATCCTCGGCGGCGAATGAGGCAACAATCAGGCCATCGCCACTGCACGATTCCTCCACGGTATGTTCAGCGAGAAGGTGCGCTGAGTGCTGACGCAGAAACTGCAGGCACTTCGCGTGAATCTCAGGATCGCCACTAATCGAGTGATGGTGCGTCGAGAGAAAAACGAAGCGGACGCGATTCTCTCGAATGACCCGCGACATTCCTTGCAGCAAACGTAGCTCCGCGCCTTGGATGTCAGCATGTAGCACGTCGATGTAATCGAGTTGCAATTGCTGCACCAGGTCATCTACAGAGATGACCGACATCGAGCCGAGCATTCCCGAGCGATCACTACAGCCGGCCTGCAGGAAGGTGGCATCGCGGCGGTTGAGGCGGAAATTGTCACGGGCCACATCGAGATGAGCGGCGTCGGGTTCGACGACGATGTTCCGCGCTCCTGGAACGACAGCGGCGAACCACAGCGAGTAGTAAGCCCAAAAAGCACCCATTTCGATCATGGTGCCGCCCCGACGGACGCGCGGAACCAGTTCGTGGAACACTTTCTCTTCTTGCGGCTCATGATGTCCGCGTAGACCGGCGATCAGTCGGGCCATCCAGTCGCCGTGATAGCCTCCCAGCCGAACACGCACGCCATTGTGCATCAGCTGGATCGGTCCCTCGGGAGTATCGAAACACTGCCCCGCGTGAGCTACTTTGGGGATGGCATCGCAGTCACTACCCGAAAGACCGATGCGCACGCGCCGAGCCAAAGGTTCAGGTAAGTCGGAGAGTCCCTGAGGTAGTGGACGTGGCACCACGATCGTGACTCCTTCAGCAGGGGAAAAAACCAGACACTTCAAGCAGGGCTCCCAATGCACAGGCGGGGAATACTCGGCTTGTTGGAAGTGTGTCAAGGGCGAACCCGAACAGTTGAGAACAATTCCCCTTGTAATCAGAGCGGCGACTGCTAGGATGATCGCAAGTAATTAGGGGTCTATAATTCTCGTGGCAGGGAGTAGCACCCGGCGGAGGGGATAAGGTTCGCGATGTCGATCACCAAGGACCGCAAGCTGGAGATCATTGATCAGTTCCGACGGGAACAAAATGACACAGGTTCTCCGGAAGTACAGATAGCGCTGTTGACAGCGCGGATCAACGAGTTGCATGACCACATGCGAACTCACAAGAAGGATCACGCCAGCCGGCGCGGCCTCTTGAAGATGGTCAGCAAGCGATCGGGCTTGCTCACCTATCTGCGGAACAAGGATCGCACCCGCTACCAGGCAGTTATCGGACGTCTGGGCTTGCGGAAGTAGCCGACTCGGGGCCGGTTCGCCGGCCCTGGTTTGTTTTGGTCTTTTCCCTCTGTAGCTCCTCGCCTCAGCGAACACTCCGGACCTGTCCTCCGAGGCCGGGGGCTTTCCCTGCCGCATGGTACGCAAGGTGCGTACCACTGGAGGTCTATTCCGTGCAGGTTCATCGTATTGAACGTCCACTCGGCTCAAACATCCTCTCTCTAGAAACCGGCAAACTGGCGAAACAAGCTCACGGTGCTGTTGTAGTTCGTTATGGCGACACGATGGCGTTGATTGCGGCTGTCGAAGGGAGTGCTCGCGAAGGCCAGGATTTCTTCCCGTTGACCGTTGACTATCGTGAGAAAGCCTACGCCGCTGGCAAGTTTCCAGGAGGCTTCATCAAACGGGAAGGCCGACCTTCGACCAAAGAGATTCTCACCTCGCGGTTGATCGATCGACCGATTCGACCGCTGTTCCCGGCGGACTACTTTAATGAAGTGCAGATCATGGCCAGTACCATCTCCGCCGATCGCGAAAACGATCCGGATATCCTGTGCATGATTGGGGCGTCGGCCGCGCTACACATTTCGCCGATTCCCTTTCTACAAGTGACTGGGTCAGTTCGCGTAGGCCGGGTCAACGGTGAACTGATCGTGATGCCGACCTATCAACAACTCGAAGAGTCGGACCTTGATTTGATCGTAGCGGGGACCAAGAAAGCGATCACTATGATCGAGGGATTCGGTCGAGAAATCCCCGAAGATCAGATGTTGCAGGCGATCCTCTTTGGCCATCGCCATGTGGTCACTATCTGCGAGATGATCGAGGAGTTCCGCACCGTGGCTGGGCTGCCGGCTAAACCGGAACGCCCGCCAGCTCCGGTCAACCCGCTGATCGAAGTGTTTCGCAATAAATACTACGACGAGTTCAAAAGTCGAAAACTCACTCCGGGCAAAGCCGAACGCGCCGAACGCATCCGCGAACTCAAGGAGCAGGTCATCGCCGAGTTTCTTCCTGCTGACAAAGAGCCAGAATACACCGAAGCCCAAGTCAATGCAGCGTTCTACGCCCTGGAAGAACGCGTCGTCCGTGATCTGTTGCTCGAAGGCAAGCGCATCGACGGACGCGGCTTGAAACAAATTCGACCAATCTACACCGAAGTCAACGTCCTGCCGCGCACGCATGGCTCGGCGATCTTCCAACGTGGCGAAACGCAGGCGCTGGTCACTACCACTCTGGGCACCTCCAGTGACGAGCAACGCATCGACGGCATTCAGGACGAGTATGCCAAGAAGTTCATGCTCGACTACAATTTTCCGCCCTACTCGGTCGGCGAGTGCAAACCGATCCGTGGCCCAGGCCGACGGGAGATCGGTCACGGTGCTCTGGCCGAACGCTCCCTCAAACCCGTTATTCCTTCTCCAGAAAAGTTCCCCTACACGATCCGCGTTGTCTCAGATATTACCGAGTCCAATGGTAGCTCTTCGATGGCCTCGGTCTGTGGCGGTACTTTGTCATTGATGGATGCTGGCGTGCCGATCACCCATCCCGTTGCGGGCATCTCGATCGGCTTGGCCAAGGACGGCGATCGCTGGACGCTGTTGACCGACATCATGGGCGACGAGGACCACTTCGGCGACATGGATTTCAAGGTGGCCGGCACTGGATTGGGAATCACCGGTATTCAGCTCGATCTCAAGATCGATGGCATTGACGAAGCGATCATCAAGGCGACCCTAGAACAGGCTCGCGAGGCTCGCCGAGAGATTCTTCGTGCCATGCTTTCTAATCTGCGTCAACCACGCCAGGAGATCAGCAAGTTCGCTCCACGTCTCTTGACGGTCCAAATCAACCCCGAGAAGATCGGCCTGCTCATCGGACCTGGTGGCAAAACCATCAAGAGCATTCAAGAGTCAACCGGAGCCAAGATCGATATCGAGGACGACGGCACGGTATATATCTCCCATAGCGATGCTGCCGGAGCCGAAGCCGCCAAGCTCAAGGTCGAGGCACTCACCGAAGAGGTCAAGGTTGGTAAAATCTACTCGGGCAAGGTCACCTCGATCAAGGATTTCGGCGCGTTCATCGAGATTGTGCCAGGACGAGATGGACTGTGTCACATTAGCGAGTTGGACGACAAGTATGTCGGTCGCGTCGATGAAGTGGTCAAGGTAGGCCAAGAACTTCAGGTCAAGGTGATTGCCATCGATGAGCACGATCGCATCAAGCTCTCGCGCAAAGCGTTGATCCGCGAGGCGTCTGGACTGCCGGCGACAGTTCCTCTGGCGACGAGCGGTAGTCCTGGTGGGATAGGCGGCGATCGCGGTGAACGTCGGGATCGCGGCAGTGAACGTGGTGGCGACCGCGGGGAGCGTGGCGATCGAGGGGACCGCAGCGATCGTCGTGACCGGGGCGATCGAGGCGGTGACCGGCCTCGGCGTTCACGCGAGGATGGCGAACGACGCGAGCGCATGACAGAAGAGCGTCCACGTGAAGAACCAGTCGATTAAGGGATCTCCGGCGGTGCGAACTCGGAGGCTTCCTCGGGTCGCGCCGCCGATTTTTTCCAGGGGGCCGCACCATGCGATTGCTGCTAAGTCTCGTTTTGTTTTGCCTTGTTTCTCCTCCGGCGCGAGCCGATTTTCTGGCTGGGTTTGCCGAACGCGACATCTCTCCCGAAATTGGTAGCGAAGCTCCTGGCGGTTATGGCAAAGCCTTTCATCGCTCCTTGCACGATCCGTGCAAGGTCCGTGTCGCGGTGTTCGACGATGGCTCCAAAGCCGTTGCCTTGGTGGGAATCGATGCCATCGCCATTCATCGCGAGACGGTGGCTCAAGTTCGTCGCCAAGTAGCCAAGAAAACCGGACTCGCGGAATCGGCAATTCTCATCGGGGCGTCGCACACGCATTCAGGTGGGCCATTGTTTGGCACTTGGCCTGGTGACTACGACGATGCCGATCCACTGGTCAAACGCTTGGCAACCAAAGAATCGACCGAAGCTGACGCCAAATACGTGGCTCATGTTGAGAAAGAACTGATCGACGCGATCTGCGCGGCTTACAGCGGTCGCGGCAAGGCAAAGGCTGGCATCGGTCGTGGCATCGAACGAACAGTGGCGTTCAATCGTCGCTTCAAGATGCGAAGCGGGCATGCGGTGACACATCCCGGCCAGGGCAATCCCAACATCCTCGAACCCGCCGGTCCAGTGGATCCGGAGGTCGGTGTTATCGGAGTCTGGGACGAGAAAGGGAAACTGCTCGGCTGTGTGGTCAACTTTGCTTGTCATGCCACGACTGCTTCGGGGGGCATCTCTGCTAGCTATATTTGCTATCTGGAAAAGGCGATTCAGGGTTACTACGATAAAGACGCGGTAGTGGTTTTTCTCAACGGTGCGTCCGGCGACATCACCCAGGTGGACAACCAGAATCCCTATCGCCATCGCGTGGGCGATCAGTGGTCGCAATTCGTCGGTGGCAAGATTGGAGCCGAGTCGCTTAAGGTGCTGCTGACTATGGAGCCGGGCACTCTCGTTCCCATCGACTTTTCTACCAAGGTGCTGACACTGAAGCGGCGAGCGCCCGATCCAGAGCGGGTGAAGGCGGCTCGACAGTTGATCGAGTCGAAAAAGTACAATGGAGCCGACGCGGAGATGACCTTCGCCAAAGAAACGCTTCTGGTAGATACGCTAGTGAAAAAGTGGCCGACTGTGGAGGTCGAGGTACAAGCCGTGCAGGTTGGTCCTGCGATATTTCTTACCACTCCAGCAGAGTATTTCTGTCAGTATGGTCTGGAGCAGAAGGCGAAGAGCGGCTTTCCGTTCACCTTCCCGGTGTCGTTGGCCAACGGCTGCGTCGGCTATGTACCAACAGAGGCGGCGTTCAGTGATGGCCCTGAAGGTGGCGGCTATGAGACGCGATTAACGTCCTACAGTAATCTGGAAGTGACGGCGGGCAGTCAGCTGCGCGACGCTGGGCTGGAGTTGGCCAAGAAGATGAAGCCGGGAGCCGTGCCTCAGCTCCCCAAGCCGACACCGTTTTCTGGGAAAGCCTGGTCGTATGGTGATGTTCCTCCAGAGCGGAAGTGAGCCTTGCGTCCTGTTGATGGTGGTGCTGCCCGTTTCCCGACAGGTACGGTTGCTACGAGTCCTAGGATCGCAAGTGAATCGATGGTTGGCGGGATGATCCGTGAGGAGTACCGAGTCGATGTCCGCGAGTGAGAACGAACTAGCCGAGGTAGCCGGCGGCTTCATCCACGACCTGAAAAACCATCTCAGCACTCTGAGTTTGAACTTGCAACTGCTCAGTGAGGATTTAGAAGATCCGCAATCTCCTCGTGAACGGCGAGCCTTGGATCGCGTCGAGAAACTGCGCGGCGAATGTCAACGCCTGGTCGACATCTCCAACGATTTCCTCCGCTTCGCTCGCGTCAAGGAACTCGATCGGGTGCCAACGGATCTGCTCAGTTTCGTCGAGGAGATGGTGGATTTTTATGGTCCGATGGCGCGAACTCAAGGGATCGACATTCAGGTTTACGTTCCCTCGGGGTTGCCCGAGGTGTTGATTGATCGCGAGTTGTTCAAGCAGGCGCTGTTAAATCTTTTGCTCAACGCCCAACAGGCGATGCCACGCGGCGGCGAGATCACTCTCCAGGCCAATCTCGAGAATGGCTCGGTGGTGCTTTCGGTCATCGACACGGGCAAGGGCATGACGCCGGAAGTGTTGGCCAAGGCTTTCAAGCCGTTTTATTCCACACGCGAGGGAGGCACTGGACTTGGGGTGCCCACGACAAAAAAGATCCTCGAAGCGCATGGCGGCAGTCTGACCGCCGAGAGCGCGCCTGGCAAGGGAACCCGCTTCATGATTCGCCTGCCGATCCCGGATGCCAAGTCTGGACCGCCACCGCTGTGCGTCCTTCAGGGCGAACGCATGCCGCTGTCCGAGGCCAAGGTTTCGGTCCTGGATCGCGGCTTTCTCTTCGGCGACGGCGTCTACGAAGTGATGCGAGTTTTTCGAGGCAAGTGTTGGCTGGCCGACGACCACTTTGCCCGACTGCAGCGCAGCCTGGCGGCAATTCAGATTCGTGGCGTTGATCTCGACCGTCTCCGTCGTCAGGCGATGGAAACCATCGCGGTAGGCGGATTCCGTGAGGCGATCGTCTACATCCAAATCACTCGCGGAGCCGCTCCACGCGCCCATGCGTTCCCGACTCAAACGCGCCCCACCGAGTTGATCTGGGTACAGGAGATTGGAGACCCCTATCGTCCGTTTCGTGAGAGCGGGATGGCGGTCTCGCTACAACCTGATCTACGCTGGAAACGCTGCGACATTAAATCGGTGAATCTACTTGCCAACGTCTTGGCCAATCAGGCAGCCAAAGAGGCTGGTTGTCAGGAAGCCGTGTTGTATCTCCCTGATGGCACTCTCACCGAAGCCAGCCACTCCAGCTTGTTCGGCGTACTCGATGGCGTGATTCGAACTACCCCGGATAGTCCCGGTATCTTGCCCGGAGTCACTCGCAAACTCACCTTGGAGTTGGCGGACCAATGTGGCTTGCCCGTCGATCAGCGTTCCTTGCACCACGATGATTTGCCGCGGGTCAGTGAATTGTTTATGACGGGCACTTCATTGCAGGTTTGCCCCATTGTGACTGTGGATGGAAACAAAGTTGGCGAAGGGAAACCAGGACCAGTGACTCGGCAACTTCAGGCGGCTTATGAGCAACGATTGACCGCATTCCTCGAAGCCTCGTAACGGGGCCTCGAGCGCAAGCGTCGAAGCCCCCGTTTTGGGCAGAATTACTCCACGGTTAGGTCCTCGATCAGCTTGGCCAACGCTTCATGAGTCAGCGTGAAGTCGATCTGCTCCCGCCGCGTCGACACGGTACTTGCCTGATAGCGCCGAACCAGCGATCGCCCGCTTACATGACGTTCGATTTCGTAGTAATATAGAGTCTCCCCTTTGCTTGCGGGAGAGATACTACGCAGCTGCGCCAGTTGGCGAGACTGGTCAATTTCCACAACGCGGAGTGGTTCGAGCAACCCGGTCACCCGCGAGGCGATGCGGTTGGCTTGTTGGTCGAGCGAAACATTATCTACAGGCGTTGTCCGACTTAGGGTCACTTCCCAGCACCTCGCCCCGAGTGATTCGAGGCTATCGAGGGTTAGTTCTGCGGTCCAGCCGGCCTCGTTTACCACCAGGATTTCCCGGCTGTAAATTGGCCGGCGTTCATCGAGTTTTGCCCGTACTGCTTCTGCGAGAGTCATCAGTTTCTCCTCCACTTTTGATGGAGTGATCGGTTCCATCGAAGGACAAGGTAGTCGGCTTACCATCCACAATCGTACTCAAGTGGACGGGACGTCCCCAGATGAACTGAATGTTCGCTAAGGTATCATTCGCTTGATCTAGCTTCAGATCAATGCCCGAGTGCTGATGTTTGAGCAACAACTCGCCTCGGTTGCGATAATTCCCGTCTATTACATAAATCCACGGTTTTCCGAAGTTAGTCAAGCTGAACAGAAGACGTTGTTTGATTTTCTCGAAATCCCGCGACTCAATATAGTACTGACCGGCCTGTTCTTGGAAGGCGTAAGTGAAGAACTTGTGCTCGACACAGAATTCGGGAGTCAGGAAGGTGTCAATGAAGGTAATGTCGTTGTGAATCCGACGAACCTCAAAAATTTTCTGCCTGCCCAAACCGAGTTGCTTATCCCAAGTCCGTTTCTTTTCCAGATCGTCGCATTCTTCCCACTCTTTGCCAAACCGACCCGTGTTCCAGCGAAATTCAATGTCGCGGAACAGTTCGATGCCGAGCTTGTAGGGGTTGAGGCGAGTCCGCGACATGGCCATCGTGCCCGAATGGTGGTCGGCGTAGTCGATCAATTCGGACGGCGTCAGCGCTTTCTGGGTCATGATGGTGCTATGCCAGTAGCTGGCCCAGCCCTCGTTCATGATCTTGGTCATACCTTGAGGCATGAAGTAGTAGGCTTCATCGCGGATAATCGACAAAATGTCGCGCTGCCAGTGCTTCAACGGCGCATGCTCGATGAGAAACAGCAGCACATCCTTTTCGGGCTGCTCAGGGAAGCTGCGGGCCAGTTGCTCTTGTTCCTTCTTGCGCTGTTCCACCTCGGCGCGGAGAACCTCACGCGGATTGACGTATTCATCCATGTAGTCCTTGCTCTTGAAGCGAGTCGCTCCATCGCCAGCCGGTGGTTCACGTTCCGGCGTGAAATCAAACCGCGATGATGGCGCTCGTCGTTTGATCGCTACTGAATGGATGTCGATGAGATCATCGATCGACATACAACGATCAAGAAACGCCTCGACCTCATCTTCGCCGTACTTTTCGACGTAACTACGGATGCGCGCCCCGTGATTGGCCATCTCGTCCATCATCTTGCGGCTGGTGTGGGCGAAATAGGCATTATTCTTGAAAAAATCGCAATGGCCGTACACATGACTCATCACCAGCTTCTGATCGACGGTGTGGTTGGAGCGCATCAAATAGGCATAACACGGATCGTTATTGATGACCATTTCGTAGATCTTTGACAGGCCGTAGTCGTAGCTCTTTTTTAACTCTTCGTACTGCATGCCGAACGACCAGTGCGGATAGCGCGTCGGAAATCCACCGTAGGCGGCGATTTCGTTGAGATCTTCCGCGTCGATGACCTCGAAGATGGTCTCGTAGAAGTCGAGGCCGTAGTCGCGCGCGTACCCCTCGATCTCTTGCTTCAGTGCCGCCAAGTGTGGGGGGAGCCGAGTGTCATATGGAGTGTTCATGATTCAAATCGTCGAGGAGATGAGGAGGAATGCTCGCGTCAACGTCCGGTGCCGAGAAACTCTTTGATCGAGCCGAGGATAGCGTCGCGATCGGGGATGCGGCTACAGACGATGTTGGTCCGTGAGCCGATCATTTCGTGGATGTAATCGTAAAATTCTCCGGAACCGTAAGGACTTTCCACTTGGCCGTAGCCGAACAGATTGACCGCTGGCAAAATTTTCTCTTGCAGAATTTTCAAACAATGGGGGATATCATCGCCCCAATTGTCGCCATCGGAAAAGTGGAAGGCATAGATGTTCCATTCACTTGGTGGATAGCGAGCCGAGATGATTTTATCACACAGGGTATAGGCAGAGCTGATTTTCGTGCCCCCTGATTCCCGGGTGTGGTAGAACGTATGTTCGTCCACTTCTTGAGCGGCGGCATCGTGAATGATGTAAACAGTTTCGACCCCTTGATAGTGCGCCTTGATCCAGGTGTCGATCCAGAACGCCTCGATACGGACAATCTCCTTTTGCTCGTCGGTCATCGATCCCGAAACGTCCATCATGTAGATGATAACGGCAACGGACTGAGGCTGCTTAACCTCTTTCCAACTGCGATACTGTTTGTCGGCTCGAATCGGAATGACGACCGGATCGGACGGATCGTAAGTGCCCGAGGAGATCTGGCGTTTCAGGGCACGCTTGAAGGTGCGTTTGAAATGGCGTAGCGATTCGGGGCCGGTTTGACGAATGCCGGTATATTTGTCCCGCGTGGTAATAATATTCTTTTTGCCGCGTGGCTCGATACGCGGCAGGGCCAGTTCCTCGCCGAGGATGGAAGCCATTTCTTCCATCGTTAGTTCGACTTCGAGGATGTGTCCGCCGGGTTGGTCGCCGGCTCCCGGCCCCGGTTGGCCCTGACCCGGTCCCAAGGGTTGCCCTGGCTGTCCTTCCCCCGCGCCGACTCCACCGGAGTTCTTCTGCCCATACTTGAATTGGGGAATCTCGATCGAGGGCAAGGGGATCGAGATGAAATCTTTTCCCTTCTTGCCGATCATCTCGCCGCGACTGATGTACTTCGACAAGTTACTCTTGACCTTGCCGCGCACAATCTTGCGGAACCGTTGGTGATCGCGTTCGATCTTCTGTCCCACGCAGCACCTCTCCCGTCAATGCCGAATGCAGAATGAAAGAAGAACGGAGACTTACTCCTATATGTTGTCTCCTATTCTGCATTCGGCATTCTGAAGTTATTTTTTCGTCTGCCCACGGGCAAAGATGCTGGCCACGAAGGTCAGCACGTCCGTGGCGCTCGACTCACTGTACCCATAATTCTTGATGAGTCGAGCTTTGACGATGTCAATCTTCTCCTGGGTAGCCTTGTCCACAACGTTGGAGACCAGGCTGGTCAGTTTAATCGTGTCTTTCTGATCCTCGAACAGCTTCAGTTCCAGGGCTTTTTGCAGCCGTTCGTTGGTCTTATAGTCGAACTTCTTGCCATCCAGCGCCAAAGCCCCGATGTAGTTCATGATCTCCCGACGGAAATCATCCTTGCGGCCCTCGGGGATGTCGATCTTCTCTTCGACCGATCGCATGAGCCGCTCATCGGGATCCTCGTAGTTGCCGGTGTAGCGATTGCGAACTTTCTCGCGCTGGGTGTAGGCGCGAACATTGTCGATATAGTTGGCGCAGAGCCGTTGCAGAGCGTCCTCGTCGGCAGCGATGGCTCGTTGCACCTCGTTCTTGACGATGTCCTCGTACTCCTCACGCACCACCTGCAACAACTCGCGATAGTGTTGCAGCGTCTCTTGATTGGTAATCAACGAGTGGTGCCGCAACCCCGCTTCCAATTCGTGCAAGACCATGAACGGGTTGACGCAATCCTCGTCGGGATGGGCGACGATGGCGTTACTGATCTTATCTTGAATGTAGCGTGGGCTGATGCCGTGCATCCCTTCGTTGGGAGCCTCGCGTTTCAATTCGATGATGTTGTCCTCGGTGAAGCCGGGCAGCGTCTTGCCGTTGTACAACTTCATCTTCTGAAGCAAGGTCAAGTTAGCGTGCTTGGGCTGCTCTAGTCGTGTCAAGACGGCCCACATGGCGGCGATCTCGATGGTGTGCGGGGCAATGTGCTTGCCCTTGACTCGTTCGGGATTGAAATCCTTCTCGTAGATCTTGATTTCGTCTCGCAGCCGAGTCACATAGGGAATGTCGATTTTGACAGTTCGGTCCCGCAGAGCCTCCATGAATTCATTGTTCTGGAGCCGGCGATACTCCGGCTCGTTGGTATGGCCAAGGATCACCTCGTCGATGTCCGTCTGGGCGAACTTCTTGGGTTTGATTTTGTGCTCCTGACTAGCGCCGAGCAGGTCGTAGAGAAAGGCCACATCGAGTTTCAGCACCTCGATGAACTCGACCAAGCCGCGGTTGGCGATGTTCAACTCGCCGTCGAAGTTGAAGGCTCGCGGATCCGAGTCGGTGCCGTACTCGGCGATCTTGCGATAGTTGATGTCGCCAGTTAGTTCCGTCGAGTCCTGGTTCTTCTCGTCCTTGGGCTGGAAGGTGCCGATGCCGATACGATCCTTCTCGGATAGAATAAGGCGGTAAACCTTCACCTCATGTTGGAGCATCTCGACCCAGTCGCCGTTATACTTCTGTAGGCGTTCATTAAACAGATACCGGCTGAATGGGCACAGTTCACCCTTGATGCGGACCTCGTACTGATCTTCTTTGCGGTTTTCATTGAGCTTAGCTAGGAATGCCGCCCGATGTTCATTGGGGATCAGCTGCAACGGCTCCCCGTGCATCGGATCTTTGGTCCAGCTGCCATCAGGGTTCTTCCAGGCAAAGCTGAAAATCATGCCCTGATCGGTGCGAGAATAGTCCTCCAGACCTCGCTTGAGCAGCCGAGCAATGGTGGATTTGGAACTACCAACCGGGCCGTGAAGCAGGAGAACACGGCGTTCGGTGCCGTAACCCTTGGCGGCCGATTTGAAGGCATTGACGAGTTGCATCAGCGGTTTGTCGATGCCGAAGACGGCGTCGCCATGTCGGGCGGCGTACTCGGTGAAGAAGCGAAATCGCGTGATCTTTTCCTTGAACTCGTACACTTCCTCCGTACCGTGCGACAAGATCATGTCGTACAGGCGTTGGTAGGCGGTCCGAGTGACTTCCGGATGTTGATAGACAATGTCGAGATATTCCTCGAACGAGCCTTCCCAGTGAATCTTCTGATACTCGGGGAGGTCGAGCTTCTCGCGGATGGAGCTGAGGATCGACTTGCCGATCGATGCTGTAGTGGACATCACTGTCTCCTCTCTCTAGGACGGCACAGAACCGCGTCGCCGCGCATCTGCTGCAACGGATGGTACAAACCATTTGGCCAACCAACTGGTAGGCAGACGCGGGCGGTCTGGGAGAGTTTGAAAGTTGCTGGGATAACTACATGCTGGCGAGCAACGAGGAGAACTCACCCATCTGCTCCAATGGCATCTGAGGTGCAGGCGTGCTCCCTGCCTGTGAACTCGCTTGCTCATCTGTTTATTCTACCGGCGGTCGATTCGATCCGTCAAATCAACCAGGTCATCAAACACCACCAACACGAGGGAACTCGCGGGGAGGGGCGGACTCGTGTCCTGCTATCCCGGGCGATACGAGGCCACGGCTCCGGGGTTTCCTACCCTGGCTCAACCGCAGACACCACTCGTACAGCGGGGAACCACTCTAGCAGCATACGCGGTTGGCGTAGGGTATTGTCAAGAGAGTTTTCCTTCTCCACTTTACTTGCGCCCTCTCTGTTGACACCCTATGCTGAAGGTAGGCGGCGAATTGCTCTGGATTCCGCGCAAGTTTTCGCGGTATAGCCGCTCCCCCTAGGATCGATTCGCCAACCCGTCTCGATCCGTTTCTTACTCGGAGAGAAGAGTCATGCGTAACCTACTCGCCTTCTTTGCTTTGGTCTTTTTGACCCTGGCCGGTGTTGGCTGGTATCTCGACTGGTATCACATTTCCGCCAGCCCCACGACCAATGGCCGCAAGTCGGTCACCTTGGACATCGACACCGCCAAGATCAGCGCCGACGTGAGCAAAGCTGAACAGCGGATTCAGCAGCGACTCGCGGAGAAAGCCAATGCGGCTCAGTCCACCAGCGACAAGAAAGCCTTGGACATTCCCTCTAAACCGGCCGATGTCAAGTAAGTGATGAGGCTAAAATCACCCTAGTTGAGCCGGAGCAACTCCTCGTCGAGCTGCTCTGGCTCCGTTGTGTTTCTGCGAGGAACATCGCCTCCGCTTTATCCGGTTCGTCTCGCCATCAACTCTAGCAGGCTCGTGGCCATCGCCTGAGCAAATTCCGGATCGTTAATGTGCAGATCTAGCTCCACCAGCCGGACACTCGGGCTGAGCCAATTTCGCAGACTCTGAAACAGAGCGGCATCGGCTTCGGGCCACCAGAACGGTTGGCCTTCCCGATCCAGAGCGGAAACCCCCCGCTTGGGGACGAAGATGGCCGTTGGTCCTTTGGCAGCGCTAGCCTTTTGGGCGATCTCTTTGCCCAGTTGGTCGTTCTCTTGTGGCGTGGTGCGCATCAGCGTGACGGTGGGATTGTGCTGGTAGAATCGGCGACCGCGGAACCGTTCGGGCACCGTGTCGGGTGGGCCGAAGTTGACCATGTCTAGCGCGCCTAGGGCGATCACCTGAGGCACGCCACGTATCGCCGCCGCCGTCAGGCGATCGGGACCAGCGCTGAGGATGCCGCCCACCAGCTCGTCGGCCAGTTCCGTCGTAGTCACGTCCAGTACCCCAGCCACGATGCCATCGTGAATGAACGCTTCCATCGTCTGCCCCCCCGTTCCAGTTGCGTGGAAGACGAGTACTTCATGACCGGCTTGCTCGATGAACTTTCGTGCGGTTTCGACGCATGGAGTGGTCACGCCGAACATCGTCGCCGTTACCACATTCGGCAGTGTTTGTAGCTGGTGGTCGTCGCGCCGTTGAACCATCCCTGACATGGCATGAGCGGCATTGGTCAACACTGTTCGACTAATGCGGTTCAAGCCACTCAAATCAACGACGGAGTACATCATCATCACATCACGGACGCCGACGTAGGGACGAACCTGTCCCGAGGCCATCGTGCTGACCATCAGCTTGGGAACGCCGAACGGTAAGGCGCGCATAACCGCCGTGCCGATCGTTGTTCCCGCTGAGCCACCCAGCCCCAAGACGCCGTCGAGGCGGTCTTGCTCGTGCAACCGTCGTGCCAGTTCTGCCGCTCCTCGCGCAGCCACGGTGATTGCTTGTCCTCGATCCCCCTGAGCCTGAACCTGTTCCAGAGTAGTGCCGGCAGCGCGGAACACTTCCTCACGCGGAATGTCGGGAGCCACGGTCGGCGGCTCTAGTACTCCCGCATCCAACAGCTGGGTCTCGATGCCAAGTTCGCGAAGCCGATCACGAACGAAGGCCGCTTCCGTTCCTTTAGTATCCAGTGTGCCGACAATCAGTACCGACATGGGACGATCTCCCAGCAATCCTAGGCGACTAGCCCTGTTGTATGGCTTGATGAAGAAGGATGCGACCACTGCAAGGGGATGTTCCGTGATGGCGATCGTGAGGATACTCAACAGAGCCTCCTGAGCGCTGAGCAGCCAAGGGAAAATTGACGCGCTATGCCCTTGGATTGTTCCTCTAGGCTCGCCTCGGTAAAATAACAAAAACGAATAGTGTTCCCGTCGCGTGCCGGTCACACACACTCCCCGTTGTCACGAGGTAAGGGACATGAAAGATACCGCGAAACTGATTGAATATGGCCAACCGATTGACGCCGAGGTGATGGTGCAGCCGCCGGACGTCACGGAACTGGAACTCGAACCAGGGCATCCGGGACTGGGGGATGAGGAATACGTCCAACGCCGCCGGGAACTGTTTGCGCTGTGCCGTAAGCATCGGCTGGAACAACTTGGGCCGCCGCTGATCGAGTACACCGCCGAGGAGACCCGAATTTGGCGTGAGGTGGTGCCGGCTTTGGATGAACTGCATAACAAGTATGCCTGTTCGATCTATCTGAAGGGCAAACGCGACCTGGCAATTACTCGTCACGAGATCCCGCAACTCCGACACTATAGCGAGCGGCTCCAGCGCGAAACCAATATGCACCTCGTTCCCGCTGAGGGAGCGCTGCCTTACCGTACCTTCTACGAGTACATTGCCAACCGCGGCTTTCCGGTGACGCAGTTTATTCGGCACGGCTCGCATCCGGAATTCACGCCCGAGCCAGACATGATTCACGACTGCCTGGGTCACGTTCCGCCCTTGATGAACCAAGACTATGCCGAACTGCTTACCCTGATTGGCAAAGCTGTGGCGACTACGAACAAAGGCGAACAAGTGCTGGCACTGAAGCGATTTAGTTGGTTCAGCATCGAGTTTGGTCTGATTGAAGAAGCTGGCCAGACCAAAGTCTTCGGAGCGGGCATTCTTTCCTCGACTGGTGAGATTCCCTACTCGTTATTCTCCGCCGAGGTTAAGCGGGAGCCGTTCGTCACCGACGTGGTGATTCACACCGACTACGATCCCTCACGGATGCAGGATCATTTGTTTATCGCTCCCTCGTTGCCGTTCCTGCGTCGCGAGCTAGAATCGCTGGTTCGACGGTTCGGAATCCCGGTGATCTGAGCGAGTTGGCCAGCCTCGCTGGACGTGTTGCGACTGGGTGGTTATGGTAAGCCCAGGATAGTCGCTTTACGGCCACATGATGGTACAAGGAGATACTGATGACCGCTCCGACAAATTTCCGGGGTCGGATCTACGACGACATCACTCAGTGCGTGGGCAATACCCCGCTGATTCGGTTACGCCGTGTGACCGACGGCGCGGCAGCAACAGTGGTCGGCAAACTGGAGAATTTCAATCCGCTTTGGTCGGTTAAGGATCGCATTGGCGTGTCTATGATCACTGCGGCGGAACGCGATGGTCGGCTCAAGCCGGGTGGCACGATTATCGAACCGACGAGCGGTAACACTGGCATTGGCTTGGCGTTCACTGCGGCTGCGCGAGGCTATCGCCTGGTCGTCACTATGCCGGAGAGCATGTCGCTGGAACGCCGCCGACTCCTTAAGGCGTTCGGAGCAGAGGTAGTGTTGACCCCGAAAGAAACCGGTATGCGTGGGGCGGTGGCCAAGGCTAAAGAACTACTCGAACAGAATCCTGACTGGTTCATGCCCCAACAGTTCGAGAATCCGGCTAATCCCGAGATTCATCGGCTGACCACGGCGGAAGAAATTTGGACCGACACCGCCGGACAAGTGGACATTCTGGTTTCTGGCGTAGGCACAGGCGGTACCATCACCGGCGTCAGCGAAGTCATCAAGAAGCGGAAACCGTCGTTTAAGGCCATCGCCGTCGAACCGGCCACCAGCCCAGTCATTACTCAGACCTTGAACAAGCAAGAACTTAAGCCGGGCTTACACAAGATTCAGGGGATCGGAGCCGGCTTCGTGCCCAAGGTGCTGAACTTAGACATTATCGACGAAGTCATTCAAGTCAACGACGAGGACGCCTTTGTCATGGCTCGACGGTTGGCCCGTGAGGAAGGCATGCTGTGCGGCATCAGCTGTGGTGCGGCGGCTCACGTCGCCGTTCAGGTGGCTAAGCGTCCGGAGAACGCTGGCAAACTCATTGTTGTTATTCTGCCAGACCTTGGCGAACGCTACCTCTCTACCGCGCTGTACCCCGAGTGAGTCTAGAGTGAGTAGATCGACCCAGGAACAAGGGTCATGAAGTTGCACGAATTATTGCCGATAACGAGTTACGCAGTGGAGCGGTGGCTCGTGTTTTTCTCCCCTCACCCCTAACCTCTCTCCCCCAAGTGGAGAGGGGAACTCCAACTCTCAGCTTCTTTCTCCCTTCTCCTCGTTGGGGAGAAGGGTCGGGGATAAGGGGAATGCCCCCTCACCCCTAACCCCTCTCCCCGGTGGGGTGAGGGGAACCAATTCTTTCACCCTTCTGTCCGGTGGGGCAAGGGGAACTCCAACCAATTCGTGCAACCTCAATTACCTTTGTCCCTGGGGTTGCGTCATTTGCCGCGTCGTAGTCCTACTGGCGAAAGAACGGCTTTTTGAGCCTTCAATCTCTCTTGGAGTTTAGCGATCGGAATTGTCTGCACTGAGCAATCGCTCTCGATCGCTAGTACAGCGGCATTGCCGGCAGCCTGACCAAGGATCATGAACACCGGTTCCATGCGAATCGTACCGTAGGCGACGTGGGAACTAGAGACGCAGATCGGCACTAGCAGATTCTCGCATTCATTGGGTCGAGGAGTCAGACAGCGGTAGGGAATGGCATATGGCTCCAGGGGAACTTGAAAATCGCCTTCGTTGAGGACTGTCCCATCCTCACGCAGCACTCGCTGGACATGGTGCGAATCCGTGTTGTACGAACCGATACCGACCACGTCGTCTTTGAGAATGTCCTTGCGAATGTCGCGTTCCGTCATGACATAGGCCCCGATCATCCGCCGCGCCTCGCGGATGTACAGTTGTGGCGGCCAGTGTTTTGTGGCGACGAACTCATCCCGAGCCAGTCCCCAGGAGTTGAGTTCTTTCTGAAGTTTCTTCGGCACTCGTGGATCCTGAGCGAGGAACCAAAAGAATCCCTGGGTGTAGTCGAGATGATCCTGCCAGATTCGCGCGCGTAGTTGAGCGTCGCCTTCCGGATAGTCCCAATTGGCTCCGATGTGATCGGTCGAAATAGGGCCGTTGTTGTTGGTGTCGGTCTTGCGGTTGGGCATGCGGACCGGATGCATCAGTTGACCCATCGTCAAGTCGGGCTTGGCCTGAAGGTAACGCGCTAGCAGTTCGTACCGTGCCGGGTCGTAGCGTGGCGGTTTCGGCCAAGGGACCAGGTTGTCGCTGCGATCGGTCATGCACAGACGGAAGTTGTAGGCCTGCACTTTGCGATCGCCCTGCCCCGGTTCGCCAAGCGGTCCTTCCTGAATCAACGGAAGCCGTTTACCGTCCTTATCCAGTCCCTTGACCGGAACAGGCCATTGATGAAACTTGCTGAAGGCCTGCACTCCGGCGAGCGATTCTTCGTAGACCTGTCTGGCTTCACGGCCAACGTGATAACGCACGCCGGCTAGAGCCATCAGATCGCCCTCGTAGGTGGCATCGATAAACACCCGACCGACGAAACGATCTCCGGCAGCGGTGCTGAACGACACCAGACGTTGAGAGCGTTTTTCTACGCGGGTCAGTAGCTGGCCGAATTTCGGCTCGATGCGCGCCTCTTGCAACATACCTCGGAGGATGAGACTGGCAACGTGTGGCTCGAAGCGAAAGCCGTCCGAACAAGCGTTGACTTGAGCCGAGGAGGGACCGTACTTCTCGACATAGTAGCTGCGCACACGCTGGAAGAACTCACGCGAGTAGCCGCCGATCCCGGCTCGAACGCCCGTGTCCGTCGCGCCGAGTCCTCCCGTGAGCATGCCGCCCAAATGCTGGCTTGGCTCGACAAGGAGGACCGATTTGCCCTGACGGGCGACGCTGAGGGCGGCGAGAGCACCACCGGCGGTTCCCCCATATACCACGACATCAGCACGATGCTCCGCTGCCACTAACCTGCCGACCAGCAGCCCGACCATGATTAGACTGGACCAACGCATCGTCGCTTCTCCCAGTTGCCCATCCTTCGCACACGATGGCTCGCTTGGGCTGGCGAACCTGAAGAGATTGTACTGAGCAGGTAAGTGAGCTTCCCTCCACGGCGTCAGGCTGACCTTTCCTTGTGAGAGTGAATCCGTTATGAGCCGGACTCACTCGTTCGGAACATTGGGGGGAGCGCGGGCATGTTTACATACCTGGGGCGATGGATTACCGCGCATCCGTGGCGAATCTGTCTGGGCTGGTTGCTGCTCGGGGTCACGCTTCATCTGCTTGCTCCCTCGTGGGACCGCCGCACCCAGGACGACGATATTCGCTTCCTTCCCGCACGCTGTCCAAGTGTGCGCGGCTACGAGCTGCTGCAAGAGGCATTTCCGCAAGAAGTATTCGCCAGCCGGCTTATCGTCGTGCTGGAACGTCGCGAGCGGAAACTAGAGCAAAGCGATTTACTGCTGGTCGATGAGTTGGTTCACGAGCTGCGACGGCTTCGCGACGAGGAACCCGACCTAAAAATCCGCAAGATTTATTCGCACCGCGATGCCTTCATTGGGCAACGCTTCCTCAGTGAGGACGGCCACTGCACCTTGATTCAAATCTCGCTCGATACCCCCTATCTGGCTCTGCACACCTGCTCGGCGGTCGAACGGATCGAGCAACGGTTTCAAGAGCGGCTGCGGTCCATTTCGGATGCGCCGACTCTGCGGTTTTCTGGTCCTGCCGGCATTGGTCGCGATCTGATCGCCGCCAGTGGCCGTAGCCTTGATCGCACCACGCTGGCCACGGTGCTGCTGGTGATCGTCATTCTCCTGATGGTCTACCGCTCGCCGGTGCTTGCCCTGATTCCCTTGGTCACGATCGCCCTAGCTGTCTGGGTGGCGTTAAGTCTGCTGGCACTGCTGACGTTGATTCCGGGGTTTGTGCTGGTCAATGTCAGTCAGATCTTTGCCGTCGTGATGCTCTACGGGGCCGGCACCGACTACTGTCTCTTTCTGGTCAGTCGGTATCGAGAGGAACTCAGCCACGGAGGTACTGGTTCTGGGGCGCTGGTTCGGGCCATCTCGGGCGTGGGCGGTGCTCTGCTTGCCAGCGCGGGCACGGTAATTAGTGGGATGGCTCTGATGGGCACCGCGGAGTTTGCCAAGGTGCGTTGCGGCGGACCGGCCATCGCCATCAGTTTGGCCGTCGCTTTGGCCGCATCGCTGACCCTGACCCCGTCGTTGTTGCGACTGTTGGGCAGAGCGGCATTCTGGCCCGTGGGGTTACCGCGACCGACAACCGGCGAAGGGGTCTGGGAACGCTTCAGCCAAGTCCTAGCTGCGCGACCGCTATTGATCGGCTCGCTAGCCGCGCTCACTCTCGTGCCGCTGGCTTGGTTGGGGCTGAATGTCCGACCTACCTACCGTGCTACCGCGGAACTGTCGACCAACTCCTCCAGTGTGCTTGGACTGCAAGCGATCCAGCGGCACTTTACTGCCGGCGAACTGGGACCGGTCACGGTGTTGCTGGAATCTCCGCGCGATTGGGACACCAGCCAAGGGCGACAGCTGATCGAAACCTGCTATCGTGCTTTACTTCAGCTACCCAACGTGGCCGAGGTGCGCTGTCTGACGCATCCGCTGGGCAAACCGGTCGAGGAGCCACCGCCTCCGCCGCCGACCCGAAACAACCTGCGCGGGTCGCTCTTCACCGCCTTCTGGAAGGGAGCCGCCGAGCGGTTCAGCGAATCTGTCCAGAAACAAGCTCGTGCGTTCTACGTCAGCGATTTGTCCAATCAGCGCCGAGTCACCCGCTTAGATGTGATCCTGAACACCGAGCCGTTCGATCCCCGTAGTGCCGAGACATTGGAGAGTATTCAGCTCTGGTTAGGGCGTGAACTGTCTAGCCTTGCTCCTGAGGTGCGAGCCGAGAGTTACGGCATCACAGTCAGCGCGGCGGATCTGGCTCGGGTCACGGAATCCGATCGCCAGCGGATCAACCTCCTGGGGCTGGTCGGCATCTTTGCCATCCTGCTGGTGCTGGTGCGTCATCCTGTGCTAGCGGGCTATCTCCTGGCGACGGTGTTGTTGAGCTACTATGCCACGCTGGGGGCGACCACGCTGTTCGCGTGCTGGTGGCATCTGCGACCTTTGGGCGAGATCGACTGGCGTGTGCCGTTCTTTTTGTTCACCATTTTGGTAGCTGTCGGCGCGGACTACAACATCCTGCTCATCAGTCGCGCGCTGGAGGAACGTCAGCGTTTCGGCGGGATCGAGGGCACTCGGCGAGCGCTGGCCCAAACAGGCGGAACGATCACCTCGTGTGGGGTCATCATGGCGGGAACGTTTGCCACGCTGATGCTGGCGGGGCTGAACACCTTGGTTCAGGTCGGCTTCGCCCTGGCGTTGGGGGTATTGCTCGATACTTTCCTAGTACGTCCCGTGTTGGTGCCGGCGTTCACACTGTGGCTGTGGCGAGACGAGACGCAGGCCAACCCAGCGGCCGAGTCGGCGGCTCATTCGTGCAAGGCCTTGACCAGCGAACCAGCCAGCGTCGCTACTCGCTGAGCCAGTTCCTTGGGTTGACCTGGCGTCTCCAGTAAGCGAATGATCGCGCTACCGACGATAATCCCCTCGGCGTGATCGCGGAGCAGCGTCACCTGTTCCGGCTTACTGATGCCGAACCCGACGCACAGAGGCAGGTCGGTCTGCTGACGCAACCAACGGAGTTGATCGAGCAATTCAGAAGGAAGACTGGCTCGTTCGCCGGTGATACCGGTCACGCTGACGCAGTAGACAAAACCGGTGGCCGTTTGCACGATGCGCCGGGCACGCTCGGGAGTCGTGGTCGGACTGACCAACAGGATGAGTTTGAAATCGAACTGGCGACATACAGCAGCGAGGGGCCCGGCCTCCTCGACGGGCAAGTCGGGGACGACGGCTCCGGAAAGCCCCGACTCCAGCGACTGGCGGACGAACCGTTCCGGACCGCGTCGATGGATCAGGCTGAACGAGGCCATTGCCACCAGAGGCACACTAGGATTCTTGGCCGCAATCGCTTGACAGGTGGAGAAGACGCCATCCAGGTGTAGGCCGCGTTCCAAGGCCCGGGTGTAGGACGCCTGAATGACCGGTCCATCGGCAATGGGATCGCTGTAGGGAAAGCCGATCTCCAGTAGATTAGCTCCGGCGTCGATCAACGTTTGAGCCAACAGCGGCGTCGTGGCCAGGTCAGGATCGCCCGCGGTCAGAAACGGCATAAAGGCACGAGATCGTCGGTCACGAAGGCGATGAAAGAGATCGTCAATGGGGTTCATAGCTCCTCGCCTTCCAGACGGGCCACCTCATAGCAGTCCTTGTCCCCCCGACCTGAGAAGCACACGACGATCAAATCGTCCGGAGATCGCTGGGCGGCCAGGGTCATCGCTTCGACCACAGCGTGGGCCGTCTCCAGAGCCGGCAAGATGCCTTCCAGACGCGAACAGAGATGAAAGGCCTGCAAAGCGGCGTCGTCGCCGACGCAGGTGTAGCGGACTCGTCCCGTATCTTTCCAGTAGCTGTGCTCTGGTCCGACTCCGGGATAATCCAGTCCAGCGGAGATGGAATGTACGCCTGCCGTCTGACCGTCTGCATCTTGCAAGACATAGCTGTAGGTGCCGTGCAGTACTCCAGGCTGTCCGAAGACCAGAGTCGAGGCATGTTCGCCTTCGGCGGTCCCGCGTCCCCCCGCCTCGACGCCCACGAGTTCAACGCTGGAATCGTCGACAAAGGGATAGAACATTCCCGCTGAGTTGCTTCCACCGCCGACGCAGGCAATGACGACGTTGGGCAGTCGGCCCAACTGCTCCAGGCACTGCTGACGAGTCTCTTGGCCGATGACCGACTGGAAGTCGCGTACGATACGCGGAAACGGATGCGGCCCGACCACGCTGCCGAGGATGTAATGCGTTGTCTTGACGCTAGCCATCCAGTCGCGCATGGCCTCGTTGATGGCGTCGCGCAGGGTGCGGCTACCGGTCCGCACGGGCACCACTTCAGTGCCGAGAGCGCGCATCTTGAAGACGTTGAGTTTCTGGCGGCGGACGTCCTCCTCACCCATGTAGACCTGGCAGGGCAAGCCGAACAAGGCACAGGCGGTTGCCGTCGCTACGCCGTGCTGTCCCGCGCCGGTCTCGGCGATGATCCGGGTCTTGTGCATGCGCCGAGCCAACAACGCTTGCCCGATGCAGTTATTGATCTTGTGCGCCCCAGTGTGGTTGAGATCTTCGCGTTTGAGGTAGATTTTGGCTCCGCCGGCCTGTCGAGTGAGGCGCTCGGCGAAGTACAACGGTGAGGGACGATTGACGCACACTTTCAGCCAGTGGGCGAACTCTGCCTGAAAGGCCGGATCGGCCACTGCCCGGTTGTATTCCAGATCGAGTTGATCGAGGGCGGCGATGAGCGTTTCGGGAACATAACGTCCACCGTAGTCGCCAAATCGACCGACGGCGTTGGGAACGGCAGAGAGAGTAGCTGGCATAATCACTCACGGCGGAATCACGGGCAGAGAACACGTTCAGGCTAGATGGATCGACTAGCCGGGTCAAGTCCCGGAGAGTTGGTCTGTATGGTATTACTTCAGGTAGGTTATCCGGAGCGGGAATTGGGGTTGTTTAGTGAATCACTTCAGTACAAGTAGTAGTCACTTGAGGAAAGATCCCGACATCGGTGCTGTTGCCTTGCTGGACAGATATCCTGGTGTCATCTACTCTAAGTAACAGCGACGCTCCTCGCTCTCCAAATGTGGTCACGCCGTGGATGATGCCTCCTGCCAGATTGATGGAATCGGCCCACTACCAGTGATTCGCCCGACTTCGGTTGTCGAACTGGGGGAACAGATCCGCCAGGCCGAGGCGGTATTTCCTCTGGGTGGTCGTACTCAGCTCGATCTGGGTTATCCGCCTTCCCGGGATGGAATCGCCCTCGATCTGACCAGATTAGATCAGATCATCGACTATCCCGCGCGCGACATGACCATCACCGTGCAGGCGGGTATTCGCTTGGCTCAGTTGCAACGAGTGCTGGCCGGAGAAGGTCAACGCTTGCCTCTCGACGTGCCCCGCGCGGAGCAGGCCACGCTCGGCGGAGTGCTGGCCACCAACACCAGCGGTTCGCGCCGCTACGGTGCCGGGACTGCACGCGATTACGTCATCGGCATCAGCACTGTCAATGACGAGGGACAGGAAACCAAAGCCGGCGGTCGCGTGGTCAAGAACGTGGCTGGCTACGATCTGTGCAAGTTGCACCTCGGAGCGCTGGGCACGCTCGGCGTCATCTCGCAGGTAACGCTTAAAGTGCGGCCCATACCCGAGGCCAGCGCGGTACTGATGTTCGGCTGTGAAACGGCTGCCCTGCCGACTCTGCTGGAGGAGTTGCATGCCTCGCAAACACGACCAATCTGTCTGGATCTGCTCAACGCTGCTGCCGTGCGACATGCGGGCTTACTGCAACCCAAACAAGCGTGGCTGCTGGTGATCGGCTTCGAGGACAGCGAAACGGCGGTCCACTGGCAGATGCAGCAGCTGATCCGTGAGTTGACCCGGCTGAACGTCGTCGGCACCGAAGCCGCCGCCGGCGCGGCCACGCAGCCTGTGTGGCAATCGCTGACGGAGTTAACAGCCCCAACCGGAGCGGGATTTAGCCTGCAAGCAGGGGTTCTCCCGTCGCAAGTGGCCGAGTTCGCCGCCTTTGCTGCTGGACTGCCCGGCGATCCGTTGATTCATGCGCATGCCGGCAATGGTCTAGTGCGGGTACACTGGTTACAGACGCCCGACGCTTCGACCGCGGTCGCCCACCGCGAAACACTCGCCGCTCGCGCTGGGCATCTGACGGTGCTACGCTGTCCCAGCGCGCTCAAGCCGCTGTTGCCGCTCTGGGGCACGCCACGCGCCGATGCGGAATTGATGCGGCAGGTGAAGCACGCTCTAGATCCGCGCGGACGTTTCAACCCTGGCCGATTTCTCCAAGGTATCTGAACTCCCGAGCCTGGTATGACCACCTCGACAACAACTGCTCGCGCTTCCCTGCCGGTAGTGGCTCCACGAGACTTGGGCCGCAACATCCCCTACGAAACGTTCATGGATTGCGTCCACTGCGGGTTGTGCCTGGGTTCGTGTCCGACCTACGTCGAGACCGGCGACGAGAACGACAGTCCGCGCGGCCGGATCTACCTCTGGCGCGCTGTCACCGACGGACGCGCCGAGTTGACCGACGAAGTGCGCCGTCATCTCGACCTGTGTTTGGAATGCAAGGCGTGTGAGACGGCTTGTCCCTCGGGGGTGCAGTACGGCAAGATCATCGGTTCGTACCGTAAGGACATGGCGAAACTCGGTCCGGTGTTTCCCTCGCTGAATTGGCTACAACGGTGGGCGTTGTTTCATCTCACGCCATACGCTGGTCGGATGCGTTGGGCGCTGGCTCCGATCCGTCTGGCCCAACGGTTGGGGTTGCGCGGACTGATAGACCGCATGGCACGAATTCTACCTCGATCGCTGCGTGGCATGCACGAGATCGTTCCACCTTTGGAACGGCATCCAGGACGACTGCCGACGGTGTTGCCCGCCGAGGGACCGCGTCGTGCCCGGGTGGGACTGTTTGTCGGCTGCGCAGCGGATGCCTTCTTCCCACAAACGACATGGGCGACCGCTAAAGTCCTGCAAAAGAATGGCTGTGAGGTAGTCGTGCCGCGTCAACAAGGCTGTTGCGGTGCCCTGCACTACCATGCCGGATTGGTCGAGCCGGCCCTGAGTTTCGCGGAGCAGAACTGCGCGGCGTTCGGCAGCGAACTGGACAATCTCGATGCGATCATCAACAACGCGGGGGGCTGCGGACCCGTTCTCAAGGAGTACGACCACTTGCTTAAGGACCGTCCGACGGCAGCGGTCGCCGAGCGGTTTGCTCGTAAATCGCGCGACATCCACGAGTTTCTCGCTGAGTTAGGCTTGATTCCACCGACCCATCCGCTGCCGCTGACAGCGACCTATCATGACGCCTGCGGCCTCAGTCACGGCCAGAAGATTCGTTCGCAGCCGCGCGAGTTGCTGGCCAAGATTCCGCAACTGAAACTCGTCCCTCTCGGCGAGAGCGAACATTGCTGTGGAGCGGCGGGCAGCTACAACCTCACCCAGCCCGACATGTCCGCCGAGGTCGGCCGACGCAAGGCCATGCACATTCTCGACACCGGCGCGGAAGCGGTCTTCACCGGCAACGTTGGCTGTCTGTTGCAGATCGCACGCTATCTGCGTGAGCAGAAACCAGGCTTCTGGGTGGCCCATCCGATCGAGGCGTTGTGGGCTAGCTACACGGGAACACGACAGCGATAGAATGGAGGAATTCCCCATCGCAGGAGTGTTCCTTCATGGCAACAACACCAGATCAAACCATCATTTCCGGGCTGAATCTACCCGCTCCGCTCTCGTCTCCCGCCCTGATTGAACGCGCCTTGGCTCGCGGCGAGGGGCAGCTCACCGATCGCGGTGCGTTGTCCACGCTCACCGGTCGGTACACCGGTCGCTCACCCAGAGATCGCTATCTGGTCGTACCAGCGGAGCAGCACTCGGCCATCGATTGGGGAACGGTGAACCGAGCGATGGACGAAGCGACGTTCGATCGTCTGTTCGGTCGAGTACTGGCCTATCTGCAAGGGCGGGAGTTGTTCCACGTCGAGGCCAGCGCCTGTGCCGATGCCAGGCATCGGTTGCCGGTCCGGCTGATCGCCGACCAAGCCTGGCACGCGCTGTTCTCCCGCTGTCTGTTGCGACTGGACGAGACACTATTCGATCCCGCCACGGGGGTGACGATTTACAGCGTGGTGGGGTTCCAGGCCGACCCCCAGCGCGACGGAACTCGATCCGAGGTGTTCATTGTCTTGAACTTCGCTCGACGGATGGTGTTGATCGGTGGCACCGGCTACGCGGGCGAGATCAAAAAATCGGTGTTCTCTTATCTGAATTATCTGCTTCCAAGTCGAGGGGTGTTGCCAATGCACTGCTCGGCGAATGTCGGCAGGGATGGCCGGTCCGCGTTATTTTTCGGCCTATCCGGCACGGGCAAGACGACGCTCTCGGCAGATCCGACGCGACTACTCATCGGAGACGACGAACACGCCTGGTCCGACGAGGGCATCTTTAATCTGGAAGGCGGCTGCTATGCCAAGTGCATTCGTCTGTCGCCGACCGGCGAGCCGCAAATCTGGAACGCCCTGCACTTTGGCAGTGTGCTGGAAAACGTCGTTATTGATCCGACGACGCGAGTCCCGAACTTCGACGATGACTCGTTGACGGAGAATACCCGAGCGGCCTATCCGCTGGCTCACATCGACGGAGCAGTGCCCACTAGCCGGGCCGGTCATCCGGACACGGTGATCTTTCTCACCTGTGATGCCTTCGGCGTGCTGCCGCCCCTGGCACGGCTCACGATCGATCAGGCGCTATATCATTTTCTGTCGGGCTACACAGCGACGGTGGCCGGAACGGAAGTCGGCATAGTTCGGCCCCAGGCCACGTTCAGTACCTGTTTCGCTGCTCCGTTTTTGCCGCTGCATCCGACTCGGTATGCCGAGTTGCTTGCGGAGCGGTTACGACGGCACGGCTCACGAGTTTGGCTCGTCAATACTGGTTGGACCGGTGGTAGCGCAGGCGACGGCGGCGAACGGATTCGCTTGGCCTACACTCGGGCGATGGTGCGAGCGATTCTGGAAGGGCAACTCGACCAGGTGCCCTGTGTTACCGACCCGCGATTTGGCCTGGCCGTGCCGACTGCCTGTCCTGACGTGCCGGTGGAGGTGCTGCACCCGCGGCAACGTTGGGCCGATCCTCTGGCCTACGATCAGCAGGCGAACAAACTGGCCGGGCTATTCACCGCGAACTTTGCTAAGTATGCTGAGGGCGTGGCGGAGTCAGTGCGATCCGCCGGTCCTGGCGTTTGATTCCTCCACGCGGAACGAGAAAGCGATGCAGACGGTCAATTTCCAGTGTGGGCACTGTGGCAATCTGATGGCGGTCAGTGTCGAGTATTTGGGCCAACAGGTTCGCTGTCCGACCTGCCAACAGGTGGTGCTGGCACCAGCAGTCTCCACGCACCTCTCCAGCGACAGTGGGATGGAACCACCTATTTCCTCTAATGAAGAGAGTGAAAGTCTGTTTCCGCAGTGGTCAGAAGCGACGACTTCCCTGCCCGCCAATTCCGAGGTACCGTCGATGGAGTTGGCTCCGCAGCCGACCGCGCCAGAGGCCCTGTCGTCGTTTGCCGAAGAGACCTTACCTACTTCACCTCAGGTTCGTTCTCAGACCGAGGAGAACGGTGAAGGCACGCTGCCTTGGCAGGTACCCAACGAGCCAACTCCCAGCGAACTTCCGGTCGAATCACCGCTTCACCCCGTGACTCCTCGACCCACTAAAGAACGGAAGATGAATCTCGTTTTCCCACTAGTGATCGTGCCATTGCTGCTCTACGCTGTGGCGGCGACGGCGGTGGCAGCCTACACCTACATGCGACTACAGGCCGTGCCGCCGAGCTTGTTCGATCAACTGCCCGACATTGAGGGCGATACTCCGGGAGTACGCAAGGAGGGCAAGCGTGTTCACCTGCCCATCAACCGGGACCTAGCACTGCAACCGTTGCCGGAGCATCTTCTCGTACCGCTGCACGAGTCGATTCAGGTGGGGGATCTGTTAGTGAAGCCCCGGCGAGTCGAACGGCGCAAGATTAGTCTCTTGGCGGAAGCCGCTCCGGATCGACCGGAACAGAGTCCTCACGATGCCTTGGTACTGACGCTAGAGTTGACGAACACTGCGGAGGATTACGCCTTCACGCCGCTGGATAACTATTTCGACCGAGCCTACAAACCGGGTCAGGATCAATCGGTGCCGTTGACTGTGTTGCAGGCGGGCCAGGAGGCGTTCTTCGGCGGGCCGGCGAAATGGTCCCCGCTGAACCACTCGCCTAACCGCCGACGATCGCGCGAGTGGTTAGTAGGCCGCAAAAACTATGATCCCGAGGGGCTTGCTCCTGGGCAGACGATGGAAACGATAGTGGCCACGGATGGTTGGAATCCAGCCGTGGCGGCCTATCTGTTTGGCGATAGCAACAAGCCCGGCTATGAAGGCAAGCTCCTCTGGCGAGTGCAACTCCGTCGGGGCCTGATTGAACATCGAGGCAAACGCTATCCAGCGACGGCGGTGATCGGTGTCCAGTTCGATCATCGTGCTTTTTGACCAGACTTGGTGTGCGGATCGCGGAGTCAGTCACTGGGACCGTTAGCCCGCACCTCATGATGGTGTAGCGACAGCGGGGTATGAAGCTCTTTCGCAGGCTGAAGCCTGCGGCTACTGGCTAATCGGAACTGGTAGTCGCAGGCTTCAGCCTGCGATTCGCTTCATCATCTTGCGACGCATACTTAGAGAAGTGGAAACCCTACTTCGCGACGCGGTTCTGCCAATCCGTTCCAACCATGCGAAGTGATACCGACAATGCACCGCCCGAGCCGAGCGACGCTACTCGGCCCGGGACGTGGGAGATACTACTTTTTGGCCGCTTCAATCGCCGCTTGCGCTGCTGCCAGCCGGGCAATCGGTACGCGGAACGGCGAGCAACTGACGTAGTTCAAGCCGATTCGATGACAGAACTTCACACTGTCCGGCTCGCCACCATGTTCACCACAGATGCCAATCTTGAGATCGGCTCGGGCGGCACGGCCCTTTTCGACGCCGATCTTCATCAGCCCGCCGATGCCGTCGAAGTCGATCACCTGGAACGGATCTTTGGGAATGATGTCACTTTCAGCGTAGTGTCGGATGAAGGAGCCATAGTCATCACGACTCATGCCCAGCCCGGTCTGGGTCAGGTCATTCGTGCCGAAGCTGAAGAACTCAGCCTCCTTGGCGATCTGGTCGGCGGCGATGCACGCGCGGGGCAGCTCGATCATCGTGCCCACCAGGTACTTGACCGTGACGCCCTTCTCCTTGAACACTTGCTCGGCGGTTTCGCGAACGATCTTGGCCTGCGCGCGCAACTCGGCGGGATAAGCCACTAGCGGGATCATGACTTCTGGTTCGACATCGATGCCCGACTTCTTCACGTCAC
Organism: uncultured Gemmataceae bacterium; assembly: GCA_937923405.1. Lineage (GTDB taxonomy): Bacteria > Planctomycetota > Planctomycetia > Gemmatales > Gemmataceae > CALDUY01. Next base: position 413,074 of record CALDUY010000020.1, on the reverse strand, counting down.
AGGCCGCTTCAAAGATCGCTCGGGCCTGCATCTCGGTGATTTCCGGATAGACAATCCCCAGCCGGCAGCCGCGGAATCCGAGCATTGGATTGAATTCGTGCAGCGACTTGACGCGCTCTTTAATCTTCTCGATCGAGACGCCCATCTCCTTGGCCATCTCTGCTTGACCTTTTTCGTCGTGGGGCAGGAACTCGTGCAACGGCGGATCGAGAGTGCGGATGGTCACCGGCATGCCCTTCATGGCTTTGAACAGACCAGCGAAGTCCTCCCGCTGGAACGGCAGGAGTTTGGCCAGGGCCGCCTTGCGCGCCTCGGGCGTTTCGGCCAAGATCATCTCCCGCATTTCTTTGATGTGATCGAAGAACATGTGTTCGGTACGGCACAGACCGATGCCCTCGGCCCCGAAGGCCACTGCCTGCTCGGCCTGATTGGGCTGATCGGCATTGGTGCGGATGCGCAGTTTGCGATACTCATCGGCCCATTTCATCATCTTGTCGAACAGCTGGTAAACTTTGCTGTCCTCGGGCTTCAGTGTCTTACTGATGAGAACCTGAACGACCTCGCTGGGCTTGGTCGCGACCTGGCCTTCCATCACTTCACCGCTGAAGCCGTCGATGGAAATGAAGTCGCCTTCCTTGTAGACCTTGTCGCCGACCGTCAGCGTTCGCTTGTCGTAGTCGATCTGAAGGGCCTGACAGCCGACAATACAGACCTTGCCCATCTGACGCGACACCAAGGCGGCATGAGACGACGCTCCGCCGAACGCTGTGAGAATGCCATCCGCAGCCTGCATGCCGCGCAGGTCTTCTGGACTAGTCTCGCGGCGGACGAGGATGACGCGGCCCTCCGGCGGAATCTTGCCGTGAGCGTCGGGCTTGCCATACTTGGCGACGTAGGCCTCGGCATCGTCGGCGAAGAACTTGATGACGCCCGTGGCCGCCCCAGGGCCAGCGTTGATGCCCTTGGCGATGACCTTGGCCGACCGTTTGGCGATTGGATCGAAGATCGGCTGGAGCAGCTGGTTGAGGTCGTCGGGCGGCACCCAGTCGGCGGAAATGGCTGTTTCCTTGCTGATCTTGCCCTCGTCGTGGAAGTCCACCGCGAACTTGACAGCGGCGAAGCCGGTCCGCTTGCCGTTGCGCGTCTGCAGCATCCAGAGCTTGCCCTTCTGGATGGTGAACTCGATGTCCTGGACGTTCTTGTAGTGATTCTCCAGTTTGGTGCGGACTTCCAGAAGCTGCTTGTAGCTCTGGGGCATCTCTTTTTCGAGTTCAGCGATCTTCTTAGGAGTACGAATGCCGGCAACGACGTCTTCTCCCTGAGCGTTGATCAGATACTCACCATAGAAGACATTTTCGCCCGTGGCCGGGTCGCGGGTGAAGGCCACTCCGGTGCCCGAATCCTCCCCCATGTTGCCGAACACCATCGAGCAGATGTTCGCCGCCGTGCCCCAATCGTGCGGATAGCCGTACTGCCGACGATAGACCACTGCTCGATCGTTGTTCCACGAACCGAAGACGGCAGCGATGGCACCGTACATCTGCTCCATCGGATCTTCGGGAAATTCTTTGCCCTTGCGCTGTTTGACCGCGGCCTTAAAGCGTTTGACCAACTCCTTCAAGTGGGCCACAGTCAACTGGGTATCTTCCTCGACCCCGACCTCATGCTTGAGGTCGTGCATGATCTTTTCAAACGGGTCGATCTCAGTCTTCGACTGCGGTTTGAGGTCCAGCACGACATCGCCGTACATCTGGACGAAGCGGCGGTAACTGTCCCAGGCGAAACGCTCGTTGCCGGTCGACTCAATCAAGCCGCGTAGGGTGGCTTCGTTCAGCCCGATGTTCAACACGGTGTCCATCATGCCCGGCATGCTGACCCGGGCACCGGAGCGACAGGAGACCAGCAGCGGATTCTTGGAGTCGCCGAACTTGGCTCCCATGACCGCTTCGGTCTTGCGGAGCGCTTCCTCGACCTGAGCCTTCAGCTCGGGAGGATACTGCTTGTTGTGGGTGGTGTAATAGTTGCAAACTTCGGTGGTGATGGTGAAGCCAGCGGGCACCGGCAGCCCGATCAGACACATCTCGGCGAGGTTGGCCCCTTTACCGCCGAGCAGTTCTTTCATCTTGCCGTTACCGTCCGCCGTCGAGCCGCCAAAAAAGTAAACGTACTTGGGAGCCATCCTGGAAAGCCTCACGAAGCTAGAGATCCCCTCGATGTCGTCGAAGACGTTCTGTCTTCAAACCCCTGACATCCGTGGGGAGAAGGTCTATCAACATCGACCAAACGAGGTTCGTTTTACGGAGCAGCAACGGCTTCGTCCAAAGCGCCCGAGTCGTGGTCCTGATCGCGGAAGTCTGTTCGCTCTACTCAAACCAGCTAGGGTCTCTAGAATGTGGTCACCCCAGAACCCGGCAGGGAGACCCATCATCATGCGCCAGTACCTGTGTCAATGTCTGCTTTTGTTCGTCATTGTTTTCGTCGGTTGCAAGTCTGATCCCCGCACTCCACCTGCGAAGACGTCTTCCAACGAGCCGAACGCCTCGAACACGCAACTTGCCAGCGACACCAAGAAGCAACCCCCCGGCATCCGCAAACTGGTGGATACGGTTGGCCAAAACGACAGCTCCACGAGCGACGAAGTGGCGATCTCGCTGCCGACTCTGACCCCGCAGCAACAGTACGAACAGGCTCTGCTCGATGCCATTGATCACATTGCAGAGGGAAAATATCGTGAAGCCCTCGCTGCTCTGGAACGGGCCCAGAAGATCAACGATACCGGAGCCGTGCAGCGCGAGATTTACAAAGTCCAGGCCATGATCGAGCAAGAGCGTGGGGCCGCCAACGCCATTCAGGATGTGCGGACCATTCTCGACGAGGGGCGAGCTGACGAAGCGGCCCGACTGGCTTCTGAAGCTTTGTCGCAGTATGGTGGCGGCGATCGCGCCGACGAGTTGGCCAAACTCAAGCAAGAAGCCGATGCCGTGGTCACGGCCTCCTACAACGATACCACCGTGCGGAAAGCTGTGCTGCGGACGGAAGCGGAAACATCACTGAAAGCCAAGAACCTGCGAGCCGCTGCCGTGGCTTTGGAACAGGCGCTGGCTCTGGGCGAGGATGCCGAGTTGTCCCGTCAGTTGGCCACTGTGCAGGAACAGCTTCGCACTTACGACGAGTGTCGGGCGCGAGCGGCTCGACTCCGCCGTGATCCGCTGCAAATCGAGGAGGCGCTGACGTTACTCAGGCAGGCCAAGGAAATCTGGCCGACGCTGGTCGTTCAGCAAGAAATCGACGAATGTCAGCTGATACTGGAACGCCGACGCGATCGCATCAGCGTGGCCGATTTAGAGGTACTCGGCGAGGTAGGCGTCCCCGACGCGGGGCGGATCGTGGCCGGCGAACTGCTCCCGCACTTTCGCCCTCGCTTCGATCTCGTTGAACGCGCTCAGCTTCAGCGTGTGCTGGCTGAGTTGAATCTCGACACGAATGATCTGGCCAACCACGATATAAGCCGACAAGAACTCGGACGTCTGACTCGGTTGCGTTACTTGGTCGTGGGTACGTTGTCGCCGCTCGGCGGAGTTACGCTGCAAGCCCGACTAGTCGAAGTCTCTTCTGGTTTGATCGTGCAGACGGCTCGGCTCACCGCACCATCGATCGAGGCGCTGATTCCCAAGCTCAAAACGGTCGCGCTGATGCTTCAGATGACCGATGAGCAGAAGCTGGCGTTTGAGGAGACGTTGATTCAGAAAGTCTCGGCGGTCAAGCCGATCGAAGCGGCTCCGGTAGAGAATCTACCGCCCCCGCCTCCGCCCCCCACGCCGCAAGCTCCCCCGCCCCCGCCGATCGTCACCTACACTCCACGACCGCCGGCTTTGGGCGGGCTGGTCATCCAGGACTTTGCCGAACTACCCATCTTCGTGGCTCCGCCACCACCTCCTCCGCCGTTGGCTGTGGTTCTTGGAGCAACGGACGTTCGCCGACAACGGCTGTTGCGGCTATCGCTCGAGTTAGGCGACAACTGTTTCCGTCGCGGCAACTTCATCGAGGCCCAGCGCCACTTCCAGCTGGCCATCAGCATCGGGGGACCACGTCGCGAGTTGGCCCTGCGACTGGATGCCTGCCGACCGTTCATTCCGCCGCCGCCTCCGCCGCCGGTCGTCGTGGTGCCGCCGCCTGTGGTCGTGCCGCCGCCGGTCGTCGTGGTGCCACCCCGTCCGCCTGTGGTTCTCGTCCGACCGCGAGTGGCTGTCTTCGGCTGGGTGTGCGACTGTCGGCCTGGGCTTGTTCCGCCTGCAGCCAGTGAGATTCTCGCCGATCAATTCGCCGCCTACTGTCGGGGCAGCTTCGAGATCATCGATCGAGGAGAAGTCTGTTGGTACATGGGGCGACTTGGTCTGACCATGCGCGAAGTGCTGCGCGATCCGGCCTCGCGCCGCTGTTTGGCTCAGGCGCTCAACGCTCGGTATTTTGTGTTCGGCAGTCTCCGCGAGACAGCTAGCTTCGACGTAGAAACCCACTTAGTCGATCCGGAAACGGGCACACGCACCGGCACCGGGCGCATTCACGTCAAGGATCAACAAGAGCTGAAACTCCGCATGGGCGAACTAGCCCGGCAGATTGGGGCCAAACCCGAGGAGCAAAAGGCACTGGCCGCCAGTGGAGCCGCCACCGAACAAGCGCTGAATCAAGCACGCGGATTGCTGGACAGCGATCCAGCCAAAGCCGCCGAGATCGCCCGAGCCGGTCTCAAGGACAAACCCAACAGTACGGCGTTGCAAGCGGTGCTGATCGAGGCGGAACGACGAGCGCGACAGGCCCAGCTAGAGGCGGAGCGAAGAGCCGAAGCCGCTCGACAAGCCAAAGCTCTGGAAGAGGCCCGGCGACAACAGGAACGGTTGGCCAAACAGGCTGCCGCTGCTCGCGCCAAGGCCGAAGCCGAGGCTGCGGCGCGAGACGAAGCCGCCAGGAAGGCTCAGCACCAGCAACGCCAACGGGCCGCCAACGCCCTTCGTGCCCAGGCCAAACAGGCCATGAAGCAGGGCAACTACGCTCAGGCCGTGCAGCAGTTTCAGAGCGCCGCTAACCTGGTTCCCAGCGAGGAGGTCTTCAAGGAACTCGCCGCCGCCAAGGTCGAGTTACACAAAGCCAACGAAGCACGAACCGAGGCCGAGCGGAAAAAACGTGAGGAGGCGTTGCGTGCCCAACGCGAAGCCGCTGCCAAGAAAATCGAGGCGGAACGTCTTCAACGAGAGAAAGCCGAGGCGGAACGTCGCAAATTAGAAGAGGCTCGCACACAAGCCCTCTACGACGGCTTGATGAAACAGGCCAGCGATGCGATGGCCAACAAGGACTACGTCAAGGCCCTCGCCGCCGCCGAGCAGGCCCGCACTTACCGAGTTACTCCCGAGGTAACGAAACTGATCGGTGAGGTACGCGAACAGGTGGCCCTGGCTAACGCCAAATCAGCTGCCGAACGCAAGGAAATCGAGGAGGCTCGCCGCAAACGCGAGGAGGCCGACAAGAAACTTGCTCGCGATCGCGAACAGTACACCGCCGCGATGAAGCAAGCCCAGGATGCACTCGTGGCCAAGAAATTTGACGAAGCCGTGACGCAGTTCACCGCAGCAACCAAACTGTTCAACACCGATGCCGCTCGTGCGGGACTGGAGACGGCGAGGAAACTGCAAGCCGCCGAGCTGAAGCGTTTGGCTGAGGAGAAAGCCGCCAAGGAAGCAATGGCTCAGCGCGAAACGCGGCTCAAGGAACTGCTCGTCACGGCTAAGAAGCAGCGCGACGCCAAGGAGTTCGACAAAGCCCTCGCTACTTATCGCCAGGCGTTACAACTCGATCCGGGCAATGTCGAGGCTGTAGCAGGTGTCACCGCTGTCGAACGAGAGCGGGAGGCCGAGCTGGCTGCGCGAAAACGGGCCGAAGCGATGAAGGCCCGACAGGACGCCATTCGTCGCCAGCTGACCACCGCTGAGCAAGCTCTGGCCAAGAACCAGCCGATCGAAGCGGAGAAAGCGGCTCGAGAGGTGCTGCGTCTGGACCCGGACAACGCGACGGCGAAGAAACTGTTGGCCGACGCCACAGCCAAGCCGCCCACCCCGACTCCGGATGTAGTGTATAAGGCAGCGATGCAGCGTGCCGCACAAGCGATGGCCAAGAAACAATTCGCTGAGGCCGAGAAAGCGTTCGATGACGCTCTCAAGGCCAAGCCTGGCGATGCTGAAGCGATCAAAGGCAAACGCGCTGCCATCGACGCGGCCAAACCAACGCCGCCTCCCATCAAGAAAGATCCTTCAGTAGCACCTAAAAAGGATCCTGTAATGCCCAAAAAGGATCCGCCATTGATCAAGAAAGATCCCGTTGTGCCTAAAAAGGATCCGCCACCGGGCAAACAAGATCCGGTCGTTCCCAAAAAGCCAGACCCTAGGGCTAAGCAACTCAAGGAGGACTACGAGTTGGCCATGAGTGCAGGCGAGGCGGCCATGAAGAAAAAAGACTATCGCGGAGCGATTAATTCCTATACCGAAGCGCTGCGCAAGATCCCAGGAGATAAAGCGGCGACGACAGCGCTGGCGAACGCTCAGTATCTCGGAGCCATGACTCGCGGTGAAGCCTTCTTGAAGCAGAAGAAGTTCGATGAGGCCGTCCGCGCCTACGACGAGGCTCTGAAGGTGAAGCCCGGCGACGCCGCCGCCATCAAGGGCAAAAAAGAAGCAACCGCTGCTCTGCCGAAGAAACGATGAGGTGACTTTATAAAAGGAACGAAGGAAGCCAGGAAAAGAGTTATTTCAGATCGATATAATCGTTTCCTGGCTTTCTGCCGTTCTAATTCTCGCTTTATTGATCCCTGCATAATTTCTCATTATCTGACCCCACTCCTTCGTTTACATCGACTATACTGATACCTCTACGAATGTGGTTGTCGCTTCTGCGGAGTGTCGTCATCATGCCTCGTTCTGCGTGTCTAGCTCTACTGCTCGTAGCCTCGACAGCACTGGCTCAACTGCCGCCTGAGAAGGCTGCTGGCACCTTTACCGTTTCGCCAGGGTTGGAATTCAAGCTCTGGGCGTCGGAGCCGCTCTTCGTTAATCCCACCTGCATTGACATCGACCACAAGGGCCGCGTCTGGGTGTGCGAGTCGGTCAATTATCGCAACACGCTGCACCGTCGACCAAAGTTGACCCGGCCCCAAGGCGATCGCATTGTCATTCTCGAAGACACGACTGGTAACGGGATGGCGGACAAGGCGACAACGTTTTATCAGCATCCTTCGCTGCTTGCTCCGCTGGGCATCGCCGTTGCCAAGGACGCGGTCGGTCCTGGCTATAAAGTCTACGTCTGTCAGTCTCCCGACATCTTGGTTTTTGAGGATAAAGACGGCGACGGCAAGGCTGACGGACCGCCGAAGAAACTGCTGAGTGGTTTTCGCGGGATCGATCACGACCACGGCGTACACGGTATCCTGATCGGGCCAGATCGCAAGCTGTACTTCTCCGTGGGCGATTCTGGCGTCGATGGTTTGCAATCCAGCGATGGAAAAGGGAGAAAATGGACCTCCAACAGTACTGACTGTCGAGCTGGCACCATCTGGCGCTGTGACATGGATGGCAAGAACCTGGAGCTGCTGGCCCATAACTTCCGCAATCAATACGAACCGTGCATCGATAGTTTCGGCAATCTCTTTGTCAGTGACAACGACGATGACGGGAATCAGCAGACGCGCATTTGCCACGTCTTCCCTGGCGGCAACTACGGCTATCATCCGCGTGGTCGAGGCGAGTCGCACTGGCATGAGGAAAAACCTGGCGTGGTGCCGAAGATCCTTCGCACCTATTTCGGATCTCCAACAGGCATGTGCGTCTATGAAGGCAAGCTGTTGCCGAAGAAGTACTGGGGGCAGCCGCTGCACACCGACGCTGGCCCGCGTCACGTTCGCGCTTATCACCTCACGCCTAAGGGCGCGACCTACGCCGTCGAACGCGAGGACATTGTCACCTCTACCGACAATTGGTTTCGTCCGTCTGATGTGTGCGTCGCGCCTGATGGCAGCGTCTTTGTGAGCGACTGGTATGATCCCGGCGTGGGCGGCCACGGCATGGGCGACGTGAAGATGGGACGCATCTACCGTCTAGCTCCAAAGGGCCACAAGTACAGCGTGCCTGGGGTCGATGTTTCGACGGACCAGGGCATCCTCAACGCGCTGAACTCGCCAGCTCAGTCCGTGCGTTGGATGGCAATGGACAAGCTCGACACGAAGACCATCGATCAAGTGGTGGCTCTGCTGGACCCGGTGGCAGTGAAACGCGATGATCCGATTCAGCGTGCCCGCACCCTTTGGCAGATAGCTCGGCGAGTGGATCGCGCTCAGCGCTCGCTGGCTTTGGGGACGCTGCCTTACGACTGGTCAGATCCACGCTTCATCGAACAGGCCATTCGCATGGTGCGCGACTTCCAGTTGGTTCGCCCCCGCGATGTGTACAAATTCTACGCTTCTATGCGCGAACAGGCGAACGCTCCACCTGGCGTGCTGCGAGAGGCTCTGCTGTCACTGCGCGATCAGCCGCCTCAAGACTGCAAAGCCGCTCTGTACCAACTGATGAAGGGCTACGATGGGAAGGATCGTCATTTTCTCGCGGCGGTCGGCATTGCGGTTGGACACCAAGACGAGAAGCGTCGCGAGATTCTGCTGGCTGATTTCGAGAAACAGTTTCCCCAGTGGAACGATCAGGTTGCCGGACTCGTTTGGGAACTGCGACCGCCACGAATGATGCCGGTCTTGGGCAAACGGCTCTTAGATTCCTCGTTGAGTGTCGAACAACGGATAAAAATTGTCGACATTCTGGCTAGTGGCGGCGACTTATCAGCCGGTGAGACGATCTTAGCCGTACTCGGCGAAGAGATTCCCACTGCACTGCGCGATCGAGCCATCGAGCAGCTCAAGACCTTGCTACCCAACAAGTGGCAAAAGCTGAAACAGTATGAGAAATTGACACAAGCGATCGAGAAACTCCTAAAACAAGCGGAGACCCGCATCGTGGGACTGGAGTTGACCGCCCTGGCGGGGCGAGACGACCAGACAGCGCGAGTGCTGGAATTCGCACGCCGACCGAGCGAACCAGCCACAGTAAGACAGGCCGCCATTGCCACGCTGGGTAAACTCGCCAGCCCTTCTGCGACCAGTGGCTTGCTCGATTTGCTGTCCAACGGCACGGTTGCGGATCAGCCTGAGGTGGCCCGAGCCTTGGGAGAGGTGGCCCGCTCTCGGATGAATACGCCGGAAGAGAAACAAGTGATCCACCGCTTGCAACAGCTTGTGCTAGAGGCGAAGCAAGCGGAATTGCGGGATGCGGCGGTGTTGGGGCTGACGGCCAGCATGTCCGGCTCAAGCTGGTTGCTCGACGCTCAACAAAACAAGACCCTACCCACCGAGTCGATTCCGCTGGCGGGACGGGTTCTTCGCAATAGCCCGTTCGAGGAGATCCGCAAACAGGCTCAAAAGCTCTTCCCCGCGCCGGGCAACCTCGATCCCAAAAAACTGCCGGCGATCTCGGTCCTCGCCGCCCAACGGGGTAACGCGGAGCGTGGCAAGGCACTTCTGGCCAAAAGCGTTAAAGATAATCTGCAATGTCTGAAATGTCACATCGTTCACGGGGTCGGAGGACAGATCGGCCCAGATTTGTCGATGATCGGCAAAAAGGCCAGCCGCGAAAATCTGCTGGAGTCGATTCTCTATCCCTCCAAAGCGATCGCTGATCAGTATGTCCAGTGGATCATTCAGACCGACAAGGGGGTTACGGTGCAGGGGTTGCTCGTTGAGGAAACGCCCGAGGCGGTCGTTCTCCGTGATGCCGAGGGACGCGACACACGCATCAGCAAAAAGGAGATTGAATCGCGTGAAAAAAGTCTCAAATCGATCATGCCGGAAGATACTGTGGCCTTGTTGCGCGAGCAAGATTTGCTTGATCTGGTCGAGTACCTACTGACGTTGCAGACGCCGGCGCTGGCGGTGGATTACTGGGCCATCGTCGGACCATTTCCCAATGGTTCGGGCATGAGCGGACTGGAGCGCGTCTTTCCACCGGAGAAATCAATCGATCGCGAAGCTGTCTACGACGGCAAAAGCAGCAAGGTGCGCTGGCGGACTGTCAAGCCGGGGGCCGACGGCTACGTCGATCTCGCCGCCTTCCATGGTAACGAGGCCGCCGACAGCGTGTCCTATCTGTATCGCGAGATCGAATCCCCCATCGCCCAGGAGGCGACCATTCGGATCGGCACGGATGATGGAGCCAAACTTTGGGTCAACGGCAAAGAGGTCTACGTCTCGCGGGCAACCCGTGCCGCGGCTCCGGATCAGGACCGCGTTGAGGTAAGCCTGGCCAAAGGAGTCAACCGCATCCTACTGAAGATCAACAACGGCAACAATCCACACGGATTCTACTTCACGATCCTCTCGGATCAGGAGTTGAAACTCGTCGGCAAATGACTCACGGCTCCGGCACGGGTTGCAACGGATGGCCGCGTTCATCGTAGAACGCTTCATGGAGTAAAAAGATCTGCTTAGGGCTGAGTCCGAGGCCGTGTAGAGCGCGACTGATGATCCGATAAGCGTAACGATCGAGGCGACGTCCAAGGAAGTCGTGGAAGTGGCCGGTACACAGATCGATTGCCAGCGGATCGCGCCCGTGCAGCGGATAGGTGAGATAGCGAACGGTTCCCTGACGTTGGCAGACCAAGCAATGATGGGGAGCGAGCCGATCGATCAACGGCTGGCCTTCGCCGAGGGCCAGCTGTTCCTCGCAGTCAGGGCAGATTGTCTGATCCCCGATCCGATCCCACGGACACCCTGTCGACTCACAGCGGCTACACGGGGTTAGTGTGGACTGGCCCGATGCGGGGATCAAGCGAAGCCCTTCCATAAACCGCCCCTCATTTCTGGGCATAGATTCCTCTCCGGGTTACTGCACGAATATCGGCAACTCCTTGCCGTGGGCGTGACCTATTTCGCGCGCAAGCATCAGTAGACGTTGGTGTTAACCTCACTTTACACGGGACGCGTCGACTCGTGGAATTGCACCGACGAGGCGGAATTCTCCTTCTACCGCAAGTTGTTGAAAGGAAAACGGTTATCGCGACAAAACCGACTAATAAGAATCGGCTTCGGCTGCTGGCACGAAAGGTGCGGTAAGCTGTTGCTGTGAGAAGCGCGTCTACGACGTTGTAATGCGCGAATTGAGCTAGATAAGGCGGTTGAGAGTCATGGGAACGCGATGCCGCATTCGTCCGGATCTGTTGGTGTTGCGAAAGATGCCGACGATTCATCAAGTGTCTGAATCCTGGGGCAAACTGGAACTCAAGCTGGAAACGGACGACACCCGCTATTGGCTGACCACCGAGGGAGTATCCCGAAAGACGACGGGTTTACCAATCAACTACGTCGTCGATTATGTCACGGTTGAGAAACGCACGACCGACGGCAGTTGGGATCTTAAGGCGGTATACAGCCCCGAGGCCTGGAAACTGTCGCAGGGGTTTGACTACTGCCAGATGCTTTACAATGAACTGGATCAACTCCGTGCCAAGTTAGAGCGGCGCTTCAGTTGGGACACGGTGCGTGAGATCGAGGCATTGGAACGCGAGATCGAACAAACCAATCGAACGGTCTTGGCGTTGTCGGAAAAAGTGCGACAAGCGTGGGCTTAATATCTACTATATTCTAGAGCGATTTTCTCCAATATGCGAAGCGGCCTTGACAGGTCGCTTCGCATCGTTCTTGATGGCACCGGTCACGCCTTGGGAGGAACTTCGCTCATGACCACACGGCTAATCCTACGCTTGTTGGTGCCCTCGACTGTGCTGAGCCTGCTGCTCTTGGGAGCCGGTGTCGGAGCGGCTTGGCGTGTCCATCGCATGCATCGCGACATCTCCCACACGCTGGAGCTGAACGTCTCCAGTATGCGGGCGGCCGAACAGATCGAGCTACAGGTTCGCGAAGTGCAATTGCAAATCTATCGCTATCTCGTCAGCGGTAATCAAAATGATCTGGAAGTAGTGCAACGTCTTCGCCCGGAGATCGACGGCTGGATCGACGAGGGAGTCGAATGGTCGACCACCGAGTATGAGCAAGAGTTGATGCAGCAGATCAGACGGGGGTTGAACACCTTTTTCGCTAAACTCGGTCCCGAAGCAGAGCTGAAAATATTGACCGACGAACTGCTCGAAAATGAAGTGCTTCAGCCGGCCCATGCCTACTTGGCGTTCAACGAACGAGAACTAGAGCGAAACATCTCCCGTAACACAGATCAGGCCGAACGGTTGAGCGTTGGACTGCTATTGCTGGGCGTGTGTGGGTCGATGGCCGGTCTCGTCGCCGGGGCCGGCATTGCCTGGGGCTTTCGCCGTTCGATGGTGCAACTGAGTGTGCCGCTCCAGGCCGCTGCCGGGCAGCTGGGCGAAGTGGTCGGCCCGATCACTTTTGCTGCTCCGTGGGATCTGCACGATTTGGAAGACGCGTTGCGGCTGATTGCCGATCGCGTGGCGGCCGCGGTCGAACGCTTGAGAAAATCCCAGCGCGAAGCGTTACGCGCCGAGCAACTCGCCGCCGTTGGTCAGATGGCCGCTGGCATTGCACATGAGTTACGAAACCCTCTGACCGCGATTAAAATTTTGGTTCAGGCGGCCAACTCCTCACCAAGCCAAAGTGGTTTGACGGGGCGAGATTTGACCGTGGTCGAGGAGGAAATTACCCGCTTGGAAGGCGTGATCCAGTCGTTTCTGAATATCGCTCGACCACCGCGGCCGGAAAAATCTCTGGTCTGTGCTCAACAGTTGATCGAAGAAAGCTTAGCACTAGTTCGTGCGCGAGCCTCGTTGTGCCACGTCATCCTTCATGCCGACCTACCCCGAGACAGTGTAATGTTACTGGCCGATGCCGGTCAAATTCGTCAAGTCCTGCTGAACCTGTTGCTAAACGCCTTGGATGTGGTTCCCGCTGGAGGCCGCGTGATGCTCAAGCTGGAGGTAGTTCGTGATCGTGTGGTGCTGCGTCTGCGTGACACAGGACCGGGGTTGCCACCTCAGCTCGGCGAGCGCATTTTCACACCGTTTGTCAGTACCAAGGAGACGGGATTGGGCTTGGGGTTATCGATCTCACGTCGGATCATCGAGTGGCATGGTGGCACTCTCGAGGCCGACAATCTTCCCCAGGGAGGGGCGGAGTTCGTGGTCCGCCTTCCCGTCGCCGAGGTAGACGTTATCCCCAAGGAGTCTCATCATGGCGAAGCTGCTCGTTGTAGATGATGAACCCAACGTCTTGTATTCCCTGGTTCGTAGTTTGGAGTCGGAAACGCTACACGTGGCCACCGCACGCACCGGGCAGCTCGGTCTGGACGCAGTGCGATCCGATCCGCCGGACGTCCTGTTGCTCGACGTGCGCCTCCCCGACATGAGCGGTCTAGAGGTGTTCAACGAAGTACGACAGATCGACCCGCGTTTGCCGGTCATCATCATGACCGCCTACACGACCACGGAAACGGCCATCGAGGCAATGAAGCGTGGAGCTTTCGAGTATCTACTTAAACCTGTCGATTTGCACCAACTACGCGAGGTAGTTGAACGAGCCTTGGAGCTGAGCCGCTTCCGTCATGTGGTCCCAGTGCTGGATCCCGACGGCGAAGCAGAGCCAGGCGATGGCAGCGATCGCATTGTCGGCCGATCGCCGGCCATGCAGGAGGTGTATAAGGCGATTGGCCGAGTCGCCGCCCGTGAAGTTCCAGTTCTCATCACGGGTGAATCGGGCACCGGCAAAGAACTGGTGGCTCGCGCTTTGTTCCATCATTCGGCGCGTGCCTCGGCACCGTTTCTAGCGATCAACTGTGCGGCCATTCCGGAGAATCTGCTGGAAAGCGAACTATTCGGCCACGAACGCGGAGCCTTCACCGGGGCCGATCGCCGACGCATCGGTAAGTTCGAGCAAGCCCATCTGGGCACGCTGTTTCTCGACGAAATCGGCGACATGAGTCCGGCCACTCAGGCCAAGGTGCTGCGGTTGTTGCAAGAACAACGCTTTGAGCGGCTCGGTGGCGAGGAGACGATTCAGACCGATGTGCGGCTAATCACAGCGACGAACAAGGATCTCGAAGCCGAAGTCGCTGCCGGGCGATTTCGGCATGATCTACTCTATCGACTCAACGTCATCACCATACGTTTGCCGGCCTTGCGTGAACGGTTGGAGGATCTGGGATTGTTGATCGATCACTTTGTGCGGCAGTTCAGTCGAACGCTGAATCGACCCATTCATGGACTGACCGCGGAAGCACGTGAGAAACTGGAAGCCTATAATTGGCCCGGCAATGTACGGGAACTACAGAGTGTGCTGAAATATGCCATGATCCAGGCGGCAGGAGACGTCATCACGGTGGACGATCTACCCGACTCGCTGCGCGACTCAGTTTTGCGGCCCGCGCCCTCTTCCCTGGACGTGGGAGCCATGACTGCTCGGCTATTGCGGTCGGGCATGTCGGACATCTATCGCCGGGTCTCTGCTGAGGTCGATCGCGTGGTCTTCGACACGGTGTTGAAACACGTTCGAGGTAATCAGATGCAGGCCAGCGAGTTGCTCGGCATCTCCCGCACAACGCTGCGTTCTCGGTTGCGAGCGCTCAATCTGAATGTGGAACGAATGAGCGGAACAGATTCTGATCAGTCCGACGAGGAATGAACAATCTTTGATCGGTTTCGCGCTGGCTTGTTCTTCCCTCGATCTTCCCTAACAGCTCGATTCAGTGCGAGTTATGAGTCGGCTGCTCCTGTCTTGTTCGACGGCGCGAGAATTGCTGAAGATTTTCGCGTCAGGCTCCCGCTGCTTGACGGCTTCTTCGAATCGACCACGTTGACGGCCCCGGACCACGGATCAGGAAAGGGACCCATCATGTCTCGTATGGTGTTGATGGCATTTGTCTGGTTGACGCTCGTTTCGCTCGCCTACGCCGATCCCACTTGGAAGTATCACTGGATGAGCACCGATAGCGTGCTAGAGACCGAGACAGGCGGTGTGACGCTCTCGGCAAAGCCCGAAGCCACGCATTATGGCACTTCGGCTGAAGTCCTCGTGGCGAAAATCTCTTTGTTTGGCTCCTTCGCTAGTGGCGTCGAAACTCTGTCCAACGCGGAATATGCTTACAAGCTCTTGTTAGAGGATGTCGCGTCAGGGCAGTCGGGCGAACTGACCTTTCGAGGTGAACTCTCCGGCTCGTTCTCAATGTCGAGCGTCCAGCTAACGAACGTCTTTTTAGAGGGAACCCAGTCGCTCGATTTGGGCGATCATGTGTACTTCGTGACCATGAGTGCGTTTGTGGCTCCTGGGCCGCTGGAATCCGGAGATCCAGGATATCTTAAAGCGTTTATTGAGGCGGTGGCCAAGACTGCTGAGGTAGGGCCAACGACTGGTGAACTTGAGACGGTCGTGCTGACGGGAGTGCCAGAGCCGGCCACGCTGACGCTTTTGGGGCTCGGTTTGCCTGCGGCGTTGGCTTGGCGTCTACGGCGACGGCAAAGTTCCCAAGCCTGACCGACTCAGACGGCAGAGAGTAATCCGGGCCATGCCCCGTTCTCAGGCGGTGTGGCCCGGCCGGCCATTTATGTGGGCACATCCGCTTCAGGAATCATGATGCGTCGAATACTGGTTGCTCGGCCGGTGGTCGATTCGATTTCCACGATAGCCCCAGCCAGCCGCACATCGCCTTCCGCCACGTCGAACGGTGTCGGCGCAAAATTTAACGCTGTGGACAGCACGCGATCGATTCGCCGACCGAGGATACTGTCGTAAGGGCCTGTCATGCCCAGATCGCACTGAAACGCGGTTCCCGGTGGAAAAATCTGCTCGTCCGCCGTGGGAACATGGGTGTGAGTCCCGAGTACCGCGCTGACACGTCCTTTGAGGTAGTGAGCGAGGAGGTACTTGTCGGCAGTCGCCTCGGCATGGACATCGACCACAATGATCGGCGTGAGTGGACGCAGTTGCGCCAGCACGCGATCACAAGCGTGAAACGGACAATCGACCGGACGCATGTAGGTTCGGCCCAGAACGGACAAGACGGCCACCATGACTCCGTTGGGCAAAGTCATGCAGGCAAGATTTTTCCCCGGAGATTCAGGAGGGAAATTGGCGGGTTTACAGATCCGGTCATCACTTTCCAGAACCGAAATGATCTCGGCCTTTTTGTAGATGTGATCTCCGAGTGTGATCAGATCGACCCCAGCTTCGCGCAGGCGGCGAAACTGCTTCACGGTCAACCCTGAACCACTGGCGGCATTCTCGGCGTTGGCCACAACCACATCGAGCCGTTCGTGCTGCCGCAGCCAGGGAACCGCCCGACGAACCAAGTTCACGCCGGGAGTTCCAACAATGTCGCCGATGTGCAGAATCCGCATAGTGATGATGCTGATGAGTAGACAGTAGTCAGTAGTAAGAACTATTAGTAAGTTTCCGCTTTTGAGGAGAATTCGCTCAGAAGGATACTGTCGGAAAAAGGAACTCTCTATTGTCCGACTACTGTCTACGGTTGTGCTATCGAGCAAACTCGACGGCTCGGAGTTCGCGGACGACGGTGACCTTGATCTCTCCCGGATAGTTCAGGCGTTCCTCGATAGCACGGGCAATGTCATGACAGACTCGAATAGCGTCGGCGTCCGTGGTATTGCTGGAGTTAGCGATGACACGCACCTCGCGGCCAGCCTGAATGGCATAGGCATGTTCTACACCGGGAAAGCCCGAAGCCACTTCCTCTAGTTCCTCCAATCGTTTGATGTATTTCTCTAGGGTCTCGCGTCTGGCTCCGGGACGAGCCGCACTGATGGCGTCGGCGGCGGCGACCAACACCGTGTAGATGTGATCGATGGTCACATCGTCATGATGACCGGCAATGGCATGCAACACATCGGGATGTTTTTCCCCATGCCGAGCGCAGAGTTCGGCTCCGATCTTGGGATGTCCGCCTTCCATTTCGTGATCGGCAGCTTTACCGATGTCGTGCAACAATCCACAACGGCGCGCTAGCCGACCGTCGAGGCCAAGCTCTTCCGCCATCATCCCGCACAGGTAGGCCACTTCGAGGCTGTGCTGGAGGACGTTCTGGCTGTAACTGGTCCGAAAGCGCAACCGACCCAATAGCTGAATCAATTTCTCATGAAGTACCCCGATGTTGGCATCTAATACGGCTTGCTTGCCGATCTCGAAGATATTCTTCTCCATCTCCTGTTGGGTTTCTTGAACGACTTCTTCGATCCGTGAAGGGTGAATTCGACCATCTTGGATCAACTTGGTCAAGGAGAGGCGAGCGACCTCACGACGGATGTTATCGAAGGCGCTGACGACGACCACTCCAGGCGTATCGTCTACGATCACGTCGACTCCGGTGATTTTCTCGAAGGTGCGAATGTTGCGGCCTTCGCGACCAATGATGCGTCCTTTCATGTCGTCGGAGGGGATGTCCACAGTGCTGACCGTGGTATCGGCGGTGTGTTCGGCGGCATAGCGATGAATGGCCGTTGCCAGCACCCGGCGAGCCTTCTCCTCGCAGGTTTGCCGGAGGGTTTCCTCATGCCGCTGTAATCGGGTCGCGATCTGTTCGCCGAGTTCTTTTTCCAACCGGCTCATCAAAACACTTTCGGCCTGCTCTCGGCTGTAGCCGGAGATTTCGTACAGTTTTTGAGTCTGCAAGCGGACCTGGGCTTCCAATTCGCGTGTCTGACGTTCCAGGTCAGCGCGGCGGTCGGCTAATTTGCTTTTTTGATGCTCTAACGAACGTTCTTTGCGAGTGAGTAGTTGCGATTTTTCTTCGAGACTGTCCTCGCGTTTGTCGAGACGGCGCTCTTGCTCACGCAGCTCGTTACGGGTTTGTTCGGTCTCGCGAGTGAACGCCTCGCGGAGTTGATGCAGATCATCCTTGGCTTTTAGCTCTGCCTCCTTCTTGATCGTTTCAGCTTCGTCTCGTGCGGCCTGGAGCAAATTCTCGGCGCGTAGTTGAACGCTGTTGAGCCGAACGCGATCGAGTAGGCGAACGCCCAACCAACCGAGGAGAATACCCACCAGCCCCGAGAGACAGCTGAGGAGAACCACAAAAAGTGGGTTATCCATTCAGCCAAATCCTTCCCGAGGCCGCCGCCCACCGTGCGGCCAGCCAACCAAAGACCACGGCTCGAACCGTGTCCAGTAAGGACAAGGATTCAGCCGTCGAGATACTCGCGACGATCAGGGACTGGCCCGAGTTTGACCTCGGAATGGTGGCCAGTATCGACAACGAGTAGCCCGAGCAACGGGGCGGTTGCGTCCGGATCGCGATACTCGCACCAACACTGGAGCACGCTTGCCGAAGCTGAGCCACCAAGTCGATTCGAGCATCGTCCGAAGATAGGGACGAAACGCCAGCCCAGTGAGCAGCAACGCTACACACAGGCACCAAAGCAGGATCATACGTTTCCTTTCGCTCCGCGATCAGGAGCCAGGGAACTACACCAGCGGGTCCGACTGCGTCTCTGTTGGTCGTGCCCGGAAAGCGGCGGACCTCTATGTTCGCTGAGGGAGAGTTCCCCCAGACCCAAGGGGTCGTGCCAAATTCTTTCAGGAAACCTTACGCCGGTGACTCGCCGACGCAAGATCTTGTGAACACTAGGCTCATTATGGGAGAAGCGAGAGGGCGACGTCAACGTAAAACTGTCCCGGGAGTATCTTTACTCATACTTACCCCCAGCGCGGAAGCAGTTTGCCTGAACGGAGGGGGGCAACCTTCCGTGAGACACGAAGGGCTGACGACCTCCGCTCGGAAAGAGCGCACGACCTAAAAGTTAAATGCTTGCAGCCACTTGACGGCTGGGGCATACTAAAGTCAGATAGTCGCTCCAACTTCGGTAGGGTCTGCAGTTCGTGAGGAAAGCCTCGATGCGCTATCTCGTCTGCACATTCAGCCTTCTTTGCCTGACCGTTCCCGTTTTTGCCGGCTCACTGGTCGAGAAAGGTGAGTTTCGCTTTCGACCTGCGGAGAGCCAGCAAAACATTCCCCAGCGATATCGACTGGAAGAGCGACAATTCAGCTACGAGATGGATAAAAAGACTGACTTTCCCGCCATTGGCGTGACGGTCTACCGATTGCGTTTTCCCTCTCCGGTCACGAGTGCCACGCCGGAGAACAACACCGTCCATGCAGAGTACTATCGTCCCGAGGGAAAAGGCCCATTTCCTGGCGTCATCGTGCTGGACATCACTGGCGGCAACCAGGCTCTGTCCCGGCACATCTCGACCTATCTGGCCAGCCAGAAGGTCGCTGCTCTGTTTGTGCAGATGGCCTACTATGGACCACGACGTCCTCCCGGCAGCAAACTCCGCCTGATGTCGACCAATATTCCACACACGATAGCGGCTGTCACTCAAACAGTGCTGGACATGCGCGTTGCCACCGCCTGGCTGGAATCCCGGCCGGAGATCGATCCCAAGCGACTGGGCATCACGGGAACCAGTCTCGGCAGTTTCATCAGTGCTTTGTCTGGTGAAATGGAGCCACGCTTGCGTCGTGTCTGTGTTCTGTTAGGAGGCGGGGGGTTCGTCGAGGGCTACGCTGAGCATCCTTTGGCTAAGCCTTGGTTCGCGCTGTTCAACACCTTTGGTGCGAGCAAGTCAGTGATGAAGAAGGTGATCGAGCCAGTGGACCCGATCACTCATGCCGAAAACCTGAAGCAGCGAAAGTTACTGATTCTTGCCGCGAGTAAGGATGAGATTGTGCCGCCACGCATGGCCCAAATGCTTTGGGAAGCGTCGGGCAAACAGGCCATCCACTGGTACGAAGCCGGCCACTACACCGCTGCGTTGCACTTACCCGATGCCCTGGAACGCATCCTGCACCACTTTACCGCTCCGTAAAGTGAGAATTAGCGCGACGAACCTTTTTGCAAGCGAGCGACGGCTCGACTGGCTTCATCCCCGACACGGGGGCCGGCTTGGCCCTGAGCTAGCTTCTCCAGCAGTGATCGTGCCTCGGGGGTGGCGATGTACTCTAGCGTCTGCACGCTACGAAGGGCGATCAACTCCTCGGCGGGCAATTCCGTCGGATCGAGCCGGGCTAGCAGCCGTTGCACTCGTTTCTTTACTTCCAGCGAGGGGGGACTGGACAGTACCTTTTGCAAGGGCTGGAGGGCACGGACACCGACTTCAGCCAGTTGCCGCGTTGCTTCTTCGCGAACCTGATAGCGGTCGGAGTCCAACTCGCGAATCCAGCGAGCGATGTCAGCCTCGCTGGGACCAGCGCTAGTCGAACCAGGCTGAATCAAACGATCCTTCAGCAGCGGTAGACTCGACTCAGGGTTTTCCGCCAGTGCGACCACTGCCTTGAACGCCGTGCTGGCATCGGGAGAGGCTAGCTCTTTCAAATGGGCCTCAATCTGTTGGTGCGATAATCTAACGGATCCAATCGCTTCTTCTGGAAAGGTGAGTTCAGGCAGTTCCCAGACCATGAGCTTAGTATCAACGCTACACGAAGCCAGTCGCTTCTCGTCGGCACTCAGGGCAATACCCCAAACCCAACCCTCGTGGGCTTCGATTTCATGCAGTAACTTGCCGGTGCGAACCGCAAAGAGACGGACCGCTTTGTCATAGCTGGCTGTGAACAGGGTTCGACCATCGCGCGAGAAGATCAATTGCGACAGCTCGCCTTTGAAATGCTTCAATTCTGTCACTTCTTTGCCGGTGACCACCTCCCATAGCTTGACACGCTCGCCATCACCAGAGGCTAGGAGTTTCCCATCGGGAGCAAAGGCGGTGGCGACGCAACTATGCTTGTTCATGCCCGGTCGAGGTAACTCTTTACCCGTGGCGAAGTCCCATAGCTTCAGCCCATCGCGACCTGCTGTCGCCAGATGCTTGCCATCCAGCGACAACGCCAAGCCGTAGACCGTACCACTCTCGACGCGGAACGAGCGCTGTTCCTTGTGGGTGGACAAATCCCAGATGCGGACGTGGCCATCGAACCCACCCGAGATTAGGAACTTTCCATCGGGCGTGAAGGCTAGTCGTCTAGCGCCGCCGGTGTGATGGCCGGGCAGTTGGGCCAATTCCTTGCCACTGACCAAGTCGTAGAGATAAATCGGATTGTTGTTACCAGTCTCGTAGCCGGCGGCAGCGACCGTTTTGCCATCGGGAGAAAAGCGGACCGCGCAGGTGAATGAAGTGGGACCGTTCCACTCGTGACGTGGTTTGCCCGTTCCGACGTGCCAGACGCGAATCTTTTTGTCGCCGCCACCAGTGGCCAGCAACTGACCATCCGGGGAAAAATCGACCGAAGCGATGCCGCCCGCATGTGATCCGATGAAGCGCTTTTGAGTGGTCTGTTCCGCCTCTGCAACATTGGAGAGCAACAACACGAGCAAGGGGCCGGCCATCCTGGCCAAAGCGCGAGTACGCATAAGCTTTCCCTCCGCGTCCTGCGAGATGGGATCGTGAATTCTTGCCTGCGGGTGGAGGTGCGTCGAAGAGGTCGATTCTGTCGCGACAGGCCGATGGCCTGGAGGCAGCACCATCGCGCTTGAAGATCCTACTCGCAATCCCCCTTGCGGAGCAACCCCGTCTAATTCGAGTCTGCCCAGAGGGGTAGGGTTATTTCAAAACACTGACCGCACCAAGAATCGACGGGTATTAGGAGAGAGGTGGTGGAAGAAGTTAGTTCAACTTCGGACCAATCCGGCAGAGTAGGATTTGTTACTTGCGTTTGATCATTGGCCTCGCAACAATAACCACGAGCTTGCCCTCTGGGAGCAACGACATGCTGCGGTTGTTGAGCGAAACCTCAGGATCTCTAACCCGGCGAGAGTGGTTGCGGTTAGCCACCCTGGGATTGGGAGTCAGTGCGACGGGACTGCGCGGAGCAAGACGCGCCCAAGGCCCCGGAGCGGGACGGGCCAAGTCGGTACTGGTCGTGTTCACCTCCGGTGGACAAAGCCAACTCGATATTTGGGATCTCAAACCGCATGCCCCTAGCGAGATTCGCGGAGCCTTTCAGCCGATCCGCACTTCGGTGCCAGGTACGCTGCTGTGCGAACATCTGCCCCAGCTATCGCGGTTAGCCCATCGCTTCGCCCTGATTCGCAGCATGTCGCATGACGACGTGGACCACGGTTCGGCGTGCTATCTCTCGCTTACCGGACATTTTCACCCGCGAAAGTCCTCGAATCCGCCACCTCGACCGACCGATGCTCCTGCTCTCGGCGCGATCGTTCGGCGCATCCATCGTAGTTCCCGTCTACCCTATGCGGCTGTTCAGCTCAACGGGCCGCTGCTGGTGCCCGACGTGGTCGCTCCCGGACAGTACGGCGGCTTTCTCGGACGTGCTTATGAGCCATTGCAGCTCGGCGATGTGCGCGAAGGCGTGGCTGAGCTGCGCGGACTGGAGCCGCGCGCCGAGTTGCCACTAGTTCGGCTCGATCACCGCCGTTCCCTGCTGCAGGCGATCGAAGCCTACCGCGAACAACTACTCGACTCGCCGGCCAAGGAACTGAGTATTCAGCGGCAGCAAGCGTATGCCTTGCTAGCTCAGCCAGCCTGTCGGTCGGCCTTCGATCTCTCGCGCGAACCGATGGCCCTTCGCGAACGCTATGGCCTGCACCGCTCCGGACAAGCGTGTCTGCTGGCTCGGCGATTAGTCGAGGCCGGCGTACCGTTCATCACCGTCTTTTTCAACCCCTCGATCCGCGGGCAGGACGAAGCCCCGCATGATACCGACGTCTACGGTTGGGACACGCACAATGACATCTTCGAGTCGCTCAAGGATCATCTGTTGCCGCGCTTCGATCAGACGTTCTCGGTTCTGCTGGAAGATCTGCAATCACGCGGCTTGCTCGACACAACGCTGGTGGTTTGTATGGGCGAGTTTGGCCGCGCTCCCCTGGTGGCGCTGGAAAAGACGTTTGCCGGCACCTCACCGGGCCGCAAGCACTGGGCCGGCTGCTACTCGATCCTGCTGGCCGGGGCAGGAGTCACGCCTGGCAAAGTCCTCGGTGCGTCCGATCGCCTAGGAGCCTATCCGGTGACACCCGCCTACGATCCCAGCGATGTTGCCGCCACGTTGTTCCACGCTCTGGGCTATGATCCGTCGAGTCATTATCTCGACGTTCTGGAACGCCCAATCCGCCTGGCCGAGGGCAAGGTCATTCAGGCGCTGTATGAATGAAGCGTGAGATTCGCTCACTTTGCCGGGGCGAACCAGAATAGCCCCTTGCCGGTCGGCGTGCTGGTCAGCAGGTAAATCTCACCGCGTTCATCCTCACCAAACGAGAAGACTGGAAAACCGCCTTTACGGATCTCATGATGCGCCGTAACCCGCTTCTTCTCCTCGTCGTAGCGTAGTGCCCAGACGGTGCCAGAGACGTAGTCCGCGTAGAGATACAACCCCTCCAACTGAGGCACGCGCTTGCCACGATAAACGTGGCCTCCCGTGATCGACTTGCCGATGTCGTGGTGATACTCCCAGATGGGATCGATCATGTCGCGGGCTAGGTCCGAATCCTTGCCCATCACGCCAAACGGATGCAGCCCTTCGCGTGTCTTCCAACCATAGTTGCCGCCTTTTTCGACCAGATCGATTTCCTCCCACAAGTTCTGACCAACGTCGGCGGCCCACAATTTGCCCGTCTTGGTGTCGAACGACATCCGCCAAATGTTGCGGAAGCCATAGGCCCAGATCTCTTCTCGGGCCGTGTCCTTGCCGACGAAGGGATTGTCGCTCGGGATAGAATACGCCTTTCCGGGATCTTTCTTATCCACATTAATACGCAGCACCTTGCCCAAGAGGGACTTCAGGTTCTGCCCATTGCCGAACGGATCGTTGGCTGCGCCGCCGTCACCATGTGTGATGTACAGGTAACCGTCTGGACCAAAACAGATGGTGCCACCATCATGGTTCCAAAATGGCTTTTTGAACGTCAGCAGTCGCTCCTCGCTCGTCGGATCAGCGCGGTCGGGATCTTCTTTGCTGACGCGGAAGCGGCAGACAACGTTGGTCAGATTCTCGTGCTTGGGGGTGTAGAAGACGAAGAATTCGCCGTTGGTCTTGTACTGAGGATGAAAGGCTAGGCCGAGGAACCCTTCCTCGTTGGTCGCGTCGCTGTATTTGACCTTGTTCTGTAAGTCGAGAAAGATCTTAGTCTTCTTCGCCGTCTGGTCGTTGGGGAAGGTGTGGATCACGCCTTGCTGTGTAGCAACGAACACACGTCCCGAATCATCGTTGGCGTGCGTCAAGACAATTGGGCGATGTGGAGTGATTCTGCCGCGCTCGTCCACGCCCTCCCATCCCGACCATTGTAGATCTGGAAAGGCGGGAACAATGTCCACGGGCAGCTTGCTCTCGTCGAGGTGCTGTCCAGGCACCAGCGTCGGAACCTGGAGCAAGGTTCCCGCCTTGGCATCGGTAACAAACAGCGAGTTGCCCTCACGCGATAGACAAAGATGACGCGGTGCTTGTAACCCTGAGGCGAGCAGGACGGGGTTCTCGCCAGGTCGTGCAATGACGTGCAATTCACCTTTGTCGGCCAGAGCGACGTACTGTCTGCCGAAGTAGTCGAAGGCCAACCCCGAGGCCGAAGCGAAGCCGGTTCCCACCTGAGCCACTTCCCCATCGGAGAGTCGCACTTGCAGCAACGCGCCGGATCGAGCATCAACGACTTGGAGATGATACTCGCTCAGCTGCATCATTGCCGCCGGAGCTTCAATACGGTTGTCGCGGGTGAACTCGACCAGCCGCGACACGGCCCGTCGTCGCGGCTCGACGCGATAGATGGCGCTCTTGGTGCCGTTCTGATCGGCGACATAGAGCATACCGGTGGGATCCACGGTCAGGGCGGTGAACTCGCCTAGCTCCTGGGGAAACGCCTTGGCCTCGACATAAATTTCTGCCTTTCCCGAGAGGTTGACTCGCCAAATCCGCTTTGGCTCGGCAACGAAGAGACTCTGTTGCCAGCTAATCAAGCCGCGCGGCTGACGAATCCCCTTGACAAACGGCACCGGTGCATTGTTTTTAATTTCCACGATGCTAGCATCGCCAGGCTCCTTGGCCCCGCCCTGGGCGACGAACAGCCGGCCATCCGCGCTCACCGCCACCGCCGTTGGCGCATTCAGTCCCGACACTAGCGGTTGCAGCGGAGTATTTTTTTCCGCCAGAATCGGCCTGGTGGCAGGATCATTGGCCAGGCCCAGAAATGGGAGCACCAGAATCACTGCTAGAAGCGCGAGCCTCGACATGGAGCAGATCCTTTCAAGGAATGGGGCAAGATAGCGATGTTGTATAGGCTGGCTCACTTGGATAGAAGTTCGTAAATCTGATACTTGCGATCTTCATAGGTTCGGCGTACCTCGGCGGAGTCGAGCCGCACTGTGGCCGGCAACACTAGATGCGTGATGCCTGCCTGACGCAACTCGGTGGCCGGTATCCGACCTTGGGCTAACTCTTGCCCCAGTGACTCGGCCCGTTGCAGCCGCTCCAACCATTCGATCACTTCCACGTCGCGGTAGGGGATTGACTTGAAATCGACGTAGATCGGAGCTTGAGCATGCAGGCGGAAGCGTTGCAGATCGATGGGAATGATTTTGCTGTCGGTCTTCTTCTCCTCCAACGGTTTGAAATCGCTGGACAGCGAGCCGCGCGTCTTGCCGGCGAGATCGGGAATTTTGACTGGCAACAGATACACCTGACCGCGTTTGCCGTGGTCGCGAACGTGAGCCAACAGCGGTAACTCGTCCTCGTCGTTGCGGAAGGCCAGACGGTTGCTCTGAATCCACACTCCCGCGCCGACCAGGAGCGTCAGCCCAGTG
The DNA here is from genome assembly GCA_937923405.1 of uncultured Gemmataceae bacterium. Taxonomy (GTDB): domain Bacteria; phylum Planctomycetota; class Planctomycetia; order Gemmatales; family Gemmataceae; genus CALDUY01. The sequence continues at coordinate 387,222 of CALDUY010000020.1, read as the reverse complement.
TAGGCCAACCGTCGAGCCACGCCGTTTTCCACGGGCAGCCAAGATAACCCCACCAGTCGCGCCAGCACGATGGTCGTAGCCAACGGCATCAGCACCGCTGAGACGCGCCAGGGGAAGAGCAGGGCCAACGTGGGGCTGCCTGTCGCCGCTTGTACCCAGGTCAGTAGTGTACCCAAGACGAACGGCACCAGCAGCACCTCGCGCAGCGGGGTACGCCAGACTAACACGATCGACAACGCCATCCCGGCGAACTGAAACCCAGCTACTTGATCCAGCCACAAATCCACTCGGGAATGGTGGGGAATGCGGACCTCCACCAGAATGCGTTGAGCCTCGGCAAATGCTTCGGTAGAGCTAGGGCGAAACTGCACCAGAGCATAGATCACACCGGGCAGCACCAACACCAACGCTAGCGAGCCGACCGCCAACGCCATCTGCCATCGCCGCCGAACCAACAAGGAGGCGAGCAGTCCGCTAATAAACAGCGCACCGGGCAGCAGATAGGTCGAGTGCCACGTCCCTGCTAGAGCGATGAACATCGCTGCCAACAGTGGACGTTCTTGGGCAAATAGAACGACCGCCACGACGAGAAACACGCCGAACACCGAGGGTTGTAGCATGGCCCCGAGGAGGTACTGTCCGGCCACGCCCGCTTGAAGGAACCAAGGATAATCGAAGTTCAGCCACTGGTACGACAGCCAACGGACGATGCCAGCATGAGCGGCGACAAAGAGGAGGACAAAAATCGGCCAGCGCTGCCAGGCCATTTCGCGACCGACCAGGTAGGCAAACAGACTCAGCAGAGCGGCGGCGTAGGCTCCCAGTAGCAGGGCATGGTAGACGTGAAACATCCACCACGGCAAGTGCCGCGCTGTTACGGCGACGAGACCAGAGAAGGCCGGCGTCGGATCAGCGGTGTTAGCCAACCAGTCCTCGTCCAGCGAGCCGACCTCAGCCTGAGCCAAGCCATGTAGGAAATACTGGTTCTGGTTGGAGTAAAACAGCGGAGCCTGACAGTAGGCCGCGGCGAACAACGCCGAGCCGAGTAAGAACACTAGCACACGCGCTGGAAGCGAGAAGGTCGTCATCGTCATTTCTGCCAGAAGTCACAGGGCGTCTCTTCCACAGAGTACGGAATGGACACACCCAACAGCAACAGAAAGACGTCGGCTGCTTTAACCCGCATCTACCGCGACGGCCGCATAGTAGCTGTAAGAAGTGTATTAAGGATCGTCAATGTGCCATCTGTAGAAAGAAATATATCGGCGCTTTCTAAACGACGTGCAACCCCTCCGAGTCGACACGCAATCGCGAGCGCAACTGGAGCATGGCTCGGCCACGATGGCTGAGAGCGTGTTTGACTCGTGCTGAGAGTTCGCCGAACGTCTGATGATACTCTGGGATGAGGAACAACGGATCGTAGCCGAAGCCGCCTGAACCGCGCCGCTCTTTGAGAATCACGCCGCCGCAGCGCCCCTCGACGACGACACGGACTTCACCAGTTGGATCAGCCAGCGCCGCCGTGCAGACATAGTAGGCCGAGCGTTGGTCGTCGGGATGGTTGGCCAATTCGGCCAGCAGTTTGTCGTTGTTGGCCTCGTCGTCGCCCTGCTTGCCCGCATAACGCGCTGAGTAGACTCCAGGAGCGCCGCCCAAAGCGGGTACGACGAGGCCGGAGTCCTCTCCCAGTACCCAAGCGTTTAGTGCCCGAGCTAGCACGACTGCTTTTTTGCGTGCGTTGGCCTCGAACGTATCGCCGTCTTCCTCGACTTCAGGAGCGTCGGGATAGCGGGTCAGATCGTGCAGTTCGATTCCCAGATCGCCCAGGATCTCTAACAGTTCGATCCGCTTTTTGGCATTGCGTGTCCCGATCACTAACAGGGCCATCTTGCTTGTCCTCGACTTGCGGATTACACCGTGTTCTAGCTGTCCCTCGGCACGATCGGCACAACCCATCCAGTCGCCGGTTCGCTAGGGAGGCTTTCCGAGAGATTCCTGATCTTGACTCGATGGGCGAGACTCTTCGATTCTGTTATCATCACAAGCACAGCATCGACAAGAAAGAGGGGCCGCCGTGGACAAAGAGATGACTCGAACGGATACGCCGTTCAACAAGGCCATCGCCTATCTCAACTTCTCGCGCAACGCTAAGTGGTTCGCCTATTTGTCCGGCGGCGCGGTAGGCGTCGTACTAGTCGCTTTGCTTCTGGTGCTGTGGCTGTTTGCCGACCTGATGGTCTGGCGGGGACGGGTCCCGAAAGTCGGCGAGCTGTCGCCCAAGCAGGTAGGTCGCTTGCACGCTCAGTGGGAAGCGATGTCTCCGCATGAACGGCAAGAATTGCTGGACTGGGCCGGCTTCGCAGAAGTGTCCAAACAAGCGGCCAATCAGGCGATCTTCGAAAAGCTTACTCCCGATCAGCGCGAGGGCGTCTGGGAGGAAATAGTTTACGACATCCTCAACGATCGCGTCGGCAAAGCAGCGGTGGAGCGGGTGTTTCTCCCCAATTCCTCGACTCGCTCGGGGTGGGAAATGGATCAGTCCGATCATGGTGTCCTCAGTCTGGTCGTGCGTGAGGCCGCCAGCGGACGCTTCTGGACGCCGATTCCCTGGTTAGCTCGCTGGAATACCTGGATGTGGAACGCCCCGCTGGAACAACGCTGGCTGCCGACCTATCTCACCGGGCTGGGCGTGCTGGCCGCTATTTTTGGGTTGATCTGGGGCGTACTGGTCATGATCAATCGCGAGATGGCGGCTCGGGCCACGGTCGAGGCCACCAATCGACTTCGCCGCGCGGTCTATCATCACACCTTTCGCCTTGGCACGCTGGCCATTCGTGCCCTTGGCCCTAGCGAGGCCGTCAGCATCCTCACCCGCCACATCGAGGCCTTGCACGATGGACTCTATACCTACTTAACGGTTTACTACCGCGAACCGATCACGTTTGCATTGTTACTACTCTTCGCCATTCTCGTGGATCCCCTGTTGGCGTTGGCGTTCATCGCCTTTTCGATCTTGATCTGGTATGTCGGCATGCGACTGGTGGCGGCCAATCGCGCTCAGCTGCGCCGGGCCAACGATGTAGCCGCGGAGCGACTGACTATTATCCGCGAAAGTCTCATGCTGATGCGTCTGGTCAAGTGCTATCTGATGGAACAGTTCAACCAGGCACGCATCGAACGGCAACTGGCCCGCTATGGCCAGATTCAGCGGCTCCGTCATCGGGGCGAGGCAGTGGCGCAGCCGGCCCTGGTATTGCTAGCCGGCGGGGCCATTTTGATTCTCGTCTACGTCGGCGGGTTGTTGACGCTCTACGGACAACTGTCGGCGTCGGCGGCCTTCGTACTGCTCGTTACCCTGGTGAGCTTGGTGCGACCCGCTGGGAAATGGCTGGAGGCACGCAAGCTATTGAAGCGCGGTAAGGAAGCCGCCGAGCAGGTGTTCGGCTTCCTTGACCGTCGCGGCGAAGTAGGTCAGGTCGTCGGAGCCGAGTTTCTGCCACCGTTAAGCAAACAACTCGAATTTGACGGTGTTACCCTGCGGGATTCGGGCAGCAACCGTGTCCTGCTCGAGAACGTCTCGTTCACCATACCGGCGGGACAGCGAGTCGGCTTGGTTGGCTCCGATGTACAGGACTTACACGCTCTGGTTTATCTGATTCCGCGGCTGCTCGATCCGACTTCGGGAGAAATCCGCATCGATCAGCACAACTTGCGTTGGGTGACGCTCGACTCGCTTCGCGCTCAGGTCGGCGTGGTCATGATGCACAACCTGGTATTTCATGACACAGTGCGTGATAACATCGGTTGTGGTGATCCGTCTTACACCATGCCGCGCATCATCGAGGCAGCGAAGATGGCTCATGCTCACAACTTCATCCAGCGACTGCCCGAAGGCTACGAGACGCCGATTGGCGAGCTAGGCCATCCCCTGAGTCTGAGTGAGCAGTACCGCATCGCTCTGGCTCGTGCTATCCTTCGCGATCCTGCTTTGCTGATCCTGGAAGAACCGGAATCAGATCTTGACGAAGATACCAAACACCTGCTCGACGACACGCTCACGCGGTTCCTTCCAGGGCGAACGACGATCTTTCTGCCCCATCGCATCTCGACCTTGAAAGCGTGCAACACGATCTACCTCATCAACCGAGGCAAGATCGTCGACAGCGGCAGCCACCGCGACTTGCTCAGTCGCAACAAACTCTATCGCCATCTGCATTATCTGGAATTCAACGAGATGGACGAAATCGTCTGACCGAGTCGCTGACGGGGTATCCGGTAGACGGGGTCAGTTGGGCGACTTCGCTGGGGTTGCAGCCCGATCAACGCAGCGAACGGTTACGTGCGGAACCATCGGCTGCCTTTGCATTTCGGCATATGGCTCGACATAATATGGCATCCAATCTCGACTCAGGAGGACCGCCCCGTGGCCGAAGTGCATCAGAGCATCGACATTCCTGCCTGCTTCTATCTTGGCAAAGAGTATGATCTGGGGGCGAAGCAGCCCAGTGACCAACTCATCCTGTATGATGCTCGCAACCTGACCACACATGGCGTCATCGTCGGCATGACCGGTTCGGGCAAGACCGGCCTCTCGATCACTCTGCTCGAAGAGGCGGCGATCGACGGCATCCCGGCGGTCATCATCGATCCCAAGGGCGACTTGACGAACTTGCTGTTACAGTTTCCTGAGTATGCTCCGAGTCATTTCGTCAAATGGTTGCGGCCCGAAGATGCGCGGGCCAAGAATTTGACAATCGAACAATACGCTCAGCAGCTGTCGGAACGCTGGAAACAGGGATTGCGTGAGACAGGCCAAAAGCCGGAACGTGTCCGGGAGCTAACGCAGCATACCGACTTTCGTCTATACACGCCGGGCAGTGAGGCTGGTTTGCCGCTGTCGATCCTGCGGACATTTGCCGCCCCCCGGGCCAAGATGCCCCTGGAAGATTTGACCCACAAAATCAACGCCACGGCAACGGCGTTACTGGGGCTGTCGGGCATCAGCGCCGACCCTGTCCAGTCGCGCGAGCATGTGCTGGTAGCGCAACTGCTCAATCACGCCTGGACGCATCAGCGCGATCTTGACCTGACGCGGTTGATCCAGCAGATTCAGTCTCCGCCAATTCGCACGGTGGGCGCGTACAACCTGGAGACGTTCTTCCCCGCGCGCGATCGCCAGAAGTTTGCCTCGCAGCTGAACAACATGCTTGCTTCGCCGATCTTCACCACTTGGACCCAAGGGGAGGCCTTGGATCTGGGAGCGATGCTCTATCGCAACGGTCGGCCACAACATCTGATTTTCTATTTGGCGCATCTGGATGACAACCAGCGGATGTTCTTCACGACTTTGTTGCTCGACGAGATGTTGGCCTGGACACGTCGCCAGCCCGGCACAACCAACCTGCGTGCGATTCTGTACTTCGACGAGGTGTTTGGCTATCTGCCGCCCCACCCGGGCAATCCGCCGAGCAAGCAGCCTTTGCTGACGTTACTGAAGCAGGCGCGAGCATTCGGCGTTGGTGTGTTGTTGGCCACGCAAAATCCCGTCGATCTAGACTACAAAGCGTTATCCAACGCGGGCACTTGGTTCGTCGGCAAACTCCAGACCGAACGTGACAAGGCACGCTTACTCGAAGGCTTGGAGAGCGTCTCCGCTGAGCATGGCACCATGACGGATCGTAATTATCTGGAACGAGTAATTTCCTCCTTGAGCAATCGAATATTTCTTTATCACAACATCCATCAGGGCCAGCCGAAACTTTTTCAGACACGCTGGGCATTGAGCTATCTGCGTGGCCCGATGACTCGCGAGGAGATCCAACGAGTTACGGAACCGATTCGTCGTCGCGACCAAAGCGGAGCGGCGATGGCCACCAAGCTGTGCAACCACTGCGGCGGGGAATTGCAACCTGGTGTCGGCAATCGCTGTCCAGAATGCGGTCACGATCCCTGGGACACGGTGCGGAACGCTGCGCCAATGGCCCAAGTGGCCCAACTGATTGCCCCGCCCAGCCGCCAGACAGGTGTCGCGGCCAAACCCACTTGCAGCGGTCCTCCGGTCCTGCCTCATGACGTGCAACAGTTTTTCCTGCCCGTGGTGGCGGCCAAGCCTGGCTTTCAGCTGGAGTATCAGCCCTGGCTGCTCGGCTTTGCCGAAGTCACTTTTCAGATCGACAAACGCGCTGGAGACGAATACACCGAGACGATCCGTCTTTTGGCTCGCGCTCCTGCTGTGGGAATGCCAGTGGATTGGTCACAAGCGATGGTCATTTCCGTGCAACCAGTCGAGAAGCCTCAACCTGGCGCGTTGTGGGCCGCCATTCCCGAATCAATCGATACGGCGAGGAAACTGCGAGCATTGGAGAAGGCGTTCCACGAGTATCTCTACGGCACGCGAAAGCTGCAACTCTGGAAAAACGAAGAGTTGGAGTTGGTGAGTCGGCCTGGTGAGGGGCTGACAACATTTCGACAGCGCTGTAAGGAAGCTGCCGAACGCAGACGTGATGAACAGATTTCGCTCGAACGGATCAAATTCGCTCCGAAAATTGAGGCGGCGAGCCAATCGACGGCACGCGGCAGTAGTGATCGAGTGGCCCGTCTGGAAGCCGACTTTGAAGCCAAGAAGAACGAAATCATCGAACGCTGTCGTCGGCTGGCTGGCATTGCCGACGAACTACAGATCAAACCACGCAAGAGCGACATCCGCATCACGCACTTCGGTCTGGCCTGGGCACCATTTTGGAAGCCGTTGTCGTCAAGATAATTCCAAACTCGACGAATATCTTGTTGTCACGGCTTGCAGAGGCGAGTACGGTGGTGACACGAACTTTACATCCCCAGAGGTTTCGGAGTACCGCTCATGGAAATGGTCGTCGGGCTGATTGCCTTCGTGGTCGTTGTTGTCTTGGTTTCTTTTCTCGCCATGTTTTTCACCGTCCAGCAACAGAGCGTGGCGATCGTACAACGCTTTGGTAAGTTTGTCCGTGTTGCTCCTGCGGGGTTGAACATCAAGATACCGTTGATTGAGTCGGTGGCCGGTTCGGTCAACCTCCGGGTGCGGCAACTCGATGTGCGGGTTGAGACCAAGACCGAGGACAACGTCTTCGTTAATACGGTCGTCTCCGTGCAGTATCATGTTCTGCCGGACAAAACCTACGATGCGTTCTATCACCTAGCCGATCCACAGGGACAGATGGCGGCGTTCGTCTTCGACGTGGTCCGGGCTCGCGTGCCTCAGCTCAAGCTTGACGAGTTGTTCGAGAAAAAAGATGAGATCGCCGACGCTGTCAAGAGTGAGTTGGCGGAAGTCATGGACGATTTCGGCTATGGTATCGTCAAGGCGCTGGTCACCGACATCGACCCCGACCCAAAGGTCAAGGAGGCGATGAACGAGATCAATGCGGCGCAACGAATGCGTGTAGCGGCGGCAGAGAAGGGAGAGGCCGAACGCATTCTCAAGGTCAAGGCCGCCGAGGCCGAGGCCCAGAGCAAAGCGCTGCAAGGAAAGGGCATCGCCGATCAGCGACGAGCCATCATCGATGGTCTGCGAACCTCGGTCGAGGTGTTCCAACATGGCGTTCCCGGAGCGACGGCTCAGGACGTCATGAACTTGGTGCTAATGACGCAATACTTCGACACGCTCAAGGACGTCGGCGGTTCGGCTCAGTCCAACACGATTCTGATTCCACACTCGCCGGGTGGACTTTCTGATTTGATGTCCCAGATGCGGAACGCGATCATGACCGCTGACGCAGTCCGCGCCACTCGCGAGCCAGTCGTACAACAGAGTACCAACTGATCCAAGCAGGCCAGCGGTGGAGGTCGCCTCCACTGCTTGGCCAGACGTTACTCTTCGGGTTTGCGGAGCCGCTTGCCCAACAACCGACCAAGCTCCTCGATCGGGGTGGCATGATCGTCGACGCGGAGATCGATGTAATGATCGCCGCCATACGGACCGCCGCCTTCGCGGACGATGAACAGGGCCGCTGACTGTTTGCCGCGCTTATCGCCGCCGGCCGCTTCGCCCGCCTCCAGGGCCGCCCACATCCGCCACGCCAATGGCCATTTCGCCTTGCGCTCAAATGTCGCCGCCATGTCGTCGATCACTTTCTCACCAGCAAGGATGTTGCCCTGACAGGCGTAGTGCTTGCCCGTCTTGCCTCCCGCGTAGGCCATGCACTTCTTGCCGGTGAAGGTGACCGCCTTGCCCTCTTTATCGACCAATCCTAACTGACGTGACTCGATGAAGCGATCACTCTTCTTGAGCTCTTCTAGTGCTTCCTCCGCATCCTTACCCTCGGCCATCCACTCCAAACCTTTAGGGCCATGTTTGTAGTTAGCGAAGGCCTGGGTGGCGACAGCTCCGACTCCAGCTCGAGCATGTGGCACGACAGCTCCAACCGCCAAGACGCGCGAAGCCACGGCCACTCCCCACTCTTTCTTCAGCGGATCGTAGGCCACGATCGAGAACGTCCCTGTTGGTTGATCGCTCGAATTCAGCTGAAGCGGCATCCAAGCCACGGCACTGCTCAGACCCAAGAATAACAGGACTAATCCACAACGTGACATGCTCGTCGTCTCCTGTCGCCAGACTGAACTTTGGGGGTGCGAATCTTTCGACGATTATATCGCCCTTGTCTGCTAGCCAAGGTTCTGGGTATCTTAGGGCCGGTTGTCTACCCTCAGTTCACGGTATGCAGGATGCATCCATGCGACTGTTTCTCAGCGCGGGCGAACCCTCTGGTGATCTTCATGCAGCCAATCTGATACCACACTTACGGGATCGCTTTCCGGACCTCGAGCTGCTCGGCTTCGGTGGTGACAGAATGGCGGCTGCCGGGGCGCGGTTGATTTACCCGTTGTGCAACTATGCCGTGATGGGCATCGGAGCTGCAGTCAAGGCGATTCCACAGCTGTTGCAGATTCTACGCTTGGCCGAGGATTCGTTCCGTCGGGAACGCCCTGAGGCGCTGGTGATGATCGACTACCCTGGGTTTCACTGGTGGCTGGCGTGGGCGGCGAAGAAGCAAGGCGTTCCGGTGTGTTACTTCGTCCCACCACAAATCTGGGCCTGGGCGCAGTGGCGGGCAGGGAAGATGCGCCGCCTGACCGATCTGGTCCTGTCCAGTCTGCCGTTTGAACATGACTTCATGGTGTCGCGCGGCATTCATTCCCAGTGGATCGGTCATCCCTATTTCGATGAGTTAGCTCAACAACGGCTCGACGGCACCTTCATCGCCAGTCAGCGACGCAAGCCTGGCACGATTGTCGGCATCTTGCCCGGCTCACGCAAGCACGAACTGGACTACAACGTTCCCTCGCAACTACGGGCGGCTCAGCTGATTCATACCAAACGGCCCGACGTTCGCTTTCTCGTGGCCTGTCTCAAACCGCACCAGGCTGAACAGGTCCGCCAGCAGGCCCGAGCCTTCAATCTGCCTATCGAGGTCTATCACGGCAAGACTCCAGAGATCATTCAGCTGTCGCACTCCTGTATCGCTGTCTCGGGATCGATTAGTCTGGAGTTGCTCTATCGGGGCAAACCCGCCACGGTGCTATATCGACTGATCTGGACGACACGACTACTGGGCAAGCTCTTGCTGAAGTCCAAGTACATCACCCTGGTGAATCTACTGGCCGATCGGCCAATCTTTCCCGAGTTTGTTTCGGTTCGCTGTCAGGCCGAGTCGATCGCCGCAGAGATGCTACACTGGCTGCAGGATCGGACTGCCTACGAACAGGTGTGCGGGGAATTAACTGAGCTTCGGGTTCGGTACGCCCAGCCTGGCGCATGCGCCAGAGCTGCCGAAGCTATTGGTTCATTGATCGAACATACCCGTAGCAAGTCTCAAGCTGCTTGATCGGATTCACGGACTGATAGTCGCACTGCAACGACAAAGCAGACGTACCAACCTGCTTGATACGGAAAAAAGACGAGCGAGAGACTTGCGTCTCTCGCCCGTCGCCCCCTTCCCCCTCACTCATACTGCCTCGTGCAGATCTCCCCTATTTTCCCATTTTTACCGAAATCGAGCCTTTCGAGGGTCGCTACTCAGCTCTTGCTGAATCCTGATTGACTCCATCGCGACAAGTTGCTTAGACTGTGTCCCAACCCAGATGGCCAGAATCGACCACCGACGGAATCTACTCACAACCATCGGGCAGCCTTCTTTCTCTGGAGTCTCACGATGGTTTACTCCTTGCGTACCCTTGTCGCCGTGATGACGGTCTTGCTACTGTCTGTCGTCGAGGTACAAGCGGATCTGATCCCCTGGATGTACCACTGGTCTCGTTCCCCGCATCAACTCCATGCCGATGCTCCCGGTACGGGCTACATCACGTTGACCGACGAACCACTGCGTCACGCGGTCGGCGACTCGGACATTGTGGCCACGAATCTGAAGACCTATAGTTCGGCCACGCTCACCAATAAAGACATCTTCACCAATAAGAGCTACAGTCTGACGTTAACGCTGATCGATGGCCCGTCGAGCGAATCGGGATCGCTGACGTTCACGGGGTATCTCGATGGCTGGGTCACCGCTCAGAGCAGCTATCTGCGCAACACCTTCACCGGGCAGTTGACGCAAGTGATCGTGCTGGGAACGAATGTCTATACGGTGACAATCGATGGCTACACTCCTCCGGGAATCCCCGGGTCGGTAAACTCCGGAAGCATCAGTGCCAAAGCCAGCGTGCGCGTCGAGGCACTGGTCTCGCAGGTGCCTGAGCCGGCCACCCTCACCCTCGCTGGAGTGGGGCTGTCGTTGCTGCTCGCCGCCCGCAGCCGTGCTGGGCGACAACGAGAGCGGTGAATAGCGACCACCTCGTTTGGGAACAAGATGAAGATTCTGCGCGGCGACCGGAACGTCCAGGCGGTGACATCAGACCGTCAGTACAGCGACCATCGGCTCATTTTTTCCGAACCCGGACAGCAGCAAGATGACCTGACCTTCGATAGCCAGGTTCAGTTCCCGCGCCAACCGTCGCGCCGTCTGGTGCGGGTTGGCGAACTCCTCTTCCGACACGACACGCGGCACCACGCCCCAATTGAGAACCAGTCGTCGGGCAATGGCGTCGTCTTGAGTGATCGCCAGAATCGGAGCCGCTGGTCGTGTCGCGCTGACCACGCCTGCCGACGTACCGTGCCGCGTGCGCACAGCGATGGCGCGGACACGCAGATCTCGCGAGAGCTGAGCAGTTGAGCGAGCCAAAGCTAGACGTTGCGGCAACGGTGGTGGAAGTTCGCCTTGTTTCTCGGTCAACGAGCGAAAAGCGGCATCGAGAAACTGCCAGCTTTCCACCTGTCGAGCTACGCGATCCATCATCTGTACCGCCTTGATTGGATACTGACCCGAGGCGGTCTCGGCGGAGAGCATCACGGCGTCGGCCCCCAGAAAGACTGCCGTCGAAACGTCGGAAACCTCTGCTCGGGTCGGTCGCGGGTTGCTAATCATCGATTCGAGCATCTGTGTGGCGACGATGACGGGCTTGCAGGCCAGTCGGGCTTTTTCGATCAACTGCCGCTGAACGATCGGCACCGCCTCGGGCGGCATCTCTACCCCCAGATCTCCACGGGCTACCATCAAGCCGTCGCACTCGGCGATGATTTCCTCGAGACAATCCATCGCTTCGGGCTTCTCGATCTTAGCGATGACCGGAGTATGAAGCCCACGTTGAGTAATAATATTTTTTAGATCGGTTATATCCCAAGGTCGTCGCACGAACGACAGAGCCAGCAGGTCAACCCCGAGATCTAGAGCGAAGTGAGCGTCTTCACGATCCTTTTCGGTGAGAGCTGGCGACGACACAGCGACGCCGGGCAGGTTCATGCCTTTGCGGTCTTTGAGGACGCCGCCGACCAATACCTCACAACGAATGTCGATACCATCACTCGACTCAACGACAAGCTCCAGCAGGCCGTCGTCGATCAGGATGTGATCACCTGGACGCACGTCGCGAGCTAGTTCGCTGTACTGGGAGGGGATCAGCCCCGGCGCTCCGACTACGTCGCGGGTGGTGACGATCACTCGTTCGCCTGGATGCAGGGAGATCGAGCCATTAGCAAAAGTGCCGACACGGATTTTCGGTCCGCACAAGTCGGCAAGAATGGCGACCGGCTCGCCCAGTTTCTCGGCGGCGGCGCGGACACGCTGGTAGTTCTCCCGATGGTCGGCATGAGTACCGTGCGATAGGTTCATGCGGACGACATCGACCCCAGCATGGATCATCTCTTGTAGGATCGCCGGTTCGCGTGAGGCAGGGCCGATGGTGGCAACAATTTTAGTTCGACGGCGTAACAGCGATTCCACTTTTGTCATCAGGTTCCACCTCTTAAATCTCGCCTCCAGCAGCGCGAACATGGTTGATTGTAGCGATCTCCGGTAAAGTAACACGGCCCCTTCGCGGAGATTGCCAACATGCGTAGTACCTGGCCGCTACTCTTGCTTCTGCTGGTTGGCTGTTCCGAGCCAGCGACGACCTCGTCGACTTCGCGGGAGGCCAGCCACGATTGGCCCGGGTTCCTGGGACCAACGGGCAATAGCGTCTCGACGGAGACCGGTATCCTGTCGCCTTGGCCGGAGAACGGACCGAAGATCCTCTGGCACAAGGAGTTGGGGATCGGCTATGCCATGCCGTCCATCAGTCAGGGGCGGATCTTCGTCTTCGATCGCATCCGCAATCGCGCTCGTCTCCGCGCCTGGGATGTACACTCGACCGAAACCCTGTGGACGTTCGAGTATCCGACCGATTACCGCGACATGTACGGCTATAATGGCGGGCCGCGCTGCTGCCCCGTCATTGACGAAGACCGTGTCTACACCTTTGGTCCTGAGGGCATACTGCACTGTGTCCGTGCCGACAAGGGCGAGTTGCTCTGGAAGGTGGATACTAAAGCGCGGTTTGGCGTGGTGCAAAACTTCTTCGGCGTCGGCAGCACTCCCGTGGTTGAGGGAGATCTGTTGCTGGTCATGGTTGGAGGCTCTCCGCCTGGCAGCGAGGCGGTATCGTTCGAGGAGCTGCGCGGCAACGGCTCTGCAGTCGTTGCCTTCGACAAACGCACGGGCAAGGTTCGGTATCAGGTCGGCGACGAACTGGCCAGCTATGCTTCTCCGGTCTTGGCCACGATCCAGGGCAAACGCTATGGGCTGTTTTTCGCTCGCGGCGGGCTGCTGGGCATCGATCCCAAACGGGGCAAGGTGGAGTTTCACTATCCCTGGCGCGCAACTCTGCTAGAGAGTGTCAATGCCAGCAATCCCGTGGTGGTCGACAATCGCATCTTTCTGACAGAGTGCTACGAACTAGGTAGCGCCCTGATCGAAATCCGTGACAACCGAATCAACGAAGTTTGGACCGATCGCGAAAAGTCCGGTCGTGCGAAAAGCTTTCGCGGTCACTGGATGACGCCGATTCACGTCGACGGCTACATCTATGGTTCGAGCGGTCGGCATCTGAACGAGGCGGAGTTGCGTTGCGTCGAATTAGCCACGGGAAAAGTGATGTGGCGCCAGCCAGGGCTGACGCGCTCGTCCCTGCTGTTGCTCGATGGCCATTTCATCTGTCTGGGTGAGGATGGCTGGTTGCGGCTGATTCGCGTCAATCCCAAGAAGTACGAGGAGGTGTCCGCGGTGTTGCTGAAAAACGCTGACGGACAACCGTTGTTGGAAGAGCCATGCTGGGCCGCGCCGATTGTCTCCAACGGACGACTCTACGTTCGCGGCAAGGATCGACTCGTCTGCCTGGAGCTGATTCCTCCCAAGAAGTGAGCGCAGTCTAAAACCGGGCTTCCTCACGGGCATCGTGAGGCTGTTTGAAGGCACGCACGATACGTTCGACGTCGTCGATGGAGTGCCCCTCGTCCAGCATCTTTTCGACGAGGTTATACTCGTTGTCGGAGATGGGATCCGGCTTTTGCTCAACTACCGGTGGGCGGGCCGTTTGTGAGGCGAGCAGGACGCGCTCGATGTCGGCCGCCGACATGCCGCGATTGAGCATGTCTTGCTTAAGCGCCGCATCGATCTCCTGGCGACGCACGTCGTTCCAATAGTGGCAAACGATCCAAATGCCAAACACAACTGCGGCTGCGGCGATGGACAGAACCGGGATGAAAAGCGCAGGTTGCTTGGTAAACAGGATCTCAAACATGATCTCGTTCTCCCTGAATCTCCCTCGATGCCCTACCCACTCAGCGATTCGTTCCTGCAAGTGCGGAATTTCGACAAAAATGCACGAGGATAGTCGCGGAGCAATTTTTTCTGTTCTACCTAAACCTCCAACTTGATTGTTCTTTTGTCAGTCCACTTATTTTGTGAAAATCGCGTGATAGGATTTTCTTTCCTAGCTTGCGAATGATACGATGTGTGATGCAAGAAAGCACCGGGTGAGATCTTACCTGGAGGAAAAGTTGCGAAGGTGGCGTGGGCATGGACCGGCTACGCGAATTCCTGGACACCGTTCGCAAGCAGGGGGTGGCGACTGGCCGCTTCCGTGGGCTGTTGCATTTGCTGATCGGGCAACGCATTGCTTTGGCCGATGGCACGGTGATCTCTTCGGGAATGACTTGGCGAGAAGCAGCAGCAGCGTTGAAGAAGTATCGCTGGGATAAGGAAAGCGTGCGCGAATTGGGCCTGGATCCCAGCGAGCTGCCGCCGCGCGATCGAGAGAAATACTGGTATCTGACCATCAGTCGAGCGGACCTGGGAAGTGCCGTCGCCGCTGCCGAATCCGCCGCTCTCGCCGACTTGATTCGTGAACTGGGATACCAGATCGGTTGACCGCTCGTCGCTGCCGCATAGGCTGGTAAGAGACGTCTTGTGTAAATTCGCACCTTGGGAAGCGCCTGGGCACGGTTGCCTGCCTGGAGCCTGGTAGCGATGAACCTGCCATACGCCGTCAAAATTGTTTTGCGAGAACCCAGGCGATTTCTTCCCGCAGTGTTAGCCATCACTTTTAGTGCCGTTCTGGTCAGCATGCAATCGGGCATGTTACTCGGCTTTCTCCGCTCGTCGGCGCGGCCCATCGAACGAGTCCGAGCTGATCTCTGGGTTGGCTCGCGGGAACTGCCGGCCATCGGCTTTAGTCATGCCATCGACGAAACCTGGTACGCTCGACTGGCCTCGCAGCCTGAGATCGATCTTGTCGAGCCGTATCTGTACGGCATCACCATGTGGCATCGCGACGATGGCGGACTGGAGCAATGTTACATTGTCGGCACACGGCTGAATGAACACTCCATCGGCAGGCTACAAGATCTGACGGCCTCTCAGTGGAGCAAGCTCGGCGAGGTTGGCGCGGTGGCCCTATATGATCCGGATCGTCGCCTCCTGGGGTTGAGCAAAGGAGTCGGTTCACACGGCGAGATTGGCGGATCGCGAGTCGAGGTGGTCGCGATTATGGAAAGTGAGATCAAGGCCGCTGGCTTAATGCCCGGTCTGGTCTGCTCGTTGCGAACTGCTCGCCGCTTGCTGCCGATGTTGCGGCCTGAGCAGACGACGTTTCTGATCGCCAGTTGTTCCGATCCTGATGATGCGGTCCGAGTGGCGCGGCGGCTGGAAGCGCGGTATCCCGACATGGCGGTATTTACCCGAGAGGAGATGGCGGCACGGACACAATACTACTGGTTAACTAAGACTCGCGCGGGACTGGTGCTAGCTTTCTCTGCTGTCCTAGGGTTGCTCGTCGGCGCGGTTATCACCAGCCAGACGTTCTACAGTGCCACGGCCTCGGCCTGGCGTGAGCTATCGGTGTTGCAGGCGCTGGGCATTCCACGGCACAAGGTCATCGGCATGTTGTTGCTTCAGGCGTTGGTTGTGGCGGTGACGGGCATTGCGGGGGCTGTGCCGGTAACTTGGGCGATTATGGAGGTCGGCATTCTCTTTAATATCCAAGCCTTACTGCCGCCTTGGTTGATCGTCGCAGTTGGCCTGCTCACGCTTGGCACCGCTATGCTGGCCGGACTGGCGGCTTTGCGGTCGTTGCAGACCGTCGAGCCAGGTGCTTTACTCCGATAATCTCGAGGGATCATGTCGGTTTTACTCGCTGAGAATCTGAGCCGCTCTTTTGGGCAGGGCGATACGCGCGTCACGGTTCTCCGCGAGGTGTCGCTGGATCTGGAGCGTGGCCAGTTTGTCCTGCTCATGGGACCATCGGGCAGCGGCAAATCGACGCTGCTGGCCCTACTCTCCGGGCTGGCTCGACCCGACACGGGCATCGTTCTCGCTCTGGGACAGGATCTCTGGAGCATGACCGAGAAGCAGCGGGAGCGGTTTCGTTTACGGCACTGTGGCTTCATCTTTCAGGGGTACAATCTGTTTCCCTCGTTGACGGCGCGCGAGCAGCTGGAAATGGTGCTTCGCTGGGGAGAAGGGGTGCCTCCAGGCGAGGCCCGGCAGCGCGTCTCGGAGATCCTGGACGAGTTGGGCATGTTGGACAAGGCCAACCTGCGTCCTGGGGAACTGTCTGGCGGCGAGAAACAGCGCGTGGCCGTCGCTCGTGCCTTGGTCAAGAATCCCGAACTCTGTTTTGCCGACGAACCCACCAGTGCCCTGGATTGGACTTCGGGCAAGCAGGTGGTGGCGATGATGCGGCAAGCGACACATCGACATAACACCTTGATGTTCGTCGTCGCTCATGACACGCGATTGATTCCCTTTGCCGACCGCGTCTTCCATCTGGTCGATGGCCAGCTGGTCGAAGCCGCCTCTGTCGGTCCGTCCGCGGGAGAAGTGTCCTGATGAAAGGCTGTTGGGTGCTGGTGTTGTCGCTGCTCATTCTGTCTGGATGCTCCAACCGCAAATCGACTTCGCGGGAGGCTCCCACCTCAGGGGACGCTGCCGATGTCGTCTGCTTGGGCACCGCCGATGTCGAAGGGGGCGTGGCCGAGTTACGTCCGGAACGTCCAGGGCGAGTCATCAAGGTCTATGTCGTCGAGGGAGCTAAAGTTAAGGAAAATGAGGAGCTTCTTTGTCTGGATAATGAAGAGGCATTGCAAGAAGTGGCCCGGGCGTTGGCCGTCGTTAAGGCCGCCCAGGGCCGCGAGACCCAGGCTCGACAAGAGGCTAAGCAGCATCCTTTGCGGGTGCAGCAGATGAAGTCCACGCTGGAGGCAACGATCTCTCGACTGGCAGGGGCGCGCGTCTCGTTGAAACGCCAAGAGGAGCTGTTCCAACGCAACTTGGTCAGCAAGGGGGAAGTGGACGTGGCACGCGAACTAGTGCATGAACTGGAAGCCTCCGTCGAAGCGGCTCGGGCCAGGCAGCGCGAGCTAGATGCCATCGATCCTCAGGTGGCGGTGAGCGTGGCCGCTGCCGACCTGGAAGCCGCCCGGGCACAGCTCAAACGCGCCGAAACACTCCTGGATCGCTGCGTCCTCCGCGCACCATCCGCAGGTACCGTGGTCGTACTCAGCGCGAGAGCCGGCGAAGTCGTCGGCGCACCTGGCATGCCGGCACCGCTGTTGTTCCAACCCGAGCAGCCCTTCGTCGTCCGCGCCGAGATCGAGCAAGAACTGGTGGCTCGCCTCGAACCGGGCATGTTGGCGATGGTACGCGACGAGATTGCCGGTCTAGGGCCATGGAAGGGCGAAGTGGTCCGCATCAGCGGCCTGTATGCGCGGCGTAAGCATCGCACGGACCCGACACAGTTCGTCGATGTGCCGACCGTTGAATGCTTGGTTCGTTTGCACTCGGGCCATCCTCCCTTACGCATCGGACAGCGTCTGCGGGTGAGTATCTACTCTCGGCCACAATCTTGAACCGTGTTCTACGTGGAATCCCTGCAAATGGGGTAGGAGAGATCCTCTCCAAGTGCGAGGAACAGGATTTGGCGTCCTCGCGCAGTAGCGTAACAATGACTGAGAATCGCGATCGCACCATGCGACCTTGATTTGCTCTTGCGGCGCGTCGTTGAGGGGTCGAGAATACCTTTAGGCCCGTTTGCTCGTTAGGAGTCCGTGCTGTGCCACTTGTCGCGCCCGATGCTACTCCGTTGGATCTGCGGTTCCGACTGTTCGGCGTGGAGGTTCGCGTTCATCCGCTGTTCTGGCTGATGGCGGTGATTCTCGGCTTCAACTCGATGCAAGACAAAAGCCTCGATCAAGCTGGTTTTCTGCCGTTGTTCATCTGGATCGCCGCGGTATTTTTCTCGATTCTGTTGCACGAGTTTGGCCACATCTGGATGGGGCAGGCGTTCGGTTCACACGGCCACATCGTGTTGCACGGCATGGGCGGTCTGGCTATTGGAGCATCACAAGTCGATGCGTCGTGGAAGCGGATCCTGGTCATCGCCGCTGGACCGCTGATTCAGCTGCTGCTCTTTGTCGTGCTGGTAGCCTTGATCCTTTCGGGCACGGTCGGCTTGCCTGAGCGGATGTTTGCACCGCTGTGGGACCTGTTTCGCTGGTTGGCCGGTCCCGAACGATTCTTGCAGTTGTTGGCCGCCGGTCCAGCTAACCCTGCGGGGTCGATCTTGCTGCAAAATCTGCTCTCGATCAATCTGCTCTGGCCGATCTTGAATCTGTTGCCCATCTATCCGTTGGATGGCGGACAGATCACTCGCGAAGTGGCCACGCTGGCTCGTCCTCGGGATGGAGCCATCAATGCTTTGTGGCTGTCGCTGATCGTCTCGGCGGCGCTGGCGATCAACGCACTGATCGGAGCGAACGGTGGCAATCCGTTTATCCCATATGCTCCGACGGGAATGTACCTCACCATTCTGTTCGCCTTTCTGGCAGTGGGAAATTGGCAGATGATTCAGCAAGAGCGAGCCGCCCAGCGCGAGAGCTACGGCGGCTACGAATCGGACGATCGGTTGCCGTGGGAACGGTAGAGGTGTTGCATTGCGGCGCGGACCGCGTCGCTGCCTTCCTGTTGTAACCGCTCCAGCCAGTGCCAATCGCTGAGCTGCTCGAACAGTTGGCGTCGCTGCTGAGGATCAGCGACCTGGGCCATAATCTCCGCGCGGGCCTGGGCAAGCAGCGCTAACCAGACACCAAAGCGATCGTCAAACTCGCTTTCTAAACGTTCGCGCAGGCGACGAGCCAATGCCGGGGCCGCACCTCCGGTACTCAGCGCCAGGACGAAGTCCCCTCGGCGCACCGTGGCCGGCAGGGCGAAGTCCTCGCCATTGATGAGCAGCCCTCGTCGTCGGGCCTCCTGGCGCACCTGCTGATTGACTTCTGGCGTCGCTGCAGGAAAGACCAGGGAAACGCCGTCGAGATGCTCGGGGCGAAACGGTTCGCTGCGCCAGTCGAGATCGTCGGCAGTGTCGGGACGAGGTTCGAGACAAACGAGGCGGACGGCGCCGCCGGCCTCGCGGATGGCTCGGGCTTTGCGTCGTCCAACTGGTCCGCCGCCCACCACCAGCGACAACCGCCGCTTCACGTCGAGGAACAGGGGGAGCATGTCAACTCTTCCAGACGTCGGCGAATGGCATCGGCGTACTCTGCGGACAACTCGATGCCCAGGTAGTTGCGGCCCAAGCGCTTGGCCACGGCCAGCGTGGTTCCTGAACCGGCAAAGGGATCGAGCACCAAGTCCCCCTGATTGGACGAGACACGGATAATCCGCTCTAGCACCGCCTCGGGCATCTGGCAGGGGTGGTCGGTGCGTTCTTTGAAGGTGCCACAGACGCGCGGAACGTACCAGGTGTCGCCGGCGGGCGAGAAGCAGCGCGGATCCTCTTGGGGACGAAGCACCCAGGTATCATCGGGTAGTTTGCCGCGCGGATTGGCCCGTCGGTCGGCGTAGGTCGTCTGCCGCGCCGAGGGCACTCGGATCGCGTCAGCATTGAACGTGTACCGTGTTGGATCCACGACGTAGTAGAAGATATGGGCGTGCGAACGGTTGAACTTCTTGGTGCAAGAGACGCCGAACGTGTAGTGCCAGATGATCCAGTTGCGCAGAGTCAGTCCCAGCCCGTCGAGCCGGACTTTGATCTCGGCGGCGTACTCATCGCCGATAGCGACGTAGAAGGAGGCGGTTGGCTTCAGCACTCGCCGCACCGCTTGGAGCCATTGCTCCGTCCATTTCAGGTAGTCATCCCGGGAACGGCGATCCTCGTAGACGTCGTACTCATAGCCGATGTTGAAGGGGGGATCGGCGAAGGCCAGATCGACCGACTCGGCAGGCAGCGTTCGCAATCGCTTCAGGCAATCGCCCGTCAAAATGGTATTCATGCGCCTGATTCAAGGGTTGGGACTATTGTTCCGTCTTCTCTTACTGTGCGCAACGAGTTTGTCGAAGGGAAGAATCCGAATCTTCGGAATGCAGCGAATTCCCGGCATTGCTGTACGAGTGTGAGGGTCAAGCGGGTTGTAGGGAGAATTCAAGTCAGATCGAATTGGCACACCGGCAAAACGTGCATTAGAGTTGAACGATACCGTGGAGTTTGGCGAAAGCGTTGAGGTTGCGAGGCGAGAACCATGTTGGGCCAACTGCTCCTGGGGAAATATCGCGTCACTCGGCAGCTGGACGAGGGAGGGATGAGCAAAATTTACCTCGCTCGGCAAGACAATCCTAGTCGTGAAGTGGTGGTTAAAGTTCTCAAGGAAGCATTGCGGCTTCAGACTAAGCCGGTCGAACACTTTCGCCGCGAAATCTACATCATGTCGCGGTTCAAACACCCCAACTCGGTGGAGATCTACGACTTCGAGACACGCGGACCTTTCGGGCCGATTATGGTCATGGAATACCTGCGTGGCATTGATCTGAACCTGTTGCAACAGCGCGAGGGGCGATTCACTCCCGAACGTGTGGGACGCTTGCTGGGCCAGCTGTGTGATGCGCTACAGTCGGCCCACGATCAGGGCGTGGTCCATCGCGATCTCAAGCCAGGTAACCTGATGATCCTGCACGCTGGCACGCCGCAGGAAACACTCAAGGTGATGGACTTCGGCTTGGCCAAGATGTCGTCTATGCTGTACATCTCGCCGGACGAGCTGATCAATTTCAATCTGCCGCCGGCCTCCGGCACGCCGGAGTACATCTCGCCAGAAATGGTGCGCGGCGTGGACATGGACGGACGCGGCGATCTCTACTCTGTGGGCGTGATTCTCTTCGAGCTACTGACCGGGCGACGACCGTTTCTGTATTCGACCGTAGAAGGGTTGATGATTGCTCATGCGCAGTCGCCGCCGCCGACCTTCGCCGAAGTCGGCTGCCGCGACCTGGTGCCGCCGGCTCTAGAAGCGGTGGTGCTCAGCTGCTTGGCCAAGCACCCCGACGAACGACCCCGCTCGGCCTGGGAGCTGGCACAAATGTACGAGCGTGCTTTAGGTAAGCGAGTGCTACCCCTGCGAGAAGCCCGCTCCACTCCCGCCACTGCCCAGAGTCGCGTCCCAGGCGCCCCGATCGCACCGACCGCGGTCGATCGCAATGCCTACCGCCACAGCCTAGAAGTTAACATGGTGGAAGCGATGGCGATGGTCAAGCTGCGCGGCTTTGTCTATGACTTAGGCGGCGAAGTGCTCGAAAGTGTCCCTGGCATGATCAAGGTTCGTATCGTGGATCGCTCGGCGGAGAAGAAACGGGATGGGTTGTTCGGCTGGATGTCCAATAGTCGATCCGCTGCCGTGGCCACAGCTGGCTTGACGACCGATCTGGAACTGCACATGGAACGTCGCGATCCGCAACAGGCGAGCAAATTGACGATCACCCTAGTCATGCGACCAGCGGGAGGGCTGGCCACCCAAGAATGGCGAGATCATTGTGCCCGAGTCACCCGTGATCTTCAGGCGTATCTGATGGGGCGTTGAGCGCGATTGGAGGCCATCTCGTCTTCCGTTGCCCTCGCCCTATACTATTTCGCATGAAAACCTTCCAACCTGCTGACCATTTACATTCGCGAACATTTATCAGTCTGCTGATCGCGCAATTCCTCGCCGCCTTCAACGATCAGGCCTTGCATGCTTCGGCAATGTTCTTCGCCACCAATACCGACACGCTGACTGAGTCGCGTGCCATCTCATTGATGCCGATTTTGTTCTATGCGCCTTGGGCGATCTTCTGTACGTTGGCCGGCTACCTCGCCGATCGCTACAGCAAGCGCGTCGCCTTGATCACCTGGAAGGTCGTCGAAGTGGCGGTCACGATTCTCGCCGTGGTCGGCTTCTGGATGGGGCGGCACGGCTACCCCGCGCTCGGCTCGTACCTGGTGCTGTCTACCGTGTTTCTCATGGGCATGCACAGTGCTTTCTTCGTACCGGCCAAGTATGGAGCCATGCCCGAAATTCTCACCCCCCGGATGCTGTCCAAGGGCAACGGAGTGTTGGAGTCGCTGTCGTTTCTGGCGGTCATCCTCGGCACCGTGGCGGGCGGCGTGCTGTCGTCGCTGTACCGCGGCGAGGAATACATGATCGGCGTGATCCTCACTATACTGGCGTTCATAGGTGCGGCGGCCAGTTTCGCCATCGAACGCATCCCGGCGGCCAATCCCACTCGGAAATTTCCCCCCTATATCTATCAGCCGTTGATCCACAACATCCGTCAGTTGTTGACGTCGCGGCCGTTGGTTTTCGCAGTGGTCGGCATCGCCTTTTTCACTTTTCTGGTAGCATACATGCGGCAGGTGGTGTACATGCACGGCCAGTCGCAGCTGCCTCCCTGGTCCGAAGCCAAAACCAGCTACATCGTCGGCATGGTCGCGCTGGGCATTGGCATCGGCTCGCCGTTGGTCGGTTACTTGTCAGGAGGCAAAGTCGAGATTGGTTTGGTCCCGATCGGCGCGCTGGGCATGGTGCTGGCCACGACCGTAGCAGCTCTGTCGTTAACCAACGTGCCTGTCCTGATTGCCGCTATCGTGGCCATCGGCTTTTTCACCGGCTTTTATCTGGTGCCGCTTTTCTCGTTGTTGCAGCATCGCGCTCCGAAAACCAGCAAGGGCGACGCCATCGCCACCAGCAACTTTCTCAACATCACCGGTGCCATTGCCGCCTCACTGATTTTCTTCACCATCGATCGCACCGCCGAACGAACCGGTTTCACGCCGCCGCTGCCGCCTACCGAGGAAGAGTGGGTCGGTCTGATGGACGCGCCACCCGAACTGGAGTCCGGACACGTCGTGAAAATTTCTGTCAATGGCGAGGAGATCACCGCTAGCGAGGTCAGCCCGTTTCGCATCATTCGCGTAGATCGGGGCGTCGGCGAAGGAGCGGAGGTGGTGGTGCGTGGCTACGGCACCCGTGACGTGACCTATTATCGCGTCCAGTTGATCGATGATCCCCCCGTGCCGATCTTCAACAAGGAACGTCTACCGGCGCTGTTGTTCTGTAGTGCCGGGGCCATGACCCTGTTGACGCTGGGCCTGTTGTGGTTCATCCTGCCCGATCTGTTTGGCCGAACGTTGTTCTGGATGCGTTCCCGCTTTTCGCAGCAGTTGGAAATCGCTGGCATGCTGCGGCTGCCCGGTTGGGGGCCGGTCATCGTCGCCACCGATGCCCACGGCATGGAGTGTTGCCGTACCGTGGTCAACGCTGGCGATCGCGTGGTCCGTTTCCTGCACGTCAGCCGGGACGGCGACCCAGAAGCAGTGCTGCGTCAAGGCCGCAAGATCCTGCTACGCAGCGGCGTGATCGGCATCTGCCTGGATGGCACCGAGGATGTGACATTGCTACGGCAACTGTTGCGTGACGAAACCGCGCCAATTTTGCCCATCCACTATCTGGAACGTCCGCGTGGCAACACTAAGGAGGTATTCGTCGTCGCCGGTTCGCTGCTAGCTCCGACTGCTCCTGCCGAGATGGTGCATGACGAGTTGCGGCGACTCCGCGAAGATCTCGACCATCGCTTAGCTACCGGTGCCCCACTAGAGAAGGACCACACCGACGGGCACTAAGTACACGCTCCAAAATGGTGAATTGGATCGCAGACTGAAGCCGGCGACTACCGATTCGGATTGCTAGGTAGCCGCAGGCTTTAGCCGACGAAAGCAAGTAGCCGCAGGCAGATTGATGGGCCATTCGCGCGACACTCAACCACCGGGTGGTGGATCGGCCACGATGACGATCATTGAAATTTGCGGCGCGTACTCGCCGAGCAGATCCGAAAGCGAGGCCGATTCCTCGGGGAGTTCTTCCTTAGCTTTGGCCTTGGCTTTGCTCTTAGCCACTGAGGCTTTTACCGTCGTCGGAGGTTTCTTTCGCACCAGCGACACCTGCACCACTTGATCGGTGATGACGTCGCTGAAGTCGGCTCGGTAGCCGGGCAGCTTTGGATCGGGGCCTTTCCGTTCTTTCAGTTCAGCCCGGGTGAAGCGTTTAATCTTGCCTTTGTCGTCAAACTCTTGTCGAGGTTGCACGGAACGCACGATCACGTCATCCTGAACCTGCAATTCCAGGTGATGGGTGTGGTACTCGACCGTGACCAGGGAGGCTCGAGCCTGCATCATGGAGATCTGCGCGTTGCGCAGGCCGTTCCAGTCCCCCTGAGCGCGAGCCTGGAGCATCTGAAGCTGAGCTTGTTGGAGTTGTTGTACTGCTCCAACATTCACTTGCTGTTGCGGCACAGTGACGGCCAGTCGGAGAACGCGCTTGTCCTCATAGATGTTCGCCACCCTGCCGACCAGGACACCGGCTTTGATCATCTTCTCGGTGTTGTCCTTGTCTTTGTCCTTAGCGGCCTCTTTGTTCTGGGCCGACACAGACGACGCGCCAAGCAGCAGCACCACCGGCACAATTGAGGTGACGAGCCAGCGGATGAGGCAACACATGGTCCGCACTCCGGGGAGGGATAACCGGAAGATCCTACACTCCATCTACTGTAGCCTGACTTGGGCCAGGAAACAAGAGACCAGCCTAATCGAGTTGGCATTAGAGTAAATAAAGAGAGAAATAGTCGCGAGTTACTGCTCTCTGGGGGGACTTGTGTCTTTTTGGTCTCTAGGTTGCTTTCCGCGGAGCAAGCCTGCGATGTCTCTCAGATGCGGATTGACTGGATTCTTAACTTGAACGACAATCGAAGGGGTTCTCCCACCCCTGCAAAAGGAATCCAGGGCATGAGCCGCACTATCTGGCCGACACGACGTACTGGGTGTCTCGTCTTCGCTGGATTGCCACTGTTACTGATGGCTCCGAAAGTAGAGCGGACTACGGCATCTCCGGCCAAAAAAACGCCCGACGTGATTCGCCAAGTCGAACTCCTGACGCCGGGCACGGTGATCGAAAAGTCGGCTCCGCGGGGTTGGACGCATTTAGTCCTGAAGAGCCAACCTCGCCTACCCGACGACGAGAAGCGGCGTGTCAATGAGATGACCGCTCGATTGGCTACGATGGTCTTCACCGCGACGGCGGCCTCGGTCGAGGCGTACGGGAAGGGCGAGGCCAAGCGCTATCGCTTGGCGCGTCTGGGCGTGGGCGTGGGCGTGAACATCAACGGTAAAGATGTGATCGTCTCGCCAGAGACTCAAGCCCAGCTGGGGGCCAATCTCGGCTTGCTGGCTCGGCAGGTGTTGTCGGCGGTCTACGAAAAGCAAAAGTCGGTACGTCTCGTCGCTGTCGGGCCGACCCTCGCCATTCTCGATACTCCAGCATTCATGCCCCGTGGTCGCGGGCATGCTCCGGTGATTCTGCGCTACGTCTTTCTTGTTGATCCGCTCTCCGGCAAGTTAGACACGCTAGTTTGGAGGATCGATCTTGATGCTCGTGGAGAGTACGAGGGCGTCACGGGCATGATCGAATGGCTTCCGCCTAACAAACTCGTGGATGCCGAGATGCAGGTCGATCCGCGCGAGTTTCGTCTGGGAGTGCCGTCCGAACGGGCTTTCGCCATCAAATCGATTCCTCAAGGCGATCGCCAGTTCAGCATGCCGGATGGCCTGCGTGGCCTCGCTGGAATACGGCAGCTCCGTCCTCAGCAAGCGGCCCAACTCACGCAGGGACTACGTGACATGATCCGAACGTCAGGTGCTGCTGTCGGGCGATGACTACGCAGCGGGAGCCGAACGTGGTAGAATGAGAAAAACATTCTCCCCGTCGCTGCTCTCAGGCCGCGAGGTGTCGCTAATGCGGATCTTTATTGTTCTCTTTGTGCTTGTGGTCGTCTTGCTGCCGACCCCTGCGCGGACCCAGCCGCTGTTGAAGAAAACGCCTGTCGATGAGTCGATCGACAAAGCACTGGAATTCCTGGCTAATACGCAGAACAAAACCGATGGGTCGTGGACCTCGGGGCGGTCAGGACGCAGCGTCGCCGTGACCAGTTTGTGTGTGATGGCGTTCCTCTCCGCGGGACATGTTCCCGGAGAGGGGAAGTACGCCAAGAATATCGAATCGGGCATACGCTGGGTGTTGTCGATGCAGCAGCCGAACGGCTTGTTGGCCAACGATGGCGGCCACGAGATGTACCATCATGGCATCGCCACTTTGATGCTCGCCGAGGTTTGCGGCATGGTGGACAAGGAACTCGCTAAGGAGGTCAAACGCGCCGTTGAAAAGGGCATCGCAGTGATTCTCAAGGCCCAGCGCACCGATGAGGTTCACGGTGGCGGTTGGCGCTATCGCATCGAACACGTCGGCGGGTCGGACATCAGCGTGACGGGTTGGCAGGTCATGGCTCTGCGAGCAGCTCGCAACCTCGGCTGTGACGTGCCTGCCGAGGTCATCGATCGTGCTATTGCCTTCATCAAACGCTGTCAGGAGACGCGGACCGGAGCTTTTCGCTATATGCCCTATCAGTTCACGACAGTGCCTTGCACGGGTACGTCTATCCTTGCTTTGGAACTGTGCGGCAAGAATGAACACAAAAGCCCAGCGGTTTTGGCCGGAGCAGCCTATCTCATCCGCAACGACAACTTGCCGCGCTGGAACTCGGGGCACTTCTTCTACGGCATCTACTACGGGGCTCAGGCGACATTTCAGGTAGGGGGAAACTACTGGAAGACTTACCGCACCCGCCTGCACCAAGTGCTGTTGCGCAATCAGTCGTCGACTGGCTCTTGGCTGGGCGGCAATGAGTCGACCTACGGAGCTAATTATTGCACGTCGATGGCCGTGCTAGCCCTGACCGTCGAATACCGTTTTTTGCCGATCTACCAACGTGGCGAAGAACCCAACGAGAAAGATTCGTGAGGAAGGGCCTAATTTTTAGACTTTTCTTGATCGGATTTGTCGTTTTTAGGTGGATCAGACTTTCCAGACTTGTCCTCCTTTTTGTCGGAGTTGTCCTCTTTGGCCTTGTCGGACTTTACCGGTTTGGGCACCTCGCCGCTGCGTGGCCGCTCTTTGTCACGATACTGCCCGCGTTCCTTCTCGTTGCTACAACCGAGCAAGCCAAGAGTAAGTATGAGAATTAGCCAACTTCGTAGCAGCATTGCACAGACTCCGTCTTGCAGTGAGCGAGAAGAGTAGATCAGGGTCTGAAACTCATCAAGAATGAGTTTCAGACCCTGATAAAAGATCATAGTGAGAGAAGAGAATTAGTTCTTCTTCTCTTCCTTCTTCTCGGGGGTCTTCTTGTCCTTGCTGTCGCCACTGCAGCCAATGGTGCCGGCCAAGGTGCTGAAGATGAAAGCCGCCATCAACAACGCGAGGAACTTCTTCACAGACATCCTACCTTTCACTGGTGTGGGTCATCAAAACACACAATTCATCCCCTCGCCTACCCCAGCGAGGGGAGCAAGACATCGTCGCTACCTGATTCGTGAAGAGATTGGTTACTTCTTCTCTTCCTTCTTCTCTTCATTCTTTTCCTCTTCCTTCTTCTCTTCCTTCTTTTCCTCTTCCTTCTTCTCTTCCTTCTTCTCTTCTTTCTTATCGGCCTTCTTGTCGGCGGCCTTCTTGTCGGCGGCCTTCTTGTCCTTGTCCTTACCAGCGTCTGCCGGGCAGCCCGTCACGCCAACGATCATGCCCAGAGCGATGAATAGCGCAAGAATCTTCTTCAGCACGGAGAACCGTCCTTTCATGCACATCGAACTGTCTGGGGATACTCTCCCCTCGTCAGCCCCTTCGGCTGACCTTCCACTGGGTAAGATGCGCCCTTCGTGAAATTATTCCCAAGAAAGTTTTCCTCTCCCTACAGCACCCCTTTGGTCGAGGGCACAGAGCGGCTACGCGGATCACTCTCGACGGCCTCGCGGAGCGCCCGTGCGCTCGCTTTGAAGATACCCTCAATCAGATGATGCGTGTTTTTGCCGTGATGAACTACGATGTGCAGCGCGAACGCTCCTGCCGACGACATCCCACGCCAGAACTCCTCGGCTAACTGCGAGCTGAACCCACCCAGCGTCTCCAGGGGAATCTCCGCCTTCCACACGCAGAAGGGCCGACCCGATAGATCGATCGCCGCCGTCACCAGCGTTTCATCCATCGGCACGGTGGCATCACCGTAGCGTCGGATGCCGGCCTTGTCCCCCAACGCCTGCTTCAGGGCCAGTCCCAGACAAATCCCCACGTCCTCGACCGTGTGATGAGCCTCGACGTGCAAGTCGCCCACCGCCTTGAGCTTCACGTCGATCAGACTGTGCCGCGACAGCAACGTCAGCATGTGATCGAAGAAACCGACTCCTGTTTCGATTGTCGAGTGCCCTGCTCCGTCTAGATCGATCGCCAGCTCGATGGAGGTTTCTCCGGTGATACGCTGAATCTCGGCCTTGCGCGACATGCCCTCTCCTGTTGATGGGAACCACAACCTTTTTTGCGTCCGAGTCTGTATGATATATCCGCTGACCCCCGAAAGCATCTGGCTGGACTATGAATCGAACCGTATCGCTACCGTTGCTCACTCCGGAACCGCCGCCTCAGTGGGAGGGCTTCACGCTCGAAGGAGCGTTGGCCGCTCCCGAACCCGACGCACCGCAAGGCGAATATGCCGAACCATCGGTAACCCCGCTGACGGTGACGTTGCCGACTGTACCGCAGCCCCCCGGCACCACCGAACTGCTGGCCCCGGCGGGCGGACCAGACGCGGCCTTCGCTGCTTTCCACTTCGGCGCGGATGCGATCTATTTGGGACTGAAGAAATTCTCCGCCCGAGCTGAGGCCGAGAATTTCACCCTGGAGGAACTCTCCGAAGTCGTGGCCTACGCCCACGCCCTGACGCCACCTCGTCGCGTCTTCGTGACCATCAATACGCTGATCCGCAACGATGAACTGCCCGAACTGATCGAGACCCTCGCGGCTCTCGAAGAGATGCGGATCGATGCGGTCATTTTGCAGGATCTCGGCGTCTATCATCTGATTCGTCGACACTTCCCCACCTTGGAATTACATGCCAGCACTCAGCTGGCCGTGCATGACCGCGCAGGGGTTGAGACCTTGCGACAGATGGGCTTCGCTCGGGTAGTGCTGGCCCGCGAACTGACCTTCGAGGAAGTGCGGGACATCACCGCGACTAGCGGCATCGAGACCGAAGTCTTTATTCACGGGGCTCTCTGTTACAGCTACAGCGGGTTGTGTCTGTTCAGTTCGCAGACCCTGGGTCGATCGGGCAACCGCGGCAAATGTGCCTACTCTTGCCGGGACTCGTTCACCGTCGAAGGTGCGCCCGTAACCTTGCGGGATGGCAATCCGACCAAACGCGATCCGTCTAGTGGCTTTCCCTTCTCGATGAAGGATCTGGCCCTGCCGGATCACGTTCCCGCCCTACAGAGTGCCGGCGTTGCCTGCTTTAAGATCGAGGGACGTAAGAAGTCGCCGCTCTACGTCGCCACTGCCACTGACTTTTACCGCAAGCTCATTGATGGACGACTCACCCCAGAGGAGCGAGCGGCGGGGGAAAGCGATTTGCAGTCGGCGTTCGGTCGGCCTTGGACGCGACTGTTCCTCGATTCGCACAAGGATAAGGAAGTTGCCGACCGTGATCTCGTTGGGCATCGTGGAGCGTTGATCGGCAAGGTCGAGGCAGTGATTCAGGATCGCAAATCGCGTAAAATCCGCTTTCGTAGTGTCCGCGCCCTCGAGAAGCACGACGGCTTGCAGATCGACTTGCCGGCTCTGGGCAAACCGTTTGGTTTTGGCGTGCGCCGAATGTGGCTGTTGCGACGCGGCCAGCGCCAGCAGGTTGTCACGGCACCGCCGGGCGAACTCGTCGAGATCGAACTGCCGCAGGATCATCGCGACGAGCCGGCCATTCCCGTTGGCTCGCTGCTTTACTGTGCCTCGTCCAACGCCGTCAAACGCCGGTATCAACACGAGCGGCCCAAGCCCGGCGTATTCCGTGTCCGCCACCCGGTTCGCTTCGAACTGACGCTCCATCCTGATCGCTTGACAGTGGTGGCTCGTTGCGGTCAGGTGCAGTGTCAGGCCGAACTACTTGGTGAGTTCGGCCCGGCTCGTGATGCCGCTTCGCTGGAAGCGACTGTCCGAACCGCTTTTGAACGCTTGGGTGACAGTGGTTTGTCACTAGAAAGTTTGCAGATCCACAATAAGTTCAATCTGTTCGCCCCAGTCTCGAAGCTGAACGCGCTGCGTCGTGAGGTGGTGGAACGGCTCGAAGCCTCCCTGCTTGAAGCGCGACAGACACGGACAGCTCGGCTGCAAAACGAACTGTTGCCCGCACTTCCGGAACCCGCTCGCCAACCGTTTCGCTGGTCGCTCAAGGTGGATCGGCTGGACTACCTCCGCGCGTTCATCGAGGACGATTGGCGCGACATCGATGAGGTGATCCTGGACATTGCTCGTGATCATCCCGCTGACTTGGGGCAGCCGCTCGACCATCTGGCCGAGCGCCTCGGACGCGAGCGGATCCGGCTGGCCCTGCCTGCCATTACCCGCAAATGGGAGGAGCGTGGCCTGCGGCATAAGATCGACAAGCTCCGCTCGGCAGGCTGGCGGCGCTGGGAGGCGGCCAACCTTTCTGCCTGGACCTATTTAGGGCTAGTGCCGGGACAGGTCGGCGAACTGGATCTGGCTACCGATTGGTCGATCTACGCCATCAACCGTTTGGCCGCCCGGCAGCTGCTGGCGCTGGGCGTGACTCGCTTCGCTTTGTCGCCGGAAGATGGGCTGAGTAATTTGCGTCCGATGTTCGCCGAGTTCGGCCCACGCGCGGTGCTGATCGTCTATCAGGATACGCCGATGTTCATTGCCGAGTCGTGCGCCTATGCCAATCTGATCGGCGGCTGTCCAGGCAAGGCCAACTGTAAGTTCGAGTCGATGGAGATGGTCTCCAGTCACGGGGAGAAGGTAACGGCGTTAGATTATCACTGTCGAACTATTGTCCTGAATCAAGGTCCGTTTTGTCTCTCACCGCGGCTGCGGGAGTTACAGCGTGCCGGCGCGGTGTCGCTACGCGCCGACTTTATCTATCGTCGCTACGATCCTGCCGTGGTCGTCCAGCGTTGGCGAGCCGTTCGCGCGGGCAAGATCATCCCCGGCGGACATGCCGCCAATTTCGATCGCGGGGTGTTGTGATTCACACCAACTGGGCCAGTTCGTCCAGCAACCGATCGATCTCCTCGTCTGTGCCGACGGTGATGCGCAGTCCCTCTCCGAAGCCCTCGTAGACCATGTAACGTACCAGGATGCCGCGCCGCTTCAGTTCGTCGAAAAGAGGTCGCAACGGCTCGGGGCGTTGGGCCCAGACAAAGTTGGCTTCACTGGGCGTGAGGGTAAAGCCGAGACGAAGCAGAGCGTCGCTAAGCCGCTGCCGCGTCGCCAGGATGCGCGCGCGGCTGGTTCGCATGTAGGCTTGATCGGTCAGCGCTGCCGTCGCCGCCGCCAGGCTCAGCACGTCGCAGTTGTAGGAATCCTTGACTTTGACTAACTCTCGGGCCAACTGAGGGGTCGTCACGGCGAAGCCGAAGCGGATGCCGGCCAGAGCATAGGACTTCGACAGCGAGCGAGTGACGATCACGCGACCGGTTCGTGCCAATAGCAGGGCATTTTGCTCGGCGAAGTCGGCGTAGGCCTCATCAAGGACCAGCGGGCCGCGAAGCTCGTCCGCTAGCGTCTCGACACGTGAGATGTTCACCACGGTGCCAGAGGGCGAGTTGGGGTTGGCCACGAACGTCAGATGCGCTTGAGGGATCGGCCAGGGAGTAGGCAGATCCCAATTAGGGCAAAAAGAAACGGTCGCCAGTTGAGCCGACTGAATCTCCGCCAGGGCCCGGTACAAAACGTAACTCGGCGTTGGGGAGACGATCCGTCCACCTTCCGGCACGAAAGCGCGAGTCAGAATGGTAAGAAGGTCGTCGCTACCGTTGCCGATGACAATGCCGTCTGGGTCGACGTCAAGGATGCGCCCCGCGACCTGACGGAACTCCGTGCCGAGCGGATCGGGATATTTCCGCAGGCGATCGCCCGTCAGGGCCTCACGGATGGCTTCGATGACCCGGGGAGAGGGCGGATACGGGTTCTCATTGGTGTTCAGTTTAATGACATTGGACTGACGCGGCTGCTCGCCGGGAGCATAACCGGTCATCGCCCGAATCACGGGTCGCAAGAATTCAAGCAAGTCGCACCTCAGCTGGTGATCGCGCCTTCGGAGGCACTGCGGACTGAACGAGCATACTTGGCCAGCACGCCACGTTCCACGCGCAAGGCAGGCTTCTGCCAGGCCGCTCGACGCCGCTGTAGTTCTCCTTCGCCGATCTCTAAAGTCAACTTCTTGGCGTCGCCGTCGATCGTGATGAGATCGCCTTGCTGCACCAGGGCGATCGGTCCACCAACCCACGCTTCTGGGGCGACGTGGCCGACCACCAAACCATGCGTGCCGCCAGAGAAACGGCCATCGGTGATCAGGCCGATTTTCTCGCCCAGCCCCTGACCAACCAGGGCCGAGGTGACCGAGAGCATCTCGCGCATGCCCGGTCCGCCGACCGGCCCTTCGCCGCGGATCACGACCACGTCGCCAGGCTGAATCTTCCGGGCTTGAATGGCGGCGAAGCAGGCTTCTTCGCCGTCGAAGACCCGAGCTGGTCCCGTGATCTTGCGCGTCTTCAGCCCAGCCACCTTGCACACCGCGCCTTCGGGAGCCAGATTGCCGCTCAGGATCACCAAATGGCCGGTCGGATGCATCGGCTTGTCGAAGGGCCGAATCACCTCTTGAGGCCGCTGGTAAACACTGTCGATGTTCTGGAGATTCTCGGCGAGAGTACGTCCCGTGACGGTGAGACAGTCGCCGTGCAGCAGACCGGCATCGAGCAGAGCGCGCAGCACCGCGGGCGTACCGCCGACTCGATGCAGGTCGTTCATGACAAACCGTCCACCAGGCTTCAGATCGCCCAGATGGGGCACCTTGGCATTGAGGCGGTCGAAATCGGCGAGGGTCCAGGGAACCTCGGCCTCCCGAGCAATGGCCATCAGATGCAGTACAGCGTTGGTCGATCCGCCCAGAGCCAGCACCAAGGTGTAGGCGTTCTCCAGCGACTTTCGCGTGATGATGTCGCGCGGTCGAATGTTTTTCTCGATCAAAGCAACCAAGGCTTTGCCTGCCAGGAAGGTTTCGCGCTCCTTGGCGGCAGTGACTGCCGGCAGACTGGCGTCGTAGGGCAGCGACATGCCCATTGCTTCGATGGCGCTGGACATGGTGTTGGCGGTGTACATGCCACCGCACGACCCTGCTCCGGGACAGGCCTCACATTCGATGGCTTTGACGCCTTTCTCATCGAGCGATCCGGCTTGATAACGCCCAACGGCCTCGAAGATCGAGACGATGTCGATGTCCTTGCCATCCGGACCGATGCCAGGCAGAATGCTTCCGCCATAGACAAAGATCGACGGAATGTTGAGGCGGGCCATAGCCATGACGCAACCGGGCATGTTCTTGTCGCAGCCGCCGACCGCCAGCAAACCATCTTGGTTCATGCCAGCAGCGACGACTTCGAGGGAGTCGGCGATGACCTCGCGGGACACGAGACTGTAGCGCATGCCCTGATGGCCCATCATGATGCCGTCCGAGGCAGTGGGGGCACCGAACACCTGGGGCACACCGCCGGCTGTGCGAATGCCCTCACGCGCTTTGATCACTAGCCGATCGAGATGAGCGTTACAGGGTGTGATGTCGCTGTACAGATTGGCCACCCCGATCATGGGACGGGTGAAATCGTCGTCATGAAACCCAACGCCGCGCAACATCGCCCGATTGGGCGCGCGACTAGGGCCTTCGGTGGTGAGCAAACTGGATCGTTTCGAGGACATGACGCGACACTCCGGGAGAGAACACACTGCGGAAGCGCTAGTGTAGGAGTCGACCGCAGCGGAGACAACACGCCGGCTTAGGGGCGTTTGATGCCGCTCATCGCCTCCAGAGCCAACAGCAGAGCTTGGGTACCCTTGCGGCCGTAGCCTTGAGCGCGGACACTCTCGTAGAGCTGCTTGGCCAAGCCTAGCCCAGGCAGGCACAGGTTCATCTTCTCCGCCTCGGCCAACGCAATGCCCATGTCCTTGATGAAGTGTTCGACATAGAAGCCCGGCTCGAAGTCGCGCTTGAGCATGCGCGGGCCGAGCACTTCCAACGCCTTGCTGCCCGCTGCTCCGACTGAAACAGACTTGAACACAGTCTCTAGATCCAGCCCACACTTGTAGCCGTACAGCAGCGCCTCACAGACGGCGATCATCGTCGAGGAGATGAGAATCTGATTGACCATCTTGGTATGCTGGCCTGCGCCGGGTCCGCCCTGATGAATAATCGTCTTACCCATCGTCTCGAACAAGGGCCGAATCGCCTCGACGACAGCGGCATCACCGCCAATCATGATCGACAAAGTGGCATTTTTGGCCCCTACATCGCCGCCCGAGACGGGGGCATCGACGCTGTGGACCTCCTTGCTCTTGGCCGCGTCGTAGATTTCTCGGGCCAACGACGGTTCACTAGTGGTCATGTCCACGAGGACGTTACCGGCCTTGCAGCCCGCCAGCGCTCCGTGTTCTCCCAGAAAGACTTCGCGCACGTCACGGGGAAAGCCGACGATGGCGAAAATCACGTCGGCCTGCTCGGCGACCTGGCGCGGCGAGTCGGCAAAGGTCGCGCCTAGATCGAGCAACGGTTGCGCCTTGTCGCGCGAGCGGTTGTACACCGTCGCCTGGTAGCCGGCATTCATAGCGTGCTGACACATCCAGCGCCCCATCACGCCGGTGCCGATCCAGCCGATCCGCGTCTTGCTCGGTTGTACTTTGTCTGGAGTCATCGTTGTTCCTCGTCAGGGCGATGCAGGCAATCCGGGATGCAGTTGATCGTAGAATCCTGTGGCGGAACCGGCCAATTGGGACGCGCGCAGGCCGTTCTTCACGTATAATTCATATACGGAACAGTAGAGTTTTTCCGTGGAGGTAGCCGCCCATGAACATTCCCAAATTACGCGCGCCAATCGTGCTGGTTCACGGATTGTTTGGCTTCGCTCGGGTGAAACTGGGCGCGTGGAAATTTGATTATTTTAATCGCATTCCCGAAGCGCTGGAGGCGTCCGGCAATCGAGTTGACGCGGCCTGGCTCAGTCCGACGCGCGGGATAGCCTCGCGCGCCGAGCAACTGAAGCAGTATCTGCAACGGCGCTATCCCGGCGAGCCGGTCCACCTACTCGCCCATAGCATGGGGGGGCTGGACTCCCGCTACATGATCTCTCGGTTGGGTATGGACGACGCGGTTCTCAGTCTGACCACGTTGGGCACCCCGCATCGGGGCAGCCCGTTCGCTGACTGGGCCAAGCACAGCTTGGTGCGGCTAGTGGCCCCGATGTTTGACTTTTTGCAATTACCACGCCAGGCCTTTGATGATCTCACGGTCGAACGCTGCAAGGAGTTCAACGAACGGACGCCGAACTCCCCCAAGGTGCGGTACTATTCGATCGCTGGACACTACACCCCGACGCGATTCAACCCGTCGTGGCACCTGTCGGGACCGATTGTTGAGAAAGCCGAGGGGCCACACGACGGTATCGTTTCCATCAAGTCAGCGACATGGGGCGAGAGTTGCGACATCTGGGAGGGCGATCACGTCAGCTTGATTAATTGGCCGCGTCCCGGCGTGCCAGCCCATCTAAACGACCGCTTGCCGCACTATGCCAGCATTGTCCGTCGTTTGCGCGATGAAGGATTCTGACGACGTTGCCGAGTCTGCCAAAGATTCGCGCCTCTTGTGGTCGATCTAAATCAAGATCGAGCCGCCATCTGCCCGCGATGGCACAACGGCGTTCTCGCGGAGAGAGGCAATGCTGGTAGGAGGCAAACCGCGCAACCACGCGCTTCTCTGCATCAGTCTGGCTAGTTTGGGCTGGGCGTTCAGTTTCGGCTTAAGTACGCCGTTGGCCTCGTTGTGGCTGCAGGCTGCTGGTTGCTCGGGCTGGGCCATTGGACTGAACACTGCTTGCTACTACCTGGGCGTGGTCCTCTCAGCTCCGTTCGTCCCGCTGCTCATGGGACGAGCCAATCGTCTGTGTGTCGGTGTTGGTATGCTGCTCGACGCTGTGGGCATCGCTTGTTTTCCGCTGGTGTCCAGCGAGCTTGCTTGGCATGGCCTACGGTGGTTGTGCGGCGTGGGCACGTCGCTCAGTCTCATTCCGATGGAGACGCTGGTCAATCACAATGCTCTCCGTGAGCATCGGGCGCGGGACTTCGGCTTCTATGCTTT
Source organism: uncultured Gemmataceae bacterium (assembly GCA_937923405.1). Classification (GTDB taxonomy): domain Bacteria; phylum Planctomycetota; class Planctomycetia; order Gemmatales; family Gemmataceae; genus CALDUY01. The sequence continues at coordinate 350,731 of CALDUY010000020.1, read as the reverse complement.
CTGCGTGGCCCTGGGCATCGGGTTGGGATCGGTCGTCGGGCTGGCCAGTTCGGCGGCGTGGCCGAAGTTGACATTCACCCTGGGCGGCTTGGTCACGATACTGGCGATTCCGCTGGCCTGGCGGCCCATGCCGGGTTCCCTCCAAGCCGAGGAGTCGTCGCATTCTCAAGCCTTTCCCTGGCGCAACGAGGTGTTGAGCCTTGGGACGGCCTGGGCCCAGGGGTTTCTCGAAGGCGGCACGTTGACCTTTTTGTCACTGTACCTGCTGACGTTGGGGTATCAGGAGGGCGGGATCAGTCTACTGCTAGGAGCGTTGTTCGCCGGCGTGGTGGTGGCCCAGCTACCCTTGGCTTGGCTAGCGGATCGATTAGGTCGACAAAAGATCCTTTTACTCTGTCATATACTCTTGCTCACCGGATTGGCTCTGACCCCCTTTTTGCACTCGATGTACCTGCTGGGCGGTATGCTCTTTGTTCTCGGAGCCTGCTGCGGGGCACTGTATCCTTTGGGCCTGTCGTTCCTGGGCGAGCGGGTGCCGACGGATTCGATGGCTCGCGCCAATGCTTGGTATCTGACGAGTAATTGTCTGGGTAGTCTCTCTGGACCGCTGGTGATTGGCCTGTTGATCGATCTGTTCGGAATCCGCGCTCAGTTCGTAGCCGGAGGGCTTGCTATCCTGATGGTATTGCTGGCCGATCGCTGGTGGCGCGCTCCGCTGTCGCCTCCACTGTCGCTGCGGTTACACAGCCGCTTGGAGTCGATGCGTCGAGCGGCGTGATATAATGGCAGAGGCCCTCGATAAGAAGAGAGAATCATGCCGCTACCGCTGCGAACGCTGCCGGTCGTGCAGAACTGGGACTGCCACGTCACGGGCACCTGTTGTCACGAGTACCGCGTCACGCTGTCCGAGGAAGAAGTGCAACGCATCCGACAGCAAGGCTGGACTCGCGAAGAACTCGAGGGCCGCGCGCCGTTCCAATATCAGGGACCGCCCTGGCGGCGCATGGTGCAGCTGAACCATCGGGATGACGGCGGCTGCGTCTTTCTCAGTCGCGAGGGACGCTGTCGCATCCACGAACGGTTCGGCTACGAAACCAAACCACTGCCGTGCCGCTTGTTCCCCTTCGTGCTGGTGCCGACCGGCGATCACTGGCGCGTTGGGCTGCGTTTCGCCTGTCCATCGGCGGCGGCCAATAAGGGCCGGGCTTTGCCTGAGCATCAAGCCGACCTGCTGCTGTTCGCCGAGCAGTTGGCTCAGCGTGAGAAGCTCAGTCCACGACAGGACGGTGCGCTGACCACGCCGCCGCGTTTGGATCGCTGGCAACAACTCGACTGGCCCGACACACTGCGGTTGGTGGACGCTTTGGTTGGCGTCATCCACAGCCAGAAGGAGCCGGTCGAACGACGGATGCGCAAGTGCCTGTATCTGGCCGAACAGATGCGGCAGGCGAAATTGGACAAAATTCAGGGCAAACGCTTGAGCGAATTGGTCGAGTTGTTGCTCGCCGCCGCTGAGCAGGAAGTGCCCGCCTTGCCGCAGCAGGTGCCCGCGCCCGGCTGGATCGGACGGATTCTCTTTCGTCAGGCGACAGCGTTGTTCACGCGCAAGGATCACGGCCCAAATCGAGGCATTGCCTCGCGCGGTCGACTGGCGCTACTGGGAGCGGCTTATCGCTTTACGCTGGGGCGTGGCCGGGTTCCCCAACTGCATGGCAAGATTCCCCAGATCGACTTCGAGTCTCTGGAAGAGCCAACCGGCCCGTTGCCCGCTGACGCCGAGTCCGTGTTGGATCGCTATTACACGATCAAGATCGGCTCGTTACAATTTGTCGCGTTCGGCCTGCCGTTTTGGGAAGGGTTGGAAAGTCTCTCCGTCACCTTGCCCATCATCCGCTGGATAGCGCGGATGTACCGCGATCGTCCCCCGGCGGAGGCGATCACTCAGGCCATCGTGATTGTCGACGATCACGTCGGCTTCAATCGAGTGCTGGCCAGCGTGCGGCAACGGCTCAGCTTCCGCATCCTGGCTCGAACGGGGCAACTGGCTCGCCTCATCGCCTGGTACAGTCGATAACGACCTCAAAAGGAGTTCCACGCGCGACATGAACGTTCGCATCCTTGATCTGGATGGCAGTGTCGCCGAGCAGCCAGCCTTGCGCACCCGGGCAGTTCAGATCATTCCGCTGCGCGACTGGGGACCGCGACTTCGCCTCGCCTGTAGCTGGCGAGCGTTCACTCAGTTCGAGACTCATCTGGATCGACAACTAATGTCGACACGACCTAGTATCACGTTTCTTGGCTCGGGCGATTTTCACCATCTTAGCCTAGCCCTGCTGCGCCGTCTCACCATACCGTTCAACCTAGTGGTGATCGACAACCACCCCGACTGGATGCGAGGAGTGCCGCTCTTGCACTGTGGCACCTGGCTAGCTCACGCTGCCCGACTCCCGCTTGTCCGTCGAATCGTTCACCTCGGCGGCGACGTCGACTTCGACAATGGCTTTCACTGGCTGGCTCCCTGGTCAGAGCTATTAGAGGGAAAAATTGTCGTAATCCCGGCTCGGCGACGATTCACTCGCGGCCGTTGGGCACAGATCCACCACCAACCGCTACGCCTTCCTGGTCAACAGTCCTTCCATCCAGGACACCTCCTCGCCCTGCTGAAGATACGTCTCGCCGAACTGGCCGATCAGCCGCTCTACGTCACTGTTGATCGCGATGTGCTTCGGGCTGAGGATGCCGCTGTCAACTGGGATTCGGGTCATCTGACCAAAAACGAACTGACGCAGCTGCTCGAGGTTATCACTTCGTTCAGTGGCCAGCTACTCGGGATGGACGTGGTCGGCGACTGGTCGCCGGTGCGAACAAACGGCTTGCTCCGCCGAGTCCTGCACTGGATCGAGCATCCTCGACAACGCCTTGATACGTTCGGTGCACAACAACTCAACGAGCAACTCAACCTGAAACTGATCGAGCTGCTGCATCAACCGCGCCTACGTCGGCAAACACTGCCGGTCACTTGACCTTGCGTAGCACTCCGACGAGAACCCCCAAGACGCGCGTATCCGATTCAGGATGGACGACAATAGGCGACATGGTGTCGTTGCACGGGTGCAAGACGATCTGTCCATCCTGCTGATAGAACCGCTTGAGGGTCACTTCGCCATCGACCATGGCCACGACCCGCTCACCATTTTCGGCATTTTCCTGCTGGCGGATGACTACATAATCCCCGTCGGCGATGTGGTCTTCGATCATCGATTGGCCGCGAACCTTCAGGGCGAAGTGATTAGGGCCACAAAACAGATCGGCAAAGTTCAAGCGTTCATCGGACTCAACGGCGGCGATCGGCTGACCGGCGGCGACGGAGCCGAGCATCGGCAGCTCGGCAGAGCGACTCGGACGATTTTGATAGCCGACCAATTGGATCGCACGAGCCGACTGTGCCTCACGCTCGATCAGACCTTTCTTGACTAAGGCATTGAGATGACACATCACCCCGTTGGGCGACTTGATGTCGAAAGCTGTGCCGATCTCGCGAACTGTAGGTGGATAGCCTCGTGATTCCATCCGGGAACGGATGAAGTCGTAGATTTCCTTCTGACGACTGGTCAGTGAGTTGGTGTTGGCCACGATTCACCCCTTTTTAAAAAATCAGGTAAAACCAAATTATTTCGTTCTTCCGAGATTCGGGCACTGTCGCCCGTTCAGCATGTAAGAAAGTATATTAGACGTCTGTATAGAGGAAAAGAGATTTTTTGTCTTCCGAGCAGTTTTCGAGTATCGTCATGCGGAGTAGCTCGGTCGAATCAGCCGTCTTGAAAAGGGTGGATGTCTGTGCAGCCTGTACCAACCTGGTTTGTTCCCACGCTGGAAACGCTATTAGAACGGCGGACGCTCTCGACGGAGCAAATGGTCCAGATGATGGAAGGATTATTGACGGGAGAATGCGGCCCGACGGAGACAACGGCTCTCTTGGTCGCTTTGCGCATGAAGGGGGAAACCTCTGAGGAGTTGGCCACTGCCGCCCGGGTAATTCGTCGCCATGCCCAGACCGTGCCCAACGTGCCTGCGAACGCTCTAGACACTTGTGGCACCGGAGGCGACAGTTCCGGCACGTTCAACATTAGTACGGCGACGGCGCTGGTCGTCGCCGCCGCCGGAGCCAAGGTCGTCAAGCACGGCAACCGAGGCATCTCTAGTTCCAGCGGTAGTGCGGATGTTCTAGTCGAACTCGGCGTGACCATCCGTCCCGAAGTGGAGGTGGCGACGCGCTGTCTGGAAGAAATCGGCCTGGCCTTCTGCATGGCTCCGCTATACCACCCGTCACTGCGGCACGTCGGCGAGGTGCGGCGACGGCTTGGCGTGCGGACCATGTTCAACTGTCTGGGGCCGTTGGTCAATCCAGCGGCGACCCGCTTCCAACTACTCGGAGTCGGACGAGCCGAGTGGCTCGATCGCATGGCCGAGGCTCTGGCTCAGCTGGGCACCGACCATGCCCTATTGGTACATTCCCAAGATGGATTGGATGAGATTAGTCTGTCAGCTCCGACGTGGATTCGTCAGGTGCGCGGCCAACACATCACCATGCACGAATGGACCTCAGAGGACTTTGGACTGTCGCCGGCTCCGTTGTCGGCCTTGCAGGTGGACGGTGCAGCAGCAAGCGCAGCTTGCATTCAGGCGTTGCTCGCTGGGGAATCGGGACCAGCTCGCGACATTGTGTTGGCAAACGCTGCTGCCGCGCTGTATGTAGTGGGAATGGCACGCGACTTGCGGGATGGAGTTGAACGCGCTACCGAAGCGATCGATTCGGGCCGAGCCGCCGTTACTCTCGCTCGCCTGGTCGAACTTACGCGACCCACGGAGTGAATCTCGCACCTTGAGGGAAGGAAACGGTTTCGATGGCGGAAAAAGTAATACTCATCGCCGATCCAGGTATTGATGCCGCCTTCGCCACGGCATTGGCCTTGAACGATCCGGACATCGACGTCTTGGCCTTGGCCGCCACGGCGGGAAATGTTAGCGCGGAACAGGCCACTCGCAACGCCCACATCATCATCGAACAACTCGATCCGCGCCGTTGGCCACGCATTGGAACGGCTCTGCCGATCGTCTATGAGGCCGATCAGCGGGAGTTGCACGGTCCCGACGGGCTGGGCGGTCAGGACTTTCCTTGCGCTCCGCCGCACCATTCCACGCCCAGCGATAAAATCATCATCGATCATCTACGTCAGCATCCCAACGAAGTGACGATTCTTCAACTGGGGCCTTCAACGATTCTGGCTCGGGCCCTGGACCGCGATCCAGAAGTCGTGCATCTGATCCAGAAACTGGTCATCGTCGGCGGCACCTGGCGCGAGCCGGGCGACATTAGTCCCTGTGCCGAATTTCATTTCTGGTGTGATCCGCTCGCGGCTCGCCAGGTGCTGCGCTGCGGTGCTCCTGTGACGCTGATTCCTTTGGATGTGACGCGGAAGATGATTTTTTCTCCCAACGACATTCGCCATCTGGGGGCGATGGATTCGCGGACGGGACGGTTTCTCAAACGTATCGTGCCGATGCTGCTGGCCCCGACAGCCGGTCTGTATGGCATCGAGGGAGCCTATCTAGCCGATGCTCTGGCGGTTGCCTATCTCTCCCGACCGACGGCCTTTACCCTCAAGACCGTAGCTATCGACGTCGAGACACGCGGCGAGCTAACCCGAGGCATGACCGTGGTCGATACCCGTTGGGCTTCTAAGGCACGTCCAAACACGGATCTAGCCACGGACATCGATATTTCGGCCCTGCGGCAGTATATCCATCACACGCTGGCCGACGGATCGTCTTGATTCCGCCGGGTCCCTACTCTATGTTGGCCCCGCTCGATACGCGAGTTAGCCAGGAAGGCTAGTCGCGCGAGTGTGACTCCAGTCTCGGCATCGGTCCTTTCAGTCGCTGCTAGTGAGGGATCGTCGGTCCGAGTCACGGCCCCCTTCCTCGCAAGGATGCAAACATGGCCCGGATCAGCTTGCGCGCGCTGCTGTGCGCCGTCGTCTTGTTCGCTTCTACTGGTGTCGTTGGAGGCGAACACTCCGAACAGCATCAGAAAACTCTGCTGGCCGTGCAAGTCGCTTTGGAGCAAGGCCAACAGCATCTGCAACGCGGCGACTATGCCGCTGCCGTCGCCGTGTTGGAAAAGCAGGTGCCGTACATCGACGGGAACAAACGCTACCTCGAGGTGCTTCGCGACGCTTATCGCGGCCTGGTCGGTCAACTCGAAGGCACGGGACAGAGCGAGGAAGCCAAAAAGTACCGCGGCTTTCTGGAGATTCTCGATCCTGTTACTCGCCCAACGGCGTCGGCGACCAACATCCGCCCCGCTGTGCATCGCGGCAAGATTCAGGACGACGACCCGTTCTCTTCCGCTAATGGTGCCCATCAGCGAGGTCAAATGTATCTGGTGAAGGCCGAGCGTGCTTATGAGGAACGCAACTACGAGGCGGCAGCCCGACTCTATCAACACGCCGAGCGAGTGGAACCTGGCTGCGTGGCGCTCAGTCAGGAACGCTGGGCCTATTGTCGGCTGTATGTCGTGGCTCAGGAACTAAACCGTCCGTCCGGGGTGCGGACTCCTTCCGAACTGGAGCAGGAAATCCGCCAGGCGCTGCGCATGGCTCCGCGGCTGGAACGCTTCGGACAGGGATTGCTCGCACGCTTAAAGGAGGCTTCTGCGGCTACCGTGGAGGTCGAGATCAAGCATACGCCGCGACGTGGCAATTCCTGGGCCCTCGCCGAGACCGCCAATTTTTGCGTCTTTCATCTGCTCGATGAGGAACAGGCCGACAAGATCGTTCGCGTTGTCGAGTCGGTGCGTGTGTCGATGGCCCGGAAGTGGTTCGGCGAAGAACCTTCGACCTGGAATCCACGTTGCGAGATCTACATTCACCCTAATGGTCAAGCCTATGCTCGGGCCACCGGAGCCTCTCCCGCCGCTCCGGGGCACTCGTCGATCTCGCTGGAAGCGGGCCGCGTGCTGGCGCGCCGAGTCGACATCCGAGGCGACGATCCGAACTATCTGGTCGGGGTTCTGCCTCATGAAACGACTCATGTCGTGTTGGCCGGCCGCTTTGGCTCCCACCACGTTCCACGTTGGGCCGACGAGGGCATCGCAGTCCTCACTGAGCCGCGCGAACGTATCGACCTACACTTGCGGAACCTTTCCTCATTCAAGCAAGATGGCCTGCTTTTCGGCGTGGCCGAGTTGATGGCACTGGCGGATTATCCCGAGCCTCGCCGCGTTGGAGCCTTCTATGCTCAGAGCATCTCCGTGGTGGAATTCCTGATGAAGAAGAAAGATCCGGTGACTCTCACTCGTTTCATCCGCGAAGGGCTAGACGGCCGCTACGAAGCTGCTTTGGAGAAATACTACGGTTACCGGTCGTTCGCCGACCTGGAACAGGACTGGCATCGATACGCTTTCGGTCAGGAGAGCATCGCCACCATCAGTGAACGACGCTCCACCACTAGCCCACGCTAGCCGCCAGGGAGCGGAGGCGTTGGTTTGGGATGAAATTCCCGGTTGAACGCTGCTGGATCAACAGGATCCTCACTCACCGGCAGTGGCATTGGCTTCGCTTCAGGCTTGCCAGAGGTCGAAGCACTCGGCGACTGACGGACAGCAGTCGCGGAACTGGCAGTCGCCACCGGCGCTGCCGTGGAACTAGGAGGCGCTAAAGGCAACGCAGTCGGGAGTGGCTCGCGATCCTGACCGAAGCTGACCGGTCCTGTCGAGTTGTGAGGGAGAACGCTCGCCTGGACCTCCTCGCGTAGGTGGGCATTCGTCGCGATCGTGCGCACTACCCAAGATTCGAGGGTACGGAAGGCGGCGGCGTCACGACCTTTCAACGGAGCCTGAGCCATGCCCGGTCCGTGAATGCTGATCGCCTTGGTGAGCAGCTTACTCGCTGCTGGATCGCGTCCGTTTAGCTGAGCCAACGTCGCGGCGAGGTTGGCTTCCATCGACTTGCGATTAGCCATCCCTGGCCCAGAGACCCGGGTCAGTTGGAACGCGCTTTCGCGACTTGGATTGTGACAGCTGACGCAAGCATTCATCAGGATCGGTTGAATTTTCGAGGCGAACATCCCCAGCGACTCCGCCGTAACCTCGGCGCGCGGACCGCTGGATTCCCGTACTGCAACGGACGGCGTCGAGCTAGGGGTCGGGGACAGCGTCCGGGTCTCGCGCAAATGGGTCGCTAGGCGACGCAACTTCTCATCGCGTGGCCGCAACTTCAGGGCGGCCTCCGCTTCTTCCCAGGCTCGCTCTCGCAGATGATGTTGCCGACACCAGTCCGAGAGGCGGAGCCGTTCATCAGCGTCGTTCAAATTAGCTCGACTTCGGAGATACTGATACGCTTCTTCCAACGAAGCGCAGAGCTTCAGCACCTTCGAGGCGGGCACGAAGGTTTCGCCGATCAGTCGCTTGATGCGGTACTGATCGCCCACAAGTTCGATGTCGCCGGTCAGCGTTCGCTCGTTGTCCAACACCAGCACTCGACCAGTGGGGCCAGCCGCGAACGCCGACGATTCCGCTACGCCGAGGATCACCCCGGCGCTGAGCGCAAGCACAATTATGGTTTTCATGGTGGCGGCGTCATACTCGGAGGCGGACCTCCTGTCAAGCGGAAGTCTCCAAGGCTGGAATCGTTCAAGATCGACCTGTCCGAGACGAAATAGAGGTAGGCCCAGTCTCTCGAAAAGCGGCCTGCACGAAGAGCGGTAGTGGCAACTCTCTGTAGTTTTCCGACTTGCTGCCCGCTAGACGGGTCGCTAGAACACTTGCGAATTCTCTGCAACGACTGCAAGCGACCTCTTACTCGGTCCTTCCGTCATAGTGAGAATCCGTGTGATCCAGCAGCAGTGCTGCTGCTTGTTTCTGGTCTGGTTGTTCTCTTCTGATGAAGCGACATCCTCAAGAAAGGAGCGTCCTGTGGAATTCTTTGAGAGTTGGACATTCATCGGCATCATGGCTGTGGCACTAATCGGCCTGATCGGTTTGTTGATGTACCTCCGAAATAAGAAAGAGGACGAATAAGCTCGGCTACTGTGGCGAGGTCGCCTGTCTTACCTTGGCCTCTCTGGTACTTAGTCTGTGACTACCTACCAACCAAAAAAAACTCTCCCACCGATCCGGAATATAGCCAATCGGTGGGAGAGAGTGGTTTTGATACCGCCAAGAATCACTTCTTGAAACGAGACTCGACCTTGTTCCAGTCTCCCACGACTGCTTCGAGCTGAATGACTCGACGCTCGCGCCAGACTCGCAGGGCAACACGCTGGCCGGGTGGCATCTGACTAATGCGGTTGATGAACTGATTTTCGTTGCGGATCGGCTCACCATCGAGTTCCAGAATGACGTCCTTGACCTTCAGCCCCGCTGCCGCCGCCGGTGTCTCTGGATGTACTCCATCGACCAACGCGCCGACCGCCTTGTTCAGCCCTAGTTTGGTGGCCTCGGTCGACTCGAACCCTGGAGCCAGTTGCACCCCGAGATACCCGCGGGTCACCTTTCCCTTGTCGAGCAGCTCTTGACCGATCCTCTTGACGAGGTTAATGGGGATGCTGAAAGCGATGCCGGAGTTACTGCCCGAGGGCGAAGCAATTGCTGTGTTGATGCCGATCACTTCGCCATCGAGATTGACTAGCGGCCCACCGGACGAGCCGGGATTGATGGCAGCGTCCGTCTGGAGAAACTCCTTGATGCGAATGGTCGTGCCTAGGCTGACCTGGCCGCGCTCGCGGGCGCTGATGATGCCATGCGTCACGGTCTGGTTGAGACCAAACGGCGAACCAAAGGCCAGCACCCAGTGACCAACGCGCATCCGGTCACTATCGCCCAGAATGGCAGGCGTGATCGAGTCGAGTTCTCCCAATCCCAGAATAGCGATGTCGCTTTCGGGATCGGCCCAGACCCGAGTCGGTTTGACAATCCGATTATCGAACAGATTGATCGTGATCTGATTGGCCGGAGCCTGGCCGATCACGTGATTGTTGGTGAGAGCATAGACTTCCGAGCGACCGGGAAAGCGTACCAACACGCCGGAACCAGAGTCATCCACCGACTTGGATTTGCCGTCTTTGACCGCGGGTTTGACGGCCTCGATGGCCACGATGGACGGACTGACTTTTCGAGCCACCACTTCAAAAGCCTCACTCAACGCGGCAGTAGAGCTGGAGCGCACAGCCTCCCGGTCGTAGGGTCGAGTGGCGTCTCCGGTCTGAGCGTACGTGACACGAGGTGTGGTTAGCAGATTGGCCGAGAGGCCCCCTAGATAGGCACATAGGCCCAGAAACACGGCCAGAACAGCCTGTTTCATCAGTCTCTCCCTCCTCGAACGAAAGCCAACCCTCGGGGATCATGCGTGATCGAATGCCAAGTTACCGCATCAAGATGTGCATCCTCGCCATTCCATCATACCCGGAGTCTGAGGGTCGGCTTAAACCGAGAAGGGCTTGTCCAGGAAAAAGTTGCCCTGGCCAGACGTTACAAACAGTAAAGAACCCGCAGTCAGCGTCCACGAGGGGATCCCCAAACTGCGGGTTCTTTAGGGACTGAGCCAGAGTTATCGACCGCTAGGCAGATCGAAATCGAGATCCGACAGGCGAACCTCGCGCGGCTCCTCGATGGAACTGACCGAGTCGAAGACGCGCTCCCAATCTCCGTTGCGACGATTGTGACTCCAGTCAGGATAACGTTCCAGTTCTCGCTGGCATTCGATGCACAACGTGGAGTAGGGCAGAGCGTTGAGTCGACCGATCGGGATTTTTTGCGAACAGCTCTCACAGGTGCCATAAGTGCCCTGCTTGAGCCGAGCTAGCGCACGCTCGATCTGCGACAGCTCACGAGAGTCCAATTCAGCGAGATGGGATGCCATCTCGTCGCTGCCGGCTTCAAAGGCGACATCCGCGCTATCGCCGGTCGAATCCTCCCCTTTGGCGTTGCGGAGATTGTCGAAATCATTCTGCAGTTTGCGAAGAATCTCTGCGCGCCGTGCCTGAAGGGTTTTATGTAAGCGGATTAAAGCGTCTTGTCGTGCCATGGGTGCTCACCTCGTGTATGTTGCTTCCCCGACGCGCACCGGATCAGTAGACGAAGCTCCCTTGATTCTGTCACACGGGGAAAGGAATCGGAAAGAAGTCACTAAGAAAGATTGCAATTAGCATGCCAAATTTTCCATTCTTGCCGATTCTTCTACTAATTATCCTAAGTTTTTAATCCTGATAGGATTGCAGCTCTTTCCTCCGAAGCTCAACCCAAGGGCGTGGTTCCATCTGGTTGACTTTTGAACATTCGACTGCCGCAATTCCGGCAGTCTCGTTGTCGAGCGATGCTCAACCAGATCGATCAGAATATACTCTGGCAGAGGAGGGAAAACTCAAGGCATTCTCTACCTCCAAAGGTAAATTCGTGGGCGCGACGCTCTACTTTTAGGCAAGATCGATCCGTTCACGCCAAGAATTTTCGTTCAGGGAAAGAGGTTTTGCGTCAGTTTCCAGGAACGAAGGCTTGGTTTTTTGCCGCGTTGACACTCGAACTTCAATTGCAGGTTCAACGGTGGTCCGTAGTGCCACAGATCGATGCTGCGATGCAGGAGGATTTGTCGGCAGACGTGCTGAGGTGGACCGAACTGCTCCATGACCTGGGCTGCGGTCATTCCTACGCGAAGCTGTTGGACGCCCACGACAGGATCGCGGGGCGGGTCGGCCAAGGCACTCAACAACGTGCCTAGACCGATCCCGAACAGCAGCAGAAGTATACGGGGCGAACTAACCAACATGGACTACCTCATGGAAGAAGCAATCTCTTAGCGTGGAGCGATTCCAGTGAACGCAGCGGCTTCGTAGCCCGGTGCCAGATACCAAATGCGTGGTGTCAGAGCCTGTCGCAGCCACCCCAAATCCACCGGCTGACTCGTCGGTAGCGGCGTAGAGTGGTTGACATTCAATAGCAGATCGGTCAGTGTTTTTGCGCGTTGATACTGAATGGCGCGAAAGGTCGTAAGGTTGGCCAGACCCGCTGCCGCCCGGACCGCGTCTTCCAACGTGCCGATCTTGTCGATCAACTGCAATTCCTTAGCTTTCTCGGCGGAGAAAATCCCGCCATCTGCTCGATACCGGGTGTATGGCCCCGCTTCGTTGGGTTGCGCCTTGGGATCCGGTCGTAACGGCGTGACCGTGAAGCGTTCCAACATTTTTTCCTTGGTAAGCGGCTTGCGGCCCTGGGCGACGACGTCGAGAAACTGAAGATAGGCTTCGTCGACCATATCCTGAAGCACTTGGGATTCCTCAGGCGTCAGTTCACGAAACAGCGATCCGGAATCCTTGATCTTGCCGGCCTTGATGGTGTTCATCGCCACGCCATATTTTGACGCCAACTCTTTGATGTTGGGAAAGGACGCATACACGCCGATCGAGCCGGTCATCGTGGTGCGTTCGGCGAAGATCTCATTCGCAGGGGCGGCGATGTAGTACGCTCCGGATGCCGCCAGGCTACCCATCGAGACCACAATCGGGCGAGCATGAATCTCTTGTTCGGCGCTCCCCTCGCGCAGGGCCATGATGCGCCGCCAGAGCGCATCACTGGCGGTGATGCTACCCCCAGGGCTATTGATGCGTAGCACCGTCGCCTTTACCGCTTTGTCTTTGCCAGCCTGTTCCAGTTGGCGTTCCATAAATTCTAGCATCCCCTCAAGAATCAGCCCGTCGATCGTGACGATGGCGATTTTGTCACTGGCGGACGTCGATCCTAGGAAGTGCTTTTCTGGAATCGGTTTTGGGGTAGTGGCATCTCCCGTACTACTGATGATTAGACTGGTGCACAACACGATGACCAGGATACCTGCCAGCAGATTGCCCACTACGGAGATCGCGAAGAAACAGCCCAGCAGGGGAAACCGAGCCGGAGGCGGTGGGGGGGGCGGATACAGCGAAGGCATCGGCGGATAAGGCGGCATTGTTCCGGGTGGCAGGTTGCTCATTGGCGGTTAATTCCGAGTAATTCCTAGAGGCGAACCTAGTGTCGATCATAAACGAACTCCTTGCTTCTGAAAAGCGACTACCAGGCTGGTAAGCAAAAATCGCGGGGGATATGGTGGGCATTAGAGGGAGGGAGCAGCTCCAGGAGGAAACTCAGTGCTGTTACGCCTCCTCCTCCGGAGCCGGCTCCGGCTCCGGACACCAGGGAGCAGCTCCAGGAGGAAACTCAGTGCTGTTACGCTGTTTGATCGATGGACTGGTTTTGCCCGCGAATTGGAGCGAGGGAGACGGCCCCCTATTGGCGACTGATGGAAATGAGACGTTTGCCCTGGAAGCTCTAGAAGCTCAGTTCTACGAAGTGATCGCGGCGACCGAGTCGGAATGGCTCCGCGTCGAACGCTGGTCGTATCGGTTGTTGCGCAAAGCTAGTGATTTTGAATGGCAACCCGACGACACTCGTTGAACGGCGACATGTGTCAGGGCGGGGATTCGCTTTCTTCTCGATCTGGCCGAGGACGAGGAACTCGGCTTGCACCCCGTCTCAGCGCTCGCTATAGCCGCAGCACATTCCAAAACAAGAATCCGGCTCAGAGGGCTGCTAGCGGAGGAGGAGGGTTATGCCTCGCTCGAAATGGAGTGGCTCGACCGCATGGCTTGTCGTCCTGGCAATAGCTGGTTCGTCACTTGCTCAAACGGCCACGCCTCCTTCGTCGCTGCCGCCCGTGCCGCAACCTGTCGCATTGGGATCCAACGTACCGCACCCACCGCCAACGGCGCAGCTGCCGAGTGGCGATCCGCTTGGGCCGGCCTCGACGCCGGAGAGCCACGAGTCCGGCATTCCCGGCGAGCCGATCCATCATCGGACTGTTTACATTCAAAGGGAAAAACACGGCAGCGACTGGCTCTTCGAGGGCGAATACTTACTTCTAGCCGCTCGACGCGGTGGACAGACCTACGCCATCGTTGGCACGAACCCCAACTGGGGACCGGTCGGCTCGATTCAGTCGGTCGATGGACACTATGATTCCGGTCTACGCGTTGCTGTGGGGTATCGCTTCGCCGACGAACTGGAGGTGTTTGCTCGGTATAGCTACTTCCGTTCCACGGCCGACGGAGTGGCTCCGGCTCCGGATGGCGGCACGGTTTTCGCCACCCTGACGCACCCCAGCACCATCGTCCTGGTCGACGGGGCCAGTGCCAGCAGTAGCCTGAACTTCAACGTCTTTGACTTCGAGGTCGGTAAGCGGTTTGAACTGGGCGAAAAGCTGCAAGTGCGGGTGTTCGCGGGGCCACGCTACGCCAATCTCGACCAGCGACTGACCGCGACCTATCAGGGTGGGGATGTGGCCAAGGATGTGGTGACTCGACAACTCGACTTCGAAGGCGGCGGACTCCGCGCCGGCGCGGAGTCGCAGTGGAAACTGCTCGATCATCTGGGACTGTACCTGCGTGGCAGTGCGTCGATGCTCACCGGTCAATTCACTGCCCGGGCCAGCGAGATCGCCAACGACGAGTTCGTTATCGTTGATGTGACGGAACGCTACACTCGGGTCGTGCCGATCATGGACCTGGGCCTCGGCCTGAGTTTTCAGAAGGGCAACTTCCGCATCTCGGGCGGATACGAATTCATCACTTGGTTCAACATGGTCGAGTTCTCTGACTTCGTCGACGACGCCCACCCTGGCAAGCGGATTCGCTCAGTCGGCAACCTCGGCTTCGACGGCATCGTTTTCCGGGCCGAATGGTCGTTCTAGTGCGCGTTACAAGATGGTGTAGCAGAGCGCAGGCTAAAGCCTGCGACTACCGTTGGGATCCCCGTAATGTTGGGCCGAATCTAGCGAGGGTCAGTTGGCGATAGGGTAGTCGGTCGGAATGACCATACGCACCAACCGCCGTTGGCCGCGAAGCACCGTGATGGTAGTCGGCACTCCTACAGGCAAGCGTAAGAGGAGGCGGTGCAGGTCGTCGATGCTGGTGGCGGGCGTGTCTCCTAGGGCAAGGATGACATCCTCTTCCCTAAGGCCAGCCTGGGACGCGGGACCGTCTTCTTCCAATTGCAAGACTTCCACTCCGGTCTGCTGGGTCAGGTCGAACTGACGTTGCAGCGGCCGGGGGAGGGGCACGACTCGGCCCTGCAAGCCGAGATAACCACGGAACACCCGCCCATGCTGCAGCAACTGCGGCAAAATTTGTCGCGCGATGTTCACGGGAATAGCGAAGCAAATTCCTTGGGCCGGTTGGATCACCGCGGTGTTTATTCCAATGACACGGCCTTTGCTGTCGACGAGAGGGCCTCCACTGTTGCCTGGATTAAGGGCCGCATCGGTCTGGATGACCTGATCGACGAGATGGCCGGAGATGCTACGCAGCGTGCGACCAACGGCACTGATGACGCCAGCGGTCACGGTGGACTCGAATCCTAGGGGGCTGCCGATCGCCACCACGAGTTGACCGACGCGAAGCTGAGACGAATCGCCCAATTCTGCCTGGGGGAAAGTGTCGCCCTCGGCCTGGACAACAGCCAGATCGGTAGGCGGATCGTTGCCGACGACCCGACCGGAGAGTTCTTCTCCAGAAATCAAGCGGACCCGAATGCGATCCTGCCCTTGGACGACGTGATGGTTGGTGAGCAAAAAACCATCGGGGGAAAACAGCACACCTGAGCCGTTTCCCTGCGTTCGTCCGCGACCGGCCCGAAGATTGACGACCGCTGGTCGCAGTTGCTCAGCGACTCGCACGACAACCGAGGAGTAGGCATCTAGGGCCTCCTGTTCTTCGGGATCGGGACGAAGCGGTTGGACAGAGGGAGGCGGCTCCTCTCCACCATTAGTGATGAAATGACGCCAAAATCGTGACATGAAGTGTCTCCCGAGAGCGGTGATCGTTTGTATTGTAACCAAGCTAGTCAAGCAGAAGAAGCGAGTCGGTAAATCAGTCCTAACGGTCAGAGTTGGTAGTCGTTGACAGAATCCGCATAGTTGACAGAGCAGGTGACACCGATGCCTCAGTCACGATCTAGCTTGCCCGGATTGCGGAAGCAGTCGTTTTTCTCGGGACTTCCCAATCGGCAATCGCTATACTGTCGGGTATCTCTAACGGAACTGCGCGGGGACGGAGAGTGTCGGTGGGAGCCTGCAGATGGAGAGGGAAAATCTGCCCGGGAACTTTTTTCCTTCTCTATTCACCTAAGTGAAGTACAAGTAGGCGATCCGTCGGGGAAATCCCCGCAATTGTGGAACAATCCGATTCCGGCATCATACCATTTTGAAGAGGCTGTGAGCGATGAAGCGTCACCTGTGGACGCGCTTCGTGCGCGCGTTGGTTTCCCCCAAGTCGAATCGGCAAATCCGACGTGGCACGCCCCCGAGATTAAAACTTGAACGTCTCGAAGATCGTCTGGCTCCCGCGACCACCTTTATCTGGACGGGAGCCGGGGCCAACCCCAACTGGAGCAACCCAGCCAACTGGGTGGGCAACGTCGCTCCCACGGGCGATCCCGCCGCTCAGGAATCGCTGGTCTTTAACGACAGCGCCATCAGCTTCGTCTCCAACAACAACCTCGTCGGCGCGACCTTCGATCGCATTACTTTCTCGGGCAATAACTACATTCTGACCGGCAATCGCATCACGCTGGGGACTCCGTCAATCACCGGCAGCGGTTCGATCTTTGTCAATGCGCTGACGACTGGTTCGCGCATCGAGTTCGACATCGAACTCGGCGCAACTCTCGGAACCAAGCAGTTTATCACCGTCAATCAAGGAGCCGACCTACTCATCAACGGTCGTTTGAGCGGTGCTTCGACCCCAGAACTGGCCAAGCAGGGCTTGGGGACGCTGATTCTGGCAGGTGACAACATCGCCTTCAATGGCCCGATCACCCTGGAGAACAATGCAGGTATTCTCCGCATTACGCACGTCAACGCTCTGGGTAGCACGGCAGCGGGCACAACGATTGGCACTAATTCTCAGCTGCAGGTCAGCAATGTTGTTGGAGTGATTCCAGAGGAGTTGATCCTCAACGGACCAGGCATCTCTAGCGATGGTGCCTTGCAGAACTTCGCGGGCAATAACATCTGGGGTGGTCCAATCAAGCTGGACAGCACGTCCACGCTCGGAGCCACGGCGGGAACCACGCTCACGATTACCGGGCAAGTCAGCGATCTGGGTGCTGGGCATAGTCTGATTAAGGAAGGTCTGGGCACGGTGGTGCTGGCGGCAGCGAACACCTATCGCGGCTTGACCACGATCAACGACGGCATCTTGGCCATCTCGCATCCACTGGCGTTGGGTGAAGGCGGCACTGCGCAGAACGGCACCGTGGTCAATCGCACCCTTACTAAGACGGGCACCCTCGAACTGCGTGGCGACGTGGGTGGCGGCTTCACGGTTCTAGACGAGCTGTTGACGCTCAACGGTCCAGGCTTCGGCGGCGTCGGTGCCCTGCGGAACTTGACCGGCAACAACACTTGGGCCTCGACAGTCACGCTCGGCAGTCAGGCTCCCAACGGGTTCGATGTCCAAATTGGCGTAGCCGCGAATACCAATCTGACTATCAGCGGCGTGGTCACACGGCGACTGGCTCCGGATGCTCCAGTCAGCCTGACCAAGGTCGGACCAGGTCGGCTTATTTTCAATAACGCCAACACCTACACCGCCACCACGACCATTGCTGCCGGCATTCTCAACATTCGCGATTCCAGCGCGCTCAGCACCGGCGCGGTGTTCGTCAACAATGGCGCGACGCTGGAGCTGGAGATCGACACTGGCTTCGATGCCAAGGGACGCAATCTGTCCAACGATTCGGTCACAGGGGTGTTCAACCGACTGGTCGTCTCTAACACTCTGACGATGACCGGCAACGGCGTGAACAATGGCGGGGCCTTGCGTAGTGTCAGTGGTATCAACACCTACACTGGTGGCATTACCATCCAGACCAGCGCGGCCATCGGCGTCGATCCTGATCCGACTCCGTCGAACAGCAATCTCTACTTCACCAACGATTTCAGCCTGACCGTGACGGGGAACATCGGCGAACCCACGGGATCCCCCGCGTCGCTGGTCAAGGTCGGCACTGGGCATCTCATTCTGCCCAATGCCAATTCGTACACGAACACCACCACGATTCAGCAAGGCTGGATCACCATCCGCAATGGCGGATCGTTGGGCGGGTTATTGCCGTTCATCAGCGACACCTTGCTTCCCGCGGCGACGGTGGCCGAGGGAGCGGCGTTGCACATCAAGCCGTTGACCGCTGGCGCGAGCATCAATCTGATTAAGCCGTTGATTTTGTCGGGGACCGGCATCACGCATCCGTTCGCGCTCATCAGCCAAAAAGGCGCGTTGATGAGTCTGAGCGGCCAGAACACCGTGGGCGGCACGGAATTCACCCGCAAGACGGACATTCGGCTCAATGGGCAGGCGGGCATCGGTGTCGAGTTGCTCGGTCCCTCGACGGTTAGCACTCTGACGATTACGTCGTCCATCGCCAACGGCACGACGGCGGGCGGTATCGTCAAGCTCGGCTCGCAACTGCTAGCACTCCAGGGCGATGGAACCTACACCGGAGCCAACACCATCCGTGAAGGCGTGCTGCGGGTGCAGCACAACTCGGCGCTGGGCACGGCCAGCACCGGCACCATCGCCACGGGTAACAACACCTATACCACGACCACGACTACGGTCGATCGCGGCATCGCGGAATTGCAGAGCATCACGGTGGGGGGAACGCCAGGTACCTACACCTTGACGTTCAATGGCCACACCACCGCACCGATCTCGCACTCGGCGACGGCGGCCGAGGTTCAGGCTGCGCTGAATGCTTTGCCGTCCATCAGCGGCGTGGGCGGAACTGTCAGTGTGACGCAGTCGGGCAACGTCTACATGGTGCAGTTCCTGGGCAGCTTGGTCGGTTTTAATCAGCCGCAGTTAGTGGCCACGTCCAGCGGCGGACCGATTCTGACTATTGCCACCCTGATGAATGGTGATGGTGCGGCGCTGCAATTGCAGAGCAGTGTAGCCTGGCTCAACGGCGGTGTCTCGACCGGCATGAACATCTGGCACGAAAACCTCGTGCTGAATAGTCCCGGAAACACGGCGTTCGGCTCCAGCGCGTTGACGGTGTTGGGCAACGACAATCTCTGGCGCGGCAGTGTCAATCTGCTCGATTCGGCAACCATTCAGGTTCCGCCCAGCGCGCGGTTGACGATCTTCGGCGGCGTCACCGACACCGGCGCGCCCACGGTGAGCGGCTCGAATCTGACGCTGATTGGCGGCGGCAAACTCGCCCTAGGCGGCAACGGTACCTTCCGCGGCACGACCTATGTCGACGAAGGAACGCTGGTCGTCGCCAACAACTCGGCCCTGGGCGCGACGGGGATTTCCGAAGTGCAGCAGGTCGAATTGACCGGCTTCTCCTTAGGCACGTTCACCTTGGAATTCAACGGTTCGGTCACACCCGAGCTGCCGTTCATCGCCACGGCGGCTCAAGTGCAGGCGGCGTTGAATGCTCTGCCCTCGATCGCTGGCGTTAACGGGTCGGTTTCCGTCAGTCGAACCGACGATGTCTTCACCATCACGTTCGGCGGCAGTTTCTTCGGCTTCGATCAACCGCAACTAATCGGTCAGGGCTTTGGCGGGGCGAACGTGGCGTCGATCACCACGCTGGTTCAGGGCGGCGGAGGCACGATCGTGGCCGACGGAGCGTCGTTGCAACTGCAAGGCAGCGTGGCGATCGCTGGCGAACCGTTGATCCTGCAAGGCAAAGGAACTGCCAACACCAACAACGTCCCCGTGGGGTGGTTCAACGAAGGCCCGTCGCCGAGCAACAACTGGCCAGCTCCGAATATTCCTTCTGCGGTCACTGGTCGTGTCACCGGAGTTGTGGCCGATCCGTCCGATCCCAACGTGATCTATGCAGCCACGGCGGCAGGTGGGGTGTGGAAGACCAAGAATGGCGGGCAAACCTGGCTGCCGTTGTTCGACTTGCAGAATGGCACCTCCGAAGTTCAGGACATCACGGTCACGGGAACGGGTGGTGGCTTCACGATTGAGTTCATGGGGCACGTTACGCCAGTCCTCCCCGTGGGAGCCTCGGAAATTGTCGTTCAGGCGGCGTTGAACGATCTGCCCAGCATCGGCGGCGTTTTTGGTTCGGTCACGGTGATTCAGACCGGCAATACCTATCGGGTGACGTTCGGCGGCGATCTCGCTTCGGAAAATGTTCCCCCCATGATCGCCACCCGGGTTGGCGGTTCGGGCGGGGCGACAGCCACCGTGACGACCATCGGCGATGGCATTCCATCCAACGCGGTGATGTACGTCGGCACGATCACGATCGACACGAATCAGTTCCTCTTCAACACTAGCACTCCCAATCCGAATTACCGGGCGATCTACATCGGCACAGGCGAGACCAACAACTCGTCGGATTCGTACTACGGCACGGGCATCTATCGTTCGACGGACGCAGGCGTACACTGGACACTGGTTTCGGGTACGCAACACCAGTATCTCACAGTCACCGGCCTGGCGGGGAACTATACACTCTCGTTCAATGGTTCCGAGCAGTCTAGTTCATTGGGCGTGCAGGCCACGGCGGCTCAGGTGAAAGCGGCGTTGGACGGACTGTCCACGATTGGAGGCGTTGGCAGCAGCGTCAATGTCACGCGGACCGGCATCGCTGAGGTGCAACAGTTCAGCGTCATTGGTAGTCAAGGCACGTTCATCCTCGGCTTCAACGGAGCGTTCACCGCAGAGTTAGCGTACAACGCGGCGGCGGCAGACGTTCAGACCGCTCTCAATGGCTTGTCCACGATCGGTGGCGTTGGCGGAAACGTGACGGTTACGTCGACTTCGGCTAACAATGTCACGACGTACACCGTAACGTTCGGCGGGACGCTGAACATCTTCACTCAGCCGTTGCTCGTCGGTCAGGGAGTTGGCGGTACCCCACCGCCAGTGGTGACGACGCCTACCCGACTGGTCACTGGCGGGGCACGCTACGACATTACGTTCAATGGCTTCCTGGGCACGGTCGACAATCCGCTGATCCAGGCCACGGCCACAGGAGGAGCAACCGCGAACGTTGTTATCAACAATCCGTTCAATCCGTTCCTCTACAAGGGCATCTCGAAGATCCTCATCGATCCCGCTAATACGAATCTTCTGTACGTTGCCTCCGGTGATGGAGCGCTGGGAGTCAACGAGGTTCAACGGATTCGGCCACGTTTGAACAACGGCCAGACCTTCACGCTCACCTTCACGGGACGCGACTCAACAGGCACGGTGGTGAGTTTGACCACGGTTCCGATCCTGTTCGATAACTCGAACAACCAAACTCGCCAACAGATGCGAGCCGACATTGAGAATGCCCTCAATGCACTGGCCAACATCGGCGGCATCGGCGGGTTTGTCATCGTTCAGGTGCAGAACGGCGGTATGCTCGGCTTGCGGTTCAACATCACCTTCAGCGGGGTGTTGAGCGAAACCAACGTGCAACAGTTGACCGGCAATCCGCCGCCTCCTCCTGGCTTCCCGTCGCTGGAAATCGTGACCACGCGGCAGGGCCAGAGTCAAAAGGTCATCAACGGTACCGAAGGCGGAGCCGGAGTTTGGCGGTTGTTCAACAACACTTGGGAGAACTTGACGGCAGTTGTCTCGACCAAACGCAATTCCGTGCCCACGACACAGTCGCTACCACCAACCGAAGGGGCGTTCGCCATCTCTGGCCCCAACACAACGGGGACCGGCAACCCCAACCCGCCGCGCACTCCGGGTCCGGACGATGACTATCGGATCACCTTCCCCTCAACACAAGCAACGTGGTCGGACATTGCCCTGATCTACACCGATCGGAACAACACTCCCAACGGCGGCGTGGGACCGGCTGGCCCAGTGCTATATGCGGCGTTGGGCACGGCTGATGGCGGGGCATTGACGCCCAATCCCAACAACGGCATCTTCTGGACGAAGAATCCCAATGTTGCCAACGTGAATTCGGTCATCTGGTACGTCGGCGATCCGGGCGGCTCACCGTTCTCTAGCCCAGCAGTCGATCCCGAACCAAACTCGGTTGATCAACGCAGCAGCAGCGGTACTCCATTGGGTCAATTTCTAATCCCGGTTCAACCCAGTGGAACACCGCCGCAGCCGGCGATCGCGCTGAACGGCAACATCAAACTGTCGGCAGTCGCGGGAACCTATTTGAACACCAGCACGGTGTACGCCTCAGTGGCTACGCCGAACCGCACCCTGCGTGGTCTCTACGTCACCAACAATGGCGGCCAGACGTGGACCCAGGTCACGGTCCCGAGTTATATGGCGGCCCAAGGTGATTATGCCAATGCCATTCTTGCGGTGACCGCTCAACAGGTGTTTGTCGGCGGCTATGAGCAGAATCCGACCACGCATTTGGGGAACGTGCTGCGTACCCTGGATGGTGGGGCGAACTGGGTCGACTTCTCCAATTCCGGATTCGGGCCGCACACCGGCATTCATTCCTTCTTCCGCGATTCGTCGGGACGCATTCTCGTCGGAACCGATGGCGGTGTCTGGCGCTTGGAGACCAACGGGCTGTGGGTCAATCTCAATGGCAACATGACCATTGCCCAAGTCAACGGCATCGCCTCGCATCCGACCAATTTGGGCATCATGTTGGCCGGCATCCAGTCCAACGGCGTGGCCCGCTTCAACAACGGTCTGGCCTGGACCTCGACCTCGGGCGGTGGGGGAGGACAGGTGCGCATCGACCAGCAGAACCCCAACTTTGCCTATCAAGTCACGCTGAATCGAGGAGCCAACGCTACTCTCAGTCGTTCGACTAATGGTGGGTTAACCTGGACGCCGCTCAACGTCACGCTCACTCGGGAAGTGGTTCCGCTGTTGCTCGACTCGGTCAACACTTCTCGTCTGTTGGTCGGCGGCAGCAACCTGCAAGAATCAACGGATCGCGGCACTACCTGGGTGCCGCTGAACAACAGTGTGCCGCTGGGCAATCGCTTGGTCGCGGCAGCGGCGATCGCCACGTTCCAGGGGGCGTTCGTTCCTGATCCGGACTTCCCGTTAGTTACCGACAAAGGTATCAACATCTACGATCCAGACACGATCTACTACACCACGGGCGAGACCATCCTCGTTTCCAAGAACCGAGGGATCACCTGGGTCGAACGAGTCGATGGGGTGGACGGTCTCGGCTCGCTGTTCGATATTCAGGTCGATCCGCGCAACCGTGACACCGCCTACGTCGTGCGAAATGCTCTGGGGCACGGCAAGGTTTTCAAGACGACCAATGCCGGTCAGGATTGGGTCGACATCACCAACAATCTACCCGATCTGGCAGTGTGGAAGATTGTCATCGATCCGCGAAGCGGCGATCTCTACATCGGCACCGACAATGGGGTGTATCTGTTGCCGCAAGGCGACACCACGAGCAACTGGGTGCGGTTCGGTTCGGGCTTGGGCAATGTCCAGGTTCGCGATCTCGAACTGAACCTGAACACCAACACGCTGCGAGCTGGTACTTACGGTCGCGGGGTCTTCCTGCTCTATCTGGATGATAGCTCTGCCGAAGCTGGGGCACTCCAGGCCGTCAGCGGTACCTCGACTTGGACGGGACCGATTTACCTCATCGGTTCGGCCAATGAGAACGAGGTCCACATCGGAGCCAACGGCACGCAAGTGCTGCAGAATGGTTTTGCCACCGCTTCGGTCAACATTAGCGGCAGCATTCGCGACTACTTCGTCGGCAGCGATCCACGTCTAGTCAAGATTGGCGAAGGCGATGTGATCTTCTCTGGCTCGAACACCTACGCCGGTATCACCGAAGTTCGTGAAGGGGTTCTCGTTGTTCGCAATGCTCGCGCCTTGGGCAGTCCTAACGGTCATACTGAAGTGATGGACGGGGCGGCTCTGGAACTAGAATCCGATCTCGAACTGGAACCGATCACCATCAACGGCAACGGTATCTTGTTCAACGGACACTTCACCGGAGCCTTGCGGAACGTCGCCAACAACAACACCTACACCGGCCCCCTGACGCTGGGCACGGATACCACGATCGGCGTCGACTCGGGCAGCTCTTTGACTATTGGCTCCAAAGCGGGACTGCAGGGTATCGGGACAATCGGCGACGATGGAGCCGGGTTCCAACTCACCAAGGAACTGACCGGCACGCTCATTTTGGCCAGTGCTAACACCTACGAGGGATTGACGGAGATCGTCGCTGGAGCCATTCAGGTACGACACGGCAATGCTCTGGGCAGTACAACGGCGGCCACGCGGGTTCGCGATGGTGCCCAGCTACAGATGTTCGCTTCGCCGGAGAATCCGTTGGTGGTCGAAGGCGAAACACTGATTCTGGCCGGGACGGGTATCGACGGCACCGGCGCGTTGCTCAATGTCGGCGGCGAGACTACCTGGCGCGGCCCGATTCAGCTGAACACGCTGCCGGGCTTCGCTCCGAACACTCTGCCTCCGGGTGCCGTCGCCTTCGGCGTCTCCACGGCAACGGGCAACCTGATTATCGACGATCAGATCAGTCAGGCTCTGGCCAGTGGTCTGATCAAGGTCGGCCCCGGTCGGATGACGTTGAGTCAGGCCAACACTTACACAGGAACGACCTTCATCAACGCCGGCACGCTCCGAGTGCAGCACAATGGAGCCTTGGGTACCAACAATACTCAGGAAATCCAGCGGGTCACGGTCAACGGTCCTCCGGGCAGTACCTTCACGCTCAGCTTCAATGGTGTGCTGACCACGAACCTGGCGTTCAATGCTACCGCGGCACAAGTGCAGACGGCGTTGAACAACATCCTGCCTGCCGGAATCACGGCAGCCGTCGTCCGCACTACGACTACCGCTGGTTTGCCAGGCAACACCGTCACTTCGTTTGTCTTCACCGTTACCTTTACCACCACGCCTGCGGGACAGAACCTGCCACTGATGGGCGTGCTGGTCAATGGCGGTGCTAGCGCCGCGGTCAGTGTCGTCGCCGACGGCGGTATCGGCACGCGAGTCGCCACCGGGGCGACGCTGGAGATCGACGGTTCGGCGAGCAATTTGAACATCGTCGGTGAGACCTTGGCCCTTAACGGCAACGGGGTGGGTGGTAACGGCGCGCTGCGCAACGTGGCCGGCAACAACACCTGGACCGGCGGCGTCATTTTGCAGACCAATACCTCAATGGGGGCGGCCGCTAACTCCGAGTTACTGATCTCCGGCCAGGTACAAGATCCGGTCATCCAGCAGTTCTTCAATCCGCCGACTTCGGCTCCGGTTCCGTCGGCGAGTCTGACGAAGGTCGGCCAAGGCACTATCGCTCTGTCCAACGCCAACCCCTACGGCGGACAGACGTTTGTGAATCAAGGGATCTTGAATATCCGCAATGCCGGAGCGCTGGGCACTACCGGTCCCGAGATTCAGCGGGTTACCTTGAACGTAACCGGCACCGTGGGCACGTTCCAGCTCAGCTTCCGAGGGGAGTTCACGTCTCCGCTGGCTTTCGACGTACCCGCGAGCGGCGGAGTCGGACCGACGGCCAGCATGCAGAATGCCCTCAACGCTCTGTCCACCATCGGCGGCGTGGGCGGTTCCGTGACCGTCACGCAGTCGGGCAACGTCTACACCATCACCTTCGGCGGTACTCTGGCTATCGGCAATCAGCCGCAAATCTTCGGCATCGGCTTCAGCGGCGTGACCGTGGTCGTCGACACTTTCCGCGATGGACCGGAAGGCACGGTCGTGGCCAGTGGCGCGACGCTCCAGGTGCAGGGCGGCATTACCGTCTCGACCGAGGATCTGACGATCAACGGACCGGGCTTCCAGGGACGCGGTGCCCTAGAGAATCTCAGTGGTGAAAATGCCTGGACTCGACCGATTCTCCTGGGCAGCAGCTCGTCGATAGGAGCGGCGGCGGGTCGCCTGACCATTCCCACGTCGATCAACGAGGCCAGCCCCGGTTTCGCCGTCACCAAGGTCGGCCCTGCCACGGTGCGTTACTCCGGCGGCGCAGGCACCAGCAACACCTACACTGGTCTGACCCAGATCAACGAAGGTACCCTGGAACTGGCCAAAACCAGCGGCGCGGTAGCCATCAACGGCAACCTGACCATTGGCGACACCCTCGCTGGCGATGCCGTTGCTCATTGGTTGGAATCGAATCAGGTCATCGACCCCGCTACCATCCGAGTGGAAAGCGATGGGCTGCTCGATCTCAACGGATTGGCCGAGACCGTGGCCACGCTGCGTATCCTCGATGGTGAAGCGCGGACCGGGGACAACGGCACGCTGACGGTCAGCGAGCTGGAGATGGTCGGCGGACAAATCACGCTCGGCGACAATAGCCAGTTGGTGATGAACGGCAACGTGACGGCGACGTCCAGCGCCACCGAACAGGGCCTGATCACCGGAACGGGTACGTTCGATCTAAATGGGACAACGCGGACCTTTTTTGTAAACGATGGTCCCCAGGCTACCGATCTCCGCTTCGGTCCCGGCACGACCATCGCAGGCGGTTCCGCGGGGCTGATCAAACGTGGCGCGGGCCGTATGGAAATCGATGGAGTCGGTACCTACACCGGTCCCACCGAGATCTTCGTCGGCGAATTGCAAGTAGACGGCTCCATTGGCAACGTCCAGCTCAAGGGCGGTACGTTGTCGGGCACAGGCACAGTCGGCACGATCACGGGCGGCTCGCCGGCAGTCGGCACGGTGGCTCCGGGAGCCAGTGGTCCGGGGACGCTCCGTTCTGGCTCGGCGGAATGGGGCAGTGAGACTAATTTCGTCGTCGATCTTGACCCGGTCCTGGGCAGCGATCTGCTTGAAGTCGATGGCGACATCGACCTGGGCAACGCTAACCTGGTCGCCCTCATCGGTCCTAATGTCGCGGTTGGCATTCCCTTCACGATCATTCAGACGCTCAACGGCGGCGAGGTGATCGGACAGTTTGCCCAGGGTACGGTCACGTTCATCGACGGTAAGAAGTATCTCATCCAGTACTTCACCGATCACGTCGTCATCATCCGGACCAAGGCCGACGTCATTCTGACGCTCAACTCGTCCGCCAATCCGTCGGTCTACGGGCAGGAGGTGATCTACACCTTCACGGTGACGCCCGAGTCCGGTTCGGGAACCATTCCGTCGACGACTCAGGTGACCTTCACCTTCGACACGGTCTTCACCGAGACGAAGAACATCGGCACTGGCACGGTAACCTTCGATCCGCAGTTGTTGATCGGTGGGCCGCTCGCCGTCGGCGCTCACACTCTGCGAGCCGACTTCCTCGGCGATGACGACTTCAACGCGGCAACGATCCACCTGACACCGAATCAGCAGGTCAACAAGGCTTCGACGGCAATTGTCGTCAACTCGTTGCCGCCGAGTCTGGTCGCGGGGCAACCGTTGGTCGTCTCCGCGCAGGTCAATGCAGTCGCACCAGGAGGTAGCTATCCTGGTTCGTCGTTACCCAGCGGTTTCGTCACGGTGAGCATCAACGGTGGCGCTCCGTCTGATCCTGTTGCTCTGGATGCTTCCAGCAATGCCAACTTCCCGATCAATGGTCTGCCTGCCGGCACCCATCAGGTGGTCGTGACCTATCTTGGCGACGGCAACTATCTGGGTAGCGTCTCCGAGGAGTACCAGATCGTCGTCGACAAAGCCTCGACCACACTGGTAGTCGGAGTGCCGAATTTGTCGCTGGCTCGCGGCAACGACATGACGTTCACGGCCACGGTTAGCCCAGCAGCTCCGGGCAGCGGCGTCGCCACGGGGCCTGTGCAGTTCTACTTGGATGTCATCAACCCGCTGAATCTGATCGGCGTCGGCTCGCTGGATACCAACGGCGTGGCCTCGGTGACGTCGAATACCTTGCCCGCTGGCGTTCGGACGATTATCGCGGTTTATGCCGGCGATAACAACTTCCTCGGTTCGCAAGGCTCCAACAGCTACACTGTCCTGCCGGCAGTGACCACCACGACGCTGACGTCGAGCCGACCCACCTCGAGTGTGTTCGGCGAAAACGTGACCTTCGAGGCGACGGTTCAGTCGGTGTTGCCGGTCAACGGCATCCCGACGGGGCAAGTGACCTTCCGCATCGACGGCGTGTTCCACTCGACCGTCACGCTGAACGCCCAGGGCAAGGCTTCGTTCACGACGAACAGTTTGGCCGTAGGCAACCGTCTCATCACGGCCGAGTTCTTCGATCCGACGCAACCGGACATCAACGATCAGTTCGGTCCTAGCTCGGCGTCGATCACTCAAGTGGTGAATCAGTCGAACACGGCGGTGGTATCCGTGGTCGGCGCACCAGCTGTCTCGGTCGCCGGACAGCTGGTCACCTACACCGCCACCGTCACTTCGGTCGCGCCGGGGTCGGGCGTGCCCAACGGCACGGTAACCTTCCTGGTCGATGGTCAGGAGGTTGGCACAGCTCCGCTAGTCGGCAACGTGGCCACCCTGCCGATTCCGTTCCTGTCGGCGGGCACCTTCACGGTAACGGCCAATTACAACGGGTCGACCAGCTATCTGCCCAGCTCGCTCTCAGTGCAGCGACAGATCAACAAGTCGGACACCTCGACCACAGTGACGCTCAGCCCGATGACGCCGGTCAGCGGGCAAACGCTCACCTTCACCGCTCAGGTATCGCCAGTAGCTCCAGGAGGAACCGCGCCTGGTTCGTTCGTGCCCAGCGGACAGGTCGTCTTCACGCTCGACGGCGTTAATCAGCCGCCGGTCAATCTGGTCAACGGTGTGGCTCAGCTGATCGTACCTGGGCTACCAGCGGGTCAGCATCGCATCAGCGTCGCTTATCTGGGCGATGCCAACTACAACCTCAGCGAAACGTCGTCGGATCTGATCTTCAGTGTCGGCAAGTCGGCCACGAACGTCGTCATCACCACGCCCAGCACGCCGTTGGCCAAGGGCAACGACATGACGTTCACCGCCACGGTGAGCGCGGCGGCTCCCGGCTCCGGCATCCCAACTGGACAGCTAACGTTCTTCTACAACACCATCAGCACTGGCACCCAGATGGGGACGTTCTTCCTGGTCAATGGCACGGCATCGATCACGACGAACAGCCTGCCCGCGGGGCCGTTAACTATCATCGCGGTCTACGTCGGCGATGAGAACTTCCTATCCAAAACGGAGACCACGCCGTACACAGTGTTGCCGGCGGTCACCACGACCGCGCTCACCTCGTCGCATCCAGGCGGCTCGCGGTTCGGCGAAGCGGTCACCTTCGAGGCCTTCGTCTCGCCGGTAATCCCAGCCAACGGAATCCCGTTCGGCGAAGTGACGTTCAAGGTAGACGGCGTGCCACTGATTCCGTCGGTGTCGCTCGATTCTACTGGCCGCGCTCGGCTCACCGTCGATTCGCTGCTGGTCGGCTCGCGAACCATCACCGCCGAGTTCAACGACACGACCCTGCCAGTCTCCGATGTGCAGTTCGCGACGAGTTCGGCGACAATCACGCAGGTGGTGGCCAAGGCCGACACCACGGCGGAGGTCGCCTCGTTGCTGCCGATCAGCGTCGTTGGTCAGCAAGTGACAATTCAGGCTCGGATTCAGTCGGTCCTCCCGGGCGGCGGCATCCCGACGGGGCCGGTCAGCTTCTTCGTCAACGGCCAGTTGCGAGGCCAAGCTGCCGTCATCGATGGAATTGCCACGGTCCAGATTCTGTTCAACGCGGCAGGCACGTTCAATGTGACGGCTCGCTACCTCGGTTCGGACAACCACAACGCTAGTCCGATGTCCGATCCGATCCAGCAACGAGTGGTGCCGTTCGCCTCACAAGTAGGGATCACGCAATCGACGGCGAACTCCGTTTTTGCTCAGGCAGTCACGTTCACGGCGACGGTGCGTGGCGGTCCGCTGAACGGGCCACGCAACCAGATCCCACCTGGCACGGTGACGTTCATCATCGATGGCGTGGCTCGACCGGCGGTCGCTCTGAACGCCAACGGTCAAGCTCAGCTGACCACGCCGTTGGGCGTTGGATTCCACACTATCCAGGCTCGCTACAACGGCGCAGCCCAGTATGCGGGCAGTGTCAGCCAGACCATCGGCCATAATACGGTTCGGGCTAACACTACCACGACGATCTCGACGCCACGTAATCCGGCCTACATTGGCCAGGGCATCCAGGTCACCGCTCGGATTACTACCAACGCCCCAGGCGGCGGCATCCCGGCAGGCACCGTGACGTTCTTCGTCAACGGTGTGGCTCAGACCCCGGTTCCGGTCAATGCCAACGGCATCGCCACCATGAACATCGGGGCCTTGCCCATCGGACGGCATGTGATTGCGGCTCACTACAGCGGGTCGGGCAACCACGTCAACAGTGCCGCTGCCATGTTCCAGGATGTGAGCGGCCCGACGCAACTAACTGCGGAGTTGATCGGCACGCCGTTGAACGGATCGCCGTTCACTCTGCGAGTCTTCGCCCGCGGCCACGACAACAGTTTGGCTCCGGGCTACAACCAGCCGGTGGCCATCGCCATCCTCAGCACACCGCCAGGCGGAACGATCACCGGCTCGCGGAACACCACGTTCGTCAATGGCGTGGCCAACTTCGACGATCTGCGGCTGACGCGGAACGGCGTGTACCGGATTCGCATCATCAGTGGTTCCCTGATTCTTGACCTCACCATCGACAATCAGGGTCGGCTGACCTGATCACGTCAAAGAGTCGATGATTCCAGGGCGTCTCTGAGTCGAGCAGAGTAAACTCGGCACAGGGACGCCCTGAGTTATTTTGACCTAACAAGCTGCTCAAGAACGACTTACGCTTCTGCCAGTTCTTGAAGGCTACCTTGGTGGCTCATATCTGCTTTGTGAATAACGGATGAAGGTTATCTTCTTCATCACTTCACAAAAACTTCACTGTCTTCATATTTCCGACCAGTAAGAATGATTCCGTGAAATAGTTCACAGGTCTTAGGAGAGATGAATGCAACGTGTAACTAGCCGTCGAGGATTTACCCTCATCGAACTGCTGGTGGTGATCGCGATCATCGCCATCCTGATCGGTCTACTGTTGCCGGCCGTGCAAAAAGTCCGCGACGCCGCGGCCCGTCTGAAGTGTCAGAACAATCTCAAACAGTTCGGTCTGGCTCTGCACAACTATGAAGGAACTTATGGCAAACTGCCGCGTTCCCGTCCTCTCGATCTGACTGGGCGTCCCATGAGCTGGACCACCGTGGTTCTCGACTACGTCGAACAAGGCAACTTGTCTCGACTGTATGACAAGTCGATTCGCTGGAATATGGGCACCAACGTCGTGACCGGACAGCAGGTCATTCCTATCTTCGTTTGCCCCTCCGCTCCCTCTCCTCCGCGTCGTCCAGCTGCAGGCACCGGCAGCGCTGTCGATGGCCAGATCATGGGTCCGTTGGACTACATCGTGATGCACCGTCTGCGTCATCGCTTCTATACGGCCAATGGTCTAATCAATCCCGGTGGGACAATTGACCATGATGGGGCCCTGTCGCCGACTCAGGAAACCGCCATCGTCGGCATTACGGATGGTTCGAGCAACACCATCATGATCATGGAAGACGCGGCTCGTCCTAACTGGTTTGTTTTGGGCCGCGATCAGGGAACGATTCTTCCTCGTCCGGAAGGGTTTGGTTGGTCCGACCCAGACGGCGGAGCAGGGTCGATGGACGGCACGGATCAGTTGACCGGGGCCATCAACGGCTCAAGCGGCACCGGTCGTTGCATCATGAACTGCAACAACGACAGCGAGCCGTATAGCTTCCACTCCGGTGGCATGAACGTCTGCATGGCCGATGGTTCGGTCCGCTTCATTTCAACCAGCATTAGCGCAGCGACGTTTGCGGCGTTGCTCACTGCGCGTGCTGGCGATCTGCCAGGTGCAAATTACTAGTTGATCTTTAAGTGGTTTTCTCAGCGAGCCACCCCCCAACTGGGGGCGGAACTGTCTTATGAGAAGTGCGCGACGAGTTTTGGGGGGATTGCTGATCCTGTTGATGGCTGGTTGCACGGTCAGCCCCCCTGCTCCTCCTGAAGGCGTGGAAGTCAGCGGCAAGATTCTCTTGCCTAACGGCTCCCCGTTGACCGGTGGAACCCTGGTACTTCGCCCCGAAGGCGGTCTTCACGGTGCTACGGCTCAGATTCAGAGTGACGGCTCATTCACCTTGATGGATACTCATGGACGGAAAGCGGTCGTACCCGGCAAGTACCAGGTCTTTGTTCGCTTGGGGGATGCCACTAAAGCCAGTCTACGATCTCAGGTTAACAGTCGGTATCAGAACACCGAAGACGGGGATTCGGATGTCGTCGTAGACATTCAAGCCGCTACGAGTAATCTGACCATTCAGCTGAAACGCTAGAGCGCGTTACAAATGGTGTAGCGGAGCGCAGGCTTTAGCCTGCGACTACCAAGTTGGGATTGGCTGCGCTCGTTGGGATGGGCAGAGCGCAGGCTTTAGCCTGCGCAAGCCAGTTTCCGCCTGCGAAAGCGCTTCCTACCTTGTTGCCGCTGCACCATTTGGAGAAGCGCTCTAATGTTGCAAGCAGCTGAACTGTAGCGAGGTTTGTGTCTTCGCGCTTCGGAGCGGAGGACGTAAGTTCTCCGTGTTCCACAATTCAGCTGCAAGGTTACTTCTTCTCTTCGGCATCTTCCAGGCGGACGCCCAGGGCCTTCATCGCGGGAAGCAACTTGGTCTTGGTTTGGTCGTCTAGAGGATTGCCCGCCAGATACAGCCGAAGATACGGCGCAAATCGCTTAGCCCCCTCAGCGTCAGTCTTCAACCAGTTCATCAGCGGGGCCAAGGAGGTGATCTTATTCTTGTCCAACAGAAGTAAGGTCAACTCGGTCTGAGCGGTCAACGGCGTCACGTCGCTGATCTCATTGCCAGACAATTCCAAAGTCATGAGGCGAGTGACCTTGGCCAACGGTTTCAGATCGCTGATCTGATTGTTGCCCAGATTAAGCGAAGCGAGTTTTTTCAACTCCGCCAGAGGAGTCAGATCCTTCACTTGGTTGCCGGTCAAGTACAGCGATTGCAGTGCAGTGAGCTTGGCCAACGGTTTCAGATCGCTGACTTTGTTGCCAGTCAGTTCCAGGTACTGTAGCTTTTCCAGTGTTTCCAGAGGGGAAATATCAGCAATCTGATTATGAGCCAAATCCAGCGATTGAAGGATCGGCAAGCCTTTGAGCGGCTTGAGGTCGCTGATCTGATTCTTGCGGGCCTGGAGTTCTGCCAGTCCTTTGCACTTCTCCAGGCCGGTCAGGTCGGTGACCCCTTTACCGTTGATGTTGAGAACCGAAAGTTTGGCCAGATCGTCGTCCTTAAAGTCGGGCTTGGCCAGCCGTAGTTCCTTTTGCACGGCTTCTTCGAGTTTCTTGTCCTTGAATGGACTAGCCGCTGGTGCCACGGCAAAGCCCAGCAAAACGACGAGAGTAGCAAGGCGGGTCATGGTGAGAACCTCATAATAGGGGATTGGGGGTGGGATCAACTGGGATAATGGCTGAACGTCGCCAGCCAGGCGCGTGCCCCTTCGGGATGATGATGACTTTCAAAGCGGGCTTCGGCAACCTCTTCCACGAGCCAACCTTTCAGGTTAAATGTCGTAATCAGTTCCCGCTCGGCGATCTGGCGTGGTCCGTTGGTGCTAGTTTCCTCATTGCTGAAACAGAGGAGGTGCAGTTTTCCTCGGGCTTTGCTGGCGATACTAAGGGACTTCAAATAGCGTGTACGCTCATGATCCGAGAGCCAATGAAACAGCCCACAATCTAGGAGAGTATCAAACGACTTCTGGTATTTGGCCAGATCGAGGACATCGGCGATCTCGAAAGTGACGGAAAGCCCTCGAGTTCGTGCCTTGCTCCGGGCTTGCTCGATGGCCCTCGGCACGCGGTCCAGCCCGGTGACTTGCAGCCCCTGCTTGGCCAGAAACAGGGCGTTTTCTCCCGTACCGCAGCCCAGATCCAGCACCTTGCCTTGAAAGCCGCCACGTCCGTACAGCCGAACCACGTCGTCCTGTGGGCGCCCAATATCCCACCAAGGCGGCGAATGATTGCTGTAGGCTTGTTCGAAGAACTCGGCAGCCACGCCAGGGGTGTCGCTCATTACTGCCACTCTCCAGACCGCAAAGTCCGCAACGTTCACGGTAGCCGGCCATCCCTCAGAGGGCAAGCCTCCTCAATCGCACTTCGATTCGCTAGGCTAGAGCTAGAGGACTGAGTATTGGCTCATTCTAACTTACTCGAAGGAGTTGACACATGAAGAGAACGCTTCTGGCTCTGGCTTGCCTGGCCACCCTCGCGATGGGGGCTCGGGCAACAGCCGCCAATCCCATTGTGGTGTTGAAGACTTCCGAGGGAACCATCAAGATCGAGTTGTTCGAGGACAAGGCTCCCATCACCGTCAAGAACTTCCTCAAGTACGTCGAGGACAAGCACTACGACGGTACCACATTCCATCGAGTCATTCCCGACTTCATGATCCAAGGCGGCGGATACCAGAAGGGGTTCAATACCGCACGAACCTACCAGGACGTAAAGGCCAAGGAAAAGAAAACTCGCGAACCGATTAAGAACGAGTCAACCAATGGCCTCTCGAACAAGAAGTACACCGTGGCCATGGCACGCACCAGTCGTCCCGATAGCGCCACGGCTCAGTTCTTCATTAACGTCAAAGACAATGACTTCCTGGATCGCGCTAAGGCTCGCGATGGAGTCGGCTATTGTGTCTTCGGCAGAGTCATCGAGGGCACCGAAGTCGTTGACAAGATCAAGAATGTTCGCACCAAGGTGCTGATCGAGGATGAAATTGAAAACGTCCCTGTCGAGGAAGTGGTCATCGAGTCCGCCCGAATCGAGAAACAGTAGCCGCCCACCTCCAGCGGAGGAAAGAAGGCGGAAGAAAGAGAATTCTCCTCGGCTAAGTCTGTTTCTCTCAGCAAGCAGAAGTGAGCAGTCTTTCTTCCGCCTTCGGTTATCATCCCTACATTAAAAAAACCAATCAGGAGTTCTCAAGTGCCGACCACACGTGTTTTGATGAGTACTTCGCTCGGCGACATCACGTTAGAATTGGATGGCGACAAGGCTCCGCTATCGACGGAGAACTTTTTGGCCTATGTCGACGAGAAACACTACGACAACACAATCTTTCATCGGGTGATCGCCAACTTCATGATCCAAGGGGGCGGCTTTGAGCCGGGCCTACGTCCGAAAAAAACTCGTGCGCCGATCCCCAACGAATCTGGGAATGGGCTGTCGAATGTGCGTGGCTCCATCGCCATGGCTCGCACAAGCGACCTGAACAGTGCGACTTGCCAATTCTACATCAACACCGTGGATAATTCTCGCCATCTCGATTCTGCTAAGTATGCTGTTTTTGGCAAGGTCGTCGAGGGGATGGACGTGGTCGACAAAATCCGAATGGTGAAGACCGGCAACCGAAGCGGACATGGCGATGTGCCGCTCGACGATGTCATCATCCATTCGGTGCGGCGTATTTGACGGGCCAATGCCGCGATCCAGGCAGACGCAGATCGCGGCTTGTTGACAGGACTAGATCGTGCTACTTCTTCGCTGGATCAAGAATCGGTTCGAGAATCACACGAACCTTGGTACCAAGAGGAGGAATGCGCTCGGTCCAGGCATCGTAGACACGGTCTGCGTCCGTGTCGGCGCTTTTGATGGGTAGATCGAGCATAGCTCCCTCGAAGTTGGCGACGCAGATGACGTCGCCATCGTTGGCTAGGTAGCGTTTCGGTGCGTTTTTATCCAGTGGATTGCCAATCAGAAGACTGCCGGCGAAGACCCAGTCATAGTCTAGCTCCTTACCCGTCTTGTGATTCCGGATCCAGGACCGCGCAGGCTCAATGACTTTCTTGCCTTTGGCATCGGTATAAGAAAGCGTCACGCGAATCGGAGTGCCAGTAGGAGCACGATATTCGGGCATCCAGCGTACCGGAGAGCCGGGCTTGGCGTTGGCCAAGAGCAGCGCCTTGTGTAGATCGGCAGCATCAATGTCGGCGGAGAGAATCGCTTCGTGTTCTTTCTGATGCTTACGTGTCAACAATTGTTCCAGACCGCCTTCGCGGAGACAGACTTCGGCGTAAACATGCACTCGCCGAGTCTGAGGAAGTATCTCCAACGAGACGTTCGGCCCAACCACGACCATTTTGCCCTCAGCAGGGGCCGGGGTTGGTTTCTCGGCGACCTTGTTATCCGGTGGAGGCGTTTCCTGACAGCCAAGCAGCAACAGCAATGGTGCTATGAGTAGCCAACGTGAAACCATGAGCAGGCTCCTTGATCATGGGGCGTAGAATTTAGTTAGTCTAGCAGGCTGGGCGATTTCTTGGAAAGCAGTGAACACGGTTTCGCGATACCGTGTCGAGAAAGAAGACGAGTCAAGTGTGGAGAACTAGCGACAATTTCACCTTGCACGGGGTTTGGCGCGTCCCTATAGTTACACTTTCCAAGCGGCAGACCGCGCTCGCGTAGCTCAACTGGCAGAGCTCCGGTTTTGTAAACCGGCGGTTGTGAGTTCGAGTCTCACCGCGAGCTTGACTATGAAGCGGTTAGGACCAAAGGGTAGGTGGCCGAGCGGCCAATGGCATCAGACTGTAAATCTGACGTGCTTCGCACTACGGGGGTTCGAATCCCTCCCTACCCACTCTTCAACTGAGGCAGGAGGAGGAAGAAGACCAGCGAATGAGATCAACGGGAAGAACTTACTAACTGAGGAAATGGGAGTAACGAAGGGACTTGATTCATCCTTCAGCTGTTGTATTTCATCTGTAATAGATGCGGGCGTAGCTCAATGGTAGAGCTCCTGCCTTCCAAGCAGGACGTTGGGAGTTCGAATCTCCTCGCCCGCTCTCCCTTCGACGGTCGAAGGGGCACGAAGGAATCGTGCTGCTGTAGCTCAGCCGGTAGAGCGCGTCCTTGGTAAGGACGAGGTCATGGGTTCAAATCCCATCAGCAGCTTTCTCGGTAAGGAACCTGGTAACCTGTAATTTTCAACTTTGTTTAGAGGGGGTACTCCCGGCCCAGCATCGGGAGCGGAGTAACACGAGGAACCGATGGCAAAGGAAATCTTCCAACGCACTAAGCCGCATGTCAACGTGGGCACGATCGGACACATCGATCATGGAAAAACCACGACGACGGCCGCCATTGTGGCCCGGCAGGCGTACAAAAACAAAATCGAAAAGTTCAAATCGTACAAAGAAATCGCCAAGGGTGGTACGGAACGCGACGATCTGAAGACCGTCACGATTGCCGTCGCTCATGTCGAGTACGAGACCGAGAAGCGGCACTATGCTCACATCGATTGCCCCGGGCACGCCGATTACATCAAGAATATGATCACGGGCGCGGCCCAGATGGACGGTGCGATTCTCGTCGTGGCCGCCAACGACGGTCCGATGCCGCAAACCCGCGAACATCTCCTGTTGGCTCGTCAGGTCGGTGTGCCGAAGATTGTTGTCTACCTCAACAAGGTCGACACCGTCGATGATCCCGATCTGCTTGAGCTGGTCGAAATGGAAGTTCGCGACTTGCTGAAGCGCTACGAGTTCCCTGGAGACGAGGTGCCCGTCATTCGTGGCAATTCGTTGGCCGTCATGCAATCGATGGGCAAAGACGATGTGGCCGGCAAATGCATCGATGAGTTGATGGACGCTCTGGACAACTACATTCCCACTCCCGAACGTGCCGAGGACAAGCCGTTCTTGATGTCGATCGAAGACGTCTTCTCGATCAAGGGACGTGGTACAGTCGCAACTGGCCGTATCGAGCGTGGCAAGGTGAAAGTGGGTGACGAAGTCGAAATCGTCGGACTGATGAAAGGCTCGAAGAAGACTGTCGTCACCGGCGTGGAAATGTTTCAGAAAACACTGGAATATGGCGTGGCGGGCGACAACGTCGGCGTGTTGCTCCGTGGGATTGAGCGAAACG
Organism: uncultured Gemmataceae bacterium; assembly: GCA_937923405.1. Taxonomy (GTDB): domain Bacteria; phylum Planctomycetota; class Planctomycetia; order Gemmatales; family Gemmataceae; genus CALDUY01. The sequence continues at coordinate 312,780 of CALDUY010000020.1, read as the reverse complement.
AAATCGAACGAGGACAGGTGCTTTCCAAGCCCGGTTCGATCAACCCGCACACCAAGTTCGAGTGCAACGTTTACGTGCTGACCAAGGAAGAAGGTGGGCGGCACACGCCGTTCTTCTCGGGCTATCGTCCGCAGTTCTACTTCCGCACCACTGACGTCACGGGCACGGCCACTCTGCCTGAAGGTGTGGAAATGTGCATGCCGGGCGATAACGTCAAGATGACCGTCGAACTGCTTCCGGACTCCCCGATCGCTATGGACGAAGGTCTTCGCTTCGCCATTCGCGAAGGAGGTCGAACAGTTGGCTCGGGAGTTGTGACCAAGATTCTGGCGTGAAGTAAGTCGACGGTTCAACAGTAGGTCAGTAGACAGTAGTCCGCACAAGAAAACCTTCTGGATCTGCTGTCTACTGACTTCTGCAATGCGAAAAAGAGCTGGCGGGTAGTTCGAGACATCAGAGAGTCTTAACGGTTGTTTTTAACGACCGACTCTTCCCGTCCTGCCGACTGGAGTAAGCGAGATGCGAGAATACGTCTGGCTGGAATGCGAGTCGTGCAAGTCGCGTAACTACCGCACCAACAAGGAAACACGCGGCGCGGATCGACTGTCGCTAAAAAAGTTCTGCCGCAAAGAACGTAAGCATACCGTCCATAAAGAATCGCGCAAGAAGTAAGTAAAGCGAGAGGGTCGTGTCTGGCAGTCCAGTAGAGAGATACGGCTCTTTCAGCACGACGGGAAAAGATCAGGGATGAGAACAGCTAGGGGTGTAGCTCAATTGGTAGAGCACTGGTCTCCAAAACCAGCGGTTGAGCGTTCGAGTCGCTCCGCCCCTGCTCTCGTGGTTGGAAGGTGGGGTCGGCACCCCCAGGACAGGAAGTTCGGGGCCAAGCTCGGAGAAGTGCTACTCGATCTGGTTGACCGCAGTAAAGTTTGTCCCCAGGAGCGGTTGGCTAGGTCATCCGTCCCGAGAGGGGATAGCTCCGAGAGGGGTCGAATCGTGCTGGAGGGAATAGGCTCGGTCGATAGGACAGTCGACGTAACCCGGCCCGGTCGAACCGGGGCGAACCATTCCCAGAAGTGACCGAGAGGACGTGAATTGTCATGGCCGTGGCCGTCAAGTCATCGCAGGGAGCATCCGCTGGTTCGCAGGCAAGTCCTGCGATCCTGAGCGTGGTCGGCGTTATCTATTTGCTGGCCTGCCTCGCTGTTGTTTTTGAGTTTCTTCCCCGCTTGTGGTGGGGTCTCTGGAACCAAAGCGGATTGGAAAAGTCTCCTTTTCTGGGAGGAACCCTCCTAGCGATTGTCGGCATAGCCGTGATCGTAGGCTTGCTCTATCTGGGAAGCAAACTGCTCGGTCCTAATCCGCCTGCTGGCATTCGGGCCGGTGTTTTTGTTGGCTTGACTGGACTTGTCACGATCCTGCTTCTTGCTCGTTGGGCCAGTCTGTGGTTGGAATACTGGTCGTTTCAGGGCATTTTTCCAGAATCGACGGGCATAGCCCTTACCATTGGAGTTGCTGCCGCTCTTTTGCTGCTGGGACTGTGGCTCTTTTTCCGCCCTCAAGTCCAGTCGTGGATTCTCCAACTCGAACAAATGGGGTGGTTCCACGCTACTACCTACAAGAGCAACCAGGGACAGAAAGTCCGTCGCGGCACTATCCTTGGGCTTCTCCTCATCGTTGGAGCTGGCATTTACACGCTGCTCTCGCACAACACTCTCGCCAACGGGCCTCGTGACCTGGCCTTGAACATTCCCTTCACCGGCAAGGTAGCGCTGGAAGGCTACGGCGACATGCAGCCGTTTCTGATTGAAGTGCCGGAAAGTGACAAGGCGAACGTAAAAATTCTCTGGGGTGGGTTGACCTGGAACGACACGACCAACAAGTTCGGCCCCGGTGAATTCACCGCAGGCGAGGTGGTCAGTTTCACGGCCTACAAAGCTGCTGTCGATAGTCTCATTCGTAGTGAACCTACGCTGAACAAGTATTTGCCGCTTGTCGAGATCAACGAACCGATTCGCTACGTCACAGAGGTGAATAAGCAGATTCTCGGAGATCGCCTGAGCGAACTGTTGAGCGAGAATTACTACACTCCGGGGGTGAAAAGTGCGCTACAACAGGTGTTCAACGAAACCCCCTGGGCAACGATTGGAACTGCCGTTAATGAATTCTACCGACAAGCACAGGCAGTGATGACCGTGGATCCCAAGCGAACTCCAGGGAAGGCGTTCTGCGTGCCCTCTGCCGTGGTCTTGATCGATCGCAATGCTTTGCTGAAGGTCAACCAAAATGCCGAGAGCAGCCGCTACGTCAAGGTGGAGCTGAAAGGATCGTCGGACCTGCCTGAAGGTGTGCCGATCAAGCGAGAAGAGTTCGACGAGGTGGAAAGTAAGCTCACCCGAGAGAAGCGAGAAGGTCGGGATCGCGATTTACCGACGTTTCGTGAATTAGTTCCTGCCTATGGACCGGTTCAGTACAGCCAGATTACGCTGTTGCCGAGTGTACAATTCACCGTCCCATTACTCTTGCTGGCTGGCTCGATTTGGTTGGCCTGGCGGTTAGTAAACATGCCCACGTTTGCCGACTTCCTCATCGCCACCGAGGCAGAACTGAATAAGGTCTCCTGGGCCTCACAGCGGAAGTTGGTTCAGGACACCATTGTCGTACTCATCACGGTGGCATTGATGTCGATCTTTTTGTTCGGTACCGACTGGATGTGGAAAACGGTTTTGAGCTTCAAACCGATTGGGGTATTGCACATTCCAACCGAATCATCGCAGCAACACCAACCGGTAGATCTGAAGAAGTATTAATGCAGGGATGGTGTGTGAGTCGGCCCTTGATGACGAGATGTACAACTATGTCCGAAGAAGTGAGACCTCTGGCCGAGGGTACTACTCCGCAGTCGACGCCTTCCCCGCCAATCGAGGCGGACCTGGAGAACGTCGCGCTGGAGTCGCAACAACCGCGAACTTCGGAGAATTCAGGGAACGGGGTGCCAATCGCCGCGTCTCATGACGAAGCCGCGGCCCTTTCTTCGTCCGACGAGCCAGAACCTGTCTCCGAGGAATTGTCGACCGAATTGGCTGTGGACGAGTCAGAGAGCGAGGAAGAAGAAGAAGCTGAAGAAGCTCCTGAAGCAGCGATCGAGGAATTGGACAGCGATGTATCTGAGGCGGTCAAACCAGAGCCGCCCAAGAAGCGCTGGTATGTCGTTAAAGTGCAATCGGGGCGAGAAGACACGATCAAGGAAGCAATTGAGCGTCGCGTGCGTAAGGAAGGACTGGAAGAGTATTTCGGCCAGATCGTCATTCCGGTCGAGAAATACCAGGAAATTAAGACCGACAAAAACGGCAAGCGAGTGACCCGAACCAAGGAGCGCAAGCTCTATCCGGGGTATCTCATGGTCGAGGTGGATTACAACGATCGGGTGTTGTATCTATTTCGCGAGACATCGGGAGTGGGCGATTTCGTCGGAGCGCATCCAGGAGATTTGACCCGTGCGCCAACGCCGATGACTCCTCGTGAAGTGGAACGGATGATCGGCAAGGCGGGCAAGTCTGGAGAAAAGGAAGAGCCGGTCTCCCCCAAGCCAAAATGGCTCCAAGAAGGCGATCGCGTTCGCGTCGCCGATGGAACCTTCAACGGCATGGATGGCGTAGTGACCAAAATCAAGGAAGCGGAAAGCAAGGTCGAAGTGCAAGTGACGATTTTCGGTCGGCCGGTGCCGGTCGAGTTGGAATACTATCAGGTGGAGCAACTGTAAGCAGAAGGGTCGAAGCATGGCTCGTGAGGTAAAAGCGATAATTAAGTTACAGTGCCCTGGAGGCCAAGCGACCCCGGCTCCGCCGGTCGGTCCTGCTCTGGGTCAGCACGGGGTGAACATTGGTCAGTTCGTGACGAAGTTTAATGATGCCACCAAAGACAATCGCGGACTGATGCTGCCCGTAGTCATCACAGTGTACTCGGACCGTACGTTCGACTTTGTGGTCAAGTCGCCTCCTGCGGCTGTGCTGCTGAAGATCGCCGCTAAGATCCCGCCGGAAAAGAAGAAGGGCGGCGAACTGATTCCTGGTGACGAAAAAACCAAGAAGTCGGGCAAGTACAAAGGGTTCACGGTCACTTCTGCTCAGATCCAGGAGATCGCTCAGAAAAAACTTCAGGATCTGAATGCCCGTGACGTTGAGCACGCTTGTCGTATCATTGAAGGTACTGCTCGAAGCATGGGTATCACGGTCGCCAAGTAAGACGAACATTCCCAAATATGATTCCAAATCGATGCGCCGTATGTCGGCGCATCGATGCGTTTCCAGAGCCGAGACTGAACATCATGGCGAAGAAAGCATCCGGGGACTCCCCCGAGAAAACGGCGGCTTCCGCCGACCCGACGAAAAAGCCCGCCAAGGCGAGTAAGGAAGCAAAATCCAGCCCCGAGGCCGCCCCCACGCCTCCCCCTGCTCCGACTCCGACGGCAGAGAGTGCGCCGCAGCAACCACCCCTGACCGCAGAGGAGGCGGCTTCGACGAAGCGAAAAGGACGACAACCAGGCGTTCCGCCCCGTCGCGGCAAGAAACTGCGCAACCTGCTCAAGCAGCAGCAGCAGAAAATCGCCAAGGAAGGAGCTGTTCCGCTCCGCCGCGCTTTGCAAGTGCTCAAGAGCATCAAGCGAGCCAAGTTCGATGAAACGGTCGAGGTCCATATGTCACTGGGCATTGACTCGACGCAGTCGGATCAGATGATCCGCGGAGCGGTGCCGTTGCCGCACGGCCTGGGCAAGCCGAAGCGTGTTCTGGTCTTCTGCCAAGGCGACAACGTGGCCAAGGCCAAGGAAGCCGGCGCGGACTATGCGGGTAGCGATGAACTCATCAAGAAAATCCAGACAGAAGGCTGGATGGAATTCGATGTCGCTCTGGCCACGCAGGACATGATGGGTCAGGTGTCGCGACTAGGTAAGGTGCTTGGCCCACGCGGGCTGATGCCGACCCCCAAAGCGGGTACGGTGATTCCTGCCGGAGGCGACATCGCCCAGGCTGTGCGCGAGTTCAAGGCCGGTAAGGTCGAATACCGCTCCGATAAGGGTGGAAATGTACATGCTGGCCTGGGCAAGATGAGTTTCGACGAAGACAAACTGGTGGCCAACATCACCGCCTTCGTCGAGGCGATTCGGGCGGCGAAGCCCTCCGGCGTCAAAGGAAACTACATCAAGTCGATCACAGTCGCAGGCACCATGACGCCTGGAGTACCGGTGAGCATGTAACCAGTCGGTATAGCACGGGCTGGACCGCGTGTGTGCCTACAGATGAGAGAAAACTATGAGCAAAGTCATCAAGGAAATGGAGTTGAACGACCTGCGACGCACTTTTGAACATGTGCGCGATCTGGTCCTGCTGACGTTCAATAAGCTCGACTCCGGGGGGGAATTTCAGCTGCGCAAGTCGCTGCGTGAGAAAAAAATTCGCCTCAAGCAGGTGAAGAATTCGCTGACCCGCAAGGTGTTCAAGGAGCTGAATTTCGCTATTCCGGATGATTCGGACTACTGGAAACAATCGACGGTGTTGGCCTTCGGTCCCGCGGGCGTGGCGACGGTCAGCAAAGCCATCGAAGCGGAGCTGAAAAATCCCAAGAACGCGGCCAAGTACAACGAGACCATCAAGATTAAAGGCGCGATCGCCGATGGTCAGCCGGTCACGTTTGAACTGGCCAAGTCGATGCCGACCCGCGAGGAACTGATTGGCGAGATCGTCGGCATGATTCTGGGACCGGCCCAGTCACTGGCGGCGTGTCTGACCGGGCCCGCTTCGCAAGTGGCTTCGCAGATTCAGACGCTCGCCGAGAAAACCGAAGAAGCCCCTGCGGCTTAACCGAGACGCTCCTTAATCAAACTATTACGCACCGCGCTGCTGTTGCTTCAGGCAGCAAACTAACCTGACCGAAAGGAACCTTTACGATGTCTGATGTCCCTGCAACGATCGCCGAGTTGGGCGACAAGATTGCCAATCTGAAAATCACCGAGGCGGTCCTGCTGAAGGAGTACCTCAAGGAGAAGTACAAGATCGAACCGGCGGCGGGCGGCGTCGTCATGGCAGCTGGCCCAGCGGCGGCAGGCGGTGGAGCGGCGGCAGCGGAAGCGCCAGCGGCCAAGACCGAGTTCGACGTCATCCTGGCCGGCTTGACCGACGCCACCAAGAAGATTGGCGTCATCAAAGTGGTGCGAGAAATCACCGGGTGCGGTCTGGCCGAAGGCAAGACCCTGGTCGAGAGTGCTCCCAAGCCGATCAAGGAGAAGGTGTCCAAGGACGATGCCGAGGCCTTGAAGAAGAAGCTCGAAGAAGCCGGGGCCAAGGTCGAGATCAAGTAGTCGCAGGAACTCCAAACAGGTCTCGGGGACTCTCCTGAGACTTGTTGGAGTTTAGATCTCCTTGATAGAAGAACTGGCAACAAAAGTAAAAATTTGTCTTGCATATTCCGTGCCTTGGTGTTCATAATAACGAGGTTCGTTCCTCGTAAAAACGGAGTGGAGGCGCGGCAACGGTCGCGAGACAGTAACGGACGCTCTCTCGATGAGCCGTTGGGCATTCCGTTGCAGCTACGTTGGAAGTGCAGCGTGCCAGAGTACAGACTTCCCATTCACACACTGGAAGGACCAGTGTTTTGGCCGGATCTTGGATCCGGCTATCTTTGCGCGCCGAGCCAGTTTCGGCTGTCGGCAAGCTTGGGTTGGGACGTCGATCCCGGAACAAGAACCATCGTCGTGAGAGAGATTACCAGGAGGGCCGCTCTCATGTCGATCGATCCTCAAGACTCGAACGATACTCACCTAAATTACCCGCGAGACTACTCCCGACGAGGGCCACGCTAGAACTGGCTCGTGAGTGCCAGTGGCGTTGGGCCGCTCTTGTTTCGTCAGGAGTTTGTTCGTCTCGTTGAGCCATCATCCTGGGAGGAGCAACTACATGCCCGTCCCCGCTAATCGGACGATTCAACCAACCACCGTGCGGAACTTTGGCACCAATGACGACACTGCCGAGATTCCCCCGCTGACTGAGATTCAGATCGCGTCGTACAAGCGCTTCCTTCAACTGGAAGTTCCGCCTGCTGAACGACAACCGATCGGCCTTCAGGGCGTGCTGAACGAGATCTTCCCCATCAAAAGCTATGATGGCACGATCTCATTGGACTTCATCAAGTACGAACTGGGCAAACCCCGCTTCGGCCCGGATGAGTGCCGCCAGTTACGGTTGACCTACGGAAGACCATTCCGCGTCTGGCTACGCTTGAACAAGCAGCCCGAACCGGTCGAGGAAGAAGTCTACCTAGGCGACATGCCGATCATGATTGGCGGTGGCGAGTTCATCATCAACGGTGCCGAACGAGTCGTCGTCAGCCAGCTGCATCGTAGCCCTGGGGTGGATTTCGTCGTCGAGACCGAAGGCGACAAGAAGCATCATTCCTGTCGCATTATCCCCGAGCGCGGCAGTTGGATCGAGATCAACGTTACCAAGAAAGAGACGCTAGGGGTTCGCATCGATCAATCGGGCAAATTCAGTTCGATGACACTGCTCCGCGCTATGTCGCCGGAATACTCCGACGATGCAGATATTCTCCGCGCCTTCTACCCGACCGAGATCATTTCCATTGACGGCAATGCTCGCGACAGCATCAAGGGACGCAAGGCCGCCGGCGATGTCATCGACCCGATGACTGGCGAGGTTTATCTGGAGTCGGGCGAAGAGTTCACCGACGAGCGAATTGACAAGATTATTGCCAGTTCCGTCAGAGAAGTTACCGTTTTGGGCAAAATTAAGGACGACATCATTCTCAAATCGCTGGAAGAGGATCCGACCAACACGCATGAAGAAGCGTTACTGAGAATCTACCAGCGATTGCGACCAGGCAATCCGCCGCAATTGGAGAAGGCCAAGCAACTGTTCGAGGAGAAATTCCAGGATCCCAATCGCTACCGCTTGGGGAAGGTTGGGCGCTTCCGGATTAATCGAAAGTTCGAGCAGGACATTTCCGAAGAGGAAATGACACTCAGGCCGCTCGATTACCTGAATGCGATCCGTTATATCCTCAAATTGCGAGCTGGCGAAGGAACGATCGACGACATCGATCACCTAGGCAATCGGCGTGTTCGTACCATCGATGAGTTGGCCTCCGACGAGTTGCGCAAGGGATTCCTCAAGCTTCGTCGCACCGTGCAGGAGCGCATGTCGATTCGCGATCAGCAGGAGATGACGCCGCGCTCTCTGATTAATCCCAAGAGCATCTCGGCGGCGATCGAGTACTTCTTCGGTCGTGGCGAACTGTCGCAGGTGGTGGACCAGACCAACCCGTTGTCTCAGCTGACACACGAACGGCGACTGTCGGCACTAGGACCGGGTGGCCTCAACCGCAAGCGAGCCGGCTTCGACGTTCGCGACGTGCATATTTCGCACTATGGACGTATTTGCCCAATTGAGACCCCAGAAGGCACCAATATCGGTCTGATCTCGCATCTGTCGATCTACGCCACCGTGGACGATTACGGCTTCCTGGTTACCCCGTACAAGAAAATCTCGGGTCGCAAACTGACCAACAAAATCGAGCATCTTCGCGCGGATGAGGAAGCCCAACTGCACTTAGCTCCAGCGGACGTCAAACTCGATGGCGGGGCGCTGACGGGAGATCGCGTGATAGCTCGTTTCGGCGGTGACTTTGAGTTGGTCCCCTCCGATCAGATCAGCTACATGGACGTCAGCCCCAAACAAATGGTCGGCGTCTCGGCAGGGCTGATCCCCTTTCTCGAACACGATGATGCCAACCGAGCGCTGATGGGATCTAACATGCAACGGCAGGCGGTGCCGCTGCTGGTTACGGAACCCCCGTTGGTCGCCACAGGCCTAGAAAAAGCGGTCGCACAGAACTCGGGCATGGTGGTCCGCGCGGAAAAAGCAGGCACCGTAACCTACGTCGATTCCACTCGGATTCGCATCGACGAGCAAGAGTATGTGCTGCGAAAATTTGTCGGGCTGAACGAGCACACCTGCCAGAACCAGAAGCCGATCGTCAAGATCGGACAAAAGGTCAAGGCAGGGCAGATTATCGCCGACGGGGCCGCTACCCGTAACGGGGAATTGGCTCTGGGCCGCAACATCCTCGTCGCCTTCATGTCCTGGGAAGGGTACAACTTCGAGGACGCGATCATCATTTCTGAGCGTCTCGTGGAGAACGACACCTATACGTCGATCCACATCGAAGACTTCGAGATCGAAATTCGTGAGACCAAGCTGGGCAAAGAGGAATTCACTCGCGACATTCCCAATGTTTCGCCCAAGGCGTTGGCGAACCTCGATGAGTTTGGCATTGTCCAGATTGGAACCTTCGTACAGCCCGGCGATATTCTGGTTGGCAAGGTTTCGCCGAAGTCCAAGAGCGAACTGACGCCAGAAGAGAAACTGTTGCACGCCATCTTCGGTCGGGCTGGCGAGGACGTCAAGAATGATAGCCTCGAAGTCCCCTCCGGCGTGGAAGGCGTGGTCATCGACACGCAACGGTTTAGCCGCCGGGCCGGCATGTCCGAAGAAGAGAAGAAAGCCTTCGACAAGGAGACTAAAGAAACTGAAGCCAAAACCACCAAAGCGATCGCCGATCAGTTCCGCGCGATGATCGCGGAATTGGCCGGAGTGCTAGAAGTCAAAGTGGTCAAGGACAATACCAACAAGATCCTTGGCCAGGACAAAGACGACCGAGCAATTCTAGAACAGGTGGAACTGTTCCGCCTGGAGAAACTCAACATTCTCTCACCGGACAAGCTGGCCAAAGCCAAGGAAGTCTGGGCCCGGCATTCGGAACGACTGGAGTTTCTCAAGGACGAAAAAGAACGTCGCATGAACGCGCTGAAGCGGGGTGATGAGTTGCCGTCTGGCGTGCAGCAGATGGTCAAGGTCTACATCGCCACCAAGCGAGTTATTTCGGTCGGCGACAAGATGGCCGGTCGACACGGCAACAAAGGGGTCATTTCCAAGATTCTGCCGGTCGAGGACATGCCGTATATGGCCGACGGTACTCCGGTCGACATTCTGCTTAATCCGCTGGGCGTGCCGTCACGCATGAACGTGGGGCAGATTCTGGAGACGCACTTGGGCTGGGCAGCGGCGAAGTTGGGCTTCAAGGCGATCACGCCCGTGTTCGATGGAGCCAATGAGCAGGAGATCCGCGCCGCGCTGAAGGAAGCAGGTCTGCCCGAATCAGGCAAGGCGATCTTGTACGACGGTCGTACGGGCGAACGCTTCGAGCAACCGGTGACGGTCGGCTACATCTACATGCTCAAACTGCATCACCTGGTGGACGACAAGGTTCATGCTCGTGCCACGGGACCGTACAGCCTCATCACTCAGCAGCCACTGGGTGGCAAGGCACGCTTCGGCGGACAGCGGTTTGGCGAGATGGAAGTCTGGGCGCTGGAGGCGTATGGAGCAGCTTACATCCTTCAGGAGTTGCTCACCGTCAAGTCGGATGATGTCGAGGGACGCACCAAAATCTACGAATCCATGGTCAAAGGCGAGAACACGCTGGAAGCCGGCACGCCCGCGAGCTTCGACGTGTTGTGTAATGAAATCCGTGGGCTAGGCCTGAACATCCAGCTTGAGAAGAAGAGAGTCTAAACCACGAATGCAGACTGCAGACTGCAGAATGATCGAGCCGCATACGCTGCTTGTCTCTGCTATCTGACCATTCTGCGTTCTTAATATCTGCATTCGACGGAGGCGGTTTATGAGCAACGGCGAGATCAACTACGACCGCATCAATGACTATGGCGCGGTACGCATCAGCTTGGCCAGCCCTGCGGACATTCGCGCCTGGTCTTTTGGCGAGGTCAAAAAGCCCGAAACGATCAATTACCGGACTTATCGTCCGGAAAAGGATGGCCTGTTCTGCGAACGAATCTTCGGTCCGGAGAAAGACTGGGAGTGTGCTTGCGGCAAGTATCGCGGCATGAAGTACAAGGGCATGGTCTGTGACCGTTGCGGCGTCAAGGTCACGCATAGCCGCGTCCGTCGCAAACGCATGGGGCACATCGAACTGGCGGCCCCGGTCGTTCACATCTGGTTCTTCAAGGCCATGCCCAGTCGCCTGGGCACCTTGTTGGACATGAAGACGACCAGTCTAGAAAAGATCATCTATTTCCAGGACTACGTCGTCATTGATCCGCCCAAGGATCAGGGAGAGAATGCCAAGATTAAGCGAGGCACCCTCCTGACCGAGGAGGAGTATCGCAAAGCTCGCGAGACGTTCGGGGACAGCTTCGAGGCCGAGATGGGGGCCGAGGCCATTAAGAAGTTGCTTGAGGGGCTGGATCTCGTCAAGCTCGCCAAGGAGTTGCGGCAAAAACTCGAAGACGAACTGGAAAAGGAAAATCGCGATGGCAAAAAGTCCTCCAAGCAGAAGCTGCGCGAGTTGGTCAAACGGCTTAAGGTAGTGGAGGCTCTTCGCGACAGCGGACTAGGCGGGCCACAGAACAAGCCCGAATGGATGATCCTGGAGTGCATTCCGGTCATCCCGCCGGACCTCCGTCCTCTGGTGTTACTCGACAGCGGCAACTTCGCTACCAGCGACTTAAACGATCTTTATCGTCGCATTATCAACCGCAATAACCGGCTCAAAAAGCTGGTCGACCTTAATGCTCCCGAGGTCATCATCCGCAACGAGAAGCGGATGTTACAGCAGTCAGTCGATGCTCTGTTCGACAACAACCGCTGCAAGCGTCCTGTGCTGGGGTCGTCGAACCGTCCGCTGAAGTCGTTGACGGACATGATCAAGGGGAAGCAGGGCCGTTTCCGCGAGAACCTGTTGGGCAAGCGAGTGGATTACTCGGCCCGTTCGGTGATCATCGTCGGGCCCGAACTGAAACTGCACCAGTGCGGGTTGCCTAAAAAGATCGCCTTGGAGTTGTATCAGCCGTTCATCATTCGACGACTCAAGGAGTTGGGCCACGCGGATACCATCAAGTCGGCCAAGAAGATGCTCGAACGCAAGGATGAGCAGGTCTGGGACATTCTTGAAGAGGTCATCAAGAACCATCCCGTACTGCTGAATCGTGCCCCGACGTTGCATCGAATGGGCATTCAGGCCTTCGAGCCAACCCTGATCGAAGGGAACGCCATCCGCATTCACCCGTTGGTCTGCAAAGGCTTCAATGCGGACTTCGATGGCGACCAGATGGCGGTTCACTTGCCCTTGTCGATCGAGGCGCAGGTGGAAGCGCACGTTCTGATGATGTCAACCAACAACATCTTCAGTCCAGCCAACGGCCAACCGATTATCAGTCCGTCGCAAGACATTGTCATGGGCTGCTACTACTTGACGGCAGCACGCGGTCAGGATCGTGGCGGGGCGACCAACGTCGAGCGGTACGAACCAGCCCCGACGCTGAAGCCGGTTCGTTTTACTCTCGATGAACCGTGCGAAGACGGAGAGGGGATGATCTTTTCGTCGATCCGCGAGGTTCACGCTGCGCACGCGCAGCGTAAGCTCGGCATGCATGCCCGCATTCAGGTTCGCCTCCCGATCGAGAAGCGGGTCATCTCCGAGATTCGCACCGATAAGGGGATTAAGGTTGAAGAAGTACCACGCAAACCGTCGGGCCTAGTCACCACCACCATTGGTCGAGTCCTTTTCAACGATATTCTGCATCCGAAAATGGCGTTTTATGATGTCGCCATGACTAGCAAGCAGTTGTCGCGCGTTATCTCGGACTGTTACCTGTTACTGGGACGTCGCGAGACAATCGAACTGCTCGATCGCATGAAGGATCTCGGGTTCAAGGAATCGACTCGCTCGGGGCTGTCTTTCGCTGCCGACGATCTGAAAACGCCGGCCAACAAAGAAGCAGTGTTGAAGGCGACTCTCAAGGAAGTCGATCGCTACCAACGCCAGTACGACGAAGGGAACATCACTGAGTTGGAGCGTTACAACAAGGTGATCGATCTGTGGACCCATGCCCGCGATGAGATCACCAAAGCGATGATGGACGATCTGAAAAACGATCGTCGCGAAGGCAAGCCTTACCTGAATCCGATCTATCTGATGGCTTACTCCGGTGCGCGAGGCGGCGTTGAGCAGATCCGCCAGCTGTGCGGCATGCGTGGGTTGATGGCCAAGCCGGGTCGTCGTAGCGAAATCATTGAGACGCCGATCAAGTCGAACTTCCGCGAGGGGCTGACGGTTCTCGAATATTTCTCTTCGACGCACGGTGCGCGAAAAGGTCTGGCTGACACGGCGCTGAAAACAGCAGACTCCGGCTACCTGACGCGCAAGCTGGCCGACGTGGCACAAAACGTCGTCGTCACCATGCACGACTGCGGAACCACGCTCGGAGTAACCAAGGCGACCATCTACAAGGGCGATGAAATCGATCGGCCGCTCTCCGAATCGATTCGTGGGCGGGTTAGCCGCAACACCATTCCTATTCCGGGAACGGATGAAGTGGTCGTTCGTGAAAACGAGATGATCACGGTCGATAAAGCCCGCAAGCTGGAGGCGATGGGCATTGACAAGATCGTGGTGCGTAGTCCGATGACCTGCATGGCGTCGTTGGGAGTCTGTCGGCTGTGCTATGGCATGGATCTCTCGACCGGGGCCTTAGTCGAAGAAGGCATGGCGGTTGGCATTATCGCAGCCCAGTCGATCGGCGAACCGGGCACTCAGCTCACCATGCGTACCTTCCACATCGGTGGGGTGGGACGTACCGACATTCAGGAAAGCGAAGCCAAGTGTAAAAAGGCCGGTATCGTTAAGTATGATCGCATCGTTGATGTAATCAACGACAAGGGCCAGCGCATCGCTCTTTCGTCCGGTTCGGGCGAAATCATGATTATGAACAAGGATCGCGTCATTGAGACGTTCATGATCCCCAACGGTGCCGAACTGCTGGTCCAGAATGGCGAACAGGTCAATCCCATGACCGTGCTGGCCAAGTGGGATCCGCACATCACGCCGATTCTCACCGACAAGTCGGGGAAGGTACGCTTGATGGAAGTTGTCGAGAATCAGACCCTTCGCAAAGAACGGGATGCTTCCACGGGAGCGGAACGCTGGGTGATCATGGAACACAAGGGCGACTTGCACCCGCGTGTCGAGATCGAGGACGATCAGGGCAAGGTGATCGCCAGCTTTTACTTACCCGAACGAGCATTTCTGGAAGTGCGGGAAGGCATGCGAGTTTCCGCCGGAGGACTGTTGGCCAAGCTGCCTCGGGAGGCCTCGGGATCGCAAGACATCACCGGTGGTCTGCCTCGGGTCACCGAAATCTTTGAAGCACGCACACCTGCTGATCCCGCCAAGATGGCCGAGGTCGATGGCATCGTGCGGTTCGGCGAGCGAAAGCGCGGCAAACGGCAGATCTTCATCGAGGAGATCGACGAACAAGGCAAGAAGACCGGTCGCGAGGTCGAACACATCGTGCCGACCGGCAAGCACGTTCGGGTCCAGAACGGTGACCGCGTCAAGAAGGGCGATCGCTTGGTGTTCGGTCCGTTGGTTCCCAGCGAGATTCTCAAAATCTCCGGATTGGACGCTGTGCAAAACTACCTGGTCCAAGAAGTCCAGGCCGTCTATCGCAGCCAGCGCGTCGAGATCGATGACAAGCACATCGAAATCATCGTGGCCCAGATGTTGCGCAAGGTGATGGTCAAGAGCGGCGGCGATACGGGACTGCTGCCCGGTAGCGTCATCGATAAGTTTGCCTTCCAGGCGGTCAATGATCGACTCAAGGAGTGCGTCAAGATCAAGGATCCCGGCGATAGCAAGTTTGAGGCGGGCAAGGTCGTCACCAAGGAGGCCTTTGAAGAAGAGCGGGCCCGGCTGGAAGCAGAAGGTAAGCAGCTCCCCACGCACAAGAAACCCGACCCGGCTACGGCGACCGTGCAGTTGCTGGGGATCACCAAGGCCGCCGTGCAGTCGGATTCGTTTATCAGCGCTGCGTCGTTCCAGGAGACGACCAAGGTGCTGACCGAGGCCGCGTTGGCCGGCAAAGTCGATTATCTGGTCGGTCTCAAGGAGAACGTCATTTTGGGCCATTTGATCCCAGCGGGCACGGGCTTCCACTCCCACCAAAACAGCGAAGTGAAGCTCAATGCTCCGGTTCCCAAGTACGCTCAGGAAGCGTCTGACGAATTGCTGGAGGATAGCGTAGAGTCGGCTCAGGTCGATTAAGCCGGCCATCGCCAAAGCGTTACCCAGTAGCCGGCGAAGCCCCTTGCGTTCTCGTCGGCTACTGAGGTTTTGTAGTTGCTCCGCTAGCCTTAACAGTTTCAGGGGGGCGGTACTGGCTCATTGCCGTTGCGGGTGATGTAGCCTCGAAGGGTTTGCTCCATAATGTCCCTCGGCAGCCAGTGAACATTGCCATCAGCAAAGCACGCATTAAATCCGTCTGGATGACGATCGCTGAGAGGCGGCAACGGACGAATCGGATGAAACTCCAGATCAACAGGCTGGGTCCAGGGAACGCCCATGCGAGCGGTGGTAACCAAAAGCGTGTTCGACGAACCATCGGTGGCATCAACCAAGCGTAAGCCTAAACGGGGTGAGCCATCTCCGGGGGGATCCGGCGGCTCGAACATCGTGTTCTTGCCGACAAACACCTGATAGTAGGTGGTGCCACGCTCGTCGATCGGTTGGTTAGGCATGCGATAAACGTCTGGAATCGCGGTCAACAGTTTGCGATTGTGGGGACTGTTCCACGGTTCATCGAGACGGAATTGTTTGTACAGATCGTCAAGCCGGAGATAGGGCAGGATGGCGACGCGCCAGCTTAGGCCAGGCTCGCCGTCTGGGGTGCGGAAGGCCGCAGCCTGAGGTAGGCGACCATGACGATCGCTGAAATCGAGCAGAGCCAGGGCGATCTTTTTGAGGTTGGCTTGATCGGCGGACTTGGCCTGTTCCAGCCGCGTTGGGGTCTGAGCCGAGTGCCACTGAGTGAGTACTAGAGCTAATGGTCCCAAAAGCAACAGGCTCAGACAGCCGGCGAGAATGCCCGTCAGCGCGGTGCCACGGCCATGCAGTTCGTCGGGATACTGCCCGATGTGCCAGAAGGCGATCACTCCCAAAGCTAGACCGATTAGTGCGGGCAGTACAGCAGCGGTGACCAAGCTGATCCAAAAGGTGAGCGGACTGTTTTCGCGGTCTAACAAAACGACAATAAACAGCGGCAGTAGCAGAGCCAAGAGGCCGAATATCATAGCCGCCGTCGCCAGGGGGCTTCGCCGTGGCGGAGCGTCGAAAGTGGCCTCGAGCGATTCACGATCGTCGAACTCGTCGTCGTACTCGTACTCGTCTTCTTCAGAGCGGTTACGCCGTCGTTCGCGAGGCACTCGTGGTTCGGCGGGGACGATCATCAACCTGGCGCAGGCTGGACACTTGGCCTTTCGGCCAATATCGCCCTCCCGCGCCTGCAACAGTTTGCCGCACTCGCAGTAAAAGCGAATCATCAAGATACCTCAGAAGGGAGTTGGAAGGATGGAGAACCATCAGAACTCAAGAATCCTTTCACTCCCTTCCGATTTACTCGGATTCGGCAAATTCGGCGAGACGCTGACTGCGCAGCGGCTGACGCAACTTGAGCAGCCCGCGAGCTTCGATCTGACGGATGCGTTCGCGAGTGATGCCGTAAGCGCGGGCCACTTCTTCCAGAGTACGTGGCTGCCCATCGCGTAGGCCGAAACGCAGTTCGATCACCTCGCGTTCGCGGGGCGTTAGAGAGCGTAGGACCTCGGCGATGCGTTCGCGGAGCAAGTGTTGATCAACGGCTTTGCCGGGGTTGGTGGCGTCGGGATCATCCAGGAAATCCTCCAAGGCGCGTTCGCCATCGCCGCCCAGTGGCTCGTGCAAACTTACCGGATGACGGGCGACAACACGCAGCGACTGTGTCTCCTCGGGGGTCACCCCCAAGACAGCGGCGATCTCTTCGACGGTGGGTTCGCGACCCTGCTGGATCGATAGTTCGCCACGGACCCGCTCGACTCGGGCCAAAGTGCCGACCTGATGGCAGGGAACCCGGATGGTGCGGGCATGATCGGCCAGCGCGCGGGTGATCCCCTGCCGAATCCACCAAGTGGCGTAGGTGCCGAACTTGAAGTTCAGCCGGTGCTCGTATTTGTCGACCGCCCGCATCAGGCCGCGGTTGCCCTCCTGGATAAGGTCGGAGAACGGCAGTCCGCGCGACCGGTAACGCTTGGCGATGGAAACGACGAGACGCAGATTCCCCTCGGCGAGTTCGCGGCGAGCCTTCTGATACTGTCGACGTCGCGTTTCCAGAATCGTGACGAACTGAGCCAGATCGTTCGGCTGCATACGAACTTCGAGGAGAAGTTCGCGGAACTGCTTGAGAGCTTTGGCGCGACGATCGCGAGCTTCCGCCGAGTTTCCACCTGATTCGCCGATAGCGGCCAGCTCGGTCATCTGTCGAGAGATCAAGCGGATCTCGTCGGTCCAGATGTCGAGCAGATCGATGCGCGGCGAGAGTTCCTCGGCCAAGGAGCGAGCCTTGTGCAACTTGCGCCAGAGTTCTCGTTTCAGCCGGGCACGGGCTGTATTGCTGGTCGCTTTGAGCAGCTCACGGAAGGTTTCGTCGGCAGAACTCAGTAGATGTCGCAGCGTCGGCAGATGATAGGGCATCCGCTTGAGGATGTTTTCGCGGGTCAAGCCAAGGGTGTTGACCACGTCGATGGTCGGATCAAGGGCCAACTGTCCTCGTTGGACACGCTCGAACGTTTCCAGGATACGCTGCAACGTGCGCCAACAAGACATGGCGGCATGGCGATAACGCCAACGCTGCGTCTCCAACTGCACGGCCAGGGCCAATTCTTGCGGCCGGGTCAGCAACGGAATGGCGCCCATTTGACGGAGGTACAGGCCCAGAGCATCATCTGGAGCGTGCGGATCCTCCTCGCTGCCTTCGGCGTCCTCCCCAGAAGGCAGTTCGTCGACCAACAAGGGCAGATCATCCTCGTGGGCCGCCAACGACGTGTAGTCGTGGTCACCGTCAGAAAAATTGGCAAGCCGAGAACGCGGGTCTTCGTCGGCTAGTACCTCCGCTGGGAAGGCAGGGAGTAAAACCGGCTCCGAGTGTCGCTCAGCCCTCTTGTTCGTGGATCGTCGATTCGCCATAACATCCGTCCTGTCGGTTGTCGCCGACTCCTCGCCGCTTCTGGCGGTGGCTAAAAATGGCAGCCGTCGGAGGCCCGTCCCGGCATCTCCCTCGCCCCCATTTGGCGAGGTTGGTAAAGGGGCTTCCGACGGCACAGCGCTCTGTTCCACCACCGCTGGGGTCTCACAAGCGTTATCGCGGTTCGGCGAAATCGTAGGACACGCCTGCTGATTTCGCGGCATAACTCCAGCGCAGAGACCAAAGTCAAGGAATCCGCCCCTATTGTAAGATTATAGGCAAGCCCCCTCCTTGGCGCGCACAAATTGTTATTGCCTTTCGCGATTCGCTCGTACAATCGACGAGAGGCCGGTGGGTGGGATTCAATTCGCCCGCTTCGTCCTCAAAATCTATTCGCGGGGGGAAGGCGATTCACTGGTTGCGAACCGCTGCTTCCTTGTGTATTCTACGCAAATGAGTATAGTCCTGTCACTTGAAATCCCGCCTCGACAGGAAAAAAGATCGATGCGTCATCTAACTTGTTCTCTGGCGTTGGTTCTGCTGGTTACGCTGGTTACGTCTGCTGCCGCTCCCCCGGTCCAACCTACGCACTGGGCGTTCCGCTCCCCTAGGCGGCCCACCGTTCCCGCCGTGACCGATCGGTCGGCGATCAGCAATCCCATTGACGCTTTTCTCCTAGCTCGATTGGAAGAGAAGGGGCTACGGTTCTCGACCCCGGCGGATCGGCAAACGTTGATCCGTCGAGTATCTTTCGACCTGCTCGGCTTGCCGCCCTCTCCCGACGAAGTGCGTGCTTTTGTTGAGGATGGGCGGCCCGATGCCTATCGACGGTTGGTAGATCGCTTGCTGGCCTCAGTACGGCATGGCGAACGCTGGGCGCAGCACTGGCTGGACGTGGCTCGCTACGCCGAGACCAACGGCTACGAGGTGGACGGCGAACGTCCACAAGCCTGGCGTTATCGCGACTGGGTCGTTCGCGCCTTCAATGCCGATCTACCTTACGATCGCTTTGTCACCGAACAGCTGGCCGGCGATCTGCTAGCCCGAGACCAGAAGTCCGCTCACGACCTCCTCATCGCCGCTGGTTTCAATCGCTGTGGACCGAATCATCAGGTGGCCGGCAATGTCGATCCGTTGGAAATTCGCCATGAACTGCTCAACGAGATGACCAGCGCGGTCGGCTCTGCGTTTCTGGGACTGACGCTCTCCTGCGCCCGCTGCCATGACCACAAGTTCGATCCGATCACGCAACGGGATTACTTCCAGATCGAGGCGTTCTTCTCGCAGGCCCGGCATCGCGACGCTGACATCGCCACCGCTTCTGAACGACTGGCCTATACGAAGCAGTCGGCGCTGCATCAGGCCAAGCTGGCTCCACTTCGCAAAGCGATTAACGACATCGACGCTCCGTATAGGAGTAAAATTCGTGAGACCAAGCTGGCTCGCTTGGAAGCCAAGTATCGCGAGGCCTTGGCCGTCGATCCCAGCAAACGCAGCGCCGAACAGAAGCAGCTGGCCAACGATGCCAACACGCTGTTGAAAGTGACCTGGGATGAGGTCGTCGCCGCTCTCAGTGACGAGGATCGTGTCAAGCGAGCAGCTCTTCGCGCTCAACTGCACGATTTACAGACTCGTGCTCCGGTGCCGTCCGCCAAGGCCTGGACTTTGGAGGAAGGTAGCGGGCCGTTGGAGACGCACATCCTGCGGCGCGGCAATATTCATCGTCGGGACAAGAAAGTGCAACCGGCTGTCCCCGAATGGCTACAGGTCTCGACTCAGCTGACGTCGAAGACCCGGTTGGGTTTGGCTGAGTGGTTGGTTCGGCCTGAGCATCCACTGACCGCGCGGGTGATCGTCAATCGACTGTGGCAGCATCACTTCGGCTACGGACTGGTGCGCACTCCGAATGATTTCGGTTTTAAGGGAGATCCGCCTTCGCATCCAGAGTTGCTCGACTGGCTGGCGGTTGAACTGGTTGAATCAGGCTGGTCACTCAAGCACATTCATCGCTTGATCGTTACCTCGACGGCCTATCAACAAAGCAGCGTGCCGGACGACACGACCGCTCAACAAATCGATCCGGAGAATCGGCTGTTGTGGCGGATGAATCGTCGCCGACTAGAAGCGGAAGCGTTACGCGACAGTATGCTTGCCGTGTCGGGGCAACTGACACACTTCGTTGGTGGGCCGATGGTCCGCGTACCTCTGGAACCCGAGGTGTATGAATTGATCTTTACCGAGGACGAACCGGATGGCTTGTGGATGACCACGCCCGATGAACGGGAACACACGCGGCGAAGCATTTATCTGTTCAACAAGCGGAACGTGCGCTTGCCGATGCTGGAGGCGTTCGATCAACCTGATACGTTGACCTCGTGTCCGGTTCGCCCGGTGAGTACCTTCGCGCCGCAAGCTTTGATCCTGCTCAACGGACCGCTGACTCAAGCACAGTCCCGGGCCTGGGCGGTGCGACTGTGGCAGGAAGTCGGTGGCGAGGCCACGGCTCAGATCGACCGGGCTTATCACTTGGCCCTGGGACGGTCTCCGCGCGACGAGGAACGCAGTCAGGCTCTGGACTTTTTGACAAAGCAGACGGAGTTGATCCGGGAGCGACTGCGTGCCCGGCAGACGATCGAGCTGCCCCAGGGATTGCCCGAAGGGGCCGATCTGGCTCAGGCGACGGCGTTGGCCGACTTCTGCCTAGCCATGCTCAACCGCAACGCCTTCGTCTTTATCGATTAGGACGCGTTACAACATGGTGTAGCGGAGCGCAGGCGAAAGCCTGCGACTACCGATTCGGAGTGCCAGGTAGCCGCAAGCTTTAGCTTGCGAAAGCAAGTTTCCGCCTGCGAAAACGCTTCCTACCTCGTTGCCACTACACCAGTTGGAAAAGCGCTCTAGCGGCAGCGAGAGATTGGTCCGAAAACAAACCAGGCAATAGAGTAGTATTGCCACCTCAATACTACTCTATTGCCCTGAAGGGTAGTTGGTTAGCCTCTCTCAAGCTCACGGCAGATCCGGGCCGCTGTCGCCACCAGTCGGAGGCGGCGCGGTGCGAACGGGGGGAGCGGCGGGTGGCAACTGGGGCGGAACATCCAGAGGCGGAGCCAACGGCGGTTCCTTGGTGGTAATGTTGCTGGGCGTCGCTGGGAGGGGCACCGGAATCGGGGCAGGAGGCGGTGTGGTGTTGCGGCGTAGGAACGGCAGGAAACGGCCCGACGACGAGTTTGTCGTTGGTTGTGGTGTCGGCTGGAAGAACCGCCCCGTCGGGGCGTTGTTCATCGGCGTGGGGGTTGGGGGGATGGTGGGTACTGGCACAGGTGCAGGCGTTCCCGCGGGCGTCGTGGTGCTGACCACAGGTGGTTCCTTCGTCGTTGAGGGTGGGGTGAGCGGGGGGACGTCGATTTTCTTGGTGCTGCGATAGCCGGCCCAGTGGTAGTTCAACAGGGCGCTGCGGGCTTGCAGCCGAACCCGGTAGGATGAGTCGTTGGCGGTGGCCTGTTCCAAGGCTTCGCCGGCAGCCTGGGTCACGGGCCGGATTTTGCCCAGCGTTTGTGCCGCCTCGGCTCGGACATTCGGCGAGTTGTCGCCTTGTAGCGCCTCGACCAGAGCGGGGATAATCTCGGGATAGCTGTTGCCGTCGTAGTTGCGTAACTCCTCGGCAGCGCGGGTGCGTTTGTCGGCGTCGCCGTCGCTTTTGAGGGTGACGATCAGCTCCAGAACGCGCATTCTGGGATCGACGACTTTCTCTTTTTTTCGTCCGAAGATGCCAGCATAGGCGGGCAACGCCAGACAGGGCGCAAGTAGCAGGACCAAGCAAATGCGACTACGCATGATCGTGAATTCCTTACCCGGTGTCGCCTCGTTGGGACGGAGGCAAAGTCGTGGCGTCGGTTTCGCTAGATTTCCCATCGACGCAATGGCGGGTCGGAATGCAGGCAAGCGAGCGAATCCAGGCAATCGCTGGTTTTTCGCCACGTCAGTTGCGCCATAGTTTCACAGCATCGGTTCGGCTTTGCCGGTGAGGAGACATGAGCGGGTTGTATGGATTGCTTCTGTTGACCGGTGCGGTACCGTTGTTCCGCCTGTGGCGGATGACTCGGCGACGGACGCTGAGCCATGCTGTAATCTGGCTCCTCGTGGCCTGGGCAACAGCCTGTCTGGTCTGGCTGACAGGAGGCGGACACGCGGGCCGCTATTTCGTACTCTGTTTACTAACCTGCTCCGGCATCGCGGTTCTGGGAGCACGTCGACCGGGCGTGGCGGCGTGGAACTTCGTTGTCGTCGGGTTGCTGGCGGTGCTTTGCCGACCCTATCTGACCGGGCTGGGCGAGTTGAAACTGGAACCCGCTCATCTGGTGATTCTGGGCGGCTGCCTCGCGGTGTGTGTCGGCAACTACTTGCCAACACGCCAGGGAATTCCGGCGCTGCTGTTCGGCCTGTGGGCGGCGGTCGAACTAGCACTGCTGATGGAGGCCATCGACCTGCCTGCTGAACTGATGCCGCTGGGATTGGCGGCGATCCCGTGGCTGGCCTGGGCGGGACAGCCACGCGAGAGAGACGTCTGGCGTACTTTCCGAGATGCGTATGGCTTCCTCTGGGCCCAGCGGATGCGCGAGCAATTTGCCCGCGCTGCCGACAACGCTGGTCTCCAGGTCGAGCTTACTTGGCAGGGCTTACGCGGTAACGACTTGCTCGCTGGAGAACAGTTACTCCGTTCGGTGCTGCGACGATTTGAGCGAAGTTCGGGCCAGGATTAATTCGCTCTACGGTCGACACTCAGGCCAGATGCGCGGCTTCTCAGAAAGTTTTAATTTGACAGACACGCCTCGACGGCTTTCTAGTACAACTCTCTCCCGGCTGATCTCAAGGCAGAACGCACGACCTCTCGGCTTAGTTTTCTGGAGATGCATCGATGACCTTGCACCAACGACTTCGACTGGTGACCCCAGCAGCTTGCTTGCTGCTGAGTGTCGTACTGACGGCCACCGAGGCCCAGCCGGCGAACAGTCAAACTCCCTCCGACAAGCCCGAACCCACTCTGCCGGCCAGCTACGTCAAGGCCTTTAACTGGCGCAGCATCGGTCCGGCCAACATGGGGGGACGGATTGTTGCTTTGTCCGTGTTTGAGCAAGATCCCAACATCTGGTGGGCCGCCACCTCGTCCGCGGGACTGCTGAAGACCACCAACGGCGGATTGACTCTGCAACATCAGTTCGACAAAGAAGGGGTGTCCACGGTCGGCGATGTGTGCGTCGCGCCGTCAAACAAGAATATCGTCTGGGTCGGCACTGGGGAGAACAACCCGCGTAACTCAGTTTCGTATGGCGACGGCGTCTACAAATCGACAGATGGCGGCGAGACGTGGAAGCACATGGGACTGAAGAAGAGTTACCAGATCGGCAAAATCGTCATTCATCCCAAAAATCCTGACATCGTCTATGTGGGTGCCCTGGGCCGACTCTGGGGAACCAACGAAGAACGCGGGCTGTTCAAGACGACCGACGGCGGCAAGACCTGGGACAAGATTCTCTACATCGATGACAAGACCGGCGTCATCGACATCGCCATGAGTCCTGCGGACCCAGATACCTTGCTAGTGGCCATGTGGGATCGCCTGCGTGATGGCTACGACAGCTGGCCGGGCGAGGTGCGCCGCCCCGACGCAGTCGATGGCTACGACCCGATTCGCAAATGGGGGCCTGGTGCGGGCATCTATCGCACGACGGACGGCGGCAAGACGTTTCAGAAGATGACCAAGGGCTTGCCGACCTGCATGATGGGCCGCATTGGCCTGGACATCTGCAAAAGTCAGCCGAACATCGTCTACGCCGTTATCGACACCGAGGAGGTCGGCAAGGGCGCTCCGCCGATCAACGTGTCGTTTGGCGGAGTGTTCCGCGACGAGGGGGACAAGGCCGTGGTCAGCCAGGTTCTTCCCGAAACTCCGGTGGCCTCGGCGGGGTTGAAGGTCGGCGACGTTGTCGAGGAAGTAGCTGGCAAGAAGGTCAAGACCTTCGACGAGATTCTCGATCAGATCCGCAACAAGCGAGCGGAAGACAAGGTCGAACTGAAGATCGTTCGCGGCGAGGAGAGCAAAACGCTGAACGTGGCGCTGGGCAAGCGTGGGGCAACCGGCGGCAAAGGTGTGGCGGGCGGCAAAGGCGCGGGAGGCGGCAAAGGCGGAGCCAAGGGCGGAGCCGGTGGCGGCGCGGCTCAGGTCCCCAATCCGGTCTATCTCGGCATCATCGGTGAGGACGACAAGGAAGGGGCGAAACTGACCCAGATCACCGAGAACAGCCCCGCTGAGAAAGCTGGCCTCAAGGAAGGCGACATCATCGTATCCGTGGATGGCAAGAAGATCGAATCGTATGAAGATCTTCTGACCAATTTGCGGATGCGCAAGGTGGGAGAACAGCTGGCCCTGGTGGTCAAACGCGACAACGAGACGAAGAACCTGACCGCCACCCTAGAGCAACGGCCCGGCTTCGGCGGGGGAGCCGGAGGCGCACGCAATCGTCCCTATCTGGCGAACTTGGCGGGTCAGAACCAGAACATGCAAGATCAGCAAGGCTCAAAAGGATTTCAGACCGGCGGGGTCTACAAATCGACGGATGGCGGCGTCTCCTGGGAGCGCGTCAACAGCCTCAACCCGCGTCCCATGTACTTCAGCCAGATTCGCGTCGATCCTTCCGACCCACAACGAGTCTACTTGCTCGGGGTGTCCTACTATCGCTCCAACGATGGCGGTGTCACCTTCACGCCCAACCTGGGCCGTGGCGTGCATGCCGATGGCCACGCTATGTGGATCGATCCGCGCGACGGTCGGCACATGCTGATCGGTTGCGATGGCGGCATCTACGAGAGCCGTGATCGTGGCGCGAATTGGGATCACTTCAACCACGCGGCCATCGGCCAGTTCTACCATGTCGCGGTGTCGCCGGGCAAACCGTACTACGTCTACGGCGGGCTTCAGGACAACGGCTCGTGGGGCGGTCCAGCCATGACTCGTGGACCGACCGGCCCTGTCAACGAGGATTGGCTCTCAATCGGTGGCGGCGATGGCTTCACCTGTCGTGTGGACATGACCGATCCGGATTGGATCTATTCCACCAGTCAGGGTGGCAACATGCGGCGGCGCAACCTGAAGACGGGAGAATCGGCCGCCATCCGTCCGCAGCGGACTCCAGGCATGGCCGGCACCCATCGCTTCAACTGGCACACGCCGTTCATGCTGTCGCATCACAACCCGCGTATCTTCTACGCTGGTTCGCAGTATGTCCTGCGCTCGGTCCAACGAGGCGACAATCTGAAGATCATTTCGCCCGAACTGACGTTGACCAAGCGCGGCAGCATGAGCGCTTTGTCTGAGTCGCCACGCAACCCCGATATTCTCTGGGCGGGTACCGATGACGGCGCGGTGTGGGTGACGCAGGATGGCGGTAAGAACTGGACTAACGTCACAGGCAACATTGGTCTGCCCGGACCGCGCTGGGTCGCCAGTCTGGAGGCGTCGCGGTTCCGTGATGGCCGCTGCTATGCCTGCTTCGACGGCCACCGCTCCGACGACGATAAACCGTATGTCTACGTCACCGAGGATTTCGGCAAGACGTGGAAGTCGCTCAACGCCACCTTGCCGGAGTTCGGCTCGACTCGAGTGCTGCGTGAGGACATTGCCAACGAAGGGTTGCTCTACTGCGGTACCGAGTTTGCCTTCTTCGTCTCGCTGGACGGCGGCACGACTTGGACGAAGTTCAACAACAACCTGCCGACTGTCGCGGTGCATGAGGTGGCCATCCATCCAACCGCGGGGGAAATCGTGGTGGCGACGCATGGCCGTAGTCTCTGGGCCGTGGATGTGACAGCGCTGCGGCAGATGCGTCCGAACCAGTTGAAAGCTGGCAAGCCGGTGGTGTTCAAGCCGATGACTGTGGAGCGGACGCCCTTGGAGCCGAGTCGTGGTCGAACCAATCGGCGCTTCGCCGGGGAAAATCCACCCTCGGGGGCGCAGATTTACTATCTGATCCCTGAGAAGGCCGCTAAAGTCAGTTTGAAGATCGTCGATATCGACAATAAGCCGGTCCGCGAATTGGAGGCCAACTCTCGACCTGGACTCCACCGCATAAGTTGGAATCTGACGGCGGCTCTTGGCGGCGAAGGCCGTAATCCCGCAGCGGGCGGCGGTCGTGGTGGCGCGGGAGGAGCCGGCGGTCGCGGTGGGGCTGGCGGTCGGGGCGGCGCGGGAATTGTCGGTCTCGCTGCTGCCATCGGTCGAGCCGTCCCCGCTGGTACCTACAAGGTCGTACTCAACGTCGATGGCGAAGAAGTGTCCCAACCAATCCAGGTGATCGGCGAGCTGCCCAGCGCTGGTTTCCGCATTGCCGGTGAGGAGGACGACGAGGAAAAGGACGACGACACCACTGTTATCGACGACTGACCAAGCATCGGTCGTTGGAGTTCTTCGCGGGCCGGACGAGTTGCCCTTTCGTCCAGCCCGCGAATTCGTTTTGCCTGCCCCTCCACTTGACCAAGTTGCCCTAATCGACAGGACCGTTACTGTCGGACATTGATTGTCGCTCAGCGGACACGAAGTAGAGTAGGATCGCTTGACCAATCCTGCACGATCGTTCATCTTTGAGGGGTTGTGTCCCCGCGCAGGAGTGCCTCGCATGGTCAACAGCATCAGCGCCGACATTCTCAGCCGGCGAGCGGCCAAGGCTGCAGCTGGTGCTTCAACGCAACCGGAAACCGCCTTTCTCGTCTTCGACACGGAAAGTGTTCCTGACGGCGATCTCATCCGACGAGTCAAGTATCCTGGGGAGAACCTGACTCCTGACGAAGCGATCGAGCGTGCCCGAGCGGAGGCTCGGGAACTGTCGCGCGACGGTTCGGACTTCCTCCCAGTCACGTTCCAGGTGCCGGTCGCTGTCTGTGTGCTGCGAGTGGGGACCGACTGGTCGATTCAAGGATTAACCTGTCTCGATGCCCCTGCGTTTCGCACGCCGCAGATTGTCCGCCAGTTCTGGCGGGGTGTCAGTCATTATCATCGCGCCAAACTCGTCACCTTCAACGGTCGCGGCTTCGACCTGCCCTTGCTCGAACTAGCAGCGTTCGATCACGGCTGTCAGGCTCGTGAGTACTTTCAAACCAGCCGAAATCGCTTCCAGGGCATGCACCTGGACTTGATGGACTGGTTATCCAATTTTGGGGCCTGTCGGTTGACTGGTGGATTGAGCATGCTGGCCCAGCGTACCGCAGGCGGCTATCCGGTCGGATGCGGCAAACTCGACATCAGCGGCGATCAGGTACTCGATCTCTATCGAGCCGGCAAAATTCGTGAGATCAACGATTATTGCATGTTCGATACGCTTGACACCTATTTCGTGTTTCTGCGAACGCGGGTACTTGTGGGCGAGATGACCATCGACGAGGAGCGTGTCCTGGCTCGCCGTGCCCGTCTCTGGTTGGGCAACAAAGTCAGCGAGTTGCCGATGCTGCAAAACTACATCGAGGCCTGGGACCGCGCGCACAGCTAGGCACTACTCCTCGCTACGTGCCTGCTTGCAGGCGCGAATTCCTGCCGTGGTAACGCGGTAGCATCCCGCTACTGAGCCAGGCTCGAAGCGGGTCAACTGCCCGGTGTTCTGTTCCAGCCAGCCGTAGGCCAACAATTCGCCGTGGAGTCGCACCAACTCGCGGCGTTCGCACCCCTCCAGTTTCATGCGGCGGTCGTGCCAGCGTTCGCGATCGTCAGCGGCTAACTCGGCATAGTGACTCAATAGGGTGAACAAGGTCTCACTGGCTCGAAGTCGCTCCAGTTCGTCGAACATAGTTGTGTCGTGACACTCCTCAGCCGGCGGGCAGACTGCAACATCGGCTTGTTGTCCTCGTTGACAACATCTCCGCACCGCCAGGATTGGCACTTCAGGCAGAAAGAGGCTCCGATCGTGTCGATTGTGATGCTGGTAAGCGACGGAATCTCTTGCTGACCTGGGGCGGATTCTGGGTATACTAACTAAGTAGAGTTTTCCAACTCAATGAAATACTCGTCGGATGCGGAGTCGAGAAGTGAGTACCTGTCACCGTCGATCTGGATTCACGCTGATCGAACTGCTCGTTGTCATCGCCATTATCGCGGTGCTGATTGGCCTGTTGTTGCCCGCCGTGCAAAAGGTTCGCGATGCCGCGGCCAGTATTCAGTGCAAGAACCACCTCAAGCAACTGGCCCTGGCAACGATCCACTTCGCCGATGTCAACGACGCCTTCCCTCCAGCGCGGATCATCGAACGGCCCGCCTCGGGGGTGCAAATCGGCACGGGCTGCGGCGGGGAACATGCCTCCTGGATGGTGCGCATTCTGCCTTACATCGAGCAGGAGAACGTGTTCCGTCTCTGGGATCTGGGAGAACCGGTCATCCGCCAGCGAGCCGAAGCACGCGCGGTCATCATCAACACCTTCCTCTGTCCGAAGCGTCGCTCCAATTCGGAAGCCATGATGCCTGACGTGGATGGGCCTCCCGTGGTGTTGCCTTGTGGTTGCTCGTTTCCGGGTCGTGCCGTGCCGGCCGGGTCGGTCACCGACTATGCGGGCAATCACGGCGAGATGTCCCCGGGATCGACTGGCCTGCCGACCGACTTCTACTGGGGCGGCAACGGAACCGGAGTGATTATCTCTAGTCGGGGCACCTGCGAAGGCCCTCGTCCGGCTGGCTGGCTGGATCGCATTCGCTTCGCCGATGTGCGCGATGGCACCTCGAACACGCTGCTGGTCGGCGAGAAGCACGTCCGGGCCGGTCGTTTGCTCCAGGTGCCCGACGAGGGGCCAGCCTTCGATGGCAGCTACTTCTACAACATGTCGCGCGTGGCCGGTCCTGGCGTGCCTCTCGCTCGCGATCCGTTCGACAATCTGGATGGCATGGGACTGTACGCCTTCGGGAGTTGGCATTCCCAGATCACCCACTTCGCCTTTGCCGATGGTCGCGTGGTTGGTCTCCGTAATGATCTGAGTACGCTGGTGCTGGAACGACTGAGTCATCGTGCCGACGGCCAGGTCATTCCCGAGTTTTGAGATCAACTACATGCGTGTTATTTTCCCACTGACCTTACTGCTGGTGCTTAGCACTTCGCTGGCCTGTCAGCGTGGCCCCAAGCTTGTTCCGGTCACCGGCAAGATTACCTACAAGGATGGTATGACACTGAACTCCGGCGTTATCGAGTTCGCCCCGGAAGATGGTGGCCCCGTGTCGCGGAGTATCATCGAGCCGGACGGCTCCTTCTCGTTACAGACCGGCAACCGCGCCGGGGCCGCTCCCGGTAAATATAAGGTGGTGATCCTCCAGACGCTGCTGATCGATGGCGTTCCCTCAGCAGCGCTGCACAAACACAAGGGCCGACGTCTCCACGATCGCTATCGCCGCTATGACTCGTCAGGATTGAAGTTCGTGGTCGAGGCGGACAAACCCAACGAGTTCCTGATCCAAGTCGAGCCAGCGCGGAATTGAACCTCAGCGTCGCGATAGATCGACGCCATGCGTCGTGACGTAGTATTTGGCCCACATGTTGTCCTTTTCCCAACGCGGCAGACGGGAGGGCTGTTCGATGTAGTCAAGAAACAGACGTGTCACCTCGGCAAAATGGGCTTCGTGGCCGACACGCAACCGATCGGGGATCGACAGACGCAGGCGAGGGCCGACTTGCTCGAAATCGAGTCCGGGATAGTCGGCTTGCAAGGCATCGAGTCGTTCCGCCAGGACACGGCGAATCGTCGGCAATTCTGCCTCGTCACGGGGTACGACGTAGACCTCGGGAATAAAATGCTCGGCG
This sequence comes from uncultured Gemmataceae bacterium, assembly GCA_937923405.1. GTDB lineage: Bacteria > Planctomycetota > Planctomycetia > Gemmatales > Gemmataceae > CALDUY01. The sequence continues at coordinate 282,816 of CALDUY010000020.1, read as the reverse complement.
GCTCCCTGACGCACCTCGATGATCGACCGCGAACCACGAATTCGAGCCAAGTGTAAGTCGCCCTGATTGGGACCAGCCTCGAAATCCCAGGCGATGTTCAGCCAGACGTGAATGCCGCGCAACAGATAGGACAGCGTCGTATTGCAATAGTACAGCAGCTGGCCGGACTGTACGCTGTCGGCGAGGAAGCGAGGAAACTCACTCTCGCCGGTAACTTTCTGGAAGTCGGCACGAGAGAGCATCGTCGGCTGCCGTCTCGCTCGCAACAGTTCGAGATCGGTCACGGCGATCGATTGATTGGGGAAGAGCAGCCACGGTACGAGATCGACTAGATGGGTGCCGACGTCGGCTAGACCTTCTCCGGTTTCATGAATGTCAAACCACCAGGCCGGTCGGCGTAGCGGCGTTCCTGCTACCGATTTGTTGATGTAATGCACGCTCTCCATAAACACCGTGGGTCGATCGATTGATCCGGATTCAAGCGATCCGAAAAGTGCTGGATCGTGGATCAACTCGCGCTGTAACCGTGTCGTTACTTCCCAGCGTTCGGTCATGATATCTAGGGCAACAAGCTGTCGCCGCTCGGCTAAGTCAAGCGCCTCGCGGAGCCGAGGCAGATCCGCCGAACGGATAATCCACGGCTTGTCGGCCAGGACGTGCAGTTCCGCCTGTAAGGCCGCCAGGATCACGTCGATCTTGCCGCGATTGCGTCCCGAAAGGACAACGACGTTGCCTGGCTTCTCCGCCAGCATCCGCCCCAAGGGATTGGAACTAGTGTGTACCTCCATCGCCCAACAGGTTGGCGACTCGGGACGACTATTAAAGTTGGCGATGCGGCCCAAATGGGCCAGCAGATCGCTGTCCAGTGGGGCATAGACATGCACACACGGCAAGACCCCTGGAATCATTTCTTTTTGCACCAAGGCCGCGTGGAAATGGCCCGGAGCATAAGTCATCAAGCGAACGTCAGGCATCGGCGCGCCGTCCCTTTCACGCCAGGAGTTTTTTCACCACGTGGCCATGCACGTCGGTCAGACGAAACTCGCGTCCTTGGAAGCGGAACGTCAAACGAGTGTGCTCCAATCCTAGTAGATGCAAAATGGTAGCGTGCAGATCGTGGACGTGCATCTTGTCCTCGACGGCGGTGAAGCCCAATTCATCGGTCGCACCGAAGTTCAGTCCCGGCTTGATACCGCCGCCCGCCAGCCAGACGGTCATGGCGTCGATGTGATGATTGCGTCCGACCGTCTCGCGGATTTCGCCCATTGGTGTGCGGCCAAATTCACCGCCCCAGATCACTAGCGTGCTGTCCAGCAATCCCCGCTGTTTGAGATCGCGAATGAGAGCCATTGAGGGCCGATCCACTTCCCGAGTCACTCGATCCAGCGTGGTCGTCAGATTCTCGGTCGGTCCGCCATGATGATCCCATTCGGTGTGATACAACTGCACGAAGCGAACGCCACGTTCGACCAGCCGTCGAGCCAGCAAGCAGTTGTTGGCGAACGATGGTTTACCAGGAGTCGCGCCGTACAGATCCAGAGTGCGACGGTCTTCCTTGGCCAGATCGATCAGATCCGGTGCGGACGTCTGCATGCGAAAGGCCATCTCGTAGGAGGCGATGCGGGTGGCGATCTCCGGATCGCCGGTGTCGGCCAGCCGAACCGCGTTGAGATCCTTAACCGCGTCGATGACCTCGCGTTGTCGCTGATTGGACAGGCCGTTGGGACGAGTCAAGTTCAGAATCGGTTCGCCAGTCGAGCGAAAGGGAACGCCCTGGTAAGTGGTGGGAAGAAAGCCGCTGCCATACAGCGGTGCCCCGCCGCGCGGCCCGCGCGGACCGGATTGCAACACGACGAACCCAGGCAGATTGTCACTTTCCGATCCCAACCCGTAAGTCACCCAAGCTCCCATGGAAGGGCGTCCAGCCTGGGCTGAGCCGGTGTTCATGAACAGTTTGGCCGGCGCGTGGTTGAAGACGTTGGTCTGCAAGGAACGAACTACGGCTAACTCATCGACTACGGTAGCCAGATGTGGGAAGCACTCCGATACCCAGGTGCCAGCCTGGCCGTACTGCTTGAACTTGCGTCGGGTGCCCAACAGCAACGGCACGTTCTTGGTGAAACTGTCCATGAAGGCAAACCGCTTGCCTTTGATAAACTCCTCTGGGATCGGTTTGCCGTTCAGTTCGTTCAGCTTGGGTTTGTAGTCGAACAGTTCCAGTTGGCTCGGGCCGCCTGCCATGAACAGATAGATCACCGCCTTGGCCCGGGCGGGATGATGCGGCGGCTTGGGAGCCAACGGGTTGGGTAGTTTCATCGCGTCGGCATGACTGAGATTGGCCAGGGCCATCGCACCTAGCCCCACTGCGCAATCATGGAAGAAGTGCCGACGGGTTCGTTCTAGCAGAAGGTCTTGGGTCATGGGTAAACTCATTCCCGGGTGATGAATTCGTCGAGGTTGAGCAACACACGAGCCAGCTGAACCCAGGCGGCCTGCTCCGCCGGATCAACTCCCGCAAGAGCAGTAGTCCCTACCAGCGCTTGAGCTTCAGCGGGATGCTCCGCCAGGGCACGACGCTGTCGATCCAGCAGCTGGCCCAACAAACTCTGCTCGCGGGGGTTGGGCAATCGGCTCACGGTTAGTTGCATAGCCCGGCTGAGCCGGTCGGTCGTGTCCGACTCGCGGAGTAGCCGCACTGCCAGTGATTGCGCACATTCTAGATAGGCAGTGTCGTTGAGCAGCGTCAAGGCCTGCAACGGCGTGTTCGAACGGTTCCGCCGTGTGCAGGTAGCGGTCGCATCCGGAGCATCGAAGACGGTCAGGCTCGGATGCGGGGCCGATCGCCAGAAATAGGTGTACAGCCCGCGACGGTAGCGGTTAGGACCGACGTCAGCGACCCAGTTCTTCGGCACCTGGGTTAGGCTGTAGACTCCGTCCGGCTGTGGTGGAAACACGCTCGGCCCGCCGATTCGTCGTGTCAGCAACCCGCTGGAGGCCAGGGCCACGTCCCGGACCACCTCTGCTTCCAAGCGCAGACGGTTCTGACGCGCTAATAGCAGGTTACGAGGATCGACGGTGCGGAGATCCGGCCGAGCGTGCGACGACTGCTTGTAGACCGACGAGGTGACGATCAACCGATGGATTGCTTTGAGGCTCCAGTCTTGCCGCACCAGTTCATCGGCTAGCCAGTCCAGCAAGTCCGGATGTGTTGGCTTGGTGCCTTGGGTACCGAAATCATTCTCGGTTTCGACCAACCCCACTCCGAAGTAGACCTGCCACAGGCGATTGACCAGAACTCGGCCCGTCAGGGGATTGCGCCCATTGACCAACCATTCGGCTAGGTCGAGACGGTTAGGCTTCTTCTGGACTGTCAGGGGCGGCAGCACGGCAGGCACGTCGGGCTTGACCTCAGCTCCGCGACGGAGAAAATCGCCGGCGATCTGCACGAAGGCTGGACGCGGCATCGCCCGTTCGTTCAGCACCAGCGTCGTCTCGGCGGATGGGATTTTTCGCTTCGTCGCGGCAATGCTTCGTTCCAGGTTCAAGCGTGTGCGATAGAGGTGCAGCTGGCCTAATGTCTGAAGTGGTCCGGCGAAACTGCCTGTGACGTGCCGCAGTCGATCCAGGTTGCGATATGCCGCCATCAACTCGGCGACTTGCTTGGCATTGCGACCATTGGGCGGCAGGTTCAGAATCGTTTGCAATCGCTGGGGAAACTCCAAGCGCACCTCCGGCGACAGCGAGTTGACCCAGCGATCCAACGTCTCCTGATTCAGCCGTTCGATGGCGAACAGTTGCTGCTCGAGACGCTGCACTTCCGCTTGCAGTGCCGTACGCTTCTGCTTCAGTTCCGGAGTGACCAGCTCCAGTTTCGGATCGTCGCTGTTGTTAAAGAAGGCGTAGAGTTGATAGTACTCCTTCTGGGAGATCGGATCAAACTTGTGATCATGACACTGGGCACAGGCGATGGTCAGCCCCAGCCAGACGGCTCCCGTGGTGTTAACACGATCGACCACAGCTTCGACGCGGAACTGTTCGACGTCAATGCCGCCTTCCTCGTTGATCTGGGTGTTGCGATGGAATCCAGTCGCGATGCGCTGCTCCAGGGTAGCTCCTGGGAGCAAATCGCCGGCCAACTGTTCAAGGGTAAATTGTCGGAAGGACAGATCAGCGTTCAGCGCCGCGATGACCCAGTCTCGATACTTCCAGATCGACCGGGCCGCATCGATGCTGTAGCCGTTGGAGTCAGCGTAGCGAGCCTGATCCAGCCAGTGTCGCGCCCAGCGTTCGCCAAACTGCGGTGAGGCCAGTAACCGATCTACGACTCGTTCGTAGGCTCCGGGCCGCTGGTCGGCGAGGAACGCCGCCACCTCCTCGGGAGTCGGCGGGATGCCGGTCAGATCCAGATGCACACGACGGAGCAAGGTCACGGCATCGGCCTGCGGCGACGGGCGGATGCCTTCCTTCTCTAATCGCGATAGGATAAAGCGATCGATCCCGTTGCTCGGCCAAGCTACCTCTTTTACTTCTGGAACCAGCGGACGCACCACCGGTTGAAACGACCAGTGTTCGCTGCCAATTTGCGTCGTGATGATTGACTCGTTCGCAGGTCCCTTAGCTCCAGCATCGATCCATTGGCGCACCAACTCGATTTCGCTGGCCGGGACCCGTTCGCCTTTGGGCGGCATCGGCTTGGCATCGCCTAGACCGAGCATGGCCTGAACAAGCAGACTGTCACCTGACTTTCCCGCAACGACAGCAGGACCGGAACTGCCGCCGTTCCGAATCGCTCGCGCCGAATCGAGACGCAAGCTGGCGCGTTGCTTTTCCGGACCGTGACAGGAGACACAGTGTTTGGCGAAAATCGGCTGCACGTCGCGGACAAAGTCGGCGGCATCCGAGGACCTGTTGCCGGACAGAGCGAGTAGTGCTGCAAGCAGTAAATGCCTCATGGTAGGATCATTCGGCGGGAAGCGGGGCGACGAGTACCTATGGTCTACGATAGCGAAGGCCCTAACTACAGGGAAGCAAAAAGAATCGGCTCCGCGAGGAACAGGTGTCGCGCGGAGCCGAGGAAAGCGTAGGCGAGGAAGGAGTATCAGGAGTCGCGGCCCTTGCCCCGACCGCCTTTGCCGCCTTTACCACCTTTGCCGAAGCCGAACTTCTCGGCTATTTCCTTCAACTTCTCAGGATCGAAGTTGCCACCCATGCCGCCGAAGTCGCCGCCCATGCCGCCTTTACCGCGACCACCGCCGAAGTCGCCACCCATGCCGCCCTTACCGCGACCACCGCCGAAGTCGCCTTTGCCGCGACCACCGCCGAAGTCACCTTTACCGCCGAAGTCGCCTTTGCCGCGACCGCCAAACGCTCCGCCATTGTTGCCGCCGACAAATTCGATCGGACCACCTTGCGGACGACCAGAGCCGGCCATCGCGGTCTTTAGATCGACGCCCTTGCTCTGCGCTCGTTGGAAGCGGAGCAATTCTTCGACGGTGACGAAGCCATCACCGTTGGCATCCATAGCCAAAAACTCGCGGACATCCCTACCCTGCTTTTTCCACTCGTACAAACCGATCTGACCATCGGTGTCGAGCGTGTCCGTATCAGTGAACCAACTCGGCAATTCCTTGGGCAGCTTGCCGGGACGATACACGATCGGACGGACATCAAGTTCGTTCACTTTGGGCGGCGTGCTACCGTCTTCTCTGCGTTCTTCCTCTCGCTCCTCACGCCGTTTTTCCCGCTCTTCCTCGCGGGTACGGATGTAGTTTTGAAACTCCTCAAAGCTGATTTTTCCGTCCTTGTTAGTATCAAATCGATCGAAGTTCTCTTTTTCGCGAATACTGTCGCCGAATCCGCGCCGCCGATCCGGGCTGTTCAGTTCGTCCATGGTCAGGAAGCCGTCCTTGTTGGTATCTAGCGCGTCAAAGCTACCCTTAAGCATCAGGTCGCGATCGCGTTTTTTCTCCTCCTCGGTGCGAGTGTCGCCCTTTTCCTTGAACTCTTTGATCTTGCCTTCGGAATACTCGATGAAGAGTTCCTTGGTCATGATGTTATTGTTGATGCCTTTGGACTTGAGAAAGGCCTTCATCTGCTCGCGTTGCCGATCCGCCGCTCCGCCCATCAACATGAAACCGGAAATCTCGACCGTATCTACATTGAACGAATCAGCCCCCTTGGCATACATCTCGAATGACTTTTCGCCGATCATCCGAGTCATGCCGCGCATCCGGTCTTCGATGTAAGCTCGGTACAGCTCGCGGGTCATCTGCCCGTTAGTCACGCCCTTGGTTTGCAAGAAGGTGTTCATCTTCTCGCGCTGCTGTTCGACAGTCTCGGGACCGCGCTGCTGAAGCTCGACTTTGTTGACGTCGAACGAATCCGCTCCTTTGGCAATGCGGTTAAAAAGTTCGTCCGGATCGAACATCTTACCGAAGCCGCCTTTGCCGCCGCCGAACCCCCCCATGCCGCCGAACCCGCCCATACCACCAAAACCACCCATACCGCCCCCACGTTGAGTGTAGGCAAACGGGATGATAATCATCACCAGGAGTAAGGCCAGGACACCAATCTGGATTCGCGTCATTCGCATGGGTTCCTACCTCCCCGGAGGAATTGGTAGCGCGCAAAATGGCACAGTATACGATGAATACCAACAACTATACTAACCCCACCTCGATGGTTTGTCTCTAGCTCTCATAAACTTTTAACCTCTTTCCGCCAACGGTCGTACCGTTCGCACTGCGGGGCCGATGTAGCGTGCCCGCGGACGGATTAGGCGATTGTGACTGGCTTGCTCGATCACATGGGCCGACCAACCCGTGATGCGCGACATCACAAAGATCGGCGTGTACAACGGCACCTCTAAACCGAGAGCGTGGTAGAGTCGGCCAGCCGGCCAGTCGAGATTCGGATGCAGATTCTTTTCCGTCGCCAGGATTCGTTCAAAGACCTCAGCAGTTTCTTCCCACTGAAGGGCGTTGGCTCGCTCCGCAGCCTGGCGAGCGAACGTTTTGAGAATCCCCGCGCGGACGTCTCCAGTCTTGTAGACTCGATGGCCGAAGCCCATGATCTTTTCCTTCCGAGCCATCGCCTGCCGCAGCCAAACCTCCGCCGTGTCCGGTCCACCCGCTGCTCGTAGCACGTCCATGACCCGCTCGTTGGCTCCGCCGTGCAATGCCCCTTTCAGCGCCCCAATCGCCGCCACGATCGCCGAGTGCAAGTCCGATTCCGTCGAGGTCACCACCCGGGCCGTGAACGTCGAGGCATTGAACTCATGCTCGGCATAGAGAATCAGGGAGACATCGAAAGCCTTGGCCACCTCGGCGCTGGGCACTTGACCGCTGAGCAGATAGAGAAAATTGTCCCCCGTGGACAAGTCGTCGCGTGAGACGAGCGGCTCTTGCCCTTCACTGAGACGATACTGAGCGGCCACGGCCAACGGAATCTGAGCTAATAGTCGCTCGGCCTTGCGAAGGTTGGCCTCACGAGAAGAATCCGCTACGTCCGGGTCGAAATGGGCCAGCACGCTGACGGCGGTTCGCAGCGTGTCCATCGGAATCGCCTGAGGAGCAGCTCGGAACAGAGCGAGCAAACAGTCGGGCAGCCTTCGAGAAGCCGCAATCCGGCTCTGAAATATCTTTAATTCCTGGGCCGTGGGCAACTCGCCATGCAACAACAGATACGCCACTTCGTCGAAGCTGGCCCGTTCGGTCAGTTCACCTACGGGATAGCCTCGATAGCTGAGGCCGCCCACGACAGTCGAGATGGCCGTCTCGCCGGCGATGACGCCCTCCAATCCAGGGGAGTAGATTTCTTCAGTCGGTGCTGACGCAGGCATGGTGTGCAATCTCCGAGTCAACCAAAATAGCCACGATCGCGGACGTCGTAGCCGTCGTAGTCCAATAGTTCGTACAGTTCCCGTCGCGTTAGCATCTGACCGATCTGATCGCGTTGATGCCCCTTGTGCTGAATGTCGCGCAATACCAACTCGGCGGCGCGGAGGGCGGCACGCAGACCGCTAACGGGATAGAGAATCATGCGGTAGCCCAGCTCGCCGAGTCGCTGCCGATCCAACAGTTGGCTTTTGCCGAACTCCGTCATATTCGCCAGCAGGGGCACTCCATGCACGGCCTGGGCGAAGTCGGCGAATTCGCTCTCGTTCTCCAAAGCTTCAGGGAAGATCGCATCGGCCCCAGCATCGACATACAACTGGGCACGCTCGATGGCCTCCTCGAATCCCTCGACTCCGCGGGCATCGGTGCGGGCGATGATGACGAACGACGAATCACGCCGAGCCGCAATCGCCGCACGGATCTTGCGGACCATCTCCTCGGCGGGGATCAACGATTTGCCGGAAAGATGGCCACACCGCTTGGGCATCTGCTGATCTTCCAGATGTAGCCCAGCGGCCCCGGCGGCCTCGAACAGTTTTACCGTGCGTTCAACGTGCAATGCCTCGCCGAACCCCGTATCTGCATCACATAATAGAGGCAATGACGAAGCGGCACAGATCGCCCGGGCAGCGTCGGCGAATTCGGACATGGAGACCAGCCCAATGTCCGGCATTCCCAACGTGGCCGACAGTGCCGCCCCGGACAGATAGACCGCCCGAAAGCCCAGGCGTTCGGCCAATCGTGCCACCAAGGGACAAAACACCCCTGGAATCGCCAGCGGTTCACGTTGCCAGGCCTCACGGAGTCGGCGTCCGGGTCGTGTCATCGCTTAATCCTTCTCCTTGTGGGACGTCCCTGTAAGGCAGGATGAGCAAACGGCTGGAGATTGGCAAGATGAAATGCTGGTTCTGCGAACGAGAAGCCCGAGGCACCTGTGCCCCCTGTGGTCGCGGCTTGTGCCATCAACACGCTCACATTCACGATGAACTCACCTTGACCAAGACCGACACCAGCACCGGCTACACCACCTACTTCAATGTGTACGGGGCGCTGAAGTGTGGCGATTGTCGGCTGGAATGGAAATCCTTCCGTCCAGGAGGAGTGCCTGCATGATCCAAGTGGCCGTCGCTCCGCATCCGCTGCTGGAAGTTGCGAGCTTCGCGACGAGCTTTCCTCGCGTTCTCGGGGAGATGCCAACTCCGGAGTCGCTGCGCCAACTCCGGAGTCGCTGCGCCAACTCCTCTCGCCGACCGCGGCGGCTCCGTGGAGTAGCTCCGACGAGATACGCGACAAAGTTCGAGCGTTATTGCGGCACGGCGGCTATAGACCAACGGGACGAGGCAAACCCGCTTCGGAGTATCTGCTCCGCGCCATTGGCGAGGGAACCCTTGGATCGATCAATCTTGCGGTCGATGCCTGCAATGTGGTGTCGTATCACAGCGGCTTGCCGATCAGCGTGATCGATCTGGAGCGGGCACAACCACCATTACGGATCGCCATTGCCGCCGATGGCCAGTCGTATGTCTTCAACAGCGCTGGCCAGTCGATTGACTTAGCCGGGCTGCTATGCCTGTTCGACACCCAAGGCCCGTGCGCGAACGCCGTCAAGGACGCGCAACGCACCAAGACCACGCCAACCACACGCTGCACCTTGTCGGTGATCTGGGGCACGATCGCTCTGCCTGGCCGCGCTGCCCAGGTGGCGACGTGGTATCGAGAGTTGCTCCGCCAGGCGGGAGCCGAGGTCGGCGACGTGGAACTAAGGCCCGAGCCACGCTCGCCAGGCCCCGCGGAGTGACTCCAGGCGCTACTAGCGAGCGTGCCCCGATCCGCCTACTTCTTCAACGTCTTGCGGAAGTCGTCGAAGCTGTGCGGATGGTTGTCCGGAGTGATCTGCACCTGAGTCGTGAACTTAAACGGAGTTTTCGGATCGCCGCTGTCGAACACTAACTCAACAAAGAAGGCAGTCCACCCCGACTCGGGTTTTTCGACTCGCGCCAGGTAAGTGCCCTTGCCTGTCTCGGACAGCGTCGATTTCTTGAACGCCTTGCCGATAGTCATGACGCGGAAATCGCGTGCCTTGGGGCTGTTCGCCTGCCAGAGATTCACCTCCAAAGGTTTCGTTTCCGTCGTCACCTGAATCGATCCATCCGCCTGCAGCTTCCAGCTGAACTTGGGCAGCGGCGTTCCCTTGACGATGGCGTTGTAGAAAGCGTAGATGCTCTCCAGCGCATCCGTTTCACGCAAGGAGTGATCGGCATTGGGGACGTAGCGGAGATATTTCACCCCTTCCAGATCGTCAAAGTAGAATTTGGACGAGTCCGGCGTGAAGAACTGATCGCCCGTGGCATTGACGATGAATTTGGGGATCTTCAGCCGATGACGATAGTAGTAGGGATCCTCGATCTTGTTCAGTTCGTCCATCTGCGGCGTGTCCCAGCGATCCATGACCTTGTGTCGGACCGCGTAGTCGCCGACTGCGGGGGCCCAGAAGCCGTAAGCCGCATAGTGGTTCATCATGCTCACCTTGACGTTTAGCACGTCGATGACGATGGGTACGATGGCGATAACGCGAGAATCGACCGCGCCGGTCAACCAGGTGGTCCAGCCGCGCTTCGAGGCTCCAGCGACGACAAATTTCTTCAGCGGAGTTTTGCCGCCTTCCTCCGTAGCGAGAAACTCCGTGGCCGCATCCATGGCCCGCACGGCGCTTTTGACCATCGGCAAACGAGTCAGCCAAGTCACATCGCCAGTGTCCATGAACTTGATGTGACAGTAGGCGATGAGATCGTCCTCGAAGCGGCCGTTGCCGTCCTTGTTCAGTTCCAGGGGCTGGTTGGGCACCTGTCCCAGGTTGACCACGACCGTACCGCTACGCTTGGCGATCATAGCGGCTTCACCGGGAGGACTGTTGGGAGCCTCTCGTCCGTTGCGTCCACCACTAATCATCAGTAGTCCGGTTTCACTGGTGACTTTGTCCGGCTTGACGATGGTCAACCAGTGTTCCCAAACGTTGCGATTCACGTCGGGAGCCATCCGCCAAGTCTGCGATTTCAGATCGAGAATATAGCAAGTGAATCCATCGCCCTTGATGGTCTTGACCAGCTTCCAAGAGTAGGTGGGATCGGCCTTGGCGACGTAGTCATCCAGGGCGGTTTTCTTCGGCAGGGCCGGCGTCTCGGCACGGCCAGGCGGTTTGGGCAAGGCGAGAAAACAGGCTCCGCACAGGAGCACGACACTCGTCAGGGATTTCATCGAGCATCTCCAGGAGAGAGAACAATACGATGCTCCCCCGGCCTGTTCGCCTGGGGAGATACTGCCATCGTATGAACCTGGAAGAGCGGCGAAAACGCGCACCGCCTCTCGCGATGCCAGCACCACGAGAGGCGGATCTATGGTAAAACAAGCCGCCCAGCTGGGAAGCGACTCGTGCTAGGTACGGGCCATCGGTGCCCTTCATACAACGAGAGAACGACTAAGTGGCATTGACTTGCGCGCAAAGTAGGTAGAATGCGTCCTGGCACAAATTTTTAGGAGGATCGCATGAGATGACCGAAGCCCCTGCCCCCTCGTCTCACTTTCGCCGCCGACTTCCTCTCCTGGCCGGTCTAGTACTGTTATTCGGCAGTCTATCTCAAACACACGCTCAGGCGGATCTACCTCCCTTGCGTTGGGGTGGCGATGCGGCCGGCGGCGCTCCGTTCATCTATGGTCCCTCGACCAATCGTGTCGGCTTCGAGGTCGAGCTAATCGCCTTTCTGGCCAAACAGATTGGCCGGCATCCGGTTTTCGTGCAGGCCGACTGGGACACACTGCCTGACACGCTGCAACGCGGCAACATCGATATTGCCATGAACGGGATGGAGTTTGTCCCCGAACGAGAGCAAGAGTTTGCCTCCACCCTACCCTACTTCATCTACACGTTGCGGCTGATTGTTCGGACCAACGATGATAGCGTCAAAGGCTGGGAAGACTTGAAGCGCCAGCCTGGCAAGCCGCGTCTGCGGGTCGGTGTGCTGCGTGGTTCGGTGGCCGAACGCTACATGCGTACCAAGTTTGGCGACGACGTCGAAGTCATACCGACGCGCGAAGTAGATGAGACCTTTCAACTCGTCGAAGGGGGAGAACGGCTCGATGTCACGGTGCAGGATTCGCCAGCCGCGGCTTACTACGTCGAAGGAGGCAAACTACCACAACTAAAGGTCGTCGGCGAACCGGTCGCTCCGGGCTACTACATTATCCTGACGCGCAAGAGTGACACCGAACTGCGTGAGGCGCTCAACGGAGCCATTCGCGAGGCGGTGCGTTCCGGCGAAATCGAGCGGATCTATCGCAAGTACAAGCTGTGGTCCAAGGAGCAAGAGCAACTGCGGCTACTGGTCGAAAAGCCCTGGCCGCCCGCTCCGGAGGACGTGCCGGCGTCGGTCACCGCGAAGCTCTCGCTGAAGTCGCTGCGCACGGCTCTGCTGCGAGCTACGGGTGTGACCATCTCCTTGGCCTGTCTGGCCATGCCGTTGGCCATTCTGCTGGGCATTGGTATCGCCGTGGGTCGACTCTATGGGCCGTGGTGGGTGCGTACTCCGTTAGCGGTGTACGTCGAGATCCTCCGCGGTACGCCGCTGCTGTTGCAGATGTATGTACTGTTCTTTCTGGTACCAATGGCTGCCCGAGCCATTGGCTGGCAACCGCTCATCTCGCTGGTGACGCTGCCAGCCTTCGCCGTCGGGGTGCTGGGACTGGCGTTCAACTACTCCGCCTACGAGTCGGAAATCTATCGGGCTGGATTGCAAGCCATTCCGCGCGGACAGATGGAGGCTGCCTTGTCTCTCGGCATGTCACGGAGTAAAGCGATCTGGCATATCATTTTACCCCAGGCAGTTCGCCTCGTTGTGCCACCTGTCACCAATGACTTTATCGCTCTGTTCAAGGATACGTCGATCTGTTCAGTGATTCTTATCACGGATCTGACCGGGTTGTATTACCAGAACAAATACGATCGCGAGATCGCCTTGCAGTTGGCCCTAGTTGTAGGACTGCTTTATCTCGCCATGAGCTATCCGCTATCTCTGTTGGCAAGAAGGTTGGAGAGCCAACCACTCAAGGTGGAGGGCTAGTTCCATGATCGAAGTCTGCGAATTGTCTAAGCATCATGGCCACCTACACGTTTTGCGGGGCATCAACTTGACAGTGCGCCAGGGAGAGGTGGCAGCGGTAATCGGCCCCTCGGGCGGTGGCAAAAGCACTCTGTTACGCTGTATCAATGGTCTGGAGAAGTTTCAGGCCGGCTCCGTTCGCGTTGGCGAGCTGTCGCTGAAAGCTGGTGGAACCAAGTCCGAGCAACTGCGTGCCCTGCGACAGCGCATTGGCATGGTGTTCCAACAGTTTCACCTGTTTCCGCATCTGACCGTGTTGGAAAACGTCCTCTCGGGGCCGTTGTGGGCACAAGGTCGCACTCGTGCCGAGGCCGAACCGGAGGCGTTGACCTTGCTCGAACGAGTCGGCATGCGCGACAAGGCCAACGTCCGACCGGAACAGCTTTCCGGTGGGCAACAACAGCGGGTGGCCATTGCCCGCGCGTTGGCGGTCCATCCGGAAGCGATTTTGTTTGACGAACCAACTAGCGCGCTGGATCCACGCATGGCTGGAGAAGTGCTCGGGGTCATGTCCGACCTGGCCAAAGCCGGTCAGACCATGATCGTCGTGACGCACGCTATGAGCTTCGCTCGCCGTGTCGCTCACACGGTTCATGTCATGCACGAAGGCACGGTCGCCGAATCTGGACCTCCCGAGCAGATCTTCGGCGCAGCGCGTACCGAGGTCACGCGGCAGTTCCTTCACGAGGCCATGAGACATTAAGCAGAGCAGCCGAAGCTGCCGAGTTCGCTAGGATTCAAGCGGCGTCGAGCGGATGCCAAAGCGACAGCCCCAGACGGGCACGCTCGGCGAGGACAGCGATCTTGGCTTCGGTCCCGGGCCGCGCCGTGGTCGGCTCGGCGGCCAGCTTGGTTCGCCCATGAAAATCACCGACCCCTCGTCGGGCATACTTGCTCGTGGACGGATACTGGTCACGCACTCCGGGTCGATAGTAACACGACCAGCACAGGCCACGCGGACGGTTCGACTTGACTTTCTGGCAATGACGGCACAACATGGTTCGAATTCCCCCTGAGCAAGTGGTTCTTGAAGTAAGTGGTTCAAGCGGCCTGAGTCGTCGCCCCAACGACGACCCAGGAATACGTTCGCCGATCGTGCAGGCCGATCACCTGCCCGAAAAGTTCGTGACTGCGTCGATGGGCGACGAGCGCCTTCAGGACCACGTCCGACGGGATGGAGTCGGCATGTCGCCAGACGCGGCCTTTGCGATCCAGGAGAATGTCGCCGACGTAGTGTTCGCCCTGGGCGACACGGAGAACAGTTAGCACACGGGGATTCGCAGTGGTGGGCATGGGTCGTCCTCCTAGGCAGCGGCCAACGTCTGACGAGCCTTCAAGGCGCGATGAACCTCGGCGAGCAGCTCACGGCGGAGTTGCTCGCGCGGCGTCTCGTCCCACCAGTTGAGGAAGTAACGGCAGGCGGCCGGCTCGCCCATCGCCTGGTCGATCTCAAAACACATCCGCGCGAAGTACTCTTCCACTTCGCCGACCGTCTCCAGGCCATCCCCCTTCCAGCCGCAGTAGCCCAGAGCGCAAGCCCCATCGACGGGCCAATCCTGCAAGCAGACCAGCGGCGGTGGGCTGGTCGTCGCTCCCTGTAACAGAGCCGGATCATCGCTCTTCAACGCCTGGCGCAGCGCCTCCAGCGAGTTGCTGGACAACAACGGCTCAATCCCCTCCCGCCATACCTTGCGCCAACTTTCCATCGGTCGATCTCCCTCGGAGCCACCCCTCGTTCCCCCGTCCTGGAGTACCCCAAAAGTCCTCTAGTGTTAGTATACTCATGTTCATGTATATTTCAATCGGTTTTTGTGCGTATTTTCTCGATTATTTTGCTTAAAATAGACAATAATATACATTATAAGAGTGATTATGGTGTCTTAATTGCTCATTATTAGACAACTGATCGATAGCAGATCGGGGCGAAGTGTCGGAGGAACTCCAATCTGCACGAGCGCAAAAAGGCAACCGACCCGCGTCAGAGAACGCGGGTCGGTTCGAGGGGGGGAGTCGAGCGGTTAGTCGGCGATATGCAGCCAGCCGCGATGTACCTGACCACCTCGTAGGATGTAGAACCGCAACGGCGTGAAGCTGGCCCGGTCGCTGTGGTTGAGTACATAGAGGACATTGTCCATCGTCAACATCTCCCATTGGTGCAGGCCGACGAGGATATCGCCTTGTTTCAAGCCGGCTTTCTCCGCGGGGCTACCCGGTCGGATCTCGCCCAACAGCAAACCCCCGTTCAACTGTGGAAAGGCGCGGGTGATCTCGGCGGGATTGGGCAGGTTGTACAGCTGGAAGCCGAACTGTCGCCACACTTGGGCCGCCGCCGCTGCCGCGTTGGTGGTTGCGGTCAGCGTACCGGTTGGCTGGCTCACGGGACGAGCGGCCGATTCCAGGGTGACGTTCATCGTCTGCTCGCGACCGTCACGGCGGACTACGACCTCGACTCGACTGCCGGCCTCACGCTCTAGCAGTCCGCGTTCGACGTCTAGCATCGAGAGGACGGGCACCTCGGCCACGCGCATCAGCACGTCACCTTTGCGAAGCCCCGCCTTGGCTGCCGGTCCGTCGACCGCCTCGACGACTACTTTCCGCTGCACCGCGCTGTCGTTCACTTCGTCCTTGATAAACAAGCCCATCGAGGCCACATTATTTCGCCCGCGCACCTGAGCCAGCATGTTGCTCGTCACGGTAATCATGCTGTCGACGGGAATAGCGAAGCCGATCCCCTGAGCGCCGGCGCGAATGGCGACGTTGACCCCAACGAGTTCACCGGCCATGTTCACCAAGGGGCCACCGCTGTTGCCTGGGTTGATACTGGCGTCGGTCTGAATCAGGGAACGATAGCGGACGTCTTTGTTGAGGCTGACGTCGCGGCCCACCGCCGAGACTACGCCAACCGTCACAGTGTGATCGTAGCCGTAAGCATTGCCGATGGCGACGACGGTTTCACCCACTTGCAGATCCTTGGCCGTGCCCAGCGGCATCACCGGCAGCGGCTTGGGCGGATTGATCTTCAACAGAGCCAAGTCATGCTCGGTATCCCGAGCGACGACGCGAGCCGACAGCGTTGTGCCATCGCTGAGCCGCACTCGCAGCAGCGAGACATCCTCGACCACATGATGGTTGGTGACGAGGTAACCGCGCGGATCGATGACGATGCCGGTGCCCATGCCGTTGACGCGGTTCTGGGACGGCTGTAGAGAGAACATTTCTTCGGAAGCTGGCGCACGAACAGTGCGTTCGGAATGAATGTTGACGACGGCATCCTTGACTCGACGGACCACCTCGACAACCGGCGTCTGTCGCACGCTCCAGGCGCGGGAGCCTGGCAACGGGAAGTCTGCTCGAGCCGGGGTGTGCATCACCAGGGCCGCGCCTAGTGCCAACGCGCTAATCAGGGTGCGATGCGTTCTCATGACGCCTCTCAACGGTACACAATGGAACGGTTCATGCCGAGAGTTCCCATCGACCGGAAAAGCAGAGCAACTAGACGGAGAGCATTTCGCTGCGGCGAGTTGACAACCCACCAAGGTAGGGCCAGGCACCACATGCCTGATCTGTCAGCAGGGGAAGTTGTGCCGTCTGGAGGGGTCTTGTCGAATACAGGTGAAATGCCAGACTGAACCTCGTAGAACCTGCCGGTTTGGACGGCTTGGGATCACGCCTGAGAGGGGAGCTTCGTCATGTCGGCCAAGTCACGCAAGGAACAACTCGAAGAGATGCTCGCGATCGATCCGAACGATTCCTTTCTTCGCTACGGTTTGGCGATGGAATACTTCAGCGCGGGCGAGAACGAGACGGCTGCTCGCCATTTTCACGAGCTGCTTCAACTCGATCCGGAATATGTTCCGGCCTACCTGATGGCCGGCCAGACGCTGCTTCGACTAGGAGACGAAGAGGCGGCCCGCGCCACCCTCCAGGCCGGCATCGCCGTCGCTACCCGCAAAGGCGACGCCCACACGGCGGGGGAGATGCTAGGGTTGCTGCAAACGCTTGGCTAACTTTGCCTGTCCTGTGCCGTCGAATCGCGAACCGGGGAAACTCGTCCCCAAGTGGGCGGACTGGATCAGTTACGTCGTTGGAAATTGCGCGGGCTACGCATCAGAGGCAAGTCACGCTCTTGTTGTCGGTTCTGACTCGTCTTTCAATTCTCCGTTCTGGGCGGCACAATCATTCCCCGCCTAAGGGATCGCGGCCCTCCCTCGTTACCCGGTGCCGCGAACCTGACCTCCGGAACCCAACCCCATGCGAATCTACGCACGGCTCGTGGTGCTTGGCTTATTCGCCCTGGCCAGCGTGGTGCTACTGACGCGGCGTTCGCCGGCCCGCTTTGCTCCCGTGGCTAGCTTGGAACGTGTGGTATACCTCGGCGGACAGCTGACCGACGAGCAACTCATTAGTTTCGGAGCCGCCGTTGCCTCTCGGCCCGAGGCGGTGCTGCTGCTGGACTCGCCTGAGTTGACCCCGCATCTCCGCCGATTCCTCGCCGAGTTTCGCCCCGATCGCATCGTGCCGGTCGGCGAGTTTGTCGAAGGTCAAGCGGGGTTGAGCAAACGTCTCGGCTTCACGGTGGAACCGATCGTGGCCTGGTCAGCGTCCTCTCCGGTATGTCCGTTGTGGCGCGAGCAATTTCCACGACCCGAGTCGGTGGTCATCGCCGCCGAGCCGTCCCGGAGGCAACTTTTGGAAGCGGCGACAGCCGCCGCACGTCACGGGCTGCCGCTGTGGATTACGCGACGGGGAGAAGATGGACCGCATCTCAGCGATTGGTTAGGCAAAATGGCGATTAAACGGGTATCAATTGTCGGCGAAGCGAAGCTCAAGCTGCCTGCCGGAGTGCGGCGTCGCAAACTGGCCGAGCCGAAAAATCCTCAGACGCTCCTCTTAGCCAATCCGGCGGATCATCTGGACCAACTGGGTGGCATGTCGGCCTTGGCGCCCTGGCTGGCGGCGACGCGACAAGCGGGACTAGTGCTGACCAATTCTAGTGGCAGTGATGTTGCTCCGCGCGTCGAGCAATTCATGGCTGGCAGTAAGCGATCGAAGCTGGATCATCTCCTGGTGCTGGGCACTCTTGAGGCCATACCGACCTGGCAGCGGCCCAATCCGATTCCCGGTGACAAGGACATGGCCATCGAGTTGGAACCGTTGACCCCCACCGTCGAAAGCCAGGAGCCGGTTTCCTACGCAGTAGGTCGGCTGTTCCATCAGAACCTCGCCGTGGTACCCCTGATGCTGGCTCGCCAACGGCTCGATCAGGCACGCGTCGGTACACGTCGTGCCTTGGTGGCGAGCAACCCCGGCGGTGGTCTGCCCATGCTCGAAGCCTTTTCGCGCAGCACTGCTCAGGAACTGCGAAATGCCGGCTACGACGTGACCGAACTGTACGGTCGACGACTCAATGGCCAGGTGCTGCGGGAGCAGTTTGCCCGGCACCAGCTGGTTCTCTGGGAAGGGCATCACAACACCCTAGTTCGCGACTGGCACTTTCTCGACTGGGACGAACCGTTGTCCAATTCGCTGGTCGTGTTGCAAAGTTGCCTGGCCCTGATGCCGCAGAAGGTTCAGCCGCTGTTAACTCGGGGAGCCTACGCGGTGGTCGGCACCTCGACGCGGACCTACTCCGCTTCGGGAGGAGCCTTCTCGTTGGCCTACCTGGATGCGTTGCTGTACGAACAGCAAACTCTCGGCGGAGCGCTGCGGCAGGCGAAGAATTTCTTGCTCGCCTATGCCACACTCAAGGAGCAGCGTCTGGGCGAGGCAGCGCGGCGAACCGGTGCGAACCACCGCGCCGCCTGGGCCTTCAGTCTCTGGGGTGATCCGACCTACCGCTTGCCTAGCACTAGCCGACCGCCGGAGCTGGCCCCGGTACGGCATGAAGTCGCCGGTAACGAGATCGTGCTTCGGGTGCCCCAGCAGCAGTACGACCTGATTCATTCAGAGGCGTTTCGCGTGCAGATGCCGCCCAACGCCCGTCTGGCAGGGCTGGTGCGTAAAGGCGATGCTCGGCAGGTGGTGCCGTTTGTCTTCGTTGAAGTGCCCCTGCCCAACGGCAAAGCGAATCTGGTGCCGAAACTGCGGACAAAGGTGCCAGCTCGGTCGTGGGTCTTTCTGTGGGATGCCCGCCGTCGTGTCGGCTGGTTGCTCGTCACTCCGCGAGTCGATCCTCCAGGCGAAATGCGCTTCCGCGTCGAATGGACACCCATCCAACTCGCTCATCGTGCAGAGTAATTCATCTAAAGGAGATCGTTCATGTCGCGAACTTCTCTGTGCGTGTTGACTGCCGCGGTTCTGGCTCTGAGTTCGTTAGGGATAATGGCTCTGCGAACGCAGGTACTGGGCGATGAGGTGTCGCGTCCCATCGGTCCGGGGTCGTGGAAAGTGACTCTGGCCGTGCGTGGGCAAAGCGAGGGCAACGCCCGTCTATGGACGGCAACTCCGCTGGATCTGGAACGTCAACAACTCATGGACGTGGCCTACTTCAGTGAGCAGTTGACCCATAAACTGCCCGAGCCGCGCCAAGGCGACCGCCGCCGTGTCGTCTGGTCCCAGCGGGGGACGTCGGCTCCCAGTGAGGTGCAACTTCGTTCGGAATTTGTCGTGACAATGACGCAGACGCGCTCGGCTGGGCAGTCGGCTGCAGCCCCAGACAGCCTGTATGCCGCGCCGGCCTCCGGAGAGTATCTCGCCGCCGAACCGCTCATCGAAACCAGTCACGAGAGCATCTCCGAGCAAGCCCGGCGACTGACCGCTCATTTGGACAGTACCGCCAGCCCGCTCGACCTAGCGCAGGCTCTGTATCGCTTCGTCGAGCAGAAGATTCGCAACGAAGTTCGCTTCGAGGGATCGTCCAGCACTAGCGCGCTACAGTGCCTACACCGAGGTAGCGGCGATCGTTGTGCCCGGAGTCGGCTGCTAGTGGCACTGCTACGCAATCGCAACATTCCCGCGCGAGTGGTCAGTGGGGTGACGTTGGCCAAGGGACCGGAACAGCAGGGGCACTATTGGGTCGAGGCGTTCGTCCTCGATCACTGGTTACCAATGTGTCCCACCTACAAACTGTTTGGCCGCGTTCCCTCGACCTACCTCATCCTGGGGTTCGGCGATCGTCCTGTGGTTACTGGAAAGAGAATTAGAGATCTTAAATATACTTTTCTCGTGGAGCGGCTCGGCAAGGATGCTCCGCTGGAGTCGGCGGAACCCCCGCTGCGCCGACTGTTCAAGCGACTCTCGCTGTATCAGTTGCCCACGACCGACCGGCGGCTCGTTGAGGTGCTCTTACTCATGCCCGTAGCAGCGCTGATGGTCTGCCTGTTCCGCAATGTTATCGGCCTGCACAGCTTTGGCACCTTCACCCCGGCTCTGATCGGTCTGGCCTTTCACGATCTCAACAGCATGCCCGGATTGGTCGTGTTTGTCTCGATCCTTCTGGTCGGCTGGTTGCTCCGCCGCTTGCTAGATCGCTATCACTTGCTCCAGGTACCTCGCATTGCCATGATGCTGACACTGCTGATGAGTGTGTTGATCGGCTTGATCGTTCTGTCCAACCACTATGGCGCAACCACGACCCGCTACATCTCGCTGTTTCCTATCGTGATTCTCACTGGCATGGTCGAACGGTTCTGGACGCTGGAGAACGAAGATAGCACGCTGGCCTCATTCCAGACACTGCTTCAAACGATGTTGATGGCTTTAGCGATCGCTCTGGTGCTGAGTCGTCCTTGGATGGTCAAACACTTCTTTTCCTATCCGGAAACACTGGGATTAGTGATGGCCGGTCAGTTGCTCATTGGCCGTTACACTGGATACCGCTTGATGGAGCTGTTCCGTTTCCGCGACTTTGTTCAGCCGCCGACCAATTACACCACACAGGCCGCTTGACGGATGATAGCGAGTCGTTGGCACAGGAGGAGGATCCGTCTGATGCTCTGGCTCTTCACTGCTGCTCGCCGTTTGCGACAGCTGGGCATCCTGGGGATGAATCGTCGCAATGCCACCTGTATTCTCGATCATAATCCGCGCTGTCGCTATCCCATCGTCGATGACAAGTCGCGGATGCACCGACTCTGTCGCGAGATCGGCGTGCCGACCCCCGAACTGTACGTCGAGATCACCTCGTACTCGATGCTGCGACACCTGCGGACCTTGCTGGGCGAACGCGGCGACTTCGTCATTAAGCCCAACCGTGGCTCGGCAGGGCGTGGCGTGTTGGTGGTCACTGGCCGCGAGGCCGATGGCTACCGCCGTCATAACGGCCAACTGCTGCGTGAGGAGCAATTGCGACAACATGTCTCCGATATTCTCTCGGGCATGTATTCGCTGGGGGGGCAGCCGGACTCCGCCATCGTGCAGCAACGCATCCGCTTGCATCCGGCCTTCGCGACCGTTACCTACAAAGGCATTCCCGACGTGCGCGTGATTCTCTATCGCAACGAGCCAGCGATGGCTATGCTGCGGCTGCCGACGCGACAATCCAACGGCCGCGCTAATCTGCATCAAGGCGGCATCGGCAGCGGCATCGAACTGCACTCCGGCTTAACTCATCATGCTGTCCAGCACAACCGCTTCGTGCAACGACATCCGGACACTGGTCGGCCTGTCGTTGGCCTGCGTGTGCCCTACTGGGACGAAGTGCTGACCCTGTCGCGGCGCGTGGCCGAGGCCGTGGGACTGGGCTACATCGGCGTGGACATCGTTCTCGACGCCGTGGGCGGACCGATGTTACTGGAGGCTAACGCTCGACCAGGGCTGGCTATTCAGATCGCCAATGGTCGTGGTTTGATTCCGGCTCTGGAAGCGATTGATGCTCGCCTTGACCGGGCCGAGGTGTTGTCCAGTCGTGTAGGGGTCAGCGGAATGCTTGGTTCTCGGGCCGAGTCGGTGGCGCGAAGTCGAGCCGCTTGACAAACCGACAAGCCTCTTCGGCCCCAGTTGTGCGGTCCATGCCAGGATCGGCCCATTCCACCGACAGCGCCCCTTCATAGCCAATGGCATTGAGCGCGCGGATGATGCCTTCCCAATCTAGTGCGCCGCGACCGGGACAGCGCGGCGACCAACCCCTTCGCGGATCCGCATAGGGCAAATAGGAGCCGAGCAGTCCTGTGCGTCCGTTGAGCGTCAAGGCGATGTCCTTGACGTGGACATGGTAGATCCGCTCGGGAAAACGGCGGAGAAACTCGACGGGATCAATCCCCTGCCAGAACAGATGCGTCGGATCGAACGTGAAGCCGAACTCCTCTCGATGATCAAACGCTTCGAGAATCATCTCGGCGCTGTACAGGTCGAACGCGATCTGACCGGGATGCACCTCAAAGGCATAGCGGATGCCGCTGTCGGCACAGGCTTCGAGAATTGGCGTCCAGCGGTGAACGATCTCGCGCATGCCTTCGACGACCACTTCGCGCGGAGCGGAAGGATAGCCGACGACGTAAGACCAGATCGGCGAACCAGTGAAGCCAGCGACGATGCTGGCTCCGAAACGCTGGGCGGCGTGAATCGTGGCGATGACCTCTTCCGTGGCCCGCTGCTGCACTCCAACAGGGTTGCCATCGCCCCAAACATAATCGGGCACCAGGTCGCGATGTCGTGCGTCGATCAGATCACCCACGGCCTGACTGACGCGATGACAGCTGACCACAGGTACTTCCAATTCATACCGCCGCAACAGTTCTAGTCGGGCCTCGGCGTGAGCGTCTTCATCCAGTACACGCTGCACTTCGAGATGTTCGCCGACCGTGCATAGATCAAGACCCGTGTACCCCCATCCCGCGGCTTGAGCGGCGAGTTCCTCCAGGGGAAGATCCGCGAAGGGGCCGCTCAGCAGCAGAATCGGACGCGACATGTGCAGGGATCCTTTCCTGACTCACCGAGACTCGGCCGGTGTGTCCCGGTCGAGTCTAATGGGATGCGATCATGGCAACGGCGGCGGCGTTTCGTTCTTCTCCGTCGTCGTGGGCGGAGGTGTTGACTCAGCTTTGGGCGGCGGATCTACCTGAACAGGGGTCGCTGAAGGCGGATTGACAGGCACCGGGGTCGGAGGGGTTTTCGCCGGTTCTGCCGGAGCCGGTTGCCCCACTGGAGCCACGTGAGCGGTAGGAATCGCTGCTGCTGGAGGTGCCTCGACGACGGGCAACGAAGCCGCCTTCGGCGCGGCCGGGGCCGGGGCTGGAGTCGAGGGCAACCCGCGATTGGAGATCTTCGCCTCGTAGTCTTCCTCTTCGAGATACACTTCATCCATCTCCGCCGACTCTAGACTTTTGCGGAGCAGGAAGTAAGTGATCGTGCTGGCAGTCCAGAAGAAGACATAACCAAAGGCCAGAACAAGCAAGAACGCCAGCCCCAGCCAAAACGCCACCAGATAGGCGCTGATCGTCTTCGAGGTGTCCAGCGATCGGACATAAGCCCGGTAGGCATCTTGATTGATGCGGCTCCAACGGCTGATACCGCCTATGGTGCCCGTCGTGGTAGAGTGGAAGGCTCGCGAGGCCACTACTTCCGCGCCGGCCTGGGCCTTGTCCGTCGTGGTTTCTGGCACGGTCGCTCCTTCGAGCAGCAGTTCTCTCCAGCCGAACGAGGTTGGGGCATAAACGAACAGATGTGTTGGGGTAACAATCTGACCGACGCCCCACTTGGCCAAGTAGACAGTCAACGATCCCATAAAGCCGATAAAGAAGATTACCAATCCGCCGTAGGCCACGCTGAGCAGCGCGTACCAGGCGCAATGCCAGGGGCGTTGGTAGACGTAGCCATATGAGCGAGTGACGGCCTCCCAGCTGTCGGTTCCCTCGGTGCTGATGGTAGCGATCATGAGCGGCCAACCGACCAGTCCCACCAAAGCCATCGCCATCAGCAGACCAAAGAGCAGCGGCACGAACCAGAACACGCCACCGACCAGAATCTCCCCCAGCCAGGGGAGCCAGGCGATCAATCCAAAAATAGCCAGGATAATCGTCAGTATGCCAACCACAGCGAGCGGGAATACCGGGGCGAGCAGAAACGAGAGAATCCGCTTTGCCGAGAAACGCATCGCCTCGATCAACCCGATGCGTTCGCCTCGGGCCAATTGAACGGCGGCGATCCGGGTAATCGCTCCGCCGAAGAACGACCAGGTTAGCACAGTGGCAGTGATTACCAGGAAGAAATAGACGCGGCTCCAGAAGGTGTTGCGCGGCGAGAGGAAGTAGACAATCGGTCGCCCCAGCTTGATGAGCGGTTCGAGCATGACCGGCAGCTGATCGCGGAGAAACCAGTCGCCGAAGCTACTGGCCTCCCAGGGAATGCCGGCTTGTCCCGTGACCAGCAAGTAGGGATTGGGGCCGCGATCCTCGGACCAGGGATTGATATTGAGCCGCCCCGCTGGTTTGGGCTGATTGATCAGTTCGTAGCGCGGCAGCCGAGACTGGTAGCGATTGGCCTCAGACGTGCTCAGAGTACGATCGTTACGGCGACGTTCAATTTCATCAGCAAACAGCTTCCGCATCGGCGGACCAGGAGACACGTCGCGCGTATTGAGCTTTTTGAACACCGCATATTCTTCCGGCGAATCAACCACGTCCTCCAGGGTGTACTTAACTTCGGGACCGCGCCCCGTGGCTTCGTACATCAGATTAAAATGATCCAGATCCCTACGGAACTCTTTCCAGGCACCGGCATCATTTTCATTGTTGTACGGTTTTTTCGCCTGATAATCGCCGGAACTCCACTCTTTCGGTTGCTCGGGATTGAAAAAGAAGATCAAAGCTAAGAGCCACCAGCTCAGCCACATGACTACGATGCCGCCCGCAGCCAGTAGCAATTTGTTCAAATCGAGAGTGATTTGAAAGGTACGGAAAAGCGTGGTCCAGGGCAGCAGCCGCTGCCAGGTGGTTCCGTCAATTTTCTCCTCGGCCATGGATGCTCCTTTACCAGTCCGCCGGGACGTTCCATTCTTGGTCATCGCCCAGCGAGTCGCGTTAGCTGTTAAAGTGCGGATTATAGGGCAATCCCCTCAGCGCGGACACCGGGACGGCAACGACTGGCGTTCCGGGTTGTCTTTTCCCTTACGCCCCGTTATCGTTCCGCCCACGTTGCCAGGTCGAAGGCACATGATACCTGTCGGGACGGAGGAGGAAACCCATGAGGGCGTGGATACTACTCGCGGCCGGACTGCTCGCCGTCACACCAGCTGTGCGAGCCGAGAGTTGCAATCTCGTCGATGTGGTCGAGCAGGGCCAGTGCTTCCGCTATGCCATCGAGATGAAACTCACTGGTGAGATGCGCTTTCACAAGGAATCCGGTGTGGTCACGGCCAGGCTCAACGCCAGTGCTAGCCATGCCTACCCCGAACGAGTGCTCGCTGTCTCGGGCAACCTCATCCAAAAAGCCGCACGCATCTACGAAACCGCCACCCTCATGGTCGAGCGAGGCAGTGACAAATCGCTGACCACACTTCGGCCCGAACGCAAGCTCATCGTAGCTCAACGGCCCAAAGATCAAACGATGGCCTATAGCCCCCACGGCGCACTGTATCGCAACGAACTGGAACTTGTCTCTGGCCACTTCGACACACTGACCCTCAGCAGCTTGCTTCCGGGTAAGGAATTGAAGGTCGGCGAGACCTGGAAGATACCGAACCTGGTCGCCCAGTCGCTGTGTGGCTTCGAGGGCATGACCGAGAACAAGCTAGAAGGCAAACTGCTCAAAGTGAACGGCGATCTGGCCACGATCAGTGTCAGCGGCACCGCCGCCGGCGTTGAGTCCGGTGCCATGGTGCAGGTGAAGATCGATGCCGCCGGCACCTACAACGCCAAAATTCGCCGGCTGACACGCTTGACCTGGAAACAGACCGCCGAACGCGATCAGGGGCCGGTCAGCCCAGCCAGCACCCTCGAAGTGAACGTCACTGTCGATCGCAAGCCGATTCCACGCCCCGCTGAACTGGGCGATGCCGAACTAGTGTCGATTCCAGAGGGCTTGACGCCGCCTGGACCGATGACTAATTTAGAGTATCGCGATCCTAAAAATCGCTATTCTCTCATCCACACCCGCGATTGGCACCTGACCGCTGTCACTCCCGATCACACGGTGTTGCGGCTGTTGGATCGCGGCGACTACATCGCCCAGGTCACGGTGACGCCCTGGACGACGGCGAAGCCCGGCGAGCATCTCTCCCCCGAACAGTTCAAGAACGCCATGCGCAGCACTTCCGGCTGGCAGCCGGAACGCGAGCTTCAGTCGGGCGAAATCCCCACGACCGAAGGCAAGTACATCTACCGCCTCAGTGAGCAAGGGTTGCTCGATGGCGTCTCAGTGTTACAGAACTTCTTCCTTGTCGCCGCCCCCACCGGAGAGCAGGTGGTGCTGACGTTCACCTTGTCGCCGAAGCTGGCCGACAAGCTCGGCGCTCGCGACCTGTCGATGGCCGCCAGCATCGAAGTGCCCGCCAAGTGAGTCAACGTACCAGGCATCAGCGAACGGGAGTCGGTCTTTCGACTCCCGTTTTTCTGCTTAGTCGAGTTGGTGGTCTCACAACCAAGAACCGTACCAGTCCGTCGTCAAGGGAAACAAACCAGACTGTCGGCGATTGCTACCACCTGTTGTGCCATACAAGGCCGCGTAGGCGAAACTCGTGAACTGCAGCGACGATTGCGGATAGGCGAACGTCACTGTGTCACCGTTGCTGCTCACCGAATCATCACCCGCGGAATCATAGAGGAAGGCCTCATCCTCGCCGAACCGACTGATGGCCTGAACGCGGAAGAAGTTGCTGGCCTCAACGCGGAAGTCGTCGCCGAACAACGAGGTGAACGTCGGAGTGCCGATCAATCGGTCGTTGCCTGGGGTGTCATAGAGAACCGCGATGTCACGCCCAAAACGAGAGAACGCTTGGAGGATGCGGAAGTTCGAGCCAACCACGGAGTAGCTGTTGGTTTGGCTCCTCATCGTAACCGAGGTGGGACCAGCGACGAATAGATCGTTGCCTTCGGAATCAAACAGCCTTGCGGTGTCCACGCCCTGTTGCGAGTAAGCCGTCACCGAGGTGAAGTTGACCGCGCGGCTGACGAATCCCTCGCCTTCCATCAGACTGACACGAGGCGTGGCGGTCCACACGTCGTTGCCCGGGGTGTCGTACTGATACAGCACGTCGTATCCGCCCAGGGCGTTGACCGTGATCGATCCCGCTCCACGAACGAGTTGATGGAAGCCGGGTCCGCGGAAGACGGTCAGCGCGGGAGCCGAGGTCAGCACGTCATTGCCCTGAGTGCCGGTCATCATCACCACGTCTTTGGAACCAGCCGTCAGATCGATCAATGGCGTGTTGGTCAGCGAGAGATTCCACACCGGGCCGTTCATGATGAGTTGCCCTGGACGGAACGTGTAGGTCGATTCGCCGCTGGCTCCGCGAATGATGGCCACATCGCCGCCCTGACCCAGGTTGGCCGAAATCGAGCGAATCTGCGTCAGGTTGCCTGTGAAGCTCACTCCGTTGACCTTGATACTCGGGTTGGCTCCCGCATCGATTTCCAGCCGATCGTTCCCTGCTGTCCCTTGGATGTACAGAGTCGAATCGATCAAGGTGAAGGTCTGCCCAGGTGGAAGCAGTGGAGCGAGCGGAATCACTCGGCCTACTCCCGCTCCGTACAGCGCGCGGATACCAGCGATGTCATCGGGGAACAGAAAGCTCGATCCCAACCCGCGAAAGTGGCTGCCATAAGTCGGAGCAAGAATCGATTGCGCCACCTGGGAATGCCCCAGTCCGAGCGCGTGACCGATCTCATGGGTAGCGACTTCGAGCAGATCCACCCCCAGCGCTGGGTTCGTCGTCCAGTTTTCGTTGGTATCGAAGTGGATGTCGCCCGCTAGTCCGGTCAGCCCCGGATAGTAGCCGTAGCCTAGCTGGCCATACGGGCCGTCGATGGGCCGATGTCCCAGACGAATCATCGGCTTGCCGGTCGGATCGTACTCAGCGTTGCTCACCGGAGGGCCGGCGTCGCGAACTTCGACGAACCGCAGCGGAGCGACAGCGGCCCAACGACTGAACGCCTCTTGAATGGCAGCGCGGATCTGGACAGTGTTGAGACTACCTCCGAGCTTGCCATCCAGCAGATTGGAGTAGCTGTAGGTGATCGTCACCAACGAGCCAAGCCCGTTAGGTTGGGG
Source organism: uncultured Gemmataceae bacterium (assembly GCA_937923405.1). Taxonomy (GTDB): domain Bacteria; phylum Planctomycetota; class Planctomycetia; order Gemmatales; family Gemmataceae; genus CALDUY01. The sequence goes on along the minus strand of CALDUY010000020.1, from coordinate 254,624 downwards.
CCACTTCACGGCAAAAGGACTGCTTCCCCCGACTCCGCCGCCGAGTACATACGCTGCCCCTTTCGCACAGTTAACACAAGCACACCCTGTTGGAGCGACTTCGCCCGGTAGCACGCTCGACAGGGCGATTCGCTCTTCGAGCCGCTCCGGACCATGACTGTGAAACGGTGTGGGACGCACCGCTTGCCGACATCGATGGGACATAAAAGGGCGAGCCAGGCTCCTTAGGAGCCGGACTAGCTGTGAGCGCATGGAGGCTACTCCGTGTCTCAGTGAGCACTCCGACGAGGGGGAGTCAGAAAGCCCGTGGCTGGATCGTGTACAACATGGTCCTGACGGGACCGAGGCCGCGCGGAAGGAACGGGCAAGGAGTAGCGATTGATTGCAACGTGAGGGGGACGCTGACTTCCTGTCTTGCAACCATCGCAAGGGGGTTCCGCGCGTCTTCCTGAACGAAACGTAGCTTTTTTTCTGGACACAAGAGCTAAGAAACGATCCAGCTTCTCGTCCCGAGGCGATTGCTTGTCGCCTCTGAAGCTGTTATAGCCGATAAATTTTGCGTGACCGGTGAAATCAGACTTTTTGTCCCAGCAAATAATCCGAGCAAATTACTGGACCGGCATAATTTCCCCAACTTCAAGCAGCCTTCGCCAGCTGCACAGGTCTTCCAACGAAGCGTTCCCACCACAGAGTAGCAACACGACATGATCCGAGGAGGAGAAGCGATGCCTTCGGGCGGCCGCCAGGCAACACGACGCCGCCGGCTCCGTCAGAATCTTGACTCGTTCCAGCAAGAAATAAAGTGCGGCGACGGCCTCGGCATCGCGGACGACAACCACTTCGCGCGCTAGCCGACGTACCGCCTCGAGGGTGAATGGCGAAACCTGCGGCGCTCCCAACGTGCGAGCAATCGAAGTGATGGCCGGCAACTCCACCGGCGCGCCGGCGGCCAAGGCCCGGGACATGGCGTCGGCTCCATCGGTTTCCACTCCCACAAGCTGCACTTGCGAGCGCAACTCCTTCAGCGCGGTACCGACTCCCGCCAGCAACCCCCCGCCACCGATGCTGAGGTAAACGTGAGTCGCGTCTGGAGCATCCTCGATAATTTCGATCCCGATTGTTCCCTGACCGGCCGCGATCAGTGGATCGTCGAACGGATGGATCAGCGTAAGCCCGGCAGCTTGGCGTGCCTCAGCCTCGGCGAACGCCTCGCGGATGTTCTGGCAAAAAACGATCTCCGCGCCGTAGTGTTGGGTGGCCTCGACGTAGTTGGTCGGTGTCGAGCGCGGCATGCAGATGATCGAGCGGATGCCGAGCTGGGCAGCGGCAAAGGCGACCCCTTGGGCGTGATTGCCGCCGCTGACCGCGACCACCCCGCGCTGCCGCTCCGCCTCGCTGAGCGTGAGCAGCTTATTGAACGCGCCACGCGGCTTGAACGAGCCGGTCTTTTGGAAACACTCTAACTTAAGCGATACTTTTGCTCCGAGATGTCGGCTAAGTGTCGTCGAGTGAATCAGCGGCGTGCGGTGCAGTCGCGTTCCCAGACGGGCCCGAGCTTGGCGAATCTCTTCCAGCGTGAGCATATGGCCTCTCGTCGGAGTCGGTCCAGCGGGCGGAGGACATCAAGCCGTTGTATCAGAATGCCTCGACAGTGGTGAGGAAATGCCCGACGTTTCGCCCTCTGGCCAGGTACAGTTCCAGAGCCGGGAATTGCTCCCGAAGCCCCGCGCGGATCTCGACCGCCTCGGCTTGGGATTCGCAGAAGGCGAATACCCCCGGTCCCCAAGAACTCTGCCCGACGCCGCGAATCCCGTAGCTTCGTAGCCAGTGGATCAATTCCGTCACTGCCGCTGCGGAGTAGATGCCGCCTTGCACTGGTGCGAACAACTCACCGACGCGGACGTTGAAGTCGAACACGGCCTCGCTGAAGGTGCGAAAGTCCTGCTCCACCAGCGCCGGCAGGATGCCGAGCAGAACGATGCGACACAGCGATTCCGTGGCCGCCTGCGGCGCGGTCAGCGCCTGAAACGCCAGCCGTTCGCTCAGACCGTGTTGGCCGGGTTGCGGCGAGGGAATCAGAAACAGAACACGCCAGGAGGAGGGAAACTCGAGCCGGGCCACCAACGGAGCCAGTTTCTCCGCCGAGGACTTCCCCGCATCGACAAGAAAGCCGCCTTGCTCGAAGCCATGCACTCCCAAGGCGGAACGCTGGCCCCGACCAACGAGAGCGGCGAGTTGAGCCGTGCTGAGCGACAACCCCCAGGAGGCGGTCAGCCCACGAGCCACGGCAAGACCCAGCTGGGTGCCTAGCCCAAGTCCGACATGCTCACGGGGAGCCTGTTCGACGATTACGCGACGAGGGGGAGCGTTCACACGAAGGTCAGCGAGGCGTTGGACGAACTGGCGAACTCGTGAGGTGTGCGGCCCTTCGATGAACCAGTTGGCGGCTGGCTCAATTCGCAGGGACAAGGCTGGTTCGTCGATCATCAGGCCAATGCCGCCGAAACGTCGCGTCGGCAGACTCGGTTGCCCAAGTCGATCCGGCCAGCGTTCCTCAGCCGTGGGCAGGCTCAGTAACCCCAGATGCAGGCGTCCGCCGGTTTGCACGCGCCACACGACACGCCCTCAGCGCCCTCAGGGGCGGTTACTGTACTTCTTGATCCGACGACCGAAAATCGGCTGAGACAGCGGCTTGACCACACTGGTGGCCGTTTGGGGCTTCGGCGGTGGCGGAGTATAGGCCACAAATCCCTCTAGCTTCTCCTCAGGGATCTGTTTGTTGATGAAAATCTCGATGTTCGTCAGCTGTTCCCCTTGGTCGGGAGTGACGAACAGAATGGCAACCCCATCTGCGCCAATGCGTCCGGTTCGCCCAATGCGATGGACGTAGTTTTCCGGATCACTGGGGATGTCGTAGTTGAAGACGTGACTAATGTCTCGCACGTCGATGCCGCGTCCGACGACATCGGTGGCGACGAGGTACTTGATCTTGCCCTGGCGAAAGCCCAGCATGATTCGGTTACGGAGCGATTGGGGCAGATCGCCGTGCATGCAAGCCGATCGCTTGACGTGCAACCGCAGCATCTGATAGACGTCCTCGGCCCAGCGCTTGCGTTCGCAGAAGATGATGCACTGGCGCACGTCGCTTCGCTGGATCAGCCGCAGCAACAAATCAAACTTGCGGCTCTCGTCCACGGTGATGTAGGTCTGGCGGATTTTGTCGACGGTCACGGTCTCCGGAGCAACGTTAATGTGAACCGGATCAACCATGTACCGCTGCGTCAGACGCAGAACGGGAGCCGGCATCGTCGCCGAGAGCAACAGGGTCTGGCGGCGAGTTGGACAACGTCGGAGAATCCGTTCAATGTCGGGTCGAAAGCCGATGTCGAGCATGCGGTCGGCTTCGTCGAGAACGACGTAGCGCACTGCTTCCAGAGATAGCGTGCCGCGCGAGAGATGGTCGAGAATGCGGCCTGGGGTGCCGACCACAATGGAGCAACCGCGGCGAAGCTGGGCGAGTTGCTGGCGCATCCGCTGTCCCCCATAGATGGCAATGGTGCGACAGGCGGCGTTGGGATTGAGCTTGGCAGCCTCCTCGGCGACCTGCACGGCCAGTTCGCGGGTGGGAACCAGAATAATGGCTTCGGGGCCGACTTGGGGTTCGCTGGGGGTCCAACTCTGATAGAACGGGAGCAGAAAGGCTGCTGTTTTGCCAGTACCGGTCTGAGCCTGGCCGATCACATCGCGGCCAGCAAGAGCTTCGGGGATAAAGGCTTGTTGAATCGGAGTGGGACGAGAGTATTTCGCTCGATCGAGAGCGGCCAGCAATTCCGGCTTAAGTTGAAGTCCATGAAAGCCGCCTAGGCGCGGCTGCTCAAGCATGGCGGTGGTCAAACCAACCTCCTCGAACAATCCATTTTCTCAAGACAGGTAGTACCTCGTCGTGACTTTTCTTTTGATCTCCTTACTCTAAATCCTCAAGCGAATCCTGTCCAGGGCCGTTTGAGGCCTCGGAAGAGAGGCTCTGCGCCGATTCTGCTGGTGTGCCTGCTTCCCGGGATGAGCGATGTTGCCCCACCGTATTGTCGGGAGCTGTAAATGAGCTTCGACCCTTTTGGAAGTGAGTCTCCATCCCCCTCCGAACGGCCGGCTTACTCGCGTGAGTATCCCGGCGAAGTCGCTTCAACTCCTCTCTCTGCGGTACGTGGCAAAATCATGCCTGCAGCGATTTCCCTGCTCATTATCGGCGTGCTGAATCTGCTCTGCTCGCTGTATTTTCCCGGGAATTCGATCATCCTCTACTACATGCCAGACGCCCGACTGGAAAAGATGCAGGTCGATCAACTGACTCGAATGAAACAGATGTTTCCCAACATGCAAGAGGCGATCGACGAGCAAATGGAGAGTATCGACGCCAATTCGATGCGAAGGCAGGCGTTGTACTTGGCCATCGCCAGCGGAGTATTCATCTCGCTTCCAGCACTGTTGACCTGTCTGGCCGGCATCCAGATGTTGCGGCTGCGATCGTTCTCCTTGTGTGTGTTCGCCTCCCTCGTTTCCGCCGTTCCCTGCGTGTCGCCCACGGGATGTTGTTGCCTGGGACAGATCGTCGGCATTTGGAGTTTGATTGTTTTGCTCGACGAGAGCGTCCGCATGTCGTTTCGTTGATCGATCCACGTTAAGTAGCCGCGGCCCTCTCGGTTCTCTCTGCAGGATCGCGTCGGATCCCGAGAACTCGCTTTCCCGGCTCTGACGCGATCCCGCTTCCAGGAGACCTCCATGACCAAACAACTGATCCGCGTCGGCCACAGTCCCGATCCTGACGACGCTTTCATGTTCTACGCTCTAGCTCACGACAAACTCGACACCGGCCATTTGGTCTTCGAGCATCAACTGCAAGACATCGAGACGCTTAACCGCCGTGCCCTACGCGGCGAGTTGGAAGTGACGGCAGTGAGTTTGCACGCCTACGCGCATCTGCTGGACAAGTATGCTCTGTTGCCGTCGGGATGCAGCATGGGCGACCGCTACGGCCCGATGATCGTGGCGCGACGGCCAATTCGGATCGACGAACTGAAGAACGTTAAGATCGCCGTTCCTGGTACGTTGACGACGGCGTACCTGGCGCTGCGGCTACTGTTTCACTCGCTGGGCCAGTCCGCGCCGCCGACTCATGAGGTGGTGCCGTTTGACCAGATCATTCCGCGCGTCGCGGAGGGACAGTTCGAGGCGGGGCTAATTATCCACGAAGGACAACTGACCTTCCACAATCAGGGCCTGCACCTCGTCGTCGATCTCGGCGTGTGGTGGATGGAGAAGACCGGGCTGCCGCTGCCCCTGGGCGGCAACGTGGTCCGACGCGACCTCGGCGGCGCTACCATCGCTCAGATCAGCAAACTCCTCAAGCAGAGCATTCGCTACGCCCTGGATCACCGGCAGGATGCATTGACCTATGCCTTGCAGTATGCGCGTGACATGGACCGCGACTTGGCAGATCGCTTCGTCGGCATGTACGTCAATGACTGGACGTTGGACTATGGGGAACGGGGCCGTGAAGCGGTGCGACGGCTGCTCGACGAGGGCCACAACGCCGGAGTGATTCCCGCGCCCGTAGCTGTCGAGTTCGTCGATTAATCGACAGCCATGTCCTCGCTTTGCCGCCTCTGACGTGCTGTATCAGAGGTGTTGGAGAATTAGGGACCGCTCGCTCTGAGGAAAACTCGGGGGCGTTCACGGCGATAAGCCGACGCAAACGACAAGGTTTGCGCGGCTTGGAGCTGCCTGTCCAGACAACTGGAAAGCAAATGCTGGACCCTACCCAGCGCACGGGGTATGCTGAGAGAAATTTCGGGGTACCCTGGCTCGCAAATTCGGAGAGACCACTCGTGATGCGTCGTTGTCTTGGCCTGCCGTTGGCGTTGGCCCTCCTCACTGTAGTCGGTACGCTGCCTCTGCATTCAGCGGCACCGCCGCCAGCCCCGGCGGGACCAGGGGATGATCCCGCTGCCGTCGCTCTGGATCGCAGCATCATGGAAGAGATCCAGAAAAACTCGCAGATCATGAAGAATCTGACTTATCTCAGCGACTCGATCGGGCCGCGGCTGACCGGCTCGGCCAATCTGGAAAAGGCCAACAATTGGACCGCCGAAGTGATGCGGAGTTATGGGCTAGAAAATGTCCGGCTTGAGGCCTGGACCATCCCCGAAGGCTGGGAACGCGGGCCAGCCACGGCGCGGTTGATTTCCGAACCGCACGTCAACAAACCGATCCTCGTTGCCTCGCAGGCCTGGGCCCCGGGCACGAACGGCAAGATCGAAGGCGAAGTCGTCTATCTCAAGGCGGAACGGCTAAAAGATCTCGATCAATACAAAGGCAAGTTGAAAAACGCCATCGTCCTATTGCAACCGCCCGCTCGCGTGCCCAAGCTCGAACAGATCATCGCTCGTCCTGCAGGGGAGGATCGCTCCAAAGGTGAGGGCAAAGCTGCTATCCCAGACGCGGGTCGTCGGCCCAAGGGCGAGTTCGGCAAACGCAACCCCACCGAACTGCTGACCTTCCAACGCGAGTTGATCCCCTTCCTGGTCAAGGAAGGAGCGGCGGCGATTTTGCAAGACTCGCGCAAGCCGCTCGGCTTGGTCGTGACCAATGGTAGTTGGGGCCGCCTGGGGCGTGAGAGCGAAAAAGGCGGCGATCGCGCCAGTGCCTCCAACCGCCTGGCCCGCCTGTACGTTCCGAACAACCATTACGACCTACTGTATCGCCTGGCCACTAATCCCAACGCGCCCCGTCCGCGCATAGAACTGGACGTTCAGAACAAGTTCATTCCCGGTCCGATCCGCGTGTACAACACTGTTGGAGAGATTCGAGGTAGCACATATCCGGAGGAGTACGTCGTCTGTGGCGCTCACCTCGACTCCTGGGATCTGGGCACCGGCACGACGGACAATGGAACCGGCTCATGCGTCGTTCTGGAAACCGCGCGTGCTTTGGCCAAGTCTCCGATCAAGCCCAAACGCACCATCCGCTTTGTGCTGTTCAGCGGTGAGGAGCAAGGGTTGCACGGCTCGCGCGAGTTCGTCAACAAGCATCGCGACACGCTAGACAAGACCTCGGCGGCCATTGTCCACGACACCGGCACAGGACGAGTCAAGGGCATCGGCACCAACAACCGCCCCGAGTGGTACAAGACGCTCCAGCGTGAGTTAGTTTCCCTGAAGGAACTAGGCGTGACCGAGTTCACTGGTCCCATCGGCGGAGGCAGTGATCATCAGTCATTTGGCGCTCGTGGTGTGCCTGGTTTCATGCTTGCCCAGGACATGACCTACTACACCTACACGCACCACACCCAGGCCGACACCCTGGAAGTCGCCATCGAGTCGAACTTGATTCAGGGCGCGCAAGTAATGGCGGTGACGGCGATGCGGATTGCTAATCTCAATCATCTGCTTCCGCGTGGTACGACTCGCACAGTGCGATAATCGAGTAATTGGGCACGGCCTCCCTTCCCGTGGGTTGTCTCCAACCGACTGGAGGGGAGGTTTTCATGGTGAGGGTTGAGCGGGTCTCAGCAGGAGAACCGTGACAGAGGGGCCAGGATCTCTTGGCAGCCAGCCGGATTAGTTGAATCTTTACTCATGTTTTCTCGTACAATAGTTAAGAGCATATCATTAGCACGACGCACTGGCGTCGCTTGAACCTCTCCACGCTCGCCCCAGGAGCCGTTGTCATGAGTACTACCACCCCGTCGGATCGCGAACAGGTCAGCTTTGCCGAAACAGCCTTACGGTTGGGCGGCAAAAGTGAGGATGAAGCCCGTCGTACTGGGGCTGTGGACCGCGCCGACGAGCAGGTCGAAAAACTCTTTCAGCCGCAGTATCAGACGGCCAATAGCCCGATCCACAAGGCCGTTTGGGATGGCCGAGTACCGCTGGATTTGTTCAATCCACCGCCGCTGCCGACTACCGCTCCCTGCGACAAGGTCATGAACGACTCGCTGGAGGTTGTGCGACGACATCGCGAGGCGGGCACCCTGCTGGGCGAAAATGGTAAGGTCGCGATTCCGGTGTTGCAGGAACTGGGACGAGTCGGCTACTGGGGACTGCTCATCAAGCAGGAGTACGGCGGTAGCGATGCTCCGTTCCAACGCTTCACCAACTTCCTGACGCGGATGGCCACTCAGGATGCGATGATTGCTGGTCTGGCCTCGATCCACGGCTGCATCGGGGCCGTCGATCCAGTGCGGACTTTCGGCACCCCCGAGCAGAAGCAGCGATTCCTGCCGAAGCTGGCCTCGGGAGAGCGGCTCTCCGGCTTTGCTCTGACGGAACCGGCGGCGGGCAGTGATCTGACCGCGCTGCGCACCACGGCCATGCTCGACGGCAATGATTACGTCGTTAACGGCGAAAAGCTGTTCATCACCAACGTCATTCCGGGGCGCACTGCCGCCGTCGTCGTGCTGATCGACAAAAAGCCGGCGGTCTTGATCGTGGACTTACCCGATCGCGAAACGGAAGAATTTCAGATCGTGCCCTATGGCCTGTATGCTTTGCGTCAGGCGCACAATAACGGCATCCGGTTCAAAAACTTCCGCGTCCCCAAAGACAACTTGCTCAAGCCTTCGATCGGCGATGGTTTGACGATTGCCTACCACGGGCTGAATCTAGGGCGACTGTCGCTGTGCGCCAACGCTTCAGGTTGCATGCGAACCATGTTGGCGAACATGCTCCCCTGGGCCGAGTTCCGTTATACTTACGGCCAACCGATCGCTCGACGAGAACTGGTCAAGCGGCGCATCAGCCGACTGGCAGCGTTGATTGTTGGAGCCGACGCTCTGACCGCCTGGGGCAGCTGGCTGATCGACCAGGGCTATCGCGGCGAGATGGAATGCATCATCGCCAAGATCTTCGGTAGCGAAGCCCAGAAGGAAGCCGCTGTCGAACTGTTCATGAAAACGCACGGAGGCCGTTCCTTCCTCAAGGGCCACATCCTAGGCGACAACCTCTACGACTTCCTCGCTCCGTGCATCTACGAAGGCGAAGGCGAAGTGCTGGGCATGGCCTTTTTCAAGAGCCTGGTCAAGGAGCACGGCAAGCAGTACTTCGAGCCGATCGGCAAGCGCCTGCTGGACAAGGGCATCGATCCCAAACGGTTCAACCCGATCAATCCACTGCATGCCTGGGCTCTGCGCAAGGAACTCTGCTCCTATGCCGGCTGGCGTACCAAGCAGATGTTTGTCGGTCGCGACCGTCAGTCGGTGGCGAGCATGGATCGCCGCTTGCAGGATCATGTCGATTTCGCGTTGCGCACCTTTGGGCAACTGCGGCTGGAAATCAGCGCCACGATGGTCAAACATCAGGTCAAGCTGGCCGATCGCCAGTGTCGCATTGCCGAACTGTCGCAGCGAGTGCAGGACGTTGTTGTGACGTTGGTGACGGCGATGTGGGCCCACCAACGGAAGAACGAGGCGACCACGCAAGCTGCCGACATCCTCTGTCAGGATCTGCGTCGCAAGCTAACGGGGACGCGGCCCTCGGACGCCTACTTCAATCAGGTGTCGCAACTGGCTGACACGATCCTCGCGGGCGGCTTCGAGGAGATTGCTGGGGTCCCGCGTGAGGAGATCCTGCAAAAATACGAGAATAAGAAATAAGCCGTCCAACTAGGGACTTCCCAGAGCAGCTCTGGTGAAGTCCCCAGTTTTGCGATCCGAGAAGATTCTTGAAGAGTTACTCGATCAAGCGAGTGTTTCTTGTTGAACGCCCTCGTGCGCATCCAGTACACTTCTAGACATGCGCTGATCGATCGCCGACCAGGGAGTCCGCCGTCATGCCAGCTCGTCCGCGGTATCTGCTCTTGTTCTGTCTTCTGATGATGTGCCCCGTTGCGGTGGGGCTGGGACTGCCAACTCCGCCAAGCAGTGCTGCCCCGGTTCCGCTGCCACGAAAGCCGACCGTTGAGGTGGTTTTTTGCATCGATACGACTGGTAGCATGTCGGCCCTGATCGAGGGGACTAAACTCAAGGTCTGGTCGATCTGCAATCAGATCCTCAACGGTCGGCCAATGCCAACTTTGCGGGTGGGACTTGTCGCTTTTCGGGATAAGGGCGATGATTACATCACCCGCGTGTTTGACCTGCGTGAGGATCTAGACGAGGTCTACGCCGAGTTACAGACTTATCAGGCTCACGGCGGAGGCGACGAACCGGAGCATGTCAACCAAGCCCTCGACGATGCCGTGAACAAGATTCGGTGGTCACCGGATCGCGGCACCAGCAAGATCATTTTCCTCGTTGGGGATGCTCCCCCACATATGGACTACACCGACGATGTCAAATATCCGGTAACCTGCGCTCGGGCGTTGGATCGAGGTATTCTCATCAACGCCATCCAATGTGGCAGTAGTGCCGAATGTGCCAAATACTGGAAAGACATTAGCCAGAAGGGCGGTGGCGGTTACGCGGTGATTCCTCAAGGCGGTGGCGTGCGCAGCGTTTCTACTCCTTTCGACAAACGGCTCGTGGAGATCAATCAGGAATTGACTCGCGGCACTTTGATTTACGGTGATGCCCGCAAGCGTACCGAGGATGCCCGAAAAGTGCAGATGGCCTTGTCGTTGCCCGTCGAGGTGGCCGCCGATCGCGCAGGCTATCTGGCCAAGGAAGGCAAAGTCGCTCGCTACGATTTGTTAGAGATGATGCGCGCGGGCCATGTCGATTTAGACAAACTGCGTCCCGAGGAGTTGCCCGAAGCGCTGCAAAAACTCAAGCCTGAAGAACGACGAGAGTACCTGGACAAACTTTCGCAGGCTCGCACGAAGTTATTCCGCGAGGCGTATGAGCTAGATCGCCAACGTAGTGAGTCGATCCTCAAGGAACTCGAGAAGAACAAGGATAGCTTCGATAGCCAGGTGCTCAATCTGTTGCGCAAACAGACGGGGCGTCGTATTCGTTACTGACCATGCCAAGGAACAACCGGTCGACTGCAACCGGAGTGTCTGCTGCATTTGTCGAAGTAGAAGCTCGTGATCGGAAGTGCCAGCTAAAGCCCTGCTGTGATGCTGTAGCGACAGTAGGATAGGGAACTCTTTCGCAGGCTGAAGCTTGCGGCTACCCTGGGAATCGGAACTGGTAGTCGCAGGCTTTAGCCTGCGCTCTACTTCTTGGGATGTGTACTAAAGCCAACACCGCTCGCTAAAGTAGAATGATCGGGTGCGCCAAGAGGCGAACAGCACAAGAAATTCGCGCTCCGAAACCTCACACTGGGTTGCTACAGTAACAGAGCGACCCGGCGCGGGGTTTTCTCAGTGAGCATCATGACGTATCTTCAAACGTTTTTATTCTTCAGCGACATCAGCCCAGGTTGGCCGCCCCTGAAGGAACTGGAAGCGATGCTCGAACAACTGCTCGCCCAGACCAAGAAGAGTAAGTGAATCATGGCCGAGCCGCGCCCACCTGTTCCTGTGTTGCTAGTCGTGGCAGCGTTCAGTCGCTATCTAACGCTGCTGGAACAGGCTCGCTATGCCCTGGAGCACCTGTTCGGGCCAGTGGCTCGGGTCAGCGCGGTCTACTCCTTCCATCAGACCAGTTACTACGAGGCGAGCATGGGAACCGACCTCCGCAAGCAATTGTGGGCCTTCACCGACCTGATCGCCGCCGAATGCCTGCCGGAGATCAAGCATCGCACCAACGCTCTAGAACGCGAGTTGGCCGAGGGCTATCCCGAAGTTCGTCCGTTGAATCTTGACCCCGGCTATCTGGTGCTGGGCAAGTTTTTGCTGGCGACGACCAAGGATCAAGCACATCGCGTCTATCTGCGCGACGGCATTTTCGCGGAGGTGACGCTGCACTATCAGGCCGGCGAGTTTCGTCCTATGCCGTGGACCTACGCCGACTATCGCCTCGACGAAGTGCGGACTTTCTTGCAAGAAGCTCGTGAGTTTTACAAGCGACGTCTGACCAGAGCCAGGACCGACGGATAAGTTGATTGCATCTCCAGTGGAGGTATCGCTCCCGCCAAGGTCGCCATTGGATTTGCTTGAGGAGTCCAGTCACGAGCAAGCACAACCAACCTCGAACGCCCGAGGAAGCACAAGTAGCAGAAGCGAGCAAAGCTGCCGAGCAGGCCAGGTCGGACCAAGCCGTGGTCGATCCGTTCCGTCGGCTAGTGCTGGCCCTGATCGCGGCCATTGCCATCGCCCGGCCGTTCGTCTTGGCCGAGCATCCCGGCTATTTGTCGGACTTTGCCGATCCAGGAAGCATGACATTGACGTTCTTGACCCTGGTCGCCGTCACGCTTTGGGCCGTCTGGCGTGTCGTGCGGGGACAACTCGCTCTTTATCTGAACGGGGTCGATCTGGCGGTGTTCGCCCTAGGACTGCTGGTGTTCCTGGCCGCTTCTTGGGCCGGCTATCCGCGCTCGGCTTGGCTGGCTGGCTGGGACTGGTTGGGGCTGGCCCTGTTTTACCTGCTCGTGCGGCAGTTCGCTATCACGCCGATGGAACGGCACGGCTGGCTCGCCGTGCTGTTGGCTCTCGGAGTAACCATTTCCGTCGAGGCGGTCTATCAATCGCTGTCCGTGCTGCCCAAGCAGGCCGCTGCCGAGGAAGACTATCGCTATAAAAACGCTGCCGACGATGCCACCGCCTACTTTCGCACAGAGGCGTTCCTGCGCGGTTTGCAGGCGACGCCGCTGGAGTTGCATCAGCAGGCAACGCGCTTGGAACAACGGCAAGTCAGTGGACCGTACTTCCATCCGACCAGCCTAGCCACAGTCTTGAGCTTGACGCTGCCCTTGGCCGTGGGCGCGGTCCTTGCTAGCATGCGTAACGGTTCGCCACCCTGGCAGATTGGGTTAGCCGTCCTTGGCGCAGGGTTCGTAATCGCGGCGTTGTGGCTGACGGGGGTAGCGCTGGTGTTTCTCCTAGTCGGCAGCGCGGCACTGGCTTTCGTCGCTGGCTGGTTTGTCCGCCGACCGTTGGGGGCGATTCTGGCCCTACTCATCATCCTGGGCGACTTGGCCTTGGTGGTGTGGCAGATTCCCGAGACGTTGGAAGTCTGGCAGGGCACGTGGCGACTGTTGCAAGATCACTTCTGGCTTGGGGTGGGACCAGCGCAGTTTCTCTTGGTTTACCCGCGCTATCTGCTGGAAACCGCCGGCGGCAAGTTGGCCCAACCGGGTGGAATGATTTTCGACGTTTGGGTCAATGCCGGCTTCCTGGGCGTCGTCGCACTGCTGGCCGCGCTGGTGCTGCTGGTGCGTGCCGTTTGGAACTGGCACTACAAAGAAGAGATAAAAGAGCCAGATACTCCAAAAAACGACACGCCGAACTGGGAGTTCTACCTGGGCGGCATGCTTGGACTAGTGCTGGGCTTCGTACTTCGCGCGCGGGCCTTGCCGCCGGAAGACATTCTCAACGAAGCCATCCTCTCGGGCTTGCGGGCCATTGCTTGGTTCGCCGCCTTTGCTCTGTATGAAGGGATTGCCTGGTCGGTAACGCAACATCTTGGCGCGCTGCTGACCGGAGCCGGAGCGATGGCCCTGACTCTGCTCGTGGGGGCGGGCATCGATTTCTCCTCGGTGGCCATCTTTCTGTGGATCGCGTTGGCCTTGATCCAGGCCACGGTGTCGCCGGTCCCAGCCGCTTGGCTGAGCCGACAGTCCGCTGTGGGACTGATCTCGATCCCGTTGAGTGTGGCCGTGGCATTCGGCTACTTTGCCTTCACGTTTTATCCTGCGGCTCGTAGCGCCGTTGCCCTGCGGACGGCTCAGCTGGACGGTCTGTACTACTACAGCGAGATGCGACAGCCGCGCGACCAGCGAACAATCACTGATCCGCCAGAGTATCTCCGCCGCAAACTTCTCACGCCCATCGAACAGGCGATTCAGGAGGATCCTGAGAACGTCCGCTTGATGGCACACCTGGCCAACTGGTACGGCCATCTCTACGAATTGACGCTGAACGATGCTCGCTATGCTGGCCAGGGAGAGGTGAAGTACTGGAAGGCAGCGTTACAGTGGCCGCCCAAAGCGCGAAAAACAGCTCCACAGTTGTTTCTCGGCTACCAGGCGGAGAGCGAGCTGCGACAACGGTTTGCCTCGATCTTGAACACTCGGGCCACGGCCGCGGAAAAGGAAAAACCTGAAAAGAAGTTGACCCGCGAACAGGAGATACAACGTCAAGCTTTGATTGCCAGCTGGCGACGAGAAGCACAGGCCCAGTTTCAGTACGCGGCGGACCTGCTTAAGCAGTTTCTGGAGTACGATCCGCGCGATCCAAAACTTCGCTACGACATTGCCTCGGCGGAGTTCTCGGCGGGTCGGCTCGACCAGGGGCGCCGTTACGCCGAGGAGGCTCGGCAACTGAATGCACTAGCTCGCCCCCCGCGAAGTTTGCCTGATCAGCAACGTGACCAGTTAGACAAGTGGTTGGAACCGGAATCGAAAAAATGATTCTTGCGGGGAAGTCAGCAGATGGATACGATCGGGCAAGTTTGGTGGAAAGAGAGCATCGGTCCCAGCACTCTAAAAGGTGCGCGAACAAGATTGAGACGCCAGAACCGACGCTGCGGTATTCTACACTCTTGTCTGACCAGCCGGAGAGAATTTGAGCGAAAATCGCACAGCTTTTAGGTCGAAGAAATCGGTCAGGTAAACCGTGTGAAAGGGGCAAAGTTGGCCAGGTGGCTGTTCAAGCAAGAACCCGAACAGTTCAGCTTCGCAGACCTGCAGCGGGAGAAGCGTACGATCTGGGATGGAGTGACCAACGCTCTGGCCCGGAAGTATTTACGGCAAGTATGCACAGGAGATCAGGTGTTCTTTTATCACACAGGCAAGGAGAAAGCGATCGTTGGGATCATGCGCGTAGTGACCGGTCCGCGGCCGGACCCGGCCTCCGACGACCCCAAGTCGGTCGTAGTCGAGGTCGAGGCGGTACGTGCTTTGAAGCGACCGGTGACGCTGGCGGAAATCAAGGAAGATGCGGGGCTGGCGGACTGGGATCTGGTGCGACTCTCCCGGCTGTCGGTGATGCCGGTTAGCGACCTACAGTGGGAGCGCGTCGAGGAGCTTGGTCGGGCGGATGGGTGAGCTTATGCTTGGCAAGAGGGCTAACGAGACCTAGAATCATGTACAGAGAGTCCCCGGAAGGCCTTTCCGGTTGAGGCGGTAGCGGCCGCTTGCCGGAAACCCTCTGGTTCGTCACCAGAGGGGCTTCAGGGAGGTTTGCTCAGGGCGTGTGGTGGCCCATCCGCCGCGACCGGGTCCGTCTCGGTCTCGCACGTTTCCTTCCCGGACTCTGTGACAGGAGGATTACTCGATGGCGCGTCGCAGCGCCTGTACCTCGGCGAACGGCTCCAGCAAGGAGCCTCCAAGTAGCCGTTCTTCTCGCTTCTTGCATGGACTGCGCGATGCGAAAGCCGTGAGTTTCGTCTCCCACGTGCATCCCGACCCGGATAGTCTGGGCAGCATGTTGGGCTTGGCTCACCTGGTCGAAACCACTTTGAACAAGCCCACACGTCTTGTTCGCGATGGCGTCATCAGCCGGGCCGAAAACCGTGCTATGGTCGAACTGTTGAACATCGATCTCTTCCCTGTGGAACAGTTCCATCCCGAGCCGGGTGAGGCCGTGGTCATGGTCGACAGTCAACCCAACACGGGCCGACACAACTTTGCTTGTAAGTGCAAGGTGCCCTTGTATGCCGTCATCGACCACCACGACACCCCTGGCGATTTAACCGGTGTGCCCTTCGTTGATGTCCGTCAAAGTGTCGGAGCTACCTGTTCACTGGTGACCAGTTACCTGATCGAACAGGACATCGCTTTGCCCAAGAAGTTAGCCACGGGACTGCTGTACGGAACGGAAACCGAGTTAGCCGGCTTCCCACGAGAAGCCAGTCCCCTGGACGAGGAAGCGTTACAATTCCTCTATCCTCGGGCGGATAAGGATTTATTAGCCCGCATTCGCAATGCTCGTTTGCCGCAGAGTTACTTCGGCTGTCTGGTCCAGGCGTTACAAAGCTCCTTTATCTACGATCGGCTCATCATTAGCTGGATCAACGATCTGCCCCAGCCGGAACTGGCGGCGGAAGTGGCCGACTTTCTCATGCGTTTCGAGGCTGTCGATTGGGCATTGGCGGCGGGAGTCTACCAAGACAAGCTCATTCTGTCGATGCGCTCTTCGGCTCCCGACGCGCAGGCTGGTGAGCTGCTCAAAAAAGTTGTAGCGGGACTAGGCAAGGCTGGGGGGCACGATCGGCGGGCCGGCGGCACCGTCCCTCTCGCCAGTACTGCCGCTAGCTATGTCGAAGAGCTGCGCGGCGAACTCCGCAAGCGCTTGCTCAAGGTGCTGCACATTGAAGAATGCCGTGGGCAGCGGTTGGTTTCTCGCAAGGAAATGCTGCAAAACCTTCATGCGTAAAGATGGTTTGACGCGAGCTAGCTGCCCCAGTGGATGGTTCGCGTTGAGTGCAACAGCATGGAAGAAGACCTCCTGCAGGCGATTTGTGCCGCCCCCGAAGATGTCGCGGTCCGGCTGGTTTATGCCGACTGGCTGGACGATCGCGGCCAACTCGGCGATGCTGACCGCGCCGAGTTCATTCGCGTGCAATGCCGTCTTGCTAGCCGCCAGCCGCTGCCAGTCGAGGAACGGCGACGGCTACTGGACCGGGAAGAACTGTTGCTGGCGGAGTGGCGAAAGATTTGGATGCAACCATTCAAGGGGCTTTTCCTACAAGCCGATTTTCACTGCGGTTTCATCGAACGTGCTACTCTGAAGTCCCAAACTTTTCTGCACCAAGGCGAGTCGCTCCTGCAACGGACACCGTTGCGACTGATCCAGCTGCGAGATCCGTCGGAGTCGATCGACGAACTCGCCAACTGTTCCACATTGCGTCGGCTGTGGGGGTTGAATTTGGATTATGGCAAACTCGGTGCGGCGCGAATCGCTCAGCTACTTAACTCGCCGTATCTGGATCGACTACGCTGGCTGGACTTGGGCAACAACCTGCTGTATCGGTTCGGTCTGGAGGCCGTGCTTCGCGCGGCACCGCGGCTGCCCGCGCTGCGTTATCTGGGCTTGCACGACAACTTACTGGGCGATGCCGGCGTCGCTCGTCTGGCCAACTCCTCGTTGCTGAAACAACTCGAAGCGCTCAATCTGGATGGCAACCGGCTCAGCAACGCTGGACTGCGGGCGCTGGCCGAAAGCCCTCAGGCTTGCAACCTAGCCCAGCTGCACATCGGACGCAACTACCAGCTAGGGCTAGATGGGGTGGAAACCTTGCTGGCTTCGCCGAACTTACCGGCACTCTCCTGGCTGCACCTGGACGGTTTCACCTCCGTCGACGAAGCGGTACAGCGACTCAAGGCACGCTATGGAAGTCGCGTCGAGGTCAACACCGATGGTAGGCTAGTCGGTCTGGAGTATGGTCCTGTGGCCAAACTATGAAGACATCCGCGATCTTTTTCGGGTTTGATTCATTCGGCTCCGCTGGCTGTGCTGAAGGAGCACATCTGTTGGCCGACGAACTCCGCGACATCCTCGCCGACAATCGCCGCGAAACCGTACCGATCCGCGCGCGAGCCTACACGCGACAGGTGAGCATCACGGAAGTAGACTTCCCCACTCTGAAATCGCTGAATACTTGGCGTGAAGATGGTCAGACCTTGGCCAGCCAAGCCCTGGCACACGATCGGCTGCTCTGGGTGGCGGGCAATCATCTTGGCGTGCTGCCTGTCTACGATGCCTTGACCGAGGCCGACCTCGTCTTTCAGTTTGACGCCCATCTAGACATTCATCACTTCCACGACTGCACCAAGGAGCTGTCGCACGGCAATTTTGTGCTGCATCTACGCTCGCCTGCCCCGCGGCTGGTGAATGTCGGTCATCGCGACTTGCTCCTCACTAAAGAGTATATCGATCGGCATTATCTGCGTTCGATTTCGGCTGCTGAACTTCAGACTCGTCCAGCTACCATCCTGGAGGAACTGACCACCCGCGCTCACTCTGCCGATCGCGTTATTCTCGATCTGGATTGTGACGTATTTGATCCTGCTTACTTTCCAGCAGTGTCGCGACCCGTACCGTTTGGGTTGTCGCCATCGCTTTTGTTGACTGTTTTGGAGGCGCTCTGGTCGGACCGAATCCGAGCTGTGTGTCTGTCCGAGTTCGACCCCGGACGCGATCGCGACAACCGCTCACTAGCGGTGGTTCTCTGGCTGATTGAGTACCTGCTGTTGCGTTTCTATGAACCGACGACGACTCCAGTGACTTCGCCGAAGCCCAGGCGGAAGCCTTCGCCTTGACACCAGGCAGTCATGGTAACGCGATCCCCATTTTCCAGGAAGCGTCGGAGTTGGCCGTCGGCCAGCGTCAGCGGTTTGGTGCCGCGCCAGGTCAGTTCGAGCAAACACCCGTAGCTGTCCGGGGTCGGCCCACTGATCGTGCCTGATGCGAGCAGGTCGCCGGGACGCAGCGGGCAGCCGTTGCTCGTGTGGTGCGCCACCTGTTGCCGTAAGCTCCAGTACAGATGACGAAAGTTTGAACGACAGATGACCGTGTCGTTCAGACGAACTTCCAGGTGAATGTCAAACGTCGTGTTGCCCTGTTGCCGCAGGTAGGGCAACGGTTGGGGATCCTGCTTTGGTCCCGGACAACGAAACGGCTCCAGGGCCTCGAGCGGCACCACCCAGGGAGAGATGGACGTAGCGAAGTTTTTGGCCAGAAACGGTCCGAGCGGTTGATACTCCCAGGCTTGTATGTCACGAGCGCTCCAGTCATTGACTAGCACCAGCCCGAAGAGATGCTCCTCAGCGCGGTCGATAGGGATAGGCTGGCCCAACGGATTGCCGACGCCGACGATCGCTCCCATCTCCAATTCAAAGTCCAGCGATTTGCTGGGGCCAAAAATTGGTTCTGAAGAGTTTTCCGGTCGCGATTGTCCTATAGGCCGGTGAATGTCTGTGCCAGAGACGACCACCGACGACGCTCGACCATGATAGGCCACGGGCAGATACAGCCAGTTGGGCATCAGGGCGTTCTCGGGGCCGCGCAGCATCGTGCCGACGTTGGTGGCATGTTCGCGTGAGGAGTAGAAGTCGGTGTAGTCGCCCACCTGCACGGGTAGCAACAACTGCACCTCCGACTGACGGACGAGAAATTCTGGGCGTGGAGGCTCGTCGACGAGCAGCTGACGCAGCCGTTGCCGCGTGCTGGACCAAATCTGTCGGCCCGCGGCCAGGAAGCGATTCAGCGTCGGTTCGCCGAAGTAATTCGAGGCCAGCACTCCGGCAGACTCCAACGCGGACAGATCAAGAATCTCCTCGCCGATCGCCACGCCCAGATGCACTTCTCCCGAGGGTAGACGAAACGCCCCATAGGGGAGATTTTGGAGCGGAAAAGGCGAATCAAGGGGAATCGACACCCAGGATTTCGTCGTCATGGCAGCACCCTACAACCAGCCCAGAGAACGAAGATCCTCGCACGGTTCCTCGAAACTGCACGAACCAAACGCCACCAGCGCTCGCTGGCGGGCCTGACGGATTTGCTCGGTAGAGGCGATCAGATTGCGCCAACGAATCGCCTCGTCGGTCCAGACGAACGCCGAGGGATTCTCCTCGTCGAGCAACTGACGCACCTGATCGGCTTGCTGTTCCACATCCCCAGGCAGAGCGTGGGCATGGACAAAGACGGCGGCGAGGAAGAGATTGACGAACCCGTGCATCCGCGCTTGAACGAGGTTGTCCCAACGTGGCAACGGATGATGCAAGCCCGCGGTCGCCTTACCTGGCCTGCCGCTAGCGATACCGTGGACTAGGGCGAAAGCCAATTGTGAGGAGGACGGAAACGCTGCGGTCTCCAAGCCGCCGACTCGGAGTTTGTAGCCGCACCGCGACGACCTTCGCAGGGCACGGAACAGAGCCAGCAACACGTCTGGCTCGCTCCAGGGTACCTCGAAAAACACGTTCAGTGAGGTGGCGGCCAGACGTTGTTCGACCTGTTGGACGATCGCATCGAATTGTTCCGGAAGCAGGGGCAGCTTGACTTCGAGTACCTCGACGGGTACGGAACTGGCCGATAGATCGAGTAAATCCACCCCTAAAGACTGAATTAATTGACTCCCCGTCTCTCCACCTCGACCTAGGGCGGAACAGGGCGAGGTGAACCGTTCCGGCAGTTCTTTCAATCGCGCCGCCGGACAGATGAACCGTCCCAACATCCACGCTTCGGTCCCGGCGCGGTAGCGCTGCTCGTTGGTCAGTGCCTCCGCCAGCGGCAGACTAGCCGGCGGAAACAATCCCGCGTAGTCGATCAACCCTTCGAGTAGTGCTTTCCGACTCGCCAGCATATCGCCCCTCGCGTGTTTTACTTGGTTCTCTTACAGATGATCTTCCGGATTTGCCCTAGGGATGGCTACCATTCACCGAGAGCAGAGAGGAGAAATTGTCCGTAGATTAGTGTAGTGGTAAGACCTCGGAAGATACGCCTCACTTGAGCGTAGCGATGGCTACTTGTTGCAATAGGGTTCAGGCTGTTACGATTACTCCGCTTCGAGCAGAATCCGAGAAAAGCGGTGACGCGATTGTTTCGAGGTAGCAAGAACTAATTCTATCTTGGAGCCAGCAGGTCAAGATCGGTCGAAATATAGCGTGGGAGCAGTTGTGAAACAGTTAGTCAAACGATTTCTTTACACCATTGCTCCGCAATGGACAACAGCCTGGATGTCGGCGCGGTCGCGAGCCCATTCGCATCGAGTCGTGGCCGAGTGGGGGTGTGGAGCGATCAACCGCAAGCTAATCGAACGATTGGGAAGTCAAGTTCAAGAAGGGCCTTTTGCTGGCTTGCAACTCACGCCGATGACCTATGCCGAGCAGCTCGGTCCATACCTGCTTGGAGTATATGAGAGTGAACTGGAGGAAGCCTGGTCGATAGTTTTGCGAGGGAATTACTCGCAAATCCTCGATGTTGGCGCGAAGTTTGGCTACTATGCGGTCGGCTTGGCTCGGCGGTATCCCCAAGCACACGTCGTAGCCTTCGATACCGATTGGTGGGCGAGAAAAGCCGTCGCTGAGATGGTCACGGCTAATGGCACAAGTAACGTCGAAGTCAAAGGCTTTTGCACTCCGGAATGGTTGATGCAGAACCTTCAGGAAGGAGCATTCATCATCAGCGATTGTGAGGGATACGAGGCCGTTCTCTTCAACCCCAGTTCAATCTCCAGACTCCTCACCGCGACGTTGCTTATTGAGACTCACGATTGTTTCGTTCCAGGCATCAGCGAGCGGCTTCGTCAAGGATTCGCTGCGACTCACCAGATCCGGGGTTTCGGCAAGGAGACCCCTCGAAGGATACTGAACTTGGCGTTGGACTTTCTGTCGGAACGGGAACAAGCGTTGGCATTACACGAGGTTCGCCCACCGCAAACCTGGTTGCTTTGTCTGCCGAGGACGGGGCCGAACCAGTCGTTATCAGGTGAATGAGTCTGCGCGGATGGCTCGATTGTCCGAGGCCGTTGCTCGTCATTGACGGTCCGCGCTGGTAGATTGACAATTCCACCCTCGAGTTCCTGCCTTGGTTGGAGTTGATCTCATGGTTCGATTGCTGGGGCTGTGGTTGATGGGGCTGTTAGCGGTTGTGGCTCGGGCTGAGGAGTGGCCCAGCTGGCGCGGCCCACGCGGCGATGGCACCTCCTTGGAAACGGGCATTCCGTTTGACTTCTCTCCGAGCAAACACGTCCGCTGGCATCGGCCACTTCCCGGATCGGGTTACTCCTCTCCTATCGTGTTTCAGGATCGCGTCTATGTCACCACTTGCATTGAGGAGACCGGCGAACGCCAGCTACTCTGTCTCGATCGTCGCACCGGCAAGACCTTGTGGTCGCGGCTGGTCGTCCGAGCCGAGTTGGAAGGGAAACATCCGCTCAATAGTTATGCCAGCGCCACGCCGGCTACCGATGGGGAGCGAGTCTACGTTGCCTTTCTGGCCAATCAGCAGAAGATGCTCGTGGCCTGCTACGATCGCGACGGCAAGCTGCTTTGGCAGCGCTCGCCGGGCAAACTGCTGTCCAAACACGGCTTCTGTTCTTCGCCTATTTTGCATCGCGACCTGGTGATTCTCAACGGCGATCAGGACGCCGAGGCGTATCTCGTGGCCCTTAACAAACGCACCGGCGAGGAGGTCTGGCGAGCGGATCGACCTAATCGCACGCGCTCCTACTGCACGCCGATCCTTTTGCCTTGCCCCAAACGCAAGGGGGTGACGCAACTGATTCTTTCCGGCAGTCTGTGTGTCACCGGCTACAATGCTGACACCGGCCAGCTGCTGTGGATTCATGACGGGCCAACCGAACAGTACGTCGCCAGCCTAGTGCCGCATCAGGGGATTCTCTGCCTGACCACGGGTTATCCCGAGTATCACCTAATGGGCCTGCGGGCCGATGGCGAGGGCAACATCACTAACAGTAAACAGATTGTCTGGCACATTCCGCACCGCGACAATGGAGCACGCGGAGCGGCTTACGTTCCCTCGCCGTTGGCTCACGAGGGCCACTTCTTCGTCATCTCCGACGTGGGCTACCTCGGCTGCATCGAGGCCAAAACCGGCAAACGACTGTGGCTGAAGAAATTGGGCCGACGTTTCAGCGCCTCGCCGATCCTGGTGGAAGGACATCTCGTACTGCCCGATGACGATGGCAAAGTCTGGATCGTCAAGGCCAGTCCAACGTTTGAGCGAGTCGCCACTCTCGACATGGGAGAACCGATCTTCGCCTCGCCGGCTGTGTCGCAAGGCAATCTGTTCCTGCGGACGACGAAGCAGTTGTATTGTCTAGGCAAAGACCGCTAATCGCTGACCGCCCGTCCACCAGTCCCTGGTTGGAGCAATCCGCGAGATTTTTCGCGCAAGAATCTGTGTACCGCATCGAATCTACTTGCGGAGTGAGATAACAAAATAATATCATCAAGCAATCGCTTCAACGAAAGGGACCATGCCCATGCAAGAGCAAGAACTGAAGTTGGTGTCTGGCTATCCGATGCTGTTAGGAGTGTTTCTCGCTCTGGGGTTTATCGTGCTGCTGATCGTGGTGGCAGTTCAGGCAAAAGCGGCATGGATGGTCTGGATCATCGTGATCCTGGCGTTGATCTGGTCAGTCTCGCTGTTTGGGTTCATCGTCAACGGTCCAAACCAGTCGCGGGTGATCCAGCTGTTCGGCACTTATGTCGGCACGCTCCGCGAGGTGGGGTTTTTCTACGGCAATCCGTTCTACACCAAGACCCTGGTGTCCCTGCGAGTGCGGACCTTTGAAACGGGGCAAACCGGCACCAGCGAAATTAAGGATCCGACTTCGGGCAAGGTGATCGCCCCAGCCAGTCATACTCGCATGCCCAGCAAGGTCAACGACCGTGAAGGCACGCCGATCGAGATTGCTGCTGTCGTCGTCTGGAAGGTAGTCAATCCCACCGAAGCGGTCTTCCAGGTGGATAACTACGAGGAATTCGTCAAGGTACAAAGCGAGGCCGCTCTGCGAAACCTGGCCAGCCAGCACGTCTATGATGATCCCAACGATGAACGGTCGCTGCGTGGCCACACCAGCGAAGTCGGCGAGGAACTGCGGAAGGAATTGCACGAACGGTTGCACATTGCCGGGGTCGAGGTGATGGAAGCCCGCATCAGTTACCTAGCCTACGCTCCAGAGATCGCCTCAGCGATGTTGCAACGTCAGCAGGCGGCGGCGATGATCGCGGCTCGCCGGCAAATCGTCGATGCCGCCGTGGGCATGGTCGAACATGCTCTGGAAGAATTGAACAAGCGACAAGTCATCGAGCTCGACTCGGAGCGCAAGGCCGCGATGGTGAGTAATCTCATGGTAGTGCTGTGCGGTCATCAAAGCCCGCAGCCGGTGTTGAACACGGGCACGTTGCACAACTGAACTGGCTTCACCGAGGACCCAGCAGATGCCACGCAAGCCGTTCTTGCTACGGATCGACGAGAAACTGCTGGCGGCATTGCAGCGCTGGGCCGAGGAAGAGTTACGCAGCCTCAACGGACAGATCGAGTATCTTTTGCGTCAGGCCGTTTTGAAACGAGGCACCACGTTACCCGACAACGAGGAGGCGGGAAGCGACGCCGAATCGTCGTGACCAAAAAACCAGAAAGGCCAGTTGGCGATCCAACTGACCTTTCTGGTCCAGGCTTCAGCATATTCACATTCTATTTTAGGATCGCGGCACTTCTCCAGCGGGACGAATAGTGCGGATCCCGCGAGCATCGATACCACAGATAAATCCGTTGCAGTCGGTTTGACCCGGCTGTACTTCTTCACCCAATAGGGGGCGAGCGGACAGGGCAGAGTTCAGTTCATGAGTCGTCAGACCCGCCTTCCGGCCCCGACTTAGCAGCAGATGATAATAGCTCCGGTTCATCATTGCTGATGCCTCTTCAGTTGCATGGGGGACATGCGCTGAACTCTCCCTGTTCACCTCTTGAGAGTTGCCGAAATTCCCGGTATTTTCTCATAGTGCAACTGACGTGCCAATTACCGAGATCTATCCGTCTCTTGTGCGAAAATATCGGTGTTAACAGCAGTTGCGTAAAGCGAATCTTAAGATGGGCTTTATCGTGTTGACTCGCTTGGACGCTTACTTTCAGCAACTGTCGCGGAAATATACAGCAGATTTAGCGGGATTGAACAACTAGGCAAACTCGGCGAGTCGCGACTGTTGCAGCGCTGCTGCTGGTCGCCACGAGATGAGTGAAAAGGAACCGGAACCGCTCGGTTGTCCCAGCCAGGAGCGGCCCCGGTACGACGTCCCGCGACGCCGTAGGGGGGAGAATACCTCCACTTTGGGTTATGGTCAAGAGTTCACCTGAACAAATTTTTCGAATGAACACTCGTTTGCTTGCGTGAGACTACTTCTCCGTGAGCCAATTGGCTATTTTTCGAGTCACAAACTCTGGTTTATCGCGATGGACGAAATGACCCGCGCCAGGCACGGTGACCAGCGTCAACTCGCTCTCGACCCATTTCCAGGTATCATTGAGCGCTCCAGGAAGTAGGTATTGATCGTCTAGGCCGTGGATCATCAGCACTGGACACTTGACGAGCGGCAGCTTCACGTCGGATTTGTACGGCTCGCGCGGATAGTTGGCCTTGTAGTAGTTCAACATCCCTTCCAGCGACGAACGGCGCATGGCCTCGACGTACTGTTTGCGGGCGTCGGCTTCCTTGACCCAGGTGACGAGAAACTCCGGACGCAACAGCTTGGCCGCTTCCGGCTTCTGAAACTCACGCGCATAGGCACTGTTTTTGTGCTGCTGTGGGTTATTGGCCAGCTCACGGAGTAGCCCGTTGGGATGCGGCAAATTAAGGATGACCAACCGTTCGACCAACTCTGGATGCATCATGGCGACGTTCCAGGCGATGGCTCCTCCCCAGTCGTGACCGACGACGATCGCCTTTTTCTGTTTGAAGTGTTTGAGAACGGCGACGACATCACCAACGAGTTTGTCCATGCGATACTGTT
This sequence comes from uncultured Gemmataceae bacterium, assembly GCA_937923405.1. Taxonomy (GTDB): domain Bacteria; phylum Planctomycetota; class Planctomycetia; order Gemmatales; family Gemmataceae; genus CALDUY01. Next base: position 229,110 of record CALDUY010000020.1, on the reverse strand, counting down.
CGACGCCTTCGGGCTGATCGCTTTTGTTGTAGCCGCGCAGATCGATGGCCACGACTTGGAAATGTTTGCTCAACGCGGGCATCTGATCGCGCCAAGTGTACCAGTAGTCAGGGAAGCCGTGCAGCAGCACGACGAGCGGCCCTTCGCCCATGCTGCGGTAGTGCAGCTTGACGCCGTTGGAATCGACGAACCCTTCCTTGCCTAGTTCTTGTGCGGGAACCGGTCCAACGGCTACGATCAAGCACGCACAGGCCAGGATTGCTCGCATGACAAAACCTCCGAAAGTGAGTCGACGATAGTCGTCTTCAAGCGTCGTAGCAGAAATGAGGTGAAAAAGAAGGGGGGAGATGAGTGAAAAATGAGTGTTGAAAATTCGTTGGATCTTCTTGAGGCGAGCGTCTAATGTTCAATTTGCGTCCATATATTGGCTGGCGTTCAGGGACTTCCTTTCTTCCAGGGTTCGGAGGATGGTAATGAAGCGCATTGGTCTACGTTCAGCGTTTACACTCGCCCGCGCGAAGCAATCGAGGTGGCACGCAAGCACAATGAAGCGCATTGGTCTACGTTCAGCGTTTACACTGATTGAATTGCTGGTGGTGATTGCGATTATCGCCATCCTTATCGGCTTACTGCTCCCTGCGGTGCAAAAAGTGCGCGAGGCAGCAGCTCGGATGAAGTGTAGCAACAACCTCAAACAACTCGGTCTAGCAGCACACAACTACCACTCGGCGTTCGAGAAGTTTCCCTACGGCATCTATCGCGTTCAGAATCCCGAGTTTCCACCTGACCCGGCGATGCCGCCCAACGCGGCTGGTCAGCACCAACGTTTTGCTCTGATGCTGCAATTATTGCCCTGGATTGAGCAAGAAGCTCTGTTCAAGCGTTGGGACTACTATGTGTTCAACAACAACAGCCTGGACGAAAACGGTATCAGCTTCGGGCCAGGATGGTACTTTCTGAAGCAGACTGTGCCGACTCTGGAATGCCCGTCACAACCTATCGGCCAGCATCTCAGTCAACCCGCCTCGGGCACGCCAGGCCGTTATGCTCTAACCAGCTACTACGGAGCAGCCGGCACACGCAGCTATCCGCGTCGCGCTACCGATCGACCTGCACTAAATCGGTTCCGCGATGGCGTCTTTGATCAGAATCGGCGGCACAATGTGCTGGCGATCACTGATGGCACGAGCAACACCTTGATGTTCGGCGAGCGCCATTACTATGATCCGGTCTTCGACTCCGTGACCGGCGATCGCATCGCTGACTGGGGTTGGCTGTGGTTTGGAGCCCAGGGCGACGCCTTACTTGGCTGCAACGTGAGGATCAACTTCAAGTTACCTGCGGACATTGTCAGTCGACCTGGCGGGGAGCAACAGATTCTATTCGAGGATCGAATCAATGCCTACGGCAGTGGTCACACGGGGGGTGCCAACTTCACTCTCGCCGATGGCTCGGTCCGCTTCATCCGTGACAGCATTTCCCTGATCACGTTCCTAGCGTTGGGAACTCGAGCCGGTGGTGAAGTACTCAATAACGACTTCTAACGGTTGATGGTTCACGTTAATTAACACGATAGGCGAGCTGCCTCACACTGGGTGGTTCGCCTGTCCTTCTTTCTGGAGAAATTTACCATGATCGCGCGGCTGCTCCGTTTGGCTGGGTTGCTGGCTCTGATCCTCATGTTGGGTTGTAGCAAGGGACCGAGGTTTGCTCCTGTAGAAGGCAAAGTGACTCGCAACGGCAAAGCTCTAAACAATGTTCGGGTCGAGTTCTGGCCCGAAACCGATGGTCCGAAGTCAACTGGAATCACCGATGATGAGGGCCATTACTCGCTCAAGACCGAAGATGGCAAGGTCGATGGAGCAGTAGTTGGCAACCATCGTGTCATCGTCAAGGACATGGAACTATATGGCAATGTCTTCCTGGGCCGCAAGGCGGAGAATATGCCAACGCTAAACAAAGATGCCAAGGTACGGTTCAGCAAGAGCTACTCGGACCCAGCCACCACATCTGTTAAGAAGACTGTTGAAGCCGGTGAAGGTAACAAGATTGATCTCGAGCTGAAGTAACCGCGCGGCTAGCGATCCATGGCAGCTGAATTGTGGGGTGGCTCAGCAACGACTCCTCTGAGCGGAGAGCGTCAGCCCTCCGTGCTTCGTCACACCCACGGAGGACTCACGTCCTCCGCTCGGAACCTCGAAGTCTCGAACCTCCCCACAGTTCAGCTGCAATCAACCACTAGCATTCCGCACGGGTTGCCCCTTGTCAAAAGTCGCTGCTCTTGCTCTTGGGCAGTGGCTTGGTCAAGGCGGCCGCATCCCGGGTCAAACGTCGACTGGTCTGCTCGTCCAGCACAAAGACATCTTTGAACTTCGAGGTTGGTAGCCGCGCATAACGTCGTTGGCTGTCGCCCTCGATGCCACCGATCCACAACGTCTGCTTGCCGGTCGGTGTCGTCACCTCCAAGGTCAACTCGACGGGATCCAAACCATAGAGTTTCCACTCTGCACCGTCGTCGCGAACGTAGCGTTCCAGCTTCAACTCGCGGAGGGCGGCCAGGGTGTCGCTGACCGTGTCCTGATCCAGCCGCAGGTCCGGTTGTCCGACCACTTGCCAGGTGCCGTCGATCTTGCGTAGCTCGAAGGGCTGAGTGCGGTAGCCGAACTTGACCGCCTCGACCTGAGCGGGATCGATCGGCTCCTTCCAGACGTTGCGGAGACGATACTCAGTTGTGACCTGGTTAGAGAGTTTGTCGTCCAGCAGCGCGACCAGTGGATTGCCCGCGACCCGAGCATAGCGGCGTTTGCCAGCCGGCTCCAACCCGCCGATGAGCAGGTCCAGTTCGGTCCGCTCGTCGAGTTGGATCAGCCAGCGTCGCGTTGGTTTGGCCAAACCGTAGCGTTCCAACTCGGCGGAGTCGTCAGGCAAGTCGGCGACCAGTTCATCTGCGCGCAGCCGAGCCACCGCGTTGAACAACGCTTCCAAGCCGTCGTGATCGGCGTCGGCTTCGATCGGAGCGGTCACTTTCCAGGTGCCTTCCGGGCGGGCGAAAGTGATTTTGCGTTCGCCGATCTGAAGCTGCAGGGTGTCGGCGTCGCGAAGCAGGGCCAGTTCATGTGATCGCCAAGTGAGCGCTGGAGCCAATAATTGCCGCGTTGCCTCGGCGGAGAGTTCGCCTACCACATCCCCGCCGCGCAGCATTGCCAACCGCTTGCCCGGGGACGGTTCGCGGCCTAGCAGCAACACTTGCTCACGCTCGCCCTCTTTCAACGTGAAGGTGGCCTCAGGTGGTTCCAGGCCATAATCAGTCAGCGTCTTGGGCTTGAAGGCGACGAGCTTCTCGGCCCGCAACCCCGAGAGCAATTCGACGAGTTTGCGCACGCGCGGTTCGTCAGCGGGCTGTTCCGTGGGTTTGGCTAACTTCCAGGTGTCGTCGTCGCGGCTGAGTTCGACGACTTCGGTTCCGCGTTGTCGACGCAGGAGTGTGACTGGAGCAGCATCGAGTTTGAGCAATTGCGGATCTAAAAAGTCCAACGCGCTCTGATCGATGGCCTTAGCCAGCGACTCAGCGAGGACGACAACGCCCAGACCGGTGGTAGCGAAGCGGCCCGCCTCGGCACCGTCGCCGACGCGTGCCCCGAGGCTCACGCTGTACTGTTGGCCCTGCTGCGTCACCAGAGTCAGCGTGACTTCGGGCTTGCTCAGCCCGTAGGCGGCCAGCTCCCCCGCTGGATAAGCGCGGTATTCCTCAGCTCGGGGGGCAGTCAGCGCCTGGGTCAGCCGCTCGACGACTTCACGCGGAGCCGACACGCTGAATGGGCCTGTTACCTGCCAGCCGTTCTCTCCGCGAACGAGTTGATAGGTATCTTGCCCCGCCTTGGCGATGGTGAAGCGAACAATCTCGTCTCGCGGCGAGATTTGCCACAATGTCGAGGGTAAATAGGTTAATGGGCCGGCGCGGAGGCGTCGGTTCAGTTCATCTGCGACGACGAAGCGATCCGTCACGCCGTCCAGTTGCGCGACCACTCCTGCCATCGAGTCGGCCTGTCCGCCCAAGAGCAGCTTGCGGGCCGGCTTTCCTGGATCGGTAAAGGTGAGCTGCACCTCCAAGTTCGGTGCGGCCAGCGGCGCGGCATCGAGGTACTCAGTCGTTCGCAAGCGGCCCAGGCTGTCCAACAGCGACAAAACCTTATCGGCATCAACCGCGACCTGAACTGGATGTTGCAGCTCCCATTTGTCGCCTTGACGAGTCAACACGACGTGCAACTCGGGCAGACGGGAAATGGCCGGTCCCACCAAGGCCCCTAGCGCAGCAGTCGGGATCGCGCGAATCTCTAGTCGAGCCACATCGGCAGCGGTGAAGTCCAGCACCTGCTTGCCGCGATAGGCCAGACTCGGCTTCTGGAGCAGCGCGGACAAGGTGTCGTCCATGCCATCGATCCGTGGCCAGCCCTGCTGTTGCACGAACAGGCGGTTCGTCGAGCCGGTCGGCTTGCCTAGCTTGAGCGTCAGAGTACGCGGTTTGCTGCGGTCACGATCATCGGGGCGGGCTTTCTCGCGGAGTTGCAGGGTGAGTTCGGCCAAGGGCGTGCGGAGTCCGAGCACGGCTTCGGTCTCACGGGCCAGCCAGGCACTCGCCAGCAGGGCCAACGGCTGTGTCTTGCCCAGTGCCACTGCCAGCAATCCGGCACGCTGATCCGGGCTTAAGAGATCCTTATTAGGCGATTCCAAGTTCGACAGTGAGCGAAGCAGATTCTGGATTTTGTCGCCGTCGGCGTCCGCCTCGCGCGGTGTGAGCATCTTCCAGGTTTCCTTCTGCTCACGCTGAAGGGCAACGCGCTCTGGCCCGACCTGTAGCTCGACACGTTCGACATCCTCGGGGTTGAAGCGAGCGAGCTTGCTGTCGCGCAGCCGCTCCAACGGCACGAACACCTCGCTGAGCCGACTGTCCTGCACCTCGAAAATCAGATCACTAGCGGCCAATTTGGCGAAGCGGAAGGTGTCCGGCGGGGGTGGCGGTGGCTCGCCGGGTCGCATCGGTGGCGGTGGCGAGTCGGCCCGTGAGCGGTTGCCCAACAGTAGCGTCACCACGCTGCCATCAAGCCGGGTCACCTGGATCGATTCGCGCGGGCGATCCAGGCCAGTGCGTTCCAGGGCCAACGACGGAGCCAGTCCGACCAGACCGCTCAGTAGGGATAGTGAGGTCGGCTGAACCAGAGTGGCAACGGCGGATGGATCAGTTTGCACGAATTGTTCGGCCCACAGATCAGCGACGGCAGAGAGTAGCCGTTCTGCCGTGTCGGGATCGACATGATCGCGGGTCGGTGCGTGTAACTCCCAGCCGTCGGGACCATGCACTAGACGCAGTGTCGGAGCGTCCTTCTGGGTTAGCACCAACTCGCGAGCCTGGAGCTGATCGACGCGCTCCTGCGGATTACTCAGCCGAGCGATACGTTCGGTGGGAAAGAGGCGACGTAAGCGGTAGAGGTCGCCGGGTCGAGTCAGTTCGTCGATCAGTCCCGGAGCCAGACGCAGTATCTCAGACTGACCGGCGAGACGAAGCAGCGTTGGTCGGACGAAGCGAGGATTGTCCGAGTCGGCCTCGGCGAAGTGCAGCCGCATCAGCCGAGCCTCTCGGGTCGTCGCCCAGGCTACGAGACTGGCCAGCGGCGATTCGGTCAGCGCTGTGCCTGCCAGTGTCGAAACCGCCAGAGCCAAGTCCTCACGGAGCAGCACCTCGATCGTGACGGGGAAGTGACTCGGCGCGTGACTCACTAGAGTATGCCGTGACTCCAAGCGACATAACCGCTCCACGAGTCGCTGAACTTCGTCGCCGTTAGCTGGCCAGTCGCCTGCGGTGAACCAGCTTCCGGAGTAGCCACGCACCAGATGCGTCGACGGTTGCTCGTCTCGCGCGACGGTGATTTCCGCCAGCGATTCCGGGGTTAGTCGTCGCAGCTGCCGGCGCGAGCCGGGATCCTCCCGTGAGGCCGACGGTGGGTTCGACCCTGTCAAAAAGGGGAACTCGGGAGAAGTGAAATAAAGAGCCAGCCCCGAGCCAACAAGCAAGAGTAATGCCAGCGTAGTTTTCAGCTTCATCGCAACCTCTCCTGACACGCAAGCCTGTGCAGAAGATATGTTACGATGACCGAACGTCGCTGCAACGCCTCCTACCCGGTAGGCGATTCATGGCCGGCGTGGTCTTCGCTAGTCACTGGCCGCGAGTCACCGTGCCATGTCGAGAACTGGCGATAGGGACGCCGTCGGGCAGCGGTCGACCAGCCACAATGAAGTCTTTCTCGTACAGATAATCACGCAAGCGACGAAACAGGGCGAAGCTGTCGGGATAGACCCAGAAGGTGATGGCGGTCTGTTGCGGTTCGGCGTTGTCAACGATACGGCGAAACTCCGACCCCGAGGCGAGAGCCTGTTCCAGGGTCTCCCCGCGATCGGAACGAATCGGCACCACCTCCCAGCGCGTCACGCCGTAACGGAACAGGCCGTCGGTCGGAGCCGCTCCCGGCACGTCGAGGATGCTGCGTTCGCGTTCTACGGTGTAACGTAGGCGAAACGCTCCCACGGGAGCCGTCACGTCGGTCACTTCCCATCGGGTGCGAAGCTCTTTCTCCTTAGAGCGAACCTCACGCTGGATCTCGGCCAACATCGTGCCGTGATCGATCAGCGCCACTTTGCCGGCGCGGCACTCGAACATCATCTCTTCAGTCTGCACCTCAGCACTGACCGGCGTGCGATAGCGCAACTCCTTGGATTGCCTCGGCATTTTTCCGATTTTGTCGATCTCTTCTGTCAGTTTTTTGCTCCGCGCTTGCAGTTCCTCGATGCTCAACGCCGTCGCCGTCGCCGCGATCCCCTGAAGCTGGGCCGCCTCGCGCTGCTGCTGTTCGCTCGCCGCGAGTTGGTCGCGCTGCTGCTTGACGGTTTGCAGGTCCGTTTGCAAGCGATGGACCAACTCGGTCAGCTGGGGTTCGCGGGAAGATTGTCGCAGGAGCTGTTGGCGGAGCGTTTCCAGCTGTTGTCGACGTTGGGCCAGCAGCGGCAGACGCTCGTCGGTTGGCTCGGGCAATGGTTCGGGATCGGCAAAGACCGGCGGCGGAGGCGGCGGAGGCACGGGCAACATCGCCTGGTAGGTGCGAGCTCCGATCCAGGCCACGAGAATCAAGCGAAGGATAATGCCCACCACGTTGGCCACGACATCGAGAAACGAGTCGAAGCCGAAGGCAATTTCTCGCTGACCCCGACGCCGACGGCGCATCGCCTACTCCTGGCAGAATCACTCGTGAACTCAATACCCCGCGATCAGGCGCTGCACGTCATCATCGGGCATCAAAGTGTAACGTGACTTGGGCACAGACACCGTTTCCAGCGAGTGCGTCGCCTGATGCAGGGTTCGCTCGCCGTCGGGATGGACAAGGAAGCGAATGTGGAAGCGAGCGGGCGAGCCACCCTGCCGAGCCTGGGCCTGTCGCCGGGCGATGAATTGATTCACCGTCTGCGTCAGAGGATTGTGCAGCGGCGTATGGTTCAACGACTCCGAGCCGATCTGCCGACGCACCGGATAGACCACGACCACATCGGCTCGGCACTCGACGTAGATCATCGTGTCCTCGTCCGTATGGAGTCGAGCCGGTCGCAGCGGCACGGGTTTGCTCAGCGACGGATTGGCAAACTTGTTCGGGCGCTCGCTGGAGCCGGTGCCACTTCCCGTGGCCCCGGACTGTTCCGGCTGGACCGATTCCCCGCTGGGCTTTCGCCCTGTCGCTACCGTTCCCCGATCGGGCGGTTGGATTCCCTGAGCGGAGGCATTCGGGGAGGGGGTCTGGGGAAGCGGCAAACTCGGGAGGGGAGCGGCTTGGACGTGACTGTTGAAGTTCGGCAACGCGGGGCCTGATCCGTTCGACCCGTTAGGCGCTGGTAAGTCGACGCCGCTTTGACCGCTTGCCGAGGTGCCGCCCTGACGACTCAGCAGCGTGGCAGGCGCTCCCCCGTGGCCAACGACGGAACCTTCAGGTCCCGTTCCGCTACCGCTACCGCTGCCAGCCTCCGCGCCAACAGAGCCTGAGCCACGGAACGGAACCACTCCCGAGGGATAAGCGTCTTTTGCGATCTGGGAAGAAGCTGATCCGGTCGGCACATTGAGAATCCAGTCGGCATCGACGAACTCATAGCCGAAATCGAGCTTCAGCTCCTTGGCCACGGCGATCATCTCGTAATGACGCAGGATCCCGTTGGGACGCACCAACAGCATCAAGTAGGGCTGAACGTTCACCATCCCGGCAGCGGCGAGTTCGGCGGCCTGGTTGGCCACACGCTTACGCACCTCATCGCGGAGCGTGTCCAACGTCGGGGCATCGACTTTCACTTTGTCGGGATGGAAGACGACGCCGGCCTCGGTGCATTCCACATAAATCGGTCGGCGATTGTCGCCGCGCTTACCGGCATAGGGCACCAGCGAGTACGTCTGCCCTTCGCGTGACCGACTCTCCAGCATCGCTTTGAGAGCGGCTTCGAGCTGAACGAGGTTCTCCGCCAACTTGGCCCGGGCCTTCTCTGCGTCACTGAGCTTCTCCGTCAAGCGGCGCGCCTCATCCTGAGCCGTGTTCAGCGCGGTTTCCTGACTCGCTAGCCGCGCTCGCTCCTGCTTCAGTTGGTCGCGCAGCGACTCAACCAACTGTTCTTGCTGGCGGAGCTTCTCGGCGACGGCGGCGAGCCGAGCCTGAACCTCGCGAAGTTCCCCCTCGAGGGCCTGCTCCTCGACACTGACCTGAGCCGAGAGCGCCTCGCGCTTCTTGTTCCAGGCGGCTTGCTGAGCTTGTCGCTTGGCTTCCAACTCGTCGCGGCGCTGCTTGCTGATCTGAGCGTATTTCTCATTCTGACTACGCAGTTGGTCGGCGACGCGCTGCTGGGCTGCCAGTTTCGAGCGTCGATCCATGACCAACAGCACCAGAATCAGCGCTCCCATGGCACATAGCAGTACGGCCAGGAACGGGAAGGTATCGACCTTCAGCTGATTGCGTCGACTCATGCGGCTTTACCTTGGGGTGAGAGTCGCGGTCCGAGGGGTTGGGTGGTTTGTCCCGCGCGAGCCGTGAGCAGATGCACTGCAGCGGTCAGGCTGTGTAGCGTCTCCTCGAAGGAACTAGCGCTGGCCAACGCCGCCAGGTTCTGATGCAGCACCGCTTGCAGATGAACGACGTTGGCCGAGTCTTCCTGGAGCTTGCCCAACACGGTCGCCTGTTGCGCGATGCCCTGAGCGACGACTTGCAACGACTCTTGCTGCTGGCGTCCGGTCTCGCGAATCGCCTCGGCGATGCCGGTCAACTGTTGCAAAAGAGTCGCGGTTTGTTGGATCGACTGTTGCTCCATCGCTGCCAGCCGTTGTGCGAACGATTCCGCCGTCGCATCCAGCGCCTGCCCCAGAGCAGCGGCCAGGGTCTGCTGGGCCTGTTGATACGCGGCCACGGCGCGACGTTCCGGCTCGCCCAGGGCGGCGGCCCAGACCTCGGCTTGCTTGCGAACCAGTCCCTCGACGCTGGCGCTCAGTTCGCGCGTGCTGGCCTGCACCACGGCCAGAAACGGGGCCGAGTCCATGCCGTCTCGCTGAAACCGATGGGTCAGTTGCTCCTCGACCACCTCATCCACCACGCCCAGAACCAGCTGCTCTTGCTTGTCGACAAGATAGGTCAGGAACATCAGCACCATCGTCAGTGCCAACGCCAGCGCGGTCGAGTCAAAGGCCTCAGCCAGGCCGCCCGTGACCATCGACAACGACTCTTCGAGCGTGGCAGGATCGACGCCAGCGATCGCCGTGGTGATGCCGATGACTGTGCCTAAAAAACCAAGAATTGGGATCGCCCAAGTGATAAATCGAATGAAGCCGAAACTGTTCTCCTGCGTCAGCGCGTCTTGATCGGCCAACGCGCGAATCTGCTCGTCGAGATCCTGAGCGCTTTTACGTCGACGGAGAAACTCCAGCACGGCACGGAGGCGACGACCTAGATAAGTGTGCTGGATACTTTTGGGCTGTCGCTCCACGGAGACGAGCAGATCGCCGGCCTTGGCCACGGGCACCGGCTTGCCCTCCCAGGTGGGCAGGATGGTTTCGCCACAGGCCGACCATTCGCGACGAAGCTGCCACAGCTTCACGCCGAGCGCTCCCAGTCCAGTGTAGAAGAAGGCGACAATAGCCCACTGGACCGGATGCTCGAAGTAGCGTGCCAGAGTTGTCCCCTGAAACGGCCCCAGCAAAACCAAAGCGAGCGTGGTCACGGTTAGCGGAGCGCCGATGAGAAGGGCAGCGACGGTAGGGCCGAACCCGCGTGTCGAAGACTGCACGGTACTGCTCATCCGCATGCTCCTGTCCAAAAGAATCGATTCGGACCTGCTCGATCTAGACCGAGAAACTCTCTCGGTCAGTATCGGCAAGGCAGGGTAGCGAACATGACGATCCATTCGATTTCTTCCGGCGAAGCGGCAAAACCGGCAAGAGAGGTTGAGCAGGCAGAAAGGACCAGAGAGGAGATTAGCGGCAGGAAGCGGCGTAGCGGCGATCCGTCGCTACGCTGGCAACGCTGCTACATAGAATGTTTCCAGCCGCCCACAAAGTCAGGGGCCTGTCATGTCCTGTCGATCGATCGGTCGTCCAGAGTTCGTGCTGCCGCTACTAGCCTTGGGACTGGCCACGTTGGCCATGCCGGCTCAGCAGCCCAACAAGCCCAAGCAGTACCTGTTCTGCTTCTGGAACGTCGAAAACTTTTTTGACGACAAGATCAATCCGAAATTGGAGAATGTCGATCGCGAGTTCGACGACTACTTCGCCAAAGATGCCGAAGCGCGGGCTGCCAAGCTCGACCGGCTCTGCACCGTGCTGCTCAGCGACGAGATGAACCAAGGCAACGGGCCGGACATTCTCGCGATGGCAGAGGTCGAATCGCAGCGGGCCGTCGAACTGTTAGGCGAGGAACTGAACAAACGGCTCAAGCAGAAGGAACTGCACTACAAGCACATCGTCTTCCGCGATCCGGCAGGTGGACGCGGCATTGCCACGGCAGTGTTGTCGCGCGTGCCGGTCGAAGGGACCCCACGTCTACTAGGCCGAGCGCAGCGTATGTTGGTGGTCCGTCTAGTCGAGAACAAACACCCGTTGACCGTGGTGGCGTCGCACTGGTCGTCGCGCGTCTCGGACAAAACCGGACGCGGACGCTCTAGTTATGCCCGACAGATTTACGACGACTTCCACGCGGCCTATCGCCACAATCCCACCATTGACTATCTGGTTTGTGGGGATTTTAACGACACGCCGACCGATGATTCCGTGGTGCAGGATCTCGGCGCGACAGGAGAAGTCAAAAAGGTGCTGTCGTTGAGCAAGAATGAGAAGCCGATGTTCTTCAATCCGTTCGTGGCGCTGGCCAGCCAGGGCAAGGGAACGCACTCGTTCGGCGAGCGGGCCTATCTGTTCGATCAGATCTGTCTGTCACCGGGCTTGCTCGATGGCGAGGGCTGGTCCTACGTTAACAAGTCGGCGACTATCGTCGAAAAGTTTCAGTTTCGGGGCCGACCGGATCGCTTCGGCGGTCCAAACGATCGCCGACCGTTCCGCAATCGCGGGGCTAGCGACCATTACCCGGTCACGATTCAACTCCGAGTGCAACGATGACCTCTTGAAGCGGCGAGTCAAGCATGCGACAACGGGATCAACAACGACTGATCGAGGCGGCTGTGTGGGCGCTGCAGTATCGCCAGGTGCGGTTAGCTGTGCTGGCTGTCGCTTGCATTGCCCTGGGCGTCTGGCTGATTCAGGGACGGCCCGGCTGCGAACCGTCCAGGTCCGCCATCGTCGCTGGTCCGGGAGAGTATCAGCTTTGCTTCTGGAACGTCGAGAATCTCTTCGATGATCGCGACGATCGGCGGAATGCCAGCGGCGACAAGGAGTACGACGGCTTCTTTTCCTCCAACCCCGAAGCGCTGCAGGCTAAACTCGGCCATCTCGTCGATGTCCTACTCAGCGGAGAGATGAACGGCGGGCGCGGGCCGGACATCCTCTGCGTCGCCGAGTTGGAGTCGCGCCGCGCTGGTGAGCTACTCAAACAGGCCCTCAATGCGCGATTGCTCGATGAAACCTTGCACTACACGACACTGCTGTTCGCCAATCCCGGAGGAGGTCGGCACATCGGCACTGGTATCCTGACTCGCTTGCCGGTCGCTGGCAAAGGCGCTCTGTTGGGCCGTCGGCTGCGCATTCTCGAAGGCACTATCGAGGTGGACAGCAAACCGCTTGTCGTCGTTGCCTCGCACTGGAGTTCGCGCATCTCCGACAAGGACAGTGCGACACGCTCGACCTACGCCGACGTGATCTATCGCCGCTATCAGGAACTGTACCGCGACGATCCGAACGTCGATTTCTTGGTCTGTGGCGACTTCAACGACAATCCCGACGATGCCAGCGTGCTAGAGAACCTGCGAGCGAAAAGCAGTCTCGTCGAGGCCCGTGCCGCAGGAGGCGACCCCGCGCTGGTGAACCTGATGGCTCCGCTATGGGCCAACAGTGAAGCGACCCTGTACCACAATGCTCGGCCCTATCTGTTCGATCAGATCTGCGTCTCTCCGGGGCTGTTCGACGAACAAGGCTGGTCCATCGTGCCGAACTCCACACGCATTATTCGTCAGAAGGCCCAACGCAACGGCCGACCCGATCGCTTCGGCGGCGAGTCGGACAAGCGACCGTACTCAGCGCGGGGAGCTAGCGATCATTTCCCGGTCTGTGTCTTGCTGCGTGTGGGCCAAATCGAAACCGCGAAGCCTTGAGCCGAGCGCGGGGTTACATCTAGCAGCCTGCTATCCTTCACAAGGAGATACGATGCGACCTCGAAGCTGTGTATTCGCCTTCCTCGCCTCGGCAGTGGTGTTTGCACTGGCCAGTGCTGACGAGTGGCCGCAATGGCGTGGTCCCAACCGCAACGGCCTGTCTACTGAGACGGGGCTGTTGAAAACTTGGCCCGAAGGTGGTCCCAAACTGGTATGGCAGACAAGCGGCCTAGGCGGTGGGTATTCGACCCCGTCGATCAGCGGCGGCAAGATCTACGTCATGGGATCGAAAGACCAGCCCGATACTGGCGGTAAGGGCGGCTTTGGCGGAGGCGGCGGTAAGGGCAAAGGTGGCAGCGGTGGCAAGGGGGGCTTCGGCGGAGGTGGTCCCTCTTACCCCGAGTCGGTGCTGTGCCTGAACGAGGCCGACGGCAAACCAATTTGGTCCACCGAGATCGGCAAGACGCAGGGGGGCTATCCCTGCCCGCGCTCCACACCCACGGTGGATGGGGACCGTGTTTATGCGATCAGCTCCAACGGCGTGCTGGCCTGCCTCGATGCCGGCACCGGCAAGCTGATCTGGAAGAAGGACTTCAAGGACTTCGACGGCTCATGCGGCATGTGGGCCTATGCCGAGTCTCCCCTGGTCGATGGCGATCGAATCATCTGCACGCCGGGCGGCGATTCTGCGACCCTGCTCTGTCTGGACAAAATGACTGGTGAGGAGATCTGGCGCAGCTCAGCCAAAGGGATCAAAGCCAAGCCGCGCGAAGGGGGCAAACGCGGCTTCGGCGGAGGCGGCAAGGGCAAAGGCGGCTTCGGCGGAGGCTTTGGCGGCAAGGGCAGCTACTCGACAGCTGGCTACGCCTCGGCGGTCAACGCCACCCTAGGTGGCACCAAACAGTACGTCCAGTTCATCAGCGGCGGCGTGGTCGGCGTCCATGCCAAGACGGGCAAGATTCTCTGGCACTACGACGAGGTGGGCGGCAGCGGTCAAAGCACCCTGACTCCGATTGTCAAAGATGAGTCGGTCTTTGTTTCAGCGACGAAGACCGGTAGCGGTCGCGCTAAGGTAACTGGTGCTGGCGAGAAGTTCACTGCCGAGCAGGCCTACTTCATTACCGAGCTACAGAATCATCACGGCGGCTTGGTTCTGGTCGATGGCTACGTCTACGGCACTAACAACACGGGCTTGGTCTGTCTGGACTTCAATACCGGCAAAATCCTGTGGCAGAATCGCAGCGTCGGCAAGGGATCGATCACCTACGCCGATGGGCATCTGATTGTCCGTGGTGAGAACGGCACCGTCGCCTTGGTCGAAGCCACCCCGGAAGAGTACCGCGAGAAAGGTCGCTTCCGTCAGCCGGATCGCAGTGGTCAACTGGCCTGGCCGCATCCAGTCGTCTCGGGTGGCAAGCTCTACTTGCGCGACTGGGACCGACTATTCGTCTACAATCTCAAGCCAGAGTGACGTTCCTTCACGTCTGGAGTGGGGGGAGGCGGCGGCTCAAGAACGCGACGTAATCCGACCGATAACTGTAGCACCTTGCCAGGGCTCCGCGCCAAACCTTCATGCTACCCGGCGGTTCGCCGCCCGGTATTGCACACGCCGCGAGCGGCCGGCAAGGTCATCCTCGATGGCCCGAGAGCCGAGTAGGTTCGCCTACTCGGCTCTCAGCCATTTTTCGCCTTCTTGGTTTCAAACCAGCGACCTGATTCGTCGATTTCTCCTCTTCCACTCAAACTTGTTACACTACTCTGGTAGAGTGCTTATGAAGATGGTGTAGCGGCAGCAGATTAAGAAGCTCGTTCCCAGGGCTAAAACCTGCGGCTCATTCGCAGGCTTTAGCCTACGATCTGAATCACCCTCTTTCGACGCGGTCTAGCTTCCTCAGTGCAGTTGTGCAAGGGGTGGGTTCTCAGAAAGGCGGGTCAGCATGAATGTCTTGCTCACAGGTGGATATGGCTTTCTCGGGGCCTGGATTGTGCGTCGGCTGTTGCTGCGGTCGGCGCGTGTGTGGGTCTATGATCTCAAGGAAGATCCACGACGGTTGCGACTGATTCTGCCCGAGGAGCAGGTCCGTCAGGTGGGCTTCGTGGCGGGCGATGTGACCGATTTGCCGAACCTGAAGCAAGCCTTGGCGGCGCATCAGATCACTCATCTGATCCATCTCGCTGGGCTACAGGTGCCAACCTGCCGCGCCGATCCCATCCTCGGGGCACAAGTGAACGTGCTCGGTACGCTTGTAGTGTTCGAGGCGGTCAAGGCGATGGCAACTCAGGTGCAACGCGTGGTCTACGCCAGTAGTGCCGCCGTCTTCGGTCCACAAACAGATTATCCCGAGAGCAAAACTCCGCTTTCAGATGACGTGCGTCTGACTCCTTCGACGCACTACGGCTACTTCAAGTGCTGCAACGAGGGCAACGCGCGAATCTACTTTCAGGATCACGGCATCTCCAGCGTGGGACTGCGACCGTGGACGGTTTACGGAGTGGGCCGAGATCTCGGCATGACCAGCGAGCCAACCAAGGCGATCAAGGCGCTGGCCCTGGGTCGACCCTACCACATTAGCTACGGCGGTTGGCAGGATCTTCAGTACGTTGATGACGTCGCTGCTGCGTTTCTTCAAGCCGCTGTGGCTCCTTATCGTGGCTCCAAGGCGTACAATCTGCGAGGCGACGTGGTCGATCTGGCGACCTTTCATCGGGTCTTGTGCGAGGTCGAACCTGACGCAAAACAGTTGATCACATTTGGCACTTCTCAGATCGGCATTGCCTACAATTTAGACGATTCAGCCTTTCAACGCGACCTGGGACCGGTTCAAAAAACTTCGTTGCGCGAGGGCATCCGTGACACGCTCGACCGGTTCCGCGAATTACACGCTCAGGGCCGGCTCGACACCCGTGATCTGGAACGCTGAGGACCGGCCTTATCCGTTGTCGTAAACGTCGGGCAACTGATTGCGGTGCAGTGGCTCGGGCTGCTCATCCACCTCGAAGTCCACGTCAGCGGCGTCGGGTTGCTGCTTCAGCCGTTCCACCTCGTCGCGATCCATCGTCATCGTGTGTTCGTGAACCGGAATAGCAGCCGGCTGGTCTTCATCCGGCCCCAGCCAAACTTTGAAGCGGAAGTGGGCGATCTGCAACTGATCGTTGGGCAATAGGGACGCTCGCCGAACGCGCGTGCCATTCACTCGGGTTCCGTTGGTGCTGCCCAAGTCGCGGAGAATGAGCAGCCCGTCCGTTTTAATGATAACGCAGTGCAACTTCGAGACGCTCTTGTGATTAAGTCGCACGTCGCAGTCTTTGTTGCGGCCGACGACCACCAGATCTTTGGTGATCTCGATTGGTTTGTTTGAGCTATCTACCGGCATGAGCCTCGCTCGCATGGCACCTCCAGCCGCAAAACACCGCGGAAGCACGAAGTATCTATCATACCATGCAGATGGCTTCCGCAAGAGAGAATGCCTTGACGGAATCCCTTTCCGGGTGCTGCAATCCTCGACTATCGTGAATGAGATGAACATGCAAGAACACCTCGACGACTGGCCGCCTGCTCCGCGCCGCCGGATCTACCTGATGCGACATGGCGACGTGGAATACTTCGACGCGGACGGCAAACCGCATCGGCCCGAGACGGTGCCGCTCACTCCGCAGGGCGTGGAGCAAGCTCATGCCGCCGCCGACCTACTGGCCCAGGTGCCGCTCGACCGCGTCCTCTCTTCGGGGTTGCGACGCACCGACGACACCGCCGCCCTCATCGCTCAACGGCACGGATTGGCGGTCCTTGCCGAGCCGCGCTTCCGCGAGATCGAGCCGGGCCGAATGAGCGATTGGGCTGCCGTTCCTCCGGCACTGGTGCGGCAGCTGATTCTGCACGGCTTGGGCGATCACCTCACGTCCGAATCGCACTTCCTCGGGGGTGAGACGTTCGCTTGCTGCCGGACTCGCCTTCTACAAGCCTGGAACGAACTGCTCGCCGATACGAGTTGGGCCACCGTTGTCTTGGTCGCGCATGGCGTGGTCAATCGCTTGTTGCTGAGTCATTGCCTGGAGTTGCCGTTGAACCGAGTGGGTCGGCTGGAACAGGATGCCGGCTGTGTCAACCTGATCGAACTGTCTGCCGACGGTCCGCCTCTGGTGCGAATGATCAATTTTACGCCGCTGGATCCCATCAAGCAGACGCTACAAATGACGACATTTGAGACCCTTTATAACCAGTTTCTACGTGGACAACGACGACCCTGAGGTTGAGCCGATGAACTTTTCCTTTTCTTCCACGGTGCAGGCGCTGCGGCAGCGGGTGCATGCGTTTATCCGTCAGGAAGTGTTGCCGTTGGAGGCCCACGAAGTCGAGGAGCAGGGGCTGCCCGACGAACTCTTGTTCCGAGTTCGAGCCAAGGCTCGCGAGGCCGGCGTCTGGGCTCCGCAGCTGCCGGTCGAATATGGCGGTCAGGGTCTCGATACCGTGGGCCTGTGCGTCCTGTTCGAGGAGGCCGGCTACTCGCCGCTGGGGCCATTGGCTCTACACTGTGCCGCTCCAGACGAAGGCAACATGCATCTGCTGCATCGCGCCGCCACACCGGAACAGAAGCAGCGTTACTTCGAGCCATTAGCTCGTGGCGAAGTGCGTTCCTGCTTCGCGCTGACCGAGCCGCATCCCGGCGCGGGATCCGATCCAACGATGATTCAGACACGGGCCACGCGCCAGGGAGATCGCTGGGTACTCAACGGGCGTAAGTGGTTCACCTCGGGAGCGAAAGGAGCGGCCTTCGCGATTGTCGCTGCCGTGACCGATCCCGACGCCCCACCGCGACAGGGAGTAACGCTGTTTCTCGTCGAAGCGGGCGCACCGGGCTTCGAGGTCGTTCGCGAAATTCCCACAATGACAAGCGGAGGCCCCGGCGGGCACTGCGAGATCGTGCTTCAGGATTGTGCCGTCCGCGAGGAGCAGATACTCGGCGGACTGGGCCAAGGGTTCAAGTTGATGCAACAACGCCTCGGCCCCGCGAGGCTGACGCACTGTATGCGGTGGCTCGGGGCGGCAGCTCGGGCGATGGATCTGGCCACCAACTATGCCCATCAACGCCAGGCATTTGGCAAGCACCTTGCCGAGCATCAGGGAATCCAATGGGGGTTCGCTGACTCCGCTATCGAACTGCACGCCTCTCGATTGATGGTGCTGCACGCGGCCTGGAAGCTCGACCACGGCGACGAAGCGCGGCAGGAAACGTCCATGTGCAAGGTCTTCGTCGCCGAGGCTGTCGGTCGGGTCATCGACCGCTGTGTCCAAGTATGCGGCGCACTGGGGATCGCCTGTGAGGGGTTGCTGGAACGCCTGTACCGCGACGTGCGTGCCTTCCGCATCTACGATGGTCCCTCCGAAGTGCATCGCATGGTCATCGCTCGCCATTTGCTCAACAAGAAATGAACGCGAGGAAGAAAAAAACTAGATAATACAGAGGGCAGGAATGCAGCCAGTCGGCACCGAGGGAGAGTACGGTCATGCTGGGAATCACGGTCCACAATGTGCGTGAGCGGCAAGAACTGAAGCATGCCTCTGGGCCGTTGGAGTTCGGTCGCGGTCCACGGCGCGGCGACGTGCCCCGAGTCACCATTCAAGATGCCTATGTCTCCAAGGATCACGTCCGCATTGAGGAACAAGAGACCGGCGAACTCCGCATTGACAATCTCAGCACGAAACAACCGATCGTCCTGTCGAATGGCACAATTCCACCAGGCGAGTGGTTGATGCTGCGCCCCCCAATGCGGTTGGGGATCGGCGATACCTACATCGACATCGAGCTGGCCATTCCGGAGATGGTCGATGGGGATTCTCTGAAAACAGTCGTCCAGCCGTTGCATGTTCGGGCCAAGGGAGAGGCTCGCGAGACGGTGTTGAATCTCGCTGCCGGGCCTACTCCTGAACAATTGACGCAGTGGTTCGAGGCGGTCGTCGCGGTACAGCGATCTTCGCCAGCCTTGCCCGAGTATTACGATCAAACCGCGCGAGCCATGGTTGATCTCGTCTCGCTGGACAGCGGCTTGATTCTGCTCCGTCAAGGCGATGCCTGGAAAGTGGTCGCTCGCGCCTTTCGCGACGAAGGCTCGCCTGGGCGGGAGTTCAGCCACACGATTCTTGCTCGCGTGGTGCGGGATCGGCGAACTTTCTATTCCCCTAAGCTGTCGGGGCTGTCTAGTTCCGATAGCCTAGTGAACATCTCGTCGGTGGTCGCCTCACCGATTTTCGATGCTCAGGATAATGTCGCCGGCGCGCTGTATGGCTCGCGCTGCCGTCGGCCAGGCACCCGCGAGATTGGCACGGTCGAGGCTCAGCTCGTGCAAGTGTTGGCCTCGGCGGTGACTGCCGGCTTGATCCGCCTGGAACAGGATCACCGCGCCAATCAACTTCGCATCGCTCGGGACGTCGCCGAGGCCGCCGACCGCACCAAAAGTCAGTTCTTAGCCAACATGAGCCATGAGCTACGAACGCCGCTCAATGCCATCATCGGCTACAGCGAGATGCTGATCGAGGATGCTCAGGATCGCGGAGTCCCGGAGATAGTGCCTGATCTGGAGAAGATCCGAGGAGCGGGGCGGCACTTGCTGGCTCTGATTAACGACATTCTCGATCTTTCAAAGATTGAAGCCGGCAAGATGACGCTCCACCTGGAGACATTTGATCTACCCAAGGTGGTTCGTGAGGTGGTGGCGATGGTGCAGCCGATGGTCAAAAAGGGCGTCGAATTGATGGTGCAAGATACGTCTCAACTGACAGCGATGCACTCCGACGCCACACGCTTACGGCAGTGTCTGTTCAATCTACTATCGAATGCCTGCAAATTCACCGACGACGGCTCGATCACGCTGACGGCAGAACGGAAACTTCACGAAGGCCGTGACTGGGTAGTTTTCAAAATCGCCGACACCGGCATCGGCATGAACGCTGAGCAGCTGGCTAAGTTGTTTCAGGATTTTCAGCAAGTCCACTCGTCCACTCGTCAAGCGGGCGGCACGGGCTTGGGATTGTCGATCAGTCGCAAGCTGACGCGGATGATGGGCGGCGACATCACCGTCCGCAGTGAAGCGGGCAAGGGCACGACATTCACAATGTATCTTCCTGCCAGGCTGGATAAGCCCACTACGGTTCAGGACACCGGCACCGTCCTGCCGATCGCCTGAAGCGGTATGGCAAAGGTTTGCACGCGTCGTGATCAATCCAAGCACCAGCCAGACTCGTCGAGGAAATGGGGCAGCGAATAGTAGCAGGCGACTTTTAACGCATCTAAGTTTACCAACAAGGAGTTCAACCATGCGTCGATTGAGAATGGGGTTATTGGCACTTCTTGTGACAGGAGTCACTGTGGAATTAACATCCGCACAACGAGTCGATAGCGACCTTCGATCTCTCGTTCAAGGCAACACGGAATTTGGACTGGCGTTATATCAGCGCCTGGCAAAGGAGGACGGCAATTTGTTTCTTTCGCCCTACTCCATCTCTAATGCGTTCGGGATGTGCTATGCCGGTGCCCGAGGCAACACCGCCGCTCAGATGAAAGACGTGCTTCGCTTTAAGATCAATGACGAGCGTCTTCATCCGGTATTCGGCAAGCTCATCTCGCAACTGCATGGCCAGGGGAAAAAGCAATCGTTTCAACTTACGATTGCCAATCGCCTGTGGGGACAGAAAGGCTACGGCTTTTTGCCCGAGTTCACCAAACTGAGCAGCGATCACTACGGCGCGGGGCTGGAGGAAGTCAATTTCAGTGGCGACACGGAGGCAGCCCGCTCGAAGATCAATCACTGGGTCGAGGAGCGCACCAACCAGAAGATCAAGGATCTCATTCCTGCGGGGGTATTGAACGACAAGACCCGACTGGTGCTGACCAATGCGATCTATTTCAAGGCTGCCTGGGCCAAGATGTTCGATAAAAATCAGACCAAACCAGGGGATTTTCGACTTGCCTCGGGCAAAACCGTTCGTGTGCCGATGATGCACAACTCCGAACGTCTTCAGTTCGCCAGCCTGGGCGAGTTTTCGATGGTCAGTCTGATGTACGAAAATTACCAGCAGTCGATGTGGATTCTGTTACCGAACAAGGCGGACGGTCTGCCGGCGTTGGAAAAGCAATTGACCGCCGAGAACCTGACTCGCTGGTCGGAGAAACTGTCGGATCACATGGTCGATCTGGCCCTGCCGAAGTTCCGCATCACGTCGGAATTCAATCTCAACGAAAACCTGAAAGCACTGGGCATGAAGGATGCGTTTGATCCGAATCGAGCGGACTTCACCGGCCTAGCGACGAGCGAGCAACTATTTATCTCGGCAGTGCTACACAAGGCGTTTGTCGACGTCAACGAAATGGGAACGGAAGCAGCAGCGGCGACGGCCATCGCCATCGGAGCCACCTCACTGCCGCCGCCTGCGACGTTCCACGCCGACCGACCGTTTGTCTTCGTGATCCGGGACAACACGACGGGTACGATTCTGTTCCTGGGCCGCGTCGTCAATCCATCGTGAGGTCAACGAGTCGCCCTCGTCACAGAAAAGGTTCGATCGAGAATCGATATGAAGCCTCTATTCCGTGGCGAGGGCAGCTCGAAAGGTGTTACACTCCAATCGGCTTCAGCGCCTTACGTTTCGAGGCGATCAGAGCCAACAATTCCTTTTGCGGATCGGCGAATTTAGCCAACCCTTCCGCCATCAGCGTGTCTTCCAACTTCTGCATGTCCACCTTGGCGGCAATTTCGTCCAACACCGCCTGCGGAGGCAGCTGGTCCACCTGCCGCGTGAAGGTGCGACCGGACTTTTGCACCTTGTCGTTGGTCTCCGGAGGGTTGGTTTCGATGTCGCTGCCAGCGAACGCCTCGACGTACTTCCACGGTGGATCGTTCGGCTTCTTGGTACCGGTCGAAGCGAAGATTATCTCCTGCTTCAAAGGCAATTTCTTGTCGGCCCAGTAGGCTTGGTTCAATCGCCAGATGTGTTTGGCGTTGACGATACCAACCATACCCTGCGCCGCCGGCGACAACTCGGGAACGTGCTTCTCAGTATAGACGTCGAGTCGGCTGACAAAGATGCTGTAGACGGACTTGAACGACTGCAGAGATTTGCGTCGCTGGGCCCCGCGCCACATGGCCTCGCGAGCGGCGACGTACTGGCGTTCCGAGAAGATCAAGGTGACATTGAGCGTCACGCCGGCGGCGCAGAGTTCCTCGATCGCTCCCAAGCCAGCAGGAGTGGCCGGAATTTTGATCATGCGGTTGCCCTTGCCTGCCGACCAGTACTTGCCCAGTTCGACGTACTTCGCCGACCGCTCCGGAATCGACAGCTTGCAATCCTTGTCTTCCAGCAATGGATCGAGTTCAAAACTGACCCAGCCGTCATCTCCCTTGGTCTGTTCCCAAACAGGGCGGAACACTGCCTGCGCCTCGCTGACCAGATGATCGGTCGTCTTCCAGGCAATAGTCGAGTCATCATCGCCAGCTTCGAGGTATTGCTTGATGAGATCGTCAAAGCGTCCGGTCTTAATCAGTCCAGAGACGATGATCGGGTTGGAGGTAGCCCCGGTCGCGCCGAGCGCGCGGTTCTCGGCGACCAGATCAGGGTCGATCGAGTCCAGCCAGAGCTTCGTGCCGCTGGCGACAAGCGATTCGAGTGGCGTCATGAGGTGGTTCTCCAGGGTGCGAGGATACAGACCAAGACATTGTAGGGATCAACGCGGCTTCGTCGCAGGGATAGAATGCAGTCATGGCAACCAAACCATTCGAGCGCGACCTGCTGGGCAAAACCCTGGCCGACAAGTATCACCTGGTTTCCGTGCAGGGGTCGGGCTACTACAGTGTCGTCTTCGTGGCCCATCAGTTGTTCTGTGGTCGGTTTGTCCGGCCGGTGGCGATCAAGATCTCGCGACAAACCGGCCTGGATCACGGCACGGCTCCAGCGATCTTGGGCGATGCTCTGGTGCTGGCACGGCTGCTGGCCTCGACGGACGATCACGAAGGCCGACGCCATCTCGTTCAGATTCACGACATGGGCCTGTTCGCCGAGCTAGATCACCGTGCCTATCTTGTGATGGAATACGTCGATGGTCAGCCGTTGTTGCATCACATGCAGGCGGCGGGCCGGTTCAGCGTTGCCACGGGGCTTCGCTTCTTTAAGCAGATCTGCAGCGCTCTGTCGCTGGTCCACGAACAGGGAGCGATTCATCGCGATCTGATCCCTGAGAACATCCTGATCGATCGTCGCGGCATGGTGCGTGTGGTCGATTTTGGACTTGCCGCCTATACCGACCCCCGACGGGGTTTTGTCCCTGGCGCGACTGGGACTTTTTGCTATATGGCTCCGGAAACGCTCCAGGGCCGTTCCGTCCCCGCCTCGGATGTCTACAGCATCGGTCTGGTGATGTACCAGTTGTTCACCGGCGGCGGACCGCACCTGGACGCTCCCTGGGTGATCGATGAGCACGTTGACCGATCGAAAGAGAACTATCGACTCAAGGTCGGCCTGGAGTTCGAGCCGCCCTCTCGCCATCACAACGAGATCCGCAACGATTACCGTTGGCTGGATGATGTGATTCTCCGCTGTGTGGATAGCGATCCCAAGCAGCGTTATCCCAACGCTAGTGAGTTGCTGCGAGCGCTGCACAACGAGGATGCTGGTGAACGCTCGGTTGCAACGTCGTTACCGGAACCGTTGGCCGATGAACACCCTGCTCCGCCGCGCTTGCAGGATGAAGAGGCTAAGGCGCTGTTTCGCGAGGCACGCCAGCTACTGGCGGCTCGGGCCTACGATCAGGTAATTGATCGACTTGATATTCATCGACCCGCGGAATGGGCTGTACTCGATCTGTTGGGGGCACGCACACTGCGAATCTTGGGGCAGGCTCATCTAGGACGTGGTGACCTGACCCAAGCGCGCGATTGTCTGGAACAACTGCGGCACGGCCAGCGGCAGCAGCAATTGCTGCCGCGCAACGAGTACGCTGCCTCCCTGTCGGACCTGTTCCGCTGCTATCGCGGCCTGGGATTAGACGAACTGGCCCGCGAGTGTCAAGAAGAAGCCAAGCGGCTGCTGTAACGCCGTGGCCTCGCTTATATTATGCGTTGGGTTGCCGGCTCTCACACTTTGCAAGCACTCGGGGGCGGCGTCGCTGGGCGTGTCGTCACCACCGGGCACGGCGCGGCCCGCAGCACCTGTTCGGCGATACTGCCCAGCAACATACGGCGCAACCCTGTCTCACCGTGCGTGCCCATCACGATCAAATCGGCCTGCTTCTGCTGTGCAACTCGGAGAATTTGTTCGACGGGCGATCCCTCGGCAACGACATATTCCACCGGCACTTCCGGGAAGGGACACCGCAACTCTTGGAGTGTCTCCATCTGCTTCTTGGGATAGTCGTCGGAACGAATTTCCACCTCGAAGCCGCCGTAGGTCTGCTTACCATACAGCACATCGACGACGTGAAGCAGAATCAGCTTGGCCCCATGTTGCCGAGCCAGCGAACAGGCCAGATGAAACGCGGCCCGAGCATAATCTGAAAAATCGGTCGGGCACAGGATGGTGCGAAAGGGAACCATGATGCAACCCTCCGAGCAAGGATGTCCAACAAATCAACCCCTGCAAGGGGAAAATGCAAACTCAGTGCCACAGGGCGAAAAACGTCGGCGATATTACGCTGAAGTTGGGAATGACTCGTGCCAGTCGCTTGCTCGACTCTACTACTGGGCGAATCCGCTCACCACGAACACCATTTCGTGACAGTTTTGACCGCCGATCCTCGCACGATACTCACGCGAATTTCACCTGTCTAGCGCTTCCACGAATCCGCCTGTCGGGCGCGCTAGTTGCACTCAACGACCGTCACTGTCGCCCCTGAGATATTCCGCGAAGTCCCTCGCGGAGAAAGGAACATGATGCCAGATGACGAGCGTCAGTCTCAAGGAACATAAATCCCTCGCCACGGGGACGAATAGTTGGCACACGATGGAGCTGCCCGCCGTTTTCCAGACCTTGGCAGCAGACAGCGGCGGGTTGTCGTCGAGCGAGGCAGCAGCCCGGCTCAAGATCTACGGACCCAATCAGCTTCCGCAGAAACCGCCTCCCGCCTTCTGGGAGATTTTCCTGCACCAGTTTCGCAGTCCGCTCATCTATATCCTGCTGGCAGCGGCAGTGGTCTCCGCACTGTTGCAGGAGTTCGTCGATGCGGCCTTCATCGCGGCGGTACTGGCTCTGAACGCAGCGATCGGCAGCTATCAGGAGTGGCGTGCCGAACTTAGCACTCGTGCGCTACAAAAACTGCTCCGCATCCGCGCCTCAGTCTACCGCGATGGCGAAGTCTACGAACTCGACGCCGAGCAAGTCGTCCCCGGCGACATAGTCTGGCTAGAGTCGGGCAATCGAGTACCTGCAGATCTGCGGCTGCTGTCTGGGCAAGGACTGGAGATCGACGAGTCGCTGATGACCGGCGAATCGCTGCCGGTCGCCAAGAATCCCGCCGATCAGCCTACCGCCACTGCCACGCTAGGTGATCGCCACAACATGGCCTACGCCGGCTCCGTGGTCGTTCGCGGACGAGGCAAGGGCGTAGTCATCGCCACGGGAAGCAACACAGCGGTCGGTCAGCTCGCCCTCGACGTCGTCGACACTGCCGGTGGTAAAGCTCCGCTGATTCTACGGCTGGAACGCTTCACCAAGGCCATCGCTGTCGCCGTGCTAACTGCTGGAGTCGTCGTCGCCCTGGTCGGAGTATTGGGACGTGGCTACAGTCTTAGCGAGATGTTTCTCTTCGCCGTCGCTCTGGCGGTCTCGGCCATCCCCGAGGGGCTACCCGTTGCTCTCACCGTGGCCCTGTCGATTGCCACCGCCCGCATGGCGCGGCGCAACGTCATCGTGCGCCGACTCGCTGCCGTTGAAGGACTCGGCAGCTGCACGTTGATTGCCAGCGACAAGACCGGCACTCTGACCTGCAACGAACTAACCGCTCGCGAACTCGTCCTGGCGTCCGGTGAGTCGTTCCGCATCACCGGCGAAGGTTTTGTGCCCGAGGGACAGGTTCAACTGGCCGATCGCCGAGTTGCTTTCGGCGAAGTACCCAGGCTGGATGCGCTGGTCCGGGCTGCCATCCTGTGCAATGAGGCCGATCTACATCATGCCAACGGAACCTGGGTCTGGCGCGGCGATCCGACCGATATTGCTCTGTTGACAATGGCCGTCAAGCTCGGGTGCAGTCGCGAACCGATGCTCGATCAATACCCGCAAGAGGCGCAGATTCCCTTCGAGCCGGAACGCCGTTTTGCTGCCTCCTTCCACAAGGACAACGACTCGATCCGAGTGTTCGTCAAGGGCGCTCCGGAGCGTGTGCTACAAATGTGTGCCCACAGCGACCCGCAAGCCATCGAAACCCACCGTCAGACGGCCCAGCAAATGGCAGCGAACGGCTACCGGGTGCTGGCCTTCGCCGAGGGCTTGACCACCGAGTTGTACGACAAAAGTGACACGCCCAGCGAGCCGACCAATCTGCACTTTCTGGGATTCGTCGGCATGATCGATCCGCCACGTCCCGGCGTGCTGGAGGCGATCCAGTCGTGCCATGCAGCCGGCATCACCGTTTGCATGATTACAGGTGATCACCCGATCACAGCTCGGGCCATTGCTGCTAATCTCGGATTGGCTGGCCCAACCGATCTCGTAGTAACGGGAGAGCAATTAGAGAATAAAAATCCCAATGAGGTCGAACAGTTGGTCCGCTCGGCGCGCGTCTTCGCCCGGGTCAGTCCGCGGCAGAAGCTGGAACTAGTCGAGGCAGCACGACGGGCCGGCCATTTCGTCGCTGTCACTGGCGATGGTGTCAACGACGCGCCGGCGCTGCGAGCAGCGAACATCGGCGTAGCTATGGGCAAGAGCGGCACCGACATTGCCCGTGAGGCCGCCGATCTGGTCATCGCCGATGACAACTTCGCGACCATTGTCGCCGGAGTTGAGGAAGGTCGCATCGCCTACGACAATGTCCGCAAGGTGATCTACCTGCTCATCTCGACGGGAGCCGCCGAGGTGCTACTGGTCTTGTTGGCCCTGGCCGCTGGCATGCCGCTCCCACTCATCGCTGTGCAGTTTCTCTGGCTCAATCTGGTGACGAACGGCATTCAGGACGTGGCCCTAGCCTTCGAGCCGGGCGAAGGCGATGCCTTGGCCCGTCAGCCCCGCGCTACCACTGAACCGATCTTCAACCAACTGATGATCGAACGAACCGTCGTCGCCGCCGCGGTGATGGCGGGAGTTTGCTTCTCGGCGTTCTATTACTGGATCGAGGTACTCCATCATTCGGAGTACACCGCGCGAAATCTGCTGCTCTTGTTGATGGTGCTGTTCCAGAACATCCACATCGGCAACTGTCGCTCGGAGACGACGTCGGCATTGTTCCTGTCGCCGTTCCGCAGTCCGATCCTGCTCGGTGGAGCGATCTTGGCCTTTCTCGTCCACGTTGCCTCGATGCACCTGCCGTTCATGCAGCAACTACTACGCACCGAGCCGGTCAGTCTTTCTACCTGGTTTGAACTGCTTGGTTTGGCTCTGACCGTGTTCGTGGTCATGGAACTGCACAAGTGGACCTGGCGGCTGCGCCACGGAAAGACTCTGGCAAAATAGCTAAAGAGTCAGGCGGTTGCTAGCTTGTGAGATAAGGTTCCCCTCTCCCCTGTGGGGGAGCTGCTACCCAGCAATTCCTGCCCTTAGGTGGTGGTCCGACTGTGAGATAAGGTTCCCCTCTCCCCTGTGGGGGAGAGGGGTTAGTGGTGAGGGGAGATAGCCCTCACTTCGGCATTTGCAGACAAATCAACTCCTTATCATCGCGGAAGTAGACCTTGCCATCGACCAGCGCCGGATGCGCCCAGATGCCTTCTCCGTTGACCACCTTGCTACGCGCCAGTTCCTTGTACTCCTTCGGGTCCGGATCAAGCAGCACCAGATCGCCCAAGTCGCTGAGCATCAGGAGCTTCTCATCCGCGGTCTTGAGCATGGCCGCGTGATACTTGCCGACCTGCGGCTTGGTCCAGAGGATCTTGCCCGTTTCCACCTCGACACAGTGCAGCGACGAGGTTGGCTTGAACGACATTGTGCCCGTCACAACGTAGACATGTTGCTTGCCTACCGGAATCGGCGTGGAAAAGTAGCAGGTGAGTTTGGGATTCTGCCAGACCCTTTTGGCCTCGATTTTATCTCCAGAGTGTGATAGCTTCAGTCCCACCATGCCATAGGTGATGGAACTAGCCAGGAGCATATCGCCAGCCACGACCGGTGTCGTCGAGCTTTCGTTGGCCTTGTCCTTGAGGGGATACTCCCAGAGC
The DNA here is from genome assembly GCA_937923405.1 of uncultured Gemmataceae bacterium. Lineage (GTDB taxonomy): Bacteria > Planctomycetota > Planctomycetia > Gemmatales > Gemmataceae > CALDUY01. The sequence continues at coordinate 200,940 of CALDUY010000020.1, read as the reverse complement.
AGCTTGCCATCGGTGGGAGCGAAGCCGCGTAGTCCCAGCTGCGTCAGAAAGACATAGTGTCGTTGTTGGCCCTGGCCGACGACGATCCCTGACGAGTAGCTGGGACCATCGCTGAGACTTTTCCAGACGACCTCGCCCTTGTCGGTCGAAAAGGCCACTACCGAAGCCTCACTTGCTCCAACATTGAGCAGTACCTTGTTTTCGTCGACGAGCGGCGAACCCGCGGTGCCGAAGATCAACTTGGGCGGCTTGAACTCTTTGGCGGTGTTGACCTGCCAGAGTTGCGAGCCAGTCTCGGCATCGAAGCAGGTCAGCACTCCAGTGATGCCGAACGTGTAGACCTTGCCAGCCACGACCGTTGGCGTGCCTTGTGGGCCGGTACCGAACGGATTGATGATGAACTCGCGCGGGTATCCGGTGTTCCACAACGGCTTACCGGTGGCGGCGTCGAAACAGAGCAACTCCTCGGCGTTTTTGTCCTTCACCTTGGCATGCAGATAGACTTTGCCGTTGGCGATGACTGGCGAACTGTGCCCGGGACCGACCGGCCTCCGCCACAGGGCCTTCAAGTCGCCCTTCCACGGAGTAAGTTTTTCCGACGAAGTGCCGTCACGGCGCGGCCCAAGCCAGCCGGGCCAGTCTTCGGCCAGAACCGGCAGAGCCAGCAGTAACCAACAGCACGAGGCGTAACGCAGGTGACGCATCGATCGATTCTCCCTAGTCAAATCAAGCATCGGCAGGAACGTGTTCACGCAGAAAGACGTGTAGCGGCGCGTAGCGCCACCCACTATCGAACTCCTCGGCGAGTTGCTTGAGGCGACGGAGGTAGTGTTCGGAAAGCTCGACGCCTTTTTCTTGATAATTCGGATCGCAATAGTAGACGCGACAGCCCAACGGACGTGGTTCACGCGCGGTGCAGAGGTTGCCCTGCTGGAACGGGCAAAAGTCTGGCGACACGGTGGCGGGATCGAACGGTGGAGCGGCAGCGAGCAGTACCTCGGCTTCGAGATTGCTGACAAAGAGAGTGTGGCCATACTCTTTGAAACGGCAACACCGCCCACTAGCCTGGCAGCTCGGCCCGGCAGCGGTCACGGCCCGATCCACCTCGTCATACAGTCGTAGCACAGTCTGGCGTTGCTCAGGAGTCATGCTGGTATTCTATGAAACCTCTTCCCGTGGTTGCGAGGTACTGCGTTTGACCTTTTGCGCTGGGTCCACTACCCTGAATGCGATATCGTCACACTGCGTGGCGCGTCGCCCGAGTAGTTTGAACGAGACTTCATGGCTGAGCAATATATCTTCACGATCGAGAACCTGACTAAAATCTACAACAAACGCGAGGTTCTCAAAAACATCTGGCTGGCGTTCTACCCCGGGGCGAAGATCGGCGTCATCGGCGGCAACGGCGCGGGCAAATCAACCCTGTTACGCATCATGGCCGGGGTAGACAAAGACTTTCTCGGCACTGCTCGGCTGACGCCGGGCTTCACGGTTGGCTACGTTCCGCAGGAACCGCGTCTCGATGAGTCGGTCGACGTGCGCGGCAACGTGGAACAAGCGGTGGCTCCCATTCGCGCTCTTTTGCACAGACAAGAAGAGCTAGGCAATAAGATGGCCGAGGCTTCGCCGGAAGAGTTCGACAAACTCTCCGAAGAGATGGATCGAGTCAATGCGGCGATCGACGCCGTCAACGCCTGGGAACTCGATCGCCAACTGGAAATCGCCATGGACGCGATGCGACTTCCCCCAGGAGAGGCGAAGCCGTCCTCCCTGTCAGGCGGGGAACGGCGACGAGTGGCGCTGTGCAAAATCCTGCTGCAAAAACCGGATTTGTTGCTCTTGGACGAGCCAACCAACCATCTCGACGCTGAGTCCGTCGCCTGGTTGGAACGGCATCTGCAAGAATATTCTGGAACAGTGGTGGCGATCACGCACGATCGCTACTTTCTCGACAACGTTGCCCAATGGATTCTCGAACTGGATCGTGGCGTGGGCTATCCCTACAAGGGAAATTACTCTGGTTGGTTGGAGCAGAAAAAGGCCCGGCTGGAGAAGGACGAACGCACCGCCGACGCTCGCCGCAAGCAACTCGAGCGAGAACTGGAATGGGCGCGGATGGCTCCACGGGCACGCATCGCCAAGAACAAGGCTCGCCTCAGCGCTTACGAAAAATTGGCGGCACAGCAATATGAGGAACGTGAGGACGAACTAGTTTTACAGATTCCGCCTGGCCCACCTCTGGGGGGAACCGTGGTGCGTGCCGAATCGGTGCGCAAGGCCTTCGGCGATAATCTGCTCATGGAGGATCTGAACTTCGACCTGCCGCGTGGGGGGATCGTTGGCGTCATCGGCCCCAACGGCGCGGGGAAGACCACGTTGTTCCGAATGATTATGGGACAGGAGAAACCGGATGCAGGTAAACTCATCGTCGGCGAGAGCGTGCTGCCCGCCTACGTCGATCAATCGCGCGACACGCTGAACGACTCCAACACCGTGTTCGAGGAGATTACCGGCGGCACCGACACGATCTTGCTAGGCGGCAAGCAGAAGGTCGCCTCGCGGGGCTATGTCTCGCGGTTCAACTTCAAAGGGCCAGATCAGCAACGCAAGGTCGGTGAATTGTCGGGAGGTGAACGCAACCGGGTACATCTAGCCAAACTGCTGCGACGGGGCGGCAACCTACTGCTGTTGGACGAGCCGACCAATGATCTGGATGTAGACACCCTGCGTGCCTTGGAAGAGGCGCTCTTGAACTTCGGCGGCTGTGCGGTCATCATCAGTCACGACCGCTGGTTTCTCGATCGTATCTGCACGCATATTCTCGCCTTCGAGGGAGATAGTAAAACCGTCTGGCACGAAGGCAACTACCAGAGCTACGAAGCGTTGCGTCGCCAACGCCTCGGTCAGGAAGCTGACCAGCCGCACCGAATCAAGTACAAGAAGCTCCACCAGTAGATAGAGTGAACCCAACCCATGATGGAATTGTTTGAGGTGACAAAGGTCTACCAGCAGGGACGTCGGAGCGTACAGGCGGTACGCGGGGTCAGCATGACTATCGAGGCTGGCGAGTTTGTCTCCATCATGGGACCGTCGGGTTCGGGTAAATCGACCCTGATGCACCTGCTAGGCGGGTTGGATACGCCGACCTCGGGCAAGGCGCTGTTCCTGGGCAAGGATCTGGCCGCCATGTCGGATCGTGAACGATCCCTGTTAAGGAGAACTCGGATCGGGTTTATCTTTCAATTCTTCAACCTGTTGCCCACCCTGACGGCGGCGGAGAATGTGGCTTTACCACTTTTGCTAGGCGGCTCTTCTCGCAGTAAGGCCCTGCGTGACGCCGCCGAGTCGCTGGAACGAGTTGGCCTGATTCACCGAGCCGAGCATTTTCCCGACGAGATGTCCGGCGGCGAAATGCAACGCGTCGCCGTTGCTCGTGCTCTAGTCTGCAACCCAGAAGCCATTCTCTGCGACGAGCCGACGGGTAATCTCGACTCGGCCAGCAGTACCGAGATTCTCAAGCTGCTGCGCAGTCTTCCTGAACCTGGCAAACGCTCGGTGGTCATGGTGACTCACGATCGCAATGCGGCCAATTATGGCGATCGACTCGTGACCATTCGGGATGGCGTGATCTCCAGCGAGGTACGCAATCCACGAGCCGAGTTTTCCATCGCGACCGGATGATCCATGCTAACCCTGCTTCGCACATTAAGCCTCGGTTATGTCCGGCAACGACTGGCTCGTTCCGTCCTCATCGTCTTGTTGATTGCCCTGGGAGTAGCCACACTTGTGGCTACTCAGGCCTTGAGCAAGTCGCTGAAGATCGGTGTGGAGGAAGGCGTCAATCCACTAGCCAAACTGTTCGACATCATCCTGGTCAACGGCGACACTGGGGTGCATCTGGATCTGGCCCGAGAGCTTCGCGCGGCTCAGTTGGACGGCATCGAGAACGTTATGCCGTTGATTCTCACGCGAATGAGTGTGGCCGATTTGAACAATAAGCAGGTTTGGCTTTGGGGCGTCGAGTGGGTCAAGAACAAAGGAGGAGCCGACGCCGCCGAAGAGGCCAAGAAGCTCGGCATCACCATTCACTTGGACTATCAGCCACGCACTCTCCTGGAAAAAATGGCGATTCTGGTGGCTCCGCCCGCGCTGGTCACCGAGCAGTTAGCCAGCGAGTTGGAGCAAACCCATCCCAAATCGCGCCGTTTCAAACTGCGCACCGCGGGGCAAACTCCTGAGGTTACGCGCATGGGCACCATCGGGCTGGGCGACAGCGACCTGCCGTTGAACAAAAGCCATGTGGTTTTAATGGAGCTGAACAATGCCTCGCTGATCTGTTTCCCCGAGAAGCCCGGTTATGTGCATCAGATCGGAGTTCGACTCGCGCTCGGAGCTGATCTCGAGGAGGTCAGTGAGCGACTACGCCAATGGGTCGGGCAACGGGCCGATGTGCGCTCTATCGAGACGAGCAAACAGATGGTCTCCGACGTGACAGCGGGACTGGAGATTGGCTTCACCATCGGCGGCGCGGGGGCCTTGGTCGTGGGGCTGTTCCTGGTGTACAACGCCCTATCGGTCAGCGTGGCCGAACGCCGACACGACATCGGCATTCTGCGCTCGGTGGGGGCGACACGCTACCAGATCGCCGGCCTGTTCATGGGCGAATCCTTCCTTATGGGACTGATTGGCTCGGCTCTGGGGTTGCCGTTGGGCTGGTCGTTAGCACGGCTGGCTATTGGACCGTTGGCCAACACCACCAGCGAATTGATGGTGCCGATCGACAGCCCGCAACTACTCTTCCCCACTTGGCTGATGATCGTAGCGGTGATCTCCGGCACGGCAGTAGCCGTGCTGGCGGCGCTGGTGCCGGCTATGCAAGCGGCCAGTGAGGAACCAGCAGACGCTGTTCGCCGAGTGCCGCGCCGCGACCAGGTAATTTACTTCGCTCTGCAGATCACTGCCTCTCTGCTGTTGATGTTAGCCGGCGTTCTTATGGTCCGCTATCGTGAGCAGATGCCGCTACGGACCGGCATGTTCGCCGGCATCGTCTGTCTGGTACTCAGCGGCCTGGTCTCGACGCCGTTCTTCTCGGCGATCTTCGGTCGGATCCTTCAGCCGCTCTTTCGCTATTTGCTCGGACTCGAAGGGCGTCTCGCCGCCGACAATCTCGTTCGCACTCCGGGTCGGACTGGTTTGGTGATCGCCGCTTTGGCGGCCACCGCCGCTCTGATGGTGCAAACCTCCGGCTTTCTGAAATCGACCCGAGTGGGCATCTATGATTGGCTGGAAGAGAAGATTGATGCCGACCTGTTCGTCACCGCGGGATCGCCGGTCACTTCCGGCGGTGCGGCCCTGACCATGCCCGAGGAATTTGAGGAGAAACTCAAGGTAATCGACGGCGTTGAGGCGGTCTTACCGGTTCGCATGCACGAGGTCGGCTACTACAGCCAACGCACGGGACAGAATCATTATGTCTTCCTCATCGCTTTGGACACCGCAGCGTTCGACCAGGTGAAAACCGAGCGACCACTGGCGAGAAACCTGTCCAAATTTCCTCGACTCCGCGAAAAAGGGACTGTCGTTGTCTCCGAAAACTTTGCCGCTCTCTATGGCGTCAAAGTCGGCGATTTCATTCAGATTCCCGCACGGGACGAGATGCTCAAAGTCGAGGTGGTCGGCCTGGCGACCGACTACACTTGGAACCGCGGCACCATACTGATGGATCGTGCCTGGTATCGCGAAAAGTACGTCGATCACCAGATCAGCGTCTTCGATCTGTTCCTCAAACCGCAGGCTGATGCCCAGCAGATTCACGACGAAATCCTCGCTCGCTACGGCGAACAGTACAATCTGTTCATCCTGAACCGACCTGATGTGCATCGTGACGTGCATCGCACCCTGACTCGGGTCTACGCCTTCGTCTATGCCCAGCAAGCGATCGTCGGCATGGTGGCCCTGCTAGGCGTGGTGAGCGCGTTATTTATCTCCGTGCTCCAGCGTCGCCGCGAGTTGGGCCTGCTCCGAGCCGTCGGAGCCTCACGCGGTCAGATTCTTCGCTCGGTGCTGGCCGAAGCCGTCCTCATGGGACTGATCGGCGCGATCATTGGTTTCGCCATCGGCCTGTTGCTCGAGTGGTACGTTCTGGACATACTGATCTTCGACGAGTCGGGCTTTACCTTTCCGATGCAGATTCCCTGGGTGGAAGCGGGTATTGTCTGCTTCTCGGCGGTGTTGTTCGCCACGCTGGCTGGACTGTGGCCCGCTTACCATGCCACGACCTTACGCATTCCCGACGCCATCGCCTACGAGTGAGGGCTTGCTGATGTCGTCGATTGCTGGAGACGTTCGATATCGGCGCTGACCGTGCGCGAGGCGAGATACAGCACCCCGACCAAGAGAGCGGTAAGGATGGGCACCACAAACATCGTGTCATGCAGGCCGATGCCGGTGTAAAGACTCTTCAAGTCTTCGCCAGCCTCGGCTCGACTCTGCATTGTCTCGCTCAGCACTCCAAGGGTCTCGGCACGCTGAGCGAAGTAGTCGCTCAACACGCCGGTGGCGATGGGGCCAAGCACCGCACCGAGAAAGTACATGGCGCAAAAGTACACCGCCATCGCCATTCCTCGCATTTGCGGAGCGATAATATCCTGAATAGCAGCGTAGATTGTGCCATAGTAGGCATAGAGCAAAAAGCACCCCAACAGCAACCACAGGGCACAGAGCCAAACCTGTCCCTCGGGAGCGGCTAAGGCGAGAAGTAGAAAAGGAATCGCCAACGCCAGTGAGATCCAGGCGACACGGAGTCGGCCCGAGCGATGGCGACGAAACGCACGATCGCCGAACCAGCCCGAGACGAAGATTCCCAGTGCGCCAAAGCCATAGGTCAAGGCACTGATCCGCCCCGCCTGAGCGATTGATACGCCGTGATACAACTTCAGATACGAGGCCAGGAAGGTGCCCAGAGCATACATATTGAAGTTGTGCAGCGCCCCGGAGAGGATGATCCACCACATGGTCGGCGGCACCAACACCTGACGAACCGACTGGAAAAACGGCGGCGTCTGCACGCTTTGTAAGGGACGGGGTGGCTCGGTGAGGAACAGAGCGGCCACGGCCAGAATCAGCCCTGGAACACCGGCGACAAAGAACGCCTCACGCCAGCCGTACCTTGAAGCAATCTCCGCGCTGACGAGGTAGCTCAGAGCCAGACCGATCGGAAGACCGAGCATGAAAATGGACATGGCCCGAGCGCGATGATTCGGAGGAAAGAGATCGCCAATAAGCGAAGAGGCCGCCGGGGCACAACTGGCTTCGCCGATTCCGACTCCCAGCCGCAGTACAAACAGCGACCAGAACCCTTGAGCCAAGCCTGAAAGAAAGGTGAAGACGCTCCACAGAGCTACTCCCACGGCCAGAATCCACCGCCGCTGCCACAGATCCGCGACGCGACCCAACGGCAACCCAACGACGGCATAAAGCAAGATGAAGGCAGTGCCCAGGGCACCGAAGTGCTTGTTGTCCAACTGCCAGTCTTTACGAATCGCTTCCTGAACGGCGGGCAGTACCTGGCGATCATAGAAGTTCATCGTGTTGATGCCGAACAGCACTGCCAAAGTGAATAAAAGTTGTGTCGTGATGGGTCGCATGGTGAGAGATCCCGAGAGCGCCAGCGAGCCGACTTCCTCGCGAGAGAGGCGAGGAGCGGCTCGGCAATTCGGCTCATCCTATGGACCAACTGAGCAAGGGCCAGAAGAGAATCGCCACAGACCGCTCATTCCATGCGGTATCTTTCATGCCGGGAGTACCTGGCAAAGTTCAGCGAGAGATCGCGAGCCACTTTGTGCAGAAATGCTTGACGGAACTGCATCTTCTGGGCCGCGTTCTCCACCGGCACCGCCCCGGGAGCCTCGCCGGGATAGACACACGAGTACGGTTGACTAAGCGGCGTTTCGTCCGGTTTGGCTACTTCGCACAATTGCACGTTCAAGGTCACACGACCGCGCATGAGCATGTTGCCCATGCCCGGCTCATAAAGGCTCATGGAATTCAGCTCCAGGTAGATGACGTAGTCGGCGTTGAAGCGGCGGCCAATCTCGGCCAAGTCCATGCTCTTCCACGAAGGAGTAGCGTTTTTGAACTCCTCGACTTTGCGGACAGGCACGATGGTGATATTTTCCTTGGCTTCCTCGGCCAACTGCTTCAACTGAAGGCCGAGCATTTCGCTGAGTTGGCGATCGGCCCCGATGAACTCAGAGCGAGTTTCGAGGCCGGCCCAGGTGAGAATGACCACTTTGGGACTTTTGCCCTTTTCGTCGCTAGGCAGGTGCTTGATGTGAGCCTCCATGCGGCTCTCGGGTAGTAGGAAGTAGGCCAGCGACGCCATATCACACCCGCTGGTCAACACCAGCCCACCGGCTGCCCAGCCCAGCAGAGCGCGTCGAGAACAGATCGCCATTGCGCCTCTCCCTTCCTTGGAACCTAACCTTGAACCGGCCTCACAGGACCGAGCCAACAACGACGAAGGCCCAGCGGAGCATCATCAAACTGAACAGAATAATGCAGACACTCAGAGCCGCTTGTTCGGGGGAGCGGATCAATAGAGTACGCCCTCGTACAATGCTAGCCACTCCCCAGGGGATCAATAAAAGACAAAAAAGAGCCAATAAGGTGCCCACCCAGTTCGCTCGTAGAGAATTCGCTACATCGCCGCGCACCAGTAAGGCGAAGCTCGTCGTCATCCCACAGGCCGGACACGGTTGCCCGGTGACCGCCACGAAGGTACACGGCGGCAACCCCAGCTGCTGATGGGTGGCCAATCGACGAGGCGAGCCGTCCACCTCATATGGATTTAGCCACAGGGCTACTCCAAAGAGTGCCAACAGCGTCAATACAATGCCGATCAACAGGCCGCGTACGACCCAGACCAATGACGGATCGGCCTCGTCGGATAAGGACAGCTTTGGGGGCGGCACTCTAGCGATCTCCCGTGGCAATTACAAGAGCAACTAGCGCGACTGAAAAACTACCATCTTTCTTTTGTAGCCAACTGTTCGGCTCGCGCCATCACCTGATCCATCGCGGCTTGTGCCTTTTGCCGCCAGTGTTCCAATTCGTCGCGACCGGCTTCCGCGGGCACGTGAAGCGGTTCGCCGAGTACGCCCACTGCCGGACTGAACGGATATGGCACAGCGAAACGATCCCACGAGCGCATCCGCCAGCACTTGTGATAGGCAAAGGCGACCGGCACGATCGGCAAGCCCGTGCGAGCGGCAACAAAGATCACGCCGGCTTGAAACTGGCGTCGCGGCCCGCGTGGGCCATCGGGGGTGACGACAATGTGAGACCGTCCGGCTAACTTGAGAATCTCTCGAATCGCCTTGACTCCGCCCCGCGTGGTTGAGCCGCGAATTGTTCCTAACCCCAGATGCCGACAAACTTGTGCGATCAGTTCTCCATCGGCATGTTCGCTAATCAGCACCCGAGTCGGAGTGTGGCTGTACTGATAAGCGGGCAACAACAGTGTCTCGTGCCAGAAGGCATACAGATACCGTTGCGATAGTCCGGGATAGGTCGGAACCAATTCAGGCCGACTCATCACTCGGCGATAACGGAGCGACCCGATCCAGGCGCGAATGAGCCAGCTAACGGCGAAGCCGGCACCGCGCAGCAACAGTGGATGTCGAAGTTTCATACGGCCTCCCTGCCGTGCAGCTCCTGGTTTGAAAAGAATCCCTCATTTTGGGCGGAGTTCAGACGGAAATCTCTCCGGTGAAAACCTCGGTCGCGGGGCCAGTCATGAAGACGTGGTTGCTGACTTCGTCCCACTCCAGGCGAAGGTCGCCGCCTGGCAGATGGGCCAATAACTGGCGTCCGGTTCGTCCAGTCAAGACGCCGGCGACGCAAACGGCACAGGCTCCGGTCCCGCAGGCCAACGTGATTCCGCTACCGCGTTCCCAAGTGCGTATGATGACTTCACCCGACGATTGCACCTGAACGAAATGTACGTTGATCCGTCGCGGAAACGACGGGGCATGCTCGATCTGTGGTCCCAAAAGTTCCAGCGGAACCCGCGAGACGTTAGTACAGAAGAACACTGCGTGCGGATTGCCCATCGACACGCAGGTAACACGCGGATCGATCTCCGCCTCACGGGGCCAGTCAACTTCCGTGAATGGGTACAGCACGACGCGCGGGCCGGGCAAGGATGTGGGAATCTGTTCGGCCTGGAGGATCGGTTCCCCCATGTCCACGCGCACCTGGGCCACTTTGCCACCTTGCAGCTCCAGCTGCAACGTCAACACACCGCGACCTGTTTCGACCGTCAACGGATTGTTCCGGGCTAAGCCATGATCGTGGGCAAACTTGGCCACGCAGCGGATGCCGTTGCCGCACATTTCTGACTCGCTGCCGTCGGCATTGAACATCCGCATGCGAACGTCGGCCTTCTCCGAAGGACAGAGCAGAATCAGCCCATCACCGCCGATGCCAAAGTGGCGATCGCTCAGCTGTCGACTCAACGCAGCGAGATCGACCGGTATCGCCTGGCTGATGCAGTCGACGTAGACGTAATCATTGCCCAGCCCATGCATTTTGACAAAGCGCATATCACTCTCGTTTCTTGACTCGTTCGACACCTTGGGAATTGTAGATGACCTCGAAGCCGGACTTAGCATCGCCCATGAGCCAGAATTTCGCTTCGTCGTCCTTCTTGACGGGGTAGTTATGGCCATACGCCCCGGGAAACGGATTAGAAGGGTTCTTGGTAACGCGGAACCACTTGACCTTGATGGTATCGCCGACCTTGACGCCGTCGCCTCGGTCCACGGAGGCGACAACGACTTCGGCGGTATAGTCGGTTCGCACTCCATCTCCCCCGAAAGCACTCTCTTTTGTCTCGATTTTTTGAATCTTGCCTACAACCACGGCAGCAGCGTCCTGGCGTTTCTCCGGAGGGCGTTCCGCCGAGGCGATCGTTCCTGTCAGTCCAACCAGCACACTGGCGATTACGAAAGCACGCATGGGGGCACTCCCAATAGCGCCGCGCGAGACGACGAGTCTATTCCCATTCGATCGTCGCCGGCGGCTTGCTGGAGATATCATATACAACGCGATTGACTCCCTTCACTTCGTTGATGATTCGCGTAGAAATTTTTGCCAACAAGTCATAGGGCAGATGCGACCAGTCGGCGGTCATGTAGTCCTCAGTGCTAACTGAGCGGATGGCAACGACTGATTCGTAAGTGCGTCCGTCTCCCATGACACCGACACTCTGGACGGGCAGCAGCACGGCAAAGGCCTGAGAAGTCTGGCGATACCAGCCGGACTTTTTCAGTTCGTCCAGCAAGATAGTGTCGGCTTGACGCAGCACTCGCAGACGCTCCTCGCGGACTTCACCTAAACAGCGCACCGCTAATCCAGGGCCAGGGAACGGATGCCGATAGACGAGACTCTCCGGCAATCCCAGTTCCAGCCCCAGACGGCGCACCTCATCCTTAAACAGATCACGCAACGGTTCGATCAACTCCAGGCCCATCTTCTGCGGTAAACCGCCGACGTTGTGGTGCAGCTTGATGTTCGCGGCCGGCCCATCGACTGTGCCGCCCGATTCGATGACATCGGGATACAGTGTCCCCTGAGCCAGATACTTGACATTGTCGATCCGTTTTTTCTCATCCTCGAACACTTCGATGAAGACGTGCCCAATGCGACGTCGTTTCTCTTGCGGATCGGTCACGCCGCGTAGCGCTTCCAGAAAGCGCTCGCCTGCGGAGACGACGTGCAAATCGGCTCGAAACGCGCCCTCGAAGGTGCGGCGAACGGACTCGACTTCGCCTTCGCGTAGCAGACCGTTATCGACGAAGATGCAGGCGACCTGCGGCCCAATGGCCCGAACCAACAGGGCCGCCGTCACCGAGGAATCGACTCCGCCGGACAGTCCGCAAATGACCCGGTGCGAACCGATTTTGCGCCGCAGCTGCTCGACCGTGTCGTGGAGAAACGAGCCGATTTGCCAGGTCCCCGTACAGCCGCAGATGTCGTAAAGAAAATTTCGCAGGATCTTCGCACCTTGGGGGGTGTGGCTGACTTCGGGGTGGAACTGTAGGCCATACACCGGACGATGGCGATGCTGAACGGCGGCCAACGGGCAGGTGTCGGTCTCTGCCAGTGGAAGAAACTCGTCACTGACGGTTTGCACCTGGTCGCCGTGGCTCATCCAAACCACGGTCTCGGTGGGAACGCCGGCAAACAATCCTTCGGGACGATGGACACGACAGACAGCACGGCCGAACTCTCGGCTCTTGGCCGGCTTGACCTCGCCGCCCAGTGCCTGACAGACAATCTGCATGCCATAACAAATGCCGAGGATCGGGAGGTTCAGCTGGAACAGTTCCGGATCGCAGCGCGGTGCCCCAGGGTCGTAGACGCTGGATGGCCCGCCGGAGAGGATCAGCCCGCGCGGGTTCAACTCGGCGATGCGTTGGGCCGACAGATCGTGCCGCACGATCTGCGACAGTACGTTGTGCTCACGGACACGCCGGGCGATCAACTGCGCGTATTGCGAGCCAAAGTCGAGGATCAGGATCCGCTCGGTGTCGCGCGTGGTAATCATGCTTTCTTCCCCAACTCGGCGGCGCGGCGAGTAGCGGCCTCGATGGCGTTGATGAACGCCCCGCGCACCCCGGCCCGTTCCAGCTCGTGCAGCCCAGCGATGGTAGTTCCCGCGGGGCTGGCTACCATATCTTTCAGCACACCGGGATGTTGCCCTGTTTCCAAGACCATCTTGGCGGCTCCCAGTACGGTCTGAGCCGCCAGCGCTTGGGACACGTCGCGTGGCAGGCCGACTCGCACTCCGCCATCGGCCATCGCCTCGATCATCAAATACACAAACGCCGGACCCGATCCGGAAAGTCCGGTTACCGCGTCGAGCAGAGACTCGGGCAGACGAAAGGCACGCCCCACTTGGTCGAGTAGCCGCTGCACTAGGGCGACATCCTCAGCAGTGGCGTGTGGTCCCGGGGTATAGCCGCTGGCGCTGGCCTCGACCAGACACGGGGTGTTCGGCATCACGCGGATGAGACGAGTAGACTCGCCCAGTTCGGCGGCGAGCTGCCCCAGCGTAATTCCCGCCGCGATCGAAACGACTAGGGGTTGTTGTCGTGCCACCGCGTCACGAATCTCGCGCAACAGTTCGGGCATGGTCTGCGGCTTGACGGCCAGAATCAAGAGATTCGCTTGCTGAACGACTTCGAGATTGTCTGCGGTGGCCCGGGCGGCAGTCTGGTGAACAAAAGCCTCACGGGCGGCCGGCAGCGGATCGCTGGCCAGGGTCTGTTCAGGTAGGATGCGGCCTGCACGGCACCAGGCACGAGCCAGCGCCGTGGCCATGCGCCCTGCACCAAGAAAGCCGATTCGTGGGGCGTCGTCCGGCATGGAACTCCTCAACTGGCAAAGTAGGAAGAGGACATGATACAAGAAACCCGTCACTAGGGTAAATGGGCGATGGCCGAAGACCTCTTCGGGGAGATAACACCTCGCAATAGTCGGCGAAAATAACGGAAGCAGGGCGACGCCACAACACGCCGCCCTGCTTGGTGGATCTCTCCGTAGCGAGATTAGGCCGCGCCGGGCTTACGCAGGTCGGCCAACTCTTCACGCACCGGGGCGTAGTGGCTGGGTTCCATGCTGAACGACGCCGTACCGCTGGTCACGTTCCGCAGGTCGGAGGTATAGCCAAACAGCCCCGCCAGCGGAATGTAGGCGTGAATGTGGCAGCGGCCTTTGTCGGACGAGAAGTTGAGGATCTCGCCGCGCCGCCGATTGATGTCGCCGGCCAGCGTGCCCTGATAGTTCTCCGGAGCGACCACGACCACGTTCATGATCGGTTCCAGCAAGGTGATCCCCGCCTTCACCTGAGCATCACGGCAGCACTCGGTGCCGGCCAGTTTGAACGCTTCCGCGGAGCTATCTACTTCGTGATACTTGCCATCGATCAGCGTGCAGGCCATGTCGACGCAGGGGAAGCCGTACTTCGCTCCTTTGGCCGCCGCCGCCCGCACGCCGGCCTCGACCGCTGGAATGTACTCGCGCGGCACCGCCCCACCGACGATCTTGTTGAAGAAGAAGATGTTGTTGGGATCGACCTTTTGTCCTTCCTCCTCGGCCTTGGCTCGCAACTCTTCGATCCGCTCTTTGTCCAGCGGTTCAAAGATGCACTTGACGACTGCATACTTGCCTGAACCACCCGTCTGCTTGATGAAGCGGGTTTCCACCTCGACCGTCTTGCTGAGGGTTTGACGATAAGCAACCATTGGCTTGCCGGTGCTAACCATCACGCCGGGAGTCCGCATCAATTTTTCGACCGAGATTTCCAGGTGCAGTTCGCCCATACCGGAGAGGATCAGCTGCTTGGTTTCCGGGTCGGTGCGGAACTTCAGCGTCGGATCATCGCGCACCAGTTTGGCCAGGGCGTCGGCCAGTTTCGTTTCGTCGCTCTTGGGATCCGGGATCAACGCCTGGGCGATGACCGGATCGGGGAAGCGGATCTCTTCGAGAATGACCGGATGGTTGGCGTCGCACAGCGTCTGTCCGGTGCTGGTGTTCTTCAAACCAACCACGGCGACGATTTCGCCTGGGCCAACCACGTCGAGACTCTCGCGCTTGTCGCCCATCATGCGGAAGATGCGTGCAATGCGCTCGGTCTTGCCAGTCGTCGTGTTCAACACCTCATCCTTGGGCCGCAACTGCCCGGAGTAGATGCGCGTATAGACCAGGTCGCCCGTTGATTCGCTGACCGTCTTGAACGCCAGCGCCGAGAACGGCTCCGTTGGTTCGGGCTTGCGCTGGACTGTTTCTTTGTCCTTGCTCTTGAAGACGGTAGCAGTGACCGGCGGCCGATCATATGGCGAAGGCAGGTAATCGACCACGCAATCGAGGAGCAACTGCACGCCGTGGAAGTTCTTCGACGACCCGCAGACGATAGGAGTGAACTTGTTTTCCAGCGTGCCCTTACGAATGGCCGCCTTGAGCAACTCGGTGGGAACGGGCTTCTCTTCGAGAATCAACTCGACGAGATGATCGTCCACCAGCGAAGCCGTCTCTAGTAGTTGATGGCGATACTCGGCGGCCTGCTCTCGATGCGACTCGGGGATGTCCACCAGGGTATAGCGGATGTTGTTGGGGTCGGTCTTGTCGCGAAGGATGAACTTCATCTCGACCAGATCGATGATACCCTGAAACTCGCCCGCTTGCCCGACCGGAATGGCACAGATGGCCGGCACCACTTGGAGCTTCTCTTTCATCTGCTCGATACAGCCGAAGAAGTCCGCGCCCATGCGGTCGAGTTTGTTGACGTAGGCGATGCGTGGCACGTTGTGGGTGTTGGCCTGAAACCAGACTTTTTCTGACTGCACCTCGACGCCGCCAACGGCACAGAAGACACACACGCCGCCGTCGAGGACGCGAAGGGAGCGTTCCACTTCAGCAGTGAAGTCGACGTGGCCGGGCGTGTCGATCAGATTGATGCGAGTCTCGCCCCATTCGACGGTGACGGCGGCAGAGTTAATGGTGATCCCTTTGGCCTTTTCCAGGGGGTCAAAGTCGGTGGTGGTATCGCCAGTATCCACGTCGCCGACCTTGTGCTTGGAACCGCTGAAGTAAAGGATCCGCTCCGTTGTCGTGGTTTTGCCAGCGTCAACGTGGGCAATGATACCGATGTTACGAAGGTTCTCGAGCATGGTTCGGTTGGTGGTCGCGGCGCTACTCCGCGACTCGGCTCCTCACTAAAGACAAAAGAAAGCGGGGGCCAGAACTTCTGGTCCCTCGTCGTTAAATCAACTCGCTACGGGCCTCGCCGTGCGAGCGTTCCCAGTAGTCGCGTTGGGGGGTTACCCAGGTACGTCATCCGTGACCCGTAAACCTGGACCACGGAGGAGAGTGGAAGGTGGTGTCATGCCCAGTTGTTCTCAGCGAACCTCAACTCTTGTGAAGTTCGGGGAGTCATTGGCCCCGTCCCGGCCACTTCCATTCGAGACGGCCGCAGGGCATTGGTAGCAGGAATTGTAGCGTAATCTGTGAGAAAATGTCTAGTCCTGGCGCGAAGATTGCGAGAAAGTCTGTCACAGACAACTCTTTTGGCTAGTTGCTCCTTAGTCCACATCGCGTTTTGGGCACCATTTGTTCAGCGTGCAAGTCGCGCACGATGGGGTTCGTGCGGTGCAAACCTGCCGCCCGTGATAGATCAGTCGCAGCCCGAATCGGGTCCACTCCTTGCTCGGGATCAACTGGCACAACTCACGTTCGATCGCTTCGGGCCGTTGCTGTGCCGTCAGCCCAAGACGGTGCGATAGCCGCGTGACGTGCGTATCAACTGGTAGCCCAGGGATGTCGAAGGCATTGCCCAAAATCACGTTGGCCGTCTTGCGACCAACGCCAGCCAGTTGGACCAACTCGTCCAGGTTGGCCGGCACCT
The DNA here is from genome assembly GCA_937923405.1 of uncultured Gemmataceae bacterium. Taxonomy (GTDB): domain Bacteria; phylum Planctomycetota; class Planctomycetia; order Gemmatales; family Gemmataceae; genus CALDUY01. Next base: position 184,472 of record CALDUY010000020.1, on the reverse strand, counting down.
CGCCTCCGTGCCGGTCGAGCAACTGGCGGGCACACGTTAGAAGGTTCTTGGCTTTGTTGTGGTAAAACCCGGTCGACTGAATCAGCCTTTCCAGCTCTGCTAACTCCGCGTTGGCCATCGTGGTAGCGTCCGGAAAGCGAGCAAACAGCGCAGGCGTGACCTGATTCACCCGAGCATCTGTACACTGGGCCGACAGAATGGTGGCGACTAGCAGCTGAAACGGGGTCTCGAAGTTCAGCGAGCAGTGAGCCTCGGGATACAGCCGCTTCAACTCTCGCACAAGGGCGGCGGCCCGTTTCCGTAGAGGAAGTTCCATAGGGTTCATGTCGGCGATCCTACCACAACCTTAACCTCTCTCGCTAGCGGATTGGTCGGCGTGCGGTCAAACCGTGACCTATAGTTGCAGCAGACCCTCGCGCGGTCCCACGCCGCGCACGCTCCCCTGGAGGATGAAACCAATCATGCTCAAGTATTCCCTTCGCGCCGCGGCGCTACTTGCGGCACTGTTGCTGGTCGGCTGCAAGCGTCAGCCGCCTCCGCCTTTGCCTCGTGGCGTGGCACCCGTAGACAATAGCACACGCCTTAAACCGGTCGATGATCTGAAGCTCGGCGACTGGCTCGACCTGCCGCGTTCCGAGCAGGCCAAGCTGATGGACGAATGGACCGAAACCGTGGAGAAACAGCTCGCCGCCATCCGGACCAATCCGCTGTCGCTGGACATGCTGCCCAAGCTGCTGCCACCGTTGACTGTGGCTGTTTTCGACAAAGCGAAGTTCGATCCGAAAGTTGGTCTGACCCTGCCGCCTTATGTCGAACCTGAAAAACCTGACGCGGGAGTTGCTCTGCATCTGGCCCGGTTCGGCGATTATGACGCTGCTCTGAAGCTAGCTCCGGAGACGTTCCGTTCTCGTCTGGTCTCTCTCAAGCCTAGCAAAAACTACTCCGTCGAATGGTCGCGCCTGGTCAGTCTGCTACAGATCTCGGCTCAGTTGAAACTAGCGACCGGCGACACCGATGGGGCCATCCAACTGGCTGCCATTCATCAGCAACTGGGCAAGTTGTTGGACAGCAAAACCGCTTCGGGACCACTGGGCAGCGTCCTGCTCTCGGCGGGCAAGCATGCTCTGGAAGCATCGATCAAGCCTCTGCGAGATCGCAAGCATAACAAACAGGCCCTGGCCAAGGACATCGAGGAACTGGTCAAGAACTGGGGCGAGATGGCCGCCTCGACGCCAGCTTTGCCGTTCGGCTCGCCGGTGAACGAGGTCAGTGCCCTGTTCGGCTGCGCCGCCGTGGGCAAGGCTGTTTTCGCCGACACGCCGCAACGAGTTGCTCGCGTTGCCGATCTTCTGGGGTTGCCTTTGCCGCGCGAGGGACTTCAAGTCGTGGCGGCTTTTCTCGACACCAACGATCAACTCGCCGAGTGGCATCTGGCCTATCGGTCACGCATCGACACGCTGTATGCCACGCCCGAGAAGCTCGCGTTCCGACTCACGGAGACCGGCTACACCGCCAACAAAGAGAACTACACCACGAACTTGCGACAGCAGGTATTCGTTGGTCCTCAGACCCAGATCGAGGTGACTCGCACCAATCGCAGCCCGGCTCTGGGTGGCTACGTCCGCGTGACAGCGGCGAAGAACGCGCCGACAGCAGCCAGCACCCGGCCCCTGCGCGACTTTGGCCCGGTGCATCTCGACCGTGGCTTCGAGGTCACGCGCCTGGTTCTAAATCCACGACAAAACGGCTCTCCTTTATCCATCAAGACGCCTGCTGTGATGCAGAAGATGGCTCAGGTACTGCAGACACCGACCCCGATGTTGGTGTTGCTGATGCGGGAAAAGAACGCCGACCTGATCCAACTGTTCGAGATGGCTTGGCCCGTGGCCGGCAATCCCCATGCGTTGGACAAACTTCTGCCCAGTTTATGGGATGACTACGGCCCAGCGCGCATCGAAGATATTGAAGATCCAACTGGATCGTATTTAGCCTTCACCTGGGAATCTAAGGAGACGCGCGTTCGCCTACGGCTGGCCTACGACGAGGCCGGGCCGGTACTGTCGGCACGCGATCTACAGCCAGCAGACAAACTGGCCGCTCGCGCTGAGTTGGCCCGTCAGTTAGAGCAACAGGAGCGGTTAGCTCGTCTCAAGGATAGCAAGAGTGAGGAGTGGCTGGCGCGTTCTCCAGGACGTGTCAACGATTTGAACCTGGCTGCGCTGAAGCTTGGCATCTCCAAAAGCGAGGTCGAGAAGGTTCTACCCAAGGGAGCCTCTTATCGCCGCAAGGATCTGCCGGACGGTGTCAGTCTGACCATACTAACCAACGCCGACAAGCTGATGCCGTACTGGGCGCGTCAGTTGTTAGTGCGTTATCAGGATAACAAGGTAGTCGAAATTCGCGTGCGCTACCAGAATGGTCCAACCAAGGCGAAAAAGGGCAGCGGCGATCCGTTGTTGCAAACCTTCGTCGAGGCTTCCGGCGCACCGGAGCCGATTACTCCCACCTGGGCCAATCTCTGGTCCGATCTGCCTGGAGCCGCCAAACCGAAGATGTTCCGCTGGCGCGACGATCGAACCCTCCGCACTTTTCAGAGCGACGAAGGTGGTAAGGAAGTGATTCTTCGCGATCGTCCTCCGGAGATGACCACCCTGGAGATTCCGCCTTGGGCGTTTGTGTCCACGGGGCTGTCGCGCGTCAAGCTCGGCGACGAACGCGCCGCTGTCGAGGCCTTCTTCAAATCGCCTGTCACCACCAGCAACGATGGCGGGGAGGTCTACCGTACTCCTGAATCTAGTCCTTACGAGATGCTGATTATCTGGTATCAAAACGACCGAGTCGTTCGGCTGAGAGCGGTGCATCGCGAACCGTGCGGCAAGACTCCTAAGGAAGTTATCAAGACGCTCAACGAGGCTTGGGGCCGCGATACCGACAATCTCGGCTACGTCTGCCGTCAGCAGGGCGAGCGTGGTCTGCTTCTTGGTGCCTACTGGTGGCATGATGATTTGGTTCGCGTGCAAACCTCGGTGCAATCTACCGATCAGGGGCCGCGGTTGATGACTGAATGGCTCTACTTCGCTACCACCTTAGAGCCAGTGAGCGCTAAGCAAAGGGACGTAAGTCCTCCTTGAACGACACCGTGAACAACACCGAGCGGAGGACGTAAGTCCTCTGTGAAGGTTGATCATCGGGTAACGCCGATTCCTTCAAGTTTGAATTGGTAGTTACTACAGCGCTGCTCAAAATGGGGTAGCGGCAAGGAGGGATGAAGCGTTTTCGCAGGCGGAAACTGGCTTTCGCAGGCTTTAGCCTGCGCCTACCTGCCAATCCGAATCGGTAGTCGCAGGCTAAAGCCTGCGCTCCCCTTCACCATTTTGTAACGCGCACTAACCTCAGAGCGGAGGCGTAGCTGGACCGGGAGGGTCGCCGCGACGCAGGCGTTCCAGGCGGTCGAGGGGGCCGGTCGGCTGGCGCAATCGTCTGGCCGCTCGACGGACTTGTTCAAAATCCTCCGCAGTCGCTCGGCCCAATCGCTGCAATAGCCAGGCACGCTGCAATAGACATTCACACTCGCGAGCTAGCCGTCCCCGGTCGCGTAGATTGGTTAGCTCGGTCTCACGAGTCGCCAGCGCGGGTTCGAGGTCGTTGGCCAATTCGTGGTAGGCACACTGAGCGTCATAGAATGACGAATCGGGCGGCATGCCCAGCCCCTTCAGGCAGGCGGTAGCGCGACGGAGCAGCAATTCGCCGCTCTCTTGATCTCCCTGTTGCCGTGCTAGCAACGCGCGCCACATCAACAAGCTGGCAATCTCATTGTGATGCCCAACACGACGGGCCGTTGTCTCGCCGACCTCCACAGCAGATTGAAGCTTTTCTAGATCCTTTTTATTCCAGTAGATTTCGCATAAGCTACTGTAGCTGAACACGGAAAAATGCCTTGCCCGGTCTGGGTCGGGATCGTCCGCCGCCAAGTCCAACGCCTGCAAGTTCAACCGCTCTGCCTCGTCGAACTGGCCTAATTCGATGGCAAATTGGCGACAGGCTCCCAGCACCAGATAGCGATCATCGCCTTGCTTCGGGGTCTCCTGATCGAGATAGTCCAAGGCCTGACGAATCGGCTCGGCATAGCCAATTGGATCGATGCCCAGATAGGCCGACACCAGATCCAACTGCACGATGCCACGACGAGGAAAGTCGGCGAACTGGCTCTTGCGCAACTGCAGTGTGTTTTGCACCGCCAGATCGAGTACTTGGGTGTAGTCCATCTTGAAGTGCAGCAGAGCATGCACTTGGAGATGGTCGTAGAAGAGAATCCACCACGGTTCGTGGAGCCGCATTGCCTCTGCGCGGCCCTTGGCGATCAGCGTCAGGGCGTAGTCGGGATCGGTCTCGCGATAGCGATAGGCTTCGCGGTGATACCAACCCAAGTTACCGCGGCGCCTGTCGCCTTGGTCCAACGCTCGAAGTTCGTATTCGTCGAACCAGTCCACGGAATAGCTCGCTGCTCGATCCCGACAAACCAGACACACTTGGTATCATAGCAAATGCCGCGGCGACGCCGACAGCTAGGCTGCTGTCTTTTTCTTGCGTCGGCGGTTGTTCGCTGGTTCGGACGGTTGCTCGGCCTTGACCTGCTCTAGCTTCTCCAACAAAGCGCGGCTACTGCGTTCCAACTCCTCGCGTTCGCGGAGTGATCCCAGTAGCACGGTCACAATCGCCGGCTTAATGGTCAATCCAAACACCTCCGCCACATAGGCTGCTAGTTCTCCAGCGGTCACGTCCCCGAGTTGTTCCTTCGCCGCGCGCACTGCTTCCAGCTGCGTCATCCCCCGATGCATGCGTCGAATCCTCACCCTGGTTCGATTAGAGAAGCCGGGCAAACCTTGCGGTCGACCTCGGCACGCACATTCACGAACAACATGGGGTATCGGCAGAGAATGGGCAGAGCTTGAGCGGCAGCGATTGGCCTGACTAGGGCTTTCGCGGTACACTAGCTAGAGTAGGCAACAGTTGTAGGTCAACCCCTAGCCCCGGGAGATCCCTCGCGATGAGTCGTGTTAGTTCCGATCCCGACACTGTCACTACGACGAAGCCACGTGAAGAGACGCGTGCCCGGCGCATTCCGCCCTATCACGTTATCTTGCTCAATGATGACCACCATTCGATGGAGTTTGTCGTCGAAGTGCTGTGCAAAGCACTGGGCTGTCCGCTGGAACAGGCTGTGCAGTTGATGCTGGAAGCGCATCATTCTGGGCGATCGATTCTCTGGACCGGCCCCAAGGAAGTTGCCGAACTGAAGCAGGAACAGATCACTACGTTTCACGAAGTGCGTGCCCGAGACGGGGCAAACCTCGGGCCATTGGGGTGCGTCATTGAGCCAGCCCCTTGATCCTCGGAGAGCATGTCATCATGGCCTTAGAACCGCTTGCCGTGGGAGTGTGCAGCTGGTCGCTGCAGGTCAAAAGTGTACCCGAGCTAACGGGGCTGTTGCACCAACTCGGCGTCGATGTGGTACAAATCGCCTGCGGAGATCCACACCACGCTGACTGGGAGGAAGGCGAGAACCTGCCGGCAGCAGCGCGAGCAGCGGGGTTCCGCATGACCGGAGCGATGCTCGGCTTCCCCGGCGAAGACTACACCACGCCTCAGACAATTCAGCAGACCGGCGGCTTCGGCAACCCGGCCACGCGTGCCGAACGGCTGGAACGGTTAGCCTGGGCCTTGGATCGCACTCTGGCACTGGGACTACAGGATCTAATGCTGCATGCTGGTTTTATTCCCGAGCCAGGCGATCCTGATCGCAAGCCGTTCCTCGACACCTTAGGCCAGGTCAGTGCGATGGCTCAGGCTAAAGGCGTGACTATCGCTTTCGAGACGGGGCAGGAAACTGCCGATCTGTTGCGGCTGACGCTAGATGAGCTGAAGTGCCCCAACCTGAAAGTCAACTTCGATCCAGCGAACATGCTCTTATACGACAAAGGAGATCCGCTAAGAGCAGTTGAGATTCTCGGTCCAGACATCCGCAGCGTCCACGTTAAGGATGCCAAGCGTCCGAAGGTGCCAGGCACCTGGGGTGAGGAAGTACCGCTCGGCCAAGGCGAAGTGAACATCCGCGAGTTTCTCCGAACGCTGGTGAAGATCGGCTATCAGGGGCCGTTGTGCGTCGAACGTGAGGTTGGCGACCAGGCAGGTCGACTCGGCGACGTGGCACACGGCATTCGCTACATCCGCGAATGCCTCGCTGGGTAGAGCGATGCATCTCCCTCACCGTTTTTCCCTCTTCTCCGAGAGAGAGTGAACCTCTTACGTTCCTCTTGCCCCTTTTGGGAAGAGGGGTTGGGGGAAGAGAAGTAGAAGCCGGGCTGTTTCCCCTGTCACGCCGCCATCAGCAACAGCATCGCCGTGGTCACGAAGTTGTTCAAACCGTGGGCGACCATCGGCGCGATCAGCGATTGCCGCCACTCGCGAGCCACTGCGAAGATCAAGGCCAAGCCGCCCAGAGCGGGGACGGCAAGCCAACCTTGCGGGTGGATGACGGCGAAAATAAACGAAGACATCAGCCCAGCGAAGGCCACACTGGCAATCCGACTCCAGCGGCCCGTTGCCTCGCGCAGATGGCGATACAACGCCCCGCGAAACATAATCTCTTCGACCAGCGGAGCCACCACACAGGCCACGAACACCAGTTGCACCCAAACCCACCAACCGCTCTCCAGCGCCGCACTAATCGCCGGATGCGTCGGGGCACTGTTGGACGGTCGGCCCTGGCTGAGCAACACGATCACGACCACGGCCACGGCCAGCACTGGAATCGCGCAAAGATAGGTGGCGAAGCCGAGCAGCACTTCGAGCCAGGATTGGCCCCAGGTTAGCCCTAGATCCTGACGCACCTGACGCAGCGACACGCCGCGCAGCATCGGCCAAACCAGCGCTAGCAGACTCAAGAGCATGGCCAGGCCGCTCAGGCCGAGACTATGCCACGATTCCGGCAACAGCTTGAAGAGAAAACCGATCCCTAAATACAGAAGCATGTAGACGGCAAAGGTCTCAGCGTAAAGCCCGCCTCGTCCGCTGTCAGCGCAAAGCCAGCCGGTCAGTCGGCCCAGCGAGGCCAGACTAACAAACACGATCAACAGCGCCAGGCCCACCAGCAGAGCCATGCAGCCGCCCAGCAGCAGCGCAAAGTAACCGACTAGCGCCCGACGAGCTGGGGCCAGTACCTTGGCCCGTAACTGAGCATCGCCGTGTGCAGGGGCCAACGCCAGTTCGCCGAACCAGCCCAACCCCGAACGCAGCAACGCTTGTTGCTCTTCGGAAAGAATCGACGGCGGTAGCCCCTGCTCATACGCGCGATACAACTTTTGCAATAGCCCAGCAGCGAGGATCGATCGCTCCGCAGCAGGCAACTCGCCCGATTGCCGTTGTTCTTCCTGCTCAGTCAGCAGGCGTAAGGCTTCGTCCGGGCCGACCAATTCGCCACTGAGAATCGCTAGTCGTAGCCGTTTGGAGTAGGTCGTCTCGTCGATGGGGTCACGCTCAATACTCTCCTTTACCGAGTCGAAAAGGAGATTGCCTTGCTGGCCACCGAGTTGGGTGTTGTGCAGTCCAACTAGCATGCGAGCCTGCGCCGTCAACGGAACTAGCCAAGCCGCGGTCGGTTGCTCGATCTGTAGAGCCTGCCGCACGAGGATAAAACCGATCACTCCAAGCAGCACTAGCCAGGCCAAGAGTGGATAGCTACGGAGAGGACGAGACGCATCTGTAAGAGGGGATTGCATAATCGGCTCAGCCCAGGCTATTGGCCAAGAGGAATTCCCTGGCCCAGCGGTAGTCATCGAGTAAACCGTCGGTCGGTCGCCCCAGCAGATGATAGGCCAAGTACAACGCCTCGATCGAGGCTAGGCCATTGTCCGGATCCGTGCCGAGCTTTGAGACGCGCGGATAGGCCGTCTTCCAACCCGTCAAGGAGCGAGGCGGCACGTCGGCAAAGTCGCGTTCCATCGCTTCCGCCCAACGCCAACTGCCATCCAGCAGGAGAATGCCGCGATCGGCGTCTTCATGGGACAGCGGCGGCCCCTCAGCGGCAAGACGGACATAATCGCTCAGGTCAGGCCGCCGTCGCACCGGGTAGCTCAGGAAGACGATGTCCGACCGCTCGCGCAGGAAGTAGACCGAGCATTTCCGCGGGTTCTCCTTGGGATGCCGAACAATCACGGTAGGCGGCCTCTCGGCCATGGTCGAACCTCGTCTGCTGGTTGAATCGCTTCGCTCCAAAGTTTATTGTATCAGTAGGAACTGTGTTCCGCTGTTGCTCTTTTCCGCGGAGGTAGTGTCAATGCATCTGGAACTGACCTATTGTGCCCAGTGAGGTTACGAACCCAAAGCCGTCAGTTTGACGGACAAGCTTTTGACCACGTTCAAACAATCCATTCGCGATTTCAAACTTATTCCTTCCGGCGGCGGCTGCTTCGAGTTGAAAGCCAATGGAGAACTGATTTACTCGAAACTCGCCACCGGCCAGTTTCCCGACGAGAAGGCCATCGTCGAGCAGATTGCCAAACGACTTAATCGATAAGCAAGGAAAGTGTCGCAGGCTTTAGCCTGTGATCGGGGAATGCCACCGGTCGCCGCAAGCGGTAGCCGCAGGCTTTAGCCTGCGATCGAGGAATGCGGATAACAGGCCAGGCTTACTATAGTCTCGGGGAACAGTTGAATAAAACGGCCTTTCTCGGCGTCGAACAGGTGCCAGGAGAGGCTCTTTTCGACAGAGCCAACAATGCAATCCCCGTGAGCCGATAGCGACTCACGGGGTTTTTTGCTTCCTCTCATCCGACTGATGGTCCCCAAAGCAGAAAGGCGACCACGCCACCAGCGATGCCGGCAAACAGAGCGACCATTCCGATCAGAATGGCTAGGCGGACCCAGTCACCTTCGTTCCGGAGTGCCAAATCAGGTATCGCGGTTCGAACCGTCGGTCGTCGCCGCGAGCTTTCGCCAAACTCGATCAAGCCGGTGTCTTCCTGAGCGTGAGAAACTGTATCGGGAGCAGTGGTACTGGGAAGGCGGCGCGACGATCCCCCCAGAGAGGCGGTGCGACCGGTCTTGAGCAGCCCGACGCCGGAAACTCCCGAGAAGACCTCAGGACGCGGTTGCTGTTCGGCCCAGACCGCGAGTTCTTCGGCGACCAGAGCTGCTGTTGCCGGACGATCTTCCGGTTTTTTGGCCAGCATGCGATTGACTAGATCGGCCAGTTCCTGCGGCACCTCAGGACGGTACTTCGTCACCGGATCGGGCTGTTTCATCTGATGCCACATCAGCTTTTGGCCGACCGAACCTTCGTGGAAGGGCGGACGTCCGGCTAACAGGGTGTACAGCGTGGCTCCCAGGGAGTAGATGTCGGTCCGCGAGTCGGTATTATGCAGGTTCAAGGCCTGCTCAGGAGCCAAGTAGTCTGCCGTGCCCAGCACCATGCGACTATTGAATCGTTCCGTCAGCGAATCGTTACCTTTCTCATAACGAGCCAGTCCGAGATCCAGCACCTTGACGGTTCCAGTGGGATCGACCAGCAGATTGGCTGGCTTGATGTCGCGATGGACCAGCCCAGCCTCGTGCGCATGCTGCAGCCCTAATGCGGCCTGACGGATGTATTCGCAAGCCAGGGAGATCGGCAACGGTCCCTTGCGGCTGACCATTTGTTGCAGGTCCGGCCCGTCGATATACTCCAGGACGATAAAATGGAGCGGCCCTTCCTGACGAAAGTCGTAGATGTGTACTACATTGGGATGATCTAGAACGGCTGCCGCCCGCGCCTCTAGGCGAAAGCGTTCCAGCAACTCGCGATCTTCGGCCAGCGGAGTCGGCAATACTTTGATCGCCACTGGACGCCGCATCACTTCGTGTTCCGCCAGGTAGACGGTACCGGTCCCCCCCTGGCCAAGCCGTTCGAGAATCCGATAGCCGCCTAGGTTGAAGCCCTTGTACTTGCCTTGGAGGAACTGTTCGGCCTGGAAGACGGTCAACAGGCCATCCCGAACGAGTTGTTGGGCGAATTTACGGGGTTCACTCGGCAACGGAGTCAACCGCGGCAGAGCAAGGTAGCTATCCAAACGGGACGGGTCGACTTGGTTACTCTTGCGAGCAACGGCCAGAAAATCATCAATCGTTGTGGGAGCAGGCATCGCACGCACCTTCACTCAACAACAAAACACAATTTGAGGGGGGAACGTGACAACTCTAGAACAGAAATCGCGCCGAGGGGGAAAAGAAGTAGAAAACGAACTACGGCGATTCAGGCCACCAATGAATTGTTTTGGCCTGGCCTGATTCTCGGGCTAGCTTTCGCGGCTCAGGAAGGCCGTTTTGGACAATATCGATGCCGTTACCCTGTGTTGCGCGATAGAGTCGTCCATCTGGCATCACAACCAACCCTTCTTCTTATCACAACCAACCCTTCTCCTTGCTGAGCCAGAAATAACGATGGAGTCCTCGCTCCCAGTGCTTCGCGTACACTGCCCAGAGCCTGCAGACTTAGCCAGGATTTGTTGAACCAGTACCAGGGAATTCTTGACCTCCACCAACGAGGGACACAGAAGGGTAAAGCCACTACGATAACGCCAAGAATCTGAGTGCGACCCAGAGGAGGGCGAATGTGGCGGCCATCTCGGTAGTAATTCCAGTCTTCAATGAGCGCGAAAGTCTGCTGCCATTGCACGCCGAGATTGTTTCGATTCAACATCAGAATCAGCTGACTTTAGAGATCGTTTTTGTAGATGATGGTTCAAAAGATGGTTCCTGGGACGTGATTCGGGATCTGTCGCGTCGTTATGAGAATGTGCGCGGCATCCGCTTTCGACGGAACTTCGGCAAGGCGGCGGCGCTCTCGGCTGGCTTCCGCGCCGCTGTGGGCAGCATCGTATTGACGCTCGATGCCGACTTGCAGGACGACCCTGCCGAGATTCCCCGCTTTCTGACCGCGTTACAGCAAGGTGGTCCGGACGGTTCGCCGTTGGACGTGGTTTCGGGCTGGAAACGCATTCGTCATGACCCTTGGCACAAAGTTATCCCCAGCCGCATCTTCAATCGCATGGTGGGTTGGTTGACCGGGGTTCATCTGCACGATCACAACTGCGGCATGAAGGCTTATCGAGCCGAAGTCTTTCGCGAGATCCGCCTGTACGGCGAACTGCACCGCTTTATTCCAGTGTTGGCGTCGGCTCGCGGCTTCACCGTCGGCGAGATCGAAATCAATCACCGCCCGCGCCGCTTCGGAAGCTCGAAGTACGGTGTGCGTCGCTTTGTGAAGGGCTTTCTCGATCTCTTAACGGTGAAATTTCTCACTGGTTATGGTCGACGTCCTCAGCATCTGCTAGGTTCGCTGGGCTTGCTTGCTTTCTTGTTCGGTAGTCTGGGTTTGGGGTATCTCGCCATCATCTGGGTGATTCGTCTGTGGTATCCGGATTTGTCCGATCCACTGCATCAGCGAGCCTTATTGCACTATTCGCTGGCGGCTCTACTCCTAGGATCGCAGATGATGTCGATCGGTTTTCTCGCCGAATTGATCACCGCCTATCAGGGAAAAGATGAGGACAGTTACAGTATCGTGGAACAGACTCCCCTAACCGGACGTGGCGAGACGGACGGCGTCACCTCCCCATCCTCCTTGACCCCGACACACCATGATGCCGCTTCCTGAATCCACGCCGCACGCGCGATCCCTGGTCTATGGCTTGCTCATCACTCTGGCTGTGGGAGTGACATTAGGGCGTATTGCCTCGGCGGAACGCCTCAACGAACCTAGTGTCCATCGAGGGGAAAAGGAAGACCGTCCACGTCCGCCCTGGCCGAGCAAACGGCCTGATCCCTGGCCGACCTTCAGTTCCAACGACCGTTCACGCTTTGCCCTGGCGCGGGCCTTAGTCGAGGAGGGGACTTGGGTGGTCGGTCGTCGCGATCGGGTCGTGGTGACGGCCAGCGCACCCGCCCTGCTCGCCGCCACCCATCCACTGGAACTGATCGCCTTGGGACAGGCTGGTCTGACCGCGCGGACGTCCGCCGACTCGGGCATCATTTTTCAGGATGGCTTTCAGAGCGTGGACAAGGTATTGAATCCGACCACCTTGGAATATTACTCAACCAAGCCGCCACTGTTGTCCGTCCTGGTCGCCGGAGAATACTGGTTGTTGAAACAACTGTTCGGCTGGGATATGGTGCGCGATCGCTTTCTTGTAGTGCGGACCATCCTACTGATTACCAATGTCCTGCCGCTGTTGCTGTACCTTTGGCTGTTGTCGCGGATGGCGGACGAACTGGGACAGACGGACTGGGCGCGCTACTTCGTCGTCGGCGCGGCAGGATTCGCTACCTTGGTAACTCCGTTTCTGATCAGCTTGAACAATCACACGGTCGCCACCACGGCAGCAACAGTGGCGTTGTATGCGACGGCTCGTGCTTTGCGCAGCGGGGGCGGCAGTTGGTACTTTCTGGCCGGACTCGCGGCAGGATTCACGGCCTGCAACGATTTACCGGCTCTGGCTTTGGCGGGGATGCTCGGGCTGGGACTGCTCTTCCGCGCTCCGGGGCGAGCCTTGTTCTACTATCTACCAGGGGTGTTGTTGCTCTGCGGAACGCAGATGGCTCTGGAGTATGCCCAGAGCGGCCAATTGCTGCCAACCTACTTCAAATTCGGCACGCCCTGGTACGAATATGAGGGCAGTCATTGGCGCGTGCCAGAGGGAATCCACAAGCGAGGCATCGACTTCGCCGGACGCAATGGCGAGCCTCGAGAAGTGTACGCTTTTCATCTGCTGCTGGGGCATCATGGCTGGTTTTCGCTGATGCCGCTCATGCTGCTGTCCGTGCCGGGCATGTTCGTCTGGTTGACACGTGGCACCGGAGGGGAGCGCGGCGAATTCGCTCCACCGGCTCGGTCGCTGGCCGTCTGCTCCCTGGTGGTGTCGCTGGTGGTAATCGGCTTTTATCTGTATCGCAGCGACAACTACGGCGGCTGGAGCAATGGGCCGCGCTGGTTGATGTGGTTGACGCCGTTGTGGTTATTGTCTCTATTGCCGATCCTCGACCTCCTTGAAGGAAATCGCTGGGGTCGACTTTTTGCTCTGCTATTACTGGTGATGAGCATTCTGTCGATGACCTACCAGTACTGGAATCCCTGGCGGCATCCGTGGATCTACAATTGGTTGGAGTCGACCGGCCACATAAACTACTAAGTCCCGCGGACAAGCACATGTCAAGCGACATTCTCGACGCCCTGCCGGCCTATCCGGAAGAGCCTTCCCCGCCGCCTCTGCCTTCCACGGAACCGCGTCCCTTGCCGCTGCATCCGAATTTCTGGTGGGCACTGGCTTGGTGCCTGGCTCTGCTGATTATCACGCAGATCTGTGCCCCGATCGTAGTCGTGTTGCCGTTCGTGTTTTACCTGGCCGTGGCCGAGCCTGACCTGTTCAAGGATGGCAACGCCTCGACCTTGCTGGAATCGACGACGATGCAGGTTGCGCTAGGGTTCGCGCAATGGTTTGCTCATCTGATGATTATCGTCATGTCGCTGGTGGTGTTGCGCGTCGTCGCTGGCCGCGAGTGGAAACGCGAGGTAGCCTTGCGCCGCCCCAGTGTCTGGCATCTGGTACTGGTCATCCTAATGTGGCCAGCCTTCCTCGTTTTCGCGAACGGCGTGGCCTGGAGCCTCTCGGAAGTCTTGCATTTCCCCAGCACCAAGGACGTGGGCGGACTGATGGCCTTTCTGAGTGCGCTAGTCACGATGTTGCTCCTCACCGGCTTGCTTTGGGCGCTGCTGAGTCTGGTGTTCGGCAGCAATTGGTCGAAACGAGCGTTAGGACCGACCCCGAGTTGGCGAGCCTTTCTGCTTTCGACGTTGCTGCTCGTCTTTTGCGTGGGGCAGGCCGTATTCTTCTATCAGGTTTTTCGCTCGATAACGGGTGAATGGCGGCTGCCCTCGGATCAGGGCGATTTCATGAGCGAGTTCCTCAAGCAGATCAACAGCTGGCCCCTTGGGGTGGCCATCTTCGTGATTGGCGTGATGCCCGGCCTTAGCGAGGAACTCTGGTGCCGAGCCTACCTCGGACGCGGTCTGGTTGGGAAACACGGCGTTTGGTGGGGCGTGATTCTCACGTCGTTCCTCTTCGGCTTCATCCACATTGACCCGCTTCAGGGCACGATGGCCACCACGGTCGGCCTGATTTTGCACTATGTCTATATCACAACCCGCTCATTGTGGATGCCGATGCTTCTGCACTTCCTCAACAACTCCCTCTCGGTGACGTTGGCACGAATTCCTCAGTTAGTGCAACTGGAAGAAGGACAGAGTACGGTGCCGGATTGGTATCTTGCCGCTCTATTGGGAGCAGCGATTCTAGTACTGGGAACCATCTGTTATGCGCTGTATGAGACGAGAGCGAGGCTGATGACTCCCGAGGGACTCCCCGCCTGGGAGCCGCCTTATCCCGGCGTGGCCTGTCCACCGGCGCACAGCGCTACCTATGTGGGAACTACTGCTCCGCGATTCAGCAGCGTTTTGGCAGTGCTACTTAGCATGGCCCTGTTCGTGGCCTGGACAGTGGTGATCCTCTGGCAGGTGTTCGCGGAAACGGCTCTCTGACACTTTCCCCGGATCTCCCTTGCACTCGGAGGATCCGGCAGCGAGAATACTGAGATCTGCTTGCAGACCTACCTTATGGTTCACGCCTTGTTTACTTTCAGGGGGTACTCTTCATGCCACACACCCACCGGCCCGTTCTGGCGGCCCTGGCGTTGCTCGCCCTGATGCTTCCTTGCTTTGCCGCGGAACCACCCAAACCGACCACTCCCGCTGCCCTGCCTGCTCCCGGCGAAGTGCAAAAACTCGTTGTCCAACCCGCCTCACTAACGCTCAAGGGGGTTGATGATGCTCAGCAGGTCATTCTGACCGCCGAGTTGGCCGGTGGCCGACTTGTTGATCTGACCCACGACGTGCAATACACCGTTGCCGACGAGAAGATCGCTCGCGTTACCGCCTCGGGACGAGCCATTCCCGTGGCCAATGGTTCCACTACCATCACCGCTCGCTACGGCGACAAATTGGTACAGATTCCGGTTCGGACCGAATCGTGCGACGTCGATTTACCGATCAACTTCGCCAACTCGATCGTACCGATTTTCACCAAACTCGGTTGTAACTCGGGCGGTTGCCACGGCAAGGCCAGCGGGCAGAACGGCTTTCGTCTGTCGCTGCTGGGCTTCGAGCCGGAGGTCGATTACGCCTCGCTGGTGAAAGAGGCTCGTGGGCGACGCCTTTTCCCGGCGGCTCCGGAGCAGAGCCTGCTTCTGACCAAGGCCGTTGGCCTCGTGGCGCACGGCGGTGGCAAACGCATGGAGGTTAACTCCGACGAGTACCGCATGATTCGCCGCTGGATCGCTTCCGGTATGCCAGTGGGCGAAAAGGATGATCCCGTCGTGACGCGGATTTCGGTCTATCCCGAACATCGCGTCATGCAGCGCGACAGTAAGCAGCAGTTTGCCGCCTATGCCCATTACTCCGATGGTTCGATCGAGGACATCACGCGACGGGCCACCTACGAAAGCAACGATCAAGAGATCGCCACGGTCAACGAAAGCGGGCTGGTTCGTACTCTGTCGTTGTCGGGGGAGGCGGCCATCATGGTGCGCTACCAAGAATTCGTCACCACCTTCCGAGCCACAGTGCCACTGGGAGCTGCTTCACCGAACTACTCTTTCCCCGTACAGACGTTGGTGGACATCCACACCCAGAAGAAGTGGAAAGAGCTTGGCCTGGTGCCCAGTGAACTCTGCACCGATTCGGAGTTCATTCGCCGCATTTATCTCGACCTGTGCGGCACGCTGCCGACCCCTAAACAGGTGCAAGAGTTTATCGATAATAAAGATCCTAAAAAGCGTGATCAGTTGGTCGATCGCCTGCTCGATTCGCCGGAGTATAGCTATTACTTCGCCAACAAGTGGGCCGACATCCTGCGAGTGAAGCGGCGTGGTCAAGCCGAGCGCGCCAAAGGGACGTTCGCCTTCCACAACTGGATCCGCCAGTCCCTCGCCAAGGACAAACCCTACGATGAGTTCGTGCGCGAGATCCTGGCCGCGACTGGCGACGAGCAAACTAGTCCGCCAACGGTCTGGTACAAGGAGCTGCGCCAGCCCCAGGAGTTCGTCGACGATGCCGCCCAGGTGTTTCTGGGACAGCGGCTGGCCTGTGCCCAGTGCCATCACCATCCTTACGAGAAGTGGAGCCAGGACGACTACTGGAACCTGGCCGCCTTCTTTGGCCGCATTGGACGCAAACGCATCCCAGTGTTGGGGGCTAACAACAATGACGAGTCGGCCCGTCGCGAAGCAATCTTCACCAGCACGCGCGGCCAGGTCATCAACAAAAAGACCAACCGTCCCGCCGAGTTCAAGCCGCTCGATGGCCCGGTCATGGACGTGGGGCCGTTCGAGGATCCACGCCAAAAACTCGTCGATTGGATGGTAGCCAAGGACAACCCGTTCTTCGCCCGAGCTGTCGTCAACCGTTACTGGGCCCACTTCTTTAATCGGGGCATCGTCGATCCGCTCGACGACATGCGGATCACTAATCCACCGTCGAATCCCGAGCTGCTCGACGCCTTGGCCAAGGAACTGATCGATCACAAGTTTAGTCTGAAGCATCTCGTCAAAGTGATCGTGAAGAGTCGAACGTATCAACTCAGTTCGACGCCCAACGAGTTCAATAATCATGACAAGCAGAACTATGCCCGGTACTATCCTCGACGCATGTCGGCGGAGGTGCTGTACGATGCAGTCAATCAAGTGACTCTGGCACCAGCGGGGTTCGGCGGCTTGCCCACCGATCGCTTTTCGCCGAATCGGGCCATCATGTTGCCCGACGAATCGTTCCAATCGTATTTCCTCGACGTGTTCGGTCGGCCGCAGCGAATCAGTGCTTGCGAGTGTGAACGTGTCAGCGAGGCCAACCTAGCCCAGGCGTTGCATCTGCTCAACTCCGACGAAGTGCAGGGCAAGTTATCTCGAAGCGGTGGCCGAGCCGACGTGCTGGCCCGAGATACGACCCGCTCCGATGCAGAAAAAGTGGAGGAACTGTTCCTCTGGGCCTTTGCTCGCAAGCCGACCGACAAGCAACGTCAGGAGGCGCTGGAACACCTCGCCAAGCACGCTTCTAACAAGCGGGTTGCATATGAAAACATCCTCTGGGCACTGATGAACTCCAAGGAGTTTGTCTTCAACAAGTGACACGGATGAACTCCAAGGAAATTGTCTTGAACAAATGATCCTGAGTTCAACCTCGTGAGCCAACTGGAGATGGTCAGCCCTCTGTTGTTGTCAGCACAACAGGGGGCTGGTCTTTTTCGCGCGAGCCTCTCAAGGCAGCCGCAAACGGTCGGTAGCCGCCAGCTTTAGCCCGCGATTCCCGCGCGCAGGCTCAAGCCTGCGACTACCCCTGCGTGCCTGGTGGGTAAACCATAGTAACCCGTTGCCACGACACCATCCTGAGGACCGCTCGAGCAAGCGGGAGACGGTTGAGTCCCCTGTGGTTTCGTTTCCAGGCGAGCGCGGGACGTGAGTCTTCCAGTGGGTTTGCTAGTCCTCTTCCTCGATCCGAGGTCGGCTGCGATCGCCCGATTGGAAGCGCT
Source organism: uncultured Gemmataceae bacterium (assembly GCA_937923405.1). Classification (GTDB taxonomy): domain Bacteria; phylum Planctomycetota; class Planctomycetia; order Gemmatales; family Gemmataceae; genus CALDUY01. The sequence goes on along the minus strand of CALDUY010000020.1, from coordinate 166,803 downwards.
CGAGCTGCTTTTTGTAGATCGCACGGTCCGGTTGCAGAGCGATAGCTTTCTTCTGGGCGGCGATAGCCTCGTCTTGCTTGCCTAGTTGGAACAATACCTCGGCCAAGGTGTCGTGATAGGAAGCCGACTCGGGGGCCAGCGCTACAGCTTGCTGGGCGTGCTTCAACGCTTCGTCGAGGTCACGGCGGCAGGACACAGCCAACCAGGCGATCTGATTGCGTGCCCAGGCACACTTGGGATAGGCCGCGAGCACCTCGGCGAACGGCTCGCGGATCTGGCGGTACCAATCGTCAGCCTCTTTCGATCGTCCGCGTTCCTCTAGTTCAGGGATCAAATAAGTGGCTAGTTCAATATTACCTGGCAGACTACGGCGAGCGCGAGCGGCTTCAACGAGCGCCTCGTCGAGACGGTCGGCAGTCAGTAAGCCCTTTACGCGAAGGGCGAAGATGTGCCCCGGCACCGTGACGTAGGCCGATCCACGGGTGAAATTCATCATCGGTTGCAGGCAGCGCAGAAAGGTTTGCTCATAGCCATCGGCAGCGCGGAGCCACTCTTTGCGGGTGGCCAGGTCGATGGCCGCTGCTCGCAACCCCTCGCCAGTGAAGTACGAATCGGGTTCGGACAAGATCGGCTCTCCGAAGCGACGCAGCGACTGTTCCTCGCGTCGCACGGCTTCCTGATGCTTGCGTTTGCGGAGGGCACGCAGAAAGTCGAATCGTACCTGTCCATCAGCTAGGGGCAACAGATGGGCACGCTCCATGCGGGCCTTGCCCTCGGCCTGGCGACCTGCCTGCACCAGTGCATGCCCAGAGAGCCACAGGGCCAGACAGGGCGTGGCCTCACCGGTCGGCGCGATCTCCTGTTTCAACCCTAGCTGGTAGGCGGCGTGGTAGTGCATCGCTGCTTTGTCCCAGTCCTTGTTGGCGGCATGCAGATCCGCCAGGCGGATCCAGGCCAGCGGTGTGTTCGCTTGCCGGAAGCAGTCGATGGCGAGTTTATCTTGCTTGGCCCAGCGGCAGACTTCGCCGACGATGCGCCAGTCGTCCGGCGGAGTCTCGGCATCGTCCAGCTTCAGCCGATTTACCAGATCTTTCACATCCTCTTTTCCGTCGAGCAACTTTTCGAGGCGGGCCAGGGTCTGATCGAAGGGTTGACGCGGCTCCAGACGACGCAGCACCTTGTACAAGGCATAGGCCTCGTCGCCTTTGGGATCGAATAGTTTATCGAGCAAGCGGCTAGCCCGGACGTTGTCCCCAGTGGCAGTGAGGATCTTGGCCGTTGCTGCTAAGGCTTGTTGGCGGCGATCGAGAAACAGCTCGGTCTCGACGAGATCCTGGTGCCACGGCTCGTCGGCTCCAGGTTGGATGGCATCGGTGTATTGTTTGAGCTGAGCAAAGGCCCGCTCCTTCTCACCGAGATGGGCCAGAATTTTTGCTTCAAGGATTTCTAAACTCGCCAATTCACTGGAACCGCTCTTCCGTGCCGCCTCGACGACGGCCAGCGCCTGCTTGACTCGATTTTGAGCATAATAAATCTCAAAAACCATCCGCGGGCTGTACTCACTCTTGCTCAGCACCTCCAACCCTAGATCGGCGTAGCCGTTGAGGAATAAGGCCTTGGCGTAGGGCAGGGCATCGGCGCGGCTCCCCTTGGGGTTTTGCAGAAGATCCAGTTGAGCCTGGAGGTTCTCCTGCTTCCCGGCTAGACGCAGATAAGCGAGGCGGTAGCCAGCTGTTACGGCTTGGCCTCGAGTGCTGCGTGTTTCATTGGGGACGGGAAACTCGTTGGGCGAGGCTGCCAGAGTTTTCCAGTCGGCAGACTCATATAGCAGGGCTTCGAGCAAGGGCATCAACTCGGCCCGGGCGGCGGCCTTGGCGGCGCGGTCGAGTTCACCGTTGGCTCGATAAAGATAAGCGAGTATTTCACTCTCCCATTTTGGGACGACGACTGATCTGGACCGCGCTTCCCACAGAGCAATTGTACGAGGCAACTGCCCGGTCAGGGCGTGGAAGGCGGCATAGTGTGTCGCCGTCGCTCGCGGATCGGCGGCCAGCCGTAATTCCAGCAACGCTTCCAGTCGAGACAGTTCACCCTGGTCGATCAGCAAGGGAGCCTGACGAAACACCGAGTCGGTCAGCCCGCGAAACACTTCGGAGCGTACCAGGGCGTCGTCCTCGGCATAAGCAATGCGCACGACGGCGCGACAGCCGGGTTCGCCAGCGGCGAGCAGCTTCCGCAGCACTTCGCCGCGTTCGCTGCGTGCTGCTGCCCGGTACGAGCGGATCAACTCAGCGATCGGCTCGGGAGTATTAGGCAATATGCCCCATTTCAGCTCGGCCAAAATGGTTTTTGCGCGAAGACGAATCTCGGCATCCGTGTGGTTAAGCGCCTTCTGGAGGGCTGGTTCGGCGAGTTGGCCGGCGTTCTGCAACTTCCGCGAGGCAGCTTCCCGAACCGTGAACTCGTCATCACCGAGTTCTTCGATCCAGCGTGCGATCACGGTCGGCGGCGGAGCGGCGGGAGGGGGAGCAACAGCAGCGAGCAGCAGTAGCGTCGTGAACATGGACAGCCTCCAGAACCTACCGTGCATCGTAGACGTTTGAGCAAGCCGCCGACAAGCCAAACTCGGGAGCCAATCCTCTGCGACTTTCCCCTTGCAAGGATTCCCTTTCCCTCTTTGCCCAAGGAGGATTAGTTTCTACACGAGTACTGCTAGGGATAGATTTGATACAACTGAACACTAGTACGCGTTACAAAATGGTGTAACGGCTCGCAGGCTAAAGCCGGCGACTACCGATTCGGATTGCCAGCTAGCCGCAGGCGTTAGCCGGCGAAATGGTGTAGTGGATCGCAGGCTAAAGCCGGCGAAAGCAAGTTTCCGCCTGCGAACGCGCTTCCTACTTCCTTGCCTCTACACCATTTGGAGAAGCGCTCTAAAATCTAAAATGAGGCTTCCTCTCATCGATCTTCAGTGTTCATTTGTTTCATTTTTACTCTTAAAAGCACTTGTGTAGAAACCAATGCCCCGAGGGGAAGAGGGGAACCCTAATTAATTCGGACAGTCTCACAGACTGTGTGAGTAAGGGAAAGATATGGCTTCATTCCACTATCTCGCTCTGTTGCTAAACAGTGGTGTCTTTCTGACACTGTTGCTCCCGACAGAGGCCCCAGCTCAGACTGAGTATCGCGTGGAGATCGATCCGGCCTCGGTCTTTTCGGCGGTTCGGCCTCACAAAGGGCAGAATGCTCGTTTCGTTAGTCTGCAATTTCAGCTCAAACGAACGGGAGATCAGGTATCCGTTACCGACGTGCCGCGTGAGAACATCGTCGTGGAAGAGGATGGCCAACCGGTCGCGAACCTCCAACTCTTTCCGCCACGATCGCGAAAGCTGACCGTGGTGTTGGCTCTCGACATCTCCGGAAGCATGGCCCGTGCCGGCAAAATCGACGAAGCCAAACAGGCCGCGTTGGCCTTCCTCGATCGACTCGATGCTCGCGCGGATGTTGGCCTGATTCTGTTCGATCATTTGCTCCGAGTCGTGGTTGCTCCAGCGCGGAACCCAGCGAATCTGCCTGCTCACAAGGCTGGCCTTAAAGAACGCATTCGCAAGGCTCAGCCGCAGGGCGGGACAGCTTATCTCGATGCCACCGTCCAGGCCGTGGAGTTGCTACGCGGCATTGAGGGGCAACGTGTCATCGTGGTGCTGACCGATGGCGTGGACATGAACAGCGGTCAGTCCTTGGCCCAGGCAATTCAGGCTGCTGCTCTGGCCGAGCTGCCAGTCTACACCATTGGGATCGGCGAACCGGGTCGTGACGAATCCGTCTACACCGTGTTGGTACTCGACGAGTCGGGGAGCATGAGTGGCAAAGCCGACCTGCGCGATTCGCAGACCAAGATGCAAGCGCTGAAGCGTGCCGCGAGCCGCTTCGTCGAGTTGATGCGGCCCAACGCTAAGACGACGCTGTTACCCTTTTCGACACGTCCTGAAGTGCCCGGCCCGTTCAGCGACGATCGCCCAGCGCTGATTCGTCGGATCAACGCGTTGCAAGCCCGAGGCGGGACGGCACTGTACGACGCGACATTAGACGGCCTCGAAACTCTCGTGGCCAACAATCTTCGGGGGCGTCGAGCCGTGATTACCCTGACCGACGGAATCGATGAGTCGCCCGGCAGCCGACGTGCCACCGTGAATTCTCTCCTCGCTCGCGCGCGGGAGGTGGGCATTCCCGTGTTCATGCTGGGACTGGGCAACCCACGAGAGATCAACGAAGAAGTCATGCAGCGGATCGCTAAAGAAACCGGAGGTGAGTACTATCACGCCGGTAACGAGCAGAAGTTGATCGAACTGTTCGAGCAGCTATCGATCCAGTTGCACGATGACGGCATCGACGAACGCTCACTTCGTGAACTAGCCGGGCAAACGGGCGGCAAGTATGCCCACGTCTCCAAGATTTCTGAACTATCGGTCTTCTACGAACGCCTCGCCGACGAGTTGCAGAACAGCTACCAGGTGACGTTTCTGAGCCAACGTTCCAGCCACGATGGCACGGCGCGTGGGATCGAGGTGAAAGTGTTGCGACAAGGACGAGTGGTCAGCACAGATGGGGAAGCCGTGGATGTGGCCCGAGGAGTGCTGGTGCCCCGCATGAGCTACACTGTCTATCTAGTTTGGCTCTTTTTGCTCGTGCTGCTCTGTGGACCGGCGGTGCTGCGACGAGGCTCGACTTCAGAAAAAGGTGTCTGACTCATGCCGATGCTGGTCCAAGATACAATTGTCGCGCTGGCAACACCGCCAGGTCCGGGTGGTCGAGCGATTATTCGGCTCAGCGGTCCGGATACCGTTCGCCTGGTGCAAACAATCTTTCAGAGCGAGGCCCCGCTGCCGCCGCGGGGCCAATTCCTCGAAGGCACCTGTCTGCGTCTGCCGGCGACGTTGCTGTACTTTGCGGGTCCGCGGAGCTACACCGGGCAGGACGTGGCCGAACTACATCTACCATCGTGCCCGCCGCTGGTCGAGCAGGTGATTGCGGCGCTGTTGCAGGCCGGCTGCCGCACCGCTCAGCCCGGAGAGTTCACCCAACGCGCGTTCTTGGCGGGAAAACTGGACCTGACTGGGGCCGAAGCGGTGCATGCGATCATCGACGCGCAAGGAACAACGGAGCTACGTCAGGCTCTGTCGCAGTTGGCCGGGGGCATCGCTCAACCGCTAAGCCTGCTGCGTGAGGAGCTGTTGAATCTGTTGGCCGACGTCGAAGCTGGTCTCGACTTTGCCGACGAGGACATTCAATTCGTCCAGCAAGAAGAACTACTGCTGCGACTCTCGCGTGCGCTGGCTCAGGTGACATTGGTCGGCAAACAACTTGAGAGCCGTTCCCTGACGAAAACCGCCTATCGTGTCGCGCTGGTAGGCCGACCCAATGCCGGCAAGTCGAGCTTGTTCAACGCTCTGGCGGGTGCCCGTGCCCTGGTCAGCGAGGTGCCCGGGACGACGCGTGACTATCTTGTAGCTCGCATCGATCTGGATCGAATTCAACTGGAACTGTTGGACACGCCCGGTTGGCAGACAGCGACGGACTCGATCGAAGCACAGGCTCAAACCTTGGGACGAGCGGCTCAGGCAGAGGCGGACCTGCTGCTAGTTTGTGTGGAAGCAGGAACCGCGCCAACCGCCGAGGAAGCCGCCTTGCTGGAACAAGAGCATCCTCCTGCCGAGCGTATTGCTACTAAAAGCGATCTGCAAACTCCTCAAACTGGTTGGCTGGCCACCAGTGCGGTCAGTGGAGTCGGTCTGAACGAGTTGCGCCGTTTGCTGACGGCGCGGGCGCGAAACCGCCCTCCCTCCCCACTCGCTCCTAGTGCTAGCCGGTGTCAGAGCCACATTCAACTCTGCCTGGAGCATCTGCGTCGCGCCCACGGCATCGCGTTGGAGCAGGATCCGCCGGAGATTCTCGCCCTGGAGCTGCGCGAAGCTCTCCAGCAACTTGGTGAACTCGTCGGCGCAGTCTACACTGACGATCTGCTCGACCGCATCTTCAGCCGCTTTTGCATCGGCAAGTAGGGGAGGAAGTTTACTCCGCCGAGATGATTGTGCCGACGTGTTCACCGGCCAAGGCGCGGGTCAGATAGCCCGACTTCAGCCCGTTGACGATCTGCACCGAGCGGACATGATGCGCCTTCAAGAGGTAGCCCAGCACGACGCGCTCGAGGACCAGATCGTTGGGATCCATGTCGAGCAGCTCCTGGGCGGTGATCCTGGGGATGAACTTCGCATCGCGGTTCTTTTTCGGGTCGTCGGTATACAGGCCGTCCTCGTCCTTGATGTAAATCATCGACCTGGCCCCGAGGAATTCGGCCATCAGAAACACTCCGGCATCAGTGCGGTTGGCTGGAATGCGACCGGTTTCCGGCGGCCGCTCCCAGTGGTGGAACGGCGGCATGCCGACCATGATCGGAATACAGCCCACTCGTAGATACAGCGGTAGCTTTTCAAACTCCTCGAAACTGGTCAGAATTCCTCCGTGTTTGGCCAAAAGCATCTGCATCAGATGAGCGTTTTGCAGAGCGGTTGAGGCTCCCATCGCCGCCAGGATGCCGGTCGGTAGGCCCAGTTCCAAGCCGAGACTGTAGGCATGCCGCGATCGAGTGCCGCCCCCCATGCCGATCAACAGTTGGTGCGTCTTGGCACAAGCGGCAATCTCCTCGACCAACGGAGCCACCGCCGCTCGCCCACGATCGAAGAAGCTCTGACCGCCCACCTTCAAGACGTTCACGTCAGGTAGCACGCGAATCGGCGGACCATACTCGGCCTCGACGAGCAGGTTGTCGGCATCCAACGTTCCTTCTCGCAGGGGAGTGGGAATGGTTTTTCGAGCCGGAGTATTAGCGGACATTAGCAACCTCCTTAGTCGTCTTAGGGGCGGTGATGATCGTACCGACCGGTTCCCCGGCGAGCGCTCGACCGAGCAAGTCCGGCTTCAGACCGTTGATGATCTGAATGCGGCGAGTGTTGCGGGCATGGAGCATGCTTTCGATCACCGCACGATCGACGATCATTTCGGGCAGATTTCGAGCGAGCAACTCCTGAGCGGTGATCGTGGGGATGAACTCGGCAGTGGGATGGCGTTTCGGATCCGCAGTGTACAGGCCGTCCTCATCCTTGACATAAATCATCGAAGCCGCTCCGAGAACTTCGCTGACCATGAACAAGCCGAAGTCCTCGCGATAGTGCGGCACCCGAGCCGAGCCGGTGGGCGGCTCCCAGTAGTGGTAGGGCGGCATGCCGCTGAGAATGGGAATCATTCCCGAGGCCAGCCACAACGGTAAGACCACATAATGATCCTTGTGCAGCACGACGCCGCCGTGTTTCGCCAGCAGGGCTTGCACCATGTAGCGGTTCTGTTCGTTGACCGATCCAGCCACCATCGCCAGCCCGCCTGTCGGAATGCCAAGATCCAGCGCGATGTGGTAGGTGTGCCGCATGCGGGTACCGCCGCCGACCCCCAGCAGGATCTTGTAGGTTTTGCGGCAGCGCACGACTTCATCAAGCAAGGGAACCAGCGCCGCCTTACCTCGATCAAGGATGCTCGCCCCGCCCAGGTGAACGACGTGAACCTCCGGAAGAATGGGCAAGACGTCCTGAGTATCACTAGCGGCCAGCACCTTGCGGTCCATGAGCGACTCGCGCATCAGCGGGCTTTTGATGTGGGCGCGACGGCCCTGGCCTTCGTGGATGATTTCGTTCATGGGTTCTCCTTGTCATGAGCAACCGCAACCGGTTCGGCTGGCTCTCGGCTTGGTTCGTCCGCGCTGCCCGGCAACCGGTCCACGGGAAAAGCGCGAAGCACGGCGACGGCCACGAAGCCGCTCAACAGACCAGCGGTGAGCGTCGGAAGTAATTTCACGCCCAAAAACAGGTAGACTTCAGCCCGTGTGCCGAGCAGCAACAGCACCACCAGTTCCGTCGTGAGTCGGGCCACGCCGGCTAGCAGACCGATCAGGCAGTAGACCCAGGCCCGCTCGGGCAACCGGCGCACCACGGGCCAGAGCAGATCGATCAACATTCCCGGAGCGAGATGTTTGAGGATTTCAAAGATACCAAATCTCCCATCCCCCTGGAGGAAGCCGACCACTCCCATGACCGAGCCAGCCGCCGTTCCGCCCCAGCGAGTGTACGTCAGCCGAGCGGCCAACAGATACAGCGGGAAAAACAACAGGGTCTTGTGCCCGCTGGCGATGGGGACTCCGGGCAATAGTTTGAGCATCTTGAAGCCGACCATCACCAACCCGACCCCGGCGATGATCGCCACGTCATTGGCAAAATGCGGAGAAAGCGGATCGCCGGAGTCTGCTTCCACCTGCTCGCGGGCTTCGTCCAGCGCGGTCCGAATCGCGGAGGTGAAGGCCGTGACATCGCCACGAACTAGCGACTTCAGCACCGTGAAAAACCCTGGGAAGTTGTAAGGCGTCGCGGCCGTTCGACGACCACCGCCACCTCCACCACCGCCTCGTCGCATGCCGCCGAGCCGGGCCAGTACCAGATCGAGCGGGTAGACGAATAGTTTCGGCAACCCCAGCGTCCGCAGGCCGACCACCAGATCGGTCCCTGGTCCAGTCAACCGCACGACAGCGGCGGCCAGCAAAACGGTGAGAATTTGCAGACACATCAGGGCGGCCAGGGCCAATCCACCAAAGTTCACCCAAACCGTCCAGCCCAACACGGAGAAGGCCTGCCAGGCGGCAGTGGTGCGACTGTCCTCACCGGGCAAGAAAGCGTAGCAGACCAACAACACGGCGAAGAGCCACTTCAACCGGTCAAGTGGACGGAATACCTCGCGGCCGTCGACGCCATAGGAGATCAGAATTATCGCTTGAATCAGCAACAGCCCGGGTACCACCCACCAGCGAACCGGTCGCGTGGCCTCAAGGGCTGGGACAGCGAACACGGCAGCGGTCACCACCAGCAGATAGACGACCTTCCACACGGCAACTCGGGATCGACTAGGCGGAGTGGCAACGGGAGGTGTCATTGGCCGCCTCCCTTACTGGGCAAATCAACTCGGAACAGCGGTTCTCCGAACTTTTCCCGACCAAAGTCGGCGATCAACTGCTGCGTCTCTTCAGAGATCAGGAAGTCGGCAAACTGCTGGGCCAGGTCGTGCTTGACGTGCCGATGTTTGTTGGGATTGACGGGCAGAACAGCGTAGGGATTAATCCATTCTGGATCCCCTTTATAGATAATTACTAAATGCAGCCGATCGCGTTGAGCCAGATAGGTTCCCCAGTCCGACAGGGTGTAGCCGCGCTTTTCGTCCGCCATTCGCAGCACCGCTCCCATACCCTGGCCGGCGCGGACGTACCACGCACCGACCGGCTCGATCTTGGCGCTGGCCCAGATGGCCTTTTCTTTCTGATGGGTGCCGGACTCGTCTCCTCGGGAGATAAACACGGCCTGTTGTTCGCGGAGTCGGCGAAAGGCCTCGGCTCCGGATTTGGCCGAGCGAACTCTTGCCGGATCCTCGGGGGGACCAACGAGGACAAATTCATTCCACATCACGGGAAGGCGTTTGGTCCCGAAGCCGTCGCCGACAAATCGCTCCTCTCCCGTTGGGTCGTGGGTCAAGACCGCGTCGGCGTCGCCTCGTCGACCGATCTCCAAAGCTTGCCCGGTACCGACCGCTACCACACGCACTTCAATGCCGGTCTTGGCCCGAAAGATGGGCAGTAGCTCGTCGAGTAGCCCCGTGTCGCGAATGCTGGTGGTCGTGGCCACGAGGATGCTCTTCGCGGGCGTGCCGTGACAACCGGCGGCGAAGAGAACCGGCCCCAGTAGCAGAATCAACGCGCCATACCGCATCAGTACACCATCTTTCCTTGAACGAAGGCCGCCGCCCGAGGATCGCGCGGCTGGTCGAAGAAGTCTGCCGCCGCGGCCGTCTCGACTAGTTTGCCGTCCAGCAGCAGGGTCACGCGCTGGCCGGCTCGGCGAGCCTGAAAGTGGTTGTGCGTCGCCCAGACTACCGTCGTGCCTCGCTCCCGGTGGTCGGCCAGCACCACTTCTTCCACCAGCGCGACCCGGGCGGGATCGAGGTTATTAGTCGGTTCGTCGAGCAACAGCACCTGCGGGGCGAAGGCCAAGGCTCGGGCCAAGGCGACGAGTTGAGCCTCTCCGCCGGAGATCGCCGAGGCTGCCCGATCAGCCAGATGAGTTAGATGCACTCGCTCAAGCATGGCCATCGTCCGACTTGCCGCGTCCTTCTCGCCTCGAATTCGCAGCCCATACTCGACGTTCGATCGTACCGTCCCTGTCAACAGCAAGGGACGTTGAAAGACGAGCGTCACCAGGCGTTTCAACGCCAGCGGGGCCGATTCCCCAAAGCGTTGGTCCCCCAGCCACATCGTCCCGTGTGTCGGCGACTGTAGCCCCGCCAGCAAGCGTAACAGCGTGCTTTTGCCGGCACCAGGAGGACCGATGAGGCACAGCACTTCGCCAGCGGCCACCTCGAACGTGGGCAGTTGCAGCACCACCCGTTCGCCGTGGCGGACGGTAATATTCTCCAGGCGGTAGGCGGAACTGCCTCTCAAAGCGTCTTCCCCTGAAGCCGCATGGCGGCGAGGTTCACGGATAGCGCCAACACCAATAACCAACCTCCCAGAGCGAGGGCCAAGGCGAAGTCGCCCTTGCCCGTCTCCATCATAATGGCGGTCGAAAGAACTCGCGTTTGTCCCTGAATGTTGCCGCCGACCATGTAGGCTGCTCCAACTTCACTGACAATGCGGCCAAACGCCACCAGCAGGGCGAACAGTACTCCCAGCCGTGCTTCGCGGAGGATGGCCCACCACACTTGCCGAGGCGTCGCGCCCAGACTGCGTATCTGCCGAACCAACTCCGAGGGAACGGCCGCCACCGCTCCCATGACCAGGCCGGTAACGAGCGGTAGAGCCATGACCGTCTGAGCCAGGATCATCGCGTTGGGAGTGAACAGCCATTCGAGAAAGGCCAGCGGGCCGCTACGAGAGAGCAACAGATAAACCAATAAGCCAACGACAACGGGCGGCAGAGCCATTCCCGTGTAGACCAGCGCCGTCAGCGTTTGCTTGCCAGGGAAACGAGCAAGTCCCAGCCAGACGCCAACCGGAATGCCCACGGCGGCGGCGATGGCCAATGACGTGATCGTCACCCGCAGCGTGAGCCAGACGATCGGCCAGAGTTCGGGATCGAAAGCCCGCACCGTGTCACTCCTTGACGAACTTGAGCAGGGTATCGAGCATGCCATCGAGAGCAGCATCCCCCGACCGAGCGGCTTCGACCGCGCAGCCTTCGATATAGGATCGCATCACGGTTTTGGTGATGCCCTTGACTGCCGAGCGAATGCTGGCCAACTGTTGGAGTACCTCCACCGCTGGACGCTGACTGTCGATCATGCGACCGATGCCGCGCAGTTGCCCCTCCACCTTGCCGAGTCGGTCGTGCAGGTCGCGCCGCGTGTCTTCGGTGTAGATCAGAGCCATACATCCTTCTCCGTCAAATTGGTTTCATACAGATGGTACTCTCCAGGAGTAGAGTAGGGCTTGCCAAGTCCCTGGAGAAGAGCAGTCTCCCGAAATCTGTCCACTACTCGGGGATGGAAAGTATCTTGAAGGAAGGATGAGAACGCTCTGCGAAATGGTGTAGCTGAACGCCGGCTGAAGCCTGCGGCTACAGCTGAACGCCGGCTGAAGCCTGCGGCTACCACCGGTTTGGATTCCCTGGTGGCAGCAGGCTCTGACGCTGGCCACTCATGACGTGACCACATATTCCGACAGTTGATCGGATTTGGTGGAAATTTGTGTCCTCGTCGGGAAAGCGTGATGGCGAATCCGTTGCTGGACGTTCAAAAATATGGGCAATCGATCTGGTACGACAACCTACGTCGTGGGCTGATCACCTCCGGCGAGTTAGCCCAGATGGTCGAACGCGACGGCCTGCTCGGCGTCACCTCCAATCCAGCCATCTTCGAGAAAGCCATCACCGGCAGCACCGACTACGATCAAGCGATCAAGGCGCTGGTGGCTCAAGGGATCGAGACTTCGCAGGACATCTACGAACGGTTGGCGGTACAAGACATTCAGTTGGCCGCCGACCTGCTGTATCCCGTTTACATTCGCACTCGTGGTCGAGATGGTTACGTCTCGCTGGAAGTGTCGCCCTACCTCGCCAACGACACCAAAGAGACCCTCGAAGAAGCCCGCCGACTCTATGGCGACGTGCGTCGGGACAACGTAATGATTAAAGTGCCGGCCACTCCAGCAGGAATCCCGGCGATTCAGCAACTCATCAGCGAGGGCATTTGCGTCAACGTCACCTTACTGTTCGACGTGGACGTGTATCAGCAGGTGGCCGAAGCCTACATGGCTGGCCTGGAAACCTACGGTTCCAAGGGCGGCGACGTGTCCAAAGTCGCCAGCGTTGCTAGCTTCTTCGTCAGTCGGGTCGATTCGTTGGTCGATGCTCGACTGGAGGCAAAGCTAGACACCCTGACGGACGGCGAACTCCGCAAGAAGCTCAAGTCGCTGGTCGGACAGGTGGCCATTGCCAACGCTCGGTTGGCCTACGCTCGTTATCGGGAGTTGATCGCTGGTCCGCGTTGGCGGAAGCTCGCCGACCAGCAGGCCATGCCGCAACGCCTGCTTTGGGCCTCCACGGGGACGAAGAATCCCAAGTATTCCCGCACTCGTTATGTCGAGGAATTGATCGGTCCCGACACGGTCAACACGGTGCCGACCGAGACCTACTTGGCCTTCAAGGAAAGCGGACGGGTTCGCCCCAGTCTCACCGAGAACTGGGCGGAGAACCTTGAGTATGCCCAAGAGATGGTCGAGACGCTGCAAGAAGTTGGGCTGCCGCTGCGGGAGATTACCCAGACGCTGCTGGCCGAAGGTATCACCAAGTTTACGGAGCCGTTCGATCGCTTGCTGGCCGCGATCGAGAGCAAACGGCAAGCCAAGCTCGGAGGGATCCTAGAAACGCCAACCTTCGTTCTGGGCAAGTATCAGCCGGCCATCGATCGCACCTTAGAGCAATGGCGGGTCGAAGGCAAAGTGCGTCGGCTATGGCAGGGCGATGCCACGTTATGGACCGGCACCGACGAGGGCAGTTGGTTGGCTTGGTTGCACACACCAGAGGTACAACTCGACCAGGCTGAGATGCTGCAACAGCTGAACGAGGAGGGGAACGGCTCGACCTATCAGCACATCGTCGTACTGGGGATGGGTGGCTCGGCCCTGTGCCCGGAGCTGTTTGCGCGTGTCTTCGGCACGAGTAGTCCCGGCAGGCCGGAACTGCTCGTACTCGACACGATCGATCCGGCTGCGGTACAGACGCTGGCCTCGCGTCTCGATCCAGCCCGGACTTTGTTTGTCGTCTCCAGCAAGTCGGGCGGCACCGTTGAGACCAGTGCGCTGTTTCACTACTTCTTCGAGCGTGTCCGACAAGTGGTCGGCTTCCACAAGGCTGGTTCGCATTTTATCGCTATAACCGATCCGAAAACTCGACTTCATGTTCGAGCCAAGGCAGAACGGTTCCGCGGTATCTACTTTGCCTGGCACGAGAGTCCAGGCCGATTCTCCGCGTTGTCCAATCTAGGACTGGTGCCGGCGGCACTGCTAGGCGTCGAAGTCGAACAGTTGTTGCAGCGCGCGCAGATCATGGCCCATTCGTGTGCCTCGTGTGTGCCGCCCGAGTTGAACCCTGGCGTTCGCTTGGGAGTGACCCTGGGTACTCTGGCCGAAGAGGGACGCGACAAGGTCACGCTTGTGCTGGGACCGGCTCTGACCGCCTTGGGACCGTGGTTGGAACAATTGATCAGTGAATCGACCGGCAAGGATGGACGCGGCCTCATTGTTGTCGAAGGTGAGCGACTGGGCAGTCCCGAGATCTACCGTGAAGATCGCGTCTTCGTGCAGTTGAAGTTGGCCGACGAAGCCACGCCGGACCAGGACGCGGCTCTGTTGCTGTTGGAGCGGGCTGGGCATCCACTGATTCGCTTGCAGTTACCAGATAAGCTCAATTTGGGACAGGAAATCTATCGTTGGCAGATGGCGACGGCGACGGCAGCGGCCGTGCTCGGCGTCAATCCGTTTAACATGCCCGATGTCGAGGCGGCCAAGGTCGCTGCTCGTGCTCAAATCGAAGCTCTGGAGTCGGGCCGCCCCTGGGTCAAGGAGCACCCATTGTTGGAAGATCAGGGATGGAGCGTCTTCGCTGACGCTAATTTGGGCACTGGCTTTCCGACCGCCGCCGCTGCCTTGCAGGCGCATCTAGACCGACTACGACCGGGAGACTATTTCGCCATCGACGCTTTTCTCGGCGACCATCCCGGCACGCGCGAGCCGTTGTCGACGTTGCGACACTTGGTACGCGATCGCCGCAAGGTAGCGACCCTGTTGGGCTACGCGCCGCGACTGTTGCACTCGATGGGCCAGTTGCACAAAGGAGGGCCAAACTCCGGCTTGTTTTTGGTGCTGACCGCCGACCCCATCAAGGATGCGCCGGTGCCCGGCCAGAAGTACACGCTCGGCGATCTGCAACGTGCCCAGGCCAACAGCGAGTTCGGCGTGCTGACCGAGCGAGGTCGGCGGGTCCTGCACCTGCATCTGGGCCATCAAGCGGAAGCAGGGTTGCAGCGCCTGGTCGAGCTGGCAACGTACATGCTCTGAGCCGAAGTTGCGGTGACTGGACAAGCGGGCGACGCCCGTATTCTAAACGCAACGCGAGCATCCATCTTGCGACCGACTAGCCGGTTCGCTATCATGCCTGGACATGGCAGGAGAGGTGGCTGAGTGGCCGATAGCACCGCTTTGCTAAAGCGGCGAAGGGTTCACCCCCTTCCGCGGGTTCGAATCCCGCCCTCTCCGCTCCAACCGTACTTACGACTCCTCGATCCCCCTCACCCCTCTGCTCCGGCAGGGGGTTTTGGCTTTCCGGATCGACGCACGTCCGCTCGATGGGTTCCTCGGTGACTTCCAATCGCTTAAAGCGAGGAAGCGAGTTTGGCAGCTAGTCTTGTTCAGACTTCGGCCGCTGCTTACGATACGGCTGAAGGATTTGCTTAAACTTCTTGTACGCCTCCTTCTCAATGTCGCAATATAACTCTGCCTTGGGGGCAAAAATCTTGACCTCGTAGCAGCCAAAACAGATTAAGCAGTGATAGACCTCTTTTCCAACAGACCACTCAAGGCAATAATCCGGATGAAAACCCCCACACTTCTTGTAGCCTGAGAACGGCTTGAATGATTTTATGTCCGTAAATAGCTCAGTAAGTTCCTTCAAATCACGGTCCTTCAATCGCAAGGTTTCTGTGTAGAAAGGAAACCCCTGCACTCGCACAGTCTTCTTTGATTTCAGTTCTTCCGTCAGCAAATTTTTCTCAAAGAATTGGTGAGGTAGCCCTTCGTACAAGACGACCTTGTTAGCCTTGGCAACGTTTTTTACTGCCAGCAACTTGTAATTGTCGAAGTTCGTGTCCGTCTCTCGGCGATCCTCACTCCGGACGGAACCGACACTGAACAGAACGGCCACAAGGGCAATCGGTGTGATCCCTAGCCAAGGCGTTTGCATGGCCTCGCTCCTTCAACTGGTTTAATGCTAAGTTCACTTATCCGACGAGTGCGGTAAGTTCGGCGATCGAAAAGCACGCCAGACACACTAGTCCAATGCAGTGTGCGGATACTCGTCAAAGAACATAGTAGGTTAAGCAGACCCCCACGTCCAACATGCACTCAAGAATAAATATTTTTAAGGATCTTCTTTATCTTAATCTTGAGCGTTTTATGAGAGGTGCCGCCGCGTCTGCCACGATTACTTGGTCTTGAACACTAGCAAATAGGGGGCGGCCGACTGGCCATCGGTGTCCTTGAAGTTGTTGGCCCTCTCGCTGTTCACCCAAATGGCATACGTCTTGCCTGACTCCAGCTTGACTGGCAATACGCACGTCCGCTTGTCCGCAAGGTACTTCGGCTTGCCGTTCACCTTGGGAAAACTCTCCTTAGAGAGGGTGACCCAGGACCAAGTGCCGTCTTCCATGTCCTTGCTGAACGTGACCTTAATCTCGGTCAGCTTAGGATCGACTCCAGCGGCCCCAGCTTCGGGGACCGTCTTTACGACGACGGGAGGCACGGATTCGAGGGTAATATCGTCAGCCCCCACGGCAACGCCAACGAGGCCACCCACCAGACCAACAACGGCCGCGAGATACTTCATAGTTCTGCTCCTAAATCACACTGCCGAACGACCGCTCTCAGCAAACCCCGAAATCACGACTAGTGCTATTCTAACTTCGTCCTATACAGCGGTCAGGTTCGATCCATGCATTCAAGCTAACGTAAATCGATCGTGATGGTCCCACTCTCGGGTAGCCGGTCAAAAGGATTGCCGAAGGCCATGCCTACCTCCGAAGTCGATCCATTGTCCTTCATTGATTCGCTTACCAACAGGGACAGGAGAACCAATCTGACCAATACCAGACCCACTTAAAGTCAGGTAAGTCTGCTCCGATACCTTTTGGCTGGCACGAAGCTTGATGCCAAAGGACTTCTCCGAGTCGGAATAGCGCCAATCCACCAAAGATACTCCCTTGTCTTTAAGCCGGTCGGACACTACGACGTTCAACTTCCCAGCGTACTTGCCCTTGTTCGAGCACCCAACCACAAAGAGAAGGCAGGCCATAATCAGGCAGCTTACGAGAGTTCGTGTCCACCCAATTTCAGATGACATCTGTCCTCGTCCTCCAATAAATAGTGTGCTGTCGCCAATCGCCGTAAGAATCCCTGCAAGCCGTGAACACACGAATGGAAGAGAACTAGAAATCTCTTCGATCTTTTTACTCTAGAATTGTTACTCTAGTAGGAGATTCTTACATTAAACGCCGATACACACGAGGCTTATTCTTGCTCTTAACCGAAGCCAATCAAGAGTGTTTTTTTACAACCGCTTCAGTCAAATGCCGCGTTTCCAGACTGTGACTCAAGCCCGCTGGGGATGCCATTAGTCAGACCAGTCCAAGAAAGACGGGTTGCTTCCTCAAATTACACCAGCACAACCACCGAAAAAGAACATTTAGAGAGTGGCTTTATCTTGATTGGAAGTCGCTGGAGGAGGTTGGGCGTGATTCCTCTGCGGCCGATAGATCGATACACCCAACTGCCCCAGCAGCCATCCGATACTCGCGAAGAATCCGATCGCCAAGAATACCATCAAAGGAGCCGCTATCTTTATAGCCAGCCGGCGGTCCCACTCGCCTCGTTCGATCAGCCAGACCAAAGCCACTATCTCGACTCCAAAAAATCCCAACGTCCCAAAAAATAGCAACCAGCCGATCCAGTTCAGCCGGTTCAGATCGAAATCCCGGATGCGCTCTCGGATTCCAGCAGGCGCAGCTAAGCTCTCTGGGGATGAGACGCTTCCGCCCTTGATCTGCTCTTCGGCGCGGCGGATCAAAGCGATTCCGCCGATAATCATCGGGACCGGGACGCAACCGAGGCAAGCTAATCCCCAAAGGAACGGTGCCCAGGCGACAAGAGCGACGCCCCCCCAGAATCAAAAGTGTAATCCCAAGGCTCAGCAACACCACACCAATAACGTACACTGTGGCTCCCTCTACCGCCGTCACACTAGTAAGTTAATCACTTCTGCGCAGCCTAGTCCTTAATTCCCCTTTCTCCCGAGACAACTTTTCGCCCTACTTTTTGTTTGCAGTGTAGCTGCTTGATACAGCAGCGGGTATGGCTCGCTCACTCCTTTCAGGATCAGCATTCTGCTCTTCGGGCTTCGATGGGTCATTACTTCAGTCACTCGGACTTATCGTTGGCTTCTCTGAAATTGAATCGCGTACAGGTCGCCGTCTTGCAGGACGAAGCGTAGCCGCACGAGCTGGCCGGCCAATTGCGACAGATCCGGCTTGCCCTTCCATGTCACGACTTGCTGGATCGAGTCACCGACCAGCGGGACGCACTCGTCCAGACGGAAACCCGGGATCGGTTGACCCGAGTCGTTTTGAATCTCCACTCGCAGGCTGCCGCCGCCACTGGTGGAGTAGTTCACCATCAGTTGCTGGCCCGAGAATTTCAGCAGCCGCGTCAGCAATTCTCCGGGATCAGCCCCGGCATGCACCGAGGCAAAACCGTCGGTGCGTAGGGTGAAGCGGCGGAACGGGGTCACATAGATCGACATTTCCGCCGGCCCAGTCGGCACGACATTCAATGCCGCATAGTTCGAGCGATTGCCCCAGCGGGCCGGATCGAGTCCTGGGCGTAGGAAGGCCTCGCGGAAGGTGCGGTCATACGGGCCATCGCCGCGAGCCGTCATGAACAGAATGTCGGTGCTTTCCCCGCGGGTCGGATGGAATCGCGTCGGCAACGCAACATAAATGTGCGGGGCGTTGAAGTACGGATGAGTCAGGGTCGTGTACAGATGCTCGCCAGGGAAGTTCGGCTTCAGCGGCACCGCCTCGGACCAGGTCACAAAGTCGGGTGATGTGGTGCGACAAACCGATCGGAATTGGTTATCGAGAAAGTGGCGGAAGTAGCAGACGTAGCACCCCTCCGCTTCGGACCAAAACGAAACGTTCTGCGAGTCGAAGGCGTACTCCTTCGTGTACGTGATCACAGGCTGATCGCGGAGTTTCTTCCAGTGGATGCCGTCGGCGGACACGAAGGCGACCAGCCCGGTTTTGACGGTGCCCCCGAGTGCCTTGAAGCGCTGCTCCTTCGACACGCCGGGCCGGGTATCGAGGAACGGCGAGAAATTGTGGCAAAACGGCGGTTCATGCAGAATCACGTTGTTCTCTTTGCTGCCGTCGATCTCGTACAGGCCGAGTTTGGGCTTGGTCCAGTGGATGCCGTCTTTGCTCTCGCAGTAGCGAGTCACTTCGGAAGCATCGCCGTCGAACTTGGCTCCGCGGCTATCGCGGGTGTAAAGGCGGTAGAGGTCGCCGTCCTTGATCACCGTGCCGTATTCCAGGTTGTCGGCCGGTTGTGTCATCGGCGGGGCGGGACACGGCTCGTGCAACTTCAGGGTGAGGTTGTCGAGCCGTTCGATCAGATACCGATCGACGAACAACTCCCGACGAGAGCCGATGTCGCGGACCGGGCGATCCAGCGGCATTCTGGCGAGGTAGATCGAGGTCTTGCCTTCATGGGAGGAGTAGTAGCTGATCCAAAGTTGATCCTGATGCAGGGCCAACCCGGCGTAGCTGGTGTCGCCGCCGGACGGAAGCGTGTGGAACTCCTTGAGGGTGCCGGCCTTGGGGTCGAGCCAGCAGAGCGAAGTTCGCACCCGCTTGTCGAGGAGCCGGACCGCGGCAACGAAGCGGCCATCGGGAAGCCGAATCAGGTGCGGCCCGCCGATCGGCACGCCGAGGTCTTTCCATTCCCACTTGGTGTAGGGCGGCGGGGCGATGCCAAGCATGGCGGTGTTGTTGCCGTTACCGGCCCCATCGCGACGGAGCAAGCAATAGGCCGTGTCGCCATCGAAGACAATCGAGGTTTCATTCGGGTAGCCGCCTTCCAGCAGCCGATCGACGAGCGGTTCAAACGTCTTGCCATCGTTGCTGACATAGAGGCGGAGCAGCCGTTCCTTGCCGCAGCCATAGCCAATGCTGTAGGCTTTGCCCTTGTGCCAGGTTACGCGCCACAGCCACAGGTCGGGGTCGCCGATCAGGTGTTTTTCGCTCCAGGTGCGGCCATCCCGCGAGAACCACACCAACGACTGGTGCGAGTGCTTCGACCGATCGTGCAGTGCTTCCGCCCCGCAGAGCATGAGCTGACCGTCCGGCGTTACCGTGATTTTGGCATCACGCAGATCGGAATTGTTCGAGGTGATGAGCGCCGCCGATTCCCATGACACGCCATCGGTGGAGGTGATGACCCGCAACGCGCCATCCGGGGAAACGTGATCTTTTCCTTCGCGGAAGACACAGAACCAGCGTCCCTGAAAGCGAACCAAGTCGGTGAAGGCGTTGTGAGGCGCGCGATCCCAGATCTTGGCCACAGGCCAAGTGATCGGCTGGGCTTTGGGCCGCACCTGGCTGAAAACCGCGGTTGTCATCACAACCATCACAACAAGGGAGAGAACGTGCCACGGTGTCCGCGTCGTTCGCATCGAATGGTTCCTCCACAAGAGTGCCGTTGAAATTCCAGTTCGCACTAGGCCGGTTCGCACTAGACCATGATTTCGCGGATCGGCTGGCCGTGGTCGATGTCAAGCCGTTTGCGACCCGGGATCTCCAGCTTCCGCGAGTCGAGACCTAGCAAGTGCAGAATCGTCGCATGAATGTCGGTGACGTAGTGCCGATGCTCGACCGCATGGAAGCCGATTTCATCGGTGGCCCCGTGAACGACGCCGCCCTTAATGCCGCCGCCGGCCATCCAGACGCTGAAGCCGTAGATGTGGTGATCGCGGCCATCGGAGCCTTGCGAACCGGGCGTGCGGCCGAATTCCGTGGCGAACAAGACAATCGTCTCCTTCAACAAGCCCCGGCGATGCAGGTCTTCGAGAAGTGCCCCCACGGGCTGATCGACGGCCAGGGCGTTGTTCTGATGATTGGCCTTCAGCGCCCCGTGAGCATCCCAGCCGCCCGCTCCGCCCGCCCCGTGCTGCACCTGGATGAAGCGAACGCCGCGCTCGACGAGCCGCCGAGCCGCCAGCATCTGCATGCCAAAGTCGCGGCAGTGTGGCAGGTGCAAGCCGTACAGCTTCTTCGTCTCCTCGGTTTCTTGGCTGAAATCGACCGCTTCCGGGATCGACTTCTGCATGCGGAAGGCGAGTTCATACGAGGCGATGCGGGCCGACAGGGCGGCATCCTCCGGCGTTTCCACCGCTCGCTGCTGGCTGAGTTTTTTGAGCAAGTCGATCCCCTTGGTGCGAGCTTGGAAGGAGAAGGGCCGCTCCGGCACGCTGAAATCCAACGGGTTGTTCGGATCAACCCGCAGCGGCACCGCATCGTGCGCCGGGCCGAGGTAGTGGCCGTCGCGCTTATTCCAGTATTCGCGATTGCCGAAGGAGATGTACTGCGGCAGGTTGTCGTTCAACGAAGCCAGGCCGTAATGCACCCACGCCCCGAGATTGGGGAACATGCCGTCGTTCTGATGCCGCCCCGAGTGGAACTGCACCTGTGCTCCGTGATTGCTATCGGTCGTCCACATCGAACGAACCACGGCGATGCGATCGATCTGCTTGGCGATGTGAGGGAACCAGTCGCTCACCTCGATACCGCTCTGGCCGTGCTTTTTGAAACCGACCTGCATCGGGTACAGTGTGGTGCGGATGTTGCCGTTGGCATCGGGCACCACGAGCCGCTCGATCGCCAGTTTCGATGGGTCGAGCGAGTCCGCGAATGGCGTTTCCTTGATCGTTTTGCCCGCGTATTTGTTGAGCATCGGCTTGGGGTCGAAGCTCTCGACGTGGCTCATTCCACCATTCATAAACAGCCAGATCACGCTCTTGGCTTTCGGCGGAAAGTGCGGCTTTCCATCGGGCGGCGACCATTTCCCATCTCGGGCATAACCATCGCGATGCAGCATCGCCGCGGCCGCGATGGCCGCCAAGCCGGACAAGAATTGTCGGCGATTCGAGAAGTCGGCTGGTCGCATCGTCGTAGTCCTCTCAACGAACCGTGATGAAGTCATGATGATTCAGCAGCACCCAGACCAGGTTGGCCCGGGCGAAGGCGGTCGCGATCACCGGGTCTTGGCCAGCTTCCGGGAGTTTTCGCCACTCGGCGAGGGTTTTCAAACAGTCGTGCAGCTCTGGCTCACGGGGTTCCTGGGCCAGCAGAAACAGGAATGCTTCCCGAATGAACGCTTCGTCCGTGTCGGCTTGCCGCGTCTGCAAAACCTTGGTGATGCGCTCGGCAATCGGCCGGGAGACGTCCAGCACCAGCCGACTATTCGTCATGGCCAGCGCCTGTTGGGGTACGATGCTCGGATCGCGGCGATAGCAGTCGGTGACGAGGGCCTCGTCGAAGGTCGTCAGGAACAGATTCCGCTCATTGTTCGAGTGGAAGAAATAGATGCTCCGCCGCTTGGAGTCGGCTTGCTCGCTGGGTGGTATCGACGGACCACCGATCTTGGGATCGAGTTGCCCGGCCAGTGCCAGCAGGCTATCCCGAACGATTTGCGATTCCATCCGCACGGGGTTGCGTCGCCAGAGGTAGACGTTGTCGGGGTCACGGCGGCGGTTGTCCGCATGGCTGGCTGAACTGGACAGGCGATAGGTCGCTGACAGTACGATCAGCCGATGCAGGTGCTTCATGCTCCAGCCCTGCTCGACAAATTCGGCGGCGAGCCAATCGAGCAATTCCGGGTGAGTCGGCGGTGTTCCCTTGCGGCCGAAGTCAAACACGGTGGGGACCAGCGGCGTACCGAAATGCCGATTCCAAATGTGGTTCACCGCCACGCGGGCCGTCAAGGTGTTGCGGGGATCGGTGATCCACTTCGCCAACGCGGTGCGTCGACCCGTGCTTTGGGGCAAGAACTTCGGGGCCGGATCACCACCACTCGAACCGCGAAAATAGGTCTGCGTCCAGCGGGCACCGACAAATTCTTCGAGCGGTTCGGTCGGCGGAATGTCCGCCGCCAGTGTTTTTTCCGCTTGGGCCAGCGCATCCTTAGCGGCTTGCACGGCCTTGGCCGTCGCGGTTTGTTGGTCGGGGGTGGCGGCTCGCTTCTGATCGCGTTCCGCCACGGCCAAGGCTCGCCGGGCTTGAGCCAACTTGGCTTCGCGAGCCGCTCGAATCGCCGCCGTGTGGGTGCTGCGTTGTTCGCTCTCGGCTGCCTGCGACCAGATAGCCCGCCAGGCCACGGCCCGCCGTTCGACGGCCGTCAATTCGGCACGAGCGACCGCGACAGCCGCTTCGGCAATCACTTGATCGGCTTGCAGATCCGCGAGAGTCGGAGCCAGTTCGCCTGTCAGCAAGGGGCTATCGGAACTTAGCAGTTGCACCTCCGCTGCGAGGGGTTCAAGGCGAAACTCAAGCAGCACGGCCAGGGCATCGAAGGTGATCAGTTGCAAGTGCCCATCACGACGAGCGAGCGCCGTTTCACACGCTAGCACCGGCGTGCCGTTTACGTAAGCGTTGATCGTGCGATCGCGGACTTGCACCCGCAGGGTGTATTCCCGATTGAGTTGGATGGGCAAGGGCCGCGTCGTGGGGGGCGGGGGATAGTGCCACACACCGCCGCTGTTGTAGGCCGCGTGGATCTTCGGCCCGCCGATGTATGCGCTGACGTAAACAAGCTGCTCGTGGTAACTGCTCGCCGTGTCCTTCGACGGATCGTCGCCGGCATCAAAGCTCACTCCGATGCTCCGATATTGGCTGCCCCTTAGCAGAGTGAAACGGAAGGTCGCGTCGAAATCGCGCGGGGCTTTTTCCAACAACCTCAGGATCGCGCGCTGCGGGCCATCTTGCTGTTGTTCCAGCCGGTCGGGATGCTGCTGCCACTTTCCGCCGAAGGTCTGCCACCGCTTCGGATCGACCGTGCTGAACTTTTCATGAACCAGCGGGGGTGTTTTCGACTCGGACGAAGCAGGGGCTTTCTGAGCCTGAGCCGACGCGACTTGCTTCATCTGGGCGATGCGCTTGTGGATCGTGGCCAGTTCCTTTTCGGCGGCAACGACCTTCTGTTGGGCTTGCTGAACGTAATTTTGAGCCACCCACGCCCGGCGTTGCGGTTGCCAGGCCTCGGGGGGCAAGTCAACAGGCTGGATCGTGGGCAAGGCCGGCGTCAAGATTTTCGGGAGGCCCGGGGCGATGCTCCGCGATTTGTCGGGGTTCTTTTCATCGCCGCGAACAAAGCGGTACGTTGGATCATCCGGCCTGGCATCGAACACCCGCGGGATGCCGTCGCGTTCCAGGTTCGGCTCGCCGGGAACCACATCCAGTCGGGCGTGGTACGGCTCAAAGAAGGCCCGCATCTGGTAATAGCTGATCTGCGGGAAGGGGTCGTACTTGTGATCGTGACACCGCACGCAGTTCATCGTCAGCCCAAGGAACGCCTTGCTGACGTGTTCGACCGTTTCATCCATCCACTGATGTCGGTTGTACAGGAAGAAATTGCGGGCCAGAAACCCGGTGGCGCGGAGCTTGTTCAGGTCCGTCGGATACAGTTCATCCGCGGCGAGCATCTGCCGCACCATCTCGTCGTAGGGCAAGTCGTGATTGAGCGACTCGATGATCCAATCCCGCCAATGCCAGATGTGTTTCTGGCTGTTGCGTAATTCCGCGCCGAGGCCCCACCAATCGCTGTAACGCCAAATGTCCATCCAATGCCGGGCCCAGCGTTCGCCATGCCGCGGATCGTCGAGCAGCCGATTCACGAGCCGTTCGTACCAGTCGGGGCGTTGGTCCGCTTGAATCGCGGCAATTTCTTCTGGAGTCGGTGGAACGCCGATCAGGTCGAGCGACAGCCGACGCAACAATTCGACGCGGTTGGCCTCGGGTTGCGGAGTCAGGCCACGTTTTTCGTGTTGTTGCGACACGAACGCATCAATCGGATTGCGCCCCCAAGCAGCGTTTTTGACGGGGGGTACTGAGGGCCGCTGAATCGGCCGAAACGCCCAGTGGTCGCGGGGATCGGCTTCGGGCTTTTCGTCGGCGGGGTGCGGTGCGCCAGCCTTGATCCATCGGCGCATCAGGTCGATTTCTGCCGCATTCAGCGGCGTGCCCTCGTGCTCCGGGGGCATGCGGATGTCGGCGTCCTTGGTGGAAACCCGGAGGATCAACTCGCTGCCGTCCGGATCACCCTTCACCACGGCCGGACCCGACGATCCGCCTTTCAGGGCCAACGCGACGGTGTCCAACCGCAGCTTGCCGTTCTGTTTCAACGCCCCGTGGCAGGCATAACAGCGGGATTCCAGCAGCGGCTTCACCTGCTTGAGATAGTCCACGTCCGCGGCCCGCCCGGCCGTTGGAAGGAACCCTAGACAGACAACGACGCCCACGCATCGAAGGCTACGGATAAATACGATCATGACAGAGCTTTCTTAATGCAGTCGGTCAGAGGCGGGTACTCAAAACAGCTCGGTCAACGGTCGGCCGTCTTCCATCAAGTGGAAGGGTCGGCCTTCGCGGTCGATGGCGTGGAGGTCATCGATGCCCATCGCATGCAAGATGGTGTGGGCAATGTGCTCAGGCCCAACGGGGTTTTGGTTGGGGAATTCCGCGCGTTTGTCGCTGCTGCCGAAGATCTGCCCGCCGCGAATGCCGCCACCCGCGAGCAACACCGACTGGCACGCCGTCCAGTGATCGCGCCCTGCTCCGCTAGTACCACCCGAACGCAGATCGCCGATCTTCGGCTTGCGGCCCATTTCGCTGGTCACGATCACGAGCGTGGATTCCAGCATTCCGCGCTGATGCAGATCATCAAGCAACGCCGCAAATGGCCGATCAAACTCGGGCAACAAGCGATCTTTCAGACAGGTGAAATTGTTTGCATGCGTGTCCCACCCGCCGCCACTGTTGCACAGCTTGTCGAGTTCCTTGTCACCTTTCCAAAACACCGTGACAAAGTGGACCCCCGCCTCTACCAGTCGACGAGCTAACAGCATCGACATGGAGTTGATGCCGGGGCCGTAACGCTCCCGCACGGCAGGCGGTTCCTTACGGAGGTCAAACGCCTCGCGGGTGCTTTTTGCGGCTAACAGCGTGAACGCCTTGCGTTGATGAATCCTAAACTCGCGGTTTACCGCCGATTGCTCCGCCAGCCCTCGCACCCGATCCAACTGCCCCAGCAAAGCCCGGCGATCCTCAAGTTGCTCCACAGTGACATCGCCTGACAAGGCAAGGGCGGGCACTTGAAAGTCGAGCGGTTTCTCGCGACTGCCGTCAACAAAGAGCGGATCAAACTCGATACCCAGGCGGCCAGCAAACTGCCCCGGTCGGGTATACTGCGGCGCGTCTTCCTTCTGAGGCAACGTGATGGCCGAGGGCAAATGTGGAATCCGCGGCCGTTTGGCGGCAACGACCGACGCGATCGACGGCCAATCGGTTGGATACGGCGTGCGGGCGTTCAGCAATTGGTGGAACGTACGATCGGGCGCGTGTCCTGTCAGATTGTAGTAGTACCCAGCGTGATGGTCGCCGGTGCCTCTCCCCTGATCTCCCAGCGAACGAACAATAGCGAGGTGATGTGCCTGCTTGGCAAGGTGCGGCAGATGTTCACACAACTGAATCCCCGGCACACTTGTCGGGATCGGTTTGAAACTGCCGCGATATTCGGCGGGTGCGTCTGGTTTCATATCCCAGGTATCAATGTGCGACGCGCCGCCGCTCAGCCAGATGAGTATGGCCGATTTGGCCTGTTTCCGTCGAGTCATCGAGGTGGGAGCGGCCAACACCGTATTGGCGAGGTTCGCTCCAAAAAACGGTAAAACGCCTGCCAGCAAAAATGTACGCCGAGAGGGTAAGGAGGAGAGCATCATGTTGTGAGTTCCGCAGAGTAGCAGTTGCGCGTCAGGACCACGCGGGGTAGGATTGTTTCTTATATAGTCGATTCAACGATTCCGCTCAACAATTACTCCTGGATATTTTCCCTAACCCTCATTAGGTAGTGCCTAATGAAATCGAACAATAGTCCACCACGGCGATTCTTCAAGGAACTTCGCTTTCAGCAGTTGCAGGCACTGGTCGAAGTAGCCCGCCAAAAGAGCTTCACCGGTGCGGCCCAAACGCTAGAACTGGCTACCCCTTCCGTCTGGCAGCAGGTTCGCGGTCTCGAAGAGGAGTTCGGAGTCGAACTCGTTCGCGTGAACGGCAAGCTCGTCGAACTAACCGATGACGGGGCCGCCCTCGTGGATCTCGCTCGCCCACTCGTTGCGGGATTCAATTCGCTGCATGAGGCGTTCGCGAGTCGAACAAACTCTTGCCCGAAGCGTTTGGTGCTGGCCTCCGCCCTTCAGCTACTCAAGAACGAACTGCGTGAACCGCTCGCCGAGTATCGCCGACGGCATCCGGAAGTGCGTCTTATCATCATTGACCGCCCGTCTACTAAAGCTCGACAGGCTCTCGAAGACGGCGAGGCCGACATCGCCGTCGTTGGATTGCTGGGTTCGCTACCAGGAGCTTCGCTCGTTGCAACCCGACTCACGGCCTACCCTTTCGTATTGCTCGCTCCCGCGGACCACCCCTTGCTGGACGCAAGCCGCCTGACGGTCCGAGCCATCGCCAAGTACCCATTAGTGTTGCCAAGTGTCGTGGCCAACTCGCGCTCGCGGATCGACGAAGTGTTCCGCCAGGCCGGCTTTGCAGATAAGTTAAACGTCGTGGCCGACGGCAGTAACTTCGACCTGCTTCTAGATCTCGTCGTCCAGGGATTCGGAGTGTCTGTTGTTTTAGCGAGTCCGCTGATCCTGAAAAGGCTTACGAACGACCCTCACAACACACCAGTCGTGGTTCGTGATCTCACCCGCTTGTTTGGCGAAGAAGCAATTGTTTTGTTGCGCCGCGCCGGACGATTCGAGCCACTCCATCACCGCGTCTTCGCGGAACTCGTTCAAAACCAGGTGCGAGCAGAACTGAATTGAGTCGAAGCACTTTGGTACAATCAGAGGGGAGATGCTATCATGCCGATGCACGACTGGACACGAGTAGAAGCCGGTATCTTCCATGCGTTTCACCACGAATGGATTTCGGAAATTCATCGCGCTCTCAACCGAGGGTTGTTACCTGAAGGCTTTTATGCCTTGCCAGAGCAAATCGCGGCAGGATTCGGACCGGATGTACTGACCTTGCAAGAACGCAACGGCTCAAGTGAGTCTGGTTCTGGTGGAACAACCACCCTGACCCGGCCGCAAACGAAGTACTTTTCAGAACAAGTCCGCGGTTTGCGACCACGTCGGAAAAGTCGAGTCGTTGTTCGACACGTCAGTGGGGATCGTATTGTGGCGATGGTGGAAATCATTTCGCCTGGCAACAAAGATTCCACCTACACGTTTCGGGACTTTGTGCAGAAAGCGAGTCAATTGTTGGACCACAAGATCCACTTGCTCTTGCTCGACCCGTTCCCTGCCGGTCCCCGTGACCCGAACGGCATTCACGCGGCCATCTGGGAGGATTACACCGGCGAAGGTACCTTTGCCCTGCCGAGCAACGAACCGCTCACCTTTGTTTCCTACGAGTCGGGGGAGGTACTACGAGCCTACATCGAAACGCTGGCGGTGGGCAATCCGTTGCCTGAAATGCCGTTATTTTTGGCCCCTGAGTATTATGTGAAGATACCGCTCGAATCGCTCTATCAGGCCGCGTGGGATACCATTCCGGCTCGCTGGCAACGAGTGATCGCGGCCCAGCCATGACCTGCGGCGAACTGCTGCCGAAGTTCGATTTTCCCTTCCAAACACCAGGAAAGCAGAACGGATCGGCCTCGGGGTCAATGGCCCGTTACAGCTGAACAATTGCCGTGCCCCAGGCGAGGCCAGCTCCGAAGCCCGAGAGAATGATCCGTTGGCCGGCACGCAACCGCCCCTCGTCGATCGCCTCGTCCATGGCCAAAGGAACAGAGCCGGCTGAAGTGTTGCCATAGCGATCTAGGTTGTTAAAGACTCGCGAACGGGGAATCTTCAGCACGTCGATGGCAGCGTTAATGATGCGAATGTTGGCCTGGTGTGGAATGTACAGATCGATGTCCTCTGGTCGGAGGTTGGCGTCGGCAAGGACATCGTTGATCGTGTCGGTGAGAATGGCGACGGCCCAGCGGAAGACGGCGCGGCCATCCATGTACATGTAGTGCAGGCCTTTGGCCAGCGCCTCGGGGCAGAGCTTCATGCGGCTGCCGCCTGCTGGTCGTGAGAGCAGATCGCCACCCGAACCGTCCGCCCCCATGCTGTAGCTGACGATGCCCTGCTGCGGGCTGCCCCGGGTCAGCAGCACCGCCCCGGCTCCATCGCCAAACAGCGGATAGGTTTTGATGTCGGTGGGATTGAGGATGCGCGAGTTGCAGTCGCCGCCGACCACCAGGCAGTAGTCACTGACGCCGGCCACGACGTAGGCTGCTCCCGTGATCAGTGCGTAAAGGAAACCTGCACAGGCCGCCTCCACCTCAATAGCAGCACACGAGACCTTCAAGCGATCCTGCAACAGACAGGCGGTCGAGGGAAACGACATGTCGGGAGTGAAGGTTGCCAGCACGATCAAGTCGATCTTGGAACGATCGACCTGACAGCGTTGCAGGCAACGAAGCGCTGCTTCGTGGCAAAGATCACTAGTCGCCTGATGCGGCAAAGCATGTCGGCGTTCGAGGATACCAGTTCGCTTGACGATCCAGTCGGAATCGAAGCCGAAGCGTTGGTGTAAATGGTCGTTACTGACGACCGCATCGGGAACGTAACTGCCCGTACCGAGAAGGCGCACGCCCATCAAGCGACGACAGCGAGGACGGGACAGCGCGACACGATCTTCACTCATGAAATCACGACCGTCTGGCAAGGAAGAGCAGACCCCACCCGCGAGACCAGGTCATGGGTTGGAGTCAGGTGGTTACTATAGTTTAGCAGAAGTCACTAGGCTACTACAGCCTGGTGAATCGCAGCAGAACTTGGCTGGGATTTTCCCGTCCGCCGTCGGCACAGCCGGAGAACTCTTCCTGGTTTTCCTCGTCATTGATTCACTTGCTCTAGATAGCCCAGTAACGCCAACACGGAATGACGGGTATCTTCCAGTCGCAGATTCCCATCCTGATGCGAGGCATGAAAACCGCCTACCAAGCGTTCACGATACCAATTCACGAAGTGCTGCGTGTTGGCCTCGGAGTACTGCAAGGCCGACAAAAACTGTAAACCGCGTTCGATCGTCTCGGTATAGCGTTGATGACGGCTGACGTCGCCACGCTCGCGAGCGACCCGGCAAGCGTGAACCAACCCCTCGATCAGAGCCGCACCACTCGCTTCGGGGGCCGTCTCCATCACCTGACCGCCCTGATACGACTTGAAGCCGCCGAACCAGTGAACACGTCGCGGATCGATGCGTGTGTACTGCAAATCGCAGACCCAGTCGCTCATCTCGAAGACAAAATCAGCCAGTTGCTGATCGCGACAGAGGAGATAGGCTTCGGCATAGGCCGCCGTCTGCATCGGCACAAACTCCAGGGAGCGCTGCTCACTCCACCAGGCCCGATATGGTTTGATTGCTTTGCGGACAATATCGAGCTTCCAAGTCGGCAATGGACCGCGCCGTGTGCGGGTCAACGCCGCCAGGGCCACGCCCGGATGGTGGTTCATTCCCTCGTCTGGTTTGTTGGATTCCTGATACCGCAAGGTGCCGTCGGCCTGGGCCTGTCGAGCAATGTACCGAGTCAACTCGTCGGCGCGGTCGAGGAGGTCTTTCTGCGGAGCCGGTAGCTCGTAGATGGCCAAGGCTAGTTGCCCTGCCGCACTGAGTCGATTGACGGCGATGGGCGGCAACGAGGGATGGCGCGACAGACTATCGGTCGGATCCGGTGTGGTGTCTTCGAGCAAGGCCAGAATCGCCTGAGTTGCTCGGACGGCGTAGCGTTCTTCGCCGAGGAGCCGAGCCGCCCGAGCCAGCGCCGCCGCCGCTCCTGCTTGTCGCGCGAAGCTGTCGTTTTCCATGGGTTGTTTCAGAGCGGGAATATAGCCAGGCAGAAACCGTCCCTTGACACCGTGCATGCGGAATAGCCAGTCCGCTCCGCTCTGGGCCGATAAGAGCATCTGGCGTTGGAGCTGGTTCAGCCGTGACCAATCGCGCGGCGTGTTTGTTGCCGGATCCGCTTTGGCCGGAGTCTCGATGGTCGGCATCGGTGTGGCCGGAGGGGCCTCCGACGTCTGTTCCTGACCGCGGATCAACGACCAAGTCAGCGAGGCCGCCGTGACCACCAAGGCGAAGGCCAACAGTCCAGTTCGCATGTTCGTGCCTCCGTGCCCGAGGGGAAAAGCCTGTCGACGTCTTGCCGACGAGCCGAGGTTGGTTATACCTCTGGAGCGCCTCCTGGATCAACGCGAAACGGAGCAGATTTCCCTATCCTCGGACCGTCTAATCTGCTTGAATAATGTAACCTACCTTGCCTGCCGCCTTCGATCGCATCAAGGGTCGCACCAATGTTGAGATGCTCGCTGCTACTGCTAGTCGGGGTTACGCTGACCAGCCCGGCCCTAGCCGACGTCAAACCCCGAAAGGTCGATTTCACCCGCGACATCCGCCCCCTGCTCGCCGACCGCTGCTTGCAGTGCCACGGTCCCGACGAACAGACACGCAAAGGCCGACTGCGCCTGGATCAGCGCGAGGCAGCGTTGGTCGGCGGACGCTCCAAGCGGCCAGCTATCGTGCCCGGAGCGCCAGACAAGAGCGAACTGTTGGCTCGCGTTCGCACCCACGAAGCCACCGAAGTGATGCCGCCGCCCAAAGTGAATAAGCCGCTCAGCGACCGTGACATCGAGTTGCTAACCCGCTGGATCGAGCAAGGCGCGGAGTACGCCCAACACTGGGCCTACGTTCCTCCCAGGCCCGCACCATTGCCCCAGGTTCAACAACTTGCCTGGACACGCTCGCCGATCGATGTCTTCATCCTCGCGCGACTGGAACAAGCGCGGTTGAAGCCTGCTGCTGAAGCCGATCGAGCCACCCTGTTGCGGCGGGTTTCGCTCGATCTGACCGGCCTGCCGCCGACTCTGCACGAAGCGGAACGTTTCCTCAACGACCCCTCGCCGGACGCTTATGAACGCTTGGTTGATCGCCTGCTAGCCTCGCCGGCCTTCGGGGAACGCTGGGCGGTGCCGTGGCTGGATCTAGCTCGCTATGCCGACTCGCAGGGGTACGCCAATGATCCCGATCGCAGTATCTGGCCTTGGCGCGACTGGGTTATTCGTGCTCTCAACGCCAACCTGCCCTACGACCAGTTCACCCTCGAACAGTTAGCTGGCGATCTTCTGCCTAATCCAACACGCGAGCAACTCATCGCTACCGGCTTCCATCGCAACACTATGACCAACACCGAAGGCGGCACCAACCCCGAGGAGTTTCGCTCCGCCGCCATCGTTGATCGCGTCAACACCACGATGGCGGTGTGGCTGGCCTCAACTTTCGCTTGTGCTCAGTGCCACTCGCACAAGTACGATCCGTTCTCACAGAAAGAGTATTATCAGATATACGCGATCTTCAATAACTGTGAAGATGCCAACCGTCTCGACGACGCGCCAACCCTTCGGGTGCCACTGCCGCGCCAGGAACAACGCTTCGCCGAACTCGATGTCGAGTTGCTCCGCAAGCTCCAGGAGCGCGGCAAGCTATCGGCCGCTCCTCTGAGCGTGCGAGAGAAGCTCGATCGTGAGATTGCCGCCTTGCAAAGAAAGCTCAAACCAATCGAGGCGACCACGCCGATCCTGAAAGAGTTGTCCAAACCGCGCTCCACCCACATTCACGTTCGCGGCGAATTCGAGAACAAGGGGGAGCAGGTGACGCCTGGTTTGCCGGCAGCGCTGACCCACGTTGCGCCGGCTGGACCGATCAATCGCCTGACCTTGGCTCGGTGGATTGTCGATCCAAAAAATCCGTTGACCGCACGAGTAGCCGTGAATCGTCTGTGGGAAGAACTGTTCGGCGTCGGCCTCGTCGAGACCAGCGAGGATTTCGGCACACAAGGCGACCTGCCCAGCCATCCGGAGTTACTCGATTGGCTGGCACTGGAGTACCAGCGTTCCGGTTGGAATACCAAGCGGATGCTGCGGTTGTTAGTCACCTCGGCGACGTATCGGCAGAATTCGCAGGTGAGCGACGAGTTGGCCCAACTCGACCCGAACAATCGCCTGCTGGCTCGTGGGCCACGGGTACGCCTTTCTGCCGAGATGGTTCGTGATCAAGCTCTAGCCATTAGCGGTCTGCTAAGTCGCAAAATGTTTGGGCCACCGGTGCAGCCCCCCCGTCCGCTGTTCGCCCTGGCGGCAGCGTTCGGCTCGACTACGGATTGGACCGCGAGTCCCGGCGAGGATCGCCTCCGTCGCGGTCTGTATACCCGCGTTCGCCGCAATGCTCCCTACCCCTCATTCACCACCTTTGACGCTCCGGAAAGGACGTTTTGCAACATTCGCCGACTGCGCACCAACACCCCACTTCAGGCGTTGGTCACCCTCAACGATCCGGTGTTCTTCGAGGCGGCACAGGGGCTGGCTCGACGTATCGTTGCCGAGGGCGGCCCAACGACTCGACAGCGGTTGGACTTCGCGCTGCGGCTGTGCCTGACCCGCTCGCCGACTGAAGCCGAGGCCAAGCGATTGGAGCAACTGTACGAGGCGGCCCGCCAGCGGTTCGCCAGCCAACCTGCCCACGCCGAATCGATCGCCACGCAGCCGCTTGGTCCGATCCCCGCTGGGATGGACGCCGTCGAACTAGCGGCCTGGACTATTGTGAGCAACACGATCCTGAATCTCGACGAAACCATTGCTAGACGGTGACCCGATGACGCTACTGGAACGCACTCGCCGAACTTTTCTTCGCGACGGAGCCTTGGGGCTGGGCGGCTTGGCCCTGGCCTCGCTGCTAGCCGAAGCCGACGATCCGCGTGACAATCCGTTGACCCCACGGCGACCGCCGTTACCCGCTCGGGCCAAGGCGGTCATCGTCTTGCACCTCTCCGGCGCGCCGCCGCATCTGGATTTGCTCGACTACAAGCCCGAACTGGTCAAACGCACCGGTCAGCCGATTCCCGAATCGTTCATCCAGGGCAAGCGATTCGCCTTCACTTCGGGAGTGCCGAACCTGCTGGGTACGCCGCAAAAATTCCGGCAGCGCGGTCAGTCGGGAGCATGGGTGTCCGATGCTTTGCCGGGCATCGCCTCCCTCGCGGACGAGTTGTGCTTCCTCAAGGGGATGTGGACCGAACAGTTCAACCATGCCCCGGCGGAACTGTTGCTCTACACCGGCGCTCCGCGTCCTGGACGACCGAGTTTTGGTTCGTGGGTGACCTATGGCCTAGGCAGCGAGAGCCGCAACCTGCCCGGCTTCATTGTGTTGGTCTCCGGCGGCGTGCTACCCTCCGCCGGCAAGAGCGCTTGGGGCAACGGCTTTCTGCCTGGCGTCTTCCAAGGGGTGCAGTGCCGATCCGGTGGCGACCCCGTGCTGTACGTCTCCAATCCACAAGGTATGGACCGCGAGATGCGCCGGCTCAGCCTCGATGCCCTACGCGACCTCAACCAGATGGAAGGTACGCTGCATCCCGAGACGCGAACGCGCCTCGCCCAGTACGAGATGGCCTTCCGCATGCAAATTGCCGTCCCCGAGGTCATGGACATTTCCCGGGAGCCGCTGCAAGTGCTGGAGAGCTACGGGGCCCACCCGGGCGCGGCCAGCTTCGCCAACAACTGCTTGTTGGCTCGCCGACTTGTCGAGCAAGGCGTTCGCTTCGTCCAGCTGTTTGACTGGGGTTGGGACTTCCACGGCACCAACCCCGCCGAAGACATCGACGTGGGGCTACGCAAGCGCTGTCAGCCTATGGATCGCGCTGTCACCGCCCTCATTCGCGATCTCAAATCTCGTGGATTGCTGGACTCGACGCTAGTCGTCTGGACCGGCGAGTTTGGACGCACTCCGTTCCGCGAGGGACGCACCGCCCAGAGCAAGACTCTAGGCCGCGATCATCACCCGCACAGTTACTCGATGTTTTTAGTGGGCGGCGGCATCAAACCAGGAATTACTTACGGGGCTTCCGACGAGCTTGGCTTTTACGCGGTCGAGAATAAGATGCACGTTCACGACCTGCAGGCGACGCTGTTGCATCTGCTCGGCTTCGATCATGAGCGACTGACCTATCGCTTCCAGGGTCGTGACTTCCGCCTGACCGACGTTCACGGTCGGGTTGTTCATGAGATCCTGGCATGAACCGCACGCCCCGCTACCCGGTGGTACTGTCGATCGCCGCCGCCATCCTGACCGTCGGCCTGAAGGGCACGGCCTACTGGATCACCGGCTCCGTTGGATTGCTCTCCGACGCCTTGGAATCGCTCATCAACCTAGCCGCGGCGCTGACCGCCTTCTGGTCGCTATGGTACGCCTCGCGTCCGATCGACGCCTCGCACACCTACGGCCACGAGAAAATCGAGTTCTTCTCCAGCGGCTTCGAGGGCGGCCTGATCCTAGTGGCGGCGGGCGGCATCGCCTGGGCGGCCATCGATCGACTGATTCATCCTCGCCCCGTCGAAGATCTTGGTCTTGGTCTAACTATTTCCGTGGTCGCCGCTGCCATCAATGGGGCAGTCGCCCTGGTGCTGTTGCGTGTCGGCAAGCAGTACGGCTCGATCGTCTTGGAAGCAGATGGCAAACATCTGCTAACGGACGTCTGGACCAGTGTCGCGGTGCTGGCCGGGCTGGGATTGGTCGCCCTGACGGGATGGATGGTTCTCGATCCCCTCATCGCCCTGTTGATCGCGGCAAACATTCTTTGGACGGCGATTGATCTGATGCGACGGTCGTTCAACGGCCTGATGGATCACGCTCTTCCCGCCGACGAGTTGAGCACGATTCGCGAGATCATTCGAAGCCAACTTGGTGCCGACATGGACTATCACGCTCTGCGAACTCGACAGGCGGGTACGCGCCGTTTCGCCGACTTTCATCTCTTGGTGCCGGGGCGGTTTAGTGTCAAACAAGCACACGAACTGAGTCATCACATTACTGACGCCCTGATGGCAGCGATGCCGGGGCTGGAAGTGACCGTCCATATCGAGCCGATCGAGTCGTGCAGCGCCTGGCAAGATAGCGCGCTACTTCCCATCGAGCAACAGCAACGCCTGGAACGCGGCGAAGAACCGATGCGCACGCCGTGATTGTCTCTTCGGTGTCTTCTCGCTTCATCGAACGAGAGACAACGGCTACTCTTGCCCCTCTTTTTACTCTTTACAAGATCTGGTATAGTAAAATATTATTCCTCTCCCCCTTTGAACTCCGCAGTGAACGTGGTGTAAAAGAAGCCGCTGAGCCAAGCCACTCACGAGCAAATGATCTCCGCTGGAACTCCGTAAGCAGGACGGCGCGGATTACGCCCCAAGCCGCTTGAGGCGGAACCAGGCAGGTAGGTCTCAGGCGGGGACATCGCGGCCCACGTCGAACCAGGTGAAGGCCAGGCCGATCAACGGCACCAGAGCTAGCCCGGCCAGCGCAACCACAGCCCAGGCAGCAGCGAGGGCCAAGCCGACCTGTTGTGTCAGCAAGTAAACTACCACACCGATCAGCGCTGCCACTGTACCCGTCAGACCCAGCCCGACCAGCTTGCCCATGCCGAGCAGGACATTGCGGCCCAGTGCTTGGAAGTCGCCAGGAGTCGCTGCCATCAACCTTACTGGAAAGAATAAAAACAAGAGATTCTCTATCGCGATTATCAGAAAAGCAAACGGCGGAGCAAAGGCCGCCACCGCCAACACCAGCCATTCCTCGACCGGAGCGACGAGACAGGCTGCTCCCAAGAGCAACCAGAGGATCAGGGTCAAAATGAGCGTTGGCGTAAGCAGCTGTCCCAGGGCGAGGCACCAGGAACGGATCGGCAAAGTTTTAAGCACCGCCATGCGGTCGATGTCGCCGCGAAAATCATAGGGGACGATCGCGGTGAGAAAGATCGTCAGCCATACCGCCAAGCCGACCAGAGTCGGGAACAGGATGGTATCGCGTCCGAGGTTGCTGCCGGACATCGCCACGGCGACGACCGTCATAACGATGAGCAGCACCCAGAACAAGCGTCCCAGACCGCGCATCGCCGAGGTCAGTTGTCGCCAGAAGATCGGGCCGATTCCTCCCAGAAACGGTGGCATGGGCAGGTTGCCCCGAGCTGGTGTCGGACGAATCGCCTCCTCGACAGTGACGGCCCGCCCGCGAAACCGCTGGAGCTTGGCATAAGTGCGGGCGCTGGCCGCAGCGGCGGCTTCGAGATAGTGCGCGTCCAACAGAAAGATCACCCCCAAAAGCCCTAACAGCACGGAAGCAGCCACAAGCAACGGTCCGACCATCGAGTTCAAATCGGTGGCGACCATCACCTGAAAGAACGAGAGCAACGGCCAGCTGACGACGCGATACAGCGGCGTATCGAGCAACTCCGTGCCGAGTCTCGACCAGTTGACCTGCGTCGGTCCTGCTTGCAGCACCAGCAGCGTGGCCAGAACGAGCAACGCCAGAAAAGCTACCTTGCGGCCCCGACCGTAGATTTGCTCGCCGACCGCATTGGCGACCAGCCCCAGAGCGATGGTGAACAGTTGCATGAAGATCGACACCAGCAGCAACCCCAGCAACATCGCTAGTGGCCAGCCGTGCCGCACCCGCACCACCGCCGCCATAATGACCGTGGCCGGCACACTCACCAGCAGAGTCAGCAACAGCTTGTACAACAGCACTTGGCGGCGGCCAAAAGGGCCGGTGAAAAGAAATTGCACCTCGGCAGGGGTGAAATAAATGGCTCGTTCGTGGCTGGAGATCAGCACGTTCATAACACAGTAGGCGACGAGTAGGGCCGGGCCAAACTTCCGCATGTTCTCAGGCGAAATGCCGCCTGCGGCACTGCCGCCGAAGATGACCGCCAGCAACCAGGGAAAGAACACCGCTACTCCGACCAGCGCCAGCAACAGGCCACGTATCGTCGCTAGGCTCCGGCCCAGATAGCGCAGCCAGCCGACGAGTTGCAGCCACAGCAACAGCCACAACGCTCGGTTCATTCGACCACTCCCGGCGCGGAGGAAGGCGGCGACTCGGTCAGTCGGAAGAACATCGCCTCCAGGGATTCATGCCGGCCCTCAGCAGCTAGTTCCGCGCGTAGTTCTTCGAGTCGGGCGTGTCGTAGCACCTGGCCACGATGCATGATAAGTACACTCGTAATAAGATCTTCAAAGAGCGATAATAGATGGGACGAGACTATGATGGCCGCGCCCCAAGCCGCATGCTCACGGATCAACTCTTTCATGGTGCGGATGCCACGCGGATCCGGTCCGGTGAACGGCTCGTCGAGCAATACCGCTCGCGGCGCGTGCAGCCAGCCACACCCCAGCGCCAGTTTTTGCCGCATGCCGCGCGACAGATCGCTTGCTGGGGCATCGCGTTTCTCGGTCAGTTCCAACCGGACCAACAACGCCTCAGCGCGTGAGGTCCAATCCGTCAAACGATAGGCGGCGGCGATGAAGCGAAAGTGTTCCCAAACGGTCAGTCGATCGAATAATTGGGGATCGTCGGGAACGTAGGCTAGCTTGGACTTAGCCTGGATCGGCTCCCGAACGATGTCGTGGCCATCGAGCAACAAGCGTCCGCGGGTCGGCGTCAGGATACCGGCCAACGCTCGTAATGTAGTGGTTTTGCCCGCGCCGTTGGGGCCGAGTAAGCCGAGGATCTCGCCCCCTTCGACTCGGAAGCTGACTCCGGCGACCGCCACGGTCGATCCGTAGTTTTTATGGTAATCCTCAACGACGATCGACACGGCGTCTCCTCGTAGCTCAATGATGAACGAGACTATTGTACGAGGTCGCCGTTCGTACCGATAGCGGAAGCCGCTCACCAAGCAGAACTCCGCTGCTGGTAGGTAGCCACAGGCTCAAGCCTGCGGCTACCAGCGCAGGCTGAAGGCTGCGGCTACCGGGATTTCAACGCGTTCTGCTCCGCATGCCATTCCGCTCGCGCCAAACCGTGGCTTAGCGGAGCAACCGTCACACTTCCGAGGCAACGGTCGCGGTCAGAGGTAGGTTGATGGCATCGTCGCCAACGATGCGGGCCTGCCAGTCCCGACCGCAGGCGGGACAGTGGAAGGTGATTTCACGGCGAGTTGGCATGGCCGGCCGCCAGTCCTCGCGACTGCCCAGCGGGAACAGACTGCCCCGCCAGCCACACTCCGGATACGGGCAGTGAACGGCATAATCGGTCAACATGGGTGTGCCTCCGTGGCGAGTTGGAGAGAGAGACAGGATGCCGTATCATAGCTCCCCGCTGAACAGATTACAACGACCTGCAGTTAGAATTCCTCAAGTCGTGCGTCTATATTTTTTTGGTTTTCCCATTCTTCTTGACTCAAGCCGATTGCCGCTCTCGCCGATATTAGCTGTGTCTCGAGAAGCATCCAGAGAAGCGACTCCCCCGCCAGGCCGCGGAAACAGGGAAACGCTCCGCAGGACGCGGACGTGTTCCCGATCCTCTGACCGCTCCTCCCCCCAAGATCCCCCCCACCCAGAGATCGGTTTCCGCGGCCTGCTTGCTTCCACTAGAGCCGATCTCCGGACGGCTGGCGATTTGGTCGCTAGAACAACTTCGTAACATCCCCGATGTCACGAGGCGACCGATAAGACCATGATTCCGATTGATCACATCCACGCCCGAGAAATCCTCGATAGTCGAGGTAATCCCACTCTCGAAGTCGTTGTCCTGCTAGAAGACGGAAGCACGGGTACGGCAGCGGTGCCTTCCGGAGCCAGCACCGGAGCCCACGAAGCCGTCGAACTCCGCGACGGCGACAAAAACCGCTATCTCGGCAAGGGTGTGCTCCAGGCGGTCAGCAACGTCAGTGAACAGATCGCCCGTGAACTACTTGGACTCAACGCCCTGGACCAAGTGGCCATCGATCAAACCCTGATCCAACTCGACGGCACCCCCAACAAATCTAAACTTGGGGCCAATGCCACGCTCGGCGTCTCCCTCGCTGTCGCCAAAGCGGCTGCCTCAGCAGTGGGACTGCCGCTCTATCGCTACATCGGCGGCACCAGCGCTCGTGTCCTGCCCATGCCGATGATGAACGTCATCAACGGTGGCAAACACGCCGACAATACCATCGACTTTCAGGAGTTCATGATCCTGCCCATCGGTGCGCCGACTTTCAAAGAAGCACTACGCATGGGGGCAGAAGTGTTTCACCATCTCAAAAAGGTGTTACACGACAAGCAGCTGAGTACGACTGTCGGCGACGAGGGCGGCTTCGCACCCAATCTCAAGAGTGCCAACGAGGCGCTGGAAGTCTTGGCCCAAGCGGTCGAGTCGGCCAAGTACAAACTCGGTGAACAGATTGCCTTTGCCCTGGATCCGGCCACGACCGAACTGTACGAAGAGGCCAAACACAAGGGGAAGACCGGCTACTGTTTCTTCAAGAGCGACCCCTCGCGCATCGCTTCGTCGGACGAACTGATCGGACTATGGAAGGAATTGTGCGGCAAATGGCCGATTCTGTCGATCGAGGATGGCCTGGCCGAGGACGACTGGGACGGTTGGCAGAAGTTGACGAAAGAGCTTGGCTCGAAGGTACAACTGGTCGGCGATGATCTCTTCGTGACTAACACCAAGCGACTAGCCCAGGGAATCGAACAGGGCTGCGGCAACAGCATTCTCGTCAAGGTCAACCAAATTGGCACCCTGACAGAAACGATCGACGCCATTGAACTGGCTCGACGCAATGGCTTCACATCTGTCATCAGCCATCGCTCGGGCGAGACGGAAGATACCACAATTGCCGACATCGCTGTCGCCGTCAACGCTGGGCAAATTAAGACCGGCTCGGCCTGTCGGACTGATCGCATCGCCAAGTACAATCAGCTGCTGCGGATCGAAGAGGATCTGGAGCAGGCAGCCCGCTATGGCTCGGCGATTTGGCCCAAGAAGTGGACGGGATTCTGGAAAGGATAGGCATCATGGAACGAGGCTGGGTCGGTCGACTGCTGTTCGTGCTGGGCTGCTTGACGGCCGGCCTCCTCGTGGCCTTAGTAGGTTTGGCTCCGCTGCTGGACGATGGCGAGCAGCCCAGTCAAAACCGCATCCTTGCCGTCTTCGCTCGCGATGCAGTATTGCGACGCACCTGCTGGGCCAGCGCAGCGGGGTTGCTCGTCTCGGCGTGCGTGTTCTTCCGCCCCAGTCGCCGAACCGCTCTCGAAGCCAAACCGCCGCCGCCTCGACCGCGTTCGGGGAGCATGGCTGGAGCCTGACGCGATGTTTGACTGGTTGTTTGAAGGCCGACCGACCGTCTACTTGATCCTGATCGGAGCGGCTCTGCTACTAGTGGGAATGTGGACACGCGATCGCAAGCGCGGCTGGTTGCTCGGCGTCGGCCTCCTAGGACTGCTGACCCTGAGCTACTTTTTGCTCGATCGCTTCGTCGAAACCGCTCGTGAGCAGATTACTCGGAAACTCCAGGAGATGGCACAAGCGGTGAAGGCACGCGACGCCGAACGTATCTTCGCGCACATTTCCGATCGGTTTCAGTTCCAAGGAAGGAACAAAGGCCGTTTCCGCGGCTACGTCGAAGGGGTGATGCGTAGTGGCGGGGTGACCGAGCTGGTCATCTGGAGCGTCAACGTACCAGACAACTCGGGGGTAGTCCGCTTCCGCGCCAAACCCTCGGGCAACTTAGTCGGCACGAACGTCGGCTATCCGGTTCGCGCTCGCTTTGTGAAAGAGTCGGACGGCGAATGGCGTCTGGAGAGTTTCGAGATCTTCAATCCCTTTGTTCAGGCTGAAACGCCGCTGGACCTTCCCCAACTGCCCCGCTAGAGCGCTTTTCAAGATGTTGTAGCGGCAAGGAAGATGAAGCTCTTACGCAGGCTAAAGCCTGCGGCTACCAGGGGGAAAGCCTGCCGGTAGCCGCGCACTTTAGTCCGCGCGATGAAGCTCTTACCCAGGCTAAAGCCTGCGGCTACCCCATTTCGCAAAGGACTTTAATCCGCGCTCGGCTACCCCATTTCGCAAAGCCCTCTAGGGTCGCCGAGGCCCCTATCTTACTCCTCCGAATTTCCCGATCGCAATTGTGTCCATTGCTCGGGAGAGTACAGCACCTCCCGAGCGTTGGAACCGTTGTAGGCCCCAACGATGCCGTCCTGGGCCATGAAGTCGATCAGCCGAGCTGCTCGACCGTAGCCGATTCCCAGGACTCGTTGTAGTAGCGAGACGGAGCCACGTCCTTCGCGGATGACCACCTCGACCGCCTGCTCGTAGAGTTTGTCACGCGACTTGAGCCGTTCCTCCAGCGTGCCTCCTTCTTCGTCGGCTTCGCGGACTTCCTTAGTCTTTAATTGCAACAACTCGGTCTCGTAGCACGGGTCCGATTCCAGATACTCTGCCACGCGGGAAATCTCGGCATCGCTGGCGTAGGTTCCCTGAGCGCGGATCAGATCACTGGTGCCTGGTGGCAGAAACAGCAGGTCGCCCTTGCCTAGTAGTTTGTCCGCGCCCATCTGATCCAGCACGACGCGACTGTCCGACTTGGCCGCCACCTTGAAACAGATGCGTGACGGCAGGTTCGACTTAATCAATCCAGTGATGACGTCGACGGTCGGTTTCTGCGTCGCCAGCACGAGATGAATTCCCGCG
This sequence comes from uncultured Gemmataceae bacterium, assembly GCA_937923405.1. Lineage (GTDB taxonomy): Bacteria > Planctomycetota > Planctomycetia > Gemmatales > Gemmataceae > CALDUY01. Next base: position 124,518 of record CALDUY010000020.1, on the reverse strand, counting down.
GCTCGCGACTTCTGCGCCAGCCGCACGATGTAGCCCTCGACTTCCTTTTTGAACTGCATCATCAGATCGGACATCTCGTCGATGACGATGACGATGTAGCTCATATGCTCGGGAATGCGTCGGCGTTCGTCGTCGTCGATCGGCTGAGCGCGACGAACAATTTCCTCCGGCGACAGTTCGTTATAGCCAGCGATGTTCCGCACCCGCACTCGGCGGAGCAAGTCGTAGCGTTCCTCCATCTTGTCGACAGCCCAGGCTAGCACCGCCTCGGCTTTCTTCATGTCGTCGACGATAGGACACATCAGATGCGGCACCTTGCTGAAGCATTCCATCTCCACGCCGCGTTTCGGGTCCATCATAATCATCCGCACTTCGTCGGGCCGACGAGTCATCAGCAGGCTGAGAATGATGGCGTTGAGACACACCGATTTGCCTGTCCCCGTGGTGCCGGCAATCAGCAGGTGCGGCATGTCGGCTAAGTCGCAGACCAAGGGTCGGCCCTCGGCGTCCTTGCCCAGAAACAGCGGGATGCGCGACCGAGCAATACGCGGTCCGGAAGCGTGGATCACTTCCTTGAGCCGAACGTCGGCGCGGAATTCATTGGGAATCTCGATGCCGATGGCGTTCTTGCCCGGCAGCGGCGCAACCATGCGAACACTAGGTACCTTCAGGTGCAAGGCCAGGTCGTCGGCCAGGCTCGTCACCTTGTTGACTCGCAACCCGGTTTCCAGCATCACCTCGTACATAGTCACGACTGGTCCAGTGCTGATACCCGACACCTTGACGGTCAAGCCGAAGTCGAGGAAGGTCTTCTCCAAAAGCGCCGCCGTATCGCGAAGGTGCTGCTCGTGGGCTTCCTGAGCAAACGGGCGTGGATCTTCGAGTAGTTGCAACGGCGGTAGTTCGAAGCCGGCGAACCGTTGGCGTTCGGAGTGCAGGCCGTTGGAGAGGCTCGCGGTTCGCTCTTCCAGATGTGGCTCGTCGGGCGACAGCGGCAGTTCGGGCAGCGTGGTCATGCCATGATGCTTGATCGGGATGCCGTTCTTGATCTGCACCCCATCCGAAGGTGGAGTAGGTGGAGTAGGGCTGATCTCCACTTTCGGGGCAGACTCGGGCAAGTCCGTCATGGGTTCGAGGGCGACCGCCGGTGTCCGTTCCACCGCTTCGGAACATGAACGGAAGGTCGGCCAGCAGCGCCGCAGCCCGACGAAAAACCAGTCCAGCGTGAGCAGGGCACAGAAGACAACTAGCGCGAGCAACAACGGCAGTTGCAACAAGGCCGGAACCACTTCGTCAAGGACTTGATCCAGTACGGCCCCGAGGAGACCGCCGGGACCAGCCAACGCTGTGCCAGGCATACCCTGTCCATAGCGATGTGCCAGCACCGCCGACAGGGGGATCAGCAGCAACCAGCCGATCAGCCGACGAGTCCACGGCCACCAGCGCCGTCGTAAGTACAACAACAGGACGAAAACGAACCAAGCCACGAGCCAGACGTGGACCGCCACGCCGAGCGTGCCGACGAACTCGCGGGCCAGCCACTCGCCCGGTTCGCCGAGCAGGTTTTTAGGAGGAGTTGGCGGATAAACCGCATCGGTATTGTAGCTGAAAAGGGCGGCGGCCACTAGCAATCCCGCCACCAACAGCACGAACGCTGCCAGATCCAACCGCCAGGCTCGCTCTCGTGTCATGGTGCCGTCTCCGTTGCGTCAGGGGCCAGAGCTTGCCACCTCGTTGCTTCGACGGAATTCTGATCGCCCTTGAGAGGAATCACGCGGCCAATGTTTCACCTTGTCCTCTATGAGCCGGAAATACCGGCAAATACCGGAAATATTGGCCGACTCTGCGTCGCCACTGGAGCCACGCTGCACTTGGTCGGTCGCCTCGGCTTCCATCTCGACGATCGCACCTTACGACGAGCTGGCCTCGACTACTGGCGCGACGTGAAGCTGGTTCGTCACGACACGCTCGCCGAGTTCGAGACAACCATCGACGTAAACCGGTTGTTCTGTCTCAGCGCTCATGCCAACACGCCGTACACTCGTCAGATCTATCAACCCGGCGATGCGTTGCTGTTCGGCAGTGAATCGCGCGGCCTGCCGCCAGAGGTGCTGGCTCGACATGCCGGACGAGTGCTAACCATTCCACAACCCAGCGGCAAAGTACGCAGTCTGAACCTAGCCACCGCCGTCGGCATCGTTCTGTACGAGGCACTCCGTCAGGTCTGTGACTGGTAACGGCCGAGGCAAGGTACTTGCTGATTCCCCGACGAGCGACAGAACTGCTGAATCGAGTGCCTTCCTCGAGCTGAGAGATACAGGAGGGGTACAACATGATTTGGAGTCAGGAAGGGCGACGGTAGCGTCGCTGTCCGGTGGCGTTTGCCTGACCTTGCTCCCAGAAGTCATCGAGCGGCGCGTCGTCGCTGAGGTAGTCGGCACCGGAACTTCGCGATCGCCTTCGCGCTCTCGGGGCGAGAGGAGAAAACCACGAGCCAACGCCCTCAACTGCAGAACTCCTTAACCGCAAGAATTCGTGCAATCTGATTAGCCGGCGAATGCGCTTCATCCCTCGCCACCTTTGCACTACTTTGAGGATCGCTCTAATCCTTATTGCGGCGGGGGCGACGCTGCTTCTCCGGCGTGTTCGGCTTGTCGGTACCAGGTGGGGCCAGCGTGTGTAGCAGTGCGCCGTTAGTGCCGTTGTACAGGCGAACCACTCCTTCCTGTCCGCCAGCGGCGACCAGGGTGCCGTCAGGACTGACGCTTAGCGACAACAGATAATCGTTGCCGGCAGTGAAGTTGCGGATATTGCCGCCGTTGGAAGCGTTCCACAGCCGCACCTGCTGATCGCCAGCACAGGTGGCCAGGTTGCTCGTCTTACCGACAATGACCAGTGCCGAGAGCGGCTTGCCGTGCGCGTTGATCGTCCGCACCTGCTCCCCCTTTTCGTAGTCCCAAATTTTGACGGCCTGATCGGCCCCACCGCTGGCGATCAGCTTGCCATCACCAGTGAAACCCACACCCATGACATGATGCGTGTGTCCCTCGAACGCTTTCTGGAACTTGCCCGATTCCACCTCGAAGGTTTTGACGAACTTGTCTGCGCCGCAGGAGACGACCAACTTGCTATCGGGACTGAAGGCCACGCCGAACACCGTGTCGCTGTGGATATTATCTTTGAGGTCGCGCACCCCCTTGCCGCTGGGGACTTCGAGCAACTTCAACTCGCCTTCCTGAGTCGGCGCTCCGCCGCCGGCGGCCAGCCATTTGCCATCCGGTGAAAAGGCCAGACAGACGACGCGCTCGCCGAACCCTGTCGTCGTCGCTAGCAGTTTGCCGGACGCGGCCTCCCACAGTTTGACCTCCTGATAACTGCCCGAAGCGAGCAGTTTACCATCGGGACTGAAGGCCAGCGACTCGACCAGCGAGACGTGAGCCGCACCTGGCAGATGGGTTCCTTGCTCATCGTTGAAGGAGCGCAGATACTTGCCAGTCTTGACGTCGAAGACGTGCAACTGATTGCCGCGCGAGGCGACGACGATCGACTTCTCCGGGCTGATGGCCACACCAAGCACAGGAGTTACGCTGGGAGCTTTCAGCGCCACCTTGGCCAGGGGCCGCGCTCCGGTTGGCGGTTTGGCTCCCTGATCGATCCACAGTTTGAGAATCGCCAGTTCCTTGGGGGAGAGTGGCTCTTCCTTCTTGGGCGGCATGTACGGCTGCACCAGTTTGGCGGACAACTGAATGAGCAGACTGTCTGCCGACTTGCCTGGAATCACCGCCTTGCCTCGATCTCCGCCGCGCATCAGCGCTTCGTAGGAAGACAGATCGAGCTTGCCGCGCTTGACGTTGCCGGAGTGGCAAAAGTTGCACTTATTAACCAGGATCGGCTCGACATCCTTTTCGTAGCTGATCGGGGTCTTGGGATCGAGTGGAGCCGGCTGAATAATTTGCTCCTTTTCCGACCTTTTATCTTGTGCATACATCATCCCAGGCCAAACCAGCAGGGCGGTGGCCAGCAACCAGCGAGACCAGCAATTTATCGAGCAAGTGGAAATCGTAGCAGGCACGAGCAATATCCTCGAAGGGGTTACTTGACCACGTTGACGTTAAGTTTGGCTTCATGCTGAATCGGCGATTTGCCGTTGAACAGCGCCGTCGCTCGGACGACCAGATTATTCAGCGCGCCCGGCTTGGCCTCGTTGCTAGCGCGAAGAATCAGTTTCGCCTCATTCTGCCCCGCGGGGATCGTTACCTCTTCAACGCTAACGCCGTTGGCCTCCTTGGGCAGTTCGAGTTTCACTTGAAACGGTCCGTCGTAGTTGAAGCGTCGCTGGACACGAACCACCACCTCGCTTTGTCCGCCGAGCTTCAGATTGGTCGCGTTCGTGGAAAGCGTCAGCTGGGCCAGACTTCGCGGCAGGATGGTGATGGCCAACGGCTCGGACGGCTGCACGACGTTGACATTGGGCCGATTCTGTGCCATGGGATTCTTGGCGAAGGGCATCTGCGTCTGGCCGCGCAGCACCACGTTGTAGGTGCCGGGCGGCACGTCGTTGCCCACGGTGACAGCGAGAGTTCCCTCTTTCTGATCGGGGTTGATGGTGATCGGTTGGTTGTTATTTAGCCGCAGATTCTGAGGCAGTTCCGACCCCTGACGGTTTTGCGACTGCATCAAGACAATCTGAAGCGGACTTTTCAGATCGGGAATTACTCGATTGACTTGCACCTTGACTGTAGCCTTGTCGCCCTGGAGGATCTCGGTTTTGTCGATGGTCGGCTTGAGCGTGAAGGGAGCTTTGGAACGCACCGCCAGCCAAGTGCCGCGTTCCAGTCGGCTGAGGGTGGGGATCTCCTGCTGCGGCTGACTCGGCCAGATGATGCCGCCCGGACGGGCCTCGCGGACCACGGGTTGCCCCTGGATTGTCGCTTTGCCACGGATGCGGATCTCGCCAGTCCAGACGGGCGCGTCGGCAGCCGCCGACACCACCAACGTGGTCTTGCGAACATTCCCATTAAGGATCTGTGGCGGACAACTCAAGCCCTGGGGCAAGCCCTCGACGAATAGTTCTACGTCGCCGGTGAAGCTCTCGCTTCGCTGAATCAGCACCGTGAAAGCTTCTTGTCCGCCTTGGCCGAGCTGACCGGCTTCGGGCGATTCGTCCGCTGCGGGAATGGCAATCAAGCGAAAATCCGGCTCGTCGCGAGTGATTCGCACGACATACTGATGCCTTGGCCCGAAGTGGGTGTCGCCGATGCGGCTGACGACCAGCAGGTGATACACGCCGTCGGCTGGCACGACGAAGCGATACGGAGGAGGATCTTCACTGCGAGTGTAGAATTTCGCCTCATACAGATTCAAATTCTCGTTTAAGGGACTCTCGAAGATCTCGGTCTTGCCCGCGTTGCCTCGCAGCAGGAACATCATGTAGGTCGGCGCGCCTAGTCGCTGTGAGAAAACTTCGATGTTCCAGACTTCGCCCTTCTTGGCCGAGAAACTGTACCAATCGCGATCGCGGCGTTTGTCCACGCGACCGGCGAGTTCGCAGGGCAGGGCGACTTGCTGGGCCGATTCTGGCGTATCGTTGCTGTCGTTCTCCAAAATCACCGGAGCAGTGGCGAGACCGAGCAACACCGGGTTCGACGCCCCCGTGCCATTCTTGACACGCAGTTCGAAGCCATCGAGCCAGGCCGAGGCTGGCGGAATCGTACCCGAGAAGCGCAACTGGCCTTTGCCGTCGGCGGGCCCGGTGACGGAGAGCGTCGCTGTCTCCAAGATGCTATCATCGCACCTGGCGTTGGGGTCGACTTTGCCGCCGGGGAGATTGCGCCCATACAGCGTCACAGTCGTCGTCTTACCGGGTTCGATCACCTTGGGAGAGACCGTGTCGATCCACGGCGCAGTTGTGAGAGTTAATCGATAGAAATGATCCGAAGCTCCATTGGGCAGGCCGCCGGGAACCTGATTGATCATGTGCGTGAAGTGATAGACCCGCACGAGATAGTCGCCGTCTTCAGCGGCAACAAAGTCAGTCACAGCGTCATGGTCAGAGTAACCCCGGTTTAGGGCAACTTGTCGATCGTTTTTATCGTAAACTTCGAGTTGTGGCTGCAAGCGGCTATCGATCGAGGAGGTCAGACAGGCGACGACCACCCGCTGCCCTTTCTTCACGTGGACACTGTAGTAATCCACGTCAGTGGGAGTATTGATGGTTCCGTTGATGGTCGAGTTCAGTTCGACTTTCTGTGCCTGATCGACATCGTTGTTCGGCTCTTTCTCGCTGACTTCCGCGAGGTCGCCCACAACGAAGACGCGCGGATTGCTCACGCCGTATTTACCGACGAACCGTACATCATAAAACCCAACAGGCACCTCCGGGGGAACAGTCACTTTGTAAATGACGACATCCGCTTCGGATGGGGTTTGTTTGCCTTTGCCTTTTCCTTTGCCATCGGGCATCGGAGTAACGGGAGCCTCGACGAGTTCGGCACGAATGCCGGGGTGACTAAAGCTCAGCTTCTCCGGTTCGTCCAGATGGCGGCCATAGCAGGTGAGTTGCACAGTGGAACCGGCCTTGGCCCCGGCCACGGAGAACTGATACAGTCGCGGATGGGGCATCCCCGAAGGATTCCGCTGCGCCCAGGTCAAAGAGGTCATTCCGCCGAGCAGCGCCAGTAGGGCCAGGGCGCGACAGCCGCGCAAGCGGTTCGGAGTAGTCATGGCGGGTATCTCCCGGCTAGCAAACACAACGGGCGTTGTGAGAGTTCGGTAGGCAAGCAAGCGAGGGCAGGGTGGGACCGTAGGCACGGATCGCCCTCATGTTGACATGCATCGTAGCGGGGTGCCGTGATCGGGTCAAGCAAAAGGAACGCAGGTATTCTCCTTGCGAAGTGGACCCCGGTGCGTCATCATGACCAGTAACAAGACCGGCGAGACCGCCTCCCCGGTTGCCGCGTCGCCTGGAAGCTGGTCACGAGGAGACCCTGCCATGTCGGAAAAGGTCAGTCCGTATTGTCCGGAATGCGACGAAGCGTTTGATTTCCCGCAACCGCTAGCTCGTCGCGAATTCCTGCTCGCCGCTGGAGGAGCCGCTGCGTTGGCGTTCACTGCCCAGGCTGCCGCTCCCGCGATTCGCAAGCCCCGGCCCGCCGAGGATCTTGTCCGCGAGCTACACGCCTCCCTCTCCCAAGCCCAAAAGCAACGCGCGGTCAAACCCTATGACTACGGAGCCGGCAAAGGCAAACGGCCTCTCCGCCAGGGCATGTTCAACGAAGCCATCGAGAAAATCTACATTCAAGATGTCTATACGAAGGCACAACAAGAACTCATCGAACGGATTGTCAAGTCGATGTGTTCCGGCGACGACGGCTATTGGCAGATCAGCCGTATGGGCAAATGGGACGCTTCTCAGTCGTTCGGCAAGTGCGGGGCGCTGATCTTTGGCGATCCGACTCCGGGCGAGAAGTTTGCCTTCGTCTTCTCGGGCCATCATCTGACCATCCGTTGCGACGGGGACAGCGAAGTCGGGGCGGCGTTCGGCGGTCCGATCTACTACGGCCACAGTCCGCATGGCTACAGCCGGTCTAACGTCTTCAATTACCAGACTCGTGAGGTCGTCAAACTCTACAAAGCCTTGGACGAGAAGCAGCGCGTGGCGGCGACGGTGAAGCGCGGCAATCCCGGCGAGATGGAAGGCTCGATTCGCTTCCGTGCCAAGGACAGCGAGCGGCCTGGGCTGCCCTACGCCGAGTTGTCTTCCGACCAGCGTGCCCTGGCTGAGCAGGTGATGCGTTCGGTACTGTCGCCGTATCGTCAGGAAGATGTGGACGAAGTTATGAGCATCGTCAAGGCCAACGGCGGCCTGGAGAAGATCAAGTTCGCCTTCTATCCCGATGGAGCGATAGACGACAAGGAACCGTGGCACTTCTGGCGACTGGAAGGGCCGGGCTTCGTATGGAATTACCGAGTCTTGCCGCATGTTCATACCTACGTCAATATCTCTAGCCAGCTAGGCTAACTCCTCACCCCCACCCCCTCTCCCCACAAGGGAGAGGGGAAAACAGTGGAAGCCCCTTCTCCACAAAGGAGAGGGAGAAAGATGGCTAGTCCAGTTCTAGCTTCTCCAGGTACACCTGTGGAAGCCCCTCCTCCACAAAGGAGAGGGAGAAAGAGTGGAAGCCTCTCCTCCACAAAAGAGAGGCGGAGAAGAAACAGTGGTCAGTCGCAGGAACCGAACTCAGCCAGAGACCGTCAAGCATGCCCTCCAGTTCCACCCCGCGTTTGCCGTGGCGATCTCCCCAGGGAGGGCGAGCCGCTCGCCCTGGCGGCTTGCGTCGTGACGACTCGGGCAGTGGCTTCGGCTTCTTCCTCTTTCTGCTGGTCAACGCCGCTCTCTTCGTCCGACCCGCCGACGTGATTCCCGCTCTTCAGGGAGTCGAGATCTATCGTTATCTGCTCCTGGGAACCGTGTTAGTCTCTGGCTTTGCTGTCTTGAGCCGACTTTCTCCCGTTCGACTAGAACGTCAGCCGATCGATCTGTTCGTGCTGCTCTTACTACCAGTCATTTTTCTGTCACACCTGGCCCATTCCAAGGCCGCCGATGGAGCCGAGGAGGCGTTCAACTACTTCAAAATCGTTCTTTACTACTTCCTCCTGGTGTCGCTGGTCACTACGCCAAAGCGAATGAAGATCTTTATTAGCTGTCTTCTGATCTTTGCGGCGATCACTACGGTGTTGTCGATCCTTGACTTTGTTAAGATCATCCAGTTGCCTCGTCTCGTCGATCACTCGAAGCTGGCCCATCGGCACTTCATCGACGAGAACCGCATGTACGGTCCAGGCATCTTCAACGATCCCAACGATATTTGCGTGATGATCGGCACATCGTTGCTGCTGCTCCTGGGCAAGTTCATGGATAAAGCCGCTGGCTTTAGTCGCATTCTCTGGACACCAATCCTGGTCATCTTCCTGGTCGGCTTCGCTCTGACGCAGTCGCGTGGCGGTTTGCTAGCGCTGCTGGTCGGTAGCGGCTTCCTCGTCGTGCTGCGCTGGGGTTGGGTTAAGGTGATGCTGCTGGGCGGACTTGCCGTGCCTGCGTTGCTGGCGATGCTGGCGGGTCGCATGGCCAAAATCTCATCCACGGAGGAGACCGGCCAGGAACGCATCCAACTCTGGAGCGCTGGCTTGGAGATGCTGCGAGCCAATCCGATCTTCGGCGTCGGGCACAACTGCTTCCACCTGGAAGCCGGCCACGTCGCCCACAATTCCTACGTCCAGGCGTTCGGTGATACCGGACTTCCTGGTGGCCTTCTCTTTCTGGGCATGGTCCTTGTCGCTATCTGGGGATTGTATCGACTGACCAGTAGCGTCCGAGTCGGTCGGCAGGTGATTCAGAGGACTATTCTCGATCCGCATTATCGTTATTTACATCCCTTCCTGGCCGGCGCGGTCGTCTGCTATGCCACGGGCATGATGACGCTCAGTTTGAACAACCTGGTGACCACCTACACCGTCCTGGGGTTGTCCAGCGTGTTTCAAGAACACGCGACTACCTGGCCCGAAGGCAAACCGTTGCGTCTGGACATGGAATTTCTCACCGCGTTATTCCTGCTGAGTATGATGTTCCTCGTGGGCCTTTATCTCTTCATTCGCTTGACCTTCAACCCAGGATGACCAGCGAACCAACTGCCCTGCCCGCCGACGAGTCGACGCGAGCTATGAGCCGCGGTCTGGCTGGACGCGCCGTCCGAGGCGGCGCGATGCTGATGCTGGCACGGCTGTTGATGCAGGGCGTCAGCTGGACTGTGTCGTTGTGGGTGGCGAAACTGTTGCTGCCGTTCGACTATGGCCTGATGGCTACGGGAATGGTCTTTCTCGGACTGGCCGACATGCTCGCCGAGGCCGGCGTGGGCCGCGCCCTGGTCCAAAAAGAGACTTTGACGACCGGCGATCTCCACTGTGCCTTCAGTCTGACTCTCATGCTCTCGGTGTTGCTGTACGGCTTGCTTTGGGTTGGCGCTCCCTATGCCGCGACCTTTCTCGACATGGAACAGCTGACCACGTTCCTGCGCGGGCTGGGAGTGCTGGTACTGCTGACGCCCTTTCGCACCGTACCGATGGCTCTGCTGGATCGTGAACTACGGCTGGGTCAGCAGGCCCTGGTACACATCTTGGCCTCGCTGCTCCAGGCGGCGACGGTGTTGACCCTGGCGCTGAACGGGTTCGGCTACTGGGCGTTGGCGGCCGGCGCGATTTTAGGGCGAATCCTGGAAGTGTTCACGCTGATGCGCGCGGCTCGCTGGCTCCCCGGATTGGCCCTGCCGGGCCGCGGCGACTTCGGGCTAATCCGTTTCGGCGTGCATCTCAGCCTCGGCAGCCTGCTTTGGTACGTTTACAGCAACAGTGACTTCGCCATTGTCGGCAAGCTGCTCGGGCCGATCGAGTTGGGCTACTACGCTTTGGCGTTCCAGCTCATCTCCATGCCCGTCGAGAAGCTGACTGCCAACGTCAACCAGGTCTCCTATCCGGTCTTCTGTCGCTTGCAAAACGATCCGCTGCGGCTGCGTGCGTGGTATCTGCGGCTGACAGTTCTGCTCGGCTTATTCGGCATGCCCGTCCTGGTCGGCATGGTCTTGGTCGCCGAGGACGCCTTCACTTTGGTGCTGGGTCCGCGCTGGGTGCCGGCGATTCTGCCGTTTCAGATGCTGAGTTTGGTCGGCGTCATTATGATCTATAGCAAATCGGTGCCGCCCTTGCTCAACGCCCTGGGGCGACCGGATCTGAACCTGCGTTACACCTTCCTTTGCACGCTACTGTTTCCGTTCGCCTTCTGGATCGGCGGGCAATGGTTGGGGCTGGTTGGCGTCTGTCTGGCTTGGATGGTACTCTACCCGCTCATGGTCACGGGGTTGCTGTGGTTTACTCGCTCTCGGACGCGGGTCGGTCCGTGGCAACTGCTGCGTGCGCAATTTCCGGTACTGTCGGCCTCGTTGTGCATGACTGGAGTCGTTTGGACTGTACGGTTGGCTCTGCGCGGAGACGAACTAGCCTGGGTCCGCCTCGGAGCCAGCATCGCCGCCGGGGTCGTCAGCTACGCTGGCTTTTTGCTAGCGTTCGAGTGGCACGGGATCCTCGCCGACCTGCGTAAGCTGCTCCGCGAGCTGCGCCCACCCCGAGCAGACGCCCCCTGAATTCTTCTGCTGGTTGGCACTTGCTTGGCTCAATCTTCGACGTAGAGTTGGCTGTCGAGGGGATTTGCTCGTAGCGTAGCCACTGTCGCCATCGCAAGGGAGAGCCAACCGTTGAAGATCGTCGCTGTCGCTGGTGCCAGACCGAACTTCATGAAGATCGCTCCACTGATGTGGGAGCTGCGTCGTCGAGACGGTGTGTCGTCGTACCTGGTCCACACCGGCCAGCACTACGACGAAAAGATGTCAAAATTGTTCTTCGTCGAATTGAACATCCCGCGTCCGGACATTGATCTAGAGGTCGGTTCCGGCTCGCATGCGGTGCAGACTGCCGAGGTGATGAAACGCTTCGAGCCGGTCCTGCTCGATCAGCATCCCGAGGCGGTATTGGTCGTAGGAGACGTAAACTCGACCTTGGCCTGTGCCCTGACCGCGGTCAAACTCGGCATCCGCGTCGCCCACGTCGAGGCGGGCTTACGCAGTTTCGATCGTACCATGCCCGAGGAGATCAACCGCCTCTTGACCGACGCCATCAGCGACTGGCTGTTCGTAACCGAGACAAGCGGGATCGACAATCTCCGCCATGAAGGCATTCCCGCCGAGAAGATCCACTTCGTCGGCAATGTGATGATCGACACCCTGCTAGCCTGTCGCGATCGCGCCGAAGCGTCGCCGATCCTCGACCAGCTCGGTCTCCAACGGGGCAGCTACGGAGTGCTGACGCTGCATCGTCCGGCCAATGTCGACAATCCCGAGGTTTTTTCTCGCTTGATGGGAGCCATCGAGCAGCTAGCTCGGGAACTGCCGATCGTCTTTCCGGTACATCCACGAACGAGAAGGTCGCTGGCCGCCGTCGGCGCGGAGCGACTGCCAGGGTTGATCCTCACCGAACCGCTGGGCTATCTCGACTTCCTCAAACTTGTCGCTCACGCTCGTCTGGTGCTGACCGATTCAGGCGGCATTCAGGAAGAAACAACTGTACTGGGCGTCCCCTGCCTGACGCTGCGAGAAAATACCGAACGCCCCGTGACCTGTTCGCAGGGAACGAACCGCCTGGTCGGCTTGAATCCGGAACGCATCGTCGCCGAGGGGTTGCAGGTGCTGACTTCGCCGAGCGTCGGTCGAGTGCCGGAGTTGTGGGACGGCCAGGCGGCGCGGCGCATCGTGGACATCCTGACGGCCAGCCACTCTTCGCTGGCAAGCTAAGGCATCGCAAGGGCACGACACCTGCCATGAAACGCACCGTTCTGCTGATCGCTTACCATTTTCCGCCGTCGGCGGCGAGCGGCGCGTTCCGCCTGTTGGGGTTCGCTCGCCATCTGCCGAAGTTCGACTGGAACGTGGCCGTCGTCGCGCCACCGGGAATGCCCTGGGAGCCGAGTGATCCGCAACTGGCCGAGCAAGTGCCACCGGAAACCCTCGTTCGCTCGACGCCGTATCCGTCGGATTGGCCGAAGCTGATCCGTTGGCTGGCCCCCTACGCGGTGTGGCTACCGGGGGCGCGACGTGCTGCCGCCGAGGTGGTGCGCGACCATCGGCCTGCCGCTGTGCTGACCTCTGGGCCGCCCCACTGGGTGCATCTGCTCGGACGGTTTGTGCAGAAAAAATTTCGCCTGCCCTGGATCGCCGACTTCCGCGACCCGTGGATCACTTCGGGGTTTCTGATTCAGTTGAACCCGCTGGAGAAACGCTGGGAGTGGCTCTGGGAACGCCGCATGATCGCCAAAGCCGACCTGATTCTACACAATGCTCCGCGCGCCTGCTCGGAGCTACAAGCCGCTTATCCGGGCAGCGCCGCTCGCATGACCTACTTGACCAACGGCTACGACCCAGAGAGTTTTCCTGTAGTCGAATCCACAAAGCGTGGCGACGGTCCGGTTCGTATCTTTCACGCCGGACAGCTCTACGTTGGTCGCGATCCGCGGCCACTGCTGGACGCAATCGCCTCGATTCCGGCCGACGACCTGCCGGCGTTTCGTCTGGAGTTTCTCGGTCGAACCGACTACGAAGCGGGAGCCGACCTGATGGCCGACGCCCGACAGCGAGGCATTGAGTCGCGCGTCCTGTGCCGACCGCAAGCGCCGTATCGCCAGACCCTGGGCGAGATGTGTCAGGCCGACATTCTCTTGCTGATGGACACGCCCGAACGAAAAATCGGTGTGCCGGCTAAGCTATACGAATACTTCGGAGCAGGGCGTCCGATCCTGGCTCTGGGCGAGCGCGACGGCGACTTGGCCAGCGTGTTACAAGAGAGCGGTGTTCCCTATCGGTTGGCCCTGCCGCACGATGTGCCCGCCATCCGTCAGGCCGTGGTCGAACTGGTTGGCGACGTCGCCGCCGGAACGCTCGTTCCCCCCACCGAACAGACGCGCCGCCGCTTCTCGCGCGAGGCACTGGCCGGTCAGCTCGCCGAGCATCTCAACCGTTTGTGTGCTGAGAGGAACCCGCGATGAACCTACTCGTCAAGCTGCGCCGCGGCGAGGGGCCGTTCTGGGGCACACTCAAACGGCTGGTCAAAGCCGTGCTACACTTCCACATTCCGGTATTTTGGCTCACGCGTCCCTTCTTCCGCGTCTGCTACTTCCTGCACGTTTTCCTTCGTGAGTTGCTGGCCTCACTGCTCCGCTTTTTTTGGTACGAACCCCTCTTCCGCTCCTGCTGCGAGTCGATCGGTGAAGGCTTCCAGATGGAGCAACTGCCCTATCTCGTCGGTTCGGGGATCATTCGACTAGGCGATCACGTCACGCTCAGCGGCAAGCAGGTGATTATCTTCGGCAATCGTGGCGAAGGGACTCCCCTGCTGAGCATCGGCCACCACACGTTTCTAGGGCATGCCTGCATCTTGGCCATCTCGTCGTCGGTGACCATCGGCAACCACTGTCTGATCGCCAGCGATGTTCGCATCAGCGACTACGACGGCCACCCTGTCGATGCCGTGGCTCGTCGAACCGGACTACCCTCGCCGCCGGAAGGCATCCGTCCGGTGGTGATCGGCGATGACGTGTGGATCGGTAACATGGCGACAATTCTCAAGGGCGTCACGATTGGCGACCGTTCTATCGTCGGAGCCGGAGCCGTCGTCACCCGCGACGTGCCGCCTGATGTCGTCGTGGCTGGCAATCCCGCACGGATCGTCAAGCAGCTGAGTCCGCCAACATGAAACGCCCATTACAGATCGTGCATGTGACACTTGGTCTGGACATGGGCGGTCAGGAAAAATTGCTCGTCGAGTTTGCCCAACATGCCGACCGCGACCGGGTGGCTCTGCACTTTGTCTCGCTGACCTCGCGTGGCGTGCTGGCAGAGCAACTCCAAGCACATGGCTGGTCGGTCACCGCTCTGGAGGCTCCCCAGGGATTACGGCCGGGGTTGGTGCGACAGCTAGCCGGATTGTTTCGCCAGCTTCACGCCGACGTCATCCACACTCACGACGACCGCCCGAACATTCATGCCGCTCCCGCCGCTTGGCTGGCCGGTCTGCCGTGCCTGCACACCCGACATCATCAGGGAGCGCACCTGTCGCGCCGTCAACGCTGGCTAGTTCGTGCTGCCTCGTGGTGCAACATCCGTTTCGTGTGCATCTCGCACGACAGCGCCGCCTGGGCTGCACGCCAGGGAATCGCTCGCCACCGCTTGCTGGTCATCCACAACGGTATCGATCTGTCGCGCTTCTCGTATCAGGGGCCGACTCGCAACGGTTACGTCGTCACTGTAGCACGGCTGTCGGCAGAGAAGAGCCTGCACACCTTGCTCGACGCGGTGGCACTAGTCACTCGTGAGCAAGTTTCCTTCCAGTTGCGCATCGCCGGTGACGGTCCGTGCCGAGCCAGTCTAGAGCAACAGGCCCAGCGCTTAGGAATTCAGCGACACGTTCACTTCCTCGGCCAGATCCATCACGTCCCCGAGTTACTCGCCGGAGCGCGGCTGTTTGTCTTGCCGTCGCGAACCGAAGGGATTTCGCTGACGCTGCTGGAAGCGATGGCCCGAGGACTGCCGGTCGTCGCCTGCCGAGTAGGTGGCAATCCCGAAGTTGTCGCCGAAGAGCAGACAGGAATTCTCGTCCCAGCAGAAAATCCAAAAGAATTAGCTCAGGCGTTATTCCGTTTGTGGACGCAGCCAGATTTATGTGCCACGATGGGTATGGCTGGCCGTCGTCGTGTTGAGGAGTTGTTCGACGTTCGCCGCATGGTCGCCGAGTACGAGAAGTTGTACCACCAGGTGGCACGTTCGTCCCGTTGAGTGCCGAGTTATGAATGCCGTCATCGTCGATGGCGATGTCGCTTATCCGGCCACATCCGGCAAGCGTCTACGCACCCTGCATCTGATGCTGCGGCTGGCGCAGCGACACCGGATCACTTACCTGGGGCGAAACCACGGCGACGCCAAACAGAATCGCCTCGCCACGGAGTACCTCACCAGCCACGGCATCGAGACTAAAATTTTCGATGATCCGATTCCGCGCAAACAGGGGCTGGGGTTCTACACTCGCCTGGTGGGCAATCTCTTCTCGCGCTACCCCTATTCGGTCACGTCGCATTTCAGCGAGCGGTTCCGCGCCGCCGTCGCTGAGCATGTCGCGAGGCATCCTGTAGACCTGATCCAGCTGGAATGGTCGGGCTATCTTTACACCCTCCCCGACAAGCGGATCCCCGTAGTGCTACAGGCTCCCAACGTGGACAGTCTGATCTGGCAACGCTATCATGAAGCCGAGAAAAACCCTCTGAAAAGATGGTATATCCGCCGCCAGTGGCGCAAGTTTCTTACCTTCGAGGCCGAAGCCTTTCATTCAGTCCGGCACGTCGTCGCCGTCACGCTCGAAGACGCGGCCCTGGCTCGCGAACTGTTTCACCTCAACAACATCGAGGTGATCGACAACGGCGTCGATGTCGCCTCCTTCGCCAACCTTCGACCTCATCCCGATTCGCGGGCTATTCTCTATTTAGGCTCACTGGACTGGCGGCCCAACCTCGACGCACTGGACCTGTTGCTGGAGTCGATTTTCCCTGCGGTTCGTGCCTTGGTGCCCGAGGCCAAGCTGCTGGTCGTAGGGCGAGCTCCGTCGGACCAACTGCGGAAGCGTCTCGCCGAGCAACCGGGAGTCGAACTCCATGCGGACGTACCAGACGTGCGACCGTTTCTCGAAGCCAGCGCGGTGCTGGCGGTTCCGCTGCGCATCGGGGGAGGTTCGCGCTTGAAAATTTTAGAGGCTCTGGCCGCTGGGTTACCGGTCGTCGCCTCGCGCGTCGGGGCCGAAGGGTTGATTCTCCGTCCCGGTCAGGAGTACATCCAGGCCAACAGTCCCGAAGAGTTCACCCACGCCATCTTGCACTGTCTGAATCAACCGAAAGCCGCCCGGCGACAGGCTGAACAAGGTCGCCGCAGTGTCACCGAACGCTACGACTGGTCGTCATTGGCCGAGCGACTGGAGCGCGTCTGGGAAAAAGTCCGTGCCGGAGAGTAAATGATGCATTTAGTTCACCTGTTAGCCTCGCCGTTCTTCGGCGGCCCCGAGCGGCAGGCGCTGGGGTTGGCTCAGGCCTTGACTCCGGATTGTCGCACTACGTTTCTGTCGTTCGCCGAACGCGGTCTGGCACGGCCCTTTCTCGACCGCGCTCGTGCCCAGGGGTTCGAGGCCATTGAGCTACAATCCAACTTCCCTCGGGTTGGTCGAGCGATTGACGAGGTGGCACGGCACCTACAAAAACTGCAGACCGATCTTCTCTGCACCAGCGGGTACAAGCCGGACATCCTCGGCTGGCGTGCGGGTCGCCAGGCCGGGGTTCCCGTGGTCGCCATCGCCCACGGCTGGACCGGTGTCACCTTCAAGGTACGACTCTACGAAGCCATCGATGCCTGGGTGATGCGTCGACTCGATGCCGTGGTTTGCGTCTCCGAGGCGATGGCAGGTCGATTGCGTGCCGCTGGAGTGCCCCAAACGAAATTGCACGTCATTCGCAACGCCATCGACGCCCGCGCCTTCGAGCATCCCTGTCCGGACAGTCGGCAAAACATCGAGAGTTTCTTCGAGCGCCCGCCTGCCCTGATCGTGGGGGCGGCAGGACGCCTCAGTCCCGAAAAAGGCTTCGATGTACTCATCACCGCTGCCGCCTTGGTCTGTCGCCAACGCAACGATGTCGGGTTCCTACTCTTTGGTGAAGGTCCGCTACGCCCCGCGCTGGAAGAGTTGATCGAAGGCTATGGGCTTCAGGGTCGAGTCGTGCTAGGCGGCTTCCGCGATGATCTGGACAAACTGTTGCCCGGGCTGGATCTGTTTGTGCTTTCCTCGCACACCGAAGGGTTACCTGTCGCCGTCCTGGAGGCGCAGGCCGCTGCTGTTCCAGTCGTCGCTACCGCCGTGGGCGGTACTCCCGAGGTGATACTCGAAGGAGTGACCGGCTACCTGGTACCGCCTGCTCAGGAGGATCCGCTGGCGGTGAAAATTCTCCAGGCTTTATCCACCGACGAGAAGCGCCGAGAGATGGGCCGACAGGCCGCTCATCGAGTCCGGGAAGAGTTCACCTTCGCTGTCCAGGCGGCACGCTACCGCGCTCTGTTCAATCAGTTGACAGCAGAGAGGAGGGGCCATGTCTGTGCATGAACTCGGCTTCTGGATCTGCGTCTTCCTTATCGTCTATCCGTATCTGCTTTATCCGTTTTTGCTCGCCTTGCTCGCTCGCCTGCGTCCCGCTAGGAGCAAAAGTCCTCTCCCTGAATCGTCTCCGCCGCTGGGGAGTGTTTCCGTCCTCGTCTGTGCCTACAACGAAGAGGCCAACATCGAACGCCGCCTGCTAGAGTTTATTGATCTGTTCGAGCGGACCAATCTGGAGGGCGAGCTTCTCGTTGTGACGGATGGTTCGACGGACGGCACTGCTGACATAGTGCGTCGCTACACGTCGAGCCGCGTTCGCTTGTTGGAGTTGCCAACGCGAGTTGGCAAGGCAGCGGCTCTGACTCACGCGGCGATGCAGGCGACGGGGAAGTATTTCGTCTTCGCGGATGTGCGGCAAACCTGGTCGCCAGATGCTCTGCATCGACTGCTGGAAAATTTTACCGATCCACAGATTGGCGCGGTCTCTGGCGATCTGGTCGTGACGGCTAAACCGGGAACGTTGTCCGGAGTCAGCCTCTACTGGCGATATGAGAAGTGGCTACGTCGCAACGAGAGTGCCGTCTGGTCGCAGGTCAGCGTTACCGGAGCGATCAGCGCCTGCCGACAGCAATTGTTCGAGCCGATTCCGCCCGGTACGATTTTGGATGATGTCTACTGGCCGTTACGCGTGGCCATGAACGGTTATCGTGTGGTGCATGATAGCCGGGCCATTGCCTATGATCGTCTTCCCGAACGAACGAGTGACGAGTTTCGTCGCAAGGTTCGCACACTGGCGGGTAACTTCCAACTCGCTGCCCGACTACCGCAGGCTCTCTTGCCGTGGAGTAATCCGATCTGGCTGCAGGTTCTCTCGCACAAATTGTCCCGTCTGCTCGTGCCCTGGGCTTTGTTGGGATTGCTGCTGTTCAGCGTTTTGGGCCAGGGGCTGTTCTTCCAAGCGGCGCTGGCAGCGCAAGTTGTGGGATACTTTCTGGGCGTTGTGGGGTTAGTAACCAAACGAGGAGGTAAGTTAATCTCCGCTGCTGGCTCGTTTCTGGTACTCAACACTGCTGCTTGGGTCGCCTTCTGGGTCTGGATCACAGGGCGAGTGACTACTTCGTGGAGCAAGGTGTTGTATGATAGATCAAAAATCGTCGTTCCGTCGTGAGAAGGGGGCGCTGTGCTTCCACTCGTAATCGTGGGCTTGTTCGTGCTGCTCGCCGGAGCCGTGGTTGTCTGGCAAATTCGCCGACGAAACATGGATCGCTGGCTGATTCCCTATCTGTTGCAGACTCCGCGCCGTCGTCCGCCTGCTCCGACCGAGGACGTTCACGTTCTCATCTGCATCGCCGATCACTACGAGCCGAAGTTCCAGAACCCCACCGCCGAAGTGGCCCGAGAACGTGTCCGCCGCTGGCATGATGAATATCCGCGAAAACTCGGCGGCTACCGTGACAGCGACGGACGCAAGCCGCGTCATACTTTCTTCTACCCTGCCGAGGAGTACGAACCAGAGTATCTCGACGCTCTGACCGAACTTTGTGCCCTGGGACACGGTGAGATCGAAATCCACCTGCACCACGACAACGACACTGCCACCAGTTTACGTGAGAAGCTCGTCACCTTCCGCGACACCCTGGCTCATCAACACGGTTTGCTTGCTCGGCATCGGGAGACGGGCGAGGTGGCCTATGCCTTCATCCACGGCAACTGGGCGCTGTGCAACTCGCGCAAAGATGGCCGTTACTGCGGTGTCAACGAAGAGATCGACATTCTCCGCGAGACCGGCTGCTACGCCGATCTGACCATGCCTTCCGCCCCCAGCTCGACCCAGTCGGCGATGGTCAACAAACTGTACTACGCGACCAATCAGCCGGGCCGGTCTCGCTCCCACGATACCGGCGTCGAGGTCGGCACTGCTCCGCAGCCGCCCAACAGTCTGATGCTCATTCAGGGGCCGCTGTTGTTAGACTGGACTCGGCGCAAATGGGGTATCTTCCCTCGACTGGAGAACGGCTGTCTTCAGCGCTCGCAACCCCCTTCACTAGAACGACTGATGCTCTGGATCCGGGCGCGTGTCCAGGTGCCAACCCGGCCCGACTGGTTCTTTGTCAAGCTGTACTGTCACGGCACGATCGAAGAAGACAGCGACGTTGTTGGACTGGGAGAGGGGAAAGCCAAGTTCCACGAAGCACTAGCGGCCTATGCCCAAGCGAATCCGCGTTTCCACTACCACTACGTTACGGCACGCGAGATGTACAACCTGATCCGAGCTGCGGAATCAGGCTGGAAAGGTTCCGTGGCCGACGCCCTCGACTTCGAGTTATTACCCGGACCCGCGTTGACTCGGCAGGAGGCTCCTACACCAGCGGCACATCAGCAGCCATGAGACGTACTGCCCTGTTGTTGTTCCTCTCGGGGTTCCTCATCCGTGCTGTTTTCGTGCTACTGGTTCGCGATGTCCACGCCATGCCCGTAGGCCTCTCTTCTGCGGATGACATCGAGTTCAACACCCTGGCCCAGCACCTGGCCCGAGGCGAAGGGTACACCAACCGCGACTCTCGCCTTACTTCGTTTCGCGCGCCGGGTTGGCCGTTCTTCCTGGCCGGCCTGTACACGCTATTCGGCGAACGCCCCGAAGCTGTCTATCTGACCAACTGCATCCTCGGCGGGCTGGCTTGCACCCTGGCTTATCTGCTGGGGCGACAGTTGCTCGACGAACTCGGGGCACGCTTAGCTGGCTGGCTCTGCGTCTTTTTCGTGCCGCACTGGTGGTTCGCGACGATGTTCTACTCCGAGAACCTCTTTGTCCCGCTGCTGGCTGTTGCTGCTTGGATGATGCTGCTGTTGTATACAAACAAGATCTACGACATACTTTTTGTCTTCGCTCTGGGAGCGATCCTGGGATTAGCTGTGCTGACCCGCCCCTTCGCCGTCCTGTTGCTTCCGCTGTGGGGGCTGTTGCTCGTCGATCGGCGTGTCTGGCGGCGTAGCGTTCTCTACCTGGCGGCGCTCGGCGTGGGCACCCTCCTTGTCTTGGCTCCCTGGATCTATCGCAACTATCAGGTTCACGACCGCTTCGTCTTTGTGGCGACGAATGGCGGCTCGACGTTCTATGGCGGCAACAATCCTCGGGTCGTTCGCGAATGGCGTTACTGGGGCAGTTGGCTTAGCACGGTGGAACTGCCTGGACGCGACGAAATCGTTGCCGCCGGCAGCGAGTTGGCCAGCGATCAGGTGGAATGGCAGCTTGGCCTGAAGTGGATCCGCGCCCATCCAGACGAGGCCGCCGTCACCGTTCCGCTGAAAGTGGCCCGATTAATCTTCTGGCTACCGGACTTCGACGCCGGCAGATGGTATCTTGTTCTACGAGTGGTCTGCTGGGTGCCCGTGCTTCTGCTGGGACTGGTCGGCGGTTGGCTCTGTCTACGCGGCCCCGTCGCGCCTGGTTGGCTCGTCATTCATCTGGTCATGATGGCTACCGTGCTGACCGCAGTGATCTTCTGGGGTAGTCCGCGCTTTCGTGATGCTAATGCCCCGCTGTTGATGCTCTATCCCGCTTTGGCTCTATCGACCTGGCGGCGTTCCTGATTGGGAGACCTGCATGCAACGCAACTTGGAGTTGCCCCCCCTGGCAGTCAGTCTGCTCGAACGCCTGCAATCCCGGCAGGCCAAAGTCGGCATCATCGGCCTGGGCTACGTCGGGTTACCGTTGGCACGCACCTTCAGCTCCGCTGGCTTTGCTGTGCTGGGCTTCGACATTGATCCAACCAAGATCGAAAAACTTCATGCCGGACACAGTTATCTCAAACACATTCCTGCCGAGGACATCGCCCGAATGCTCCAGCAGGGATTCACGGCGACCACGCAGTTCGAGCGGCTCGGCGAACCGGATTGCATTCTCATCTGCGTGCCGACTCCCCTGACAGATTCCCGCGAGCCGGACCTGACCTTCGTTGTGCGATCCACGCAGGCCATTGCTCGCACACTCCGTCCGGGGCAACTGGTGATTCTCGAAAGCACCACTTATCCCGGCACGACGCGCGAGGTGGTTCTGCCAGTGCTTGAGGATACACGGTTGAAAGTCGGGCACGACTACTTCCTGGCCTTCAGTCCTGAACGCGAAGATCCTGGCAACGAGAAGTATTCGACTTCAACGATCCCTAAAGTGGTTGGAGGGCTGGAGCCGACCAGTCTCCACCTCGCCGCCACCCTCTACGGCGCGGCCATCAGTCAGGTGGTTCGCGTCAGTTCTCCCGAGGTCGCCGAGGCCTGCAAGATTCTCGAAAACACCTATCGCGCCATCAACATTGCTCTGGTCAACGAACTCAAGGTGCTGTACGACCGCATGGGCATCGATGTCTGGGAAGTCATCGACGCGGCCAAGACCAAACCGTTTGGTTTCCAGGCGTTCTATCCTGGTCCGGGATTGGGCGGTCACTGCATCCCCATCGATCCGTTCTACCTCACCTGGGTGGCCCGACGCTTCGGTCTGACGACGCGCTTCATCGAGTTGGCCGGCGAAGTGAACACCAATATGCCGTATTTCGTGCTGGAGAAAATCGCCGACGCGCTCAATAATGTTGGTAAGCCGATTCGCGGCAGTAAGATCACCCTGCTGGGGATGGCCTATAAAAAAGACATCGATGATTGTCGTGAGTCGCCCGGGTTCGAGCTGATGGATCTGCTCCTGCGCAAGGGAGCGGTCGTTCGCTATAACGATCCGCATATCCCGCGCTTGCCACCCACTAGAAATCACCCACACTTGCGGATGGCCAGCGAACCTTTGACACCAGACTATCTGGCAAGTCAAGATTGCGTTGTCATTGTCACGGATCACAGTGCCTATGACTGGCGAATGATCGTTCAGCATGCGCCACTGGTGATCGACACCCGCAACGCGACCCGAGGCCTGGAGGCTGCCTCGGGGCGGATTGTTCGAGCCTGATCCCTGACTCGTTTCGTAGCCTATAGTTGATTCGGACGAATTCGGAAGCAACGAGTAGCTCTTCTAGTTAAGTGGTACTGTGAACCAATGACCGGATGGAAGGCACGAGTACGAGTCGCCCTCTGCGGTGCTTACAAGTACAGCGGCGCGATGTGGACCCATGAGTCCCTCGCTCGTCTGTTCGGGCATCGGTTCATGACTATTCTACTGTTTCATCGCGTTACCGACGTGATTCCCGAGGATGGCCTGACCGTCTCGACGACTCGCTTCCGTCAGATGTGTGCAATGTTGGCCAAGCGGTTCCGCGTGGTTCCCCTCAGCGAGATTTTCCGTATCGTCCGAGCTGGCGAGCCCATGCCGCCCCGCACCTTGGCCATCACTTTCGACGACAGCTACCACGACAACCTCAATGCTTGTCGAGTGCTACACGACCACGGACTGCCAGCTACATTTTTTCTCCCCACCTCGTTCATCGACAGCCAACGGGTCTTCGAGTGGGATCGCGGCTTGCCTCCCATGCCGAACCTGACCTGGAACGACGTGCGCGAAATGGTCCGCCTAGGGTTCGAGATCGGTTCTCACACTGTGACGCATGCCAACCTGGGGATCGTCAGTCGCGAACAAGCCTGGGATGAACTGATCCGCTCCAAACAGATTCTCGAAGATCAAACCGGACAGCCAGTGCGTTGGTTCGCCTATCCGTTTGGAGGGCAACATCACCTTCGCCCGGAGTATGTTCCGCTGATCGCCGAGGCCGGCTACGAAGGGGCCGTCTCCGCCTTTGGGGGATTTGTCACGCCGGGCCTCGATAATCGTGTTCTGCCTCGGGAGGCAGTGCCGTACTTTCGCAGTCTGGCCCATCTGGAACTGTACCTCGCTGGCTGCTTGAACTGGCTGTATGCCCTCAAAGGCCGCACCAGCAACGAACTAGCTCGTAACCCCTGGCCCTACGGCGAACACGCCAGAGCTGAACATCACTCCTTGACCTAGGCTCCCCATGAGCGCTGCCTCCGCGCCACCTCCGACCTCAGCCGCTGGCAGTCCAGAACCTCCTCCGAATTTATCTCCTTACAAGATCGTTATTATTCGCAAACCAGCCGAACTAGCCGACCATCTTGAAGCCTGGACCATTCTCGCCGACCACGCCACCGAGGCCAACGCCTTCTACGAACCGTGGGCGTTGCTGCCGGCCATTCGTGCCTACGCTGCCGACGAGCAGGTCTTCTTTGTGTTGATCTATCTGCCAGTTAATGCTCAGCGTCGCAAGCTGGTGCTGTGCGGCTTCTTTCCGTTAGTGCGACGTAAACTGCACTGGCTCTGTCCCGTGCCCGTCGTGGAGATGTGGAAGCATAAGTATTGTTGCCTCACTGTGCCGCTGTTACGCAGTGGGCACGCTGGAGCCGTGCTGAACACTTTTTTCGAGTGGCTGCGAACCAATCGGCTCGGCGGGCCCTTGTGGCGTATGGAAGAAGCCTCGCTGGATGCCTCGTTTGCCCACGCCCTCACCGACATCATGTACGAACGCCAACGTCCCGCCTTCGTGCTAGACGCTTACTGTCGGGCGATTTTCGTACCGCGCGAGGATGCAGAAACCTATCTGAGTGAGGCGATCTCGGGTCGGCGACGCAAGGATTACCGCCGCAAAGAACGGCAACTCAGCCAGAAGGGCCGCCTCGAATGTCGCGTGCTGGAGCCGGATGGCGACGTCGCCATCTGGACCGAACAGTTCTTGCAACTGGAAGCCTCAGGCTGGAAAGGCCGTGAGGGAACGGCTCTGGCCTGCGACCCGCCGGGCTGCACCTATTTCCGCGAGTTGCTCCGCGCCGCCCACGAACGAAAGCGATTACACATGCTCGGCCTGTTCCTCGACGACGTTCCCATCGCCATGAAGTGCAACCTGCTGGCCAGCACCGGCGGCTTTGCCTTCAAGATTGCCTTCAATGAAGAATATGCCCCCTACTCCCCAGGTTCGCTTTTAGAGATCGCCAATATCAAGTATTTGCATCAACATCGGTTAGTTCCGTGGATGGACTCCTGTGCCATCCCTAATCATTTCATGATTAACCGGCTGTGGATCGATCGCCGACGAATCAAAACCCAGTTGATTGCCACTGGCCGCGGTCCAGGAGATGCTCTGGTGTCGCTGATGCCTCTGGGCCGGTGGCTGAAACGAAAAATTCGTACCAACAAGCCGCCAATCGTACATTTCATCCGCGAGGAAGACTGAGCTATGACCGCTGCCCTGTCCACGCCGACGACGCTGCTGGAATTTGACCCAACAGAGTTTGCCCGGGAGTTTGGTCAACGCCCGTTTCGAGTGCGACATCATCTGGCCGACCATCCTCTGTTTCAACTCGATCGCATCTTGCAACTCGCTCAGTTCCTACCCGAAGACCGCGTCGAGTACAACGCTGGTGATTTATCGGTGAACATGGATCCTGCTCAGACACCCCGCAACGGCCTTTCGGCCCAAGAAACCATCCGCCGCATCGCCGAATGTCGTTCTTGGCTGGTGCTGAAGAATGTCGAACAAGATCCAGAGTATGGCGATCTATTAAATCGCTGTTTGGCCGTGGTCGAGCAACAGGGCCATCCGGATGCCCAACGTATAGACCTGCGCGAGGCGTTCCTTTTCGTCTCCTCGCCCGGTTCCATCACGCCCTATCACATTGATCCCGAGTGGAACTTTCTGCTGCAAATTCGTGGCACCAAGTTCATCTATGTTTTTCCGTCGGATCGTTCGATCCTTAGTGAGGAGGAGTTGGAACGCTTCTTTTCCGGAGCGCATCGCAATCTGGTCTTCAAGGAGGAATATCAGCAGCAGGCTCGGTTGTTCGAGTTAACGCCCGGTGAGGGCGTGCATGTTCCCGTGACTGCGCCGCACTGGGTGAAGAATGGCGACGAGGTGTCGATCTCGTTTAGCATCACCTTTCAGACGCGAGTCAGCGAGCGGCGTGGCATCATTTATCGCGTCAACCATGCCCTGCGGCAGCGCGGCTGGAAGCCCACTCCTGTGGGCAACTCCGGTTGGCGCGACGAACTGAAATACTTCGGCTATCGTGTCGTTCGTCGCCTGCGTCGTTTCTGGTCGCGCTGAGTGGCCAAGTCGGCGGCACCTTCACCTATCATCAGAGTATGCTGAACCATCGTATGTTGAAAATCGGTCTGATCGTGTTGTTGGTATCGGTCGTCGCCTGGGCGCTGATTATGGTGGCGTTCAGTCTAACGGCACGTCGACCCGACAACCTAGGGGTGCATGATGGTCGACTCGCTCCCTGTCCAGGCACGCCCAACTGTGTGTGCAGTCAAGAAGACGGCGTTTTCGCGATACAACCGATCTCCTTTGAAGGCGATCCCGACCTGGCCTGGCAACGCCTGCGAACCGTACTCGCCGCCATGCCGCGTACCCGGATTGTCAAAGTGAACGACTCCTATCTGCATGCTGAGTGTACCAGTCTGCTCTTTCGCTTCGTCGACGATCTTGAATGTCTGCTCGATCGCGAGGCCAAGCTCATCCATGTTCGTTCTGCGTCTCGCGCGGGACGATCCGATTTGGGCGTTAACCGGGCCCGCGTTGAAGCTCTGCGCGCGGCCTTCGCGGCCAACTGATTCCCCGTTGTCGCTCGCTCCCTCGCTGTGGTAGGGTGAACTCGTCCATTTCGTGTCAGGAGCGATGAGGAGAACACCATTTCCCTGACCGTGGTCTTCGAGCTTCTGTCGCTGGCCAACACCGTGATGGAAGTGGCTGCTCGTGTGTGAGGCAACCAAGACTGACCGAGGAAGGAGGAAGCGTCGATGACGCCGACGACTGTACCCGTTGACAGCGGCACGATTCCCCGACTGCGCAACGGCGATCATCTCAGCCGCGACGAGTTTGAACGTCGCTATCGTGCCATGCCCGAGGTCAAAAAAGCCGAGTTGATCGATGGAGTCGTTTACATGCCCTCTCCCGTCAACTTCCTCCAGCACGGCGAACCACATGGGCATCTGCTCTGGTGGCTCAACAGTTACCGGGTGAGAACACCTGGAGTGCGGGTTGGCACGGATGCGACGCTGCGTCTGGACGCGACCAACGAGCTTCAGCCCGACGCTGTCGCCTTCCTCGATCCGGCTCACGGCGGGCAACGTGCTCAGTTGGTCGAAGGCTATCTCCAAGGCGCGCCCGAACTGATCGCCGAGATCGCCGCCTCTAGCGTGTCCATCGATCGCAACCGCAAACTACTGGTCTACCAACGCAATGGCGTTCCTGAATATCTGCTCTGGCGGGTCGAAGATCAGGCCATCGATTGGTTCGTGCTTCGCGAGGGCCTCTATCAGCCGTTGCCCATGCTCGAAGGCTGCTACCACAGCGAGGTGTTGCCGGGATTGTGGCTGGACGTGCGGGCGCTGCTGGCTGGGGATCTTGCCGCCGTGCTGGAAACGCTGCAACGCGGACTAGAGAGTGCCGAGCATTCGGCCTTCGTCGAGCAACTCCGCGCTGCCGCGTCCTGACGTTGTCAACGGATTTGCTAGACTGCCTCCGGTCGCCGATTCAACCTGCATCTGAGGAGGCTCAAGATGGTTCGAGGCACGGGGTGTCTGATGCTGCTTGCCGCAACCGCGTTCATCCTATCAGGTGATCCAGTGCGAGCGGAGAAAGAGAAAGACTTTGTCTCTATTTTCGATGGAAAAACGCTGAAAGGTTGGAAGATCAGCGCCAAGACGGGGCACAGCCGAGCTAGCAATAACAAGTCCGGCGGCCGTTGGATGGTCGAGGACGGAGCCATCGTCGGCAGTCAGGACATCGTCGGCAACGGCGGGATTCTTCTCACGGAGAAGGAGTACGGCAACTTCGAGGTCTCATTGGAGATGAACAACGACTTCGGTCCGGACAGCGGACTGTTTTTACGCAGTAATGACCGAGGACAAGCGTATCAGGCCATGATCGATTATCATGCCAATGGCAACCTGATGGGGGTTTACGGGGAAGGAATCGGCGGGTTCTCCTCGCGGAATTTTCGCTTCGGCAAACGAGTAACTGAGATCATCGCTGAGAAGAATGACTTCGTCCAGCTTCCGATCGCCGTGGAGAAATGGCCCGAGTTCTGGAAGCACGGCGAGTGGAACGAACTGCGAGCGCGGATCACGGGCAATCCGCCCACCATCACCACCTGGATCAAAGGCGTGAAATTTATGGAGTTCAAGGACACTAAAGTTCGCCTGCCCAACAAAGGCAGCATCGCTTTGCAGGTCCACGGTGGCGGCGATCACACCAAAGAATTTGTCCGTTATCGCAACATTCGTGTCAAGGAATTGGACTGATCCTACAACTGGTCACTCCTCATCGAACTGTTTCACGATGGTTCGATGAGGAACACTGGCAGATGACTACCCATCCTTCCTCCTTTTCCCAGCTGTAACTACAGGAATTTCGTAAGTTAACGCGCGGACAATAAGTCGGATAAATCGTGCCTAATAAGACAAATTGTCGCCGATCAGTAAAGACAGGCCAGAAGGCGGAAGGAACCGGTCTCTGGTCAAAACGATTGACTGAACCCGTGAGGCCCTGAAGATGACGGAACCATCGTCGTTCAGGGGTTGGCTCGTGGCAGCCTCTCCACAACGGAGTTTCAGCTGGGATCCACTTAATCGACGAACTCAATCAGACCCACTGAGCCAGTCACCGGTTCGGAGTCCGGGCAAGCAACCCTATCTAGGAAAGGAATTCCGCATGCGCAGGTGTGCCTATCTGAGCAGTGTCGCTCTTCTCTTGACCGGGGTCGTCAGTACGCTGCCGGCTCAAAGCTATTCCGGTGCCGGAGTAACCTACGCCCCTCCTGTGGGGGTCGGACAGCCAGGTTGCAATACCCCAGGAACGATCATCTCGCCACGGCCGACGACCGTACCGTATGCCAGTCCGTCGGCTCCCTCGAACGTAACTCGACCGTATACTCCAGGAACTCTGCCGTCTACTCCAGGTGGAGCCAATGTTGGATCTGTACCGTCCACCACTCCGAGCCTGGGTGCAGGGGTCACTCCAGGCTTTGGCGGTGGAGTCGATGGCGCGATAGCGGCTCCGGTGATGGGCGACAGCCGAGGTGATCTCGGTAGCGACTCGCTGGCTTCGTCCACTCCCACCATGATTGGTGATCTCGTCGGCGGGGGCTTTGGCGCGATTCGTCCTCGAAATGGCAACGGCTACTACTATCGTTCTAGCACCGGGCAACGGGTTGCTCTGGTGAACCGCTCCGGCATCAAGATTGCTGAGAACGAAAGCCCGCGACCGTTGGATCGTGTTTACCTGACCTACAACTACTACAACAATCTGTTCACCAATGGCTACGGCAGGCCGGATCTGCATCGCGGAGTGATCGGTTTTGAAAAGACGTTCCTGGATGGCGACGCCTCCATCGGCATGCGTCTACCGTTCCTCCAAGGAGATGGGGCTGGTGCGGTCAACATGGACGGCTTCGGCGATCTGAGCGTGATCCTCAAGTACGCCTTCGTCAACGATCGCGACACAGGCACTGTCGTCTCTGGTGGTCTGGCCGTGGCCATTCCGACGGGAATCAGCGTCCTCTTGGACGACGGTTCACGCTTTAACAGTGTCTTGCTCCAGCCCTGGGGCGGCTTCATCCTACCGTTCGGTGACTTCTATGCTCACGGGTTCACCAGCTGCATCATCCCCACCGAGAGCCGTGATGTCGTGCTGTACACCGCGGATGTTGGTGTGGGCTATCGGCTGTACCAGAATTCCGATCCCGATGCGATCTTGCGAGCGATCATTCCGACGGTCGAAGGTCACTTGAACATCCCACTGAGCAACGCTGGACCTACCGATTTGATCTACTTCCCCGACACGGTCATCCTGACGGGTGGTGTTCACTTTGGCATCGGTAGCCGTTCGTGGTTCACCCTCGGTGCCGCCATGCCCGTCACCGGTCCGAAGCTGTACGACTTCGAGTGCATGGGTTACTTCAACTGCATCTTCTAATCCTTTTCAGGGATTGGAAGATTCCACCGCAAGGGGCACACCGCGACCGGGTGCCTCTTGTGGCGTTGGGGGGGGCGGAGATGTTATTTCCGCTGAGTCAGGCGAGCCACTCCGGCGAGCGCCTGCGGATTGTCTGGCCATTGTCGCAGTACGGACAGGTATTCTCCCAAAGCCATGTCCGACTGTCCCTGGCGTTCCAGAACGACGGCGTAGAACCATCGCACCGTCGGCCAGTCGGAACGACGACGCTTCACGTCGGTAGCTAAATCGAGGGCTTCTTCGATTTTGTGGTTTTGCAACAGGGCCATTGCCAGCATCAGCCGCGCACGATCCTGCCGCTCTAGATCGCCGTGCCATTCCTGCTTCAGCGAGACACGCAGCACGGCCTCGGCCTCGGCCAACTGCCGCATGTCAAACGGCGTCTGTCGGGTGGCCAGCATCAGTAACAGCGAACCGCGCTCGGCCTGTAGCGGTCCAAACGTCGAGTCGACTCGCAGCCCATGGTCGAGGTAACGCTGGGCCAGGTCGAACATCCCCAAACTGATCGCCGCCCGAGCGGCCTCGGCGAGTGCAACGGAATTGCACGGGTCCAACGTGACGGCTTGCTCGAAGGCCGTCAGAATCGAGTCGGGCTCGATCGATGCATCACGGCCCAGTTCTAGTCGAATCAGCCCTAGTTGGAGCCAATGAGCGGCATTATAAGGTGCCAGATGACAGGCCGACTCGATAGCGATCCGCGCTTTGTCGAGACCGGCGCGACGTTGTTGCGGGCGCGTGGCGGACTCGGCCCGGTGCAGGGCGGCCACGGCCCGTCGCGCGTGAAATTGATCGTGCCACGGGGCCAAACGAACGGCCAGACCGTGCCAGCGTGGCTCCTCGTCGCCCCAACGGGAGAGCAGACTTGCCACCAGCGGCGCGACGATCAACCACATCACGGGCAGAGCCAGGCAACTGATGAGCAGAACACGGTAACGAACGCGAGATTTTCCAGGCTGGCTCGGAGCTTGCACCTGAATTTTATCCTTTAGCGATGCTAATAGTCCCATGACAACAGCAAACAAGGCCGAGGTGCTAGCCACCGCAAAGCCGAACAGATTCTGAACGTAGAACGCCACGAGGATGCTCGCGAGCACGGCGACGAGTCGGCGTTGTTGCGGTTGTTCGTGCCAGACTCGAACAACGGTCCAGGCCAGCGTTGCCGCCAGTGCCAGATACGCTGTCGCGCCGACGAGTCCCTGTGTGGCCAGCGCGTGCAAGAACTCATTGTGAGCGCGACGGGGCACCAGCCCCCATTCGACCTGCCAGTAAGCCGGAGTGCGAACCCGAAGAAAGGCAGGACAGAAGGTGTCCAGGCCGCTGCCCAGCCAGGGATGCTCGAGAAACACCTGCCAGGCTCCTTGCCATATCGGCCAACGGCCTGGAGATACTACCAATCCCGTCAGCCGTTCCGTCAAGGAGCCGACGAATCGGTCGCCTAGCAATAGTCCGGCAAGTCCGACGATGAGCAGAAAGCCGAAGCACACCGCGCCGCTCCATCGCAACGAGGGGCGCTGGGGCCAAAGGCACCACAGAGTAATGGCGGCAGTCAGTGCCGCTAGCCAAGCCGCCCGAGATAGAGTGGCGACGACGACCAGCAGCGTGACCATCGCCAGCAGCCCGATGGCAACTCGAGTTCGACGATTCCCTTCGACGAACAATAACAGCAGCATCGGCAGAACCAGGACCGCATAGCCGCCGAGATAGTTCGGATGGCCCATCGTCGAAGCGGGACGATTCCAAGTATGAAACTCCGACAGATCGGCCCACTGCAGGGGATCCAGACCAAGCATCTGCACCAGGGCATACACACATGCGATCGCCAGTCCAACTGAGGCAGAGGTCCACCAGCGGCTCTGAGTTCCCACCATGCGAGCGGCGGCGAACACCACGGCCAAGGCTAGCACATGCCCCAATCCAGCGTGACTATCGACCTCGCCCAAAAGGGACTGCCGCGGGCTAAGTGAAAAGACAGTGGACAAGAGAGCGGCAAGGATCCCGCCTCCCACCGCAAGCCCGATCGGACCAGAAAAGCAGTGACGGCATGCCTGCCAGTGCCCAGGGACGACGAAGACCAGGAGAGCCAGCGCCGTCAACTGAGTCAGGGCGGCTTTGAGCGGCTCAAACGGTTCGACCAGCCCGTGCCAGAAGATCACCGGCGATAGAATCAGTAGACCGACCAGCAAGGCACGCAGTCGCGTCGTAGGGAGTATGGCGTTCATGGTTGGCGGTGATAGCGTGACGACTCCAGGCGATCAAGCCGGACTCCCTACAATAACCGATATGACGCACTCGACGAGAATTCCCTACGCCGCTTGGCTGACCCTGTTTCTGGGGCTGACTTCGTTGCCGTTTTTCCCCCTCGGCCTCGTGACGTTGGTCTATGGCATGCGAACGCTGCGCGAGATCAACAGTAGCGATGGCGCGCAGCGTGGAGCGCGGCTGACCCAGGTCGGGCTGCTCGCCGCTCTGTGCGGGTTGGCGTTGCCGGTGATCGGCCTTTTCGCCATCTTGATGATTCAGCTCCAGATGACCAGTCGTCGGGCCGAGTGTACCAATCATCTCCGCCAGATTGGCCTGGCTCTGAATAAATACTGCGACCATCAGGGTACGTTTCCGCCGGCGACGCGCACCCCGTCGGAACTGCCCTACCCTCGCCGACTCAGCTGGATGGCTGATCTGTTACCGCTGCTCGCCAGTGATCGCCCGGTGGCGGCGTCCTATCTGTCGCTGTCGGAATCACTGGACCGACAACGCGGCTGGGATGATCCGGCGAACACCCGAGTCGAGCAAGCCCGGATTGGCCTGTTCCACTGCCCGGCGCATCCCGGCCCAGTGTCCAACGCCACCCACTACGTTGGGATGACTGGAGTCGGAATCAACGCCATCGAACTGCCGCGCGGCGATCTGCGAGCCGGTCTGTTCGGCAATGATCTAGGAGTACGACGAGCAGAAGTGACAGCGGGCATCAGCGTGACGATGATGGTACTGGAGACCGGCAGGGACAACGGCCCCTGGCTGGCAGGCGGGTTCCCCACCGCGCGAGGACTGGATCCGCTGGTGGAACACTATGCCGGTCCCGGAAGACCGTTCGGCGGGCTGCATCGGGGCCTGGTCAACATTCTCTGGGTCGATGGCTCGGTGCGTCCCTTGTCCGAGGAAACACCGGGAGCACTGTTCCGCCAACAGGTTACGATTCAACGAGACGTGCAATAGCGTATGAATTTTGCTCTGGCCCGAATCAGGTGGGAACAACTCGATAGATCTGGCGCGGATTAGTTGACCGCATGATTTTTCGCATCTAAGGTTTCATCGAGAAGAACACTTCCCGTCCAGGTAATCCCCTTACCTAGAGCCGGCAATGAGGCTGGCCGGATCGATGAGCGATCTGGACGCGAGCCGGATGGGCTGCGCGCGGAACGGGCTGCGCGTGGCGTCTCCGGGGTGGTCCCTCCACAAGGACGGTAACCGATGAACCCATTATCCCTCAGTATGGCGACCTTCGCTGTCTCCACGATCTATATCGTTTGGCAAAACTACCGACAGTTGATGGCTCGTCGCGAAAGAATTCTTCGGGAGCGCGTCACCTACATGCTCTGGTGCGCCGCCAACCAAGAAGAATACGACGAAAGTCTCTCGCAATGCTGACAGGTGCAGTTCGGTCCGGTGCGCCTAGGTCGCGCCGGACTGAAGTCATTTTTCTAGAGCAAACCGTTGCACGGCCTCGACGAACTCGGTCTCCGCTTCAAACATCACCAGATGCCCGCACTTGGCCAGCGTCTGCCACTGAGCCTGAGGTAGATGTCGAGCATACTCCCTACCGAAGGCCGGCGGCACCAAACGATCGTGTTCGCCCCAGAGCAACAGCACCGGACATTGCACCCGGTGCAGTCGCGCCGCCAGCTTGGGGTCATAGGGCCGCTCCCACACTAACCGAGCCAGCACTGTCATCGCCTGATAGGCCAGCATCCGCCGTTGGTCGTCGGCGTCATCACGGATAATCATCTCAGCAATCGCACTTTTGGGATCGTGAAAGTTGAATTCACGGATCACCGCGGGTTGCGTTAGATAGCGGAACAGGTCCGGCATCCTCGCCTCGTCGGTCCACAAACCCGGTGAACCAGAGAGCCAGAGTTTCTTGATCCGTTCCGGCCAGCGAACGGCAATTTCGGCAGCGATCCATCCGCCGAGGCTGACCCCGCCCAGGATCACCTCATCCAGCCCCAGGGCGTCGAACAACTCGATGTAATGGAACGCCATGTCCTCGATGGTGTCGATCTGCTCGAAACCGCCTGACTGATGAAAGCCAGGATGCGAGGGCACATAGACGGTGAACTGTTTGGCCCAACGATCGTAGAATGGCAGCCAGCGGAACGATTCGCCCAGCGTGCTGTGCAGATAGACAAGGGGAGGCCCGTTGCCGCCGTGCATCAGCATGGTGGGTCGACCGGCCACATCGATGACTTCTGGGTCACCGCCCTTGCGCGACAACAGCACCCGAGCCGCGTAGCTGATTTTTTTCAACGCCTTGAACATACTCGCCCTCCACGACAAAGCGAACTTCGAGATTGTATCCGCGAAGAGGAGATATGTCGGCAAACTGGTCGGAGAGTCAGGTACACGGCTGGATCACCCGTGGGTCGCCGCGCGACCCGGAGCGCACCGCTTTAGCAGGCATCGGCTCGGAACGAAAGTTTCGGCTGTTGATGTGCGCGGCGATCCAGCGACTTTGGTTGCTACTCTTGGACCCGCGAAGCCGTCGCGCCGTGGAGATCGTCCAAGCCTACGCGGACGGTCAGGCGACTGAGGCGGAACTGTTGTCTGCGGCTGGACATGCTTATGAAGCCTACACTGAATCTCGGGCCGCGGGGCACGAGCCAGCCCTGGCCAATGCCGCCTACACCGCCGCTCTTCCCTGCCCGCCCTGTGAGCCGCATGTCGCCGCCTTGATCGTGCTGGAGGATTGCCGTGCTGCTTGCCAGCGCAACCAACATCTTGGCCTGGACGCCGATCAGGAACGCGAGGAGCACTGGCGATTGTTCCGCTGTCTGTTCGGACTGGCCTTTCGCGATCAGCCTGTAGACGTGCCTCGCTGGCGTAGCTGGAATGGCGGAACCGTCGAGCGACTCGCGAGAGCCATCTATCAAGAACAGCGATTCGGCATGTTGCCCATCCTAGGCGATGCCCTGGAAGAGGCTGGCTGCAACGATGCCGAAGTATTACACCACTGTCGCGAAGAGATCGACCACGTTCGCGGTTGCTGGGTGGTCGATCTCCTGCTGGGGTATAGCTAATCAGGATAAAATCCCTCTGCTTAATCCTTAGTAGGGTTGAGAATCGCTTGGATCTCGCGGAGGCAGTCTTCCAGATGCGCTCGGGTCATCGGATCGGTGACGCGGCTATTGCCGTCCTTGCCCAGTTTGAGCAACATCTCAATCTTGGTCGCCAATCGACGTAAGCCATCCCGAGCCACAGCCCGGAAGTCGCTATCCTTAGCGGCAGTCGCGACGGAGTCGTCACCGCCACGGCGCGGGAATGGCGACGCAGCCGAGTCGCTCGACTCTTTCGGATTCAGCTCGCTCTTGAGATGCTCCAGGTAGGCGCGCTGCAACGCTCGCCGTAACGCTTCCACGGTGGGTTCGGGTTGCTGTAACTCGCTCCAGATCCCATCCTGCACATCATTGAGGAAGGCGATTGCCGTGTAGACCTTCTGTCGATCCACCAACTCAGCATCCTGCAACTGACGGAACCGCCGCCCACTGAGGAGACTTCGCAGCAGCGTTTTCTGCTGATTCATGACCTCCTCGGCGACTCCGACATATTTAAAGCGGTTGATGATCTCCGGCTGGAGCAGCTTCTTTGACGGAGTGAAGGCATGCTCTAGCAGAAATTGCACGGCCCGGCGTTGCTCCTCGGCGGAAAGGCGGACAAAAGTCATCCCTTCGCGTCCACCGAGAATGCGGTTCTCCTTGACGCCGCCGATCTGCTTGGCCACGGCGCCGAACCACAGCCCGCGATGCTGCAACACGGCTTTATAGGCATCCTGCAACAGCGAGAAGTCCTCGCCAGGGTGGGTGGTCGCCGGCACGAGCTTGTCGAGAACGCGATCGAGGTTCTTCAGCCCCAGGGCCGTGGCTTCGATAGCGTCGTTGCCGATATTCTCCGTCAACACTGTGGGATCCACCGTGGCCGGTCCATCTTCCCCGCCAAAGCGAAGGAAGGGATCCTTGAGCTGTTGAGCGGCCCACTCATCGAGCGTCTTGCGTTCGTCCTCCGAGGTCCTGGCTCCCGGAATCGGCGCGTAGCCCCAGTGGATGGCGAACAGGTCATAAGGGCCGAGTTTAGGTAGATAGTCCTTCACTTTGTCCTCGGGCTGAGCGACGTAGTTGAACCGCCCATAGGACATGATCGACGCGACAGTGCCGTACTTTGCCGTGAATGCCGGATCGCGCAATTGAGCGATGGAGAAAGCTTGGCTAGCACGATGATTGTGCCGCAGTCCGAGCGTGTGACCGACTTCGTGGCAGCTCACATAGCGTAGACATTCGCCGATGATCTCGTCGGGCAAGGGCAGCTGAGTGACGCGCGGATCACTGCCGCCACACTGCACGAAGTACCACATCTGCACGAGTTTGACGATGTCGTGCCAGAAAATGATGTGAGCCGAGATGATCTCGCCGGAACGTGGGTCATGGACGTGTGGCCCCATGGCGTTTTGAGTCGGCTCAGCCACCCAGCGAATGACCGAATAGCGGGCATCTTCGGGATCCCAGTTAGGATCCTCGCGTTCGCTGGGAGCCTCCTTGCACAGAATGGCATTCTTGAAGCCAGCCTTCTCGAAGGCCGGCTGCCAATCCTCGACGCCCTGTTTGAGATACTTGCGCCATTTCTCGGGAATCTCTCGGCTAAGGTAGAAAACAATAGGCTTGACCGGTTCGGAGATCTCCTCGTTGGGATCCTTCTTCTCTAGGCGATAGCGAGCGATGAACTGTTGCTTCTCCATCCAGCCTTTGGTGGTCGAGTAATCCTCGAAGGAGCGGGTGAAATAGCCGACGCGCGGATCGAAGAAGCGGCCACGCATGGGTTGTTCGGGCAGCTGAACGAGGCTGTAGTGCAACAGCGCGGTGTAGCTGCGCCCCCCGCCGCCGCCGGCTCGCTTGCCCTTGGTCGGCTCGGTCGCGCCGCCGCCCAGGCCGCCTGCGCGGAACGTCAGCAGCGAACGCACCTCGACATTGGTCGGAAAGGTTTTCACTTCCTCGATGTAGCTCCGCGAGTCATCGACGCCCGCCGCTCCGGAGACCGCTCCCTTGACAGAGAAATCACTGAGATCGGTGGTGAACATGTTGGTCACGTCGATGACAGCGGAGCGATCCTTGCCCTCGGCCTCGATGTTGAAGCTGAGCATGATCGTGTCCATGTTGGCCGAGTCCACCGCACGCTGGACAGCCTTGCCGTCGGCTCGTTTCTGGAAAGCGACGTTCCAGAGGAAGATCTTGTTGCCCCGACGTTCCCAACGCACGACGCGATTGCCCAGCGACTGACCGCCCCAGCTGACGCCGGCGGGACCGCGAGCCACTTCGATAGTCCAGAGCATCAATCGGCCCAACGCCTCTTTGGGAATCTCGAAGAACACCTTGTCGTCGAGGCGATGGACGAGGAACACTCCAGTCGACGTTTTCGCGTCCTTGGTGATGACTTCGTCGTACTTTTTGAGTTCTCCGGCCTTGGCTTTGCCTTTGGTGCCGAACCCCTTGGGCGGTTGTGCGAACACGCCCAGATCGGACACGGACACCATCGCCACACAGCACAGCGCCAGTAACAACGGACGCATGCGAAGCACCAATCGAGACATGATAACTCTGCCTCACAAATGATGAAGTTCACTCGTCGTCCACAACGACGAACGCGCTTGGATTAGAGTTTAAGGTAGGAAAAATGAAGAAGAGAAGCGATGGCTCATGAGGCGTTGAGGAACGAATCGCTTGTGGAAGATCCTGAGGAGAGGGAGTTACGCTATTGAGAGCCGGTGAGTTTGGGTTGCCCTCTTCCTACGGCAAGAGGAGTTTGGGGTGAGGGGAAAGAACATGTCGCGTAGCTCAGGGTTTGTTCTTGTCTAATTATGGAGGGGAAGCCAGAGGTATCGCATTCCGGCTTTCGAGAAATCGCTCGCTCCGTTATCCTGGAACTAGTTCCCCAGAAGGGAGATCGAGTGGTGGAAGCGCAAAACGCACAGTTGGATCCAGGACTGACTCAAGCACTGTTAGGCTATCTAAATTTCTCGGACGGACGGCCCGATCCCCGCTGGCAGAAGCAAGTCAACGACGCCTACGCGGAACTGGTTCGTCAGGGCGACCCACGACCGTGGCAGAGTCTGCTGCAGCGGCTACAAGTCCGCCTGGGGGAGTTGCAGGCGTCTGGCAGCGCCGCCTTTCGCGATGCACGTCAGGCCAGCGAGATGCTCACTCTCTGTGCCGAGGTGTTGCCAGCCTATCGTGCTTATCATGCCGACCTGCTGGCCCATCTGGACGACAGCACGTTGTTCGGTCCGTTCTTCCTGGTTCGAGTGTTCGAGACCCTGCTGAAGCTGCGGAACGAAACCGAGACCACGCCCAAAGTGCCCGTCGTGTTGTCGCGGTTGAACGATTTTGTTGGGCATCGTCCCCTGGCCATTCTAGAAACCCGACCGCAGGGCGAACCCTACGAACACGAACGGCATCGTCCGTTGCCGTTGTATCTCCGCGGCGCAGGGATCGCGCATGGCCGGTATCAGGAAGTGATCACCCAAGCACTGGAGATTCTCCGCCAGACCGATAGCAGCTTGTTGCAAGAAGCCTCGTTCCAGCTTGATCAGCTGGAGGAACTAGCCCTCGATCTGCGAGCCTACGATCACGGCCACCCAGTGAATCGCCGACCCAACTACGTCTTCGGTGAATGGGATCCGCACCAGATCGACAACAAAGGCTTCTACACGCGGTACGTCATTCGCAAGATCACCCTCGATGCCTTGATGGAGCGCGTGGCCAACGCACCAGGGATCGACGCGACGGAACGGCTGATCGAAGGGGCGGCGGTACTGGCGGGAACGATCCTGATGGCGGCGGGGGTGTCGGGTTGGGGGCCAGCTGCACACGACTCCGCAGCTACGCTGGCCACCCTGTTGCCGCGTATTGCCCGCTATCGCGATCTGTTTTATGAACAATTGCTACAGCGACTGTCAGGCAAGCATCAGGAGCGGCTACGCGAGGAACGAGAGACCACTCGCCAGCCGTTCGGTGCGGCACGGCAGCATCTGAATGCCTATCTAGCCCGCCATCGTGCCATCCAGCTGCAACAGCGTTACTTGGCGCTGCTCTTTGCTGAGATGGGCTATCCCCGCGCCAGCCAGGCCGAGGCCCGACGAATCATGGCGGTGTCGGTGCGGCTGCACAGCGCGATTCTCTGTCAACTGTCGGCAGGACGGTTGGAGTGTCAGCAGGGCCGACTCGCCGAGGCTGCCAATCGTCTCACCGAGATTGAAGATCTGCTTCATCGTGGAATCGCCTGCGGCGCGTTTGCCGATCCGTGGAATATCTTGGGATTTCAGGGACTGTTCCCCTTGTCCAGCGCTCGCGAAGATGCCTTACGCGATCCACGGCTGGACGAACTGGTCGGCTTGGTCGAGCAGACCTTTACGCTGTATTCTCGCGTCCTGAGTGAGGCGGCAGCTTCGGGTGACACCGCCTTGATTGCCACGACCGGCGAACGGATGAAGCAGTTCGCTCGCTGGTGGGATCAATTTGCTACCTACGAAGTAAGTGATCTTCG
Source organism: uncultured Gemmataceae bacterium (assembly GCA_937923405.1). Taxonomy (GTDB): domain Bacteria; phylum Planctomycetota; class Planctomycetia; order Gemmatales; family Gemmataceae; genus CALDUY01. The sequence goes on along the minus strand of CALDUY010000020.1, from coordinate 84,979 downwards.
CCGCGTACACGGCGGCGAGGCAGCGACCTCGGCGCGGAACGTGGCCAAGTCGCTGGCCGCCTGGCGACTGCGTGGCGAAGTGTCGTCCGACCTGGCGTTCTGGCGCGATCAGCTTGACGATTTCCGCTCTCCTCGTGCCTTTGCCCTCGTCGTCGAAGCCTTGTTGCAGCGTGGCGATCATCGTGCCGCGCTGGGCTTGCTGGCCAGTTGGCTCAGCCAGGCCAACGTGGTTCCGCTGGAAGACGGTACCCACTCGTTCCATAATCTGCTGCTCCGCTGGATGTTGACCCTAACACGGGGCGGCAACGAGAACGGAGCCGATCTGCTCGTCCGCCGCCTGTTCGACGTCCTCGAAGCCAATGCTGAGGAGTTCTGGGAGGTTCCGACGCTGGATCGCCCCGCTTCGACCAATGAGGAGGAAGACAGCGACGACGAAGACCCCTTCGGGGCGGCCTACGAGGGTGTTACTTATCGCGACAGCACCAACGACGACGAAGGCATGGTCGCCGACGGTGCCCCGACTGATCATTTCGACCTGGAGGAGCAGCACGAACGGATCGAAAATCGGCTCCGCTTTTTGTCGACGCTGGCCCGCTTGTGGCAACTGGCCGCACGCTTTCTCACCGGGGAGAGCGAGGCTCTCGCCCCCTGGCTGGCCAACGCGCAACGCAATCGACTGGCCCTGCTTGAACTGCTCGACGCTTTGCATGCCTACTCCTTGCCAGAACCATCGGGCGATCACGATTCCCTCGTTGAGTTCGACCGGCGACGAGTTATCAAGGAGCAGCTGATCTACACGACCATTGCCACGTCGTTAGATACGTCGCTAGCCATCGGTGCCTTACGCGGCTCGCAGCGGAGTCAAGAGGGAACCGGGCCTGATGCCCCGCCGTGGGAACCGGACTTGATTCGCCTGGAACATGCCTTGTTTGCGGGGGATGTCGAACTGGCACGATCGGCCTTGCCTGGGTTCATCAAGCAGTTTCAGGGCGAACCGTTGCTGTTCACCCCGCTCTCGGAAGGGCCGGAAGGCGGCGAACCACGAGCAATCTTGCGCGTTCGCGTCGCTCAAGCGGTGCTGCGTGCGTTGCTGGCCAACCTGCCGCGCCTGGGGCTACTGCGAGAAACCTACGACCTGCTCCGACTAGCTCACGGCATGGAGCAGTCACAACCAACCCGCGGTCGCGGCGTCACGGAGTTCAATCACTTCTTCCAATCGGCCTATCAAGCGGTAATCGAGAACGTTGTGCGCAGCGCTCACGAATGGCCCACCGAGCAGGCTAGCGATGACCATCTGGTCGACATACTTGAACGGCTGACTGCGCCGTTTCTGGCTCTGTGGATCGAACACAGCCGTACCTTGCAACTCTCCGTCCTCGAAGGGATTCCCAGTGAGACGGAATGGCGTGCCTTGGTCGCGTTTGTGCAGCGGTACGGTAGCGACTTGTTCCACGCTCGCTTCATGACCCTGGGCAACCTGCGTGGGATTCTGCATCGCGGCGTGGGCAACTATCTGGACTATATGCGGGAGAATACCGATCCGCTACATCCGTCAAAACTCATCGACGATCTCGACGGGCCCCTTCGCCGTGAGGATGCTATTCGTCGCCTGGAGATCGTTTTGCAAGCCGTCGTCGAGAACTATGAGGAGTACAAGGACTACAACACCACCACGACACAGTCGGACTATGGCGAGAATCTCCATGTCTTGCTCGACTTCTTGCGGCTGAAGACGCAATACGAACGCAACGCTTGGCAGTTCAAGCCGCTTGTGCTGGCCCATGAGATGCTGGCACGACATGGGCGAGCCTCGACCGCTTTGCGCTGGGAGGAATCGCTGGTGCAGTTTACTCGCGAACGTTCCCGACAGCACCTGGAGCAGCTCGCTCGTCTAGAGCGGGTCCACGGCGTTCGCCTCAGCACCGTCAGCGATCGTCTGCGCGAACGCTTTGTCAAAACGCTGGCTCTGGATCGACTCTGCGCCCTGATCGAACCGTGTCTGAACGAAGCTCGCCGCATCGAATGCGAGGAGGATCGCCCCGCGTTTCGTCGCTTGCAAGAAGAGTTGCGTGCCTACACCGCGACACCAACCGGCGTGGGATTGGATGTCCCGGCCTGGTTGCGCCGCCTAGAGGCCGAAGTCCATCGCGTGCAAGCTTCCCATTCGGAGACGGCGCGGGCGGCGGAAAACTTCTTCCGCGTTCATCGCTTGGCGGTCAGCCATGAAGAAGTTCAACGGCAACTGCGTGAATGGGAGCGACCAGCGTTGCCCTCCTAAATCGATCTTCAAGAAGATGGTGTAGCGCCAAAGAGGATTGAAGCTCTTCGCAGGCTAAAGCCTGCGACTACCAGGCTAAAGCCTGCGACTACCGGTTAATCGAAAATGGTAGCCGCGGACTTTAGTCCGCGTTTGCCTCGGTTTCATCATCTCGAGAAGTAATCTAAATCGATCTTCAGAGTAGCTATCTCTGCTTTATTGTTCCGCCTGGTACAGCACTTGTTCGCAGAAGGGGCGCAGCGTCGCTTCGGGAAACAGACAGAAGGCGAACTCGCGGCTTTGCACCAGAGCGTTCGCTTGTAGTTCGTGGTTGAGTCGATCGAGCCGAGCTTGTGCCGTGGCCAGTTGGTCGGCAACTTCGGGCCGCAGCTGAGCCGACAGCTCGCGAATGCGGTGGAAGCGTTCGCGTCGTTGGCTCCGCGTCGTCGGCGTGGAGTGAATCCAACGGTCTTTCTCCGCCGTTCGGGGATCCGCGGCGACGTACCTCTGCGGGTTATAATGGAGATCACGGATCCGATGAGTCAGTTGTTGCCACTCTTGCCTTGTCCCCGAATAGCTGGGCAGCGGCAGCCGCTTGGTCGCCGAGACCACGAGAACGGCTGGTGGCGTAATCCGCCAGTAACGCCGCACGATCTCGTCGGTGAGTTCATCGTACTTGGCTCCACCGATGCCATGCACGAACAGATCGCATAGAAGCAGTCGGGCGAACATCGTCGTCACTAGCGCCCGGCTGCGGAGTTTGTAGCCTTGCTGGGCCAACTCTTGCCAGGCTAGTAAAAACCGATCGCCGGGAGCTGTCGGACTGGGCAGCGTCGCCCAGCTTCCTTCTGGTGTGCGTAGGTGTAGCTGGTCACCATGTAGTCGAGCAAACAGCCGACCGCGCCGGGGTTGCTCGGTGTGCCAGCCCCAGAACGGCGTCTCCAGCCAATCGCCCTCGCTGGCCAGATCCGGCACGGGATGGCTGCGACTACGGATCCGCAGGCGGCGGCGATAGTCGCGGACCACTTGGTTGTACACAGCGACGAAGGTCGGCAGATCGGCCAACAACGCTCCGGCGAAGCGAGCAAACGCCTCTCCCTGGCAAATTGTGGACCAGGGAAGCTCCAAATTGCCGCAGCCCCAAGTCTGTTCCAACTGGCGTCGCGCTGCCGCGAAGCTCTCGCCGAGTCGATCGTGATAGAACGACAACTGGTCGCTCACACGGTGCCAAAACGCGGGAAGGAGCGGCTCGATGTCCCAGGCCCGCAACAAGTTCGTCACGGTCGGGGCAAAGTCGTCGAAGATGCCGCGATCGAGCAAGCGCCGCTCTTCCCAGGGAAGTTCTCCTGTCCCACGATCGAACGGCACGGATCGGGGCACCGGCCAAGGATCGCCCCGCATCGGCACGGAAAGGGCGGTGCGCTTGACGACATCGTTATCGACGAGGAAGTTGACCGCCAGTCCGTGATGCCGACGAGCCAACCCCGCCAGGGCGAAGTTCTTGGCCCAAACCCCAGGATGGAACAGTTCCGGTTGATGCCCCGCCATTAGAAGCGGGGTCTCTTCGCGGAAATAGCAGAGGCGTTGCGTGTAGTCCTGAGCTGAGTGGATCAGCTGGCGTCGAGCCAGTCGGCGGACCTCGTCGAAGGTGCAGTCGAGCAGTCGGCCAGATGTACGTCTTTGCCGATCGCGATTCTCGTCAATAAGCGAGCCGACTTCAGACCAGGCCGGCACCGCCAAGATCGCCCCGTCCTCGCTCGGTGCGCGAATCACCAGGCTCACGAATAGGCTCCCGGTTTGGTCAGCACCTCGCAACAGACGGCGAGAATGCCCGGTACCTGATCGCAGGGTAGGAAGTCCACCTCGGCCTGAGCGATCACTTGGCGATAGTAGGCCAGCCGTTGCTCGGCATCGTTGAGGACGCCGCCAAATGCTCGCGTTGGATCGAGATACAGGCGGGGCACCCCGATCTCGCGGATCCGCAGCGACAAGCGAGCGGCCTGCACCCAGAGTTGCAACGGCATGCCCCACGAGGTCTCAGTGATCCGCAAACGGGCCAGCGCCTCCCGTCGATAGGCTTTGAAGCCGCAAAATGCATCCGTCAGGTTCAACCGATAGCGAGTATTCAGTTCGCTGGTGATGATCTGGTTAATGCGGCGACGATCTTCCGGGGCCTGATCGTCCTGGCGAAAGTCGCGCAAATAACGACTGCCTGAGACGATGTCGGCGTCATCGATCGCTTCGAGCAACAACGGAATACGGGCCGGTTCATGTTGTCCGTCGCAGTCCATCGTCACCAGAACGTCCACCTCCTCACGGAGGGCATAATTGAAGGCGGTGATAAGAGCAGCTCCGTAGCCGCGATTCTGCGGGTGTTGCAAGACGACGATGCCCGGCTGTTGGGCTAGCACCTCGGCAGTACCATCCGTCGAACCATCATCGACAACCAGGATATGCTCGCTAAAACGTTTGACCTCGGAGAGTACCCGCTCGACATGCCGGACTTCGTTGTACACCGGAATTGCGGTCAAGACACGCATACAGAGCGGCCTCCAGAGAGATTTCATCCACCTTGCAACGCATGTTCATTGTATCTCCACAAAACCGACGAAGTCAAAAACGTCGGCCTAAGGAGACGGAACCAAGGGCGGTCTCTTCGCTGCATCAGCAGTAAAATAGGTTACAGGCACTCCCCGCAGCCCTGGGGATGTTACGGAGGCTGCGATGATTCGACTCAGAATGGCACTGTTGCTGATTGGCGGGCTACTCAGCCTAGCCGGTTCTTCTGCCTGGGCCAAACATCCTGTTCCTAAGGACAATCACGATCGTACCATCGTGGTGCTTTTGGCTCCGGAAGGCGTCTTCATCGATTATCGCGTCGAGCTGGACAGCTTCCGCATGTATCGCGATCTGGACGGGGTCGATCTGGAGCGGCGGCCCGACGAGGACATTCACGAGGCTTATTTACGCTATTTCTCCTCTGCTTTGATGGGAAATCTGGCCGTCACGCTCAACGGTCGTGAGATTGAGTTGGAAGTGGTTCGGCGATCCTTTCGCGTTCTGGATCATGTTCGCTGCGACTATCGCTTTCGAGGACGTTGGCAACTCGATCCGAACGAACCGTATCGCTTTGCTTTTCGCGACGCCAACTACGAAGGCGATCTGACCAGCCAGATCCATCTGGCCCTGGACTCTAGCCCTGAGTTGACCGTCAGCGAGGTCGTGGCTCCGGACGATGCTCTTTTGACCAAAGCCGTGGAACGTCTCACCCTGGACGAACGCGAGCAACTTCGTCGCCTACGAGCGACGCTGCAGGCCATCCCGACACGCCGAGCCGGTCTGGTGCGACCAACGCTTCCACCCGATCCCCAGCCGCTCCGACCTCCTCCCCAAGGCCGTACTCGAATGCTGGCTGTGGAGGACAAACCGCCGACTGCCGCGCCGATCGGATTCCTGAAGCCGAACGGGCCAGACGAGGTGCCGGCAACTCGTTCGGGTTGGCTGGAGGTGTTGTTCGACACGCGCTATGGCCTGGGGGTGTTGCTGTTGATCTTCGCTAGTTTTGGCGCGGCCCATGCCCTGACTCCGGGCCACGGCAAGACCCTGGTAGCGGCGTACCTGGTCGGCGAGCGCGGCACACTGGGGCATGCTCTGGTATTAGGGATCGTAACGACCCTGACGCACACGGGGATCATTATGATCGTAGCGCTGGTCTTGCCATGGTTCTTTCCCAACACACCGCCTGCTGCAGTTCAGGCGATCCTAGGGTTGGTGGGCGGATTGCTGATTGCCGGCGTAGGAGTGTGGCTGTTCATGCAGCGTCTGGCTGGCCGCGCCGATCATCTGCATCTACCCGGGGGACACTCGCACTCGCACGGAGCGGAGGAGATGGCGATTCGTCCGGGCTGGTGGGGCGTGATTCTGATGGGTGTCTCCGGCGGCCTCGTGCCCTGCTGGGATGCGATCTTGATTCCCGCGGTGTGCGTGACGGCTCAGCGTCCCGAGCTAGCCTGGCCGTTAGTTCTGGCCTTCAGTGCCGGCCTCGCCAGCGTTCTGGTCGCCTTGGGCTTCGTCGTGGTGGTCGGCAAAAACCTAGCGGGCGGCTTTCTCGACTCGCCGCGTGGCCAATGGCTGACCCGAGCTTTGCCAATTGTCAGCGCCATCCTGATTGTCGTCCTGGGATTGTGGCTCTGTTGGGAAAGCGTCCATCTCGTCGCCTGAACCAATTGCTCCAACCGCGCCTCTTTTTGTAGAATGAGAATGCCCAACGGGCCTATAGCTCAATGGCAGAGCAGGGGACTCATAATCCCTTGGTTCTTGGTTCGAGTCCAAGTAGGCCCAGTGTACGTCTATGTGCTATGGTGAACTGAGTTGCAGATGATTGCATAATCTCTTGTGAATTCTGAGTTTCCGTCAAGGACTTCTGTTTGCTGCAGTTCTGTCCAGTAACCCGTAACGTCGGATTTTGCGTCGGTTTTGTGTGTGGGAGAGAGTTTCTACTGCTTTCCGGAAGTGTTCGTCGGTCACGCTGCGATGGAACTGATCAACGATTTTTTTCGGTGTGCCCTAACTATTGGTAGCAGACGTGGCTTAGGTATAAGTCGGCTAGCTCGATTGCTCGTAGTAAATTTTAGAGCGTTTCTCCAAATGGTGTAGCGGCAACGAAGTAGGAAGCGCGTTCGCAGGCGGAAACTGGCTTTCGCAGGCTTTCGCCTGCGGCTAGCTGCCAATCCGTATCGGTAGTCGCAGGCTTTCGCCATCGCGCAGTTGTTGCTGACTGGCTCGATGACCACAACCTGGCAATCCGTAGGCAATCCGTATCGGTAGTCGCAGGCTTTCGCCTGCGCTCCGCTACACCATGTTGTAACGAGGACCTGATGGACCAGGATGCCCTGGTGCGGGCTGCGACTTTCGCCTGCGCTCCGCTCACCATGTTGTAACGCGTACTAGTGGCAGGCTCTGCCGGAAACGGAGGTCAGTGTTTCACTGCGTAATGAAGAAGGCCGATCGGCAGGTGGATGGTCTGCTCGATCGGCCTGGAGAGTTTTACTCGGAGAGGAGAGAGCTACTGGGCGGCGTCGCCTTTGGATTTGCCCTTGGGATTGTCTGGGTTTCCAGCTGGAGCACCAGCTGCTTTGGGGCCCTCCTTCGGTAAGTCGATCGTTTTGTCAGGAATCTTGGCCTTTTCATTGCTACCACAACCGGTGATCCCTGCCAGGCTGAACAGTAACAGTCCGCTCAAGATTCCAACAGTGATTTGTTTCATTGCTGAATTCCTTGGTGCTTTGGAAGAATCAATTGAGCAACATAGTGCCACGCAGATCGCCATCATTCATGCCGGCCAGCGATTGGAAGGCCCACCAAGCGGGCGAAGGGAGATTGCGCTGATGACTGCCACCGTGGCGGATGCCACGCACCGAACCATCGCCGAAGCAGAACTGAACGATGCCGGTATGTCGGCTGCTGAAGCCGGCCCAGATGCAATTGGTAGCGTTGCTGCCGGTTGTGACCGCATTGGTGCAGGGGCGCAAGCCCAGGAAGGTCGGGATGGTACCAACGCCCATCCAGGTCCATTGATAATCACGAGCGGCTGGAGCGGCTCCGCCTAGTCCTTCGCCGAACATCAGCGTGTTGCTGCTACCGTCGAGGATTTGATTGACCTTCACCCTAGAGCGGTTGGTATAGATGCCAGTATACGGACGATAGTTGGCCCCACCAGCGGCGGGGGCTGCCACGGAGCCATCGTTAAACCCAGGTCCAGCCACGCCGGCGTAGTTTGATTTGCCCAGTCTGGTGTTGCCGGAGAAGAAGTACATCACAGCTCCTTCTGCGCCCTCGGGTGGTCCAGAGTCGAAGCTGTGGATCAGCGCGGCCGATCCCGTCGAGGGAACCGTGCCGTCATCTGACGGACAGAGGAAGGTCTTAATCTGGCTGTGTGCCATGGTCCAGTCGGGATTGGTTCCCCACCAATTGCCCAGGTACGCGGAATCATTCATCGTTCGCAGTTGCTTGTAGATGTTGTCCTGTTCTAAATAGGGCAACAAATACACCATGACGCCAACCCACTTGGGGTTACCAGAGTCAAAGTGACCAGCCGCAGGATAGTGAATGTTCGGAACCGGTCCATGATACCCAGGGGGCAGCATTTCGTAAGCACTGTGATAGTTGTGTGCCGCCAAGCCAATCTGTTTAAGGTTGTTGCTGCACTGCATGCGGGCGGCTGCCTCGCGTACCTTCTGAACCGCTGGCAACAGCAGACCGATCAGAATCGCGATAATGGCAATGACCACAAGTAGCTCAATCAATGTGAATGCGGATCTACGATGGCGCAACATCTCCAGACTCCTCATACAAGAGAGGATACGGATAGAAAAATGCACAAAAATGAGACCAAAATAACCTCTACCGCTTCTGCTAGATAGCAGACGAACTTCCTGCGAGAGGTTTTCCGTGCCACAGAGAACCCGTCACAGCTAGGCACGGATGGCACGCCACCATCAAAACGATGGAAACGCACACTGAACACAACTTCAGGGAGAGAGATAAAACCTACCCGACTCGTCTCCGGGGAGAGAACATCACCAGAGAACATCTGTTTGCTAGAGTCGAGAAATTAGATCGATAACCTACCTAATTACGATTGCGAGTCGTACGCGTCAACTGGAATGACACTAAAACTAAGTAGATTATCTAGATGAAGTGTACTAAGACCGAGAAGATCTGGCAATCAGAATTTTATCATTTTTTTCTCATCGTTTCGTGTCCGTCTGTCACTGCGGGACGGATCGCGGCGAGCGACGGCGAGGAGTCTGCCAACCCTGAATCAAGGCTTCCAGAGCCGCGCGAATCGTGGGATACTCCTTGAACACCAGCGGATCATACGGCAGGGTGTGCGTCATGCGACTCCAGATCCGCTGGGGCACCACACATGACTTGGGATAGCCCCAACCGCGCCGCTCTCGAGAGGTCGTCCACCAGTACCAACCGTCGTGCCAGCTATCGTGATGATGGCGAAGTCCATCCGTGCTGTGGAAATAACGGTACGGAGTCTTCCCCTCAATCACCACCCACTGAAGACACTCCGCGGCCGCGTGTGAGCCTCTCTTCAAATACAAATCGGCTAGGGCCAGCAATAGCACCTCGTCCGTAGGAACCTTTTCCAAAGCGGCATACAGGTCGTTCATCTCGGCGAGGATGGAGGACATGAAAGCAACTCCGGTACGCGATTGTCAGAAGACTATTATACGTTCTGTAGAACAAGACCGGCGGCGCGAGGTTGCGCCGCCGACTGTCCCCCCGCTACGAGGATTAGTTTTTCTTGTGCTTCTGCTCGGTTTTGTAACGGAGATAAGCCTGGAGAAATTCGTCGATTTCTCCATCGAGTACCGCATTGACCTGAGCCGTCTGCGCCTCGGTGCGTGTGTCTTTCACCAGCGTATATGGTTGCAGCGTATAGTTGCGAATCTGGCGACCGAAAGACACTTCGCCTTTCTCATCATAGGTACGCTCGACCTCGGCTCGCCGTTTCTGCTCCTCGATTTGATAGAGCTTCGCCTTGAGCAGTTTCAAGGCGTTGGCATCGTTCTTGTGCTGGCTGCGTTCGCTGCGGCTCTCGGCGGCGATGCCAGTCGGCAGGTGAGTATAGCGAACGCCGGACTCGGTCTTGTTCTGATGCTGACCGCCGGGACCCCCGCTACGGAAGGTGTCGCGCCGCAACTCTTCCGGCTTAATCTCGATGACAATAGAATCATCCAATTCGGGTAGAACATCGACGGCGGCGAAGCTGGTATGGCGGCGTGCGTTGGCGTCGAACGGGCTGATGCGTACCAGCCGATGTACGCCGGTTTCCCCTTGCAGGTAGCCGTAGGCATAATCCCCGACGACATGCAGAGTGGCACTGCGAATGCCAGCTGCCTCGTTGGGGTCTTCGTCGACCAACGAGACGGTGTACCCCTGACGTTCGGCCCAGCGGGTGTACATGCGGAGCAGCATGCCGGCCCAGTCGCAGGCCTCGGTTCCGCCGGTACCCGCCTGGATTTTCACATAGGCGTTGCTGGCATCCTGGGGGCCGTCGAGCATGGCCTTGAATTCGATGTCGGCCACCTGCCGTTCGAGGCGAGCTACAGCTGGCTCCAGTTCAGCCTCCAACGACTCATCTTCCTCGGCCAACTCTAGCAGCGCCTCCAGATCGGCGGCGGCCTGGGCCAACTCGTTGAACGGTTTGAGAAAGTTGTTCAGAGGTTTGGTGGCGGCGATGGTCTGCTGGGCCTTCTCGGGGTTGTCCCAAAAGCCTGCCGCGCCCATCTGCGCGCTAAGCTCGGCCAGCTGACGCTGCTTAGCGGGAACGTCAAAGAGAGTCTCGTAGCTGCGTGATCCGATTCAAGACCTCGTTGCCACGATGCTTCAGTTCGCTGTTCATGTTTGTATCTCCTCCTACTAGCTGGGACACGATTGTTTTCGCGTTGGTTCGCAGTATAGCAAATGGCGGCACTTTCGAACAATTTCAGGATCAAAGCCTTTCTGGACATACAGTGAGCGACTTCTTGGCCGTGGCTTGAATCGCGTCGTGGATCAACGATAACATGGGTAAGTTCTGCAACCCAGTGAGGACTAGTGCCCCTAAGCCCACGGAGATGCCCCGATGAATGAGCCGCCTGTCAAGCCAGCCACGGACTTGCCTGAAGACGCTGTCGAACTGGTTCGGGCCTGGCTCGTTCACGAGGAACTGCAATGCTCCGTGCGAGCAGCAGTCTTCGAGGATGTCGCGTTATGGGGAACGGTGCTAGCGGACTTGGCTCGCCATGTCGCCGAGGGGCTGCGGCAAGAAGAGGGTCGCGATCCTGCTGACACCCTCCGCGTCATTCGTCAGGCGTTCGAGAACGACCTGTCCACTCCGTCGGAGGAGCAAGCGTGATCCGCGTGGGCAATCAAAGTGCATTCTCGGCGGTGCCACTCACCTTACCGTTCGAGTTTGCGCTGGCTCAGGGCTTCGACGCCTTCGAGTGGTTCCCTGACAAACGGGCTGATGGAGCGGGCTGGGTGGCGGCGGATCTATCTGCTACCCAGCGTCAGACCATTCGTCGACAAGCAAGAGATGCCGGCCTAAGCCTATCCGTCCATGCTCCGGTGACGGTGGATGTGCTGAACTCGCGCACCCATCGCGACCTGGAAGATAGCCTCCGTCTGGCGGTCGATTTGGGAGCCTCTTTGCTTAATATCCACTTTGCCGATCCGCGAAGGGTGGAAGAGTTTGCTCGCGAATTGCATCCCTGGATCGAGCGGTGCGGCATCTCGGGGTTGAAGCTCGCCATCGAAAATCTACCAACGACAGGTCCGAAGGATTTCAACCACCTGTTCGCCCTGTTGCCTCGCGCGGGGGTCGGTATGTGCTTCGACATGGGTCATGCTAACCTGTACCTGGGCACCCACAATGATTATATTGGCTATCTAGATTATCTCCAAAATGAGGTACCCATTCTTCATCTGCATCTACACGAAAATCACGGCGACAGGGACAGTCACTTGCCCTTGTTTACCGGGCCGTCGGCCAAGGATCCCTCTGGCCTGGTCGCCCTGATTCAGCGCTTGGCTAGGCGTGGATTCGACGGCAACGCCATTCTGGAGCAATGGCCCCAGCCGCCGGAGTTGCTGGTCCAAGCGCGGAACCAACTGTTGGAATTGCTGCGAGGAAACCTGGAATGAGCGAAAAGTCGCCGCGTGCCCCACGACGCATTGTTCTGCTGGTGGGCGATAAAAACAGCGAGATCTGCGAGGTACTCCGCGAGTATCACGGCGACGAGATTAGCGGCAACAAGGTGCATGCCGACATTCAGACGTTCGCCGCCAAGTATCCTGGTCGAACCGTGGCCGCGGAGTGGCTCAGCAAGTTAGGCTGGACTCGCTTCCTATGGTGCAACCGACCGCCGAATTCTTGAGCCGTTGTCTCCGCGAGAGAAACCACTCGCTCCCGCAACAGTGGGACGCCGAGAATAGGCCCCCTACTACGCTTCCTCGTTAGAACAGGACTCCTCAAGGAGGTGATTCCTCCATAGAGTACGGCCAGGCGCGGTATCCATACTGGAGGTGGTCATGGCCGAAGGCCGATCGATTCTGTGCATTAGCTCGTACTTCAAGGGCAACCGCTTTCTGCGGCGAGCCAAACAGCAAGGGGCGCGCGTCTTTCTCTTGACCCTCGAAGGCTTACGCCATTCCCCCTGGGATCGCGAGCATCTCGACGATCTGTTCGTCATGCCGGACCTGTCGAATCTGGCCGAGGTCATCAAGGGCGTCGCCTATCTGATGCGGACACAAAGGATCGATTGTATCGTCGCGCTGGATGACTACGACGTGGAGTTGGGAGCCGCCTTACGCGAACATTTCCGTCTTCCCGGAGTGGGATTATCGACCATTCGCCACTTCCGCGACAAGTTGGCCATGCGGCTGCGGGCGCGCGAGCTGGGTCTCGCCGTGCCCGAGTTCACGTCGTTGTTCCATCTGCCCGACGTCGAGCGATTCCTGGCCACGGTTCCGCCGCCGTGGCTGATGAAACCGCGTCACGAAGCTTCGTCGATCGGCATCAAGAAAATGCACCAGGCCGACGAGGTCCGTGCCCGGCTCGCCGAGTTGGGCGATGAGGCATCGTACCATCTGTTGGAACGCTTCGTGCCTTCGGAATTGTATCACGTCGATTCGCTGGTGGTCGATGGCCAGGTTGTCTTCGCCGAGGTAGGCGCGTACCATCGCCCGTTGCTCGACGTCTGGTCGGGGGGCGGCGTCTTTGCCACGCAGACGCTGTCGCGCGAGTCCGCCGAGGCTGTCACCCTGCGCGAGCTAAACGCTCGGCTGCTGCCGGCCTTTGGATTGCAACGCGGCTGTTCGCACACCGAGTTTCTCCGCGGGCGGGACGATGGCAAGTTTTACTTCCTGGAGACCAGCTACCGGGTCGGCGGAGCGTGCATTTCGGATATGACCGAGGCGGCAACTGGCCTGAATCTCTGGGAGGAGTGGGCAACAATCGAACTGGCCGAGCCGGGAACGTATCGCCTGCCTCGGCAACGACAAGAGTTCGGCGGCGCGGTGGTCTCACTGGCCCGGGAAGAACGGCCTGATACCTCGACGTTTCAGGATCCAGAAATTTTCTACCGCCTGGATCAAAAATATCACATTGGGTTGGTGGTTCGTTCGCCGCGCCGCGAACGTGTCGAGGAGTTGCTCAACGACTACATGGCTCGCATCGCTCGGGATCATCAAGCCGTGCTGCCGCCCGCAGAGAAGGCGACGTTGTGATGCGGCGGAAGCATCGTGCCAGGTCCCCGTCGAATGAGTCGGGCCAGCGTCGCGTGCATGAAGCGTTCGCCTCGGAAATCCTGGGCAACGAGCGAACGATCACGGTGCATCTGCCCCCCGGCTATGATGAGGAACCGTCACGCCGTTATCCGGTGGTCTACTTTCACGATGGGCAGAACATCTTCGACGATGGACGGGCTGCGTTCGGCGTGAGCTGGCGTGCTGGCGCGACCACCGATCGACTGACTCGCGAGGGACGTATTCCGCCAGTGCTACTCGTCGGGATCGACAACACGCCGGCTCGACACGACGAATACTCGTTCGAGCGCGACGACTCCCGCGAGGAGGGCGGCCGCGGCGTGCTCTACGCTCGCTTTGTCCTCGAGGAAGTAAAGCCATTTATCGATCGCGAATATCGCACATGGAGGGATCGTCGCCACACCGCGATCGTCGGCTCCTCGATGGGCGGGCTGATCACCCTGGCAATGGCGCGAATCTATCATGACGTGTTTGCTCTAGCCGGAGTGCTGTCGCCATCCTTGTGGTGGGCGAACGCCGCCACGTTACAGGCGCTCGAACACGATCACGACTGGATGCGTCGGATGCGGTTCTGGCTGTGTGTGGGCACGCGCGAGGGAACGGCACGGCGACCTTTCACGCCGCATCTGAAGCGGACGCGGCAATTGGTGGCGACGTTCGACCAGGCGCGGCTGGTGCCGGGGCGAGATTACTACTACTGGGAAGTGGCAGGCGGTCAACACCACGAAGCCGCCTGGGCCGCCCGTCTGGACAAGGTGTTGCTCTACTTCTTCGGCTGGTGACTCACAGCGCGTCGCGGAGGATCGCTTCCAACGAATCGACCGTGACCTCACGCGGATTGACACGGGTAATGCGCCGTAGCGGAAAGGCTTTCTCGGCAAAGCCGCGCAGTTGTGACTCGGTCACGCCCAGGTCGCGCAGACGCAGTGGAATGCCGATGTCGGCACGCAACTGTTCGACGGCGGTGATGGCTCGCTCGGCCGCTTGCTCCTCGCTGAGGCCGGTCACGTCCTCGCCCAGCAGCTCGGCGATGCGGGCCAACTCGCGGACGCGCGTCGGCAGGTTGTAGCGCATGACGTAGGGCAACAGCAGACCGTTGCCCGCGCCGTGCGAGCAGTGGGTCGCGCCGCCGATGGGGTACTCCAGAGCATGCACGATAGCCACGCCGGCATTGGAAAACGCCAGTCCGCCCAGGGTGGCGGCCAACGACATGCCTTCGCGCGCCTGAAGATCCTGGCCGTTCTTGACCGCGCGACGCAGATACTGGGCACACAAGCGTATGGCTTGCTCGGCGAACAGGTCGGCGAAGGGATTCTTCCCCTGGTAGACGGTGCGCTCGCCCGGTCCCAGCGGAAAGCGAGCGTTGTCCACCGCAGTGTACGCCTCGATGGCGTGCGTCAAGGCATCGATGCCACTGTCGGCAGTGACCTTGGGCGGACAGGTCACGCTGAGTAGTGGATCGACGATGGCCACACTGGGGCGGAGGAAGTTGCTTAGCGTGCTAACCTTCATCTGGTTTTCGCTGTCGGTCAGCACGGCGGCCGCGGACACTTCGGAGCCGGTCCCCGACGTGGTCGGAATGCAGATGAGCGGCAGGATTGGGCCAGGCACCCTGCCATCGCCGAAGTACATGTTGGGTGTGCCGCCATGCGCCAACACGGTGGCGACGATCTTGGCCAGATCCATGTTGCTGCCGCCGCCCAGGCCCAGCACGCTGTCGGGACGAAACGCGCGGCCTACGCTGATGGCCTGATAGGCCGCGTTCAGCGATGGTTCTGGCTCGCCACCAGTGAACAGCTCGACGGTAACGCCAGCCTCGCTAAGTGGTCCGTGAACGCGATCGACGAGTTCGGCCTCGACCAACACCGGATCGGTGATGAGCAATACACGCTTCAGCCGCAGTTCCAGCGCCACCTCATTGAGATGCCGAGTCGCGTCCCGACCGAAGATCAATTGGCCAGCGGTGTAGAACGTCCAGGTAGTACGCATCGGTCGGCTCCGGCGGAGGAAATCGTCTGCTGGGGCTATTGTCCGTCCCCAGCCACGCCTGGCAAGTCGTCGCGAAGGACCGAGTTTCTTACCAAAACGTCCGCTGACAAGGAGAGTTTACGGATAATTCAGATCTATTCGCAGGCTCAAGCCTGCGACGACCAAACTCTCAGGTAGCCGCAGGCTTCAGCCTGCGCCAGGGGTTCAGTGTAGTGCGCGCAGGCTAAAGCCTGCGAACACGCTTCACAACGCAGGCTTTAGCCTGCGACGACCCATACCCGATCGATCCGAATCGCTCAGCACTCTGGTACAGCCTCTTGAAAGGCACACGGATGTTCACTGTTGATAGCGGTCACTGCCTGGTCAGCGCAGCAGCCAGGCGACGAGCTTTTCTTCCGCTAGTTCCTCTCCGTAATGTGTGAATTTTTCCTCGGCGTTGGCGGCCTGGTACGCCTGTTTGACGAGTCGGCCCAGGCCGGTGCCAGTCGCATGGTGGATCAGCAACTCGTTAGGAGCGGCCAGAGCGGTGAAGGCGGGCAGCCCACCATACTTCAACGCTCCAGGCAACATCATCTCGTCGGTCAGTGTCCGCACCTTTTCGAAGCGAAATTGGTGGGCATCGACAGCGGTTCGGGCGACGACATCTCCGGCCAATCCACGGGCCAGCAGCACCCACGGTCCCGCGCTGGCTCGGCCCAAGAGATGCACCTGTTTGACTCCCTTCTGTTGGCGAGCAAAGCCGATCGTCGTGAGCAGATCGTGGCAGCGCTGGGCCAGTAGCGGACGATTGTAGCCGAAAGTGTAGCCAGCGAAGCGGCGATCCACCGGCATCGGCTTCTCGGGAGTCAGTTCCCCAGTGCCGAACAGATCGACCGCCAGCACTGCGGCTCCGGCATCGAGCAACTTCTTGACGGGATCCGCCAGACGCTGCCCGACCTCGACACTGCTTTTGCCGCGCGGATCGACCCAGATCACCACGGTGCCGTTGAAGGACGCTCCTTGAAGCCAAACCACCGGCACCTGTTCACCCTGTCCCTGCCGTCCCAGCAAGTAGCCCTTGGCCGTCGCGCCGTTCACCTTGGGCGAACCGTACTCGCGAGCCTCCACCGTGGCCGGTTCTGGCAGCGAACTGCACAACAGCACTCGTAGGGCGGGCTCGACGATACGGCGAAACTCGGCGAGTTTGGCCGCGTCCCTGGGTTGTAGCTCGGCCAATTGCTTCTCGTGGAGTGTGGTGAGATACTGCCGCAGTCGCTCGGCGTTGACGTTGTCCGCAGGTCGGGGATGCTTCTCATCATAGACCGACAGCTCGGCGGGCGGAACCGGAACGAAGGGCTGCTCGACAATCGGCTCGGGGTGTCCCAATTTCAGGTGGCGATTGAACCAGTTGTACATCATCTCGCGGGCGGGCTGGTTGTAGTTGTGGCCGAACTCCTTCCAGCAGCGTGCCGTCACTTTGTCCTCAGCATCGTAGAGTTGGTAGATCTTTTTTAGTTCAGGAAGTCCCTTCGTCTCAATGTCGATGGTCCAGTCGTTGGCGGCGGACAGAGCCAGCGGTTTCGGAGCAAACAGAGCGGTAAACTCGACATTACCGGTACCGATGCGTAGGTAGGAGGTGTTCTCGCACACGCAGCCGCCCTGCATCTGCGTGGACACCATCACCGCCGGAAACGCCGCCGCTGGTCGCTCGTCGATGGCGCAGAGAATGAACGTCTGCGTGCCACCTCCCGAGGCACCGGTGACGCCGATTCGTTGGGCATCGACTTCGGGCAACGACGTGAGAAAATCCAAAGCCCGGATGCTGTTCCAGGTTTGCAGCCCCATCAGGTTGTGCAACCGCAACTCGGCGTCGGCATCGGAGAACGCCCCGTGACCAATCGACTTGCTATCGGCATAGCCGACCATGTCGTAGAAGAAGACGACGCAGCCCAGCCGCGCCAGCTGGGCACAACGCGCTTGCAACGGATAGCGTGCCCCTTCGAGGGTTTGCTCGGCCTTGCTCGCGACTTGTTTCTTGGCTTCCGCCAGTCCAGCATCGAAGAATCGGCCATCACGCCAGTGCCCATGAGGACACAGCACCGCTGGGAGTTTTCCCGCGGGGAGCTGACCGTCCTTGGTGCGCGGGCGATAGAGGTTGCCCGACACATAGTGCCCAGGGTGACTGGCGAAGAAGACCTTCTCGACGGAGTAGCCCTCGCGATCGATGCGACCATGAATCACTGGATGCAGCGGCGTCTTGTTCGGCATCGGCCACAGTCCCAGAGCCACCAACAGTTGCTCGCGGACGCGCTGTCGACGTGCCTCCCACGCTTGGCGAGTTGTCGGCGGCTGAAGGAAGAAGTCCTTGTCGTTGAGTGTGCGAACCACGGTCAGACGACGGTCCTCGGGACGGGCCTTGTCGGGAAAAAGCTGGGTATCAAACGCCAAGGCGACCGTCGGAATGACGAGCAGCACAAACAGCAGGCGGGTCATGGCGGGAGTCCTCGCGCGAATGGTCACACAGGGTAGGTGTGCTGAGGTTATCCCGCCAGAGCTGGAACGTCAATCGTTATCTCAGAACCAAGCTACGACCGAAAGTAACTTCTGACAACTGCTCCATCTAGCTGTTCGATTTGTGTCTACACGATCGATTCGGTACAGTAAATCGCTATAACCAATGTGAAAGGCGTGATTTGTTGAGCCGTGCCATGATCTCTCAGGCGATGACACCGTTGGAGCAACTGTACGAACAGGACGAGACGGCTTGGCTTGAGGCGATGGCCCGACTCGCGGAGCAGGGGCGCATCGCTGAGATGGATCATCGTCACCTGAGTGAGTACCTATTCGACATGGCTCGACGCGATCGACGAGAAGTGACCAGTCGGTTAAGCGTTCTGCTGGCCCATCGCTTAAAATGGCGCTATCAACCCGAACGACGCAGTGGCAGTTGGCGAGAGACTATCGAAGTCCAACGTCAGGAATTAGCCGAGTTACTGGAGAGTAAAACACTGTTTCGCCATGCCGAGGAGATCTTGCCTCGCGCGTATGTCAATGGAGTTCGCCAGGCCTGCGCTGAAACAGGGCTAGCGGAAAACTCCTTTCCCTCGACCTGTCCGTTTTCGCTAGACGAGTTGCTGCACGGCGAACCAGACGCCTGAGCGGCCTTGGCTTGTCCGTCCGTCACCAACTTGGCTACACTGAAGTAAAGGCTTATCCAACGCCCCTTCCTGGGAGGATGCGGTCATGTTCAGGGCGGCAGATCAGCAGAAACTGTTGGAGGATGTCGAGGCGTTCTGCCAGGCGATTCGGCCCATCGAAGAACTCTGCTACGTGGAACATCGTTTCAACGATCAGGTCATTCCGCTGGCCCGCAAGTACAACCTGCTGGCCATGCCCGTGCCGACGAAATACGGCGGACGTGGAGCCGACACCGTCAGCTATGCCCGAGCCTTGGTGCGCATCGGTCGAGAAGGAACCGGGGTGCGGACCTTCTTTTCCGGCCACACTTCGATCGGTGAGTATCCCATTCTCACCTGGGGCAATGAGG
This sequence comes from uncultured Gemmataceae bacterium, assembly GCA_937923405.1. GTDB lineage: Bacteria > Planctomycetota > Planctomycetia > Gemmatales > Gemmataceae > CALDUY01. The sequence goes on along the minus strand of CALDUY010000020.1, from coordinate 65,882 downwards.
AGCAGAAGCAACGGTACCTCCCGGCGGCGGCGCGAGGCGAGAAGCTGCTCGCCTTCGGTCTGACCGAACCGGAGGCCGGCAGCAATCCGCTGGAGATGACCTCGACCTACCGCAAAGAGGGCGATCATTATGTCCTCAATGGGGTCAAATATTTGATCTCTAATGGAGGAATTTGTCACGCGGTTGTCACTTTCGCTTATCCCGCCGGTCCAGAGGGACAAGTACAGCCCGGCAGTCGCATCAGCGCCTTCATCGTCGATCGCGGCCCTGGCTTCGAGAGCGAGGATCTTACCGCCAAGATGGGCATGCCGACCTCGAACACGGCGATGTTTGAAATGCGCGAACTGCGTGTGCCAACCTCCAATCTACTCGGCGAAGAAGGGCAGGGATTCCGCATCGCGATGGGGACGCTCGTCTCGGGCCGACTCTCTGTGGCGGCGGGGTGTCTGGGCGTGATCGAGGACTGCCTGGCCGAATGTCTCAGCTACTGCAAGGAACGGCATCAGCACGGCAAACCGATCGGCAAGCATCAGCTGGTCCAGGAGCATCTGGCGGCGATCGAGCAGGATCGGTTTGCCTCGGATTGCGTGCTGATGCGCGCTGCCGAGGCCAAGGACGCCGCCAACGCCGAGCCGAGCAATCGAGAACTGGCCGCGCGAGCCGAACGGCTGGCTGCCCAGGCCAAGCTGTTCATCACCAACGCCGCCTGGGATGCCGCCGATCGCGCTGTGCAGATCTACGGTGGTCGCGGTTGGTCGACGCTCTATCGGGTCGGTCGGCATCTGATGGACGTTCGCGTTTGTCGCATCTACGAAGGCACCGACGAGATTCTCAAGATGAAGCTGGCGGCCAACTTGCTAGGCAAGGAGTACGAGGCGTTCAAGTGAGCCGTTCGTAGCGATTGCCCGGCAGTCGGCGAATGCTCCGCTTCATCTCCAGGCTGAGCAGCACACCGGCCAGCTGAGCGACGCCTAGGCTAGCAAGGCGGGCCAACTCATCGCCGTGCTTAGAGCCATCGCTGAGCAGTTCCCACACGCGAAGTTGCAACTCGTCCAGTCCGGGCGGCGGTCCAGGTGACTTAATAGTATTTTTCGGAAAGCTTTTATCAATTTTCTGTGGCGTATCGACCGGAACTCCATCCAGTTCCTCCAGAATGTCCTCGACCCCGCGGCAGAGAATCGCCCCCTCGCGCAGCAGGCGGTGGCAACCAGCGTTGGCAGCGTTGTCGACCAAACCGGGCACAGCCAGCACTAGCTTGCCTTGATCGGCGGCGTGCTCGGCAGTAATCAGTGCGCCAGAATCCGTAGGTGCCTGAACGATGACGACGACCCGCGACAGCCCGCTGATGATGCGATTTCGCGCGGGGAAACGCCACTTGGTCGGTTCTTCGAGCATAGTCGCTTCACTGAAGAGGCCACCGGCAGCGACGACACGATTGGCCAACTCGCCGTGTTCGGGCGGATAGATGCGCGACAGCCCACCAGCCAGCACCGCAAGTGTCCGTCCGCCCGCCTCCAGTGCCGCCTGATGAGCCAAGCCGTCGATGCCTCGGGCTAGCCCCGAAACCACGGTGACGCCAGCGCGAGCTAATCCCTCGGCCAACGAGCGAGCCAGTCGTTTGCCGTAGGCATCTGGGTGACGAGTGCCGACCAACGCCACTGCCCGGGCATCTTGCAGGAGATACGTCCCTTTGAGGAAGAGCAACCGAGGAGCGGCAGGAAGGGGTTCCAAGGCTTCGGGATAGCCTGGCTTCCCCTGCACCAGCAGCGTCACCCCGGCGCGCTGGATCCGTTCCCACTCTGCCTGGCCATCGACCAGAGCGAGCTGGGCCGCCACCTTTGCGGCGACTTGTGGACCAAACCCCGGGAGGTCGAGTAACTGTTGAGGTGTAGCTCGACGAGCCGCCGTCGCAGTGCCGAACCGTTCGAGCAACGTCGCGATACGTTGTGGTCCGAGGCCATCGACCAGATGTAACGCCAACAGTTCGCACAGCTCCGCCGAGTTTGGCTCGGACATGGCAAGGCTTCCTTGTAACCGCTCCGACGAGTGTGATTAGCTACAAACGCCATTATAGATCTGGAAGCACAATGGACCGATCGGCACGACCCTCGCGGTCGAACGAGCCAGACTCAGAGCGAACCTTGGCTGTAGATCGCAGGAGAAAAGATCGACTTTTCGATTGACGGCAAGGTCGTCGCTGGTTTACGCTGGTGGGGAGTTCACGTTTCAGCGGCACCCGCCACGGTTGGCCGGCCACTCCTTCCCTCCTCGGCTTTTCGTCGACCGACGCGCGGGCTAACACGAAGGATTGTTGCATGTTCACCCTCCGACTGTCCCGCTCTGGGACGACCTGCGATGGAGCCAGCCGTCGCGACTTTCTGCAAGTAGGCATGCTAGGTCTGGGCGGACTGACACTGGCCGACCTGTTCCGGGTCCGTGCCGCCGAATCTGCTCGCGGTCAGATGACCAAAAGCACCTCAGTAGTTTGGCTCTGGCTAGGCGGCGGTCCCACGCACATCGAAACTTTCGACCCGAAAATGTCTGCTCCCGTCGAGTTTCGTAGTACGGTCGGCGCGGTTCAGACCAACGTGCCCGGCATCGAGCTGGGCGGCATCTTCCCTCGCTTGGCTCAGCACGCGGACAAACTCGCCATCGTTCGCTCGTTCGCTCATCGCAACTCGGGGCACAGCGGCGGCACGCACTGGGTGATGACCGGCTACGACTTTCCACCTGCGGATAACAATCAACCAGCGGTCAAACCAGCCCTGGGTAGCATCCTCAGCCGCCATCGCGGCGCGACCGATCCACGCACCGGCCTGCCCACCTACGTTCGCCTCAACGGGATTTATGCCGATGGTCCCACTTGGCTCGGTTCGGCCTATGCGCCGTTCGACGTGGGCGGCAATGCCCAGCGCAACATGACGCCGACCATTCCGTTCGAGCGCTTGGAGAATCGCCGCAGCCTGCTTCAGACGTTCGATCAGCTGGACCGAACCATCGACAAAACCGGCTTGGCCGCTGGTCTAGATAGCTTCGATACTCAGGCGTTCGACCTGCTCCGCAGCCGTGCTCGTGAGGTGTTCGATCTGAACCGAGAAGATGTCCGCTTGCGTGATCGTTACGGCAAGACGGGGCTGGGAGCGCAACTACTGCTGGCACGGCGGCTCTGCGAGGCGGGAGTCGGCTTCGTCACCATCCACCACGGCGGCTGGGACATGCACGGCCAGATCGCCCCCGCCATGCGCAACCTCGGGTCCCAAGTGGATCGAGCCGTCAGTACCTTCCTTGAAGATGTCCACACACGCGGCCTACAGAACGACATTCTGCTGGTCATCACCGGCGAGTTTGGTCGCACACCGCGCATCAATCCCAGTGCCGGTCGCGATCACTGGGCACCGCTGTCGACGCTGGCCCTGGCGGGAGGTGGCTTAAAGATGGGACAGGTTGTCGGTCAATCGTCCGAGAAGGCTGAGGTGCCCAAGTCCACCCCGATCACTCCGCAAGATCTGATGGCGACGGTGTTCCACGTCCTGGGCATTCCGCAGGATCTGCACTTCAAGGATCCCACGGGACGACCCACACCGATGATCGTCTCGGGCAAGCCGATCGCCGAGTTGGTGTAAGTTCGCAAACCGGCGAGGGGGAAATTTCCCCCCTCGTCTTGTCTCTTTTCAGCTTGCGGAAGGCAATCGATTCAGCAGCTCTGTCGCTCGTCAGAGAATTAGGAAGTACCTTGCCTCTGCCGTCACACCAGTCACAGACCTGACGACGGAGTGCCTCGTACAGAACGATGCCAACGACAGTGGCTAGTACGCGTTACAACATGGTGTAGCGGCTCGCAGGCGAAAGCCTGCGACTACCGGTTCGGATTGCCAGCTAGCCGCAGGCTTTAGCCTGCGTTCGGCTTTGCTCGCGCGACCAAACAGTTGATCAGCTCATCGCTTGGTGGTAGCAGTGTTCAAACAACAGCCGCCATTCTAACTCCTGTACCGCCTCGGCGAGTTGCTCGTCGGTGTTGCCCTTTCCTCGGTTCTGCTCGCAAAAATCGACGAAGGCGTCGGCAGTGGTAAAGGCATAACCGAGTTGGGGAGCCTGGGCCCGGAGGGCATCCAGGAACGGATGCGTGCCGACTCGTCGCCACCAATACTTACTATTCCAAGCGTCCGGCTCGCGGCGATGCATGATAGCATGCCAGGCCGAGCCTTCCGAAGTGTGCAACTCCTGACTGATTTGGTGCGACTCGTCGAGATGGTTGAAGCGCAGCCACAAACCAGCGAGACAGGCGCGAGCCGCCGTCGCATTCCGTGCTTGGGGAATCACCATCTGTCGTAGCTGAGTGACGACAGAATGATCCGGTGTGCCCGGTCCCAGCGGCATACGGCAGGGAAGCGCGAGCAGTTCAGTGAGAAGCGGAGGATAGTTAAGTGAGTTCATAAAATTTATTCTAGAAATACAGCGGTTCACGGCATCCGGTAGGTAAAGAGTTGGACGCGGCACTAGCCGAGGAAAATTAACTGGGACGCGGTAATCTTGGCCATCCCTTCCTTGGACTGCGTTTCTTCTGCTGCAAGCTCTGCTGGGGCGAGTGGGAGTACTGATGGACCCGGTTGTCAAACTCGCCTGGAACCCCGAACAGGGTGAGAAATGAACGTCTGGTTGATCTGCCGGTTGGGGCACCGCTGGCAATTGCTCGACACGGAAGCACCGGTAGCACCCGGTCAGGCACACTGTCCCATTTGTGGCGCGGAAGAGGCATCTCGATCGGAGCCAGCAACCCCCGAAGCCGCCACGTTACCACCTCAGCGAGCGTTGGATCCACAAGCTACTCAAACTCACTCTACTTTCGACCTGGCTACGCCTGACACGCCATCAGTTCTGACAGGGTACGAAATTCTCGAAGAGCTTGGTCGGGGCGGTATGGGCGTGGTCTATCGCGCCCGACAACTGGGACTGAAGCGGATCGTGGCCCTGAAAATGATCCTTGCTGGAGTCCATGCCGGCCCGAACGACCTGGCTCGATTCCGCATCGAGGCCGAGGCGATAGCTCGGTTGCAACATCCTCACATCGTGCAGGTCTATGAAGTGGGGGAACATGAGGGACGGCCTTATTTCTCGCTGGAGTTTTGCCAAGGTGGCAGTCTGGAGAAAATGTTGCAGGGGACGCCGCTACCTCCTCGACAAGCCGCCCACCTGGTGCGACAACTGGCTGAAGCGATGGAAGCCGCCCATCGAGCCGGCATTGTTCACCGCGATCTGAAACCGGCCAACGTGCTACTCGCAGTAATGCAGAAGGATAGCGGCATGCGGAGTGTGGGCCAGGAGGATTCATCGACAAGCGGTGATCTGACATCGGCCATTCCCAAGATCACTGACTTTGGCCTGGCTCGCAAACTCGACGAACAGGGACTGACTCAAACCAATGCCATCATAGGCACGCCGTCGTACATGGCTCCTGAGCAGGCCGAAGCCAAGAAGGACATTGGGCCAGCGGCGGATATCTATTCACTGGGGGCCATCTTGTATGAATGCCTGACGGGTCGGCCTCCCTTCCGCGCCGCCACACCGTTAGACACCATCTTGCAAGTCATCAGCGAGGAACCCGCGCCGCCCCGCTTGCTACAACCGAACGTACCCCGCGACCTGGAGACGATTACGCTGAAATGCCTGAGCAAGGATCCAGCTCGCCGCTATGTCAGCGCCATCGACCTGGCTGCTGATCTCGGACGCTTCCTCGCTAATGAGCCGATCACGGCCCAGCGACCTAGTTTGCTCGAACTGACGGTTCGCTGGTTCAACAAACATCAACGAGCGGCCATTCTCACCGCGATCACGATGCTGAGCACCGTCCTGCTCGTCGCCTGTCTGAGTCTGTTGTGGAACTACCTCGACCAGGCTCAACGGGGGCAACTCCAACTGACTACAGAGGGGCCAGCTCTGATCGCCGAGATTCTCTCCCAACGGGACGGAAGGTTGACTCGGGTCACCGTGCCGATGGCCGAGCCGCTGTCGTTGCCCGCTGGTCCCTACCGGGTGCAGGTCTGGCGGCCCGGCGATCTCAGTGAAACCTGGCTGCTCGAACTGGAACGCGGCTTTGTCCAGCAGTTCAAGTTGCGGGTCGGTGAGCGACAGCAGACCAGGCCGGTTACACTCAATAGTGAGAAAAACAAGATCTATTTTATCCCTAAAAAGACGGGTCATGATCTGGCAGTGATCGAACAATATAGCCGGACGCTGCGTCTGCTGGACGGCGCGACGCTCCAACCCCGCTGGAGTCTAGCGATTTCTGATGATACCCTGCCGAAGGGAATGGAAAGGAATGTTTGGTTTAACCTGATTTGGACTTCGCAACCGGGCCTAGAGCCGATCGTTCTCGATCAGGTCGTGGACCTGGACGGGGACGGCTTTTCCGAGGTAGTAATTGGTTCGACGCAGCATCCCGTACTGCTGGCCGTGTCGGGGCGGGACGGCAACCCGTTGTGGTGGTACCGTGCTTGGACTCCCGTTCCCGATGGCTTCGACCAGGCCCGAGCCAGCTATACCGCCGCCGTGGGGGGCCGGCTCGGGAATCCTGGGCATGCCGATTCTGATGCCCGACCAGAGAGGCAAGCCAACGCTGATAGCGGCGTTTCAGTCGCAAGGAGATTCTTTCCTCTCCGCACCGGGCCAGCCAACGCAGGTAACCGGCCCGCGCTTTTGGGTGGAACGTGTCGCCAGCGGCGCGGCACAGCCGTTGTGGCGGTTTGTTCCGCCGAAGGAGTGGTCCACCGGTTCGCTCTGTCTCGTTCATGCGATTCGTCTGGTCCGTGTGGCAAATCGCTCCGTCGTGCTGTGCCTAGCCGGAACACGGTTGGCTCTGCTCGATCCGGAGAGCGGTGCGTTGCTCGGCGATGCGCTCGACCTGGAGTTTTCGCCCGCCCATCCTCCGCTGGTGGTCGAACTGGACGGCTCCGAGCATCCAGGCGTGCTGCTGCTGGGACGCAAAGCGCCACGCGATCTGCTGGTCGCCGTGTCGCTACGCGACCGGCGGCTGCTGTGGGAACAGACGCTGGGATACAACTCGACGAGCAGCTTGCTTGAGGCCAGCCCGACCCCGATTCTGGTGGGCAAGGACCGCGTGGTCGCGGCTACGCTACAGGTTCGCGGCGATCTGGTCGGTCGCTATGGTCTGTCGGTGTTTCGCCTCCAAGACGGACAGCAAAAATGGAAAACTCAGCTGAAGCAAGGTCCGCCAGTGTCGCACTCGGATCCCGCCCAAATAGGCAGTCTCTGGCGTTGGCGGACAGTGCCCGATCTCGACGGCGACGGCGAACGCGATCTGATCACCGCGCATCTGGAAATCAGCAAACGGACCAAAGAGGAGGAAACGCTGTTTGTCCACGCCATGTCGGGAGCGAACGGAAAACTGCTGTGGTGGTGGCGGGAGAAACTCGTCGCTCGCACACTGCAATTGGAGCCGCTGGCCCTGTGGCAACAAGGAGCTGACGGTCACCCCTTGCTCATCGTGCCGACGCAAATGAACAGCGGTCTCGCGCGTAGCGTACCGCTGCATAGCTATGTACTGCAACTGTCGCGAGGCGAACTGGCGCACATTCTCACGGATGTTTCCGATCCTCAATGTATTGATTTGGATGGCGACAGTTTACCCGAGTGTGTCTACACCTATCGTCAGGAGCAATATCAGCCCACCACCACAGGCTTTGCTGAGCCACAGCCGCGTTCGCGCGTCGTTGATCAACAGGCTCAATTGCGCGTGCTGCGTGGTCAGCCGGCAGAGGTCTGGCGACGCCTGGGAGCGTGGAGAGCTATTCAAGACAGCGACGGCGACGGTCTGGAGGATGTCGCTCGTGTCACAGTTCGCTACGGCAGTGACTTTGCCACTGAATCGCGTGTCGCGGCGGCCTCGGGACGAACGGGCGAACAGCTCTGGCCAGGTCGAGGGCAACGAGCGGTTCGACCAATCCGAACAAGCAGGCACGCTATACCGCGACGAATTGAGAATCTTCTGTTAGCTCTGCCTTTGCCCGCTGGGGATCTCGACAGTGACGGCCTCCCCGACCTGGTAGTGCGCGACGACTCTGACGAGATTCGCGGCAAACTTTCGGCCCAACTCCAGGCGCTCTCGGGAAGGACGGGCCAACCACTCTGGTCAACAGCGGAAATTTCCGGTCCAAGAAATCTGTTTTATGATCGGAACAACTCCCGTCGGCCGATGCTGATCCTGCCAACCGGACCGGATTCGCCGCCGGAGTTTGCTTATTTGCGTCTGTTTAACGCTTTCAGCGGATTCTCGGACAGAAGCGGCCCGCATCGTTGGCAAGCCGTAGTCATGTCACCGACGGAGTACACAGTCCGGCTGATCGACCTAGGTTCCTTTCCCAACAATCTCCCCGGGAACATGGACATCGATAAACTCCCCACCGTGGCACTGGATCTGGGAGGTGCCCGACCGGATCTGGTCAGCGTAGTTCTTTCCGATCACACCGATGCAGTGTTTTCTTTTGCTTTGCAGGTCAAGGAGGTTTCCTCGGGGAAGCAGCGTTGGCGTCATCCGCTGAAGCTGAAGTACAAGGGAACTGTCTACACTCCGTGGCCAACTCCCACCGCGGGAGACTTGGACGGCGACGGTCAGCCCGAGGTTGTTTGTTTTGACGAGGATCGAATTGTCGCGCTGCAAGGAGATAACGGGCAACCGCTCTGGACCCACGCCTTGCCGGCCCAGATGTATCAACTGCTCAAGCATTCCCTTCCACCATTGGTACTGGCCGACTTGGAAGGCAAGGGGCGACGAGCCGTCTGCTATTCGACGCACCACGCCAGCGGTGAGATTGTCGCTGTGCAGGCACGCGGTCAAGAACTGGCCCGGCGCGGTCAGCTGGGAGGCTGGACACCGAACGCCTACCTCCTGCACTTCCAGGCTCACGACCTTGAAGGTGATGGCCGCGATCAGTTAGTGCTGAGCAGCGGCCAAGGTCTCCGCGTGTTACACGGGCCGCGACTTGAACTGGGCTGGTTCTGGCCGACCAAGAGAGAAGATGCCGCGCCCGATTGGATCTTGGCCGAGGTGCGTCCTGGCCGACCCGCCACGGTGGTCGTACAGGCCGAATCACGTCGCGAGATAGTCGGGCTAGATGGCAAGACCGGCGTGGTACTCTGGCGTGGACGTTTTCCCAAGGATAGCCAAGCCGAGCCGCTCTTTTCCGAAGTAGAGAACGAAGGACCGCGCGTCATCGCCTCACGCCTAAACGGCGACACGATCTGCACAGTGAGTGTGCCGGGACCTGTTCCCGATCTCGTTTCGCCATTGCCGCCTGGCTCGTATGATCCGCGTCGCGTTCGCCTGCTACCCTGGTACGATTGGTTTCCGGGCCAATCGGCGATTCTAGTTTTTAGCGTGTTTCCTCTCCTGGGAGTTGCGGTGTACCTGGTGCCGTGGTGGTTGTTCCGTCGCTGGCGACAGCACCGCGTCTGGGCTGCATCGTATCCGCTGCTGGCCTGGGTCGCCTTCGTGGCGCTAGGTATCTCGCTGATTCCTTCCTACGAACTGTTTCTGCCGGTCGGGACACCGTGGTACGCCACGGTCCAGATAATTTTATTCATGGGACTGTCGGGGCTGTTACTGTGGCTACCGCTGCTGTCTTTGGCGCACTGGAGTTGGCACCGCCGCTGGCTCCGCATCGGCCTGTTGTTCGGCTTCTGGGGCTTGGTGACGTTCGCAGTGGCGGCATTTTGGCTGTACTACGATCAACCACGACGAGATCCAGACGATGTCTATTCCTGGGAGCGCAGTTGGACCGTGCTGCTAGCCGGCTACTTCCTCTTGTGTGTCGCGCTGTTTCTCGGCAGCGTCCTCATCTGGATCAGTTCGACGATCACTCGTTGGATGCGGCGGCGTAAGTGAGAGGATTACTTCCAGAAGCACTGGAGCAGGACAAGGCGGAGCACTATCCGCGGAACAGAGCAAAATTTCCAGCGAGGTGCGAAATCCGGCGCGCAAAATCCAGCACACAAAGCGGCATAAAATGCAGCGCGGCAGGGAAAGGATCCGAGAAGCACCGTTCGCCGTAAGTCGTTTTACTGTGGGAAGATACTCCCACAAGATGTGTTTCTGCTTCGTGGACGAGAAACAACACAATGACCCCGACGGGATTCGAACCCGTGTCGCAGCCGTGAAAGGGCTGTGTCCTAGGCCTCTAGACGACGGGGCCGGGCAACGACATCAGCATGATAGGCCCCCTCTCGCCAATCGTCAACCCGCACTACAATGGCTTCATCTCGCTCGACTGAGGAAGTGGTATGAACATCGAGGCGGTGCGGTCCTTGTTGGAACAGGTGCAAGCAGGTCGGCTGTCCGTTCGTGAAGCGCTACAGCAGTGGACGGAGCCGGTGGCCGAGCTGGGCTATGCCAGCGTCGATTTACATCGTCGAGCACGCTGCGGCTTTCCTGAAGTCATCTTTTGCGAGGGTAAAACTCCTGAATGGGTCGAAGGCGTGGTTCGCCAGCTAGTGGCAGCGCGGCAAGATTGCCTGGCCACTCGGGTCGCGCCAACGCAGGCGGAGCATCTAGCTCGCCTGTTTCCCCAAGCGGAGCAGGATCGTATGGCTCGCACCTTTTGGCTACCTGGTCCCGATCGAGGGACTTCCACGATCGGTAATGTCCTCGTTCTGACTGCCGGCACTAGCGATCTGCCCGTGGCTCAGGAAGCGGTGGTCACGGCCCGGGCGGTGGGCTGTCACGTCGAATTGATCGCTGATGTTGGCGTCGCAGGCATCCATCGCCTGTTGCGGCATCGAGAGCGATTAAATTCCGCCGACGTTATCGTGGTCGTGGCCGGCATGGATGGAGCCTTGCCCAGCGTCGTCGGCGGACTGGTCGACTGTCCGGTCATTGCCGTGCCCACCAGCATCGGCTACGGAGCAGCCTTTCAAGGCGTTGCGCCGCTGTTGACTATGCTCAACGCCTGCTCGGCCAATGTCGTCGTGGTCAACATCGACTCGGGATTCAAGGGGGGCTACGTCGCGGCCCTGATCGCGCGCCAGACCCAGCCGCGCTCGACTGGCAGGTGAACCGGAGTATGTCGCAAGAATCCGCCTCGCGTGTCGCCTCGTTGGATCAGTTCCGGGGCTACACCGTGCTGGGAATGTTTCTGGTCAACTTCGCGGCGGGCTTCGCTGTTTTGCCCGAAACCATCCGCCATCATCACACGCACTTCAGCTACGCCGACTCGATCATGCCGCAGTTTCTCTTCGCAGTCGGCTTCGCGATGCGGCTGACGTTTCTACGCCGTTGGAACAGCGCTGGTCCCTGGTCGGCCTATCGCCGACTGTTTGTCCGCGTCGCCGGCTTGCTGCTGTTCGGTGTGATCTATCACGGATTAACCGGATCGGTAAAATCCTGGAGTGAGCTAACTCAGCTTGGCCTGAGCGGGTTCTTCTGGACTGCCTTTCAACGTCAACCGTTCGAGACCTTGACGCACATCGCGGTTACGTCGCTGTGGGTATCGCCGGTGATCGCCTCCTGGCCGATCGTTCGGGTGGTCTATGCGATGCTGTCGGCGGTGCTGTTCTGGTACCTCTCTCAGTATCACGGCTACTACACCTGGGTCGTGACCCGTCCGGGCATCGACGGCGGTCCGTTGGGCTTTCTCACCTGGACGACACCGTTACTCGTCGGCACACTGGCCTACGACGCGGTTCGAGCCGGCACGCCACAACAGGTGTTTGCCCGACTATTGCTCGGAGGCGTGGTGCTGATGCTGCTGGGCTATGGGCTGTCGTGCCTGTCGCGGCTTCTGGCACCAGAACCATCGGGGCTGCTGGCCGAGTTACCGTTCGTTCCCCCAGCGATTCCCAAGGAGGAGTACCATCGCCTCAGCAAGATGCCAGAGAACGCACCGCATCTGTTCTGGGTCATGAGTCAACGGGCTGGCAGTCCGTCGTATCTCGTATTTGGCGCGGGATTCGCGCTGACGCTGTACGCCCTGTTCGTCTGGGGGTGCGATGTCTGGGGCTGGCGGTTGGCGTTACTGGAAACCTTCGGAGCCAATGCCCTGGCCGCGTACATCATCCACGACATGGTCGGACGCACGTTGCATCCGTACACGCCCCGAGATATTCCGCTGTGGTATGCGCTGTCGGCGATCGCGCTGTTCTTCGGGCTGTGCTATCTGTTTCTCCGCCATCTGGAACGCCATCGGCTGTATCTGCGGCTGTAAGAGGTGCTTCAAACCTCAGTGAGGATGCAGCCGGCCAACGGCACGCCTTTGGCGGGCAGTTTGGTGACCAGTTCGGTGGCGGGAGGAGAGTCGGCTTCACGGCTGGGAACCACCAGAAACACCACTTCGCTGATGCTGGCTAGGCCGCTGGCGGCTCCGCGGCCATCCCAGGCCGGCGCGTCGATGAACACCAGATCCGCCAAACCGCAAAGTTCGTGAAACAGTTCGCGGAGACTGGACGAGTCGGCCCACAGAGCTGCCGGCGCTCCCGTGGCGAGAATGTGTAGGTTCGGCTGGGCGGTGGCGCGCAAGGCTTCCTGGGTCGTGGCGTCGCCGTTAAGGATCTCCGTCAAGCCAGGGTGCGGCTCCAGGCCGACACGCTCGGCGATGGCTGGCGAGCGAAGATTGGCATCCACGACGATGACGCGCGTCTCCTTTCGCGCAGCAGTGATGGCCAGGTTCAGCAACACCGTGGTTGTACCAACTTGGGGTCGCACTCCCGTGAATAGATATAGATTGCGCACGTCTCCCGGAGCGCGGGCCGCCTCGACGATCGTTGCCAGCAGGTCGGCATATTGCCGACTTGTTGGAGCGTTGGGCGAGTGAAAAGCGATCAACTCGGGGGCGAACCAAAGTCGACGCTTCTCCGGCAGACGCGGCGAGACGGGCAAAGTACGGAAGGCCACCCCCTTGCCTTCGGAAGTCATTACGGGAGCATCCGGCCCTGGATCAGCAGGGGTAGCAGCGAGCTTTTTGGGACTGATGGGGCACGCGAGTACGTCCGGAGAACCGTTGATCTCACGTCGAGGGCCAATCTCGATGAAGGGCATCTCCTCGGTGCCTCCTCCCGCGAATGATTTCTCCGTCGGAGTCAGCACGGGGGTTGGGGTGGGGGCGTAATCATCGGCAACGAGGCGGAACGTCTCGCGTATTTTCCCCATTTCGGATCTCCTTTACGCCGATCGTCCCTGAGCCATGAACAGCCGGCACGATGGATCCTGATTCGCTTCGCCCGACAGGCTCAGCACCCCGTCTTCGGCCAGTCCCTCGCCGTTCTCTCCGGCTAGTCCTAGCGACGAGATCGCCTCCAGAGCGATTTCCACCTCGACTTCACTGAGGCCATTCTCAGCAGCCAACTTCAACGACAGCTGACCAGCCTGATTCAACAAGCGGGGAACACCGCCGGTCTGTCGCGCTAGTATCTCCAACGCTTCCATGCCGAAAATCCGCTCGGGCCGGCCTCCCGCGGCGCGAACGTGATGCAACAAATAGTCGGCGGCCTCTTCCAGTCCCAACGGCTCAATTCGGGCACGCACGGCCAGCCGTTGTCGCATCGCCGCCAGCCCGGGATGTCCCAAGGTGTGCAGAATCTCTGGGCAGCCGATCAGCACGACTTGCACTGCCCGGCCTGCTTGTCCCTCCAGATTGCCCAACAGCCGCAGCTCCTCCAACAGATCCGAATTCAGATGATGCGCTTCGTCGATGAGGAAGATAGTCTTCTGGCCGTCGCGATAGCGCGCCAGCAGATGGTCGATCAACGCCAGACGCATCTCTTGTTCGCCACGGCCTTCGTGGGGCAACGAGAGATCATACAACAGAGCCTGCAACAGCCCAGCGCGGTCGCGCAGGTGCGTGTGGAACAGAAACGAAGCCTGTACGGAATCTCCGAATTTGTCGAGCAGTAGGTGTCCCAGCAACGTCTTACCCATGCCAGGAGCGGCGGTGAGTAGGACGATCCCCTCACCATCGTGCAAGCCTTCCAGTAGCCGGGCGACCGTGCGCTCATGGCTGGTCGCGGGGTAGTAGCAGTTCAGATCAGGCGTCGCCGGGAACGGCCGGCGGTTCAGCCCGAAGTGGCTTTCAATCATCGAAGCATCCCCGTTGGCAAGCGCGCTAGTGAGCTACGAGCATTCGATACGAACGCTCTTCTGAAGATATCGGCGAACGGACCGACGAACTTGATCTTCCCTGCTGTTCGTCGCCTTTCGACGGTACAATGAGACGATTAGCACTCCCAGCCAATGGAAAGGAACTCATGTCGATCCAGGACATACTCGGCCCGCGCGGGACCATCGCTGCCCAGCTTTCCCAGTACGAACCACGTCCGCAACAGCTCGACATGGCCCAGGCCGTTGCCGCCGCCATCGCCCAACGTCGCCATCTGATGGTCGAGGCCCCCACGGGCGTGGGCAAGTCGTTCGCCTATCTGGTGCCGGCGATTCTGGCCGCGACCGCCTCGCACGACTGCAAGGTGGTCATCTCGACGCACACCATTAGCTTGCAGGAGCAGTTGATCCACAAAGACATTCCGTTTCTCCAAGCGGTGATGCCTCAGGAGTTTATCGCCACCCTGGTCAAAGGGCGGTCGAACTATCTCAGTTTGCGCCGCTTGCGTGTCGCCCAGCAACGCGCCGATTCCCTCTTCGCCGAACTCAGCCTCCGCGAGCAGCTCAGTCAGATCGGCCGCTGGTCGAAAAAGACTCGTGACGGTTCGCGAAGTGATCTACCATTACACCCCTTACCCACGGTGTGGGAGGCGGTCCACAGCGACAGTGGCAACTGTCTGGCTAAGCAGTGTTCCGAGTATGCCAACTGCTTCTACTTCCGCGCTCGCAAGGCGATCTTCGGCGCACATCTGTTGATTGTCAATCACGCCCTGTTCTTCAGCGATTTGGCCATTCGGCAACAGGGCGGAAGCATTCTGCCGAATTATCAGGTGGTCATTTTCGACGAGGCCCACACGCTGGAAGATATCGCTGCCGATTATCTGGGGATCCAGATCAGCCGTGGCTCGATCGACTGGTTGTTCAACAAACTGTTCAATCCCCGCACCCAACGCGGCCTGTTCCGTTGCATTTCGACCCAGGACGGATCGAAGCAGTTGGAGGTCTGCCGAAACGCTGCCGAGCAATTCTTCCTGACGGTACAGCACTGGCACACGGCTCAACCACGCGGAGGACGTGCCGTCACCGGGGCACGGTCGTCACCCGAATCGATCCGCGTACAGCAGCCCGACATCGTCGCCAACGTGCTCTCCGAGGAGTTGCTCAAGCTGGCTAGTTGCATCGACGCGGTAGGGAAGAATCTCGATGAGGAACAGAAGATCGAGTTTACGGCGTTGGCACAGCGGAGCCGGCTGCTTGCCGACGGCTTGCGTCAGTGGTTGGGGCATCGCCTGGCCGGCCACGTTTACTGGGTTGATGTCAGCCCCGGCACGCCGTCAAATATCGAACTGTGCAGCTCACCCATCGAGGTGGGGGCGGATCTCAAGCGACTGCTGTACGACAAAGTGCCGACTGTTGTCATGACTAGCGCTACCTTGTCCACCAGCGATCGCCGTGCGACCGGCTCCCGTTCCAAGGCGTCCTCGGCGGGGTTTCGTCATATTCAGAGTCGGCTGGGCCTGCACGACTGCGACACGCTCCAGTTGGGCAGTCCGTTCAACTATCGCGAACAGGCCGAGTTGTACCTTTTTCGCAACATGCCGGATCCCTCCGCCGATCCTGCGGGGTACGAGGAAGCAGTGTTGGCCAAATTGCCGGAGTGCATCGACCGCACTCAGGGCCGCGCCTTCGTGTTGTTCACCAGCTATGGGTTTTTGCAGAAGGCGGTAGGGCGGCTCAAAACCTGGTGCGCCAGCCAGGGCTATCCGCTGTTCAGTCAGTCCGACGGCCTACCGCGTAGCCAGATGGTCGAACGCTTTCGTCAGTCGGGCAATGCGGTGCTGTTCGGCGTCGATAGTTTCTGGCAGGGAGTGGACGTGGCCGGCGAAGCCCTCTCTAACGTCATCATCACCAAGCTGCCCTTCGCTGTCCCTGATCGTCCCGTGATGGCGGCGCGGCAGGAGGCGATCGAGGCGGCCGGCGGTCAGGCTTTCCTCGACTACCAGCTGCCACAGGCCGTCATCAAACTCAAGCAGGGCTTTGGCCGACTCATTCGCCGCGCCAGTGATACCGGTGTGGTCTTCATTCTCGATCCCCGGGTGCTGACCAAAGGCTACGGCCAACGCTTTCTCGACGCTCTGCCGGACTGTCGGCGCTTCATCGATGGAGTCGAATCCTAGGCAATGATTCCAGCGAGTGACCTGAACCCCTGCCCTGGTGTGTCGCGTCTTGTACAACGGATGTAGGAACTATAACCGCCTCAGGGAGGGTGACGAACTCGATGTCGACCCGTGAACGCTTCTACCTCACCACAGCCATCGACTATCCGAACAGTCGGCCACACATCGGCACCGCGTTTGAGAAACTCGGCGCGGACGTACAGGCCCGCTATCGCCGCATGCAGGGCTACGACGTACTGTTTCTCATGGGCAACGACGAGAACACGGTGAAGGTGTCGAAGCGTGCCGCCGAGTTGGGCCTGGAGACGCAGACCTACTGCGACGACATGGCCCGACAGTTCCGCGAGGTCTGGGACGCCCTGGGTATCACCTACGATGTGTTCATCCAAACTAGCCACGCCCGGCATCAACAATGTTGCCGAAAGTTTATCCAAAAAGTCTACGACAACGGCCACATCTACAAAGGGCCGTATGCCGGCTGGTACTGCGAGGGCTGCGAGGAGTTCAAGACCGACAAACAGCACGCCGAGAACAACGGCCTGTGCCCCAACCATCAGCGACCACTGATTCGCCGCGAAGAGGAGTGCTATTTCTTCCGCTTGTCGTCGTTCTCGCAGCGATTGCTCGATTACTACCAGACGCATCCGGAATTCATTCAACCCGAGAGCCGACGCAACGAACTGATTAGCCTCATTCAGAACGAAGGTTTGCGCGACATTAACATCTCGCGCAAAGGAGAATCGTGGGGCATTCGCATTCCTTTTGACGAGGAGTTCACCATCTACGTCTGGTTCGACGCCCTGCTGACCTACATCACCGGGATCGGCTACGGCGACGATCGAGCCACCTTCGATAAGTACTGGCCCGCCGACATTCAGTTCATCGGCAAGGACATCACGCGGTTTCACTGTGCCCTGTGGCCAGCCATGCTCTGGGCCGCCGGAGAACAGGCTCCCCGACAGGTGTTCGGCCACGGCTTCGTCTATCGCAAGGACGACGAGACGGGACAGCGAGTAAAAGAGAGTAAAACGCTCGGCAATGTGACTGAGCCAATGGATCTCATCACCAAGTTCAGTGCCGACGGCTTCCGCTACTACTTCTTGCGCGAGTGTCCCTTCCCTAGCGACGGCGAGTTCAGCTGGGGCCGCTTCACCGAGGTCTACAACAGCGAACTAGCCAACAACCTGGGCAATCTGCTCAGTCGTCTCATCACCATCCCCAGCAAGAATTTTGACCGCGTCTTTAGCGACACAGCCGGGGTGGTGCCCCAGCCAGTGGTGCCGAACCTGAACCTGGCTGACTTCGTCGCCACGGTGCGCGGCCACGTCGAGTCCTGCCGCTACAACCTCGCCCTGCAAGCGATTGTGCTGGAGTTTCTCACACCGACCAATCAGTACTTGGAGGCCAACGCGCCGTGGAAGCTGGTCAAGACCGACAAAGAGGCGGCTAAGCGGGTGTTGTTCAACGCCGTACAGTCCCTGCGCATCGCCAGCATCTTGCTCAAACCGTTCATCCCGACGGCGGCGGAGAAGATCTACAAGAGCTTCAACTTCCCCACGCCTTGGGATCAGGTACGCTATGAGGACGCGGCCCAGCTGCTGGCTCAGCCAGACAATTTGCGTGTCACGGCAGAACTGGAAGACGGCAAGGTCAAGCCGCTGTTCCCTCGCATCGATTAAACGGTTCGCCTTGCCGAGGTTGCCCGAATTTGCTAGACGATGAGTCTTATTGGGAATGCTTCGATAACTGCGGCTTGGAAGGCGAGTTCGACATGATACCGATCGATTTCTCGGGCAAGGTGGCCCTGGTCACCGGCGTCGGCGATAGTGATAGCTTCGCCTGGCACATCTCCAAAGGACTGCAAGAGGCCGGCGCCAAACTCGTCTGGGCCGTGCATCCACGTATGCTCACCATTGTCGAAGGCTTTCTCAAGGGCACCGCTCAGGAGGACATCGAGGCACGCACGCTGCGACGTGGCGGGGGAACCTTGGCGGTCGAAAAAATCCTGCCCTGCGACGTCAGCTTCGACACGCTCGCCGACGTTCCCGAGGCAACGCGAACCGATCGCCGCTATCAGCGCGTCGAACGGGAACATGGCGACTACTCGATCGAAGGCATGATGAAGAAAGTCGGTGAAGCGTTTGGCCGAATCGACATTCTGATTCATTCCGTCGCCTTCAGCCCTGAGATCACCAAGCCCGCCTGGGAGGTGAGTCGGCAAGCGTATATGACGGCGATGAGCATCAGTGCCTATTCGCTGACCGGCCTCTGTCGCGCGGCGCTGCCGTGGATGGCCGACAAGCCCGAGAGTACCAGTGTCGTCAGTCTGACCTATCTGGCCGGCGAGCGCGTCGTGCCACACTATGGCGGAGGTATGGGATCTGCCAAGGCGGCATTGCAGATCGACACCAAGCAACTAGCACTGAATCTTGGTCGCCGCAACATCCGCGTCAACACCATCTCCGCGGGTCCGTATGCCTCGCGGGCGGCCAAAGCGATCGGCAAGATTCAGGACATGATCAACTACGCTGCCGAGCGTTCCCCTCTGCCGCGCGGTATCAAGCCCGAGGAGGTCGCTGACGCCTGCGTCTATCTGTGCAGTCCGTTGGCCTCCGCCATCACTGGCCAGGTGCTGTACGTCGATTGTGGCTACAATGTGATGGGCGTCTGATTCTGTCTGGCCCGGCTCGGTGGTTGGCATGCGTTGGTCGATCGTTCGGCTGATCTGGCTTCGGGAACTCCGCGATCAGCTGCGCGATCGGCGCACGGTGTTCATGATCGCCATTTTGCCAATCCTGCTGTATCCCATCGCCGGCATCGGCGTGATGCAGCTGGCGATGGGGTTTCTCCAGCAGAAAAGCGTAGTTGGGCTGGCCGGGGCCGAGCATCTCTTGCCCTGGACCTTGCAGGAGTCGGAGACCTCTGCTGCCGCCGCGATTCACTATCTGGCCGCTACCCCTACGCCATTCGGAGGGCCGCTCGCCGCCGTCGAGCGACTGGCCACCGTGGCAGCGTTCCGCCTGGCCAGCGAACGACTCGACTTTCCGCCACTGGTCGAACTACAGGGCGAACGGCTAGTCTTTGCTCCGCGCTACACTGACAGTACCGCGATGCTGGGTACGCTGCAGATTCGCTATCTGCCGGGACCGGTTCCCGACAGCGACGATCCCGATGAACTAGCAGCTCCGTTTCTGCGCGAGCTGAACGAGCGACGCGTAGATGTGTTGCTGATCATTCCAGCGGAGTTTCAAGATCGGCTACGTCGAGGATTACAACCGCCGATCACCTTGATGACTCGACCACGCGACGACACTTCTCGACTGGTTCACGGTCGGCTGACGAACCTGCTGTCCCGGTGGCGCAACGATCTGAAAGAGACGCGGCTGGTGCGAATGGGGCTTCCGGCCAACTTCGATCAACCGATCCAGATCATCGATCCTCAGCGAGAAAAACCGGCGGCTCGTCAGCAGGCGGAGAGTCTGTTCGGCATCCTGGTGCGTGTCTTTCCGTTTGTGCTGGTCATGTGGTCGCTGGCCGGAGCGCTATATCCAGCGGTCGATCTCTGCGCCGGCGAGAAAGAGCGTGGCACGATGGAGACACTGCTGATTAGCCCTGCCAGTCGCGAGGAAATCGTCTGGGGCAAGTTTCTGACTATCTGGCTATTCAGCGCGGCGACGGCGTTGTTGAATCTGTTGAGCATGGCGTTGACCACGGCCCAGGTGGGCGCGGGTCAGGGGGCGACCATGCGGTCCAGCGCGCTACTCTGGGCGATGTTGCTGCTCTTACCGTTGTCCGCTTTCTTCAGTGCTGTCTGTCTCGCCGTCGGAGCCTACGCTCGCAGCTCCAAGGAGGGGCAGTACTACCTGATGCCACTCTTCCTCGTCACCATGCCGTTGATCTTTTTGACCTTGGCACCTGGCGTTGAACTGAATCCCTTCTACAGCATGGTGCCCGTGACAGGCGTGGCCCTGCTGCTGCAACGGTTGGTGGCGGCGGAGGCCGGCGATCGCAGCCTGTGGTTTTACTTTCTTCCTGTACTGGCCCCGATGGTGATCTACAGTTGGCTGGCACTCCGCTGGGCCATCGAGCAGTTCAACCGCGAAGAGGTGCTATTCCGTGAAGCGGAGCGCCTCGATCTGGGGCTGTGGCTGAAACGCCTGCTGCGCGAGAAGGAAACGCTTCCTTCACCGGGTGAGGCATTCTTCTGCTTCGCGCTGATTCTGGGGCTGCGCTGGTTCTCGTTCGGCATCGGCCAGCAGTTGTCGTTGCTGACACGAACGGGAATCGGCCAGTTGGCCTTCGTCGCCACGCCGCCGTTGTTCATGGCCTTGCTGTTGACCACCAAGCCTTGGCAGGGGTTGAGTCTGCGACTGCCACCGTGGTGGGCTTGGCCGCTTGCCGTCTTGCTTGCTCTGCTGTTGTTGCCGCCTCTGGCCGAACTGACCCTGTTGATCCTGAATCAGTTCCCTGGCTTGAAAACCTTGCTTGAACTCAATCACCCGCTCACGCGCGAGTTGCTGGCCCTGAACGGCGGCCGTTCCCGTTGGCACTACCTATTCGTGCTGGGCGTGTTGCCGGCCCTGTGTGAGGAGCTGGCCTTTCGCGGCTTCATTCTGCAAGGGTTGCTGCGCGGCTTCCGCCCTTGGCGAGCCATCCTGCTCAGCGCCTTTCTCTTCGCTGTCTATCAGATGAATGTCTTCCAGTTTGTGCCTCACTTTCTCTTCGGGGTGGTTCTGGGGTTGCTCGTCGTCCGCACGGGCAGCGTGTGGCCGGCGATGCTCTTTCACCTCGTTTACAACTCTCTTTTGATTGTTTTGCCGGACCTGTTCGGACAGACCGCGCCGCTGAGCGTGGCAGTGGATGGCCTGCCAGGCTTGGTGCTGGGACGGGTACTGCTGTCGCTGATTTGCACGACGCTGGCCGCTTTGGGGTTGGCGGTTCTCTGGTGGCTGGGCCGCCATCAACAGCAGGAGGCCTCGACGTGAAGCTGCACTTCGTCGAACTGCGCGTGAACGATTGGCCGGCCTCCCTGGCTTGGTATCGTGACGTGCTGAAGCTGCAGCTGCTGCTCCGCGATGACGTCCACGAGTTCGCCTTACTCGCCGCCGGGGACGTTCGTCTGGCTCTGAAGCGTGGCTCGCCGACACCAGGCGGCGTCTTGCTCGCCTGGCAAGTCGAACAACTCGCCCCCTATCGGCATCTCTCCAGCGACGAGAAGGTTAGCGCCGAAGGCTATCGCCGACTCCGCTTCCGCGACCCGGATGGCTACGATCTGGTGCTGTTCGAGCAGCTCGACGTCGGACCGCGAACGGATGGCGAAACTGGTTACGCCGACCGCGCGCTCTAACATAACCCGAACCTCATTCCGCCTCGTCCAAGTTGGGGAGAATCAATCGTGCTGCATCTGCTTCCGCTGTTGTTGTTGCCCGCGGCTCCACCAGTGACCGTGGCTGAGTCGAGCGACTTCAAGGCGACCTCACGCTACGCTGACGTGGTTCGATTCTGCAAGGAGTTGACCAATCAGTCGAAGTTGGTTCGGCTGAGCGAGCTGGGCACCAGCCACGAGGGCCGTAAGCTGCCGCTCGTGATTCTGGCAGATCCACCCATAGCCAATGCCGCCGAGGCCGCCAAAAGCAAGAAACTCGTCGTCTTCGCGATGGGCAACATCCACGCCGGCGAGGTGGACGGCAAAGAGGCGCTGTTGATGCTAGCGCGCGACCTGGCCCTGAGCGACGACACATCACTGCTAAAACAGATCGTCTTTATGATTTGTCCGATCTTCAATGCCGATGGCAACGAGAAGATCGACAAGCGGAACCGCGCTCATCAGACGGGTCCGGACGAGGGGGTCGGCCTGCGCACCAACGCTCAAGGCTTCGACCTGAACCGCGACTTCATCAAGCTGGAAAGTCCCGAGGTGCGTGCCCTGGTTCGCTTCTTCCGCGAGTGGGATCCCGCAATCGTCATCGATTGCCACACGACGAACGGTTCGTGGCATCGCTACACGCTCACCTACGAGGGGGGCCGTTGCCCGGCAGGCGATCCAGGCTTGATCACCTTCACGCGCGACGAATTGTTGCCGGAAGTCAATCGTCGAATGGAGCAGCAGACCGGCTACAAGTCGTACTTCTACGGCAACTTCACACGCGATCGCAAGGAATGGCAAACGGTCCTGCCGACGCCGCGCTTCGGTACGCACTACGTCGGCTTGCGCGGTCGGGTCGCCGTGCTGTCCGAATCTTACGTTTACGCGACGTACAAAGATCGCATCCTAGCTACGCGAGCCTTCGTTCGCAACATCCTCGACTTCGCCGCCCTGGAGCAGGACAAGATCCGTCGGTTGATCCAGATCGCCACGACCAGCAGACCAGACCGCTACGTTCTCCGCTACGACGAGGCTCCGCAGGGACGACCTCACGAACTGCTCGGCTATATTGAAGAGATAAAAGATGGAAAAAGAGTTAATACAGGCAAACCGAAAAGCTACGAGGTGATCTACACTGGCGGCACCAAATCGACCCTGGAGGTCACTCGACCCTATGCCTATCTCTATCCCGCCTCGTTGCGAACCGTGACGGAAACGCTTCAACGCCACGGAGTCACCGTCGAGGAATTGCGTGAGGATGTCGACCTGAATCTAGAGGTCTATCGCGTTCGCTCGATGCAGCGCGACCGTGACTTTCAGAAGCATCGCCCTGTTACGCTCGAAGTCGATGTTCGCACAGAGCGGCGACGGCTCCGTTCGGGAGCGATGGTCGTTCGCAGCGATCAACCGTTGTGCCGACTGGTCGGCTTTCTGCTCGAACCGCAGTCACTGGACGGGTTGACGACGTGGAACTTCTTCGATGCGGCTCTGAAAACGGGCGAGGATTTTCCGGTGGTTCGTCTGTCGCGACCAACTCCGCTGGTTACGAATCCGGCGCGACAATACGAGTAATCCTTCTCGGTTCCCTGGAGTTGGCCGGACGGCGCTGCCGATGAGCAGAAATGTGCCCATTCAGCCCCGAGGTGGCCATGTGTGGACGGTTCACCCTACGCGCTTCTGGCAGAGAAATCGCCGAGGCGTTCGAGCTGGACGAGGTTCCGGACTGGCAGCCGCGCTTCAACCTCGCGCCGACGCAGTCGATCCTCGTCATCCGGGGAGATTCGGCGAGTCTGCTGCGTTGGGGGTTGATTGCCTCGTGGGCCGATCGAGGCACTACCGCTGCTCCATTGGTCAACGCCCGCGCCGACACCATCGCCAGCAAACCGACGTTTCGTTCGGCGATCCGTCAGCGCCGCTGTCTGGTGCCTGCTGATGGTTTCTACGAATGGCAGCAGCTCGGACGCAAGAAGCAACCGTACCTATTCACGATCGCGTCGAGCCGACTGTTCGCAATAGCCGGCCTCTGGGAGGTGTGGGAACATGCCGGCGAGCGCATTGAGTCCGTCTGCCTGATCACCACTGAGGCAAACGCCGTGGTGCAACCGATTCATGATCGCATGCCGGTGATCCTCCCCGCCGAGCGCTGGGCGCAGTGGCTGAGTCCCTCGACTGATCTCGACGCGGTCCTCGACATGCTGCGACCGTACCCGGCGGAGCAGTTCCGCAGTCAGGCGGTGAGTAGCTATGTGAACCATGCGTGCCACGAAGGACCGGCTTGCGTTGAACCGGTCCTGGTGTCGGGAACACTGTTTTAAGGCAGAGCAACTCTGTGCTTGTGCCCCAAGCAGTTGGTGAGGCCGGCGTGGACAACCGCATCGACGTGCTGGCCACCGCTCTGCATCATGGGGCGACCGTGCCTGACTTGGCCGAACTGGAGTTGGCCTACGCCTCGCCGTTCGCCTCGGCTCGACGTGCGTGAAGCCGCCGAACGCGAACGCAGCTTTATTCCTTCGTCGCTGCACATACCCTTGGGCCAAAAGCGACCGCGACAGCGCTGTCGGCTCGCTTCCTGTCGAAGGGGGAAAAACTACGATGCTTCCGATGCGGCATCCTTGGCCGGCATTTCCGTCGCCTTGGCAGGTCCGCCGTTGGGCTTGGGCGTCGAATCCGGAGTTAATCGAGCCAGATACTCCGGAATCTCGACTCCACCAATGTCCTTCATCACCTGCATCATCGGCGGCATGGTTCGGGCCAGATTCTGCAAAAATTGCGACGTGTTGTTGCTACCGTGACCGTTGCTGCCATTCTCCCAAACCACGACCTTGTCGAACTTGATGTTGGAGATGGCACGTGCCGACGCCTCGGCGAGATGGTCCAGGTGTTCGAGCATGAGCAGCTGAAACGCCTGCTGGGCCCCGCCGCACGCCTCGATGATCTTCTTCAACCCTTCGCCCTTCTTGGCCAGTATCTCGTATTGGCCACGAGCTTCGGCGTCGAGTTTGACGAACATCGCCTTGGCCTCGGCTTCGGCTTCGATGCGGCGTTTCTCGGCTTCGGCCTCGGCTTCGACGATGGTGCGGGCCTTTTCCGCCTTGGCTGGCGCTTCAAGAGCGGCACGGCGTTCAGCTTCGACTCGTTCTGCCTCGGCTAGAGCAGCCTTGGCCATCGCTCGGTTCTGAGCTTCGAGAACGGCAGCCTCGGCTTCGCGTTTCTTCGTCTCACCGAGCTGGAACGCCTCGGCCTGTTTGACCTGCAAGGTCGCCTGGGCGGAAGCAATCTCGGCCTGAGCCACCGCTTCTCCAGCGATGGCCTTGGCATTGGCCTCGGCGGTTCGGATGCGCTTGTCTCGCTCGGCTTCCTTGATCCGCGCTTCGCGTTCGTACTGAGCCGACTGTTCACCGACCTTCTGATCTCGGTCGTACTCGGCGATACGAATGGCTTGTTGCCGCTCCTGCTCCTTGATCTGGGCTTCACGCTCGAAGATAGCCGTTTGTTCGCCGACCTTCTGCTCTTTTTCCAACTGAGCCAAGCGGATGGCCTGCTCGCGCTGGGCTTCGCGAGTACCGATCTCGCGCAGCTTGTTGGCGTTGGCCACCTGGATGGCCTTTTCGCGCTCGGCCTCGGCGACACCGATCTGACCGTGCTTCTCCTGTTCGGCCACATCGATCTTGGCCTGTTGTACCGCCTGCGAGGCCGCTTTGCGACCGATTGCTTCGATGTAGCCAGAATCGTCGGTGATGTCGGTGATGTTGACGTTGAGCAGTTCCAGACCGATCTTGCGTAACTCCGGTTCCAGCGAGGTCTGGATATTGTGCAAGAACTGGTCGCGATCCCGGTTGATCTCCTCGATCTTCATCGAGGCGATCACTTGCCGCAATTGGCCGAAGATGATGTCGCGAGCTAGTTGGCTGATGTCTTCGCGGTCTAGATTGAGCAAACGCACCGAAGCATTGTTCATCATCTCCGGCGAGGTGCCAACAGCCACGGTGAACACGCTGGGGACGTTGACGCGGATGTTTTCCAGTGACAGCGCGCCTTTCAGCGGCGTCTCAATCTGAATTGGATCGAGGCTGAGATAGGCGTACTCCTGGATCAGCGGCACGACGAAGGCTGCTCCGCCGTGAATGCAGCGGGCCGCGCCGCTTCCGGTTTTTCCATAGATCACCAGCACCTTGTTGCTGGGGCAACGCTTGTACTGGCGGCTGAGCAGAGTGATGAAGCTGAACAGCAGAATGGCACCAAAGACCGCGATAATCGCCAGCCAGACTGCTCCGCTACTGATCTGGAACGGATCGTTGGCCCAGAGCGGCGGAACCGCGAGGGGAAGCGTAAGTAAGCTAGACATGAGAGGTATTCTCCGCAGAAGAGGTTTCGGTGGACATGGGCGCAAGAGCGACTTCCACCGTATCTGGACGATGCACCGCGACAACGACGACTTTGCTGCCGGTCGGAATGTCGGCATTGGCGGTAATTGCCTGATATTCGACGGAACGGTTCTGCACGGTCAACGTGACCTTGCCCGCTCCGCTTCGGTTACCTGGGATCTTCAGGTAGACCGTGCCTGTCTTGCCGATCGTGCGATCGATGCGGATTGTGCCATCGGCTTTGAGGCTGTACAGTCCGCGCATGAGCAGACCAACGGCGTACAACGTCACGAGGCCAAACGCCAAAGCGATGCCGAACGCCTGCAATTCGTCGAATTCGTAGGCCAGAGCGGCCTTGCCACCCAGGCCAAAGAAAGTAATGGCGGTCATGATCGACTTGAACGACAGCACGCTGAACAGCCAATTGCTCGTGCTACCCGAAGACGAGCTGGAACCATCTCCTAGGTCGTGGCCGTCGACATCGCCGTCGAGGTGATGATCCACGCCGCCGTCGCTGCCGTCGTCTCCGCCAAAGCCGATCAAGCCAGCGAGAAATTGCAACAACAGCAAGGTGCCACCAAAGACGGCACAGATCAAAAAGAGTATAGACATGTGCTTTTCCCTCAGAAGCGGTTTCCGAGTCTTGTGGAAGCTCGCAGCTCGTGCCGAGACGCGCCTCCGCAGCTGTCATGGTGAGCGGCGGCCGGGCATGTGTCAACGAAAACCGCTTCTCGATAAGAAATTCGTCTACCTGTCCGGTTCCTTGCAAAAATCGCCTTGGATTCCCCGTTGAGTTAGCGTCGCCAGCGGAGCAGGGTGCGAAACAGGCCAGCGAGAAACGGCGTTAAACGGCTCTTCTGGTAGGCGTCGCCAAGCCGCTTCCACACGTCGGCTACGGTCGGATACGGATGAATGACCTCCGAAAGCGCTGCCAGCCCTAGACCGGCCCGTTGAGCTAGCACCAGCTCGCCGATCAACTCGCCCGCGTGGGACGAAACCAGCGTCACGCCGACCAGACGATCGCTGTCTCGCCGCCTGTGAACCAGAGCGAACCCATCTTCGTCGCCATCGAGAACCGCGCGATCAACCCCGCTTAACGGGATCTCCAATGTATTGATTGCAAGGCCACGTGCTTCGGCTTCGGCGACGGTCAGTCCGACCGCGGCAACCTCCGGCTCGGTGTAGGTGCAGTGCGGAATCACCAGCGCAGAGTGTCGCGACCGGCCAAAAAACAGAGCATTGCGCAGCACGATCCGAGCCATCGCGTCGGCGGCATGGGTGAATTGAAACTGCGAGCAGACGTCTCCCGCCGCATAGATCCGCCGATTCGTGGTGCGGAGAAAGTCATCGACCGTCACTCCCTGCGAGTCGTAGGCCACGCCGGCCTGTTCCAGCCCCAACCCTTCGACATTGGGCCGCCGACCCAACGCGACCAGCACTGCATCGACAACAAGCGAACTCGTCGTTCCCATTCGTGACAGAGTCAATTCCGAGCCGTTCGCAGCGACCACTTCGGTTTGGAGATGCAAGTGAATCCCTTCGCGCTGAAACTGGCCTTGCAGCACGTCGGAAGCGCGCGGTTCGTCGCGAAACAGCAGCCGAGTCCCGCGTTCGATCAGATGCACCTCACTACCGAACCGCTGGAAGGCTTGCCCCAGCTCGCAGCCGATCGGTCCGGCTCCGAGTACGGCTAAGCGGCGCGGCAGTTCAGTCAGACTGAAGATGGTTTCGTTGGTGAGAAACTCGACCGAGCGATTGCCAGGCACGTCCAGAGTAACCGGTCGCGCTCCGGTGGCAATGACGGCGCGGGCAAAGCGAAGCGTCTGACCGGCGACCTCGACTGTATCTGGCCCAGTGAAGCGAGCATCGCCCAGAAACACATCGACCCCCAGGGAGCGAAATCGTTCGGCGGAGTCATGCCGGCTCAGGCGGGCGCGCAGCCGACGCATCCGCTCCATAATGGCCGCGAAGTCCACCTCGATCGAACCAGCCACGCGAATGCCAAATTCCTCGGCTCGGCGAACTTCGTGCGCGGCCCGGGCACAACGGAGCAACGCCTTGGAGGGCACGCAGCCGAAGTTGAGACAATCTCCCCCCATTAAGTGTCGTTCGATCAGCGCCACTTTGGCCCCCAGACCGGCGGCACCGGCGGCACAAACCAACCCCGCTGTGCCGGCCCCGATCACTACTAGGTTGTAGCGTCCCGAGGCTACGGGGTTGCGCCATGTTGGCGGATGCACCTGGGCGAGCAGGTCGCGGTTGTGGGCGTCCTCGGGAGTGAGCATCAGTGTCTTCCCTCAGACATGGTCTCGAAAGGAATGGTGCCCTCCTGCTTGCCTCGCTGGTTTGAGCAGAGAAGAGCACAACGAGTTTCACCCCAGCCGAGTCAGGGCTTCGCGGGCATCGTAGGTCAGGGGATTACCCTCATAGGCTGTAACTTGCTCGTAGCACTTCTTGGCGCGAGCGATGTCGCCGAGCTGCTCGTAGGCTTGGCCGAGCTTGAACAGCGTTTTGGCACCGCTTTTGGACGACTTACGAAAGTCCAACAGACACGGGATGGCTAAGTCCGCCCGATTGTGTTCGAGGTAGAGATCGGCCAGCAACTGCGCGGTGGTATACCAAGCCTCCTCATCTTCACTAGAGGCGAACCGCTCAGGCTTCTCAGTGCCGCGCACGTCCTCCAGCAGCGAGATGGCCTGCTCGCGATGTCCCAGGCGAAGCAAACAGCGAGCATGTAGCAGCTTCGCGACCAGGCTCTCGGGCTTCAGCACCAAGACCAGCGAGGTCAGGTGATGGGCGACTTCCAACCACTCCGCATCGTGGAATTTGTCGAGAATCCAACGCGACTTTTGCAGGCAGTAAGCCACGTCCAGCCCAGGGCCGTACTGTTCCAGCCGTCGTCGCAAATCTTCGGGCTGGATGGAGAAGTAATAGCGATCTTTTCGCTCTAGTAAGTCTGGATCCGACGAGTTGTATTGCAGGGCCTGATCGGTGGCCCGAGCAGCAGCCAGAGCATCGCCGCGCCGTTCGTACAAACTGGCCAGCACGCGGAGTGTCTCGATCCCGCTTCGCTCCGACTCGCTGTAGAGGCGAAAGTTCTCGATAGCGGCGTCGAGGTCGTCGCGGCCCAGCGCCTCCTCGGCCAGTACCTTGACCGCGGTGAAGTAGGCCTGGCGTTGCTCGTCGTCCAGAGAACGCCAGCCGGCACTTAGCCCAGCACGTTTAGCTAGTTCGTAGTTGTGCCGCGATTCCTCGAACAGGCCGGCTCGTTGCTGGGCCTGGGCGATCTGCACGAACAAGCTTGGTCCCAGTTCGGGCAATCCTCGGGCGGCCAGACGCAGATATTCCCCACCACGCCGCCAGCGTGCCTCATCTTGAATCAAGCGCATTCCCAAAAATTGCAGGTAGGCATGATCGACTGCTGGGGCTGCTAGATCCTCACCGCCGGCTCCGTGGTTGTATTCCTCCTCGGTCAGTTCATCGTAGAGAAACTTCTTCAGGTCGATCGCCGCTGGATCGTCGGAGTTGGCGGCCAGGTGTCGTTCCACCGCTTGGATTGCTTCCACTCGCCGCCCCGGTCGAGTCAACTGAGGCAGGCCGACTCGCTGACGCAAGCCCTCGTGCAGTTGCAGGGCCAATTGCCAGCCGGCTAGCAGAATCGATCGGCGATGCGGATTGTCTCGACCAAACGTCCCAGGATCGAGCAGTTGCTCCAATTCGCGAGCTGCCTCGTCGAGTTGCTTCTGATGAGTCCATAGCACCGCACGCCAGTAGGCGATCACCGGCTTGCGGCGCGGGTCCAGTTGCTCTACCAGTTCTAGCAGTCGTTGAGCCTCGATCAGCTGCTCGCTGCTGGGCTTGCTCAACAATAGTGACCCGGCTCGATCCAGGCACAGATCGAGATCGACCAGAGCGAGCATGTCCGGATCGCGGGAAAGTTGCTCGAAGTCGAGAGCACGATGCACTTCCCAGAAGCCATCTCGGGCCAGGCGATGTTGCGGTTGGAGATGCAAGGCTCGGCGAAAGGCGAGTAAGGCTCGCCGATGCCGGCCAACCCGTGCGTAGCTGAGACCGCGAAAGGCGTGCTTCATCACTCGCAGGCCGGGCAAGATGCGAATGGTGTAAAGGAAGTAGAGCAAGATCGGTATCAACAGCGCGACCTTGGCCATCGGCGGATGGTTGACCGCGAACAGAATGGTCAGCCCCAGGGCCAGCATGCCCATCATGACGGCAATCTCGATCTCCGACTCTTCTTCCTGACCGGAGAAGGTCAGCAGATAAAAGAAGGGCAGACTGAACAGCAATTGCAAGGCAAAGGCAGACGGATTGGCCAGCTGATAACCAGCCGTTTGACCGAACAGATCCAGCCCAGGCAGATCTAAACCCCAGAACGCGCCGGCGACCAGACTACCGGCCAAGGCTAGCACCAGCAGTAGGCGAGTCAGGCCATTGCGCACCTGGCGAAGCCAGCCGAAGACCAGCCCAGCCAGGGCCGCTCCACCGATCACCGGCAGAAACAGTTGCTCCAGGGCGGCGCGTGGCTCGTCGTCGAGTCGCGGCAGTTCGCCCCGCAGCAGCATCAGTCCCACGACCGCCCCGCCGAGGATGCCGACATACACCAGTGTCGGACTTTCCAGCAAGAGAAACAGGAGGAAGGCGAGAAACCGTCCGCGAGCACGCAAGGCATCGCGGAAGCGCAGACAGGCGGCGACGATCAAAGCCAAGCCAAAGCCGGCCAGTGTGGCCAGCTGAAAGCGCGTCAATCCATCAGTTGACGCGTCCTCGGGCAGGGCGGCCAGGAGCAACCCGCTGTAAAGAACTAGACCAACAAAGATCCCTTTTAGAAGATATTCGGTTTGCAGCAATCGCATGGGAGTCGGCGGAGGCGGAGGAATGGGACGAGCAGCAGCGCGAGCAGGGGACATCGGCGTCGAGGGGGTCTTGATGGACTTCACTGCCATCAGCAAAAGCTGCCACAACCGCGGATTCACTCCCCTTCCTCCTCGCTCGCTTCAGAAGTCAACCTTCTCGTTGGCTTCATTATAGAAATCGAGCCGTCATACGGAGGGATTGCTCGCGACAAGATGGGGATCTTGCTTCGTTCCGACATCGTTGCTAGCTTATGTCCGTGAAGCCCCGGTCCTTCGATCTCCTCTTCCGGGAAGGGATGCCATGAGCTTGCCCGCTTCGTTCTTACAGCATGTCGAGCAGCATGGTTGTTTTAGCGGCTACTACGGCTCCGATTCGTCGGTGCTGGCGTGTCTAGATGCTGGCACTCCGCTTGCTCCGCTGTTGATGGTGACTTGTCAGGACTGTCTGACCCGTATCGCCGTTCCCTGTGCCTATCTCCCCGTGGGCACCTCCAGTTATACCCTAGCTCGCCAGCTAACCGAGCATCTGCGCAAGCAACGCGGCTTCACCTTTAGCATCTCGGGCTATCACGTCGCTGGTCCAGGCTTCTGGCTCAGTGCGGTCTACTATCCCTGTGGGCTGTTTCTGCTGTCCGGCGAGCGTTCCCGACAGATTGGCTCTGACTTCGATCTATTACAGTTGGCTTTTCAGTATGGAGTCATTCAACCGCTCGATCCGCGGATGGGCGATCCCAAGCAGTTCTGCCTCGAGACGGTATATGTCAACTTCGCCTCGTTCTCGGCGAAGATCACCAGCAAGCAAGCCTTGCTCGCCTCACCCCAGATACGATTGCAACCTCGCTCCGGTTGGCATAAAGCAACACTGGCCGAGTTTCTGCCATTCAGTCAAGCGACGTCCTCCGCTATCGCCCAAACGTCTCCGATAGGGCAAAAACTCAAAGTCGGCGACATCTGTCCGGTCTGTCGAAGCGAAGTGCGACTGCGTCCGTTGTTGGTTGGTAGCTACGTGGGCTGCCTATGCTGAGTCGGCGAGCATTCCCCAGTGTTTCTGAAATTGGCATGACCCACGATTCGTCAACCTCGATCTCGCCTTCCTCGCCAACTTGGTTTCATCGCCGCTCGATTCGTCAGGAGCAGTCGCCGCACGTTCTGCACGTTGTGCCGACGCTGTTCGGCCCTAGCGGCATCGTTGGCGGAGCCGAACGCTATGCCTACGAACTAGCTCGGCACATGGCTCGTGTCACGCCGACGACGTTGTTGACTTTCGGCTCTCAACGCGACCTGTACTACGAGCAATCCCTTCGCGTCGTGATTGTCGATCAAGCCTGGCACATCCGCGGCAATCGCCATAACCCTTTCGCGCTAGAAGCCGTTCGTCGCCTGGCCGAGGCGGACATCGTTCATTGCCATCAACGCTACATCGTCATGAGCAGCATAGCAGCTCTCTTTTGTCGACTAAGCGGGAGAAAAGTCGTCGTCACCGACCTAGGTGGAGGCGGTTGGGATTTCTCTTCATACATTTCGACCGATCGCTGGTTTCACGCCCACTTACACATCAGTCAATACAGTCGTCGACATACCGGCCATGCCGACAAGCCGTTCGCCCACGTCATCTACGGCGGGGTGGACACCGACCGGTTCTGCCCTGCTGCTGAGCCGACTCCTCGTAATCTCTCGGCAGTGTTTGTCGGTCGATTGCTCGCTCATAAGGGAATCAATTATTTGATGGACGCAATCATTCCTCCACTGAGTGCAGAAATCATCGGCCAGAAAATGGACAATCGCTATTACCAGGAATTGCTCAATCGAATAGGAAATAAATCCGTTCGATTGCGACACGATTGCCAAGATCGAGACATTATCGATGCCTATCGTCGTGCCAATTGTGTAGTCTTGCCCAGTGTGTACGAGGACATGTACGGCAATCGCTCCGAAGTGCCGGAATTACTCGGCCAGACATTGATTGAAGGCATGGCCTGTGGTACGCCGGCGATTTGCTCCGCCGTGGCGAGCATGCCCGAAGTCGTTCGTCACGGCGAAACGGGGTTCGTCGTTCCGCCGAATGACCCCCACACTCTACGAGAGCGAATCGCCTGGCTGGCGGCGCATCCCGAGCATGTCGAACAGATGGGCCGCGCTGCCCGAGCCTGGGTGTTAGAGCGGTTTGTCTGGAGCAAGGTCGTCGAGCATTGCCTGAGCATCTATCGCTCACTCTGAACTGGACTTTGTCAATCGACAAAGACAAACTCGTTGGTATTGAGCAGCACTCGGCAGGCAACAGTCAGACCGAATTGACGAGCGTGCCTAGCCACGGCCTGCCGCTCCGCCGAGGTAGGCGGACGCCCAAATGCCAGTCGAAACGCCTGATCGATCTGTTGTTCGACTGAGTCCGCTTGTGCCTGCACTCGCTCAGCAAAGTGTTTCGCCTGTCGGACCACGAACGGATTGTTCATCAGGGCCAAAGCCTGGAGTGCGGTCAGCGTCGTGTTTCTCACAGGGGTTGGTAAATTGGGATCAGCACTGTCGAAGCAATCGAGTAAGGGGTTCGGCACACTGCGGACTGTGAAGCGATAGACGGTTCGTCGATACGTTTTGGGATTGTACTGAGCCTGTAGGTCGAAATGATCGTAGACCGGGGAATGATCGTCTTTGAAGTGAAACAGTTCGTAGCCCGGTCCGCCCATCGAGCGATTGAGTTGGCCGCTGACGGCGAGAATCGCATCACGCAAACTCTCGGCATCGAGCCGTTGCCGATTCATCCGCCATAGCAGACGATTGTCGGCGTCGAGTCGCTCTCCTGAGCCGGAGTGCTGACTGGATTGCTGATAGACAGCGCTGGTCACAAGGAGGCGATGCAGCGACTTTAGCGATCCGGATTGACGAAATTGGACGGCTAACCAATCGAGCAGCTCTGGATGGGAGGGCAGCGATCCCATCTGGCCAAAGTCGTTGGGAGTGTCGACCAGTCCCCGACCGAAGTGATAGTGCCAGACTCGATTCACGATCGATCGCCAAGTGAGGGGATGGCGTTGGTCAACGAGCCAGTCTGCCAGGGCGAGCCGACGTTCGCCTTCGGTCGTGCCTTGAAGCGAAAAATCGGCAGACAAGCCGGGGATACAGGATAACGTTCCGGGCGAAGCCAGCTCCTTCTTCTGCTCGACATCACCGCGCCGCAACACATGGATTGGCCGAGGCAGAATCGACTTGATCGCGTAGACCTCGGAGTACTCCACGGCCAGCGGTCGTGAGATGCGCGGCGGCTTCTCTCGGCTGGTGAAGCCATCGACCAGCGAGCGCGATCCACGTTCGACCCCAGCAAAGACCGCCTGCAAACGGTAGTAATCGCGCTGTGGAATGGGATCGAACTTGTGATCGTGACAGCGAGCGCAGCCCACGGTCAGACTCGTGAAGGTACCCAGGGCATTCGTGACCATGTCGTCACGATCCAGCAACCGAGTTTTTTCTTTATCGACAGTTCCTTCACGCAGTTCAACATGACCGACAAAGTCCCAAGGACCAGCAACGACAAATCCAGTGGCGCTGATCGCCTGGGCGTCGTCCGGATGCAGCACATCTCCGGCGAGTTGCAGTCGCACAAATTCGCGATAGGACAGATCGCGATTCAGCGCAGCGATCACCCAGTCTCGATAGGGCCAGGCGCTGTCGCGGCGTTTGTCCTTGTCGTAACCGTGGGTGTCGGCGTAGTGGACGACGTCGAGCCAGTGTCGCCCCCAGCGTTCGCCATAAGCTGGTGAGGCCAAAAGTCGATCGACGACTCGCTCATAAGCGTCGGGGCGCGTATCGTGCAGAAAGGCATCGAGTTCTTCGGGAGTTGGCGGCAGACCAGTTAGGTCGAAGGTGACGCGACGCAGCAGAGTGCGACGATCCGCCGTGGGTGCTGGAGTCAATCCCCGACGTTCGAGCGCGGCAAGAATAAAGCTATCGACGGGCGTGCGTATCCACTCTCGTTGTCGAACCGCGGGAATCGGTGGCAAATGCACCTCACGCAGCGACCACCAAGTGGATTGGCGTTCTACTTCGCGAGCTTGCAAGCGAACGCCTTCGGTCCACGGAGTTCCCGCTTCGATCCAGCGTTTCAGATCCTGGAGTTGACGGTCCGACAACTTGGCTCCCGCGCGTGGCATCCGAGGCATTGGGCCGGAGACGAGCTGAAACAGTCGGCTCTGGCTGGCATCGGTGCCGGCAAGCACTGGCCCATTGTCTCCACCGGCGAGCAGTCCCGCGCGTGTGGACAGATCCAAGCCGCCACGCGACTTCGTCGGTTGATGACAGAAAATGCACCGTTTTTCCAATAGTGGCGCGATGCGATCGCGGAACAACTCTTCGCCACGGACGGCACTGGGCAGCAGGGCAAGCAGTGCGATCACACGAAGGGTCATCGGATTCTCTCAGGTGATATTGGCAGGCTCTGACCTCTCACCCTACATCGCCCAGCTTACTTGTCAAGCAGTCCAGGAAAGGACAGTGACTGGATAAGTACGGTTAGCACGAGGAGAACAAAGACCACGGATCGTTGATCGTTTCTCGATGATTCGCTCTTGCAAAGGTGAATCGATCAGGTTATGAGCCTCGCTCTCAAGTTCTGCGATAAGTCCGTTCGGCAGAGAAACGCCAGAGCCATAGTATCTCCGCGGATTGTTCTGTTTGTTTCCAGGGGGACAGATTGCTGCTGAAGCAGCGAGACAGAACAAATTCAAAGAACGGATACAAGAGCATCGCGCAGGTAAGCGGGTTCGCACTTGTATGCTCTGGGGAGGAATGTGAATCATGTCATCGCGATCAAGAGCGCGACTGCTCATCGGAGCCTGGGTCAGCCTCTGCCTGATCCTGGCCGTTGCCGGGTGTCAGTTGCAAGTCTCCTTCGTCGATCCCTCCCCACAACCGCCGCCCCCTCCGCCGCAACCGGCCAACATGATGGCAGCGGGTTATCAAACTCCGCCAGCCGCGTCGCAGCAGGGGCCGATTGTGCAGACCAACGGCTATGCTCCGCCGCCAGGGAACGTTATGCCTGGCTCACCAAACTATCCGTCGGTGATCTCAGGACCGCCGCCCGTGGCCGCACCGCCGCCCGTGGCCGCACCGCCGCCACCGATGCCGTTGCACGGAATGCTATCGCCAGCAATGCCGGAGCCAACATTCGCCGCCGCACCGCACGGCCCCGGCCCCGACGCGATGCCGCCGCCCGGCTATATCCCCACGGAGAAGGCCAAAACCAGCTTGCCGCCTTATGTCATCGAGCCGCCGGACATTCTCTTTTTGGATCCAATCCGCTTGACTCCCAAGCCGCCATACACCGTTGGACCGATGGACGTGCTGTATATCCGAGTGGCGAAAACCTTGCCCGACGAGCCGATCGATGGACAGTACATCATCTCGCCTGACGGCATGGTTAACCTCGGGTTCAGCTACGGTCAGGTGCGCGTCGCTGGCCTGACCATCGAAGAGGTGGAGCGGGTGCTTCGCAATCAATTGCGTGGAGCGCTCAAGGATCCTAGCGTCGCGGTGGGACTGGTGCAATATCGCGGCGTCCAACAGACACGCGGAGAGCATCTGGTTCGACCCGATGGCACGATCAGTCTCGGGGGGTACGGCTGCGTCTATGTCGCGGGCTTGACCCTGGCCCAGGCCAAAGTCGCCATCGAACGGCATCTCTGTCAATGGTTGCAAGATCCGGAAGTGGCGGTCGATGTCTTCGCCTACAACAGCAAAGTGTACTACGTCATCACCGATGGAGCGGGGTTCGGCATGAACGTCTATCGCTTCCCGATCACTGGCGGAGAAACGGTGCTGGATGCCATCAGTAACATCCAGGGACTGCCCGCGGTGGCCTCGCGGAAGAAAATCTGGGTGGCCCGTCCCGCGCCGGCTCATCATGGCTGCTCGCAGATTTTGCCGGTCGATTGGCTCGCCATCACTGAAGGTGGGGTCACAGGAACCAACTACCAGTTGTTCCCTGGCGATCGCATCTACATTCAATCCGATCCGTGGATCAAGTTCGACAATGTGCTGGCCAAGGCTCTGGCACCGTTCGAGCGTATGCTCGGCTTTGCCTTGTTGACCTCGGTCACGATTCAGAACTTCCGGGGTAACAACAACAACAGCGGAGTCGGGTTCATCGGCGGATTCTAACTGCTGTGCCGGTTGTGCCGATCGTTTCGCCCCGGACGAGAAGAGGCGTTGCTGGATCGATTCCACGATCACGTCCGAGTTCGTTCATGAGATCGGTCCGACTATGCCGATCAGAGAAAGGATGCCGAGTCTCATGAGCATCCCGAACCGAGAAGGTATTCTGGACAGCGAAAGTTTCCTGATCTAGAGTGAAACGGACATCCCAACAACGAGATTGGGACCGCCGTTCGCAACGAACAGTTCTCGGGAGTCCGGGACATGAAGAAGCACTATCTCACGGCCCTACTAGGTCTGTTGACCGTGAGCTTCAGCGAGGCTAGCGCTCAGATCATCTTTGCTCGACCGGGGAGTCGGGCCGGGTTCATCGCCCCCATTGGTGGGGGGGGTGGTCCGTTGGGGGGGCCGTTCAGCAGTCCTTTCGGCGGAGGATTTTTCGGCGGAGGAACGTACTCGCCGCCGGTGACGCCAGCACCCAACGTGCCAGGCTATAGTCCAGGGATTACAGGACGCACCACTCAGGGAGCTTACGAGGGCCAACGCGAAGGGGAGAGCATTACGGGGCACCCGACGCGGTTCATGTCGTATAGCCATTACTTCATGAATCAGGGCGGAGGTGGTGGGATGAACGTCGCCGGCCAACAGCCACAACCGTTGAACCAACGGCCGCAGTTGGGAGTCATGGTCGGTGGCGACTACTCGCGTGCGCCGGGGGGAGCGGCTCCACCTCGACCGCCTCGTGCCCCGTCCGGGGGTGGGGGGCGTCGTTGAGCTATCGCGGGTTCGATGATCGCCTGGGGCGGAGAGAGGATCTCAACGCCCAGTATTTGAAACCTGACCACGGAGAAGGTCCATGTCCACATGGTTTCGTGCGAACTCGTTGCCGCTGGCATTAGCACTGCTGTTCTGGAGTGGCGTACCAGCGTTGGCTCAGCAAGGTGGATGTGCCCCCTGTGGCGTGGGCTACGCGAACTGCCAGGGCAAATGTGGGCCTGGCAAACCCTGTCCGCCGCATTTCAAGTGGTGGGTCGAAGGACCGCCGCGCATCTGCTACAAATGTGCCTGTCCGCGTCCGGTGTGCGATCCGTGTTCGCTAGAGCATTTCGGCTACTACCAGACCTGTTGGTCTCCCTGGCCTTATCCGCCGGACTGGTCGCACTGTCCGACGCCGCCCTCTGGAGCGGTACTACCTCCGCCGCCGTATCCGCCCTACACGCCGCGCACGCCGAGAGATCCCAACTATCCACAGCGTGAGTATCGTGATGGTGACTTGCCGGCTCCAACGCCAGCTCCAGCGAAGACCTCCCCACCACCGATCTCGCCGTTGCCGGATCCCGTGCCCAAAACCGACAACCGCATCTCTACTAGCCGC
Source organism: uncultured Gemmataceae bacterium (assembly GCA_937923405.1). Lineage (GTDB taxonomy): Bacteria > Planctomycetota > Planctomycetia > Gemmatales > Gemmataceae > CALDUY01. The sequence goes on along the minus strand of CALDUY010000020.1, from coordinate 27,488 downwards.
GTCACTCCGGCCAGCTATGTAGAACCCGAGCCAATCACGCTGCCTCAGGTCGAACCTCAGCAGCAGGTCGCCACGGTCATCACCCACACGATCAAAATTCGCGCGTCCAGCACCAAGGAGTGAACGAGGCCTCTGTATAGAACGCTTCTCAAGAAGGTGTAGCGGCAGGGGGATGAAGCTCTTCGCAGGCTGAAGCCTGCGATCCGCTACGCTCAGAAACAACTCCTCTGAGCGGAGGGTGTCAGCCCTCCGTGCTTCGCGACATCCACGGAGGACTGACGTCCTCCGCTCGGAAGTGGTGCAGACACTCAGCGGAGAACTGACATCCTCCACTGGGAGGCTCGAAGGCGCGAACCTCCCGACAATTCAAGCTGCAATGAACTACTAGAGCGAAAACCAGCAGAGCAAGTACGACTTTAGCGGTCGTTTTACTCTGCTTTGTGCTGTGTCCTGGCCGACCATAAATCACTGCCCCACATCAACAATGCCGTGACCCCAACAAACAGACTCACCATCCCCCATTGATTCAGCTCCAGTGGTTGCAGTTCCAGGAATCGGCGAACTGGTGGGATGTACAAAGCCATCAGATAGGCTCCCAGTCCGAACACCGGTATCACTTGCAGCCGTCGATCCTGACCGCTGACGCGGTAGAGTGTCACCCAGCCGAGCAACACCAAAGTGGAGACGATCAGCGTTCGCAGCAGCAGGACCGATTCCTCTCGGTGGATCCAGGCGATCCCCAATGCCGCCAACGCGGTCAGCACTCCCGAGCGCAGGACAAACCAGCCGATCTCCCGGACGAGGTTGCCGCTGGCTGCAGTGGCCCGGCGACGATCCAACGCGATTAGCAAGGCAGGCAGGCCGATTGTCAAAACATTCAACAACGTGACCTGCTGCGGAATCAGTGGAAACGGCAGGTCCAGTGACAGCATGCCCACGACCAGGAGCGGAAAATAGACGTTCTTGTTGAGGAACAGTTTCCCCGAACGAGCCAGGTTGCGCAGGATGATGCGCCCCTCATCGAGTAGTTTGGGCAAGAGAGAAAAGTCATTGGAATGCAGCACAATCCCGGCAACGGTCTTGGTGGCTCGGCTACCCTCGCCCATAGCGATGCCCAGTGCGGCATTCTTGATCGGCAACACATCATTGACCCCGTCGCCGATCATCGCCACCTTCCGTCCAGTAGCGGTCAGGATGCGGACGATCTGCACCTTCTGCCACGGTGAGACGCGTCCAAAGACATTGCGTTGCTGGATGAGGCGGATCGGATCCTGAGCGGATTCAAGATCCTTGCCTGTGACTACGGGATTGTGTAGGAGTGCGGCCAAAGTGGGTTGGTCGCTGTCTTGTCCCAGTGGCCTAATGGTCGCTCGCACAGTTTCGGGATTGTCGCCGGAGATCACTTTGAAGCTGATGTTCTGTTCGGCCAGCTGTCGTAGCACCTGACGCGCTTCGGAGCGAAGTTCATCTTGCAGCGCGATCAGAGCCACGGGCCGCAACCGATACCCTTCCAACGAGGCGTTGAATTTCTCCTGTTTCGCATCGACAATCTCGCAAAAAAGCAATAGCCGCCAACCCGTGTTCATCCGTTCGCGCCAGATCGTTTCGGCGCGATCCGGCTCTATGAGCAACGGGCGCAGTGCCTCGAACGCCCCCATCGCCAAAGCGAAGATTTGCCCCTGCTGACGAACCCGAATCGCGCTGTAGCGATTCTGTGACTTGAACGGAAGTTGATCGAGCAGTTCGCCATGCACCGGCGGCAGCGACGCGCGGAGTGCGGCGAGGCTCTTGTTCTCGCGATCCAGCGACACATGAGCGAACAACGAGATCAGCCGTTGGGCACGCTCACGATCATGTTCGTCAAACACAAACAGCTCAGCCAGCGACAGGTGATTCGTCGTCAGCGTACCGGTCTTATCCATGCACAGGGTGTCGATGCTGGCCATCGCCTCGACGGCGGCAAGTCGATTGACCAGCACTCCCTTGGCAGTCATCGACACTGCTCCGAGCAACAGCGCCACTGTCGCCATCAGCACTAATCCTTGAGGCACCATGCTCGTGATGGTTGCCGCCACCATGCGTACCAGGCTATCTAGCTCGCGCTTGCGCAGTTGACTGTCGATGGCGGGATCAAAAGCTCCACGCGCGAAAAACAGTACAACGTAGGCCAGCGACATAATGACGGCGATGGCGGTCAGAATCCGAATCAGAGTGTTGATCTGCTGTTGAAGAGGACTGGCGGTGTACTGATAGGAACGGGCTTCGGTGGCGGTTTTCTGGGCAAAGGCGGACAACCCGACCCGTTCAGCACGGTAGGCTCCCTCTCCCGCGACGCAGAAACTCCCGGACAGCACCTGTTCGCCGACCTGCCGGGGTACGGGATCGGATTCACCCGTCAACAGCGCCTCATCGACTTCGAGAAAGCGCGACTCGAGGACGCAACCATCAGCGACGATTGAATCTCCCGCCGCCAGAAGCAAGACATCTCCTTCGACCACGTCGCCTGAGGGGATCTCAGTGACGGCTCCCTCACGTCGCACACGAACGCGCGTCTCGGCCAGCAGCGTCAGTCGATCGAGCTGACGCTTCGCTCGAATCTCTTGTGCCAGACCCAGGACGGTGTTGACCAGCATCATGCCGCTGACCGCAAGCGCCGCGTTGAGATCGCCCAGCAGAAATAGCACCACAGCCGCTGGCACAACCAGGGCATTGAACAGAGTGAACAGATTGCGCTGGACGATGTCGAGCAACTCTGTCGTGCCGGAGCGCGGTAGACGATTGACTCGTCCCTGAGCGATCCGCTCCGCGACTTCGGCCTGAGTCAGTCCTGTTAGGGTTGGCTGCATCCTCTCTCCTGAACTAGTGCATTCGCTGCGGGTTGTAACATCGTCGCGCTACTTCCATAATATCCACACTTCGATCGCTCTCATCGAATACATACACTCCTCAGGAGTTTCAAATCATGCTTCGTTCGTGCTGGTCATTTATACTGTTACTGCTTCTGTCAACCGGTGCCCTGGGCGGCAGTTCCAACAGCCTCCTTGATGTCCGTCCCGATGGTTCGCAGCTGGTGACGGTCAATTCGGATAATGGCAGTATCTCTGTAGTGGATCTAAAAACTCGCAAAAAAGTTGTCGAGGTTCACGTCGGGGACAAACCCGAGGGAGCTACTTGGATTGGCACCAGTCCGCTGGCGTTGGTTACGGTGTATCGTGATGATCATGTCGCTTTTGTCGACACCGCCCAGGGTAAGGTTGTACATCAACTGAAAGTCGAGGATGAGCCATACGGCATCGTGGCGCTGAAGGATGGCTCGAAAGCCTACGTCACGCTCGAATACCCGGGTAAGGTGATCGAAATTGACGTGGCCGCTCGGCGTGTCACTCGGGAGCTGCCAGCGGGGGAGATGGTGCGCGGCATCGCCCTGTCGCCGGACGAAAAAACGCTCTACGTCACGGAATTTTACACTGGAGTTTTGGTTGCGATCGATCGAGAGTTGGGAAAGGTGGTCGATCGCTGGCAAGGACATTCGACCGACAATCTGGCCCGACAGGTGGTCGTGCATCCGACGCGGCCAAAAGCCTACCTGGCGCACATCCGCTCGAAGGTGCTGGTCAACCACGGGGCCGGGTCGATTTTTCCGCAACTTTCGGTATGCGATCTGGTTGCTCCGCGCGAGACGTCTCGACGCACCTCGTTCGGGATGGACACGTTCAACGGGGTCTATGTCGTGACTAATCCGTGGGAGACGGCGCTTTCCCCGGATGGCCGCTGGCTGTACACGATCTATGCCGGCACCAACGACATGAACGTTTGCCGGGTCATTGACGACGATTATCGAGAGATTCAGCGCGAGGGCATGCCGCGTCGCACGGGGAGCAATCCGCGAGCGATTCGCACCTCCCCCGATGGCGAGGAAGTGTACATCTACAACACCCTGGATTTCACAGTGACGGTGCATGACCAATTAGTGCGGAAGACGTTGGCGACGATCACGGTGTGCGCTCCGCCCAAGTCGCCGGAGTGGGTGCGTGGCAAGATATTGTTCAGCACCGCACGGTATCCGCTGACTTCGCGGAACTGGATCGCCTGTGCGTCGTGCCATCCCGACGGTCACAGCGATAATCGCGTGTGGAAGAATCCCGAAGGGTTGCGACGCACTCCGCCGTTGATGGGACTGGCACACACGCATCCGTTGCACTGGTCTGCGGATCGCGATGAGACGCAGGACTTCGAGTACACGATCCGCAGCCAGCTCATGCAGGGAGCCGGCTTCTTGGGTCGAGGTCTCAAGCCCAAACAGGGGTTCCAAGCGACCGAGTTGGAAGTGAAGACGGGCGGCAAATCGAAGGACCTCGACGCGCTGGCGATCTACACCAACTCGTTTACGTTCACTCTCTCGCCCCACATTCCCGCTCCGGGCAAACTTTCACCAGAAGCGAGGCGCGGCAAAGCGTTGTTCTTCGAGGAAACTGTTGGCTGTGCCAAGTGCCATTCCGGGCCGTACTATACTGACTCGTCGTTGACTCGCCCCTACAAGCTGCACGACGTCGGCACCGGTCAGGACGATCCCCTAGAGAAAATGGGGCCGAAGTACGACACGCCGACGTTGCTCGGCGTCTATCGCAGCGCCCCGTATTTGCACCACGGCAAGGCGAAAACTCTGCTCGAGGTTTTGACGACCTGCAACAAAGAGGACAAACACGGCAAGACCTCGCATCTGACTAGAGAGCAACTCGACGATCTCGTCGCCTTTCTCAAGTCGTTGCCGTATGAGTTGCCGCCCGACGAGACGCCCAACACGGTCAAGGATCGCTTCGTCGAGCCAAAACGCAAAGATTAATCTCATTCCCGCGCTCAGCGGGAGCGATCCCTGCCCCCTGCCTCGGAAGGAGCATCATGAACGCAGACTGGCGTAGCCGTTACCAGAAAGCCCTCGAAATCACCCGGGCGGCCGGCCAGGTCGCCTTGCAGTACTTCGATACGCCGCTGAAGGTCGACCTCAAAGGCGATCAATCGCCGGTGACCATCGCCGATCGTGAGACGGAAATGACCCTCCGACAAGGATTGGAGCAAGCGTTTCCCGGCGACGGGTTCCTCGGCGAGGAGTTCGGTGAAACGCCCAACAGTACTGGCTTCCGCTGGATCCTCGACCCGATCGATGGCACCCGCGCCTTTGTCCGAGGTATTCCCTTGTGGGCCACCCTCGTCGGCCTGGAGTATCGCGGTGAATTGATCGCCGGCATCGTCGACGCTCCAGCTCTGGGACACACCTATCACGCCTTACGCGGCAATGGAGCCTATCGCAATACTCGGAAGATCTCCGTCTCCGATCAGTCCGACCTGAGTCGCGCAATTCTGTTCTATTCCAGTCTGGCCTGGTTTCTCAAAGCCAACAAAGAAAAGGAGTTTACAGAGCTGGTTCGTCGCACAGAGAAACAACGCGGCTACGGCGACTGGTACGGCTTCCTCTTGGTAGCCCAGGGATCTGGCGAGATCATGATCGAACACGGCGTCCATGCCTGGGATGTGGCCGGCATTCTACCCATCGTCGAGGAAGCCGGCGGACGCATGACCGCCTGGAATGGCAAGTTCGAGCTGTTTGCGCCCGATGTCATCGCCACCAATGGCAAGCTGCATGAGCAAGTGCTGGCCATCGTTCACGGGAAAGGAACATGAAACTCGCTCGGGCTGTCGAATGGGTTGGCGAAAGGAACGGCTATCTACGCCTGCTAGATCAAACTCGCTTACCAAAAGAGATTATCTATCGCGAATGTCGGGATCTAGAGGCGGTGCGGCTCGCTATCCGTGAGTTGGCCGTGCGTGGTGCGCCGGCGATCGGCGTCTCGGCGGCCTACGGACTGGTGCTGTGGCTGCAAACCAACGCTCCAGCTGGCATCGACGCGGCTGTCGATCGGCTGGCGTCAAGTCGCCCAACGGCGGTGAACTTGGTCTGGGCGCTTCAGCGCATGCGTCGTCGGTTGGCGGAACTGCCTGCCGGGGGCGATCCTGTGACATGGCTGCTCGACGAAGCTCGCGTCATCGAGGCCGAGGATCAGGCCATGTGTGCAGCGATCGGGCAACACGGAGCCGAACTGCTCCGCGACGGACAGGGCGTGCTGACCCACTGCAATACTGGGGCACTGGCCACAGCGGGAATCGGCACAGCTTTGGGAGTGATTTTCACGGCGGCCCAGCAGGGCAAACGACTGCACGTCTTTGCCGACGAGACACGTCCCTTACTTCAGGGAGCGCGATTGACGGCCTGGGAGTTGCAGCAGGCCGACCTAGACGTGACGCTGATTTGCGACAACATGGCGGCCCAGGTGATGAAGGAAGGCCGCGTCCAGGCCGTTCTCGTGGGAGCTGATCGCATCGCCGCCAACGGCGACACGGCGAACAAGATCGGTACCTACAGCCTGGCGGTGCTAGCCAAAGCCCACAGCATCCCGTTCTATGTTGCTGCTCCATCGAGTACGTTTGATCTGTCTCTGTCAAATGGCGGCGGCATCCCGATTGAGCAGCGAGAGGGGCGCGAAATCACGCACGGCTTCATCGGACAAATCGCCCCAGAAGGCGTGAAGGTATACAACCCGGCTTTTGATGTAACTAATGCGGAACTGATCACGGCCATCATTACTGAATTGGGAGTGATTCAACCGGTACAGGAACGAACGATTCGTAAACGGCTCGGTTCTCGCTTGTGAGAAGTTAGCCCTAGGATCACTTCCCACAACTGAGAAACGCGGTCCTGCCTGAGAGGCGTTTTGTCCCTGGCATTCGCTTTGCTACCGAGAAAATACAACCGTATCTACTGTGAATCCAGTTGACGCCCTCCCGGCTCGCCCTACAACGATCCCTCAGCGATCAACCTCCGTGGAGCAACGGACTAGCCATGTCAGAATTGACTACCTCTCCCACGACAGCGGCGGCCCCGGCGACCCCCGCTGCACCAGCGAGTAAACCAGCTGTTGCCGCCAAAGGCAAACAAGAGGAGCGGCGAAGCTTCCTCACGCAATTACTCGGTGGGTCGTTTGCCTTTGCCTGGGCAGCGTTCGCTGGCACGATGGCCCTGTGGACGCTTGGCACCCTGCGGTTTCTCTTTCCGAATGTGCTTTCCGAGCCTTCCAGTCGGGTCAAGGTCGGCCTGCCGGAGAACTACGAGGAAGGCAAAGTCGTCGAGAAGTACAAGGATCAAAACATTTGGGTGGTGCGCTACGAGGGCAAAATTTACGCGCTCAGCACCACCTGTACCCATCTAGGCTGCACGCCAAACTGGTTGGAGTCAGCGGCGAAATTCAAATGTCCCTGTCACGGTTCAGGATTCTACATCACCGGAATCAACTTCGAGGGACCGGCTCCACGTCCGCTGGAGCGCTGGGGCATCTACATTGCCGATGACGGCCAGCTCGTTGTCGACAAGAGCAAGAAGTTCCAGCAAGAACGTGGGGAGTGGACTAACCAGGAATCCTACATCAACGTCTAATAAGGATCTCTCATGTCGGTTGGCGATTACATCCGAAATAGCCAAGTCTGGAAGAGCATCTTTCGCCACCCTGCGCCGCGTGATCGACGCAATCGGGTGGTGGTCATGCTTACCAACGTCTTTCTCCATCTGCATCCCGTTAGTGTGCGAAAGAGTGGTATTGCTCTCAGCTACACTTGGTGCATGGGTGGTCTGACGTTCTTCATGTTCCTCGAACTGACGATCACTGGCGTGTTGTTGATGTTCTACTATCGGCCCACGCTAGAGCATGCTTACAACGACATTCTCATGTTGCGCGATGTGGCGACTCTGGGCATTCTCCGCGAGTTGCATCGTTGGGGCGCTCACGCGATGGTCATTACCATCTGGTTGCACATGTATCGCGTCTTTCTCACGGGGTCGTACAAGCCACCAAGAGAGTTTAACTGGGGAGTTGGCGTTTTGCTTCTGGTCTTGACCTTGCTGCTGAGCTTCACGGGCTATCTGTTGCCGTGGGACCAGCTGGCCATTTGGGCCATCACCGTGGGCAGCAACATGGCTCGTGCAACGCCATTTCTCGGCCACGAAGGGCCTGGAGCGACGTTTCTCCAAGTGGGTGGTGTGCCGCTAATCCATTCCGGCTCCGACGCTCGCTTCCTGTTGCTGGGCGGACGGTTTGTCTCGGGTGATACCTTGCTTCGGTTTTACGTGCTTCACTGCGTGGCAATACCCCTCGCCGTGGGAGTTCTCATCGCCGTACATTTCTGGCGTGTCCGAAAGGACGGCGGTATTAGTGGACCCATGTAAGGAATTCCGAATGCAGACTGTAGACGATAGGAAGCTCTGTCTTCTGCATTGGGCATTCTGAATTCTGCCATTGAGGATGAGATATGTCCGGCACGCTCGATCATAGCTTGCAAAATGGTCTCGGAGTCTACTACCTACTAGTCGCGTTGATGAACGTGGGCTTTGCTCTGTACTATCAACGCTACGCCGAGCCGCGAAAGCCCGCCTCGGCGACGCTGTGGTGGGCCGTGGCCGGCTTCTTCGCTCTTCATGCCGTGGCCTATGGTATCTTCCACGCCGGCTGGATCATGCCCAAAATTATTCGTACCACCGTGGATCGCTTCGCCGATCCGATTTCCTACACGGTACTCTCGGTGGTCGGTTTCGCTGCCCTGCTGTACTGGCGCAAGCCGTTAACCCGTCCACAGGTCGCCTGGGGCATTCTGATGTTTAGCCTCTTGTTGGGCGGCTGGTCCTTCACGGACGACAACTTCCGACAGATCGTGGCCAAGGAAGACAACGTCCCAATCACCATGCTGATCTACTCGGTCGGATTCTTCACCTGGCTGGGGCTGTATCGTGCGGTGCAGAACGACGAACGGATGGAACGCGGCGAACCGGTCCTGGAGAAACTCGAAGATGAGAAGGTCTTAGTTTGGCCCGACTTGGTCTACACCGAACTGATCTGCATGGTGATCGCTACGGTGGTGCTGGTGGTCTGGTCGATCCTGCTGAAAGCGCCGTTGGAGCAGCCAGCTACCAATGCCAAGGCTCCCAACCCCTCCAAAGCGCCGTGGTATTTCCTTGGTCTGCAGGAAATGCTGGTTTACTTCGATCCGTGGATGGCGGGCGTGGTGTTGCCCACGCTCATCATCGTTGGCCTGATCGCCATGCCGTACATCGACTTCAACCGTGAGGGTAACGGCTACTACACCTTCGCACAACGCAAGTTCGCGATGGTCACGTTCTTGTTCGGCTTCCTCGTATTGTGGGTAGTGTTGATCGTACTAGGCACCTTCCTGCGTGGTCCCAACTGGAACTTCTTCGCTCCGTTTGAGTATTGGGATCCGCACAAGGTCTTGCCGCTGAACAATGTGAACGTTTCGGATATCTTTTGGTTACAATGGCTGGGCACCTCTCCAGCGACGGTGACCTTCCCCGGCTACAGCGGGTCGCAATTGCTCAACGTGATCTGGCGCGAATTGCCCGGCCTGATTTTGGTAGTCGGCTATCTATTCGTCCTGCCACCACTACTGGCAGTTACGGTCTTCCGCAAGTTCTTCATCAAGATGGGCTTCATCCGCTATTTCGTGATGATCAATTTGCTGCTGTTCATGGCGTCGCTGCCCATCAAAATGGTGCTACGCTGGTCGCCGTTGAATCTGAAGTACATCGTCGCCATGCCGGAATATTTCTTCAACATCTGATTGGACTGGGATGAGGGAGGAAACAGGCGGAGTCACCGCCGCCTCATTTCCTCCGGATTCCTCCTTCATCCATCATTTATCTATCCTTCTTGAGGTCGCTATGGCCGCCACCGACCAACATTATCGCAGTCAGAAGACTCTAGACGTCGTCTTCGCCGTCTCGTGCGGCTTGATGCTTCTGACGACGGTTTGGATGTTTGTTCAGGACTACAACCGTTCCTTCAAGACGGTTCAGCGGAAATTCCGCGACGTCGAAGCCACGATGGCGGAACGCGAGTTGGTCGATAGGCTTCCCGACTCGGAATCGCTGACTCAGCGGCGAGTGGCCCTACGTCGCGCTCGTGAAGGCGTTGAGGATGCCAAAGCAGCGGCGATCCTGGGCAATGCCGAGGAGGTTGCCCAGCTGCGACGATTAACTCGTGCGCCGGAAACGCGCGACACCAGCGAGGGAGCCGAGGCCAAGCGAAAGTTGTCTGAGGCCATCGCTCAGTTTGAGGCCAAAGAGCGAAAACTTCGCGCTGAGTTCGATGCCGCGGATGCCAATTATCGCACCATCAAGGCTGATCTGGACTCTCAGGAAAGTCTTTACAACATTGAGATCGATACCGCCGGCAAGTATCCGCTGGAAAGTTCCAGTTACGCCAACTACAAGAAGCGTGCCGACAAAATCGCCGAGGAAGTACGCAAGCTCCGCGAGCGTCTGACGGCGGCCAAGATCAAACTCGACGAGATCGAAGCCACAATGCGACGTGAGCTGCGCGAACCGCTCGCCGCTGCTGAGCGACTGTTGGCCACCCGCGAAGAGGAAATGAAAGCTCTGACGGCGGTATCCGATCGCTTCGCCAAACTGGCCGCTCAGAAAGCCTGGACTACCGCCGATACCTTCCGCGCTCTGCCGATCATCGACGGCTTCGAGTCGCCGATCAAAATCAACCAGATCTGGCTGCCGGATCTGACCATCGACTACGGCGGATTCCGCGATGTGCCGCGCTTCGATCGTTGCACGACCTGCCATCTCGGCATCGAAAAGGGCACCTACACCAAGGAGATGCTCGCCAAGCTTGGTGATGAAAAAGAGAGCAGTCGACTGACCACGAAGTTGGTTCAGGCCAAAGAGGAGCTGAGTAAGCGTGCTCGCGCTGGGGAGAACCTCGGGTTCGATCCCAACGATCTCCCAGGTGAGCGACAGGGGAATCTCGGTGTCATCGCTTTGATTCTCGCCGGTTGCGTTCTCATCGCCGCGTTGTCCTTGGGTGTGCTGCAACAGTCCCTGCGTCTTGGCGTGCTGACTCTTTTCGCTGGCCTAGTGCTGACCCTAGCGACGACGACTACGCTGGCTTGGTTTTCGCCGCGAGTCACCAAAGTCAAATCGATCGCTTTGACCGAGGCGGAGATTAAGCAATACGCGGCCCATCCGCGTCTCGATTTGTTCGTCGACTCAAATAGTCCGCATCCCAGCGAGAAATTCGGCTGCACCATCTGCCACGCCGGACAGGGAAGTGCTACCGAGTTCAACAACGCCTCGCACACCCCGAACGACTATCTGGAATACCAGCAGTGGAAGAAGGATTACCACTACCATCCCAGCCATTACTGGGACTTCCCGATGCTCGCCAATCGCTTTATCGAGTCATCGTGTCTGAAATGTCATCATGAGATCACGGACCTAGTCCGGGAGGGTGGCAAGGAAGAAGCCCCAAAGTTGCTCAAAGGCTACCAACTGGTACGAGAGAATGGGTGCTTCGGCTGCCACGAAATTCACGGCCTGAAGAGTGGGCGTCCGGTCGGTCCCGATATGCGACTGGAACCGGCCCCAGCTCTGGAATGGCTCAGCCCCAGCGAGCAGGAGAAGCTCAAGGCCGACTCGGCCAATCCACCGGGCACCTATCGCAAGGTCGGGCCGAGTCTGCGGCGGCTTTCCGAGAAGGTCAACCTCGATTGGACCGTGCAATGGATTCTGGATCCACGCGGGTTCCGCCCTGACACGCGTATGCCGCACTTTTACGATCTCAGTACGAACAATAAGGAGTTCCTCGCCAAGCATGCGCCTGGACAGGAGAACTTCCCCGCGGCGGAAATGCACGCGATTAGCCACTATCTCATCGAGGAAAGTAAGAAAGCTCTTCAGGGCAAGGATTCCTACCGTGAGTCGTTGCTCAAGGGCAAACAAAACTTGCATCAGTTGCAGCAACAGTTAATCGAGACAGGGCTTAACGACCGTGACCAGAAGACGTTGTTCGACGTCAGTAAGCGCTTCTCGGATCTAGCGCTGTTGTCTGCGCCCCGGAATGCCTCACGGATCAACAGTGCTGCCGCCACCCAGCGAGCCTTGCAGGATCGTCTCCTCGAGTTGCACAAGCGGGGTGGACTGACCGACGAGATTCGCGGTTCGGTGGCCAAACGCCTTGCCACGCTAGAGAAGAACGAGAAGCGCACTCCAGCAGAAGAAGCAGAGCTGAAGCAACTGAAGGCGATCCAAGCTCAACAGGAGCGATCGACGAAAGACTTCCTGATCTCACTGGAGGTTCGCGTCAAGGAGTTGGAAGCGGTGCCGTCGCGTAGCCCGGAGGAAACCCGCGAGCTGGAGCAACTCAAAGACCTCAAACAAACCGCGCTGGAGTTGGAAGCCGTGACCGCTTCCCTCATCGAAGCGGGCAAGCCAGTGCCGTTGACCAAGGACAATCTCATCAACGAGGATGGCGACAAGATCACGCTGCCTGAGAAGTCGGGGGATCCCGCCAAGGGATTGGAGTTGTTCACGGAAAAGGGCTGTCAAGCCTGTCACGCTCATGAGAAATCCAGCGTGCCCAGCGAGGCCAACTTCGGTCCTGAATTGAGCCGCATCGCCGACAAGCTGGGCAGTGGCGAACAGGGGCGATTGTGGCTGGTTCAGTGGCTGATGAATCCCAACATCTACCATCCACGCACGCGCATGCCGATCACTCACCTGACGCCCACTGAAGCTAACGACCTAGCCGCTTGGCTGTTGAGTCAGAAGACTGGCTGGCAAGGCAAGGCGACGGATCCGGCTCGACCAGATCTTAAGACCTATGTCGAACTGGCGCGGGTCTATCTGGGCAAGGCTCCAGGAGTCACGGTCACCGAGTTGGATCGCTTCTTGCCTGCCGACGGTACTACGATGCCTGGCATTCCCGCTGACAAACTCGCCACCTTCTCGCGCGATGCCGATGAACGCGCCCTAGCCGAGGGACAGGTCACCGAGGATCGCCTGAAGTGGTACATCGGTCGCAAGGCCATCGGTCGGCTCGGCTGCTATGCTTGCCATGACATCCCCGGCTTCGAGACAGCCAAACCGATTGGCGTCGCGTTGAATGATTGGGGAGTCAAGGAGGGTGATAAACTTGCCTTCGAGGATGCCGAAGCCTTCGTCCGAACCCATTTCAACATCGTGCCCACGCGCAAAACCCGCACGGAGATCGAAGCCCGCATCAAGGAGTTGGAAGAAAAGGGTGAAGCCCGATCTAAGGCGGAAGATGCCGAGTTGGAGAAGCTCCAAAAGCAGATCAAGGAGCAGGCTCGCATCGATGAACTGGAGCGAAAAGCGATCGAGCAGGGGCTGACCAGCAAGGAGCAAAAGGAGTTACACGGGCTAAAAAAACTTAAATTCTTCGAGTCCCTTCGTGGGGCCAATGGCGAGAATAAACCGCCGTTCGAAGAAGCGTTCTATCATGCTCTGGAGCATCATCAGCGCGAAGGGTTCTTGCATCTGAAACTCTTTGAGCCGCGTAGCTACGACTACAACCGGATGCGGCCCTGGGATGATCGGCTCCGCATGCCGCAGTTCAAATTTGCTCGATCGCGGCAGAAAGCCGGCGAATCGGACACGGCCTACGCTATCCGACTGGAGAAGGAAGAGGCGGAGGCTCGCGAGGCGGTAATGACCTTCATCCTCGGACTGGTCGCCGAACCGATGCCCGCCCAGTATCTGCACAAACCGACGCCCGAGAAACAGGCCGAGATCATCGGACGACAAGTGCTGGACAAGTTTAACTGTGCCGGCTGTCATCAAATCCGTCCCGGTGTGTTCGAGTTCGACAGCCGCTCGCCCGAGGTCATGTCGCTATTGACGCGGTCGTATACCGAACAGGCGGTGAATTATGCCAAGGATCACGTCTTCCAGGGACACAATGCCTGGTTTGGGACGAATCCGACCTCGGATCTACTCCGGGCTTATGGCTATCGCGACAGCCTGGCGACTCAAAACGTGCAGGAAGTTGAGGGACTAGAAGGGGTCGAGGTGATTCGACTCGCCGAGGCCCTACGCTTCGCTGGTCCGGATAAGGTGATGCGGGATCTTCGCGAAGGGACAAATGTCTACCTGCGACCAGGCACATATCGGGAGACGGCACCGTTTGGCGGTACCTGGACTGACCTGATGGTTCCCTATCTGAACAAGAAGGACAGCACCAAGTTCCCGCCTGCGGATCCGGCGAAATCGCGGACGGTACTGCCGCCGCCTCTGTTGCGTGAGGGCGAACGGGTGCAGCCGGACTGGTTGTACAAGTTCTTACTCAATCCGCATCCGGTACGTCCGCAATATCCCGAGTCGTCGGCGGGTTTGCTGCTCCGCATGCCGAAGTTTAATCTCAGTCCCGAGGATGCCCGGGCCTTGGTGAACTACTTCACGGCGGTCTCGAAAATGGGCAACCCCGGGGCAGGCGTGACGTCACCGTTCGTCTACATTCCTCAGCGTGATCCAGAATACTGGCGTCACTCGATCACGCAGCACGAACAAAGTGTCCAAGCTCTGCTCAAGCAAGCCAAAGACGAGGTCGGCAAGCCCGACGTCGATCCGGAGAAGGCCAAACAATGGCAGGCGCGGATCAAGCTGATCGAGGAAGGGCTGGCAGCCAATCAGAAGGTGCCGAACCATTCCAAGGTCAAGGATCTGTACTCGCGCCAGGCTTACAACTTGTTGACGCACAAGTCATTGTGTCTGACGTGCCACTCGATTGGCCCTGTGCAGATCACCGGGGCGCAGGGGCCGAACCTGGCCTTGGCCAGTGAACGTCTCCGACCGGAATGGGTGGAGCAGTGGGTCGCTCAACCCGTGCGTATGTTCCCCTACAGTCCGGTCATGCCACAGAACTTCCCGTATGAGGCGGATCCGCTAAAATGGGAGTTCCAGGAGGCGTTCGTCGGTTCGCCACTGCAGCAAACGAAGGCCGTCCGGGATCTCATCATGGACCTGCCGAGGCTAACCGACCTGCTGACCACCAGCCCGCCTACCATCCCACCCCCGGCGGCCGCTACCGGAGATAAGAAATGAGTCTCACACGAAGCACAGCGTTGGTTGTCTGTCTAGCGGGATTGCTGGCCAGTTCCGCTAGCGCCCAAGGATGGGGCACCGTTAAAGGACAAGTGGTCTTTGCCGGCAAGGCTCCCGAACGCGAGAAGGCCAACGTCGATAAAGACACCGCCCATTGTCTCTCCAAAGGCGACATTTACAAGGATGAACTGGTTGTCAATCCCAAGAATAACGGAGTTCGCTGGGTGCTGGTGTGGCTGGCCGATCCCAAGGATGCTCGCAACGCGAAATTCGTTCCACCGATCCATCCTTCCCTGAAGGACCCTCCCAAGACCGTGGAAATTGACCAACCCTGCTGCGTCTTCGAGCCGCGCGTGATCGGTCTGCAAGTTGGGCAAAAGCTGGTCGTGAAGAACTCTGCGCCGATTCCGCATAACTTCAAGAT
Source organism: uncultured Gemmataceae bacterium (assembly GCA_937923405.1). Classification (GTDB taxonomy): domain Bacteria; phylum Planctomycetota; class Planctomycetia; order Gemmatales; family Gemmataceae; genus CALDUY01. The sequence continues at coordinate 12,096 of CALDUY010000020.1, read as the reverse complement.
CGACTCCATCGGCGGTGGCCCGGTGCAAAACCCACTGATTCCGGCCAAGGGACAAGCTGTCGTCGATGGCTTCCTCCCCAAGGCATTGCCGACGATGTACACATGCAGCATCCACGGCTGGATGAAGGGCTGGATCGGCTCCTTTCCACATCCATATTTTGCCGTCACTAATGAGAACGGCGAGTTCGAGATCAAGAACGCTCCTGCTGGGACGTTCCGACTGATGCTCTGGCAAGAGGCGGTGGGCTGGGTCGTTCGCGATCCCAAGAATCCCATCAATCGCGGTAAGATCATCACCATCAAGAACGGCGAAACCACCGATCTTGGCAAGATCACGTTGACCAAAGACTAACTTGAACGTACTGAGTCGCGAACACGAAATTTCGTGCTTCGCGACTCTCTCTTTAGTAAGGTTGCTCTCATGCGATCCACTCTCCTGGGCTTGCTGTCCACCTCCCTCCTTGTCAGTTTGTTGTCACTGCTTCTGCTCGGTTGCGGCAGCAGCACGCCTCGCGACGAAGACGACGACATCGATCTGGACGCCATCGCTGCTCGCAAAGCGGGGCGCAAGCGATCAACGGGTCCGGCAGTGACCCTCAAACCTGTGACGGGCAAGGGATTTGGCGTCATCAAAGGTCGGGTCAAATGGGAAGGCGGAGACAGAAACTTAGCGGCGGCTACTGCCAGCCTTCGCGACGCCATGAGCAAGAATACCGACGCCAAGTACTGCCTAACCGGAGTCAGTCCTGATGGCAAGCAGTCGATGTTGCAGAGTTGTGAGAGCGAGCAACAGAAGTTCCGCATTGGAACAAACGGACTGCTGGGCAACGTCTTCGTATGGATTCAACCCGAACCGGGGCACTTCTTTGAGATCCCCCCTGAGCAATTAGCTAAGTTTGAAAATACCTCGGTGACGATGTCGCAGCCGCACTGCACCTTCATGCCGCATTGCGTGGTACTGTTTCCCAAGTATCGCTCCGCGGATGGGAGTTTGAAGCCGACCGGGCAGCAACTCATCATCGAAAACGATGCTCGCGTGGGGCACAATGCTAAGGTCAAGGGGGGTCCGGCTAATCCCGAACAGGGGCAATTGATTCAGGCCATGCAGCCTGATGGCACGATCAGCAAGTTGACACTGGTATTGAATCCTGATCCGCAACCGATCACCGTGGCCTGCAACATTCACGGCTGGATGATGGCCTACATTCGCGCCTTCGATCATCCCTACGCCGCCCTCACCAGCGTGGGAGCCGATCTAAAAGCGAAAAAATGGGAAGATCTATCCAAACCGGAGGTGGGTACGTTCGAGATCACTGGGGTGCCTGTCGGAGCCAAAGTGCGTTTCTTCGCCTGGCATGAAGAACTAGGCTATCTCGGCGATCCCAAGGGCACGCCGATGGAACTCCAGGCCGAGAATGTGATCCCCGACATCATCGCCAAGTGACTGAGCTGCTCAACTTCCTAAGCGGCCCTGTTCTCGCACTACCTTACAACAGTATTCGAGAACAGGGCTGCTTGTCTGTTCGCCATTTGACCGCTACCATGCGAACAGGTTTCTAGCACTCGCTGAGGGGGGTTCGATGAATTGTCTTGCTCTGTTGGCGTGGCTACCGTTGATGTTGGCCGATCCGCCACCTCGTCCGCTGTTCAATGGAAAAGACCTCGAAGGCTGGGTCGTCGAGGGACCAAGCGAATTCAAGGATGGCGACAAAACCGCTCCGGTTTGGGTAGTTCGCGAGGGGATGATCTCCTGCATGGTGACGCGTGGCAGCTTCGGCTTTCTCCGTTACAAAGAGCAAGAGTTTAGTGACTTCCATCTTCAGCTGGAATATCGTTTCCAAGCTCCGGACTCTCCCAAGGCAAGGCGAGGCAATAGCGGCGTCGGCATTCGCACGGTGCCGTTCGATCCTAAGCAGCCTGTTCGCACACGCCCTTCTTATGCGTGTTATGAGATCCAGCTTATGGACGATACTGACAAGAAACCTGACAAGCATTCGACTGGTTCGTTGTATCGATATGTAGCTCCCAAGGAGCAAGCAGCCAAGGCGGCTCCCGAGTGGAACTCCCTGGAAGTGCGCTGTCTGGGGCCGAACATTACCATCACGCTCAATGGCACTAAAATCGTCGACGTCGATCAATCCACGATCAGCGAATTGAAAAACAAACCCCTCAAGGGATACATCTGTCTGCAGAATCACGGCACTCCGGTTGATTTTCGGAACATCACGATCCGTGAATTGAAGCAGAACGGCAAGTAAGGAACAGCGATTATGAGCAACGTCGACCAGCCGACTCCGGAAAATCCGCCCGAAGCAACCCCTACCCCTTCGAGCAAACCCAGCCTACGCCAGCGATTTCGTCGAGATCGTCCGCAAAAACCGCTCGAAAATAAGGTGCCGTCTCTGGAACGAGAGGACATGACCTATGGGTTCGGCAGCAAGCCCGAGGCGTTCGACGCCGACATCGAGGCTCAGCTGGAACGCGAACTGCAAGAAGCCTTCTCCGGCGCGGACATGAAGGAGCTGTTGGGGGAGAAATCACGTCGGCTCAAGGATCCCAAACCGGCGGCTGGCCCTCGCAAGGGGCGTGTGCTGTCGATCCGTGGCAAGGATGTGTTTGTCGATGTCGGCGGTCGCATTCAGGGAGTGATCGCCCTGCACCAGTTTGGCGACAAACCGCCCAAGATCGGTGACGAAGTCGAGGTCCAAATCGAAGGCTACGATCCGGATGGCCTGCTCATCCTCACTCGGCAGGGGGCGGCGGTTGAGGCGGACTGGAGCAGCGTAGCGGTTGGCATGATTGTCGAGGCTCGGGTGCTGGAACAGAACAAGGGCGGGCTGTCTGTCGATGTCAACGGGATACGCGGTTTCATGCCGATCAGTCAGATCGAGTTGTTCCGCGTCGAGGATCTCGCTGCCTATGTTGGTCAGCGCTTGCGCTGTCTAGTCGCCGAGGTCGATCGCGAGGAGCGAAACCTGGTTGTCAGTCGGCGAGCTTTGCTCGAACGGGAACGCCAGGAGAGCAAGGAGAAACTCTGGACGGAACTGGCCGAGGGGCAGATCCGCGAAGGTGTAGTACGTTCGATCAAACCGTTTGGCGCGTTCATCGATCTGGGCGGCGTGGACGGACTGCTTCCCGTTGGAGAGATGAGCTGGCAGCGAGTCAAGGATCCTTCGGAGATTGTCGCTCCGGGACAGAAGGTACGGGTCACCATCTTACGCCTCGATCCGCAGACGCGGAAGTTGACGCTAGGGTTACGACAATTGACCTCTAGTCCATGGGATGAAGCGAACACCACCTACGCGCCGGGCACGGTGGTTCGTGGCAAGGTCACTCGCTTGATGGATTTTGGCGCGTTCGTCGAACTTGAACCCGGGGTCGAGGGACTGGTGCATATCTCGGAGTTGGCCCCGCAGCGAGTCAATCGCGTGCAAGACGTCGTCCAAGTCGATGAGGAAGTGACGGTCAAAGTGCTTTCGGTCGACGTGGCCAATCGACGGATGTCGCTGTCGATCAAGCAGGCCCTGAAAGAGCCCGAGCCGGTCGTTGAAGAGACCACTCCCGAGGAAGAAGAGCCGCCGCTGCCACCGGTCAAGCTGCGCAAGTTCACAACTCCTCTGCGCGGTGGAATCGGAAGCGGCAAACTAATCGACTGGCCCAACCGGGATGAGTAAACCGTGACGTCGGCCAGAGCAGACGTTACAATCATATAGAGAAGGCGAGGAGGAGCAGCGCGACAGGGGGCGTCGCTCCTCGTCGTTGCCTCTGATTGGAAGGAAACCCGGTTATGGCGGGCAACCTGGTCGGCATCGATCTGGGCACCACCTTCTCGGCCATCGCGACGTTGGACGATCACGGCAAACCGTACACGATTCCCAACCGCGACAACGAGATGTTGACTCCTAGCGCCGTGCTGCTGCTCGACGACAATACTGCGGTCGTGGGACAGTCCGCGCTGGATGTCGCCCTGGAACAGCCGGATCGCGTCGCCTCGATCATCAAACGCTTCATGGGCAAGGAGGCGTTTCCGCGACCGGTAGCCGGCAAAATTTTTCGCCCCGAGACGTTGTCGGCGATTATCCTACGCAAGCTCGTGCAAGATGCCGAACTACGTCTGGGACCGATTCACAAAGCAGTCATCACGGTGCCGGCTTACTTCGACGAGACACGTCGCAAGGCCACCAAGGATGCCGGTCGAATCGCTGGGTTGGACGTCATCGACATTCTCGATGAACCGACGGCGGCGGCCTTGGCCTACTCGTTGCAACCTCCGCGCCCCTTGCATGGCATGCCTGCGCCCAGGCCGATGCTGCCCGACGAGGCTCGCACCGTGTTGGTCTACGATCTGGGCGGTGGCACCTTCGACGTTACGCTTGTTCGACTCTCCAAGGATCGTTTCGAGACACTGGCCATCGAGGGAGATTATCAGCTGGGCGGTCGCGACTGGGACGACAAGATTGTCGATTTCGTGGCTCGGCGGTTTGTCCAGGAACACGGCTCGGATCCGCGTCAGGATCCCCAGGCTTACGCCGCGTTGCAGGCCGCTGCCGAGCGAGCCAAGAAGACGCTCAGCAAACTGCCCCAGGCGTCGATTACCTGCTCGCATGCTGGCAAGATGCTGACCACGACCTTGACTCGGGCCGAGTTCGAGGCGCTGACCAAGGATCTCATCATTCGTACTCGGCTAACGGTGCAGCAGGTGATGCGACACGCCAAACTGACCTGGGACCAAGTCGACAAAATTCTCCTCGTCGGCGGGTCGACGCACATGCCAATGACCGGCGAGATGCTGCACCAACTCAGTGGTAAAACGCCAGACAACTCGTTGGCGGTCAGCGAAGTCGTCGCTCGCGGAGCGGCTCTGCACGCCGGCATCGTCGTGGCCAACACCGAGGAAGAGATGGCGTTACTCGGTCCCGAGGCACGCAAACTGTTGGAGCAGGTTGTCGAGGTCAACGTCAACGCCCACAGTCTCGGCATTGAAGTGACCAACAAGGCCGATCAGCGAGTTAACGACATTCTCATTCCGCGCAATACCCAGCTTCCTTACGCTGCTAGCCGCGTCTACTACACCAAGGCAGAGCATCAGCAACGAGTTCGAGTTAAGGTTTTGCAAGGCGACGCGCCCGAAGCGAAAGATTGCATCTCGATCGGGGAATGCTGGATCGATGGGTTGCCTCCGAATTTACCCAAAGGGTCGCCCGTACAGGTCCGTTACGGAGTGGCGTCGAACGGATTGATCGAGGTGTTGGCATTAGATATGACCGCAGGTCGAATGGCGCGAACCATGATTCATCGCTCCAGTGGGCTGACGGAGGAAGAGATCGCCCGCGAGGCCGAGTTTGTGCGAAATTTGCGCATCACCTGATGAGGTGCAATCATGTCCTCGTTTCCGCCTGGCGTGTTCGCTGTGCAGTGTCCGAATCCCAAATGTCGCAAATTCATGCTGGTCGAGGAGCATGATCGCGGCAAGACGGTGGCCTGCTTGATCTGCCAGACGCCGATCAAGGTCGGTTCCGCACCGGCTACTTCCAAGCCGCAGACGCGCTGACGCTGCAGCAGGTGGACAAGCCAAATTTCCCGTCAGGCCGCTTCAACCGGCTGGTCGTCCAGACAGACGGTTCCTGATGGCAGTACTTTCACGCGAGGATCGACTTGCGTCGAGCCAGATAGTCCCAGACGACGTAGCGATCCAATTCGCGACCGGCGGTGAAGAAGACCCGCCCCTTTGTCGCTTCGGCCATGCGATAGGCGAACTGTACGTCTTCAGAGGTTTGGTTCCAACTTTGTAGCAAAAAGATGTTGATGATAATTCCCTCCTGAGCGCAGAGCATCGCTTCGCGAAGCGTGGCCCGCTCCGTGGCCGGGTTCGGGGGATAGATCAGTCGCAGCACCGTGCCCTCAAAGTGAGCGGTCGGCAGACCATCGGTGATGAGCATCACCTGTCGGTTGGGCGTCTCCTGCGTCGCCAGAAACTTCCGCGCTAGCGACAGCCCGTGTTGGATGTTGGTGAAATGCGGCGGAATGACGCGCTCCGACACTTCCGGATCGCTCATGTCCACCTTGAAGTTGACCCAGGGATCATAAATGGTCACTGGCTTGGGCATCAGGCTAGGCACTTCCGAGATGTGTCTGGGCTTGGCAAAGGTGTACATCTCGATGAATTGCAGATAGTCGCCGGGAAACTCGCTGCGAATCAGTCCGTCCAGAGCCAGTCCCATGCGCTTAACGTTGATGTACTGTCCGTCGTAGCGCATCGACCCGGACATGTCGAGCAGCACCACTGAGGCACAGCGCGGCGTGTTGCGGGTTGGGTGAATGACGATGTCCTCGGCCTGGAGACGAACCGGCGTACCGGGACCGGCGCGGAGCAGAGCGTTGGTGAACGACGCGGGAATGTCCATCTGCGTGATGGAGTCGCCGAATTCGTAGGGTTTGGTTTGCTGCAGTTCGACCGCACCGTCGCCGACGACCGGACCGGTGTGTCGGCCTGTTCGCGAGGCTTGCAACTGCTCGAAGATGCGTGCGAGCAGTTTTGATTGAAACAGACGATACGCTTTGGGAGACAGTTGAAAGCCGCCTCGTTGCGCTTGCTCTAGTCCCTGTTGCTCGGCGAGTTGCCGCAGATACTCTTGAATCTGCTGCTGTAGTTCACTCAACTGTTGAAGGTCACCTGGCTGAACAAACTTTTCTAGTTCGTCTAAGTCGATGATGCCGATCTGGGCTGTCTTGGCCGCCTCCTGAAGCTGTTCGAGGAGTTTATCGATGGCTTCTAGCTCTTTTTTGATCTCCAGTGCCTGGGGAATCGTCATCGACTGGTGACCGGTGAACTCGTACTTGCTGGCCAGCTCATCAATCTGGTATTTGTCGCCGAGGCGTTCGGTCAATTGAAGCAACTGACGGGCGAACTCGCCGCGCTCATGGCCGCTGCGATACCAGAGTCGTTCGAGATCGTAGATCTGCTCTTCGCGGACGGCCTCGGCGAAGTCTTTGGCCAATTTGGCCGGCGGGCGCACTTGTCGTGCCGGTTCGTGGAAGGCGCGGTACGCCGCCGCTTGAACGGTGTCCGTCTCGTAGGTGGAGAGAATCTTCCGTTTGCGTTCTTCGAGGATCTCGCGCAGCGCCTCCAGACTCGGCCCCAAGCCGCTGATCTGCGACGGATCGATCCGCACGGTGCGGGCCAACTCCTCATCGGTGAGTTGCCGCATGCTGCCGTAGGTCAATAGATGCTCCATCGCCGGGGAGACGAGATCGGGAGGCGGAGCCGTGGGGCTGGGAAACTCGACCGGATCGAACTTCTGGTAAACGTGAATGATGCCGCCTAGTTGGTCGCGATTATTCATGGTATCCTCGCTCGCCGGGTCAGGGCCGACCCGTCGTATTGCTAGCAAGTATGATACCACGAATCGCTCAAAACAGTTCGGACTTGTTCTCTTTTGGGGCAGGGCGTTTTAGCGCCTCGTCGATTTGCTTCTCGATCAGGCCATCCGGTGGGACGCCTTCATAGCGCCAGCGGACGATGTTTTCGCGGTCGATGACGAAGAAAGTAGGAAACCGTTCCACGCCCCAGATCTGGGCGATGCCGCCGTTGGGACCATCCCAGAACGACGGCCAAGTTAGCTTGGCCTTGTCCTGAATCCGCTTTAGCTCGAAGGGGCTTTCGTCGGCATTGACTCCCAACAGAACAAAGGGCTGGTCCTGATACTTTTTCACCAGGGCTTTCTCGTGGGGGAACATGGCCCGACAGGGGGCACAGGTGCCGTGCCAGAAACTCAACAGGATGACCTTATCTTTGAAGTCTTTCAGACGCATGGTCTGGCCTTCACCATTCAAGGCGGTGATGGGCGGCGCGTAGTAGCCTTCCTGTCCGGCGTGTTTGTTACTCAGATAGCCCGGAAAACAGCCAGCCAAGGTAAACAGGCACAGTATGGCGGTCACGGTGGACGTTCTACCCATAACCCTCCCCTTTCCTCGCCTCGCGCCACTCGAAGCGATGTGGCCTCGTTTCAGGAGAGAGTCATAACAGTAACCCGGTGGCCTGTCAGCGCCGATTCGTGGTGGACCGCACTAGCCGATCAGCTGAATCAGCTTCACCAGCACGACATCCGCAACGAGAACGAAAAAGATCGAGACGACAACGCTACCTGTGGCTGCGTTGCCAACGCCTTCGGTGCCGCCCTGGGCCGTCAGTCCCTTCCAGCAGCCGACCAGTCCGATCAAATAGCCGAACACCATCGTTTTCAAGGTAGCTGGAATTACGTCGCGGAGTCGCAGCACTCGAACCCATTCATTGACATAGCGTTGGTACAACTCGGCAGAGGTGACCGCCTCAGCAGCGTAGCCCGAGATAAGAGCTAGATAGGAGATAAACAAAGTCAAGATTGGCAGCGCTAGCATACAGGCCAACAAACGCGGCGCGACCAGTTCTCGTAACGGCGACAGTCCTAACACCTCCAACGCATCGACCTGTTCGGTCAAGCGCATTGACCCCAGTTCAGCGCCAAGGCTGGCTCCAGAGCGACCGGCCACAAGCAGTCCTGCGGTCAACGGAGCAAGCTCTAACACCACGGCCAGGGCCAGCCCCTGAGGCAAATACTGATGCACCGCTTCCATGCCGGCCACGGTACGCAGCGCATCGCGCAGATGCAGCCAGACCACCACACCGATGGCCACGCCTGCTGTCAGTGCTAAGGGCAGACCACCGACCAGCACCTGGTAGAGCTGAACCACCAGTGCCCGAGGACGCAACAGGGCAGCAGGTAGAGCAAGCGTGGCCTGGAAGGCAAACCAAGCCGCCTGCCCCAGCTGTTCGAGCCGGTATAGTCCCAGCCAACGTGAAGAATCCGGAAGTGTCACGGAATCTCTGAGTTAGGTCAGGATAAAACCAAACTGCACTCCGGTTGCTCTTCCGTGTCCAGCTGCTGGCGGCGGCGTTGTTCGCGACGCAACTCGACCAACAGATCTTGGCGTAATTGCAGATCCTGCGCGCCGCGCTGATCCCATTCGCGCAAAACATGAGACGTGGCTGGGTTCAGCCCAGCTACGCAGTAGAGCCAGTTAATCCCCGCGTCGATGGTCTGACCGGCGGTTTGCGGGTGATTCCACGCGACATGGGAAGCGAGGCACCCCATCGGAATGGCTCGGGTGAAGGCTCCGCTGATGAGCAACGGGCTGCCTTTTTCCAGCAAGTCGATCAGTCGAGCGAGGCCAGCATTCGTAATATGGGGAAGCCAGGCAACTCGCAGTTCGTTCAGGCACGCGCTGGACAGCATGGATTGGACTCCTCAAGCGACCTCAGGCTAACAATCACTCGCCAGCCCGTTTTCAAGAGGTTCTGTTATTATACTGAATCGCGGGCACAGCGCCAGCATTTCCACCTCGAAAAGTCGGTCCTGCCGTTTTCCCCTCCTGGAGCTAGCCTGACAAGAGAGAATTCTCCTTCTACCTTGGAATTTCTTCCTCGGCGACGCTATTCTGCCCATACAACCTGCCTGGGTCGGATCAATTCTTTTGTTTATGCTATTTGTGCCGATTGCGCAATCTGCTGCTTGGCAGCACCAGGGTATGTCTGCCAGCGCCACAGGTCGTTGTGGAAAAATCTGGAAAAAATTTGTTGGCCAATCGACCTGCTTGCGGTAGCATAGTTATCAGTCTCGGCCAAGGTACACTCATGACTTCCCAGTCGGTCCTCGAAACTCGTGTTCCGCCGGTCGCCGAGCCTGGCAAGCCCAGACTGCTCGATCAAGTACGTCAAGCCTGTCGCCTCCGTCATTACAGCTTGCGTACCGAAGAAGCCTATATCCATTGGGTTCGCCGGTTTATCCTCTTCCACGGCAAACGCCACCCGCAGCAGCTGGGGGCGGCGGAGATTAACGCCTTCCTGACCCACTTGGCAGTGGAAGGGCATGTGGCTGCCTCAACGCAGAACCAGGCGTTCAGCGCCTTGCTTTTCCTCTATCAAAAAGTTCTGCAAGTCGATCCAGGCCAGATCGCCGGCGTGGTTCGCGCCGTACGGCCGAAGCGGCTGCCGGTGGTACTCAGCCAAGAGGACGTGCAACGGGTTCTCGCCGAACTGACGGGCACCTACCGCCTGATCGGCTTGTTGCTGTACGGCTCCGGACTCCGCCTGTTGGAATGTCTGCGGCTGCGGGTCAAGGACTTGGACTTCGGCCGCAACGAGATTACGGTTCGGCAAGGCAAGGGCGACAAGGACCGCCGGACCATGTTGCCGCTTTCCGTGAAGCCAGACTTGGCGGCGCATTTACAGCGAGTCGAACAGTTGCACCAGCGGGATCTGGCAGCGGGCTTGGGCCGTGTTTGGCTACCAGATGCCTTGGAGCGGAAGTATCCCCACGCTGCCGTGGAATGGCCGTGGCAGTGGGTCTTTCCCTCAGCCGTCCTCTCGATCGATCCTCGCACGGGCGTTCGACGGCGACATCATGCCCACGAAGGCTCCGTGAGTCGGGCCGTCACTCAGGCGGTGCGTCGCGCCGGCCTGAGCCAGCGGGCCACGAGTCACAGTTTTCGGCATAGTTTTGCCACCCATCTTCTGGAAGCGGGGTATGACATTCGTACAGTTCAGGAGTTGTTGGGCCATGAAGACGTGAGTACGACGATGATTTACACGCATGTGTTGAACCGAGGAGGCCTGGGCGTCAAAAGCCCGCTGGACCGGTAGCGAACTGCCAAGGGATGGAATCGGAACAGATACCGCGGCGCAATGTCCATTCGTGGGATAGGTCGCGCGGGTTGAAGGGGAGAGTAGTGATTGAAGGTCGAGTAGGATAACAGGTTCGGTCAGATGTTCTGGCCCATCCTCTTGACCGTGATAGATTGCGCAGACGCAATCTAATTACAAGTTCGGCGGCGGAGGGCGCTCGACCGATGGAGCCGTGGATGCAGGGAGAGATCGACCGGCTTGTGGCGGAATACGGTACAGTCCCTCCGCCTTGGGTCGTGTTCAACGAACACCCTTTCAGTATCTGTTGGCGAATGGGTGGCGGCGAATCTCACCAGATGATCTGGTCGGAGTGGTGGCCGCGGCAGGGGTTCACGGAAGAGCAGAAGATCGAGTATTTCCGCAGGTGGCCGCCGCCACACTGCTGGCTACCGTTCCTGATCGAGGCGGTGTGGGGAGTCGATACGTGCGAGGAGGATGACAACCTCGGCCCGTACTTCGAGCACACCGCGGCGTTGGGCTTCGGCGGCCAGCAGGATTACGAGCGTGACCTCGATGACCCGAAGTGGCTGGAGCGGTAGTTGCAAAACGCCGAACCAGTCGCTGCAGCTGACCGCCGTAAACTAGGTGGTTGGGTTTCTCTCTGTCGTCCCTTCGGCGGCAGCTGAGCTTGGTCGTTCGGCCGCAGAGGGCGCAGCGGATGGCTGACCGGTTCCGGGTGCGGTGCGACGCGGTGAAGTACCGGCAGGGTTTCATCGAGGTGGTCGGCCAGATCCACCCCGGGTTGGTCAACGTCGAGACGTGGCAGGTCAGCATGGAGGCCGACCTCTCCGGACTCAACGTGGAGAGCGACCGGCTCACTGACGCCGACTTCGTCGCCAATACCGAGCTAGAGCTGACTCCGGCGCAGGCACGGGCCCTCGCCGCGGCGCTGGTAGCGACGGCGGAGGCAGCAGAGGCCGAACCAGGCGCTGCAGCAGACGGCGGGGGCAGGTCGGCTTTCCCAGGTTCATAGCTCACTCGGCCCCGCCGCTGCTGAGCTGGGTCGTTCGGCGCAATGATCTTGACGAGAATCACAAGTATCGTGGATCATTGAAGTGACGATGTGTTGGTATAGAATACGGTGAAACCCAAATTGTGGTTTGAACGTATTGGTGTTGGTGAACAGAGCGTATCTATCAAGCAGCGGCATGAGGCCGAACCAGTCGCTGCAGCTGACCGCCGTAAACGAGGTGGTTGGGTAATCTCCTGTCGTCACGTCGGCGGCAGCTGAGCTTGGTCGTTCGGCGGTAAGCCTGCGGGTTGGCCAACGAATTCACCTGTGTAAGCACGTCAGGAGGGTCCTGAGATGCCGCGACTGGAGGGGTGGGGGTTTGTGTGCCTGATTGGCTGTGCCGTGACGGTGGCTTTGTCACTGT